>NZ_JAGHQU010000010.1 GCF_017744135.1 Endozoicomonas sp. G2_2
GAGGGTATGGGGCGGGTACTGCGCTCCTTGTCGTTCTGGTCGGTCGTGGCTGGCTTGCCGTTGATCAGCGGCGCGGCCCGCCAGACACGCGCATCGGCTTCGCGCATGCCCTTGGCAAGCGCGTCCAGTTCGCGCACGTCCGACAGATCGATGCCCTTGGCGTTCGGGCGGCGTTCGCCGTACAGGTCGTGCGGGAGCGGGATGCGTGGGTGCTGCGCGCTCGTCTGCTGCTCGGCCGCTGTGACCGGGTCGGCCACGATGTCCTCGACGGGTTCATTCTCGTCGACGAGACGATTCACGAATGAACTGTTCGCGCCATTCTCGAGCAGTCGCCGTACGAGGTAGGCCAGCAAATCCTCATGGGCGCCGACCGGTGCATAGATACGACAGGCTGCGGGCCGGTCGCCTTTCTCCACGATTTCCTCGTACAGGTCTTCGCCCATGCCATGCAGGCGCTGGAACTCGAAGTCGGTGCGGTCGCCGGCGGCCTGGCGGATGTAGCACAGGGTATGTGCGTTGTGGGTCGCGAACTGGCCGTAGAAGACGTCCGATGCCGCCAGAATATGCTGGGCGCAGGCAAGAAACGAGACGTCGGTATTATGCTTGCGCGTGAATACCGGATAGCCGTCGACTCCGGCTTCCTGGGCGCGCTTGACCTCGGTATCCCAGTACGCGCCCTTGACCAGCCGGATCATGATCCGCCGATTGTGACGGCGGCCCAGATCGGCCAGCCAGTCGATCACGTCGAGCGCGCGCTTCTGGTACGCCTGCACGGCAAGACCGAGGCCCTGCCAGTTGGCGAGATCGTCTTCCTGCGAGACGCAGGCGAACAGTTCGAGCGAGAGATCCAGCCGTGCGGCTTCTTCGGCGTCGATTGTCAGATTGATGTTGTGTTTGGCCGCCAGCCGCGCGAGCTTGAGCAGACGTGGCAGCAGCTCACGATGCACGCGCTCGCGGTGCGCCAGCTCATAGCGCGCGTGCAGTGCGGATAGTTTCACCGATACGCCCGGCGACTTCTCCGGCCCGCGGCCGCGGCTGGCTTCGCCGCAGACCTCGATGGCATGCCAGTAGTCGTCGAAGTAGCGTTGCGCATCCTTGTCGGTACGCGCCGCCTCGCCGAGCATATCGTAGGAATAGGTGTAGCCGCGTTTTTCCAGTGATCGGGCGTTGCTGATCGCTTCTTCGATCGTGCGGCCCATCACGAACTGGCGCCCCATGATGCGCATCGCCTGGCTCACCGCCTGACGAATGAACGGTTCGCCACTACGCTTGACCAGGCGTTGCAGTACGCTCCGGAAATTACGCTGCGGCGAGTCCTCGTGACGCAGTATTCGCCCGGTGAGCATCAGCCCCCAGGTCGAGGCGTTGACGAACCACGACTTCGACTCGCCCAGATGCGATTCCCAGTTGGAGCCGCCGATCTTGTCGTCGATCAATCGATCGACCGTCGTATCGTCCGGTATACGAAGCAGTGCCTCCGCCAGGCACATCAGCACCACGCCTTCCTGGCTCGACAGCTCGTACTCGTGCATGAACGCATCGATGCCGCTGCCGTGCGAGTTCTTCTTTCGTACGGCCTGCACGAGACGCGCTGCTTCCGATTCCACCCGGCGGTTGGTATGCGGCGCCAGTCGCGCGATCTCTATCAGGCGATTGACCTGATCGGCTTCGTTGCAGCGGTAGCGTTCGAGAACCGCTCGGTAGGTCTGGTCGTCGATCTGGCTGGGCCGGGAGTAATCCATACTGAAATATTGCTTGGCGGGGTTGCCATGCAATTTAGCGCGGGCCTTGGCGAGGTGTCGAACCGCATGCGGCGAAGGCAACGATTTACATAAGTATCTCGGCACTGGGATGCGGATACTCACATGCGCGTTCGGCATGCACAGTGCTTTTCAAGCAAGCGCTTAGCCGCGGGGCGGGGCGCCTGGCGCAAAGAATGCGCCGCTGAATATGCGGCGAGCGCTTATCGCTGCGCGATCCCGGGTGTGCGCTGTCCGGGAAGGTTCTCGAGATGCGTGATTGCTGCGATCCGATACGGGATCGGCTTACACAGGCGCCGGCCGGCGTGCTGGTCGATTCGGTGCACGGCATGCAGCCGTCCAGCGAATTCAAAACGTCTGCGTAAATGAGTTGGGGCGTGCAAAGCCGGAAGATGGTGGGCGGTACTAGGTTCGAACTAGTGACCCCTGCCGTGTGAAGACAGTGCTCTACCGCTGAGCTAACCGCCCGGTTCGCTTTGCGAGCGCAGAATTCTAGTGCCGCTGCTCGCCCGGGTCAACGAAAACCGATGACGTCTGGCCGGGCGTCGTTCAGCGAGCCGATGCTAGAATTCGCGCGATTAATTTAACGAAGCCTTTGAACCGGGAGTCCGGATGCAACTCATCGACCTGCAAGCCCAGTATCAGCGCATCAAGCCGGATGTGGATGCACGAATCCAGGCGGTACTGGACCACGGCCGTTATGTGATGGGGCCCGAAGTCGAGGCGCTCGAGGCGCGCCTGGCCGAGTATGTGGGCGTCGAGCACTGCATTGCGCTTTCGAGCGGTACCGATGCGTTGCTTGTGGCCATGATGGCGCTCGACATCGGGCCGGGCGACGAAGTGATCACCACGCCGTTCACGTTCATCGCGACCGGTGAGATGATCGGCCTGCTCGGTGCGACGCCGGTGTTCGTCGACATCGACCCGGACACCTATAACATCGACCCTGCACTCATCGAGGCGAGGATCACCGAGCGCACCAAGGCGATCGTGCCCGTCAGCCTGTTCGGCCAGATCGCGGACATGGATGCGATCAACGCGATCGCTGCGCGTCACGATGTGCCGGTGATCGAAGACGCCGCGCAGAGCTTCGGCGCCACATACAAGGGGCGCCGCTCGGGCGGGGTGTCGAGCCTGTCGGCTACGTCGTTCTTCCCGGCCAAGCCGCTGGGCTGCTACGGCGACGGCGGGGCCGCGTTCACTACCGACGCGACGCTTGCGCAGCGCATGCGCGAGCTGCGTAATCACGGTCAGAGCGCGCCGTATTATCACCCGCGCCTGGGTATCAACGGTCGGCTCGACACAATCCAGGCCGCTGTTCTGCTGGCAAAGATGGAGGTGTTCGACGACGAAGTGGCGCGCCGCGCCGCCGTTGGCGCACGTTACGAAGAGCTGCTCCAAGGCGTGGTCAAGACGCCGACGGTCGCCGACGATTGCACGAGCGTCTACGCGCAGTACACGATTCAGGTCGACGACCGAGACGCGGTGCGGGCGGCGCTAAATGACGCAGGCATACCGAACGCGGTGTACTACCCCGTACCGCTGAACCGTCAGCCGCCGCTCTACTCGGACGTGGCTATTCCCATCTCCGAACGCGCGGCCGAACGCGTGCTGAGTCTGCCCATGCATCCGTACCTCGAGGCAGCGGACCAGGAGCGCGTTGCCGAGGCCGTACGGGCGGCGGTAAAAAAATAATCGATACAGAGGTTGGCAAGGCCGTACCCAATCTCTATAATTCGCCCTCGCTGCAGATCAGGGGCCATAGCTCAGCTGGGAGAGCGCAACACTGGCAGTGTTGAGGTCGGCGGTTCGATCCCGCCTGGCTCCACCAAGACTGTCCCCATCGTCTAGAGGCCTAGGACACTGCCCTTTCACGGCAGCGACAGGGGTTCGAATCCCCTTGGGGACGCCATTACGGCAGAAGCCGCCAGCCCGCCGGGTTGGCGGCTTTTTTTATGTCTGCTCGATCGGGTGTTGGCTCGCATCATCGCGCCAGCTTGCGCATAATCTCGCGCGTTCAGAAACGATTCTCGACAGATCAGCAAGGGGTCAGTGTGCGCATCACGATTTTCGGTACCGGATATGTTGGCCTGGTGACGGGCGCGTGCCTTGCCCAGAGCGGCAATCACGTCATGTGTGTCGATATCGACGCCGACAAGATCGCGCGCCTGACACGGGGCGAGATTCCGATCTTCGAGCCGGGGCTCGAGCAGATCGTGCACGAGAACGTGCGTAGCGGTCGGCTGCGTTTCACCACCGATGCCGCCGAGGCGGTCGCGCACGGCACATTGCAGTTCATTGCGGTCGGCACGCCGCCCGACGAGGATGGCAGCGCCGATCTTCAGTATGTACTCAAGGTCGCCGAAACGATCGGCGCGCATATGGATGAATATCGCCTCGTGATTACCAAGTCGACGGTGCCGGTGGGTACCGCTGACAAGGTAAAGGCACAGCTTGCCAAGGCGGTCGCCGCGCGCGGCGTGGACGTCGAGTTCGATGTCGCTTCCAATCCCGAGTTCTTGAAGGAGGGCGCCGCGGTCGAGGATTTCATGAAGCCGGACCGTGTGGTCGTCGGCGTGGACAGTGATCGCGCGGCCGAGCATCTGCGCGCGCTGTATGCGCCGTTCAATCGTCAACACGACCGAACGATCGTGATGGACATTCGTTCCGCCGAACTGACCAAGTACGCCGCCAACATCGTGCTGGCGACCAAGATTAGCCTCATGAACGAGCTGTCCCAGGTCGCCGACCGCGTGGACGCGGATATCGAGCAGGTGCGCAAGGCGATCGGCGCGGATCACCGTATCGGCTATCACTTCATCTATCCCGGCTGTGGCTTCGGCGGCTCCTGTTTCCCCAAGGACGTGCGCGCACTCGCGCAAACGGCGGGGCAGCTGGGCTACGACACCGAGATCATCAACGCCGTCGAGCGCGTCAACAACCGCCAGAAGAACGTGCTGTTCGAGAAGCTGCAGGCGCATTTCGGCGATTTGTCCGGCAAGACGATCGCGCTCTGGGGGCTGGCGTTCAAGCCGAACACCGACGACATGCGCGAAGCGCCGAGCTGCACGCTCATGGAATCGTTGTGGGCGGCTGGCGCAACCGTGCGCGCCTTCGATCCCGAGGCCATGAACGAAACCCGGCGCATTTATGGCGAACGGGCCGACCTCACCCTATGCGAGAACGCAGAACAGGCGGCAGAAGGGGCAGATGCACTGGTGCTGGTTACGGAATGGCATATTTTCCGTACGCCGGATTTCGCGGATATCGCGAGCCGTATGAAACAGGCCGTGCTCGTCGATGGCCGCAACATCTTCAAACCGTCCTACGTCGCGAACGCCGGGTTCACGTACTACGGCATCGGGCGCTCGGCAGCCAGTGGCGCCACGCGCGGCGTCGTATAAAATACGCGCCGTTGCCGATTCCCGAGGGGGTTTGCCATGCCCATTTATGAATATGTCTGCCGCAGCTGCGGCCATGAACTCGAACAACTCCAGCGCCTTTCCGACGATCCGCTGACCCAGTGCCCCGAATGCGCCGAGCCGCAACTCAAGCGCAAGATCTCTGCGGCCGGTTTCCGGCTGTCTGGCGGTGGCTGGTACGAGACGGATTTCAAGTCCGACGGCAAGCGCAATCTGGCCGGCTCGGACGATAAATCCGGTACCGCGGGCAGTGCGTCCAAGAAAGAGGGCGCCAGTACCTCGAAGGCTTCCGACACGGCGAGCAAGAAAGCCGACAAGCCCAAGGAAAAGAAGGCAGCGAAAGCCGACAGCAAGCCGGCTTCGAACACGAACAGCTAACGCCGCGCCCCGGCGCCTGTACTCATAGGCGCCGGGTGCATCGGTCTACGCCAGGGCGATTACCGGCAGGCCAGCGGGTCTTGCTAGACTCGCGCTCTTTTGCAACTCCCTCGAAAGGCGAAAGCCATGATGCGATCCCACTACTGCGGCGACGTGAATGCCGCCGCGATCGACAGCGAAATCACCGTCTGCGGCTGGGTGCATCGCCGCCGCGACCACGGTGGCGTGATCTTCGTCGATCTGCGTGATCGCAGTGGACTGCTCCAGGTCGTGTTCGACCCAGACGAGCCGTCGATCTTCGAAACCGCCGAGCGCCTGCGCGGCGAGTTCGTGATTCAGGTGACCGGTCGGGTGCGGGCGCGCCCGGAAGGCACGGTCAATGCCAATCTCGCCTCTGGGGAGGTCGAGGTCTACACGACGTCGCTTACGGTGCTCAACGCATCCGAAACGCCGCCACTGCAACTGGACGAGACCGAAAACGTCGGTGATGCGGCGCGCCTGCGCTATCGCTATGTCGAACTTCGCAAACCGCGCATGCAGCGCCACATGCAGCTGCGCGCGCAGGTGACGCGTGCGGTGCGCAACGCGCTGGACGATCTGGGTTTTCTCGATATCGAGACGCCGATTCTCACACGGGCCACGCCGGAAGGCGCGCGCGACTATCTGGTGCCGAGCCGCACCCAGCCCGGCCATTTCTTCGCGCTGCCGCAGTCGCCACAGCTGTTCAAGCAGCTGCTCATGGTGTCCGGCATGGATCGCTACTACCAGATTGCGCGCTGCTTTCGCGACGAGGATCTGCGCGCCGACCGCCAGCCGGAATTCACCCAGATCGATATCGAGGCGTCCTTTGTCGACGCCGACGACATCATGTCGATCAACGAAACCATGATCCGGTCGCTGTTTGCCGACGTGCTGGACGTCAAGTTGCCGGACCCGTTCCCGCGCATGACCTATGAAGAAGCCATGCGCCGTTTCGGTTCGGACAAGCCGGATTTGCGTATCGACCTCGAACTCGTGGACATCGCCGACCTCGTCGCGGATGCCGATTTCAAGGTGTTCTCAGGCCCCGCGAACAGCGCCACCGGCCGGGTGGCGGTCATGCGCGTGCCGAACGGCGCGAGCCTCACACGCAAGCAGATCGACGGTTATACGGAGTTCGTCGGCCGCTACGGCGCCAAGGGCCTGGCCTACGTCAAGGTGAACGACGTCGCCAAGGGCCGCGAAGGGCTGGCCTCGCCAATTCTCAAGTTCCTGTCCGACGAGGCTGTCGACGGCATCATCCAGCGCAGCGGTGCGGCCGACGGCGATCTGCTGTTCTTCGGTGCCGACAAGGCCAGCGTGGTCAACGACGCCCTCGGCGCGCTTCGCGTGCGCCTGGGTCATGATATGGATCGCGTGGAAGGCGACTGGGCGCCGCTCTGGGTCGTCGACTGGCCGATGTTCGAGTACGACCCCGAGGCCAAGCGTTGGGACGCGCTGCACCACCCGTTCACGGCGCCTGCCGTCGACGACCCGGACGCGCTGCGTGACGACCCCGAACACGCGCTATCGCAGGCCTACGACATGGTGCTCAACGGCACCGAAATCGGCGGTGGCTCGGTGCGTATCCATACGCCACAGATGCAGCAAGCCGCATTCGACGTACTCGGCATCAGCCGCGAGGACGCGGAAGAGAAGTTCGGCTTCCTGCTCGAAGCGCTCAAGTTCGGCGCGCCGCCGCATGCCGGCATCGCGTTTGGGCTCGATCGGCTGGTCATGCTCATGGCCGGCGCGGACTCGATTCGGGAAGTCATCGCGTTCCCCAAGACGCAGACGGCGACCGATCTGCTCACCGGCGCGCCTGGTCTGGCTGACAATGCGCAGCTCAGGGAACTGGGTATTCGCTTGCGCGCAACCGATAAGAGCGAGAGCCCCGGGAAAAACTGATCGCGGCGCTCGTCATCGGGCAGCCCCTTCTGCTAAAAGCCGGCGCCGTTTCCCGCGGTCGCCGGTTTTGTTGTACCTGACATCCGCTTTTGACGCCGCACGCGCAACCAGAGAATCTCTGGTGACAGGCATTGGGATAAAAGTCCTAATTGCGGGAGGCGCGCCCATCGCGCTCAATAGAAGGGGTAAATCATATGAAGATTTCGAGTTCGAAAGGAGCTCGACTGCGCCAGCAGGTGCGCATCGCGCTTCTTGGTACGACCTTGGCCGTCACGGCGCCTGGCGCCATGGCTGCGACGATCACCGTCAACTCAACGGGCGATATGTCAGGCGAAGGCCAATGCACGCTCCGCGATGCGATCACGGCTGCGAACGGCAATACGGCGACCGCCGGTTGCACGGCTGGGGATGATAACAACGACACCATCATGTTCGGCGAGAGCGTGGCAGGCAGCACGATCACGCTCGGCGGCACCGCGCTGCCCACGATCATGTCCGGCTCCACGCTCGTGATCGACGCGATGGCGAGCGAAGACGACGACAGCACTGCCGGCGTCACAATCGACGCGAATGAGCAGAGCCGGATTTTCATCAATCAGGGCGAACTCACTCTGAACGACCTGACGCTGATCAACGGTGTGGCCGATACGGCAGACGACGACGACACTAACGGCGATGCCCGCTTCGACCGCTCAGGCGGCGCGATCCTCAACCTTGGCGGTACGCTCATTGTTAGCGGCGGCGCCATGAACAACAATACCGCAGATCGCGCGGGCGGCGCGATCGAAGTGGCTACCGGTGGTACCGTTGAAGGTGACGATTCGGCGATCGATAATCTCCGAGTGACCCTCGACAACGTCAATTTCTCCGGTAACAACGCAGGCGTGAACCCCGGCAATGGCGGCGCGCTGCACGTGTCCGGCGCTGGCGATATTCAAGTCAACGGCGGCACGTTCAGCAATAACATCTCCGAAGAAGGCGGCGCGCTGTGGAACAATCAGGGCACGATGACCGTTTCCGATGCGACCTTCACTGCGAACGTCGCTAACGGCGCGGCCCCCGCTTCAACGCCAGCAGAGGGTGGCCTCGGTGGCGGCGCGATCTTCGGCCAGGTTGACGGTGCCAACGGCACGATCGTGATCACAGGCTCCATGTTCACCGGTAATATGGCCGGTAACGAGGAAGACGGCGAGGGCGACAGCTCAGCTTCCGGTGGCGCGATTCTTGCCGGCGACGGCACCACGCTTGATGTCACGAACTCGGTGTTTCGCGACAACAGTGCGCGTCGTGCCGGTGGCGCGATCGAAGTGCTTCCAGGCAGCACCACCACGCTGGACAACGTCACCGGGACCGGCAACGACGCTGGTCAAAACCCGGGTAACGGCGGCTTCCTTCATGTAACGGGCGACGGCAACGTGGCGGTTACCGGCGGCAGCTACGCACGTAATACCGCGGTTGAAGGCGGCGCGTTCTGGAATAACCAGGGCGAGATGACGCTCACCGGCGTGTCGATCGTCAATAACGAGGCGACCGGCGCGGAGGCGACCCAGGGCGGCGGCGGTATCTACGCCGAAGGTAACGCCGAGGGCGATAGTGGCACGCTGACGATCAGCGACAGCCGTATTGCCATGAACAAGGCATCCGGTACCTCCGGCAGTGGTGGCGGTATTCTGGTCAGCCCGAATGCGACCGCGAACATTACCAACACCCGTATCGAGGCCAATCAGGCCAATCGTGCCGGTGGCGGGATCGAGAATGCCGGCGGTACGGTCACGCTCGACGGCGTGACGCTGGGCGGCGAGAGCGACGCGCAGGGTAACGTCATCGCCCCGAATCCGAATCCGGGCAACGGCGGCGGCCTGCATATCGGCGGCGCGGGTTCGACCACCATCACCAATACCGCGGTCGGCTACAACCAGGCCGTCGAAGGTGGCGGTTTGTGGAACTCGGCCGGTGGCGCGCTGAGCGTGACGAATACCACCGTGTCCGACAACAGCGCCGATACCGGCGCCGGTGTCTATCAGGACGGTGGTGACGGCGGCAGCGTAACGGGTGAAGGCATCTCCCTGAGCTACGCCTCGGTGGTCAACAACAACGGCGTGGGTGTGGATGCCGGCAACGACGCCGCGCCCGAAGACGCGTATACGATCACCAACAGCCTTATTGCCGCTAACGACACCAACCTGGGCGAGGGTATCGATGCGTCTGACGAGGACGGCAACGTCGTCGGTGACGCCTCGCTCCTCGATGGCATGTATCGCCTGTATGGCGGCCCGACCGCTACCCAGCCGCTGGCTATGGACAGCGACGCCGTGGACACGAACGGCGCCTGTAGTTCGACGGATACGGACCAGCGCGGCGCCGATCGTGATTTCGATGTGCCGGATGTCGACAACGGCGGGACCTGCGACTCGGGCGCCTATGAACTCACCGACGACCCGGTCGTACAGGTGGCCATGCTCGATCTCGGCGATGTCGTGCTCGGCGAAGACGACACCGAGGCTGCTGTGCTCGGCTTCACGCTCACCAACAACGGTGAAGAAAGCGTGACCGTCGGCGGAATTTCGGGCTATGTCGATCGTGACGACATGCTGCCCGCGGGCGTGGATCTGACCGAGTTCGACCTCACCGTCTATGCCGACAGCAATGACAACGGCAGCTACGACAGCGGTAGCGACATGAGCGTCGGCAGCGGTTCGCTTGACGACAACGGCTCCACCTTCACCATCGACTTCAACGGTGGCGCGGGTGAGTCCATCGGCGCCGGCGACAGTGTGAGCTACTTCCTCGTGGCGAGCCCGAGCGGCGACAGCCAGGCGCCGGCAACGGTCGGCGTGACGGCCCTCGATGGCGATGCACTCAAGGCAGTCTATGCCGGCGGTGCGCTGCTGGCCCTGCTGAGCCTCGTATCGGTGGGCGGCATGCGGCGTCGTACCCAACTGCTGCTGATCGTGGCCGCGCTTGCGCTCACGCTCACCGCCTGCAGCGATAGCGACAGCGACGACGATCGCAACGTCAATATCGGCCAGCCGGACAACGATGCGATGGGGCAAGGGCAGGTGAGCTTCACGCTGCGCCAGCTCAACGTCGTGGCCGGTGGCACCGGAATCGTGATCGGTGACGGACTGCCGGTGTCCGGCCCGGTGGTGTCTTTCGAGATGCCCTCGGACGACGACTCGATGTCCGACGACGGCTGATCCCGGGCGCTATAGCCACAGCCATGCCGGACCGGGCTTCACGCCCGGTCCGGTTTTTTTGCTTGTTCATCCAGCTTTGTGCGACGTCTTGAGGCACGAGTCGCCCTTAGACATTCAGCGCGGTTTCGTTTTTGTCCAAGACGCACGCTCCGCGCGTTCAGTAGCGTCGTCGGCCTGACGCCGATCGCGCATTGCCTTGCCACGCAATAGCACTGTGGCCCACGTTCGCGCATCGACGTCGACACGTGCCGTGGGCCGCTGCGACGACTTCGTGCGCCTTGGCCGTGGCGCAGCGCTGCGGCGTGGCCGCTGATCCAACGCTCTGCCCCGGCTCGAATGTACGGGCGCCACGCCGCAGCCGTGGACGGCGCGACGCATCCTGGGGCGCAGCGCCATTGCCGGCGCTGCTCGATCAATCGATAAGCTGCACGCGGGTCGCGGTGTTGATCTCGCCGCCGTTCGCCGGCCCGGTGATCGTTACGCGCTGGCCGCGGGTCGCCCGCGCCGCGAAGGCGGTGGCGTTAATCTTCTCGCCGTTGGCACCGTAGTACAGGGTTCGACCGGTCTGCGTGCGTGCCGTGATGCCCGCGATGACGACGGTAGGATTGGGCGCCGCACCGACCACGCGTTCGACGGGGCCGATGAGGGCCGCGTCGATTCCGTCGTCGGAACGGGCACGCTGAAGAGCACGCGCGGTCAGTCGCTCACCGCTATCAAAGATATCGAGGCGTACGATATCGCCGACCGCGAGGTCGTCGATGCGTAAAGACCGATCGCCGGACGTACCGGAGGCTGCGGCTCGGAGCGGCCGATACCGCGTGTCCGGGGGCACGTCGACGGTCACGCCGAGTAGGGATATACGGTCATTGTCGGCATCGACCGTGTCGATCGGCCCCTGGATCGTGGCGCTTGAGGGCGTCTCGGCCTCGAGCGTACTGGCCTGAATACGGCCGTTGTCGAACGTGCCGCGCACGCTGACCATGACGCCGGGCCCGAGGCCGAGCGCGCCGTCGTCCACTCGCTCGGCGTCGCGGGCGTCGATGCGCCAGCCGCCGGCAATGAAATTGTCGAGGCCGTTGTAATCGCGTATCGCGGCTTCAACGAACATGCGCCGGCCGTCTTCGGTCGTCTTCACGTCGAGTACATTGATCTCGTCAGCGATCAACGGGTCGCCACGATCGGCACCGCGTGATCCGAACGCCTCGATCGCCTGACCGGCCCGGAGCGCGGTCCGGTTCGGGCTGACGCGTGCATTATCGAAGCGTATTAACTGGTTGCCGACAGTCAGCTGCGTACCGTCGACGGTATCGATGTCGCCCTCGATTTCCAGACGTGAGCCGTTAGGAACGAAGCCGTCATCGTTGCGACGGATCGATTCGGCGTGAAAGAGATTTGAATCGATGACGAAACCGCTCACGGCAATCAGATCGCCGGGGTTGAGCGCGTCGGCGGATAGATTGACGAATGTGGTGTCTTCGTCGAAGCGCACGGTCTGCTCGAGCGCGACCAGTTCGCCGCGCTCGCCGTTCATTTCGATCGACTCGACCGGGCCATCGAGCGTGCGTTCGAACACGATACGGCGCGCGCTGGCACGATCGTCATTGTCGACCGTTCCGCTCACGCTCACGATATCGCCAACGCTGAGAGCCGATTCGTCGACGATGTCGCCGACGAACAGAATCTCGGCGTTCGTGGTCTCGAACTCGATGCCGTCCACGTAGACACTGCCAAAGCCCGATACGATGCCGGTGCCTTCGATGCCTGCCGTGCGGCCGTCGTCCCCGCCGCCGGAGCCGCATGCAACCAGTGCCGCGGTGCCCAGCGTTATGGAGAAACCGCTCAGCCAGCGCTTTGCCGTGTGGCTACGCCTCATCGTTTTTGTCCCCCGGATGCGCTGCATCCTCGAAATAGTAAATGCCGACACCGGCTCGCGAAGCCGGCGCCTGCGGGTTGTCGTCATCGATCTCGTGGCGCTCGAGCCAGTCGTCGAAGACTTCCAGCAGGTGTTGGGCCTGCTGCGAAACCAGGCGATGGAATACGGGCAACACGCGCGGATCGACGCGCGTATTGAACACCGAGCGTTGGAAGTAGGGGCGCGCGTCACCGGTGCGCGACACGTTGTGTTCGAGCGTGGACAGCAGATCGTGCGCCGCGGAGCCGAGCATGCGCACGCGCTCGGGATCCCCCACGCCGGGCACGTAGGCGCGGTTGAGTACGCTCACCGTGCCATCGGGTTCTCGGCGTACCGAGTGGACGCGTTCGAGCTCGTCGAGAATCGCCACCGTGGGGATATCGCCACTGTAGCGGCGTACCAGCTGTGTGAACTCGCTCTTGTCGCCGTCGAGCGTGAGACGGCGGGGGGCGCCTTCGGCGTCGGTGAAATCCGGGTCACGATGCCAGCCCGAGAGCACGCGCGTGGCGCGATTCGCGCCGCCCCAACCGGTTTTGTCGTAGACGCCGTCGGCTTCCTCGCGCAGACGCTTGACTTCCTTGCGTGTCAGGCCGGTCACGATCGCCACATGCGAATCGGTGGGGCGCTTGCCGGCCGGCGCGAAGGACTCGCGCGCGACCTCGGCATAAACGGCGCGCACGACCGCGTCGAAGTCCTTGTGGGCGACACCGTGGCGCAGCATGATGCGCACCAGCGGCCGCAGCAGGCGGTGACAGGCGCGGGCAAGCCACTGGTGGTCGTTTCCCTTCATGGATACATTATATCCCCTGTGGGCGCGGCAGGGCTCGATCGCGCGGGTGATGTGCGGGTTTGTGGTACATTTTCCGGACTATTCGCCGACGCTTAGCTCCATGTCTGCAACCGCACTCGCCTTGCAGGATTTCGCCCGCTACGACGACGCCACCTGCGATGCGCGCATCCGCGCCGCCAAGGCGGCGCTCGGCTCGCGCTGCGCGATTCTCGGTCATCATTATCAGCGCGATGAAGTCTTCGCGCATGCCGATTTCTCGGGCGATTCGCTCAAGTTATCGGCACAGGCCGCAAAGTCTGATGCCGAGTTCATCGTCTTCTGTGGCGTGCACTTCATGGCCGAAGTCGCCGATATCCTGTCGCGCGACGACCAGACCGTGATCCTGCCCGACATGGCGGCCGGCTGTTCGATGGCCGACATGGCGAACCTGCGCAACGTGGAGCGCGCCTGGCGCGAACTGTCCGAGGTGCTCGAGCCGGACGAACAGGTCACGCCGGTGACCTATATCAATTCCGCGGCCGACCTCAAGGCGTTCTGTGGCCGACATGGCGGCATCGTGTGCACGTCGTCGAACGCGCGCGGTGTGCTGGACTGGTCGTTCTCCCGGCGCGAAAAGGTGCTGTTCTTTCCCGATCAGCATCTCGGGCGCAATACGGGCTACGACATGGGTATCCCGCTCGAGGACATGGTCGTGTGGGATTACGACAAGCCCATGGGCGGCCTGACCGCGGAGCAGATCCGTGGCGCGAAGATGATTCTGTGGAAGGGGTTCTGTTCGGTCCACCAGATGTTTCACCCGAACCACATCAAGAAATTCCGGGAGGAGAACCCGCACGGCAAGGTGATCTCGCATCCCGAGAATGCGTTCGAGGTCTGCCAGGCGTCGGATGTCGTGGGTTCCACCGAAACCATCCTCAAGCACGTGCGGGCCAGCGAGCCCGGCAGCCACTGGCTGGTGGGCACCGAACTCAACCTCGTGAACCGGCTGCACCATGAAATGGCGCCCAAGGGCGTGAAGGTTCAGTTCATGTCGCCCGTGGTGTGCATGTGTTCGACCATGTTCCGCACTGACCCGCAGCATCTGGCCTGGGTCACGGAAAACCTGGTGGAAGGGCACGTGGTCAATCAGATCAAGGTCGAGCCGGAGGAGGCGCGCGAGGCCAAGGCCGCGCTGGACCTCATGCTCGAGATCACGGCCTAGCCGGGACGAACCTCGGTATCTTGCCGGGGTTCGCGACCGGTCTGCGCTACACTATGCGCCCTTACAAGCTTCGAAAACGTGTCGGCGAGCGCGACGCGCGACGCCGACGCTGTGCCTTTTTCGTACTTCAACCCGAGCATTCGAACATGTTTGATTCTGCCCAGCGCATCGCCGAATTCGACCCGGAGCTGGCCGCGGCCATTGCCGACGAAGACCAGCGCCAGGAAGACCATATCGAACTGATCGCGTCCGAGAACTACACCAGCCCGCGCGTCATGGAGGCGCAGGGCAGCCTGCTGACCAACAAGTACGCCGAGGGGTATCCGGGCAAGCGTTTCTACGGCGGCTGCGAATTCGTGGACGTGGCCGAACAGCTGGCCATCGACCGCGCCTGCAAGCTGTTCAATTGCGACTATGCCAACGTCCAGCCGCATTCCGGCGCCCAGGCCAACGCCGCGGTCTATCTCGCGCTGGTCAAGCCGGGTGACACGATTCTCGGCATGAGCCTCGACGCGGGCGGGCATCTGACCCACGGCGCGGCGCCCAACTTCTCGGGCAAGAACTACAACGCCGTGCAATATGGGCTCGACCCGGAAACCGGGGAACTCGATTACGACGAAATCCAGCGTCTGGCCAGCGAACACAAGCCGAAGATGGTCGTCGGCGGGTTCTCGGCTTACTCGCGCCATATCGACTGGGCGCGCATGCGCAAGATCGCCGATTCCGTCGGCGCATGGCTGCTTGTGGATATGGCGCATGTGGCCGGCCTGGTCGCCACCGGCGCGTACCCGAGCCCGCTGCCGCACGCGCACGTGGTCACCACGACCACGCACAAGACGCTCCGCGGTCCGCGCGGCGGTCTGATTGTCTCGGCGGCCGGCGACGAGAAGCTTTACAAGAAGCTCAACAGCGCCGTGTTCCCCGGCACCCAGGGCGGGCCGCTCATGCACGTGATCGCGGCCAAGGCGGTCGCCTTCAAGGAAGCGCTCGAGGCGGATTTCAAGACCTATGCGCACAAGGTCGTGGATAACGCCCGCGCCATGGCGCAGGTGTTCGTGGACCGCGGCTACGAGGTCGTCTCCGGTGGCACCGACAACCATCTGATGCTCGTCAGCCTGGTCAAGCAGGACATCACCGGCAAGGATGCGGAAGCCTGGCTCGGCAAGGCGCACATGACGGCCAACAAGAACGCCGTGCCCGACGATCCGCGCTCGCCGTTCGTGACCTCGGGGCTGCGTATCGGCACGCCCGCGGCCACGACGCGCGGTTTCAACGAGGACGACATGCGTCAGGTCGCGACATGGATCTGCGACGTACTCGACGCGCTCGCCCACGATGGCGATATCGAATCCGAAGTGGCGCGCGTTCGCGCTGCCGTCAACGAGCTATGCCAGCGTCATCCCGTGTATCGCGCGGCGGCACGCGGCGCCGCGTGATCGCGGCCTGCGAGTAATCGACGATGCAGTGCCCGTTCTGCGACGAGCGCGCGACGCGCGTCGTCGACTCGCGCCTGGCCGCCGAGGGCAGCCAGGTGCGGCGGCGGCGCGAATGCCCGGCCTGTGCGGCGCGTTTCACCACGTTCGAGGCCGCGGAGCTGGTGCTGCCGCGCATCGTCAAGAATGACGGGACGCCGGAGCCGTTCGATGAACACAAGCTGCGCCAGGGCATAACGCGCGCGCTGTACAAGCGCCCCGTCGCGGCGGAGGCCATCGACACCGCGATCAGCCATATCCTCCAGCGTCTTCGTACCGACGCCGAGCGTGAAGTCGCCTCCCGCCAGCTCGGTGAGTGGGTGATGGAAGAGCTGCGAGAGCTCGATCAGGTCGCGTTCGTGCGTTTCGCGTCGGTGTATCGACGCTTCGAGGACGTGCAGGCGTTCCGCGAGGAGATCGAGCGCCTCGAGGCGACGCCAGGGCGCAGCAGCGCGCAGTTGTCTCTCATCGACGCCGCGCACGGCCATGACAGCAGCCAGGAAAATAGCCAGGGAAGCAGCGAAACGTGAGCGAAGCGTCCGCGCGCCGAGCGGTGCACGCCTATTTCATGCAGCGCGCGATCGAGATCGCCCGCAACGGCTGGTACACGACACGTCCGAACCCGCGTGTCGGCTGCGTGTTCGTTCGCGACGAGACTGTGATCGGCGAAGGCTGGCATGTGCGTACCGGCGAGGACCATGCCGAAAAAGTCGCGCTTGCCGATATCGACCGGCGCGGCGGTGTCGCCCGGGGTGCTACCGCCTACGTCACCCTCGAACCCTGCAGCCATACCGGTCGGACCGCGCCCTGCGTGGATGCGCTGATCGAGGCCGGGGTCGCACGAGTCGTCGTCGGCGCGACCGACCCGAACCCGCAGGTCGACGGCCGCGGCATCGCGCGTCTGCGCGACGCCGGCATCGAGGTGATCACGGATATTCTCGCCGACCGCTGCGAGGCGCTGAATCCCGGTTTCAACCAGCGAATGCGTGCTGGGCGTCCCCGTGTGCGGGTGAAGCTCGCGATGACGCTCGATGGCCGCACCGCAGCCGCCGACGGCAGCAGCCAGTGGATTACCGGCGAGCCGGCGCGCAACGATGTGCATCGCCTGCGTGCCGAAAGTGGCGCGGTGTTGATCGGCCGCGGCACGCTGCAGGCGGACGACCCATCGCTCAACGTACGCTTGCCCGGCGAGTGGCCGCAGCCGACGCGCGTGGTACTGGACAGCCAGCTCGAGATCACGCCCCAGGCGCGGCTGCTGGCGCTGGCCGGCCACACGATCGTCTATACCGCGAGTGCCGATCGCGCCCGGGCCGATCGAATTGCCGAGGCCGGTGCCGAGATTGTGCAGGTCGGGGTTCAAGGCGCGGGTCTGGATCTCGCCGCCGTGCTGGCCGACCTGGGCGCGCGCGAAATAAACGATGTGCTCGTCGAGGCGGGCCCGACGCTGGCTGGCGCGCTGGCCGGGCTTGAGCTCGTCGACGAGTACGTAATCTATCTCGCGCCGAAGCTGCTGGGCGATGCCGGGCGCGGGCTGCTCAAGCTACCCGGGATCACGGGAATCGCCGATGCCCGCGAACTGGTAATCGACAGCATCGAGCCGTGCGGGCCGGACTGGCGCATCACCGCGCGACCGGCGAGACATAGAAAGGACTGACCATGTTCACCGGCATCATCAAGGGCCTCGGGACCGTGGCCGAACTCGAAAGCCGCGGCGGCGATACGCGTATCGTCATCGACGCGGGCGACACCGAGCTGGGCAGCGTCGCGCTCGGCGACAGCATTGCGGTCAGTGGCGTGTGCCTGACCGCGGTCGAGCTCGATGGCAGCCGGTTCGCGGCGGACGTGTCGCAGGAGACGCTGTCGCTGACCACGCTCGGTGCGCTGGAAGTCGGGTCCCGCGTCAATCTGGAAGGTGCGCTGCGCGCCGGCGAGCCGCTGGGCGGGCATCTCGTATCCGGTCATGTCGATGGCTTCGGTGTGCTCGAATCCCGCGAGCCGGATGCCCGATCCTGGCGGCTGGTGTTTTCCGTGCCGAGTGCGCTCAAGCGGTTCTTCGCGCCGAAGGGTTCGGTCTGCGTGGACGGCATCAGCCTGACCGTGAACGAGGTCGAGGGCGACCGTTTCGGCGTCAACATCGTGCCGCATACGATGGAACACACCACCCTCGGCGAGCGCGCCGTCGGTGATCGCGTGAACCTGGAGATCGACGTGATCGCGCGTTATCTCGCGCGCCTGAACGCGGTGCACTGAACAGACGTCCGGCGCCTGCGGTGCCGGTGCTAGACTCGCCCGCGGCTTCGTGCATCATGCGGCCATCGCGCGCCGTATTCAGCGTTTTGAAGGAATCATCTATGGCCATCAGCCCGATCGAAGAGGTCGTGGATGACATGCGCAACGGGCGCATGGTCATCATGCTCGACGATGCCAACCGCGAGAACGAGGGTGACCTCATCATGGCCGCGGAATGCGTGCGGCCCGAGGACATCAATTTCATGGCGCGCTACGGCCGCGGCCTGATCTGCCTGACGCTCACGCGCGAGCGCTGTCGTCAGCTGCATCTGCCGTTGATGGTGGCAGCCAGCGATGCCGAACAGTCGACCAATTTCACCGTGTCGATCGAGGCCGCGGAAGGGGTGACCACCGGCATCTCCGCGCATGATCGCGCCCAGACCGTGCGTGCCGCGGTCAAGCGCGACGCCGCGCCGTCCGATCTGGTCCAGCCGGGCCATATCTTTCCGCTGATGTCCCAGCCCGGGGGGACGCTCGCGCGCGCCGGACACACGGAAGCCGGGTGTGATCTTGCGCGCCTGGCCGGGCTCGAGCCGTCGTCGGTTATCGTCGAAATCCTCAACGAGGACGGCACCATGGCGCGGCTGCCCGATCTGGAGGCATTCGCGGCCGAGCACGACATCAAGCTGGGCACCATCGCCGACCTGATTCGTTACCGCATCGAGAACGAACGCACGGTGGTGCGGGTGACCGAGTCACGGGTGGACACCGAGTTCGGCCCGTTCACGCTTTATTCGTTCGAGGACGAAGTCGACAAGGTGCTGCACTTCGCCATGGTGCGCGGCGAGATCGACCCGGAAAAACCCACGCTGGTGCGGGTACACGTGCGCAACACGCTCGCCGACATGCTGGGCGTTCGTCATGGCGACTTCGGCTGGCCGCTGCGCGATACGCTGGCCCGCGTCGCGGAGGAGGGCTGCGGTGTGGTGGTGGTACTGCGCAAGCCCGAGACCGCGCGCGAGCTGATCGAGCGTATTCGCATCGTGGAAGGCGAGGCCCCCGAGCACGCCGCCGACGGCGCGGGCGACGAGAGCCGCATCCTGCGTACCTACGGTGTCGGCGCGCAGATACTGACCGACCTCGGTGTGCGCCGCATGCGGGTGCTGTCGGCGCCGATGCGCATGCAGGCCATCTCCGGCTTTGGTCTTGAAGTTGTCGAATACGTCCAGGGCGAGGAACCGGCCGACGATTGAGCACGGCCGGGTGGTCCGCTCGTGCGATAATGCGTTCATAGCAAACACAGCAAGGCAGCGATCATGCGCAGCATTCAAGGAGAATTCGAAGGCGACGGGCTCCGTATCGCC
Organism: Endozoicomonas sp. G2_2; assembly: GCF_017744135.1. Lineage (GTDB taxonomy): Bacteria > Pseudomonadota > Gammaproteobacteria > Nevskiales > Salinisphaeraceae > Salinisphaera. The sequence goes on from NZ_JAGHQU010000010.1 coordinate 19,652, forward strand.
ATCGTCTGCACCCGCTGGAATGACGACATCGTCGATCGTCTGGTCGATGGCGCGCTCGACGTGCTCACCGACTGCGGCACCGATGAAGACGACATCACCGTCGTACGCGTGCCCGGCGCGTTCGAGCTGCCGCTGGCCGCGGACCGGCTTGCCGAAAGCGACGATTACGACGGCATCATCGCGCTGGGCGCGGTGATTCGCGGCGACACGCCGCATTTCGATTTCGTCGCCGGTGAATGCGCCAAGGGCCTGTCGGCCACCGCGCTGGAGTACGGCGTGCCCGTGGGTTTCGGCGTCATCACCGCCGACACCGCGGAACAGGCCGACGCGCGCGCCCAGCCGGACGAAGACCACAACAAGGGCGCGGAAGCGGCCAGCGCGGTCGTGGAAATGGCCAACCTTCTGCGTACCCTCGGCGAATAGCAGGCAGACGGCACCACACGTGATCATCAGCGACGACCAGATCCAGTACCAGCCGGCGGACGGCGACGACGGCGCGGACGACGAAACGCTGCCGACGCCGGCCCGCGTGCCCGGTGGGGCGCGTATTCGCGCCCGCATGGCCGCGGTTCAGGCGATCTATCAGTGGCGCATGAGCGGAACCGATATCGGCGAGCTCATTCTGCAGTTCGCGCAGGCGGGCCGGCTGCGCGCGCTCGATCGCGAGTATTTCGAGGCGCTGCTGCGCGGCGTCGCTTACGACGTGAATACACTGGAAGCCGCTTTCGACGCCCACCTGAGCCGGCCTGCATCCCAGCTCGATCCCGTCGAACACGCGATTCTGCTGCTCGCCACGTTCGAACTGCGTGAGCGTATCGAAATCCCGTTCGCCGCGGTGATCAACGAGGCGACCAACCTCGCGAAAGTCTTCGGCGCGACCGATGGCCATCGTTTCATCAACGGCGTACTGGATGCGACCGCGCGCTCGCTGCGCGCCGACGAGATCCGCGCACGCCGCTAGCGCGCACGCGCCATGCGTGAGTTCGCGCTTATCGATCGCCTTGCGGCGCGCCTGGCTTCGCGTCGGCCCGATACCCGTATCGGCATCGGCGACGACGCCGCGCTGATCGCGCCGCCGGCGGGCGAGGAACTCACCATCACCACCGATACGCTGATCGCCGGGCGACACTTCCCACACGACACGCCGGCCCGCGACGTCGGTTACAAGGCGGTTGCCGTCAATCTGAGCGATCTCGCGGCCATGGGCGCGACGCCGGCCTGGATCACCATCGCGCTCGCCGCGCCGGCGCTCGAGGCGCAGTGGTGTGACGCATTCGTGGATGGCGCCTGTGACGCGATCGGCGCGAGTGCGGTCGATATCGTCGGCGGGGATACAACGCGCGGCGATCTGTCGATCACGATCACGGCGATCGGGCATCTGCCGGTCGGCACGGCGCTGCGCCGCAGCGCGGCCCAGGCGGGGGATCTGATCGCGGTGACCGGCACGCTTGGCGATGCGGCCCATGGACTGCGCCGGTGGCCGATGCGCGCACGGGCAACAGCAGACGAACGCTACTGCATCTCCCGCCTCGCGCGCCCGCAATGGCGCGACGGGGCCGCGTTGCGGGGGATCGCACACGCGGCGATCGATGTATCGGACGGGCTGCTGGCTGATCTCGGCCATGTGCTGGCGGCCAGCGCATGCGGGGCGCGTGTCGATGTCGATGCGTTGCCCGCCTCGGCGGCGCTGCGGCGCTGCACGGCGCGCGAGCCGCGTCGTGAATACCAGTTGACGGGTGGCGACGACTACGAACTTTGCATCACGCTCGCGCCGGAGGCGCTCGATCGCGCACGCGCCGCACTCGATTGCCCGCTGACGGTCATCGGCGAAATCGAGGCGGAGACGGGGCTGAGGCTATTCGACGCCCATGGCTCGAGCGTGTGCGCATCCGGGCCGGGCGGTTGGGATCATTTCCACGGCTACTAGCGGCCTGCGGCGCAAAACGAGATCGGGCTGGTGCACATTACCGACCGCAGGCGGGCTGGAAACCGAGCGTGCAGGCGCGCGCGAAGTGACCGCTGGCTTGAGACGGTTCGCCGAGCCCGGTTCGGCTTTCGGCCAGTAGATACAGCGCCCGCGCATTGTCGGGTTCACTGGCGAGCAACGCCTCCAGCGCGGTGACGGCCCGCGCATAGTGGCCGCCATCTACATACAGGCGTGCCAGCGCCTCGCGCGCCTCGTTGTTGTTCGCGTCGAGCGATAGCGCCTGGCGCAGGTCGAGTTCGGCATCGTGATGGCTGCCCTGGGCGGCGAACGCGAGGCCGCGACGGTAATAGGCCTGGCTGGCGTCGGCATCGAGCGCGATCGCGGCGCTGAATTCGTTGACGGCCGCCTCGTAGTTGTCGTCGTTATAGGCACGCTTGCCCCGCGCCAGGGCGGCTGCGGCCGCATAGCGCCGGTAACCCGTCGCGCCGTTTGCGGTCAGCAGTTCGGCGATATCGCGGCGTCCCGCGTCGAGCGCCAGCGCGAGCGGCGCGGTGCCGGCGGCCTCGGCGTTCGGGTCTGCGCCGCGGGCGAGCAGCAGGCGCACGGTATCGGCGTGACCGCCGGCGACGGCCTGGAAAAGGGCTTGTCGGCCCTGGTCGTTACGCGCGGTGAGATCGGCGCCGAGGTCGAGCAGATAGCCGATCATCGGACGGTGGCCGGCACGGGCGGCCATGATGAGCGGCGTGTTCTGCTTGTGATCGGTATGGGTGATATCCGCGCCCGCGGCGACGAGGATATGCGCGATTTCGGTATTGCCCTGGTCTGCTTGCCACGCAGCGATCCAGAGCGGGGTCTGTCGCCACTTGTTTTCGGCATCGACCTTCGCGCCGGCGGCGATCAGCGCGCGCGCGACCGCGGGGTGATAGCGCTTGGCCGCCCAGTGCAGCGCCGTGAAGCCGTTGCGTCCGTCACGGGATTCCAGTTCCACATTGCGTCGAATCAGGGCGCGCACGACGTCGAGGCTGCCGTATTCGGCAGCGATGTTGAGCGCGGTCTGACCGTCCGGTGTACGTGCCGAGGTCGACAGCCCGTTGTCGAGCGCGGCTGCGACCGCGTCGACGTCGTCGCGCGGGGCGGCGTAATGGAGACATTGCCAGCCGTCGCGCTGTTCGCTGGCCATGTCGCGCGCCTTGGTGATCGCGCAGCCGATATCCATGTGCGGGTCCATGGCCAGAACGCCCAAAGCGCCCGCGACGGCGACGAGGGCTATCGCGAATACCGTTTTCATGCCGCCATCATAATCCAAGGCCGCGATGGCGGGGCGGTGCGTGTCTTGCGCTTATCGGTAAACTGTGCGGCCTGTTTCGCCCCGAATGAACTCCGCGTTGCCCATGATCCAACTGCACGACAGTCTCAGCGGTCGGCGTCAGCCGCTCGAAACCCTCGAACCGGGCCATGTGCGGCTCTATGTGTGCGGCGTCACCGTCTACGACTACTGCCACCTCGGGCACGCGCGCGTGATGATCGTATTCGACATGTTCGTGCGCTATCTGCGCGCGCGGGGCTGGCGGGTGACCTATGTGCGCAACGTCACCGATATCGACGACAAGATCATCAACCGCGCGGCCGAAACCGGCGAGACGCCGGAGGCGATCGCCGAACGCTTTGCCGAGGCGATGCGTGAAGACGAGGCGGCGCTGGGCCTGGAGCCCCCGAGCCGGGAGCCCACGGCGACCGCCCATGTCGAACAGATCATCGCGATGATCGAACGCTTGGTCGACAACGGCGCCGCCTATGTCGGCCAGGCCGCGGAGGCGCCGGGCGACGTCTATTACGACGTGAGTACGTTCGAGCGCTACGGCGCATTGTCGGGCCGCCGCACGGCGGATTTGCGCGCCGGCGCGCGTATTGCGGTCGACGAATCGAAGACCGATCCACTCGATTTCGTACTCTGGAAAGCGGCCAAGCCGCAAGAACCGAGCTGGGATTCGCCATGGGGCCCGGGCCGCCCGGGCTGGCATATCGAATGCTCGGCGATGTCGACCCACTGCCTGGGCAACAGTTTCGACATTCACGGTGGGGGGCTGGACTTGCAGTTTCCGCACCACGAAAACGAAATCGCCCAGAGCGAGGCGGCGACGGGCGAGCCCTATGCCACCACCTGGATGCACAATGGCTTCGTCACCGTGGACGACGAAAAGATGTCCAAGTCGTTGGGCAACTTTCTGACCATTCGTGACGTGCTCGATCGCTACGATGCCGAAACCGTGCGCTATTTCGTGCTGTCGACTCACTACCGCAGCCCGCTGGCCTATACGGCCGACGCGATGGACGCCGCCACCAGCGCGCTGAGTCGTCTCTACACGGCATTGCGCGACGTGCCCGCCACCGATGACGTGAGCGAAATGGCCGATGGCTTCGAAGCCCGTTTCACGCAGGCCATGGCGGACGACCTCAATACGCCGGCGGCGATCTCGGTGCTGTTCGAGATGGCCCGCGAGAGCAATCGACTCAAGAGCGACCGCGGCGGGGAGGCCGGTGCGATCGCGGCGCGCCTGGCGACACTGGGCCGCCAGATCGGCCTGTTGACGCAGCCACCCGAGCGCTTCCTGCAGGGCGGTCAGCCGACCGATCCAGATGCCCTGGACGCTTCCATGGTGGAGGACATGCTCCGTCAACGCCGCGAGGCGCGGGCCGCGAAGGATTTCGCCCGGGCCGACGCGATCCGCGACGAACTGACGGCCAAAGGCATCGCGTTGGAGGACGGCCCCAACGGCACGCTCTGGCGCCGCGTCTAGCGGCGTCGGCGCATCACGCGGTACGCGCCTCGCGCAGTTCGGCGGCGCGCAGGGTGTTGCTCATGAGCATGGCTACGGTCATCGGCCCGACACCTCCGGGTACCGGCGTGATCCACGCGGCGCGTTCGGCGGCGGCCTCGAACTCGATATCGCCGACCAGTTTGCCGGACGCCAGTCGATTCATGCCCACATCGATGACCGTGGCGTCCTCTCGAATCCACTCGCCCTTGATCAGCCCCGGCTTGCCGACACCCACGACCAGTATCTCGGCCTGACCGACCTCGTAGGCGAGATCACGCGTGAACCGATGGCAGACCGTGGTTGTCGCGCCCTTGAGCAATAGCTCCAGCGCCATCGGGCGGCCCACGATGTTCGACGCGCCCACGACCACCGCCTGCCGGCCATGAAACGGCTCCTCGATGGCCTCCAGCAGGCGCACGATGCCCAGCGGCGTACAGGCACGCAGCTGTGGCACGCGTTGGGCGAGACGGCCGATGTTGTAGGGATGAAACCCGTCGACATCCTTGTCCGGCCGTACGCGCTCGATCACCACGCTGGCGTCGATATGCGCGGGTAGCGGCAGCTGCACGAGAATGCCGTCGACGCTGTCGTCCGCGTTGAAACGGTCGATGATCGCGAGCAGATCCGACTGCGAGATATCCGCGTCGGGGTAGACGGCCTGGGAAACCAGCCCGGCCTGCTGGCAGGCCTCGATCTTCTTGCCGACATAGATCTGCGACGCGGGATCGCTGCCCACCAGAACGACCGCCAGTCCCGGTGCGCGCTTGCCCTCGTCGAGCCGCTGCGCAATCGCGTCGCGTACCGCGTGTCGATAATCCTGTGCGATCTGCTTGCCATCGATGAGACGGGCGGCCATGGACACCAAACCGGTTCGAAAAAAGAGCGCGGATTTTCGCATGGCGGACACAGGCGGACAATTTCGCGGCGCATGCCGTGCTCGCGTGCGCGACGCTGAGCAGATAGAATCCGCCGCGTCGTCGGTGATGCTGCGACCGGTCGATGATGAGATGGGCAGGTGGGGTCACTTGGCGAAGCGCGGGTGAGATCGATGACCGACAGCCCGCGGCGCAGGTAGATAAGGTTTGAAGGTCGGAATACGGCGTTCGACACGCTTCAAGCACATATCGGGGTATGGCGCAGTCTGGTAGCGCACCTGCTTTGGGAGCAGGTGGTCGCAGGTTCAAATCCTGCTGCCCCGACCATTATTGCCGGCCGTTACGATCGCCTGTCGTGCCACTCTCGACGGCAAATCGTGCCGTATCGCAGCCCCGCATCTTTTCGCGCCCGTAGCTCAGGGGATAGAGCAATGGCCTTCTAAGCCATCGGTCGCTGGTTCGAATCCAGCCGGGCGCGCCATCACTAAAGGCCGCCGCAGCGCGGCCTTTAGTGATGGCTTATCCATCTAGTATTCGAACCAGCGACAATGATTAAGTATGGTTCGACGGATGCGCGCAGCGCATCCGAACAGTGCGGCGTCAGCCGCACTGGCCCGAAGGGTGAGCCGGCGCAGCCGGCGAATAATCCAGCCGGGCGCGCCATCACTAAAGGCGGCCGCAGCGCGGCCTTTAGTGATGGCCTATCCATCTAGTATTCGAACCAGCGACAATAATTAAGCATGGTTCGACGGATGCGCGCAGCGCATCCGAACAGTGCGGCGCCAGCCGCACTGGCCCGAAGGGTGAGCAGGCGTGGCCTGCGAATAATCCAGCTGGGCCTATCGATCTTGCATTCGAACCAGCGACAATGAACACGCATGGTTCGACGAATGCGCGCCACGCGTCCAAACGGGGCAGCGAGAGTCGCACCAGCCCGCAGGGTGAGCGTTGCGGCCGGGCGTGCGTCAGCCCGAGTGCGTGCCACGCTGGCGTCCAGCACGCCGGTGCCCGTCGAGTGAAACGCAATTGAAACGCAATGCGAAACAAGGGGTGGCATCCGGCCTCGAAGATGACTAGAATACCCGGCCTGCGCGGCGGGCCAGCCCGATGGGCGGGCAGCAAGCCTGGCGCAGATCGCTTTCGATGGTGGGCGTAGCTCAGTTGGTAGAGCCCCGGATTGTGATTCCGGTCGTCGTGGGTTCGAGTCCCATCGTCCACCCCATTCCCGACCCGGGGCTGGATCGAAAGCGTCGGGGCGATTATCATTGCCCGGCGCGATTACGGTATCGCGCCATCAGGGCGGCAACTTGCCGCTTTCGGATGGGCCGTTAGCTCAATGGTAGAGCAGTTGACTCTTAATCAATTGGTTGTAAGTTCGAGTCTTACACGGCCCACCATTTTTTCCTGATCTTTCCTTTGGTCTTCGCGCGGAGCTGGCTTGCGCTTTCCAGCGGAGGCCACCCGTCTGAATCACTTGGACCTTCGTCGTATATAGCGTCGCCTCGTTCGGCCGCTATATCCGTTACGGGGGATACTGAAGGTGACTGGATGGGTTCCCGATCGATCTATCTCGATGTCGCGGCGTTGCTGAGAACACCGCGTATCGGGTTCTGGCAGCGCTATCGGCTACGCAAGCTTGTGTCCGATGCCCGTGATCCCTTGCTTTCGAGCCTGGTTCGAGAACTGGTGTCCGCCCACGCGTCGCCAGCACAGGACAAGGCTGATCGGGAAGGTCCCCGCGTTGCGCTGGACCGCTATTGCCACGCCCGGCTTCTGGGTTCGAGGCGCCCACAGGCTGATGCTCGCGCGTGCCCGCATCATGGCGCTGTGATGGCAAAGTAGCGCCGATTTGGCGCAGCGGCGCACACGAGCGCTTCGGTCGGCGCCTAATTCCTGGCGCTTCATTCGTAAAAGCGCTGAATGTCACCGCTCGCAATGGTTGAATGCACCGCGTACGGACCCATCTCCTGCAGCTGTACACACACCGTATTCTAGAGTCAGGCGATGGAAACGCTCGATCTCGACAACCGCGGCCTGCAAACCTCGCGTATCGGTCTGGGAACCTGGGCCATTGGCGGCTGGATGTGGGGCGGTACAGACGAAGCCGAGTCGATCCGCACGATTCAGAGCGCCCCCGATCACGGCATCACGCTGATCGACACCGCGCCGGTCTACGGTTTTGGCCGGTCCGAAGAAATCGTCGGCAAGGCCGTCAAGCATGGCGGAATGCGCGATCAAGTCGCGCTGGCCACGAAATGCGCTCTTGAGTGGGATGCCAAGGAGCGCGTGGCGCGCAACGCCACCAAGCAGCGTATTTTTAAGGAAGCCGACGATTCGCTACGGCGCCTGCAGACGGACGTGATCGATCTGCTGCAGGTGCACTGGCCTGACCCGAATGTCGACGTGCGCGAGACCGCCGAAGCGATGGCGCGCCTGCAGCAAGACGGCAAGATCCGCGCAATCGGCGTATCCAACTTCACGCCGGAACAGTTGGACGCGTTCAGCGAAGTCGCCACCGTCGATGTTGCACAAAATCCCTACAACCTGTTCGAGCGTCAGATCGACGATGACGTGTTGCCGTGGGCGCAGGCGCATGATGCGCGCCTGCTGGCCTATGGCGCGCTCTGCCGCGGGCTGCTGTCCGGGCGTATGCACGCCGACCGCGAGTTCCCGGGTGACGATCTGCGCAACAACGACCCGAAGTTCCAGCAGCCGCGCTTTGGTCAGTATCTGGCCGCCGTGGACGCGCTGGAGCAATTCGCTCAGGACAACTACGGCAAGCACGTGCTCGATCTCGCGATTCGCTGGGTGCTGGATCAGTACCCGCACAGCGTGGCGCTCTGGGGGGCGCGCAAGCCCGATCAGCTCGAGGCGGTCGACAACGTCTGGGGCTGGCAGCTCGACGACAGTGCTCGCGAACAGATCAAGGAAATCGTCGATGCCCACGTGACCGACCCGGTCGGTCCGGAATTCATGGCGCCGCCGGCGAGGGCATAGGCCGGGGCGCGCCATTTCGCAGGTCGGCTGTGCAGGCTTGATATACTTGCCGGTCGACAATCGCAAACGCAGGCGCCACGAAATAATCGCGGCGCCGTTCATACTGACAAGATCGCATAGAGGTAGTTAATGGACGTTTCTGTTGAGAATCCCGGTGGGCTGGCCCGTCGCCTCAAGGTTCAGATCCCGGCCGAACGGGTCACCGAGGCGGTCGATGCCAAGGTCAAGCGCGTCGGTCAGCACGCCAAGATTCCGGGGTTTCGTCCGGGCAAGGCGCCGCTGAAGGTTCTTTACCAGCGCTATGGCGCCCAGGCGCGTCAGGAAGCGGCCGGCGAGCTGATCCAGAGCGTCTATCCCGAAGCGATCGAGCAGGCCGAGCTCAAGCCGGCCGGCCAGCCGCAGATCGAGCTGGGCGATTTCAAGGAAAACGAGCCGCTCGAGTTCACGGCGAGCTTTGACGTTTATCCCGAGGTCGAGCTCACCGGCCTCGACGGCATCAAGGTCGAGAAACCGGTCGTGGAGGTCGCCGATGCTGATGTCGACAAGACCATCGAGCGCATCCGTGAGCAGAACAAGGCGTATGAAGCCGTAGAGCGTGAATCGCAGGACGGTGATCAGGTCGTGGTCGATTATGTCGGCCGTATCGATGGCGAAGCCTTCGAAGGCGGTACGGGCAACGATATCGAGGTCAATCTCGGCGAGCAGCAGTTCCTGCCGGATCTCGAGCGTGCATTGGTCGGCCGCAAGGCGGACGAGCAATTCGATGTCGACGTGTCCTTCCCGGAGGACTACGGCGCGAAGGACCTCGCCGGCAAGACGGCGAACTTCGATGTCACCGTCAAGACGGTCAAGGAAGCCAAGCTGCCGGAAATCGACGACGAGTTCCTCAAGCAGATGGGCGTCGAGGAAGGCGGCGTCGATGCGCTCAAGGAAAAGGTTCGTGAGTCGCTCGAGCAGGAAGCAAAGCACGCAGTCGACACCAGCGTGAAGACGCAGGTGATGGACGGCGTGCATGCGGCCAACCCCATCGAGGTGCCCGAATCCATGGTCGCGCAGGAAATCGACCGCATGCGCAAGGAAGCATTGCAGCGCATGCCCCAGGAAATGCAGGGCGATGAGGAGCAGGCCAAGAAGCTGCTGCCCGACGAAGTGCTGCGCGAAAACGCCGAGCGCCGGGTGGCGCTGGGTCTGCTGATCGCTGAAGTGATCTCCGAAAAGGAGCTCGAGCTCGATCAGGAGCGCGTCACCAACAAGATGGAAGAAGTGGCTTCCGGTTACGGTGATCAGGCCGAGCAGGTCAAGGCTTACTATCAGCAGAACCCGCAGCTCATGCAGGGGCTGCAGGCGATGGTCATGGAAGAGCAGGTGGTCGACAAGCTGCTGGAAGGCGCGACCGTGACCGAGAAGGAAACCGAGCTCGACGAACTACTCAACGCCCAGCGTCAGAACGGTTGATCCCGACCGTTCGACGCATTTGAAGCGGCAAGGAAAACCCAAGCTTATGGCAGACAACAGTCAGAATACGCCGGCCCAGAATCTGGGCCTGATCCCGATGGTCATCGAGCAGACGGCGCGTGGCGAGCGTTCGTTCGATATCTACTCGCGCCTGCTCAAGGAGCGCGTGATCTTCGTCGTCGGCCCGATCGACGACCACATGGCCAATCTCATTGTCGCCCAGCTGCTGTTCCTCGAGTCCGACAACCCGGACAAGGATATCCAGCTCTACATCAACTCGCCGGGCGGCGTGATCACGGCGGGCATGTCGATCTACGACACGATGCAGTTCATCAAGCCCGACGTGGCCACCATGTGTCTCGGCCAGGCGGCCAGCATGGGCGCGGTGCTTCTGGCCGGCGGCGCCGAGAACAAGCGCTACTGCCTGCCGAACTCGCGCATCATGATCCATCAGCCGCTGGGCGGCTTCCAGGGTCAGGCCACGGATATCGAAATCCATGCCCGTGAGATTCTGCACGCGCGTGAACGCCTCAACGAGGTGCTCGCGCACCACACGGGCCAGCCGCTGGACAAGATCAAGAACGATACCGAGCGCGACTTTTTCATGAGTTCGAAGGAAGCCACCGAGTACGGCGTCATCGACGATGTGCTCACGTCGCGCGCGGCGCTTTCGGGCCAGGGTGCCGGCAAGGAGAAATAAACGCCTTGTTTCATGACACGGTGGTTTAAAAACCGTGACAAGCGTTTATCCGGTATGCCATACAGGACGTATGGCAGGCCCAGACTGAAGAGGTCCTAAGACAATGGCGGAAGACTCCAACAGCACCGGCGGCTCGAACGGCAACTCCGGCCGCACCCTCTACTGCTCGTTCTGCGGAAAGAGCGAGCACGAGGTTCGCAAGCTGATCGCTGGTCCGTCGGTATTCATCTGCGACGAGTGCGTGGATCTGTGCAACGACATCATGCGCGAGGAACTCGCGAGCAAGCCGGCCAAGAAAGGCCTGCCGAGCCCGCAGGAAATCAAGCATGTGCTGGACGATTACGTGATTGGCCAGGAGTCGGCCAAGAAGATCCTCGCCGTGGCGGTGTATAACCACTACAAGCGCCTCAACGCCGAAACCGGTGAGGGCGAGGTCGAACTGCAGAAATCCAACATCCTGATGATCGGGCCGACGGGTTGCGGCAAGACGCTGCTCGCCGAGACGCTTGCCCGGATGCTGGACGTGCCGTTCGCGATCGCTGACGCGACCACGCTGACCGAAGCGGGTTATGTCGGCGAGGATGTCGAGAACATCATCCAGAAGCTGCTGCAGAAGTGCGATTACGATGTCGACAAGGCCCAGCGCGGCATTGTCTACATCGACGAGATCGACAAGATCTCGCGCAAGTCGGAAAACCCGTCGATCACGCGTGACGTGTCCGGCGAGGGCGTGCAGCAGGCGCTGCTCAAGCTCATCGAGGGCACCACGGCCAGCGTGCCGCCGCAGGGTGGTCGCAAGCATCCGCAGCAGGAATTCCTGCAGGTGGACACCGGCGGCATCCTGTTCATCGTCGGCGGCGCGTTCGCCGGCCTGGACAAGACTATTTCGAGCCGTGAAGGGCGCTCGGGCATCGGCTTCTCCGCCGAGGTCAAGGGTCAGGACGACCAGCGCTCGCTGGGCGATATGCTCGCGACCGTCGAGCCGGAGGATCTGGTCAAGTATGGCCTGATTCCCGAGTTCGTCGGCCGCCTGCCGGTGATCGCCACGCTCGAGGAGCTCGACGAGACGGCGCTTATCTCGATCCTGCGCGAACCCAAGAACGCATTGACCAAGCAGTACGCCAAGCTCTTCGAGATGGAGGACTGCGAACTCGAGCTGCGCGAGGACGCGCTGCGGGCGATCGCCAACCGCGCGATGGAGCGCAAGACCGGCGCCCGTGGCCTGCGCACGATTCTCGAGTCGATTCTGCTCGACGTGATGTACGAACTGCCGGCGATGGAAAACGTATCGAAGGTCGTCGTGGACGAAGCGGTGGTCAAGGGCGATGCCCAGCCATATATCGTCTACGAGAACGCGGACGCCACACGCGCCGGCGCCTGACCCGCCCGGCGCCGAACAGGGCGCCGGGCTCGATTGCGGCACGCGTGATTGAAAACCGCAGGCGTACCCGCAATCTTCAGGTGAAATCCACGGTGGCCGGCGTTCTGCCGGCCGCTTTTTACGCGAGGGTCCAATGACGGACAACACCCTGGTACCTGTACTGCCGCTACGGGACGTCGTCGTCTTCCCGCACATGGCAATCCCGCTTTTCGTTGGCCGCGAGAAGTCGATCACCGCGCTGGAAGCGGCGATGGCGGAGGACAAGAAGATTCTTCTGGTCGCCCAGAAATCGGCGGATATCGACGACCCGGGGGCCGACGACATCTACGAAGTCGGTACGCTGGCCTCCATCCTGCAGCTGCTCAAGCTGCCCGACGGCACGGTCAAGGTGCTCGTGGAGGGCGCCGATCGCGCGCGTCTGAACAATCTGCACGAGGCCGACGGCAGCCTGGTCGCCAGCTGGGACGTCATCGAGGACGGCGAGGACGACAGCGCCGAGGCGGATGCGCTCATGCGCTCGGCGATCTCGACGTTCGAGTCCTACGTCAAGCTCAACAAGAAGGTGCCGGCCGAACTGCTGCCGTCGCTGTCGAGCATGGACTCGATCGGGCGCCTGGCCGACACGATCGCGGCGCATCTCAATCTCAAGCTCGACGAGCGCCAGGACGTGCTCGAGATCGCGGACGCGCAGGCGCGCCTGGAGCATATCGTCGCCAAGACGGATGCCGAGATCGAGGTGCTGCAGATCGAGAAGAAGATCCGCGGCCGCGTTAAGCAGCAGATGGAGAAGTCGCAGCGCGAGTACTACCTCAACGAACAGATGAAGGCCATCCAGAAGGAACTGGGTGAGATCGACGACGCGCCGAACGACCTGGACGAACTCGAGGAGAAGATCGAAAAGGTCGGCATGCCCAAGGAGGTCAAGAAAAAGGCCACCACGGAGTTCAACAAGCTCAAGAGCATGTCGCCGATGTCGGCGGAAGCCACGGTGGTGCGCAACTACCTGGATTGGCTGGTCGACGTGCCGTGGAAGAAGCGTTCCAAGACCAAGATCGACCTCAAGCAGGCCCAGGAAACGCTGGATGCGGACCACTACGGCCTCGAGCGGGTCAAGGAACGTATCGTCGAGAATCTGGCGGTGCAGAGCCGCGTGAAGAAGATCAAGGGACCGATCGTCTGTCTCGTTGGCCCACCCGGTGTCGGCAAGACGTCGCTCGGCCGCTCCATCGCGCGCGCCACGAACCGCGAGTTCGTGCGCATGAGCCTGGGCGGCGTACGTGACGAAGCCGAGATCCGGGGGCACCGGCGCACCTATATCGGTTCGCTGCCCGGCAAGATCATCCAGAACATGGCCAAGGTCGGCGTGCGCAATCCGCTGTTCCTGCTCGACGAAGTCGACAAGATGGCCATGGACTTTCGCGGCGATCCCGCGTCGGCGCTGCTCGAGGTGCTCGACCCGGAGCAGAACAACACTTTCGCGGATCACTATCTTGAAGTGGACTACGACCTGTCGCAGGTCATGTTCGTTTGCACCGCGAACACGCTCAATATTCCGGCGCCGCTGCTGGATCGCATGGAAGTGATCCGGCTGTCCGGCTATACCGAAGACGAGAAGGTCAACATCGCCGAGCGCTACCTTGTGCCCAAGGCGATGAAGGAAAACGGACTCGAGGAGGAAGAGCTTGCGATCTCCGACAACGCGTTGACCGACGTCATCCGTCGCTACACGCGCGAAGCGGGGGTCCGAAACCTCGAACGCGACATCTCCAAGATCTGCCGCAAGGTCGTCAAGGAACTGGTCAGCAAGGAGAAGGACGGTTCCGTCCAGGTCTCCAAGCGCAATCTCGACAAGTATCTGGGCGTGCCCAAGTTCCGTTATGGTCGCGCCGAGGAGAGCGACAGCGTCGGGCAGGTGACCGGTCTCGCATGGACCGAGGTCGGCGGCGAACTGCTGTCGATCGAGTCCGCAGCGGTGCCGGGCAAGGGCAAGCCGCTGAACACCGGCTCGCTTGGCGACGTGATGCAGGAATCCATTCAGGCGGCGCTCACGGTGATCCGTTCGCGCGCCGCCGCGCTGGGTCTCGAGCGCGATTTCATGCAGAAGTCCGACCTGCATGTGCACGTACCGGAGGGCGCAACGCCCAAGGACGGGCCGAGTGCCGGCATCGGCATGTGTACGGCGATGATCTCGTCGCTGACGCAGATTCCTGTGCGGGCCGATGTGGCGATGACCGGCGAGATCACGCTCAGAGGCGATGTGTTGCCGATTGGCGGGCTGAAGGAAAAGCTGCTGGCGGCGCACCGTGGCGGTATCAAGATCGTCGTCATACCGCATGAAAACACCAAGGATCTCGCGGAGATACCGGCGAACATCAAGAATCGACTCGATATTCGTCCGGTGCGCAAGATCGACGAGGTGCTCGATATTGCCCTGACTCGCAAGCCGCGACCGCTCAACGAGGAGCAGGCCGGAGCGGACAATCCGGGCAAGAACGACCCGACCGGTCTGCGGGCGCATTAGCCGCGCCGTGGCCGTCACGCGGATCGTGGTGTAAGCCTTTGTTGACGGTAGAAAGAGGCGCTTGGTATAACAGCGGCTTATGTTCGCCGCCCGGCATTTGAAAGCCGGGCCGCGAACGCGCATGGTCGGCGATGCGTTCGCGATCGGGCGCATACCACCGAGGCTCCCCGCGGGCCTCACAGATCACTTGTTTCATTCCTCAGGGGAATCTTGCTATGAACAAAACCGAACTAGTCGACGCGGTCGCTGATGATGCCGACCTGTCCAAGGCCGACGCCTCGCGTGCCGTGGACGCCATGATCGACGCCGTGACCGACGCCCTGAAGAAAGGCGACAAGGTATCTCTCGTGGGCTTCGGCGTGTTCTCCGTGCGCGAGCGTGCCGCCCGCCAGGGTCGCAACCCGAAGACCGGCCAGTCGATCACCATCCCGGCCGGTAAAACTCCCGGTTTCAAGGCTGGTAAAGCGTTGAAAGACGCTGTAAACTAGCGCGCCTTCGCTGGGTGAACGGCAACGCCGGCCACGCCAGAGAGGGTGCTTAGCTCAGTTGGTAGAGCGTCGCCCTTACAAGGCGAATGTCGGCGGTTCGAATCCGTCAGCACCCACCATTAAGGTTTTTCGGAGCGGTAGTTCAGCTGGTTAGAATGCCGGCCTGTCACGCCGGAGGTCGCGGGTTCGAGTCCCGTCCGCTCCGCCAAGTCTCTATCGATGCTTGCATCGGTTCGGGCGAAGGAAAGGCCCTCCCCGGAGGGTCTTTTTTTGTTTTCGTTTGTTGGACAGAGTTGCGGTGTTGCGCGACGCGCAATCTGTAGTCGGTCCGGCGAGCAAGTTTTCGGAGCGGTAGTTCAGCTGGTTAGAATGCCGGCCTGTCACGCCGGAGGTCGCGGGTTCGAGTCCCGTCCGCTCCGCCAGTCTTTGTCGATGCATGCATCGACTCGGACACTGAAAAGCCCTCTTCGGAGGGCTTTTTTTTGGCTGCGATTCGCCCGTCGCCAGTGGCTGCGTGATACATCGCTCACTGCCATGCGCGCCACGTCTGCGGCACAATGGCGGCTTCGCGCGCGGCGTCACCAGCGACGTCGCGACGCACGAGCAAAAGAACCAACGCGGGAGCGCGATCAATGCTGCAGAGAATTCGCGACAACGCCAGCGGCCCGCTGGCCTATGTCGTCGTCGCCGTCATCACCCTGGTATTCGGTGTCTGGGGCATCGGCTCCTATTTCACGCCATCCGCGGATCCGGTCGTCGCCAATGTCGGTGGCACGGATATCACGCGCAATCAGCTCCAGCGCGCCTACGACCAGCGTTACCAGCGCCTGCGCCAGATGATGGGGGACAATTTCGACCCGAGCGTGATCTCGTCGGAGCAGCTGCGGCGTACCGTGCTGCAGTCGATGATCAATAACGAGGTGCTCGATCAGTACGCGCAGGATGCGGGCTACCGCGTGACCGATGCCGCGTTGCTCGGCGCGATTCGCAGCAACCCGCAGTTCCAGGCGAACGGCGAGTTTTCGGCGCAGCGCTATCGCGGTCTTCTGGCCCAGGCGGGGATTGCGCCGGCGCAGTACGAGGCGAGCCTGCGCAGCGATCTGAAGGGACAGCAGCTGCGCGGCGAGATTTCGCAAAGCGCGTTCGCATCGCCTGCGGAGGTCGATCAGGCCTGGCAGCTGGCGAACCAGCAGCGCCGTGTGCGCTATCTCGCTTTCGATCCGGCGAATTATCGCGATGCGGTCGATGTCAGCGACGACGAGATCGAATCCTATTATCAGGACAACAACGACGCGTTCCAGGCGCCGGAGCGCGTGAAGCTGTCCTACGTGTCGCTGGACCGGGCCAGCGCCCAGGCCGATGCCACCGCCCCGGACACGCAGACATTGCGTGAGCTGTTCGACCAGAATCGTTCGCAGTTCGGTGAAGCCGAACGCCGCAGCGGCGGTCAGCTGCGTGTCGCGATCGAAGGCGATGGCAGCGCGGCCCGCGAGACGATCCAGCAGTTGGCCGCGGCCGAGGGTGATCTCGAAACGCGCGCCGAACAGGCCGAGGGCGCGGAGTATCGGCCGATCGACGAAGCGCAGCAGGGTGACCTGCCCTCGGCCGTGGGCCAATCCCTGTTCGAACTCGGCGAAGGCGAGACGTCGACGCCGGTCAAGGGCGACGATGGCTGGTACCTGGTCGCTCTGGAAAGCGTGACACCCGCGACAACGCCAGAATTCGATGATCCTGATGTACAGGCCCAGCTGAAGGCCATCGCGAGCGCACAGCAGGCGCAGCAGGCGTTCGCGGACAAGTCCGAGCGTCTCGAGTCGCTGGCCTACGAGGCGCCGAACGATCTGAAGACACTTGCCGATGAACTCCGGCTTGAAATCCAGACCACCGACTGGATCACGCGGGAGCAGGGCCCGGGTATCGGCCAGTACGATGCGATTCGCAAGGCCGCGTTCTCGGATGCGGTGATCAAGGACGAGCTCAACAGCACGCCGATCCAGCTGGGTGCGGAGCGCCGCGTGGTCCTGCGTGTTGCCGAGCACGAGCCGGCCAAGCGCAAGCCGCTCGAAGCGGTACGCGACGAGGTGCGCGAGCGGCTCATCGCGCGCAAGGCCAGCCAGAAGGCACGCGAGGCCGCGCAAGCGGCGCTGACGCAGGCGAAGTCCGGCGACGAGCTCGATCGACTGGCCGCGGACGGCGGGCCGTCGGTCGAGGACGCGGGATATGTACGCCGGTCCAGTCGCGATATCGACGCCCGGATCAGCGAAGCCGCGTTCAATGTGTCGCAGCCGAGCGAGGACGAACCACGCTATCGCGTAACGGCGACCGGCGATGGCCGGATCGCGCTGGTCGCGGTCGATGGCGTGCGCGAAGCCTCGGGCGAGGATGTCCAGACGCCGCGGGCGCAGTTTGCACAGCAGCAGCAGCGCTATATTTCGCGTCTCGAGTACGCAACGCTCAGCGATTACCTGCGCAGTCAGACGGACGTCGAGATCAACGAGGATCGCCTCAACTAGCGGGCGTACCCGATCGCGCCGCGACAGCAGGCGGCGCGGTCGGTGCCCGCTCGTTTGTCATTGGCAAGCGGAAAAAAAAAGCGGCCCGCGGGCCGCTTTTTCATCCACGAAACATGGCCTGTGTCGGTTAGGCGTCTTCGGCGCCGGCCGTGGCGCCCATGATCTGGTAGCCGGCATCGACATACAGCACCTCGCCCGTGATGCCCGACGCGAGGTCCGAGCCGAGGAATGCCGCGGCGTTGCCGACTTCTTCCTGGGTCACGTTACGGCGCAGCGGCGCGCCGTCGCGGGCATGCGAGAGCATGTCGCGGAAACCGCGGATCCCGGCGGCAGCCAGCGTCTTGATTGGCCCGGCGGAGATTGCGTTCACGCGCACGCCCTGGGCGCCGAGCTCGGCTGCCATGAAGCGCATGCTCGACTCGAGGCTGGCTTTCGCTGGACCCATGATGTTGTAGCCGGGCATGACCTTGCTGGCGCCCAGGTAGGTGAGCGTGACCAGGGATGCGCGATCGGACAACATGTGGCGGCCGGCCTTGGCCAGCGCCGCGAAACTGTAGGCGCTGATGTCGTGGCTGATGCTGGCCGCTTCGCGCGTGAGCGTGTCCAGATAGCTGCCGTTGAGCGCCTCGCGCGGGGCGAAGCCGATGGCATGCACGAGAATGTCGAGCTGCGACCAGTGTTCAGCGAGAGACGTAAACAGCCCCTCGATCTGCTCGTCCTGTGCAACGTCCAGGGGCAGCACGATGGAGGCGCCGAGCGACTCGGCCATTTTCTCGACCCGTGGCTTGAGCTTTTCGCCCTGGTAGGTCAGAGCGATTTCGGCCCCCTGATCCCGCATCGACTGGGCGATGCCGTACGCGATCGAGCGCTCGCTCGCGAGGCCGGTAATCAGCGCTTTCTTGCCTTCGAGAAATCCCATGTCTGCTCCTGTTGGATAACCGCCGACGACAGCCTCTAACCCGAGGACACGGGCGGCTGGAGCCGCAGCCGTTGTCCTGGACGAATAGTGCTGCCAGACGACATGTCGTTCAAGCTGCGCAGGGTGGTTACCTGCATCGAAAAACGGGTCGCGATCGACCACAGCGAATCGCCGCGCTCGACCTCGTAAAAATCGGGTAGCGGGGCCGGGCCGTCGATCGCCAGCGTCTGTCCCGGCTGCAAGAGCGTGTTCGCGCCCAGCCGGTTCCAGCGGCGCAGATCGGCGATCGAGACATCGTTGGCGTGCGCGATCTTCGACAGGGAATCGCCGCTGCGCACGATATGCGTGCTCGGCGCGGGCGGCGTGGCCGAGCCGGGAATCCGTAACGCCTGGCCGGGACGAATCGACGAGCCGACGCCGCGGTTGGCCCGTTGCAGGGTCGACACGCTCACGTTGTAGCGGTTGGCGATTTCCCACATGGAATCACCGGCCTGCACGATATAGGTCTCGCTCGGCTCGGCGGTCGGGTTCGGGCGGCCGGGGCCGCCGGTTCGCGGAATTTGCAGGTTCTGACCAATCCGAATGCGATCGCCGCGCAGATGGTTGGCCTGGCGCAATGCCGCGACGCTGACGCCGTATTGCTCGGCAATCCGGCCGAGCACGTCGCCGCGCCGCACCGTGTGCGTATTGCGACGTATGAGCGTGGCGGGGGCGGCGCTTGCGAGCTCGCGCCGGAACGCCGCGGCCTTGGCCGCAGGCACGAGCAGGCGTACGCCGTCGCCTGGCGCGCTCGCCCAGCGCTGCATGGCCGGGTTCAGACGCCGCAGTTCCTCTTCCGACATGTCGAGCATGCGCGCAGCGACGGCGAGCTCGGTCTGGCCGGGCAGCTTGACGGTGCGAGTGCGTGGCGTGTTGTCGAGGGTCGGCCAGTCGATGCCGAAGCGGTTCGGCGTTGCCATGATGCGGCGCAGTGCCAGCAGTTTCGGCACGTAGTCGGTGGTTTCCAGCGGCAGATCGAGATCCCAGTAGGCGCTGTCGCCGCCTTCGCGCCGTGCGCGGGCCAGGGCGGCGTCGACACGGCCGGGCCCGGCGTTGTACGCCGCCAGTGCCAGCAGCCAGTCGCCATCGTAGCGACGCTGCAATGTATCGAGGTAGTCGAGCGCGGCATCGGTGGAGGCGATTACGTCGTTGCGCCCGTCGTACCACCAGTCGCGCGACAGACCCATGTGGTCGGCGGTGCCGGGCATGAACTGCCACAGGCCGCTCGCGCCCATGTAGGAGCGTGCCGAGGCGTCGTAGCCGCTTTCGACGATCGGCAGAAGCGCGATCTCGGTGGGCATGTCCCGTTCGTCGATTCGCTGCATGATATGCCAGAGAAACGGCCGGGCCCGCTCGAGCGATGTCTTCAAATGGCGCTGGTGGGTGGCGAACTGCTGCGTCCAGCGGCGCACGCGTCGCCGGTCGCTGTTGGCATCGATCTGGAAACCGTTGCGGATCTGCGACCAGAGATCCTGCTCCGGATCTGGCCAGTCGTAGTCGTCCGCGGTGGCCGGCTCGGCTGTGTCCGGGCGTTCGACTTCAACATCCTCGCTGGCTTCGGCCACGGATGTGTCCACCGACAGGCTGCGATCCACCGGCGCGGGCGGCGCGGATGTCGATGTCCCGGCGGGCGATGTCGCCGGCTTTTGCGTGGCGCAACCGGCGAGGGTCAGTCCGATGCAGGCGATGAGCGCGACCCGCGCGCCATGCGCCCTAGGAGGCATCCTTCCATTCACGCAGCGTTGCGAAAATCTCGCCGGCATCCGACAGGGCATGTCCGGCACGACGTTCCGCGGCGGCGACCACATCCGGATGGTCCCAGCGCAGGAAGGGATTGATCTCGCGTTCTTCGGCAATCGTGCCGGGCAGGCTGGGGCGGTCGTCGGCACGCAGCGTGTCGACCTCGTTGATCACTGCCGCGATCGCGGCATTGTCGGGCTCGACCGTACGCGCGAAGGCGAGATTCTTCTGCGTGTATTCATGCCCACCGTAGACCTGCGTGGATTCGGGCAGGTCGCGCAGTTTGGCCAGCGACGCCTGCATCTGGGCGTGCGTGCCTTCGAACACGCGGCCACAGCCGGCGCGGAACAGCGCATCGCCGGCGAGCAGCGCGCCGGGCGTCACGTAGGCGATATGGCCGAGCGTGTGCCCCGGTACGTCGATCACCTCGAATTCGGCATCGAGAAAGGCGAGCGAAAATTGGTCGCCTTCCGCTACCGTATCCGTGATGCCAGGAATGCGCTCGGCTTCGTCTCGTGGGCCGTAGACCGGGGCCGGATGATCGGCAAGCAGCGTATCGAGACCGCCGACATGATCGCCGTGGTGATGGGTGATCAGATAAGCGCCCACGGCAAGTCCGTGATCGGAAAGATATTGCTGCACCGGGGCAGCTTCACCGGGATCGACGACCGCAACCGTGGGCTCGCCCCCGTTTGCGATCACCCAGATATAATTGTCGGACAAAGCCGATAGCGCGGTGATCTCGAGCATCCGCGAATGTTGCCAACCGCCTGAGACAAAATCAATTGTTTCGCTTCCTAGCTGGCAAGTACACAGAATCGACGGCGTGGCTGGCCACGCCCAGGGCGCGACTGTTCCAGCAGTACGAGCGGCGCGTGCTGCAGCGGATTCTGCCGCGCATGACCGGCTACCGCTGCGTGCAGATTGGCAGCTGGGGTAACGATCGCTGTGCGCTGCAAAGCGCCGGGACCCTGTGCCACTGGCAGCTCGGTTTCGGTGACGAGAGTCCGGCGGATATTCGCTTCGATGGCCGTCATCTTCCGCTTGCCAGTGCCAGCGTCGATGCCATTGTCGTGGCCCATGGGCTGGAGCGCGTGGCCCAGCCCCATGCACTGTTGCGCGAATGTGCGCGTGTGCTCAATGCCCGCGGTCAGCTGGTGATCCTGGCATTCAATCCGCTGTCGCTGTGGGCGCTGCGTCAGGGCATGCCCTCGCACCGTCATCCGACGTTTCGTCCCTGCTCGGCGCCGCCGAGTGCTTCGCGGCTGTGCGACTGGCTGCGGTTGCTGGAATTCGAGCCCGAGCAACTCTGGCGATACGGGCTGGGGTTTCCCTTCTTCGGCGGCGCGCACGAGGTCGCGCAGGGCAGCCGCTGGGCGCGCTGCGTGGGCTGGAGTGCGCAGTCCTACGCGGTCGTGGCCCGACGCCACGTCGCCCCGCGTACGCGTATCGGCCGTCCGGTGCGGGCTCGGCACACACGGCCGGCCGCGGGCTTGGCACGACATTCCAGTGGTCGCGTAATATGCCGCCGATGAACGAACCCGTGACCATCCATACCGACGGCGCCTGTCGCGGCAATCCCGGCCCGGGCGGCTGGGGCGCACTGCTCGAATACGACGGCAAGAAGCGCGAGCTCTATGGCGGCGAGTCGAACACCACGAACAACCGCATGGAGCTGACCGCCGCGATCGAGGCGCTGACCGCACTCAAGCGCAGTTGCCGCGTGGAGCTTTATACCGACTCCACCTATGTGCGCCAGGGCATCATGCAGTGGATGCACAACTGGAAGCGCAATGGCTGGAAGACCGCGGCCCGCAAGCCGGTGAAGAATGCCGATCTCTGGCGTGCCTTGGATGCCGCCTGCGAACGTCACGACATCAACTGGCACTGGGTGAAGGGGCATAGCGGGGATGTCGGCAACGAAGCCGCCGACGCGCTCGCCAACCGCGGCATCGACGAGCGGGCCTAGCCGCGCCAACGCCCAACGCCGACCCACTGATCAGCAACGGACGCCACCCATGCGACAGATCGTGCTCGATACCGAAACCACCGGCCTGGAACCCACGCAGGGCCATCGCATCATCGAGGTGGGCTGCGTGGAACTGGCCAACCGCCGGCTGACCGGCAATGACCTGCATCTTTATATCCATCCGGATCGCGACATCGACCAGGGCGCGATCGACGTCCACGGCATCACGCTCGAATTTCTCGATGACAAGCCGCGTTTTGCCGAAATCGCCCAGACGCTGGCGGACTATCTGGACGGCGCCGAGCTGATCATCCACAACGCGCCGTTCGATCTGGGCTTTCTCAACCACGAATTCCGTCAGGTGAACGCCTCACATACGGCGCTCGAAAGCCGCCAGCCGGTGATCGACACGCTGGTCGAGGCGCGCCAGCTCTATCCCGGCCAGCGCAACAGTCTCGATGCCTTGTGCAAGCGCTTCGAGATCGACAACTCGAACCGCGAGCTGCACGGTGCGCTGCTCGACGCCCAGTTGCTCGGCGACGTCTACCTGGCGATGACCGGTGGCCAGATCGATATCGGGCTCGCCGGCGACGACAACGCCGAAAGCGGCGCGCTTGCAACCGCCGATCTCGCGGATCATCTCGCGCGCGCCGGCCGGCGTCCGCGGGTCATGCGCGCCAGCGAAGCGGAGCGGACGGCCCACGCGGCGTATCTGGAGATGCTCGCCGACGCTTCGGGCGGGCGCTGTCTCTGGCAGAGCCTCGACGACGCCTGAACCCGGCGCGCACTTACTGCTCTTTCGGCGGCCCGGTTACAGCGTTGTTCTAGTAGTAAATAACCAGATAGACCGCCAGCAGCACCGCCACCCATAACACCATCCAGCCGGTGCTCCAGGTGCGCGACATCACGCCCCGCGCGTCATAGCGCAGACGCAGCCGGCCCATGCCGGTCTCCGACAGGCTGCTCAACCCGCCGCCGAGCTTTGCAACACTTGCGTGGTAGACGCGTTCGGCCACATAGCCGAAACGCGGCAGCAGCATGCGATAAACCCAGTCCGTATCCAGATGCACGGCGCGCTTCGGGCGCGGGTAGAGGCCCGCGCGCCAGGCCAGCCAGAAGGCGAGCGCGGAAAACGCGAGCAGCTGCAGCTGGGTGATGATATGGCTGGCCGTGTACGGGTTGTAGTCCACCGGATAGGGCAGGATCGAATACAGCAGCCCGGGCACGAGGCCGAGCGCGATGCAGGCGGCCGCGGTCAGCCCCATGGCGATCCGCATGTTGAGCGGCGGCTCCTCGCACTCGATCTGATCGTTGGGGGCAAAGAACGCGAAATAGGGGATCTTGATGCCGACATACAGCAGGGCGCCGGCCGAGGCGGCGGTGAGCGTCACCCATGTGCCGGCCCAGTGCTCGTGCGCGACCGCCGCGAGAATGAGCGATTTGCTCACGAAGCCCGCCATTAGCGGGAACGCGCTAATCGACGCGGCGCCGATCACGCAGAAGGCGGCTGTCCAGGGCATCTGCCGCGCGAGACCGCCCAGTTCGGTCGCGCGCACATGGCCGGTCTGGCGCAGTACCGCGCCGATGGTCATGAACAGCAGCGCCTTGTAGAGGATATGGGTCACGGCATGGGCCGCCGCGCCGTTGATCGCCAGCTCCGTGCCGATGCCCACCGCCACCACCATGAAGCCGAGCTGCACGTTCAGGCTGTAGGACAGTACCCGGCGCAGGTCGTTGGCGAGCATGGCGTAGATGATGGGGAATATCGTCATCACCGCGCCGATCGGGATCAGCAGATCGGTGCCGGCGTAGCCGCGCGCCAGCGCATAGATCGCCATCTTGGTGGTGAAGGCGGACAGCACCACGGTGCCGGTCGGGCTGGCCGAGGGATAAGCGTCCTGCAGCCAGTTGTGCAGCAGCGGGAACGCGGCCTTGATGCCGAAGGCAAGCAGGATCAGCCAGCTGCCGGGCGCGTCGAGGCCGAGATGCCCGAAGGTCAGATCCCCGGTCGCGTGGATATAGATCGCCGCACCGCCCATCAGGAACAGTCCAGACCCGATCTGCACCAGCAGATAACGGCGCGCCACGATCATCGCGTCGCGCAGGCCGCGGATGACCAGCAGCAGGGCGGAGGCGATCGCGGTGACCTCCCAGAACATGAACAGCGTGATCAGATCGCCGGCCAGCACCGCGCCGAGTGCAGAGCCGGCATAGATCAGCGCAGCCGCGGGTTCGAGGCGGCTGTGCGTATGCCACATGTAGAGGCCGGACAGAAACGCGGCCACGTTGAAGATCACCCCGAAGGTGAACGCGAGCCCGTCCACGCGCAACGGCGTGAGCGTGTACTGCAGCAGCGTCATTTCGGTGGTGGTGCCGAGCGGGATCTGCCACAGCCAGGCGAGGCTCGCGATCGGCGCGCCCAGCAATACCGCCATGCGCAGGCGATACGGCAACAGCGGGATCACGCAGCCTGCGACGATCAGCAGCATGCCGGGATTGTTCAGCCACACGGGCATTACAGGCTCCCCCGTCCGATCGTCTCGGCGCCGGTCATGGCGCCGTGCTTGCCTCGTCGCCCCGCGGCCGGGATGACTTGGCGAGCGCGTACGCGCGCCAGCCCGGGTGCGGGTGCAAGCCGCGCAGGCGTAAAGCGCGCATCAGCCCCGGCAACGGCCGCCGGCGCGAAACGGTGCCGGCAAGGGCGCGTAATTGCGGTTCGCAGACGCTTCACGTGCGGTGCTCGTAATAGTCTTCGGAGCGGATGATGACCCGCCGTACCACGATCGCCACCAGGACCAGCACACAGCCGGTCACGAAGGCGAGCAGGGCGTGAAACCCCGGAATCTCGGTAAAACCGAATTCGCCGTGTGGATGTATGAACAGGCTCGGCACGAGCGTGAGCGCACACAGCACATACAGCAGCCGCGCCGAACGCAGGCGTGCGAGAGTGCTGGGCCGTCGGTATTTCTGTGGGTTGCGTTCGATCAGCATCGGTGACCTCACGTTATTGCGGCGCCCAGGGCGCAAGCAGTTGCAAGAACGGCAGCGGATACAGGAACCAGACGATCGACCCCGCGGCCGTGATCGACAGCGGAATCACGCAGGCCCAGGGCGCTTCCTGCCAGCGGCGCGGCGTATCCGGTCGCGGGTTGTGGAAGAAGGCGCGCGTCGGAATCTCGAGCAGGTAGACGATATTGAGCAGCGAACTGATCGCAAGCACCACGATGAGCGCGCTCTGGCCGGCGTCGGCCGCGCCTTCCATGAGATACCACTTGCTCCAGATGCCGCCCATGGGCGGGATGCCGACCAGCGACAGCGAAGCGATAAAGAATGCCGAGAAGGTGATCGGCATCGCATAGCCGAGGCCGTCGAGTTCGCTGACGTATTTGCGATGCGTCGCGGTGTAGATGGCGCCGGCACAGAAGAACAGAGTGATCTTGGCAAAGGCATGCATGGCGATATGCATGCCGCCGCCGAGAATGCCGAGGCTGGACGCCATGGTCGCGCCCAGCACGATATACGACAGCTGGCTGACGGTTGAATAGGCCAGTCGTGCCTTGAGGTTGTCGCGCGTCATCGCGATCAGCGACGCACCGAGCACCGTGACCGCCGCGACCCACATCATCAGCTGCGAGGCGCCCGTCTCGGCGAGGTAATCGACGCCGAAGACGTACACGGTGAGCTTGAGCACGATAAACACGCCGGCCTTAACCACCGCCACCGCGTGCAACAGCGCCGACACCGGCGTGGGCGCGACCATCGCCGCGGGTAGCCAGCGGTGAAACGGCATCAGCGCGGCCTTGCCCGTACCGTAGAGGAACAGCACATAGAGCGCACCGGCGCCGAGCACGCTCAGACCGGCGTTCCCGAACAGGCCGCCGGCCGTGAACGTGATGCTGCCGCTGACCAGATAGGTGATGATAATCGCCGGCAGGAAGAAACCGATCGACGTCGTCAGCAGGATGCCCAGATAGACCCGGCCGCCGTTGCGTGACTCGGTATCGCCGTGATGGGTCACCAGCGGGTAGGTCGAGAGCGTGAGCATCTCGTAGAAGATAAACAGCGTCAGCAGGTTGCCCGCGAACGCGATACCGATTGCCGCCGAGATGGCGAGCGCGAAACACACGAAGAACCGGGTCTGGGCGTGCTCCTCGTTGCCGCGCATGTAGCCGGCCGCATAGAGGGTGGTCAGCGACCACAGCCCGGACGCGACAAGCGCGAACAGCAGCCCGAGCGGTTCGAGGGTGAAGGTCAGCCCGATCCCGGGCAGCACTTCGAGCAGGGTCACGCTCGGTCGCGCACCGGCCGTCACCGGGCCGATGAAACTGGCCACGCCCGCGAACAGTGCGATGGACGTGGCGATGCTCACGGTCTCGCGCAGGTTCGGCCACCGGCCGCTCGCCGCGACCGCGAGGCTCATCACGGCCGGGAAGCCGACCAGCAGCGCCAGCCAGATCTCGTTCATGCGCCACCTCCGAGCAGGGCGGTGGCCGCTCGTTCGGCCGCGCCGACCAGCGGCGTGGCATGAACGCCGATTGCGATGTTGGCCAGCACCAGTGTCCAGGTCGCGACGAGCATGATCGGCGGCGCCTCGCCGGGTACTGCCTGGCCTTCGGTGCGTTCACGGAAATACAGCGATTCGACCACCCGCCCGATATAGATTAGTGCCATCAGCGAACTCACGAGAATGGCCACGGCCAGCCAGTAATGGCCCGGTTCGATGACCGCCTCGAGCAGCACCCACTTGCTGATGAAACCGCCGGTCGCCGGAACGCCGATCAGCGACAGCCCGGCGAGCACGAACGCCGCCGAAGTCCACGGCATGTGCTTGCCGAGCCCGGCGATATCGTTGAGCGAGATCGTGCGCAGGCGCCAGAACAGCGCACCGGCGGCCATGAACAGCGCGCCCTTGATAATGCCGTGGTTGACCATGTGGGTCACTGAGGCCGTGATCCCGGCCGAACTGGCAAGCGCGAAGCCCATCACGATGTAGCCGATCTGCGCGATGCTCGACCAGGCCAGCAGGCGCTTCAGGTCTGTCTGGAAAATGGCCGCCATGGAGCCCGACAGCATGGCGACCACGGCGAGTACCATCAGCACTTCGCCCAGCGGCAGCTCGTCGAAGGCATAGGCCGCGCCGAATACCGTGAACAGGAAGCGCATCAGCGCATACACCGCCACCTTGGTCGCCGTGGCGGCGATGAAGGCGCTCACGCTCGACGGCGCATAGGTGTAGGCGTTGGGCAGCCACACATGCAGCGGGAAGAGAGCGAACTTCAGGCTCGCCCCGACCACGATGAAGGCCAGCCCCGCCTCGACCGTGCGGGTGTCGGCCACGGCCGGCAGGCGCTCGGCGATGTCGGCCATGTTGAGGCTGCCGGTCATCATGTAGAGAAAGCCGATGCCGATCAGCATGAAGGTGCCGCCGATCGTGCCCATGATCAGATACTGGAACGCCGACAGCAGCGCACGCCGCTTGGCGCCCATGGCGATCAGCCCGTAGGACGATAGCGATGAGATCTCGAGAAATACGAACAGATTGAACGCATCGCCCGTGACCGTGATGCCCGCCAGGCCGCACAGACACAGGAGCATGGCCGCATAGAACAGATACGCACGCTCGCGCGCGATCTCCGCGGCCACGCTGGCCTTGGCGTAGAGGCTGCAGATCGCGCCGATACCGGTAACCAGCAACAGAACCACGGTATTGAAGCTGTCGAGCACGAGCTCGATGCCGAAGGGCGGCGGCCAGCCGCCCATGGCGTAGCTGATCGGTCCGCCGATCTTGACCTGCACGAACAGCAGGAACGCCAGCCCGAAACAGGCCCAGGCGGTGATCAGGTAGACGAACCAGGCCAGCGCGGCGCGATGCAGCAGCACGCACATAGGCGCCGCCAGCAGCGGCAGCACGATAACCAGCGCCGGCATCTGGGCAAAGAACTGCTCGATCAAGACCGCGGCTCCTTGTCTTCGTTGTCGGCCGCGCGCTGTTCGGGCGAGCGCGGGTCTTCACTGCCGTCGTCGTATTCCTCATCGGCCTCGGCTTCGGCGTGGCGCGCGTCGGCACGCGCCTTGCGCTGCGCCTCGGTTTCGCTTTCGGCTTCCTGCGTTTCGAAGTCCGCGGCGAGCACGTCGTCCTCCTCGATGCTGCCGTAGGCCTCGTTGATGCGTACCACCAGCGCCAGGCCGAGCGCGGTCGTGGATACGCCGACCACGATCGCGGTCAGAATCAGGACATGGGGCAGCGGGTGGGCGTAGAGCACGTCTTCACTGCCGGGCCCGTGCATGAGAATCGGCGCGGTCGAACCCGCGATCTTGCCCATGCTGATGTAGAACACGAACACCGCGGTCTGGAACAGGTTCAGCCCGA
This sequence comes from Endozoicomonas sp. G2_2, assembly GCF_017744135.1. Classification (GTDB taxonomy): domain Bacteria; phylum Pseudomonadota; class Gammaproteobacteria; order Nevskiales; family Salinisphaeraceae; genus Salinisphaera. Next base: position 48,365 of record NZ_JAGHQU010000010.1, read on the forward strand.
TCAGTTTCTTGACCAGGTTGTCGTGCGAGATGACGGTGTAGAAACCGATCATCATCAGCACGATCACGACCCAGTAGTTGAACAGGCCGAAGAAGTTGTCGGCAATCTCGGCCATGCTCACGTCTCGTGCTCGTTCGTGCGCCGGCCGCGACCCGCGAAGACGTAGAAGATCGAGGTGATCGTCGATACCACCGTCAGGCCAACGCCGAATTCGACCAGCAGCAGCCCGTAATGCTGACCGTGAATCGCATCATGGGCGAGGTAGTCGTAATCCAGGAAATTCCCGCCCTGGAGCATGGCGTACACGCCGGTGCCGGCGAACAGCAGCACACCGAGTGCGGCAGTGATGCGCAGCACGTCGGGCGACACCGCGCGTCGTGCCTCGGCCAGCCCGAAGATCAGGGCATAGAGAATGATGGCCGCAGCGAACACCACGCCGGCCTGGAAGCCGCCGCCCGGGCTGTAGTCGCCGTGGAACTGCACGTACAGGGCGAAGATGATGATCGGGGCGATCAACAGTTTGGTGATCACCCGAAGAACGGTATGTTCACGCATCAGCGATCCGACTCCTTGTGCTTGTCGGGGCGGCGCCACGCCACGCCCAGCAGCATGAGCACACCGATGCCGGCCGTGAGGATCACCGTCACCTCACCGAGCGTGTCGTAACCGCGGTAGCTGCCGAGCACGGCCGTCACCGTGTTCGGGACGTCGATCTCTTCATTCACGGTGGAGAGATAGCGCTCGCGCAGCGGATGATCCTGCACCGGCGTGTTGCGATCGCCGAAATGCGGCATGTCGAGGCTGGCATAGAACAGGGCCGCGCCGGTAAGCACCGTCACGACGAGGCCGATGACCGTGCGCGAACGCGCGACCGGTTTCTCCCGTGCCCGGGTGAGGCCGAAGGTCGCCAGAAACAGCACCGTGGTCACGCCGGCGCCGACCGCGGCTTCGGTCAGCGCCACGTCGACAGCGTCCAGCAGCGTGAACAGGCTCGCCGACAGCAGGCTGTAGAGCCCGGTGAGCATGGCCACCGGAAACAGGTTGCGCAGACGTGCGATTGCCAGCCCCGTAATGGCCATGAGGCTCAGCAGCACGATGTTGAGCACGATATCCGTGGTCACGGGGCGATCCTTTCGATATGGGGCCGCGGCACGGCGACCGGGTGGATCGCGCGGCGCCGGAACGGGTCTTTCATGCTACACGAGCGAGCGCTGCGCCGCGTCGCTGCATGGCGCAGGCGATATTGACGACTGCCCGTTGCCGCGCAACGGGCGCTGGGGTCACGCGCGGCGGCCACGCTAGCGCTCGTCGTGATCGATCTGCGGCGCGACGCCGTCGTGCAGGGCCGCGCGCGCCAGGGCATGGGTCGCGGTCGGGCTGGTGATCAGCAGGAACAGCATCACGAAGACCAGCTTGGCGGTGACCAGGCTCAGGCCCGCCTGCAGCATGAGCCCGCCGAGCATGAGAATCATGCCGGCGGTATCGGTAATGGAGGCGGCGTGCATGCGCGTGTAGAAATCGGGCATGCGCAGCATGCCGATGCCGCCGATCACGCTGAACAGCGCGCCGCCGAGCAACAGAATCCAGCTTGCGGTATCGATCAGTCCGTTCATGCGGCCGCCCGATGCAGGTTCTGGGCCTCGTTACACATCGGGCTTCTCCTTGCTGGCTTCTTCCCAGCCGAGATCGCCGTACTGCATGAACTTCAAGACCGTCACCGTGCCGATGAAATTGATCAGTGCGTAGATCAGGCCGAGATCCAGGAATTCCGGGCGGCCGTTCAGAAACCCCAGCACGGCCACGAAGAGCACGGTCTTCGTACCGAACAGATTGATGGCCAGAATCCGGTCGTAAACCGTCGGCCCGAGCAGGGCCCGGATGAGAATCAGCAGCATGGTCACGACGACCGCGGCGATGGCAACGACGAACATCATGTGTCGCCCGCCGCGTCACGACGCTGGCCCTCGAGTGCGCGTACGCGCCGGTCCATATCGCCACCGTCCATGTCCTGCGCATTCGCGCGGGTTATGGCGTGCACTTCGGCCTCGCCATTGCGCAGCGCGACCGTGACCGTGCCCGGCGTGAGGGTGATCGAGTTGGCAAAGATCGCCTGTCCGAGCTCGCTGGACTGGCGGGCCCGCAGGCGCACCATCGTGGGTGAAATATGTCGGCCCGGACGCACGATGCGCTTGGCGACATCCCAGTTCGAGCGTGCGATCTCGGTACCCAGCCAGGCGGCGTAGCCGGGCAGGCGCGGCAACAGATGCAGCGGCACGCTTTCGTTGTCGACGATGCCCATGCGATGACAGACATAGGCGCAGAACAGACACGATGCTGCGCCCAGGCCAAGAACCATGGGCGTGTAGTGACCCGACAAGAGCAGCCACAGCACGGCGGCGCCGACGATCAGCCCGAGCAGATAACGCACATGGTCCCCGATGAGTGAAGTTAGTCGAAGGCTACAAAGCGCACCGGGGTGCGTCAATTCGCCGAGCGCTCGGCGCGCGCGGCCAGCTTCTTGCGCCGGCGATGGGCGAAGAACGCGATGATGGCGCTGGCAACGAGCAGACCGCCGGAGATGAGCAACTGCTTGGTGTCGATGAGTTGCTCGGGCGAGAACTCCTGCTGCGAGAGCAGATCCGGCAGATTCACCGTGGCGCCGAAACTCACGAACGTGATCATGGGCGGCAGCATGCCGATGATGCTGGCGAAGAAGTACGGCACCCACGGCACGCGCAACAGCCCGCAGGCGTAATTGACCAGGTCGAATGGCAGGAAGGAGGCGCGCAGCACGACCGTCGTGGGAAAGGCCTGTTCCACGAGCAGACGCCGGAAGGCGGCGATTCGCGGGTTGCGGTCCTCCGCCTGGCCGCCGTCGTCACGCCGGAAGAAGCGCGCCAGCGCATAGGCGATATTGGCCGACAGATTTTCGCCGATCAGGGCGTATATCAGCCCCGGACCAAAGCCGAACAGGCTGCCGGCTGCGATGGTCAGCCACATCGCCGGGAAGAAGGTCAGCGAGCGCAGGCCGTAGATGATGATGTAGATCAGCGGCGCAATGGGGTTGTCGACCACGTAGTCGTAGACGATGCGCATGATCTCGCGGATCGACAGCCCCTGGACATAGATCCAGATCAGCGCCGCGGCCAGCAGCAGACCCCATATTGCGGCGGCGATCAGCCGCGACAGACGGCGTGTGGATGAGGCGTCGCTCATGGTTTGCCCGCACTGGCGGTGATGAGACGGAAATAGGGCGGCTGCGGTTCGCGGGCCCGCTCGGCGCAATCGATCACCTCGAGCCCGGCCTGCGCGAGCCATCCCCGCAGTTCGTCGACCTCGAAGCCGAGATTGACGTGATCGTAGGCGGCAACGGTCGACTCGTGCTCGTGCCGGCCGATGGTCGCCAGGGTCAGGCGGCCGTCAGGGCGCAGCACGCGCGCGGCTTCGCGCAGGGCGGTCAACGGCGTGTCGCTGTAGCTGAGGGCGTGCAGCAGGAATACCTGATCGAAGCTCGCGTTCTCGAAGGGCAGCGCGTGCATGTCGCCGATCTCGAATACGACATTGTGTTCGTCGGCCAGCCGGCGTGTGGCCGCCTCGATCACGGCCGCGCTGCGATCGAGACAGGTCACACGCCGCGCTCGGCGGCAGAGCAGTTCAGCGAGTACGCCGTCGCCCGAGGCGATATCGAGCACGTCGCCGAGATCGAGCAGCTCGATCAGGGCCCGGCTCATGGCTTCCCAGGTGCGGCCCGGCGAATACTGGCGTTCCATGCTGCCGGCAACCGATTCCACCCAGCTGCTGCGCGCGGCGCGCTGGCGAACGATGGCCGCGGCATGTTCGCGGTCGCGATGGACGACGGCATCGTCGAGTGTATCGAGCAGGGCGCCCCATAGCGGGCGTACGTCGTGATGCCAGCGTTTGACGTCGACGCTGTAAAAACGCGCGTTCGCGACCGCCCGATCCTGTACCAGCTCGGCCTCGCGCAGCCGCCCGAGATGACTGGACACCCGACTCTGCGTGAGCTGCGTGACGGTGGTGAGTTCAGCCACCGTCATCGGCTGATCGATAAGCAGGAGCAGCAGGCGCAGGCGCGTGGGCTCGGCCAGCAGGCGCAGAAGCTGTGTGCTGTCAGCAAGATCGAGCATGCAGGTGAACCGGAATCAAGGAAGGAATAACCGTCGAGCGCAGCGTAGCCTACCCGATCTGGGCGGTGGAGATACGCTAGCGGGCACCAACGCGCCTGTCGGCCATACTCTCGTTCGCGGGTTTCGACGTGCGCGTGGCTTGGATCGCGGGTACGGTGCCATCTCACGCTCGGGCGATGGCGCGTCTGGCAGACCGCAACGTTGCGCTGGCCGGGCGTGAAGGCCGGCGTTGGGCGAGTCGCGGCGCGGTCTGTCGCTCGGCCCATGAAAAAGGCCGCCCCAACGGAGCGGCCTGTCCAACGTTGGTGTACCCGCCTCAGGTGTTCGTCGAGTTGCTGCCGCTCGTGCCGTCGCTGCCGCCGGACGTGTTCGAGCTGCCGCTGGCCGGGCTGCTGCCGGAACTCGAACCGGTGTTCGACGTGCTGCTGGGGCTCTTGCGCGTACTCGGACTTTTACGCGTGCTCGTGCTGCGTTTGCGCGTGGTCGAGGCCTTGCGGGTGCCGCTTTTTGCGGTGCCGCCCGTACTGCTGGACTTGCTCGTGCTGCGCTTGCGGGTCGTCGACCCCGTGCTGGCAGACGCGCTGCGCTTTGCGGTACCGCTCTTCGTGGAGCCGCCGCTCTTGGTGGCGGTACTGGTGCCTTTGCGGGCGGTGCTCTTGCGGGTCGTCGTCGACTTGCCCGTTGCCTTGGTCGCTGCGGTTTCCGCCGCGGCCTGACCGGCGGATGCGGCCGCACTCGCTTCGCTCTTCGCCTTGGACTTGGCCGCGCTGGCGTTCTGGTTGACCTTGCGCTTGGCCTGGGTCTTGCGCGTCTTGGTCGTCTTTTTGGCCTGCGTCTTCACCGTCTTCGCTTCGGCCTTGGTCTGGACCGCGGCATCCTTGGCCACTGCTTCGCTGCCCTCGAGATTCCGGCGGATCTCTTCATTGATGCGGCTGCGGGTGCTGTCGAGGATCGCCATGCTCTCGCGCGCGTTCGACATGATGCGGTCGATGGTGTCCTGGATCAGCTGCAGCTGAGCCACGGCCAGTTCTCGCGGTGCGCCGCCCTTGCGCAATGTCTTGAGGCTGGAGATCGCCTGCTCGTAATGCGTCTTGATGGCGGCGAGCTCGTGCTCGGCGAGCTGCTCGATGCCGTCGTACACGGCCCGGTTGGCGGATGTGAATGCGCCGGTGTAGTTCTTGCGCAGCTTTTCGACGTCCTTGCGCAGTTTCGTAATGCGATTGTCGGATTTCGCCATGACCTGAAGTCTGCCTTGCCGGAGATGGAAAAATGTAGATAAGCACGCGTCGCCTGGCCTGTCAAAACGGCATACGACGCCATCAGAACGTCATGAAACGCCGGTATGGGAGGCGGCAGGGCGCGCGCGGTCATCGATTGTGGCGATCGGGACAGTACGCTACCGTATCGGCCCGAGTTCAAGGGCGTAGCCGCCAATGCGACTATGCGAACGTTCATCATCAATGGAGTCAGCATCCATGCTTTATGAGGGATCAAAACTGTCGGTCGAAGTCACCGACGGGATCGCCGTGCTGTGTTTCGATGCACGCGAAGCGTCGGTCAACAAGTTCGACCAGGCCACCATCGACGATCTCAACCAGGCCGCGCAGGCGCTGGCCCATGCCGATGACGTCAAGGGCCTGCTGGTGAAATCGGCCAAGCCGGCATTCATCGTCGGCGCCGACATCATGGAGTTCGGCGAGCGCTTCAAGGCCTCCGAAGACGAGATGCGTGAGTGGATGGCGGACGCCAACCGCATGTTCTCGACCATCGAGGACCTGAATTTCCCGAGCGTGACCGCGATCAACGGCATGGCGCTCGGCGGCGGCCTGGAAATGTGTCTGTCTACCGACTATCGCGTGATGGGCGAGAAGGCGCAGATCGGCTTTCCGGAAACCAAGCTCGGTATCTATCCCGGCTTCGGCGGCACGGTACGCACGCCGCGCCTGATAGGTGCCGACAACGCCATCGAATGGATTGCGGACGGCAACCCGCGGCGCGCCGACAAGGCGTTCAAGGCCGGCATGGTCGACGCGGTTGTCGCCGAGGACGAACTCGAAGCCGCTGCCCGCGATCTGCTGAAACGCGCCATCGCCGGTGAGTTCGACTGGCAGGCCCGCAAGGCCGAGAAGAAGGCGCCGCTCAAGCTCAACAAGACCGAAGCGGCGATGACCTTCCAGACGTCCAAGGGTTTCGTGCTCGGTCAGACCAAGGGCATGTATCCCGCGCCGATCGAGGCGATCGATCGCATGGCCAAGGCAGCCGGCATGGACCGCGATGCGGCCATCAAGGAAGAAACCGAAGGCTTCATCAAGCTGGCCAAGACCACCGAGGCCGCGGCCCTGATCCAGCTGTTCCTCAACGATCAGCTGATCAAGAAGAAGGGCAAGAAGTACGGCAAGATCGCACATACCATCGAGCAGGCGGCGGTGCTCGGCGCCGGCATCATGGGTGGTGGTATCGCCTACCAGTCCGCCTACAAGGGCGTGCCGATCCTGATGAAGGACATCAAGGAAGAGGCCATCGACCAGGGTCTGGAGGAGGCCGCCAAGCATTTCTCCAAGGGCGTCGAGCGCGGCAAGATGGATACCGCGAAGATGGCCGAAGGGATGTCGCGCATTCGTCCCACGCTCACCTACGGCGATTTCGGCAACGTCGACGCGGTGATCGAAGCTGTCGTCGAGAACCCCAAGATCAAGAAATCGGTTCTGGCCGAGACGGAAGAAAAAGTCTCGGATAAAACGATAGTTGCGTCGAATACTTCGAGTATTTCCATCGACTCGCTGGCCGCTGACCTGAAGCGCCCCGAGAACTTTCTCGGTATGCACTTTTTCAACCCCGTGCACAAGATGCCGCTGGTCGAGGTCATCAAGGGCGAGAAGAGCTCGGAAGAGGCCATCGCCACGATCGTCGACTATGCCCATCGGCTCGGCAAGACGCCGATCGTGGTCAACGACTGCCCCGGTTTTCTGGTCAACCGGATCCTGTTCCCGTATTTCTTCGGCTTCCAGCAGCTGATTACCGACGGCGCGGACTTCGCCAAGATCGACAAGGTGATGGAGAAGTTCGGCTGGCCGATGGGCCCAGCCTATCTATCGGACGTGGTCGGTATGGACACCTCGCAGCACGTCGAGGAAGTGCTCGCCGAAGGCTATCCGGACCGCATGGCGCAGGACGGCACCTCGTCGCTGGACGTGATGGTGGAGAACGGCCGCCTCGGTCAGAAAAGTGGCTCGGGCTACTACAAGTACGAGAAGGACAAGAAGGGCCGCCCGAAGAAGACTCAAGACGACAAGGCCTACGAGCTGGTCGCCTCCGTCCAGAAGGACGGCCAGAAAGACATCGAGGCGGACGAGATCATCGACCGCATGATGATCCCGATGATTATCGAGGCCGCCCGCGCGCTCGAGGAAGGCATTGCCGAAACCCCGAACGAGGTGGATATGGGCCTGATCATGGGGCTCGGCTTTCCGCCGTTCCGTGGCGGCGCGCTCAAGTACGCCGACGCGCAGGGCCTGGCCACGGTCTGCGACAAGGCCGACCAGTACAGCCACCTCGGCAAGCTCTACGAGCCTACCGAGCGCATGCGTGAAATGGCGGCCAACGGCGAAACTTACTACGGCCAGTAGGGCGCGCGCCTCACGGATTGCTTAAGAACATCATGCAAGCCATTGATATGGAAAACTCGTCATGAAAGACATTGTTATCGTTGACGCGGTACGCACCGCGATGGGCCGCTCCAAGGGCGGCATGTTCCGTAACACCCGTGCCGAAGAGCTGTCCGCGGCGCTGATGAAGGCGCTGCTGGAACGCAATTCGGCGATCAACCCGGAAAACGTCGAGGACGTGATCTGGGGCTGCGTACAGCAGACCAAGGAACAGGGCCTCAACATCGGCCGCAACGCTGCGCTGCTCGCCGGCCTGCCGCACGCGGTCGCGGGCCAGACCGTGAACCGGCTCTGCGGTTCGTCCATGCAGTCGATCCATACCGCGGTCGGCCAAATCGCGGCCGGTATTGACGGCATCTTCATCTGTGGCGGCGTCGAGCACATGGGCCACGTGCCCATGGACTACAACGTCGATATCGCACCGCAGCTGTCCAAGTACGTGGCCAAGCCGGCCGCAATGATGGGCCTGACGGCCGAAATGCTGGCCAACATCCACGGCATCCAGCGCGAGGCGCAGGATACGTTCGCCCTGAACTCGCATAAGCGTGCCCACAAGGCCAATGTCGGCGGCGATTTCGACAGCGAGATCGTGCCGGTCAAGGCCTATGACGCCGACGGCCATATGTTCATGGCCAGGCAGGACGAAGTCGTGCGTGCCGATGCGAGCATGGAAGGGCTCGGCTCGCTGCGCCCGGCGTTCAATCCGCGGGGTGGCACCGTCACCGCCGGCAACTCGTCCGCCATTTCCGACGGCGCGGCCGCGGTGCTGGTGATGTCGGCCGACAAGGCGCAGGAGCTCGGCCTGAAGCCGATGGCGCGGATTCGCGGCATGGCCGTGGCGGGCTGCGATCCGTCGGTCATGGGGCGCGGGCCGGTGCCGGCGAGCAAGAAAGCACTCGAACGGGCGGGCGTAAGTCTCTCGGACATCGACTATTTCGAGCTCAATGAAGCCTTCGCCGCACAAAGCCTGGCCGTGCTCAAGGAGCTGGGTATCGAGGATCGCCAGGACGTGATCAACGTTCGCGGCGGCGCCATCGCACTCGGCCACCCGCTGGGTACGTCGGGCGCCCGTATTACCGGTGCGCTGGCGCATATCCTCGAAGACAAGGACGCCACCATGGGCCTGGCGACGATGTGTATCGGCATGGGCCAGGGCATCGCGACCGTCATCGAACGGGTGCGCTAGACGCGCTCCATACCGAGGCGTTCTGAGAGCCGGTGCGCGCACCGGCTCTTTTTTGGGGCGGTGGTGGAAGCACACGTCGGTGTTTGCGGTCGCGCGGCCCGTGCATGAGCGGCCTGACAGGCACGAGCCGCGGCGGTAAGATCGCGTCATGCACAGATTCGTGATCCGCCCGCTCGTTATCGCCCTGATTTCATCGGCCTGCGCGGCGACGCCCGCGCTGGCACAGCCTAACGAGGCGCGGCCCGCGGTCGACCCGCCCGCACATGCAAAGCCGGTGAGCAGCGACCGACAGGATTTCGCCACCTACCCGTTGATCACCGATCGTATCGCGCAGCGCGGTGGCATCAACGGCAATATTTCGGCCACGCGCACGGTCGAAGGCGCGCTTTCCCGGGTCACCTACGAACTGGCCGACAACGCCGATCTCGACGAGATCGCCGCCGGCTATGCCCAACGCCTGGGCACCGCTGGTTTCGACATCCTCTATGAATGCGAAGGCGGGGATTGCGGGCCGACATTCCTGCGCGCCTCGCCGGGTTACCGTGTGGCCGCCGAGCGATTTCGTTCGGCGACCGATGGGCAGCGCTACCTCGCGGCGCGCAAGGCCGACAGCAGCGGCGATGTGTATGTCGGAATCCAGATCGCGACGACCAACGTGGGCGTATCCGCGCAGGTAGACACGCTGCGGGTGAAACCCCGCGAGATCGGGGCCATCTCCGTGAATGCGGCACAGATGGCCAACGATCTGGATACCAAGGGGCGGGTCGCGCTATACGGCATCTTCTTCAATACCGACAGCGCCGAGGTGAAGCCCGAGTCGCGACCCACGCTGTCCGAAATCGCCAAGCTCATGGCCGAGCGTCCGACCCTGCGCCTGCTCGTGGTCGGCCATACCGACAGCCGCGGCACTTTCGACTACAACATCGATCTGTCGCAGCGGCGTGCCGGGGCGGTTGTCGACACACTAGCCACGCGCTACGGCGTCGAACGCGAGCGTCTCAAGCCCTGGGGCGTCGGCTATGCGGTTCCGCGCGCGAGCAACAACAGCGATGTGGGCAAATCGCAGAACCGCCGGGTCGAGCTGGTCGTCTGGTAGCGGCGGGGCGGGCGCTGCTCAGCGCAACGAGAACACGATCGGCACAACGAGTTCGAGCCGGTTCCGGCGCATCGATGACGGCATGCGCGGCAGCGGCTCGGCGCGCGCGAGCATCTGCTGCGCGGCGCGATCCAGCAGTTCGGAACCCGAACTCCGGGTGATGCGCCGGGTGACGATACGGCCGGACTGGTCGACGACGATATACATCCGCACCGTGCCCTCGGTTTCCGTCTGGCGGGCGGCCTGCGGATATTCCTTGTGGCGTGAGAGCCAGGCGCGCAGCCGCACGATGTAGTCGTCGGTGGACTCGTCGCTGTTGCCATAAGCGCCGTTGGCATCGCTTTCGACTTCGCGGGTTTCGGTTTCCGCGATCTCCGGCGCCTGCGCGGTGACCTGCTCGGTGGGATTCACCGTTTCGGTCATGCTGATCGGCGCGACCGCGACCGCGTCGACCGGTTCTGCCGTTGGCGCTACGGCCGGCGCGGCTTCGATGGTTTCGGCGGCTGCGCTGGACGGCGCGGGCTGGGTCTGGGATGCCGTGCTTTCGGCCGGTGTCGGACCGATATTGGCTACGGCTTCCGGCGCATCGGGCGGTGCCGGGCCGGTGGCCTCCGGCGCGCTGGCTTCGGCCGCCGGGGGCGCGGTCGCCGACGCCACTTCAGGCGCGGGCGCATCGACCGGCGCCTCGGCCGCCACCGCTTCCGGCGGCGGGCCCGGGTCGAGCCGGTCGAGCGAGACCATGACGCCTTCGGGCGTGTCCACCGGCTCGTGCTCGGTCAGGCCACCGATCAGGAACACGAGCAGCAGCAGGCCGTGCGCGAGCGCGGCCACACAGATCGCGAACAGCCATTGAACACGGGTGATATGCATCGCCGTGACCTGGCCTATTCGGGGGCGATGGTGATCAGACGCAGCTTTTCCCCGCCCGCGTCGCGTAGCGCCTGCATCACGGCGACCACGCGCGTGGCATCGCCCGCGCCGTCGGCCTTGAGGCGCAGCGCGAGGGCTGGGTTGGCCTCGATCTGCTCGCCGACGCGTTCCTCGAGCGCATCGAGATCCACGGCCTGGCCGTCGATCGCGATATCGCCGCCGGCCGACAGCTGAATCTCGAGCCCGTCACGCCGCGCCTGGGCCTCGCTGGTCGATACCGGCGGCTGGATATCGAACGCTTCCGGCGATGCAAGACGCCCGGCGAGCATGAAGAAGATCAGCAGGAGGAAGACCACGTTGGTCAACGGCAGGATCGACTCGTCGCCGTTGCCGCGTGGACGTTGTCTGCGTGAAAACTGCATGCGGGCTGCCTCAGCGACGTGCGCCCGCGCGGGCCATTTCCATCAGCGACAGGCGTTGCACGCCGGCGGCCGAGAGCGCATCGAGTATGCGCACCGCATCCTGCAGTTTGACCTGTTCCGCCGGGCGGACCAGCACGCGCCGGTCCGGTGCGTCGGCAAGCGCGATGCGTACGCGCTGTACCAGTTCGTCCATGCCCACGTAGCGGCCTGCAAAGCGAATGCCGTCGAGACGTACATCCACGAGCAGAGCCCCTTCGACCGACGGGGCGCCGCTGCCTTCGGCCGGTGCGTCGAGCACGATCGAGTGCAGATCGAGAAAGCTCGACGCGAGCATGAAGAACAGCAACAGAATGAAGACGACGTCGATCAGCGGCGTGAGGCTGATCAGCGAACGTCGCCGTCCGGTTCGCGCGCTGTCGCTAAACGAACGGGGTGTCGTGGCCGTGTTCGTCGTCATCGTCGCTCAGCGATACGTTGGACGTGCGGGCGAGATCGACCGTGAATACGCGGGTGACCACGCTGTCCATCTCGTGGGCGCAGCGATCGATGGCCCGCTCCAGCCAGTTCAGGGCAACGATCACCGGCATCGCGACCGCCAGCCCGATGGCGGTGGTGAGCAGCGCCTGCCAGATGCCGCCGGACAGCACCGCCGGGTCCACCTGGCTGCCGGCCTGTTCGAGATCGCGAAAGGCCTCGATCATGCCGAGCACGGTGCCCAGCAGGCCGAGCAGCGGCGCGAGCGAGGCGATCACTTCGAGCGGGCGCAGATGGCTGCGCAGCGATTCGAGCATGTCGCCGCCGTATTGCATGATCTCCTCACGCAGTACGGGCTCGGGCACGTCCGGCCGATCGCGCAGCTGAATGGCGCGCGCGAGGGTACGCGCGGCCGGGTTCGGCGAGCGCCGGGCACTCGCGGCAGCCGCAGTCGCGTTGCCGCTGCGATAGATCTTGAGCGCGGCGCGGGCCGTGCGGCGGTCGTTGATGCGCACACGGCGAAACTGCAGCAGCTTGGCCAGCACGATCGTGATCGCGACCAGCGACATGAGCAGCAGCAGCATCACCACCGGACCGCCGAGCGTGAGCATGTCGCGGGCGCCGTTCATGGCCTGCATAAACTGGTTCACGCCGATACTCCTCGCATTCTCGAACTCCGGCCGGTCTGGATGGGCAGGGCTGCTTGCATGTTCCGGCTACTTGATGAAGGGCACGTTCCCGCGCTGGGAAACCGACAGCAACGACAGGCAGTCGTCGCGGGCGCCGCTGTCGTCACGGCATTCGATGACGTCATTGAGCAGCAGCTGGCCGATATCCTGGCAGGCGAGGTTCTTGATATCGAAGACCTTGATGCTGGTCTTGTTCTTCGGCATCGGCCCGATCTGCACGGCCAGCCGGCGGGCCACGATGCCGTCGTTGTCGAACATCACCACATCGAGCTGCACCGCGTCGAAGCGCGCATCGGTCAGATTCTGGGTGACGAGATAGGCGCGGCAGGCGCCATCCACCGGCTCGAGCTTGTTGAGCTCGACCTCGATGCCGCCGGCCTGGGCGAAGGCGCTGGAACTCGCGATCAGGGCGATGGCAGCAATCAGTGCACGTATGAGCATGGCGGTATCCCGAAAATGATGATCGGCCACGAGCAGCGCCGGTCACGCGAAGCCTGCGCGCCGGGCGGCGGCGCCGCTGCGTGTCCGAAGTCCCGCAGCGGCCACCGGCATGTGTGGCTTGTTGTTTTTTAAATCATTGCCAGTATTGCTGTCAGTCCACGCTGGCGCAACCATGAACCCACGATATCGACAGCTGCCCGGCACGTCTGCAGACTGCTGGCTGTTGCATTGATCAGGAGCGACTCTTGACCGTTTTCTCGCAGATGGCGGCCGCGGGCCACGAACAGGTATGTCATGTCGCGGATGCCGATACCGGACTTCGCGCCATCGTGGCCGTGCATTCCACCGCACTGGGCCCGGGTCTGGGCGGTGTGCGCATACGTGAATATGCCGATGAGCAGGCCGCGCTCGTCGACGTGCTGCGCCTGTCGGAAGCCATGAGTTACAAGGCCGCCTGTGCGGGGCTGCGCTGCGGCGGGGCGAAGGCCGTGGTGCTCGGCCCGTTCCCGCGCGACCGCGAAGCGGCCATGCACGCGCTGGGCCGCGCGGTCGACGGCTTGTCGGGCCGCTACGTGGCGACCGAAGACATGGGCATGACCGAAGCCGACATCGCATTGCTTAACGAAGTGACGCCGCATGCCGTGGGTCGCAGCCTGGAAGCCGGCGGCTCGGGCGATCCCTCACCGCACACGGCCGATGGTGTGATCGCGGGCATGCGCGCGTCCCTGCGCGCCGCGGGCCGCGCGGTCGATTTCCAGGACCTGCGGGTCGCGGTGCAGGGCTGCGGCAATGTCGGACTCGGTGTGATCGAACGTCTCCTGGCGGCGGGCGCCACGGTGATCGCATCGGATATCAGCCAGCAGGCCCGCGAGCGCGCAGCCGGCGCAGGCGCGCAGATCGTCGACAACGATCGGATCCACGCCGAGTCGGCCGATATCTTCGCGCCCTGTGGTATCGGCGCGATCCTGAACGCGGGCAGCATTGCCGAGCTCGGCTGCGCGATCGTCGCCGGTGGGGCGAATAACCAGCTTGCCGAGGCCGAGGATGGCGAACGCCTGGCCGCGCGGGGCATCGTTTACGCGCCGGATTTCGTCATCAACGCGGGCGGGCTGATCAACGTCAGCGACGAATTGGACAGCGAAGGCTACAACGCGGAACGGGTGCGTTTTCGGGTGGCGTCCATCGAGAGCACGCTCGACGAAGTGTTCGCGCAGGCGAGCGCGCAGGGCGAAACCACCGAGCGTGTCGCCATGGCCATGGCCAAGACGCGTATTGAGGCCGGGTCGAGATAAATCGGGTAAGTCGCTGACAAAAAAGAGCCGCGCCCCGGGGCGCGGCTCCAGCTGGTCGAGGCGGCGGCTGTGTTCAGGCAGCGTTGTCCCAGTCGGGGGCGAACGATGGGTTGATGATGCGCCCATCGCTGGCATGCAGCGCCGAGATCTCGCGCATTTCCTCTTCGGTCAGCTCGAAATCGAAGATCTCGAAGTTGTTGGCGACATGCGCCTTGTTCGAGGAGCGCGGGATGGCGATTACGTCATCGTGCTGGATCAGCCAGCGCAGCGCGACCTGGCCGCCGTTCTTGCCGTGGGCCTTGCCGATTCGCTCCAGCGTCGGCTCCTTGAACACGCGACCCTGGGCGAGCGGGCAGTAGGCAGTCAGTGCCATGTCGTGTTCGGCCAGCTTGTCGAGTACCGGTTGCTGGCTGATATAGGGGTGATATTCAACCTGATTGGTCGCCAGCGGCGCGCCGGTTTGCGCCGCGGCCTCGTCGATCAGGCGGGTGGTGAAGTTGCTGATGCCGATATTGCGGGCCAGGCCCTGTTCGCGCACGTCGTTAAGCGCGCCCAGCGTTTCCTTGAGCGAGATCTCCGGGTTGGGCCAGTGCAGCAGCAGCAGGTCAACATAGTCCGTGTCAAGTTTCTCGAGACTATCGCGGACCGAAGCCTGCAGATCACCATCGGCGAACCGGTCGGTCCAGACCTTGGTCGTCAGGAAGATGTCTTCGCGGGCCACGTCCGACTGCTTCAGGCCACGCCCGACCGCTTCCTCGTTCTTGTATATCTGGGCGGTGTCGATATGCCGATAACCCACCTCGAGCGCATGGGCGACCATCGATTCCGCCTCGGCGGGCTCCAGCTCAAACGTGCCGAAGCCGAGTGCCGGTATCTTTGCGCCATTCGCATTGATGTGTTGCATCGATAACTCCTGTTCGTGCGTTCCCACTTAGGTAAGGTTTGTTACTCATGCATTCAATCGAGATCGCCGGTATGCACAACACCTTGTCCCATCGGGCAAAAGCGTGACGGGACGCCTCGCACGCGCCTTCAAGCTCGAAGCCGGCGAGTTTGTTCCTGTCGCCTGGTCGTTCGGCTATTTCTTCTGTCTGCTGTGCGGCTATTACATCCTGCGCCCGCTGCGCGACGAGATGGGCATCCAGGGCGGGGTGGATGCGCTGGCCTGGGTTTTCTCGGCCACTTTCGTTGTCATGCTCGCGGTCGTGCCCCTGTTCGGCTGGGCGGTGGCGCGGTTCTCGCGCCGCGGCGTCGTGATCGCGAGTTACGGCTTCTTCGTCGTCAATCTGCTGCTGTTCTTCGTGCTGCTGCGCGCCGAGATCGCGCCGGCATGGACCGCACGCGCGTTCTTCGTGTGGGTGAGCGTATTCAACCTGTTCGTCATCTCGCTGTTCTGGAGCGTGATGAACGACGTGTTCGACAAGCACCAGGCCCTGCGCCTGTTCGGGCTGATCGCCGCCGGCGGCAGCCTGGGGGCGATCGCGGGGCCGGGCCTGACCACGCTGCTGGTGGAACGCCTGGGCCCGATCAACCTGCTGCCGTTATCGGCGGGGCTGATGATCGCTGCCGTGGTCTGCGCGCTGCAGGTCATGCAGCGGGCCGGGGCCGCGTCCGGCGCGCCCCCGACGGCGAGGGTACGCAGCGAAAGCGTCTGGGCCGGGGCGACCCATGTGGCGCGTTCGCCGTATCTGCTCGGTATCTGCGTGTTCATCGTTTTCTATTCGGCGTTGTCGACCTTCCTCTATTTCGAGCAGGCGCGCATCGTCGAAGGCGCGTTCGAGAGCAGCGCCCAGCGCACGCAGGTGTTCGCGGTCATGGATCTGGCCACGAACACGCTTACGCTCGCGCTGCAGTTCTTCGCCACCGCGCGCCTGGTGACCTGGCTCGGCCTGCCGGTGGCGCTCGCCATGATTCCGGTCGCCGTTGGCGCCGGCTTCGGCGCGCTCGGGCTGGCGCCGACGCTTGCGGTGCTCGTGGTGTTTCAGGTCGTGCGCCGGGCCGGCAATTACGCGATCACCAAGCCCGCGCGCGAGATGTTGTTCTCGGTCGTCAGCGCCGAGGACAAGTACAAGGCGAAGAATTTCATCGATACCGTGGTCTATCGTGGTGGCGACGCCGCCAGCGGCTGGCTTTTCACCGGGCTCTCGGCGATCGGCCTGGGCCTGTCGGCGCTGGCGTTCGCGGCCGTGCCACTGGCCGCGATCTGGGCCGGCGTCGGTATCGCGCTCGGCCGCGCGCGGCGCGACTTGGCTCGACAGGACGAAGACCGCGCGTTCACAACGCCCAACCAGAGAGGACGTCAGACATGAACCGATCCGACTCGATACTCGACAAGCCGTTGACCCGCCGCCGTGTGCTCGGCACCGGCGTGGCCGGCGCGGGGCTGGCGATGCTGCCCTGGCAGACCGCGCTCGCGGCGAAGATGGACCCCCAAGCCGCCGACAAGGCCATGATCAAGCGCGCGATCCCGGTCAGCGGGGAGAAGGTGCCGGCGATGGGCATGGGCTCGTCCGGCTCCTACGAGCGCCTGTCGTCGAGCAGTGCCGAGGAGCTACGCACGGTGATGAAGGAATTCGTCGCCATGGGCGGCACGCTGGTCGATACCTCGCCGTCCTACGGCAACGCCGAGACCAATATCGGCAATATCGCGCGCGAGACCGGCGTGCGCGAGCAGTTGTTCATGGCCACGAAGGTGCGCAAGACCAGCCGCGAGGCCACGCTCGATCAGTTCCGTGCTTCGATCGATGCGCTCGGCGAGCCGATCGACCTGCTCCAGATTCACAACTTCATCGGTCTGGACAACCAGTGGGCCACGCTCAGGCAGCTCAAGGAAGAAGGGCGGGTGCGCTATATCGGCATCACCCATTACCTGACCAGCGCCTTCGATGAGCTCGAACATCAGATGGCGACCAAGGAACTGGATTTCGTGCAGTTCAACTACTCGATCATGACGCCCGATGCCGAGGAGCGCTTGTTGCCGATGGCGGCCGATCACGGCATCGCGGTGCTCGTGAACCGCGCTTTCAACGACGGCCGCATCTTCAGCGAAACCAAGGGCCAGGCGCTGCCGGAATACGCCAAGGAATTCGATTGCTTTTCCTGGGCGCAGTTTGCGCTGAAATATGTGCTCGCCAACGAGACCGTCACGTCGGTGATTCCTGCCACCAGCGATCCGGAACATCTGCGCGACAACATGCACGCCGGCTACGGCAAACTGCCGGATGCCGGCCAGCGCAAGCGCATGCGCGAGACGATTGCCGCGTTGTAGGTCCCGGCCTAATAAAAAGCCCGCGCCCGGCGGTTGCCGGGCGCGGGCGTGAGGGCCGCGTAACCTTGCCGACTCAGGCCGCGTTTTCGAAACGCAGCGTGGTGTCGTCGCCGAGGTCGACCTTCACCGTATCGCCAGCGGCGAATTCACCGGCGAGTATGCGCTTGGCCAGCGGGTTTTCCACCAGCGTCTGGATCGAGCGCTTGAGCGGACGCGCACCGTAGACCGGATCGAAACCGGCCTCGGCCAGCTTGTCGAGCGCGGCATCGCTGATCTCGAGCGTGAGTTCGCGCTCGGCCAGGCGTGCGTGCAGTTCGCGCATCTGAATCCGCGCGATGGAGCGGATCTCGGTCTGCGCCAGCGGATGAAAGACCACCGATTCGTCGATCCGGTTGATGAACTCGGGCCGAAACTGACTCGCCACGACCTCCATCACCGATTCGCGCATGGTCTGGTAGTTCTCTTCGCCGGCCAGTTCCTGGATCAGCTGGCTGCCCAGGTTCGACGTCATCACGATCACGGTGTTGCGAAAATCCACCGTGCGCCCGTGACCGTCGGTGAGTCGCCCGTCGTCGAGCACCTGCAGCAGGATGTTGAATACATCGCCGTGCGCCTTCTCGACCTCGTCGAGCAGGATCACCGAATAGGGCTTGCGACGCACGGCCTCGGTCAGATAACCGCCCTGTTCGTAGCCGACATAGCCGGGCGGGGCGCCGATCAGCCGCGCCACCGAATGGCGCTCCATGAACTCGGACATGTCGATACGCACCATGGCCTCTTCGGTGTCGAACAGGAAGGTGGCGATCGCCTTGCACAGCTCGGTCTTGCCCACGCCGGTGGGGCCGAGGAACAGGAACGAGCCGATCGGACGTGCCGGATCGGACAGGCCCGAGCGCGAACGCCGGATCGCGTCCGACACGGCCGATACCGCCTCGTTCTGGCCGATCACGCGCTCGTGCAGCGAATCCTCCATGCGCAGCAGCTTCTCGCGCTCGGACTCGAGCATGCGATTGACCGGAATGCCCGTCCAGCGCGACACGATCTCGGCGACTTCCTCGTCGGTCACGTTGTTGCGCAGCAGCTTGGTTTCGGCCGGCTTCTCCTCGGCCGCCTGCGCCTCGGCCAGCTCGCGCTCGAGCTGCGGGATACGCCCGTACTGCAATTCCGACATGCGATCGAGATCGCGGGCGCGCTGGGCCGCCTCGAGCTCCTTCTTGGCCTGCTCGAGTTCCTCGCGCTTGTTGGCCGCGCCGGTGACCGAGGCCTTTTCCGATTTCCAGATCTCTTCCAGATCCGAATATTCGCGCTCGAGCGCGGCGATCTCGTCGTCGAGTTTTTCCAGCCGTTGCTTTGAGCCCTCGTCGGACTCCTTGGACAGCGCCTGTTTCTCGATCTTGAGCTGGATGAGGCGCCGATCGAGACGGTCCAGTTCTTCCGGTTTGGAATCGATCTCGATACGGATCTTGGAGGCGGCCTCGTCGATCAGGTCGATCGCCTTGTCGGGCAGCTTGCGGTCGGTGATATAGCGCTGCGACAGCTTGGCCGCGGCGATGATCGCGCCGTCGGTAATGTCCACGCCGTGGTGGACCTCGTAGCGCTCCTTGAGCCCGCGCAGGATCGCAATGGTGTCTTCCACGTCCGGTTCGTCGACCAGCACCTTCTGGAAGCGGCGCTCCAGCGCGGCGTCCTTTTCGATGTTCTCGCGATATTCATTGAGCGTGGTCGCGCCGATGCAGTGCAGCTCGCCGCGCGCCAGCGCCGGCTTGAGCATGTTGCCGGCGTCCATCGAGCCTTCCGCCTTGCCGGCGCCCACGAGGGTATGGATCTCGTCGATGAACAGGATGATGCGGCCTTCCTGCTTGGACAGGTCGGAAAGCACGCCCTTGAGACGGTCCTCGAACTCGCCGCGATACTTCGCGCCGGCGATCATGCCGCCGAGATCGAGCACGAGCACACGCTTGTCGCGCAGCGACTCGGGCACCTCGCCGTTGATGATGCGCTGTGCCAGGCCTTCCACGATCGCGGTCTTGCCCACACCGGGGTCGCCCACGAGGGTGGGGTTGTTCTTGGTCCGACGCGAGAGCACCTGAATCACGCGGCGGATTTCCTCGTCGCGGCCGATCACCGGGTCGAGCTTGCCCTGTTCGGCGCGCTCGGTGAGGTCGATGGTGTACTTGTCGAGGGCGCCGCGCTGCTCCTCGGCGTTCGCGTCGTCCACGTTTTCGCCGCCGCGAATCTTGTCGATCTGTGCCGTTACGTTGTCGCGCGTGGCGCCGGCTTCCTTAAGGATCCGCCCGGCCTCGGACTTGTCCTCGAGCGTGGCGAGCACGAACAGTTCGCTGGAGACGAACGAGTCACCGCGCTTCTGCGCGAGCTTGTCGGACAGGTTGAGTACGCGCATCAGCGCCTGGCTGGCACCGACATCGCCGGTGGCCTGGCCCACGGTCGGCAGGTTGTCGAGCGCCTTGAGCAGGCGATTGCGGATATCGCGCACGTCCAGGCCCGCGCCGTCGAGCAGCGGGCGTACGGTGCCGCCTTCCGTATCCAGGAGGGCGAGCAGGACGTGCAGCGGCTGGATTTCATTATGGTCACGGCCGACGGCCAGGCTCTGGGCCTCGCCGAGTGCGGCCTGCAGCTTGCTGGTGAGTTTGTCCATTCTCATCGGGTCGTTCCTTTTGGCTGTGGTCACGCGCCGCTTGGGGCGTGCGTCGTCGCTATGCCCTTGTTTATAGGTGCTGCCGCAAACAATTCAACCATCGTTTGAAAGATATTTGCCGGCGTTCGCGTTTGTCGCTGATACCCGAATACGATAACCGCGCTGATATACTCGCGCGAGCGCCGAATCCGGCCTGCGACGATTTGTTTTCACCGGGGTTTTAATGACCAAGGCCTACAACGACGCTGAGTTCATGCTCAGCGAAGAGGCGCGCCCGTTGCGCCTGCTGTCCGAATATCTCGAACCCAGAACCCGGCTGGCTGAACTCAATGTCCACCGTGCGCTCATTTTCTGGGGCTCGGCGCGTCTGCGCCCGCGCGAGGACGACCCGGTCGACGAAGCCGTGGATTTCTACGCCCAGGCGCGAGAGCTCGCCGCGCGCATGACCCGCTGGACGATGGAGACACACGCCGCCGATGAGCATTACTATGTCTGTACCGGCGGGGGGCCGGGCATCATGGAGGCGGCCAATCGCGGCGCGGCGGACGTCAATCGCGAATTGTCGATGGGCTACAATATCGAGCTGCCGCATGAGCAGGGGTCGAACGCGTATATCAGCGATGCGCTGAACTTCGAGTTCCACTACTTCTTCATGCGAAAGTTCTGGTTCATGAACGTCGCCAAGGCGTTGATCATCTTTCCGGGCGGCTTCGGCACCATGGACGAGCTGTTCGAGATGCTCACGCTGATACAGACGGGCAAACAACCGCGAATTCCGGTAGTACTCTATGGCAAGAACTTCTGGGACCGACTCATCAACTTCGATGTTTTCGTGGAATTGGGGCTGATAGCAGAGCGCGACATCGACCTGTTCTACCGAGCGGATTCGGTCGATGACGCATTTGATTTCCTCACCGATGCGCTTGCGCAAGATACGGTGACCGCACAAAGCCGGCACGGCTGACTGTCATGGCTAACGGATCATTCAAGAAACAAGGCAGCGCTAAGGGCGGCGCAAACCCCAGCGCGCGACTGCTGGTCGCCGGCTGGATCGGCAGCATGGTTCTGGTGGCATTGCTCACGGTGATGCTCACCTACGAGTTTTCGGACGAGGACACCGGCGCCGGCGATGCCGGAAAGCCCGAGGCGGGCCAAGTTGCCCAGTCCGGCCAGGATGACGACGGCGTCGTCGAGTCCTCACCGGACACGCAGATCGAAGACAGCAGCGCGAATGACCAGGTTGCCGCCAACGCGCCGGACGAGCCCGAACAGCCGGCCGAGCCGCAGTTCATGCCGAACCTCAAGTTCGCGGGCCGGGCGGGCATCGTGCAGCTCGCGGCCTCGAGCCTGCCGCCGAGCGACACGGTTGCCGAGTGGTGCCGCACGCTCGCCGAGCGCGTGAATGGCGTAGCGTCCAGCGACTGCATGTCGGGTGCGTTCGCCGACTCGGGCCACAAGTCTGTCAACGGCCGCCCGCTGATCGTGCGTCAGATCGAGCCGACCTCGCGTCCCGGCGCGGGACGCGTGCTGCTGATCGCGGCCACCCACGGCGACGAACTGAGTTCTGTCGGTACGGTGTTCAGCGGGATGAACATGATCGACGAGAACGGCACCGACTACCAATGGCGCGTCGCGCCAGTGATGAACCCGGACGGCCTGTTCCACGAGCCGCCGACCCGCGTGAACGCCAACGGCGTGGATCTCAACCGCAACCTGCCGACCGCCGGCTGGGCCAAGGAATCGCGGGACTACTGGCGCCGCGTGGGATTCGAGAAACGTCGCTTCCCGGGTGAAAGCGCCGGCAGCGAACCCGAAAACCAGTGGCTTGCCGCGCAGATCAAGGAATTCAAACCCAACGTCATCATCTCGATGCATGCGCCGTATGGCGTGCTCGACTACGACGGCGATTTTCCGGCGCCGCAGAAGATGGGCAGCCTGAACCTGCATCGTCTGGGCGTTTATCCGGGCTCGCTCGGCAATTTCGCATCGCGCATGCAGGGCATTCCGGTGATCACGGTCGAACTCGACGACGCCGACGAGCCGCCGAGCGATGGCGAGATCGAGCAGATGTTCACGGACCTCAACGGCTGGCTCGACCGCTACTTCCGCAGCGTCCGCCAGGCGAGCGCCGACGGCGGCAACGCCGCGTCCGACGCGGGCTAGCGCGCATACGGCGTCGCGCATCGCGCGGCGCCGTTTTCCCGACGTTTCATGTTGGATCGAACGCCGTCGTGTCCGGCAGGCACGCGCGGCGTGCGAGATGACTGCGCAGGCCGATCGATAGCCGCTGCCAGTCGCGCGGCTCGTCGATATCGTCTCGAACGGGTGCCTCGCTCACCGCAAAACCCTGGCGAGCCAGCGCGGTTCGCGTCGCAATCGCCACGTGCGGCGTGCTCCAGCGCGGGCCGCGAAAGATCTGCGGGCGAGGGCGATTGAGCCCGATACCCCAGTACCCCCCGTCCCGGGTTGGCGCCAGCCATGCGCGTGGGCCATCGTGCGCGAGCGCACACCGGGCCTCGTGCAGCCACGCACCGGCGAGCGCGGGCTGATCGCTGCCGATCAGGATGACGCGCCGCGCGTAGCGCCGGCCCAGGGCAATGCCCCGGGCCATGCGCGTTCCCAGATCGCCGCGGGCTTGCCGGTGGCAGGTCACCGCGTAGCGGCGCGCGAGATGGCGAAGGAACGGATGGCGGGTATCCGGCGCGCACGCTATAAGTACACGGCCGCACGTCGCGGCGCGGGTCATCGCCACGGCGTGCTCGAGCATCGCACGGTAGATATGCGCTGCACGGCGGCTGCCGACGCCTCGGGCGAGGCGTGTCTTGCAGCGTCCGGCGACGGGTGCCTTGGCAAAGATCACCACGCAAAAATCGTCTTCAAGTGACGAAGCTGCGTGGTTTGCGTTCGGGGGGTTGGCAACAGACATAAGCCTGCTATCATACGCCGCTCGCTCGCCGGCAAGCGGGCAAGAAAACGGGGCCGTAGCTCAGTTGGGAGAGCGTCGCGTTCGCAATGCGAAGGTCGGCGGTTCGATTCCGCCCGGCTCCACCAGTTTTCGAGAAAGCCGCTCATCGAGCGGCTTTTTTTATGCGCGGCATCGGCCACGGCCTGGGCGCCCCTCGGGCTTGTCAAACCTCTCGCAGACGCGATTTCCTTCCGGCCCGCGTTTGACCATCGTCGTAGACGCGGCCGGCCAAGTCGCTGATTTGTCGCGCAGATTAGATTTAGGATAAGACGCTTAACGCCGCGTTCGTTGAATCCGCGCGAATGCCCCACCGACACTCCCTCCCACAACGACAAGACAGGAGGAGAGTCATGATCATCTATGGTGTGGCGCTGCTGGCGGCCTGCATGCTGGCCGGCAACGTCATCGGCGAGCTCATTGGCATCGCCATCGGCGTGAGTTCCAACGTGGGCGGCGTCGGTATTGCGATGCTGCTGCTGGTTTTCGTGGTCTATCGGCTGCAGAAGGCCGGCTGTCTGGATACCTCGTCGCGCCGTGGCGTGGAGTTCTGGAGCTCGCTCTATATCCCGATCGTGGTCGCGATGGCGGCGAGCCAGAACGTGGTCGGCGCCGTCACCGGCGGGCCGGTCGCGCTGGTGGGCGGTCTGGCGGTCGTGGCGGTGAGCTTCGCGCTCGTGCCGGTCATCGCGCGCCTGGGCAAGGGCAAGTACGCCGTGCCGCTCGACGATATCGAAACCGAGCGGGGTGCACGCGATGAGTGAACGTCTGCTCGATGTGTTTGCCAGCAACGGTCTGATCACGGCGTTTGCCGCCGTGGGGCTGCTGATGCTGGTCTGTAATCTCGTGTCCCGGCATCTCACGGCGGGGCGCATACACGGTTCCGCGATCGCCATCGGCGTGGG
Source organism: Endozoicomonas sp. G2_2 (assembly GCF_017744135.1). Lineage (GTDB taxonomy): Bacteria > Pseudomonadota > Gammaproteobacteria > Nevskiales > Salinisphaeraceae > Salinisphaera. The sequence continues at coordinate 72,436 of NZ_JAGHQU010000010.1, forward strand.
GCTGGTGCTGTCCTATATCGGGGGCGTGTCGACGGGCGGTGAGGATGGTCTCGCCGACGTCGCGCTGTTCTCCGGCGTCGGGCTCATGGGGGGCTCCATGCTGCGCGACTTCGCGATTGTGGCCACGGCCTTTGGCGTCGACGTCGAGGAGTTGCGCAAGGCGGGCTTCAACGGCGTGCTCGCGTTGTTCGTGGGCATTATCGTCCCGTTCTTTCTCGGCGGTGCGATCGCCTATGCGTTCGGCTATAGCGACCCGGTGGCGCTTACGACGATCGGTGCCGGCGCGGCGACGTACATCGTCGGCCCGGTCACCGGCACCGCGATCGGCGCGAGCTCGGATCTGATCGCGCTGTCGATCGCCATCGGCCTGGTGAAGTCCATTTCGGTGATGATCGTCACGCCCATGGTCGCGCGCACGATTTCGCTGAACAATCCGTCGGCGGCGCTGGTGTTCGGCGGCATGATGGGGACCACCAGTGGCGTCGCCGGCGGTCTGGCGGCCACCGATCCGCGCCTGGTGCCCTATGGCGCCATGACCGCGACGTTCTACACCGGGCTGGGCTGCCTGCTCGGGCCGTCCGTGCTGTATCTGGTGGTGCGTGCGCTGCTCGGTGGCTGATCGCGGGGCGCGGTCGCCCGCGCGGGCCGCGTCAGCCGGTGACGGCGATCGCGGCCTGCTCCAGCGCCACGATGCGTTCGTCGGCCGCGCGCGATTTGAGATAGCACAGCCCCAGGGTCTGGGTGACGCGCTGGTTCGGTGTCACCCGCGCGAAGGACAGTGCACCGGGGTAGATATCGTCGATGCGCTTGGGCAGCAGGGCATGGCCGACGCCGCCCTTGACCAGGCTGGCGAGCGTGAAGATGTCGTTGGCGCGCAGCACGATCCGGGGCGTGATGCCGGCTTCGAGGAACATGCGATAGCTGTCGCGTCCGGTGGCGAACTCCTGGGAGAGCATCACGAAGGGCGCGCCGTCGTAGCGGCGCAGATCGACAGGCAGGGCGGCGTTCGGCGGGGCATCCGCGGCCGCGCTGGCGATATGGATCTCGTCCTCGAACAGCGGTTTGACGACGCGGTGGCGCCGCCGGCCGAGGCCATGCACGCAGATCAGCGCGGCATCGATATCCCCGGCCTGGAGCTTGTCTTCCAGATCGGCGTTGGAGCCGAGCACCAGTTCGATATCGCAGCCGGGGACGCTTTCCTTGAGCGCGTTGATGATGCGCGGCACAACGGCCACGGTGAGCGAATAGAGCGTGCCGATGCGGAAGATGCTCGGCGAGATACCGGCTGCCGCGCGCGTTTCGTCCACGCTGCGCTGGATGCGTTCGATGATGTCGCTGGCGTGGCGTTCGAGCACGAAGGCCGACTCCAGCGGCTCCAGCGAGCGGCTGCGGTGCGCGAACAGCGGGCAGCCCACGGCAGCTTCCAGCGAATGGATCGCCTTGTGCACCGACACGCTCGACAGCGACAGCGCTTCGGCGGCACGCGCCAGGTTTCTTTCGCGCATGAACACGAGAAAGATCTCGAGCTTGCGCAGGGTAATCTCGTCGCTGCTCACGATGGCCGTCCCGTGCCCGAAAAATCGACGTTAACAAAGCAAACGGCGGGTTTATTGAAACCCCGCGTGGCGCATTCTAACTTGAGCGCCGCGCAGGCCAGCCCGACAGCGAGACAGGACAGAGCATGACCGAACGCAAATGGACGACGCGACGCGACGACAAGCGAGCGCGCATGGACAGCGTGGCCTCCTGGCTGGACGCCAAGGTGCTGGCCCGCGAGCGCGTACCCGACGCGCTGCATGCCCTCATTCGCTCGGGCGACCGCGTGATAGCCGAGGGCAACAACCAGAAACAGGCCGACTTTCTCTCGCGTGCGCTGGCCGATCTCGACCCGGAGCGCGTACACGATCTGCATATGATCCAGCCCAGTGTCGGCCGCCCGGAACATCTGGCGGTATTCGAAAAGGGCATCGCAAGAAAACTCGACTTCGCGTTTTCCGGCACCCAGAGCCACCGTATCGGGCAGCTGATGATGGACGGCGTGATCGAGGTCGGCGCCATTCATACCTATATCGAGCTTTATGCCCGGCTGTTCGTGGATCTGATCCCCCGGGTCGTGCTCACCGCCGCCTTCAAGGCCGACCGCGACGGCAATCTCTATACCGGGCCGTCGACCGAAGACACGCCGGCACTGGTCGAGGCGGCGGCATTTTCGGGCGGCATCGTGATCGCGCAGGCGAACGAGATCGTCGACGATGTTTCGCAGCTGGATCGTGTCGATATTCCGGGCTCCTGGGTGGATGTGGTCGTCGAGGCGGACAAGCCGTTCTATATCGAGCCGCTGTTCACCCGGGACCCGCGTCATATCACCGACGTGCAGATCTTCATGGCGATGATGGCGCTCAAGGGCATTTATGCCGAACACGGGGTCATGTCGCTCAACCATGGCATCGGTTTCAACACCGCGGCGATCGAATTGCTGCTGCCCACCTACGGCGAAAAACTCGGCCTGCGCGGCAAGATCGCGAAGAACTGGGTGCTCAACCCGCACCCGACGCTGATCCCGGCGATCGAATCCGGCTGGGTCGAAACCGTGCATTGCTTCGGCACCGAATTGGGCATGGAGAACTATGTCGCCGCGCGGCCCGACGTGTTCTTTACCGGCGCGGACGGCTCGCTGCGCTCCAATCGCGCCTTCTGCCAGCTCGCGGGCCATTACGCGGCCGATATGTTCATCGGCTCCACGCTGCAGATGGACCCGGACGGCAACTCATCGACCGTGACCACCTCGCGCGTGTCCGGTTTCGGCGGCGCGCCGAACCTCGGCTGCGACGCGCGCGGTCGCCGACATGCCACGCCGGCCTGGGCGAATCTCGCGCCCGGCGCTGATCCCATGGCGCGCGGGCGCAAGCTGGTCGTGCAGATGGTCGAGACGTTCCAGGCCGGTCTGAAGCCGACCTTCGTCGATCAACTCGACGCCGTAACCGTGGCCGAGCGTGCCAAGCTCGATCTGGCCCCGGTGATGGTCTACGGCGACGATACGACCCACCTGCTCACCGAGGAAGGGCTGGCTTATCTGTACAAGGCCGAGTCGCTGGAGGAGCGGCGCGCGATGATCGCGGCCGTGGCCGGCGTGACGCCGCTGGGCATGAATGCCGATGCGGCGACCACGCGGCGTCTGCGTGAGCAGGACAAGGTGCGGCTACCGGAGGATCTGGGCGTGAATCGTACCGAGGCCACCCGCGCGCAGCTCGCGGCCAGCAGCATCGCCGATCTCGTCGATTGGTCGGGCGGGCTTTACGAGCCGCCGGCGCGCTTTAGGAGCTGGTAATGGATGGTGACAACGCCGGCGTGGATATTCACGTCCGTACCCTTGCAACAACGCTGGCCGACGCCGCGACCGACGCCTTGCGCGCGGAGGTCGACCTCACGCCCAAGCCCGGGTTGGTGGATGCCCGGGGCAGCGGCTCGCACCACGACATGAGCCACGCGCTCATGCGCGCCTCGGCCGATGCGCTGCATCTGGGGTTTCACGATGCCGCGGTGGCGGCCACCCGTGAACGCGATCTCGTGCGCCTGCGCGCCGAGCTCGGCCTGCTCGGGCGCGAGAGCGAGGCGCGCATGTTGCTGGCCACCGGCGGGGTGAATACGCATCGCGGCGCGATCTGGTGTCTCGGACTGCTGGTGTCGGCGGCAGCCGCCGAGCCGGGCCGCTGGCAGGCCGATGCACTGCTCGGCTGGGTCGGGCGCATGGCCATCATCGACGACCCGGCCGTGTCGGCCACGCGCCGGTCCAACGGGCTGCGGGCGATACGCAACTACGGCGTCGCAGGCGCGCGCGCGGAGGCCGCGGGCGGATTCGTGCAGATCGTCGAGGCCGGCCTGCCGACGCTGCGGGCCTCGCGCGAGGCGGGGTGTAGCGAACGCGTCGCCCGCTTGAATGCGCTGATCGCCCTCATGGCCGTGCTCGACGATACCTGCGTCCTCAGCCGGGCGGGGCTCGAGGGCCTGCGCACGACCCAGGCGCGCGCGGCACGGATCGTCGAACTCGGCGGCGTCGGTACGCGTCGCGGTGCCCGCGAACTCGCAGCGCTCGAACACGCGCTGATCACGCTGAATGCCTCGCCCGGCGGTAGCGCCGATCTGTTGGCGGCCACACTTTTCGTCGATGCCCTCGAGGCCGCGGCTCGCGATCAGCGCAGTGGCGCCCGGGTCGCGATCGATTCTGCACAGGAGAAATCTCATGCAACGACTATCGCTTGACTACGCGGCGGGGGCGCCGGCCGCTCGCCGCGCCCTGGCCGGCGTGGTGGGTTCGGGCGATCTCGAGGTCCTGCTGGAACCCGGTACCGAAGGCCGGTCCACGGTCGAGATCAACACCTCGGTCGATGGCGTGAACGACATATGGACTGCGGTCGTCGGGCGCATCTTCGCGGACGCGACGCAGCCTGCGGTTGCGCTCGAGATCAACGATTTCGGCGCTACACCCGCCGTGGTGCGCCTGCGTATCGCACAGGCCATGGAGTCGGCGGCCGGCAGGGGAGAAGCCTGATGGATACCGCGGCACTCATCGCACGCGAAAGCTTTGTCGAACGCAGCGCGCGCGCCCGGGTGGCCGGCCTGCTAGACGAGGGCACGATGCGCGAACTGCTCGACCCGTTCGAACGCCTGCGCTCGCCCTGGCTGGGGCTGCAGGACATCGTGACCCAGGCCGACGACGGCGTGGTCATCGCGCGCGGCGCCATCGACGGTACTGCCGTGGTCTGCGCGGCGATCGAGCCGGCGTTCCAGGGCGGTTCCATGGGTGAAGTCGGTGGCGCCAAGATCGCGGGCGCGCTCGAGCTGGCGCTTGAAGATGCGCGTGCCGGCAAGCCGGTCATTCCCGTACTCCTGCTCGAAACCGGCGGCGTGCGCCTGCAGGAGGCGAACTGCGGACTCGCGGCGATCGCCGAAATTCATGCCGCTATCGTGGCATTGCGCGCCCATGTGCCGGTCGTGGGGGTCATCACCGGGCCGGTGGGTTGTTTTGGCGGCATGTCGATTGCCGCGGGGCTGTGCTCCGAATTGATCGTGACCCGCGAAGCACGGCTCGGACTCAACGGCCCGCAGGTGATCGAGCAGGAAGCCGGCATCGACGAGTTCGACTCGCGCGACCGGCCGATGATCTGGAGCCTGACCGGCGGCGCGCAGCGCCATGCCTGTGGGCTGGCCGAAACCCTGTGCAACGACGACGCCCGCGAGATCGCGAACGCCGTGTCGCGCGCGGTGGCGGCGCCGGCCCGCGAGCCCGCCCGGCTACGCGATATCGACACCCATCTGGCGCGCCTGCAAGCCGTCGATCCGGCCTGGCGCGCCGAAGCCGCGTGGGTGCGTACGGCGTTCGCGAGCAAACAGGATGAAAACGGGAGCCCGGCATGAGTGAATACGCCTCCGAACGCGGCCGCCGCTGGCTGGCCGCACTCACCGACGATGCAGCTGCCGTCGACGGCTATCCCGACAGCGTGCGCGTTGTCGATGCGCCACTGGATGGGCGGGCCGCGCGTTATATCGCGGTCGTACCCGATGCGCATAATCCGTTCGCCCGCGCGCAGCGGGGCGAGGTGGGTTTGCGCGAAGGCTGGGCCATCGCGCGGGCGGTACGCGATGCGAGCACCGCCGATGCGGTTCGCACCGCCAAGCGCGCCATCGTCGCGGTGGTCGACGTACCGAGCCAGGCCTATGGCCGGAGCGAAGAGGCATTCGGCATCCACCAGGCGCTGGCGGCCGCCGCAGATGCCTATGCGAGCGCGCGTCTCGCCGGGCATCCGGTGATCGCGCTGCTGGTCGGCAAGGCCATGTCGGGCGCCTTTCTGGCGCATGGCTATCAGGCCAATCGTTTGATCGCACTCGACGACGTCGGTGTCGAGGTTCATGCCATGGGCAAGCAGGCGGCCGCGCGCATCACCCAGCGTACGGTCGAGGGTGTGGAAGCGCTTGCACGGACCATTACGCCCATGGCCTACGATATTCACAGCTTCGAGCGGCTGGGCCTGCTGCACGGTCTGGTCAGCGTCGACGACGTCGAGACACCGAGCGCTGTCGACACCGATACCGTCAAAACGTCGCTTGCCGAGGCTCTGGCCGATATCGGCAACACGCACGATATCGACACGCGTCTGAACGAAGGGCGCGCAGCATCGCAGGATGTCCGCCGCCGCCTGCGCGCGCAGTGGTAGCGTCGGTCCGCTTCCGCAATGTTCGATTACAGCGCCAGCGACAACGGTTTTCGACCGCATGATCTCGTCTTTGCAGACGCGGTTGCGCTGATCGGGCCGACGCCGGCGTGGGCGCTGCAGGCCGTTGCCGAAGGCGCGCCGCTGGTGGTGCGTCGCGCACCGAGAAACGCTCGCGGTGTGCCGGTCGGCGTGCGCGGCGAGAGCCGCGGCGAGCGACACGGCGACCGGGTGGCGGCCCATGCGATCGGGCGTCGTCACGCGCCCGAGGCGATTGCCCAGGCCAGGGGCTGGCGTTCTCATGCGCGACGGCGCGATGTGCCGGCGATCGCCGCACTCGATGTCGCTGCCGACGTGCTCGACAGCGCGCGCTGGCCGTGGGGCGTGACCGGCGCAGTGGGCTACGAACTGGCCACGGGCCACCCCGTGACCCATGCGCGATCCGATCTCGATCTGTTGCTGCGCGCGTCTGAACCCGTCGACCGCGCGCAAGCGCGCGCGTTGCAGACCGCGCTCGCGGCCGCGCCTGCGCGCTGCGACGTGCAGATCGAAACCCCGGTGGGCGGCATGGCGCTGGCGGATTGGGCCTCGACGGCACGCCAGGTGTTGATCAAGAGCGATACCGGACCGTTCCTGTGCACCGACCCGTGGGATGCGACGTCGCCAGCCGAGGTTAGCGCGCCCGACGAATGCGCCGGGGCACGCGGGTAGTTTCCGATGAGTGTGCTGTTCACTTTCCCCGGCCAGGGCGCCCAGCGCGCCGGCATGCTCGCGAGCCTGCCGGACAGTCGCCCCGTTCGCGACACCGTGGAAGAGGCGGAAACCGTGCTCGGCCGCGACCGCGCCAGTCTCGATACGGCCGAAGCGCTGGCGGATACCGAAACGGTGCAGCTGGCATTGACGATCGTCGGGGTAGCGAGTGCGCGTCATCTCGAACAGGCGGGCGGCCCCGCGGCTGGCGTGATGGGGTTATCCATTGGCGCCTGGCCGGCCGCGGTGGTCGCCGGTGCGGTGGGCTTTGCGGATGCGCTGGCCCTTGTGGCCCGGCGCGGTGCACTTATGCGCGATGCCTTTCCCGAAGGCTATGGGATGAGCGCGTTGATCGGTTTGGGCGAAAGCGTGGTGCGCGAACTGGTCGACAGCGCACAGGCCGATGGCTGGATCGTGCATGTCAGCAACGTGAACAGCGATCAGCAGATCGTGGTGGCGGGCCGCGACGATGCGCTCGCGGACATGCAGGCGAGAGCGACCGCCGCCGGCGCGTCCCGTGTCGTGCGCCTGGACATGGCCGTGCCGTCGCATTGCGCGTTGCTCGACGATGCCGCGGCCGCGCTCGGCAATGCGGTGGCGGCGTCGACGTTCGTCGCGCCGCGGCTGGCGTACTTCAGCGCGAACGCCCGACGCCGGCTCTGGCGCAGCGCCGATGTGCGCGACGACCTGGTCAACAACATGGCGCGTACCGTCCATTGGGCGGCGAGCGCGCGGATCGCGCATGAGTCGGGTTTCGCGCTGGCCATCGAGATGCCGCCGGCGCGGGTGCTCACGGGATTGCACCCGGCGATGGACGGGCCCGGTGAGGCCGTGGCCGTGGTGGATGCCGGCTGGCATAATGCCGCGGCCCTGATCCGGCGTGCAGGCACGATTGCCGACTGAAACGGCGCCGCGTATCGCCATCCCGGTTGCCGCGCGCAGCCAAAGGAGCCGCCCGCATGGCGCAACCACCGCTCAGCCGCGGCCGCTATTTCATCTTCATCGCCGTACTCGGCATGCTTACGGCGATCGCCCCGCTGTCGATCGACATGTACCTGCCGGCGATGCCGGGGCTGGCGCGGCAGTTCGCGGTCGACCCGGCCTATGTCCAGTACAGCCTGAGCCTGTTCTTTCTCGGGCTGGCGGCCGGTCAGCTGACCTACGGCCCGCTGTCGGACCGCTACGGACGGCGGCCGATTCTGTATTTCGGCATCACGCTGTATCTGGTTGCCGCGGTCGCCTGTGCGTTGTCGACATCGGTCGGCATGCTCATCGTGGCGCGCGCCGCCCAGGGGTTCGGGGCTGCCGCCGCGCCGGTCATGGCCCGGGCGGTCGTGCGCGATCGCTTTGCCGGCGCCAAGGCGGCAAGCGTGATGTCGTTCGTCGTGATGGTGATGGCAACCGCGCCGCTGGTGGCGCCCATCGTCGGTGGACTCGTGCTCACGTTCGCCAGCTGGCAGGGCATCTTCTGGCTGCTCTGCGTTTATGCGCTGATGTGTCTGGTCGCGTTGACGGCGCTGCTGCCGGAATCGCATCCGCCGGAGCGACGCACCCGCGATCGCAGTCTGGTGGCCCAGTACATCGGTTATCTGGCGCTTCTGCGGCGCGGGCCGATCACGCTGTTTCTCGTTTGTGGCGGGCTGATGTTCGGCGCCCTGTTTTCCTATGTGGCGGCGAGTTCGTTCATCTATATCAACCAGTTCGGTGTCGACGAGTCGGTATTCGGTTTCTACTTCGGCGCCAATGTGCTCGCCATGCTGGTCGGTACGGCAGCCAACGGACGGCTCGTGATGCGCTTCGGTTACCGCACGCTGCTCGGTGTCGCGGTCGCGAACACGCTCGGCTGTTCGTTGGTGCTGCTGGCGACCACGCTGACCGGCTTCGGCGGCTTCTGGGGCGTGGCGATTCCGCTGTTCTTCCTGCTGTCCACGGTGGGCGTGGCCGGTGCGAACACGGTTGCCGGACTGCTCGATCAGGCGCCGGACGCCGCCGGTGCGGCCTCCGCGCTGTTCGGCGTCGTGCAATTCAGCTGCGGGGCGCTGGCGACCTGGTTCGTCGGCGTGTTCGGTGGCGATGCCGCAGCCATGGCGATCGTGATGTGCGCGGCCTCTGCCGGTTCGACGCTTGCCTATGTCATGCTGCGTGCGGTCACGCGCGAGGCGTCGGCGGACGCGACAAACGCCTGATTCGGGCGGTATTTAACGGCCCGCGACTCGTTTTTTCGAAAGCGAACAGCGGGCACGAAGGAGCGGTTTGGTCCGGCGCGCGGCCACGCGACAGGCCGGTTCACGGCCCGGCGGGCGGCGGGCTAGAAGGCGAGAATCAGGCCCATGCCGACGGCGATATTGTCGCGCAGGTCGTCGTTCTTCGCCTTGTCGATACGGTCGTCATCCAGGCCCAATCCACCCTGGAATGCGACGCGCTGGTTGATCCAGCTCTGCTTCATGAAGCCGCGCAGACCGTAATCCGGGTTGAAGATGTTGAACGACTCCACTTCCGGCGAGAACTCGACTTCGCCGTCCGCGTTCAGCGTGATGTTGGTGGTCGCGGGCTGCGCAGCGGCGCTGTCTTCGTTGTCCGGCGCGGCGTGGGCTTCGACCAGTGCGGCGACATCGGCGTCGCGCGGCACCTGGAGATTGAGCTCGCGCTGCTCGGCATCGCTCTCCACGAAATCACCGGCTGCGGACGCGTCCACGCCGTTGGCGGCAATCTCGGCGTCGGCACTCGGAGGCGCCGGCTCGACCGGCGTGACGGGCTCGAGCGTGCCGGCTTCGTCGAGACGCAGGGCAATACCGTTCTCGGCGGGCGTCTTGTCGGTTTGCGTTGACCTCGCCGCCGCGCGATCGGCCGGCGCGCTGGTGGGTTCGGCGCTGGCCTGGCGCGGTTCGGTGTCCGGTACGGGAGGCTCGTCGAGGTAGGACAACGCGAACACGCCACCGACACCCGCTGCCAGAAGCAGCGCGCAGGCGGTCTGCGTGCGAATGTTGCGAAGAGTTTTCATCGCCTCTGAATCCTGGTCGCAGCAATGGCGACCACACCGAAACATGTGTGCGAAACCCGTACCGGCTCATATCATCGCGCGAAGCCGCGAAAAGCACAATACGAGCGGCGTTGAAAATCGCCGCGAGTCAGTCCGCTAGAGCGACCCCCTCGAGTCGATTCGCACGCCCTTACGCCCGGCGTCGCGCCATCCCCTCGGAACCGGCGCGCGCCGGTCGCGCTCACGCGTTGCGTTCGGCCTCGACGTTGCGATTCCAGATCGATTCGTCGATACCCTTGGACAGCTGCGGATGATCCTTGATCCGGAACAGCGGCTCATGGCCCTCGCTGCGCTGGGCGAAGTAGTCGCGGGTGAGGGTATAGATGGTCTTCGACAGGATCAGAATGGCGATCAGGTTGATCGTCGCCATCATTGCCATGGTGGCGTCCGCGAAGTTGAACACCGTGGTGACCGGCTGCAGTGCGCCCCAGATCACCATGCCCAGCGCGCCGAGTTTCAGCACCGCGAGCGAAGCGCGCTGGCCGAGCCCCATGAACTCCATCGCGTTCTCGGCATAGGAATAGTTGCCGATGATTGAGGTAAACGCGAAGAACAGGATCGCGATCGAGGCGAACGCCGGCCCCGCGAAGCCGATGTGGGCGCTGAGCGCGTTCTGGGTCAATTCCATGCCGGTGACGCCATCCGGGCCGTAATCGATCACGCCGGAAAGCAGGATCATCAACGCCGTGGCGGTACAGATGAGCAGGGTGTCGATGAACACGCCGAGGCCCTGCACAAGCCCCTGACTGGACGGGTGGTGCGGGTCGGGGACCGCGACAGCGGCGATATTCGGCGCCGAGCCCATGCCGGCTTCGTTGGAGAACATGCCGCGCTTCACGCCGTTGAGCAGGGTCGCCATGATGCCGCCGGTGAAACCGCCGGCCGCCTGTTCGAAACCGAACGCCGACTTGACGATCAGCGCGAGCACGCCCGGCACATCGGCGATATTGACCACGATGACGTAGAGCGCGAGCAGCAGATACAGCCCGGCCATGATCGGTACGACCTTTTCGGCGACACGGGCGATGGAGCGAATGCCGCCGAACATCACGATACCGGCGACCAGCGCCACCGCGATGCCGCTTACCGCTTTGGGAATGGAAAATGCCGAATCCATGGCCTCGGCGATGGAATTCGACTGCACGGCCGAGAACACGAGCCCGAACGAGGCCAGCAGACAGACCGAAAACACCATGCCCATCAAGCGCGAGCCCACGCCCTTGGCCATGTAGAACGCCGGGCCGCCGCGATACTGGGACTCGGCATTGCGTACCTTGTAGAGCTGCGCCAGGGTCGATTCGGCATAGGCGGTCGCCATACCGAACAGGGCGACGAGCCACATCCAGAAGACCGCGCCGGGACCCCCCAGGTAGATGGCGACGGCCACGCCGGCCAGATTGCCGGTCCCCACGCGCGACGCAAGACTGATGGTCAGCGCCTGAACGGGCGAGATGCCGTCGGCGGTCGCGCCGCGCGATCCGACGATGACCCGGAAGAATTCGCCGAAATGGCGAAATTGCAACAGATCCAGGCGAATGGTGAAGAACACGCCGACGGCCAGCAGACCGTAGACGAGCACATAGCCCCAGAGGATGCTGTTGAGAAAGTCGATGATGGCGGACATCGCGGGTCCTTGTTTGCGTGGCGGCGGGCGCGGCGGGGGGGGGGGGCAGGCTCGCGGCAGGCGGCCGACAACAGCCCGTCGTGGTGACAGGCGGCCGGTACACCGCACGCATCTCGCACCCCCCGGTACGACCCAACCGTTCAGGTAATCGAGTTTCAACAAATACACCGCAGCGCAATAAAACGCCAGCGAAACGCCGGGAACAGCAGTGATGCAGGGTGTTGCGCCTGTCGCGCCGAGCAGCCGTTGGGCCGCGGCCGAGCGCGCCGTTTTATCGCGCATTTCAGCAGGTTGTCGGGCACGCGTCGGCCGGTCGCCAACCCCACGCCGCGCGCCTCGCGATGGCAAGTGGTCAACGACTATTGCTTTTTTTGGGCCGTGCAATTGCGCGCGCGGAAACCGTTTGCGCCGCCGCGCCGGCTGCTATAAACCAATAGTGAAAAGGAGAAAGAAGGCCCTACGCCGCCGCGATCGTGTTCGTCGCGACAGGGCGTTTTCTGCAGCCGATCCGCGACAACAATAATCACAGCGATTTCGGGAGGGCAGGGTTGATGATGGATTCGCGACAGCCGGCGGCCGCCCGAGAAAAAGGGCTGTGTGTCCTGGACAGTCGTCGACAGGTGCTCTTCGCGAACGAGGCGCTGGCGGCGCTGCTCGGGCTGGGCGGTGCCGGGGAACTCCTCGGCCAGTCGATCGACACCTTTTTCGATGCGCAAAGCCGGGATTGTCTGAAGCGCAGCGAGTCGGTGCCGGCACCGGCCGATCCCATGCGGGTCACGCTGTTGCCTTGCAATGCCCGACCGCTGCCCGCGTATCTCGCCTGCCACAATTTTCACGGCGACGCCGCGACCTTCGCGGGGGCCGTGCTCATCCTCACGCGTCGCTCGCTCGGCGAATCGTCCGAGCAGGATCTATCGGATCAGCTGGAAGTGGCGCTCGAGGCCGGCGAACTGGGCGCGTGGAGTCTCGATCTGCGTACCGGCAAGGCATGGCGCACGGAACTGCACGACCGCATCTTCGGTTACGAGAACAAGCTGCCGGACTGGTCCTACGAGACCTTTATCGAGCACGTGATCGACAGCGACCAGGCACGGGTTAAACAGAGCCTTGCAGACGCCATGGACGCCGTGCGGCCCTGGGAATTCGAGTGTCGCATCCGCCGCGCCGACGGCGCGCTGCGCTGGATCTGGGCGCAGGGCCGGTTGCAGCGGGACGTGCAGGGCGAGTCGCTGGGCCTGTTCGGCGTGATCCGCGACATCAGTGCACGCAAGGCCGCCGAGGAACAGATCGAATTTCTAGCGTATTACGACCCGCTCACGCGGCTGCCGAATCGCCGCCTCATGACCGATCGGCTCGGTCAGGCCGTGCGCGCGGCGGCACGCCACAAGCTGGCCGGCGCGATCTTTTTCATCGATCTCGATGATTTCAAGACGCTCAACGACACGCTCGGTCATCACACCGGCGACCAGATGCTGCTCGAGGTGGCGCGCCGGCTACTGTCCTGCCTGCGGGCGCAGGACACGGTCGCGCGGTTCGGCGGTGATGAATTCGTGGTGATGATGGAAGGCCTGGGCGATTCGCAGGCCGCGATCGTCAACGCGGTACAGCAGGTAGCCGACAAGATCCTTGAGTCGATCGAGGGGCCGTACGATTTCAGCGTGCTTCGGCACCGTCGCACCACCTGCAGCATCGGGGTCGCGATCTTCGGCAGCACCCACGACACCCCGGATGCCCTGCTGCGCCAGGCCGATATCGCCATGTACCGCGCCAAGGCAGCGGGCGGACACGCGGTGCAGTTCTACGCGCCTCACATGCAGGCGGCGATCGACGAGCGGGTCGCGCTGGAAAGCGAGATCCAGATGGGTCTCCGGCAACAAGAGTTCGAGCTCTACTACCAGCCCCAGGTCGATCTCGCCGGTGATTCGGTCGCCGCGGAGGCGCTGTTGCGCTGGCGTCATCCCAGGCGTGGTCTGGTGTGCCCGGACCAATTCATCCCGGTGGCCGAAACCTCCGGACTGATCGTGCCGCTTGGCGTCTTCGTGGTGCGTGCGGCCTGCCATCAGCTCAGCGTGTGGTCCGAGGACGCCGCCATGGCGCGCATCGCGGTTGCGGTCAATGTCAGCGTGCGCCAGTTTCATCATCCGGATTTCGTCGACGAGGTCTGCGCCGCGCTGGACGCCACCGGGGTCGATGCCAGCAAGCTCGTACTGGAGCTCACCGAGAGCGTGCTGTTGGACTGTGTCGAGGATGTCGCCGCACGCATGATCCAGCTCCGGTCACGCGGGGTGCGATTTTCGCTCGACGATTTCGGTACCGGTTATTCGTCGCTCTACTACCTCAAGCGTCTGCCGATCGATCAGCTCAAGATCGATCAGCGGTTCGTTGCCGACGCGCTCAACGATGCCAACGATCTCGCCATCGTGCGCACCATCATCGCGCTGGCGCAGGGGCTGGGCCTGCGCGTCATTGCCGAGGGCGTGGAAACGCAGGCAGCCAGCGGCTTCCTGCTCGCCCACCAGTGTCATCTGCAACAGGGTTTTCTGTTCAGCGAGCCGCTGCCCACCGAGGCCTTCGAGCAGTTCATGCGGGCGCAGCGGATGGTGGAAGGTGCATCGAGCGAAGACGCCGCGTGTGGAGCGCCGTATGCATGACACGTGTTGCGAGCTGCGTATGTCGAGCGTTATCGCCCGCGGCCCGCGCCCAGTGGAGTGGACCCCACGGCTGCCGCGGTTCACTGACGGCGGATCTTGCGTGGAACCCCCACGGCGGCGTCGGCTTGCCGGTCGTGAAAGATGCGAACCGGCATTGAGGTGCCGGCCGTGGCCGGCGCTAGCGGTGGTCCGCGCTGCCGATCTTGAGGAGCGACACGAACAGCGAAATCACGATCAGGCTGAACAGAAATGCGAAGCCGGCGTGAAAAATCACCAGTGACCAGCTGAGCAGATCCACGGGCTTGAACGCCGGGGTCAACGCGAACTGGATCGATAGCGACTGGATCAGCGCCGCGCCCGTCCCGAGCTGTGCGTCGGCCGTCGCCGGGGCGCCGTCGAAAACGCCCGCCTGGGTATAGACAAACGCCATGAGCAGCGCCGCCGTGAAGTAGTTCTCCAGCGCGAGCACGATCGTGCGGCCGGTGGCGGCGACCATGCGCCCGGGGGTCACCTTGCAGCGGCCGAACAGGATCACGCCCAGTTCCTTGGTCAATATGCCGACCACCCGAAGCAGCGCAGGCCAGATCAGCCATGCGACCAGCCCGCCGTTGCCCAGCCAGAGCAGCAGGGCGCCCAACAGCCACAGTGCGATATAGAGCTCCGACGCGAGATAACGGCGGGCACGCCAGCGGTCGATATCGCCCCGCTTTTCAAAGCGCGCGAGCAGCGCGTCGATCCAGGCGTACGGCGAAAGCCAATAGATCGCCAGTATAAGCCGCTCGACGGCGACAGCGCTGTTCATGTCCCCGGATTCCCGTTCAGATCGATGCATTCGCCGGGCCGCAGCGGGGTGAGTTCGGCCGGCGCCTGCTCGGGCCGGCCGTAGCCGGTGATATGCAGATCGCGTGTGGGGCGTTCCGCGGTATAGGCGGCCACCTGGGTGAAACTTGCGTGCTCGGCATTCGCGCGACCGCGCGCGTCGAGCACGACATGCGGCGCCACCCAGAGCCGGTCGTAGTAATCGTCGTCGCAGGCGGAGTCGCCGCCATAAGCCAGCAGCGGTTTGCCGTTCGCCTCCACAATGAACCCATAGCAGGGTTCGCTGTGGCGTGCGCGCAGCAGCCGCAGCGATAGTGTGTCGGTCAATGCAATCGGCGTGTCGGGCGCCACGTCCTGCCAGTCCGCGAAGGCCGATGGGGACGCGCCGGTGCTGTGCAACTCGTGAAGACGATGCGCGCGCAGCGTGGTCGCGACTTCAGCGGCGGCGATCACGCGCGGGCGATGATCGCGTGCGCATTCGGCCGCAAGGATCACCGGCAGTTCCGCGGCGTGGTCGCTGTGGTTATGGGTGATCAGCAGGGTCCGCGGTACGGCGCCGAACGCCGCCTTGCATGCGCGCACGACACCGAAGCCGGCATCGACGAGCAGCACGGGTTCGCCATCGACCAGCAATGCCGCGGAACTGCTCGCGTCGCCGTCGTACACAGCCGTCGCGCCGCGACCCGTGCCGAGGCATAGCAGGAACAGGCGCGAAGCGTCGGCGCTCATGGGCAAGGCGTGGCAAGGAACAGGGCGCCATCATAGCGGCGCAGCGATTCCGCGTCGCGCATTCCGACGGTCAACAGGCGATGCGGTTACGCCCGGCGAGCTTGGCTCGGTAAAGATTCTTATCGGCGGCGTGAAGCAGGGAGTCGAGCTTGTCCGCGTCGCCGGTTGCCGTCGCCACGCCGATGCTGGCGGTGAGTCGCAGCACGATGTCGCGGTGCGTGCAGCGCATGGCTTCGATGCGCGCGCGAAGGCGTTCAGCCAGCTGCTCGGCATGGTCCGCGTCGGTATTCGGCAACAGCAGGCAGAACTCCTCGCCACCGAGCCGGCAGGCGACATCGGCCTTGCGAATATCTTCTCGCATGATGTCGGCGACGTCGCGTAGTACAGCGTCGCCCGTGTCGTGGCCGTGGGCATCGTTGATGCGCTTGAAATAATCCAGATCGATCATCAGGAGCGACAGGGGCAGATCGCGCTGGGCCAACGCGCGGGCGTGACGCCGCTCGAGCTGGGCGCGATTGGCCAGCCCGGTAAGCGAGTCGGTCAGCGCCATTTCCGAGAGCTGGCGTTCGGCCTGTTCGCGGCTGGCTTCGTACACATGCGAGAACAGGTAGCTGCAGCTGGTCACGGTCACCACGTTGGCGACTGCTCCCGGCGTTTCCAGTACGCCTTCGGTGCCAAAACGCCAGAGAAATATCGCCGCGGACATGATGAGATAGAACGCCGAGAACAGGCCGCCGACCCAACGGCCGAGCAGCAGGTGGGCCAGCACGGGCATCACCAGCACCCAGCTGAAGACCGTGATGGAGGTGCTCGGCGAGGCGAACGCGTACATGGTGCCGCTGTAAAGGGTGATCAGATAGATCAGCGACCAGCGTTTCAGATAGGGCGTGCGGGGAACGACGCTCAGAAGCCAGATGGCGAACAGGCTGATCACGATTTCGATCGTCATCAGGGCGTACTTGCCCGCGCTGAAGTTGATCGCGGTGAAGACGGCGCCGAACAGCACGGTGAACGCGAGCAGCAACCGCAGCAGGTTGCGTCGATGCCGCTGCGACGGATCGGAATCCCGATCGGGCGTGGCCTCGCTCACCCATGCCCTTGCGATCGACGGACGCAGCCCGGGAACGAGTGCCAGTGTGGCCGCGATGCGCGCGCGACGTGCGGGCCGGCCCGCGGGGTCGCTCATGGTGCCGCGTCCATTCGAGCACGCGTCGCGCCCGACGGTTCGAAAACGCCGGCCGTTCGCCCACCGGCAGCCCCGCCATGCGGGCTCACCGAATGCGGTCGCACCGTGTGGGCAGTGCGGTCGTGCATGGCGCGCGGCCGTGCGAACGGGGTGCGTGTGTCCATGAAACGTCTATCGGCCGGGGCGAGCCATTACGTGAATACCGAGTCGGTCAGGTCGAGAACGACGCCGGGCCAGGCCCGACGGTTTCGCCTGGCCGCGCGCCGCGGTTTCGATTGTATCCCGGTTACCGCGCTCGCGATGGGCCGGTCCTTGTCTTGAGAGAGCGGGTAACGCGTCGGTTGGTACGCGACGGTAATCTGTGGTGCCAAAAAACATCGCCCGCAATTGAACGCGACGATTCAAGGGCGATACACCGATAAAAACGACCGATTCACGCGAGATAGGAGGAAACGATGGCAGAACAAACCCTGTACGAGCGTCTGGGCGGCGCCTACGCGATCGCCAGCGCGGTCGATTACCTGATCGACCGACTGCACACCAACGCCACGCTCAACAACGCCAACGACAAGGTCCAGGAATTTCACGCCGATCAGTACAAGGCCGGCTACAAGTTCATGGTCACCGCCTGGAGTATCGAAAAGACTGGCGGCCCGGCCTGCTATCCGGGCCGCGACATGTTCGAAGCCCACAAGCATCTCGGGCTGTCGGAATACGAGTTCGACGTCACGGCGCACGAAATCCGCAACACGCTTTACCAACTCGGTGTACCGCGACAGGAAGTCATCGACTTCATGGACATCATCGAAAGCTACCGAACGATGGTGGTGGCCGACGCGGCTTGAGCGTCATCGTCCGCAAGGCGGGGCGGGCTCGACTCGTCCCGTCTTGTGGCTGAACCGTTATCGATCGCCGACGCGTGGCACCGGCAGATGCCAGCCGCGCCGCATGGCCATGTAGCGCAGAAAGAAACATAGTGTCGCAGCCACGATGACCGTGGGCACGAACGGCCAGCCGAGCGTCATGCCCGTCACGGTGATCGTCGAGCCCAGCAGCGCCGCGGTGGCGTAGAGCTCGGTCGGCGCCAGCACCATGGGCAGGCGATCGATAAGCACGTCGCGCATGATGCCGCCGCCGATGCCCGTGATCATGCCCATCACCGCGGCCATGACCGGCGAAATGCCGTATTCGAGCGCCCGAATCGAACCGCCGACCGCGAACAGCGACAACCCGGCGGCGTCGAAGATCGCCACCGGCCGGCTGATGCGGTCGACCAGTCGATGGCCGAAAAAGACCACCAGCGCGGCTGCCATCGTCGTCAATCCGTAACGCACATCGGCGATCGCCAGCGGCGGCGTGGCGCCGATGAGCAGATCACGCGTGATACCGCCCACCGTACCGGTCGCGAACGCCAGCACCGCCAGCCCGAAGATATCCAGCCGCTTCTGTACCGCGGCCATCGCGCCACTGATGGCGAAAACGAAGGTGCCCGCCAGTTCGAGCACGGAAAGTAAAAGCTGCATGGCGATCGAAGCGGTCGGGTGCATGGCGCGGCGGTGATGCGTGGCATATTAAATGTGCGGGCCCGTACCGCGCCATGCCGGGTCATCGATGGGTCGCCACGCGCGCCGACACCACGCCGCCTGACATCGCAGACTGATAACATCAGCGTCCCGTCTCCCAGCGCAGCCGACCGATGATGGACACCGACGAATTTGCAGGCTCGAAGGCTGAGGTCCTGCTGGACGCGCACGTCGAGTGGGTGCTGGCGCGGCTTGACGGGCAGGCGTTGCAGGCCGAGCTCGAACGCCGCATCGACTGGCTTCTGGCTGACGCCGCGAAGCTTCGGCTCGCCGACGTGATCAGCGTCGAATCCGTGCAACACACCGCGGTGGATTACGCGGTCGACATGAAGATCGGCGGGGCGATTCCGGCACTCGTCGGCGATATCGCGGTCGCGCTTTATGAACACCCGGTACAGGAGCAGACCACGCTCGAAGAACTGCTGCCCGACCGCGAGTTCGAGGAGCTGCTCGACAAGCTCCTGGAAATGCAGCGTCTGCGTGAAGAGGTTATCCACCAGTCGGTATCCAACCCGGTTTTCGCGAACCTCGTGGCGCAGCTGCTGTATTCCGGTCTGCGGGGCTACGTTGCCCACAGCAAGCGGCTCGCCGCGCGCGTGCCCGGCGCCCGCACGGCGATGAAGCTCGGCCGGGCCGTGGTCGACCGTGCGCCGCCACGAATCGGCGATACCCTCGAGCGCGGCATCCGGCGTTATGTCGAACGCAATACCGAAGCCGGCATGCAGGCCAGCGAGGCCTATCTGCACGACGCCTTCGAGTCGGACGAACTGCGCCAGGCCATCCTCGATTTCTGGGACGACAACAAGCACCGCTCGGTTGCCTCGGTACGCGACTTCGCCGGTCAACTCGACATCGAGGAACTGTTCGTCATCGGCTATGAGTACTGGCAGCGGCTGCGGCGTATGCCCATCTACCGCGAGCTCATCGAGCGCGGTGTCGACGTGTTCTTCGAAAACTACCGCGACGCCACGCTCACCGACCTGCTCGAAGACATCGGCGTCACGCGCGACATGATGGTGCGTGACGGCATGCGTTTTCTGCCGCAGGTCATCGAGGCGCTGCGCGCCAAGGGCCTGCTCGCCCCCGCGATCCGTCGCCAGCTGGAAGATTTCTACCGGTCCGACGCCGTGGCGGCGATTCTGGGTTAGCGGGCAGGGCGCGCGTCGCCATCGCGCCAGGATAGCGTTGCGCGGATGACGGCGTGCCCATCGCGGGCGACGCCCTCCCGCGCGCACCCGTCGAAAGCGCGCCGTCCTTGTTGGGTGCCGCCAAGCGACGCGTTATTTCCAGATCCACCAATATCTTGCACGCACACGCAGGCCGTGCGCTCAGCGTGCCGTGCCGCATCGCTCTCCAGACCGGCTTGCCCGGCGTATTGCAATCGCCGCGCGGGCGCACTTAACTGTTTTCAACAACAACAAGGGGCACGCCGCAAACGCTGTTGCAGCGCGTTGGCAGCATTGGCGTGGAAGGGGCACGGGATGGGTAAGCGGGTTGCATGCGGCTGCGTGCTGGTGGCTGTTGTGCTTGGACTGGTGGGCTGCGCGTCCACGATGGACCAAAGTCAGTATGTAAACAGCACGCTACGCGGGGAAAATCCCGAACGGGGGATTCGCGACGCGGCCGTGGCCAAGCGTGGACTGCCGGGCGAAAGCCGGCACTATGCCAAGGCGGCGCGCCTGATCGGCGCCAGCCGCGCGCCCGCGTCGAGCTTCAGCCAGCCGTATCGGTCGCGCTATGGTTACGGGCAGGATGTCGGCGCGTTGAAACGGCTCGGCCTCATCGACGTGGCAGTGCGTTACGACATGCAGGACGACGTGCCCGTCTACCGCTTCGTGCTCACCCCCAAGCGCAATGTATCCGCAGAGGCGATCCGCAGCTGGGCACCGATCGCAAGGGTCGCCGTAACCCTCGGATACAACCAGCGCGCCTATCTTTACGCGCCATTGCCGCCGGTCGGTGAACGACTCGTAAACGGTCAGGTCGTGACGCCGTGGACCTTCTGCCCGGCCTGTATTGCGTACAGCAGCGGCCAGAGCAAGTTGAGCGACGACGACTTCATGCGGGAGTTCAAGACCCGCGCGCCGCGGCTGATTCAGGGCAGTGCCTATCGCGGTATCGATAACCTCGGCTTCGTGACGAAGGCCGAGGGGCTCACGAGCGGCGTGGACGCGGCGGCCGCGGCGCGCCAGGCCTTTGTACAACGGCTTGCCGGGCACGGCGACAAGCGCGTCGCGGCGGCCGAGGCGAACCGCCGCTATACGGATTTCATCAACAACACCTACAAACCGCGCACGATGGCCGCGGCGCTGCGCGAGGCCCGGTGCGGCAGCTATCGGACAGCGCCGAACATCAACCAGAACGCGGAATACAACCGGCGCGAAATTACCGCCAACGAGCGCTATATCCGTTGCGCCGGGAACGTGGCCGACGCCTACGATTTCGCGGCCTATACCGCCGACTGGCCTGAGCTCGAGGCCCGCGAAACCGCCCTCTGGGAACAGACCTACGGCATCGAGCGCAAGGCACTGGTGGACCCGGAGGGCCAGCTGGCTTATGCGCGCTCGGGCATCGAGGAGGCCTATGCCGGCATCGACAACCTGCTGCGCTATGCCAACGCCAAGGAGGCGCAATACGCGCGCAAGCAGCGCTCCCAACAGGCGATGATGACCGCGTTCCAGAACGCGAATCGCAACATACAGACCATGATGGCCGAGACACGAGACCGTCGGGTCGTGGTTACGCCCGAAGGATATGTCTCGACAGTGGGCGCGGAGCGCCGGCGCGCCCTGGAACGCGCCCGTGCCCGAACCTGAAGTCGAGCCCATCGCCGGCGGCATGCAAGGCTGCGTGCAACTCGTCGAGACCATACGTCATCCCGGCAAGTCAGCGCTTTCCTCCTGCACTTACGACGAGCCCGAACGTCTGGCACTCACGCTCAAGTTCCGCAACGCCTGCGGCGTGCCGGTACACGTGATGATGGATCTGCTCTACGACACTGGCGAGACCGAGGAGGCCGGCGAATACAACATCGGCCCTGGTCGTACGCGCACGAGCGTCGGGTTCTGTGGTGCGACGAAGTACAGCTATTCGTACGAGGAGACCAGCGAGTCGGTCAGCAAGCGTAGCGAGTAGCGATCGACCGCGATCGCCACCGGGCGGAGAGTTGTAGATGAAACGCGACTGGCGACGGAGAGCGGCAACATGGTCGTCATCGACAGGCCCGACCGCGTGGTGTGGGACAATCGGGTGCAAACGAATGTCGGTATTTTCGGTAACGACCATCGCATGATCGGCGACGCCTGGCGCTGCTGCTGAGCGTCTCGCCAATACGGCGTGCAACGTGCCCCATGGCAATCCTGGCGTGGAATCGGGGCCTACCTCGCAGGTTGTTGCAGCGCTGCGCGATCGCGGTCGTTCGATGTCATGCACGGAACCACGATGGCAAAGCATTATCCGCAAACGCCGGACGGTCGGTACTTCGTTGCCAAAGGGCGGCTCTGGCGGCGTAGCGATCCTGCGCTGAGCGAGCAAACGCGTGCGCGTCGGGTCAAGCAGCTCATGGCGGCGCGGCGCGCGGTCAAACACGCAGAAAGCGACGAACAGAGAAAGGCGGCGCGTGCCGACGTGCACGACGCCAAGGTCGCGCTCGGCGAACGTGGCGCGATCTGGTGGACAGACGGGGCGCCGGACGAGACGCGCAAGAAGCCGGAGAACAGCCGTTATGCGCATTGGTGGCAATCACTCGCCCCGGAATCGCGCGCTGCAGGCGGCGGCTGATGGGGAGGCTGTCGCGGATCCCGGCGGAAACGCGGTTAAGGCCGGTTGCTCATGCGCGTAGCCGCCGGGCGACCGTGATCACGGCCGCCCGGCGACGATGCAGATTCTCTGGGGCGCAACGCTAGCGGTCGGCGTCGTCGTCCGGCGTCTGGTCCTTGCTCTCGTCGTGCGTGACCGGATTCTGGCCCTCGTAATGGCCGGCCTCATCCTTCTTCACCGGCGACTGCACGCGATAGCCTTCCTCGTGTGCCGCATAGCCGCCGGCAGCACCCGCACCGGCCGCGGCCACCACACAACCCTGCAGGCCTGCGCCGCAAAGCGCGACAGCGAGAACGAACAACAATTTACGCATGGCGGATTCTCCGAAAGAGTCGTCACAGCGCAGTATGCGCCCGCTGCGTGACGCGAAGCTGAACGCTGTGCCACCGCATCGGCGGATCAGCACGAAAGCGCCGGTGTCGCCACGTACCAGTGAGGTTGGTGGTCAGCGGCCTTTATGCGTGCCAGGCCGGCATGGGCCTGGCCGCGCGTACCTGCGCGTTCGACGTGCGAAATGCCGCGGGCCGTCTGGAAATTACGGCCGAATACCCATAGCGTGCGTAGCGGATGCCCGCGCAAGCCCGTTTTCTCCGTGATGGAAACCATGAGCGAACAAGAACTGATCGAAGCCAGCCCCTGCAAACTGCGCAACGGCGACTGGGGCTGCAAGACGGCCCAGCCCGTGAGCGTTGGCGATACGGTGCAGATCGTCACCCGCGCCAATAAACAGTGGCGTGCGCAGATCACGCAGGTGATCTGGACCGACGATCAGACCTGTATCTGTGCCACCGAAAGCGAAAACAGCAGGGCGAAGCCGAGCGCGTCGCAGGACAAGCCGGCAAGGCAGGGTACCCGCGCGCCGAAAGCCGCCGCCAGTCGCGGCGACGCCTCACCAGCGCCGGACGAGCACGTCCCCGCGCCGCCGCGTACCGACGCCATGCCGACCGACGATCTGGACGCCATGGCCGATGCCGCGGCCGAACAGGAAGCGGATTACGACGACGTGATGAGCGCGATGGCCGAGTTCGAGCGCGAGAAGGGGCAGTAGCCGGCACAACGCGAACTCGACGCCACGCGGCTCGTCGGTCACGAGCCGCCGCGTCGTCCATGCCGCACGACGGCGCGCGCTAGAAAAACCGTTCGTAAGGCGCCTTGTCGCCGCCGCGCGGCACGTGAATCATGGTGGATTCGTAGCGGTTGTCGCCGTCGAATTCGACCCAGACGCTCGGGCCGCCGCCGTATTCGCTGCCATAGAACAGCGTGGCGCCAACCTTGCGGAAAAGCCGCGTGTCCTCGTCGTACTCCGCTTCCGGGCCGAAGCGGGCGCGAAAGCTCGATACCGTGCCCCCGGATTGGCCGAATGCGGCCATCGCGGCAGCAATGTCGTTGTTGATTTCGCCCGGCCCGATCACTCCGTCTGCCAGCGCGTCTTCAACGGCCGGCGAGCGCGCGCTTTCGGCGGATGACGCCGTATCGCCGTTCGTTTCCTGCGGCGGCGTCGACGGTTCCGCGGCCGCAGCCGTGGCGGGTGGCTCTACCTCGGCTGCCGATACGCCCGCCGCCGCCCGGCGCTTGTTCACGCCCTCGCTGGTCTGTACCGCCAGCACCGGGCTGCTCGCGCTCCAGGCATCGAAGCCGCCGGGCACGACCACAGAGGCCCAGGGCTGGTCGAAGCCGGTCTCGCCGTACCAGAACAGGTCGGAGGTTTTCTCGCCGCCGCTGGCGTCGACTGAGTAAGCCATGGCCGGGCCATACATCGCGACGACATCCCCGAGCGTCGTCTCGCCCGGCTCGATACTATCGACGAAACGCGAACGGTCCGCGGACGTCCAGACCGGCGAGTTCTCGGCGGTCAACCAGGCGGGCGGGTCGAGATACGGGGAACTCACGCAAGCGGAAAGCAGCATTGCAGGCGCGACGAGAACGGCGAATCGATATCGAAAAGCCATGGTTGACCCCCTTCCATGACAGCTGCGCTTAGCGCTCGAACGTCGAGCCTAGCTCGACTCGCCAATCGGTTGAATTCTTGTTGTACAGCGCAGCTCTTTACGGGCGAAGGCTGTGTTCGGCGCCCGGTCTGTAGGCGAAATCCGGTTTGCGGCGGACGGCGGCTGCTGTCGTCCGTCGCGCTTCAAAGGTTTGTGCAAGGCAGGGCGGCTTGCGTCAGCCGCGCGGCGGCAGCAGGCACGGGTAGCCGATCGCTGCCCGCGTGTCGTCGTCGGCCTGCCAGGGTCGATGGCGTTCGCGCACGGGCAGGGCGCGTAGTTCGGGTAGCCAGTGGCTGACGTATTCGGCGTCCGGGTCGTAACGCTCGGCCTGGGCGAGCACGTCGAAACCGTTGTCGCGCTTGTCGGTGCCCACGCCCGCGACGGTCGCCCAGTTGCCCCAGTTGCTCGCCACGTCGTAGTCGACCAGCTGTGTTTCGAACCAGGCGGCGCCGTGGCGCCAGTCCTGGCCGAGATCGCGGGCCAGATAGCTGGCGACATTCTGGCGCGCGCGGTTGGACATATAGCCCGTCGCCGCCAGTTCGCGCATTGCGGCATCCACGAACGGCAGGCCGGTCTCGCCGCGCTGCCAGGCCGTGAGCACATTCGCGTCAGCGGCCGTTGGCCGGTCGTGTCGATCTTGTATTCCGCCACGGTGGAAAAGACGCGGGCCTTCCGCCGCGAGAATCCAGTGATAGAACTCGCGCCAGCGCAGCTCGAACAACAGCCAGTAGGTGGATTTGTTGGCCACGACGTCGGTCTCGTACTCGGCGAGCGCGGCCGCGATACGCCGCGCGGAAATACAGCCCGCGGCAAGCCAGGGCGAAAATTTCGACGAGTACGCCATGCCCATCAGGCCGTTGCGTGTTGCCTTGTATTCGGCAATGCCGTGCGTACGCCAGAAGTAGTCGCGAAGCCGTTCGCGGGCCGCCGCTTCGCCGCCCGCGAACGGCGTTTCGTTGCGGGGCCAGTCGATGACATGAAAATGGTCCGCCAGGGCGCGGGCCGCCTAGGGTACCGGGGGCAAACGCTCGGGCGCATCCGTTGCAGCCTGAACCGTTGCCCCGGTTTCCACCTGCTTGCGAAACCGCGTGTAAACCCGCGGCATGTCGGCAAGCGCAAACGGCAGGTCTTTTTCCCGGTACAGCGTGTTGGCGCTGGCGGTACGCAGTGCCGCTGCGCCAGCAAGTGCCGTGCGTACGCGTTCGATCTGCGCTGTTTCTTCCGGTGCGATCGCCTGCTCGGTCCAGACCGTATCGGCGCCAAGCGCGGCCGCCAGTTCGGGCAGCACCTGCTCCGGTTCGCCGCGGCGTACGATCAGCCGGCCGCCGGCTTCGGCGACCGCCGAGCGCAGCGCCGCGAGCGATTCGCCGATGAACGCTCGTCGATGCCGACCCGTTTTTGCCGTGCCGTATGCGCTTGTCGCCTCGAAGCGATCGTCCACACAGAACACGCAAAGCAACGCCGGCGCCGCCGCAGCGTTTGCGAGGGCGGGGTTATCGTCGAGGCGTAGATCGTTCTTGAACCAGACGATCGCGCTTTGAGAAGTCGGCGGGCAGGGCATGACTGCACTACGCCACAGGCAAGCGATCGGATTACTGCGCCCAAAAGGCCCGCTGCGTGGTTGACACGGCGCGTTCGCTCGACCGGCGCGATGGACGTGGCGGGTTACGCGCCGGCCCCGCGCGCTGTATCGTTCCGCGCGGCCACCTGCTCCGGACAGCGAACCTCATGCCTGCAGACCGTATTGCCGAACAGCTCGCGTTCCTCGCGGAAATCGACGCGCTGAAGTCCGTGGTGCGTCAGTCGCCGCTCGTCGACCGAAGCCGGCGCGAAAACTCGGCGGAACATTCCTGGCATCTCGCGATGTTCGCGCTCGTGCTCGGCGAGGACGAAGCCGTAGATACCGGCCGGGCCATCCAGCTTCTGCTGGTTCACGATATCGTCGAGATCGACGCGGGCGACGCGCCCATTCATGGGAATCACGACTCGACAGAGATCGAAGCCCGCGAGAACGCCGCGGCCGAGCGCCTGTTCGGGCTGTTGCCGGAAGAGCAAGCCGGCAAGCTGCGCGCACTCTGGCGCGAATTCGAGGCCGCCGAAACGCCGGAAGCCCGCTTCGCCAAAGCGCTGGATCGCCTGCAGCCGCTATTGCTCAACACGCTCACGGGCGGCGGCACGTGGAGAGAAAACCGCGTGTCCGAGCAGCAGGTGCACGAGCGTTACGGCCCGCCCATCGCGCGCGGCTCCGCCGAACTGTGGCAACACGCGCGCGAACTGGTACGCGCCCATTTCAACCGCGCAGACACGCCAAGTTCCTAGGCGCGCGACTGCCCGGCGCATGCGGTAGGCGCGCTGTTTCATCCCGCACGCGTCGTGCCGCGTAACGTCAGCCGAATCGCCGGCGCGATGTGTCCGGGTACAGTGGAGCGCGGTCTACCGAAGCCATGCCGAAGATCATCGAAAAGTTTGCTCACGGCCCCATGTCGCCGGTCCGCGTGATATCCGTGTTTCGAAGGTGCGCGCCCTCGATCGTGTTCGCGAGCCTGCTCGTGTGTTCGGCGGTCGCGAGCGCGGCGTTCGACGCGAACGCGCGAGACGACATCGCCGAGCGCGCCGGCGAACTGGCCCGAACACATACGCTGCTCGTTGCCGTTAACGGCGAAACCGTTATCGAACGCGGGTATCGCGGCCACCGCACCCGCGAGACGGTCAATATCAAGTCACTGTCCAAGACCTGGATCGCCACGCTGGTAGGCGCGGCTATCGACCGCGGCGTTATCGAAAGCGCCGACCAGCCGGTGGCCGAACTGCTGGGCGACCGCGTGCCCGCGGACGTGGACCCGCGCGTTCGCGAGATCACCGTCGGCCAGCTGTTGTCGATGCAATCCGGGCTGGAGCGTACCTCTGGCGGCAATTACGGCGCGTGGGTGGCCAGCGACAACTGGGTCGCCAATGCCTTGCGGCGCCCGTTCGTGGCCGAGCCGGGCGGGCGTATGCTTTATTCCACGGGCAACAGCCACCTGCTTTCGGCTGCGCTCACTCAAGCCACCGGCCGCAGCACGCTCGTGCTCATGCGCGACTGGCTCGGCGAGCCGCTT
The DNA here is from genome assembly GCF_017744135.1 of Endozoicomonas sp. G2_2. Taxonomy (GTDB): domain Bacteria; phylum Pseudomonadota; class Gammaproteobacteria; order Nevskiales; family Salinisphaeraceae; genus Salinisphaera. Next base: position 99,932 of record NZ_JAGHQU010000010.1, read on the forward strand.
GGCATCGAAATTCCGCCATGGACGCGCGATCCGCAGGGCATCTATTTCGGCGGCAACGAAATGGGCCTCGCGCCCACCGCGCTTCTGGCGTTCGCAGAAATGATCTGTCGCGACGGCAAGGTCGACGGCGAACAGGTCATCTCCAAGGACTGGATCGAAGCCAGCTGGCAGCCGCGCACCAACTCGGTCTATACCGGCGATGCCTACGGTTACGGCTGGTTCACCACCGAACTCGCCGGCGTCACCGCCCATTACGGTCGCGGCTACGGCGGCCAGGTGTTGTTCGTGGTGCCCGCAAAACAACTGAGCGTGGTGATCACCTCCGACCCCACGCCGCCGTCGAACGGCAGCTATTTCCAGCAGCAGGCCGCGCTTGTCGAACGGATTATCGAAGCGATCTGAACTCGGCGCCGGCCATATGGGGGTGCGACGTGATCGACCACGGCACAGGCGGCGGCGCCTTTTTCCAATGGCAAGCCTTTCTATACTGGCCTGCCAAATTCCGTGCGGTTTCTTAGCCGATTGCCGACGTGCGGCATCATGGCAACGTAGACACGCGCTATTCGACACCCGAGAAAAGCCATAGCCATGAACGACTCGCTGATTCTCCATCATTACGACGGCTCGCCCTACGGCGAAAAGATCCGGCTGATGTTCGGGCTGACCGGTGCGAAGTGGTCTTCCGTGCTTTGTCCGGTGCAGCCCCCGCGGCCCAGCCTCGACCCGCTCACCGGCGGCTACCGTCGCATCCCCGTCGCTCAGGTCGGTGCCGACATCTTCTGCGATACGGCGCTCATCGCGCGGGAACTGGCCACGCGCTTGAGCTGCCCGGCGCTCGATCCCGCGCAGGTGGACGCCGACGCCGCGGCGCTCATGGCGCAGGCCCAGGGCAAGGCGTTCTTCGCGGCGATCGGCGCGGTGCCCACGCCGCGACTGCTCACCACGATGCTGCTCAAGTTCGGGCCAATCGGCGCGGTGCGGTTCGTCAAGGACCGCATCAGCCTGCTCAAGGGCTCGACGGTCCGCGCGCCGCAGGGCGAGAAAGCCAGAGCGGTATTGAACGCTTTGTTGGACGAGCTGGAAACCCGGCTCGAAACGCACGAATGGATCGGCGGCGACGCCGTTTCGGTCGCCGATTTCGCCTGTTTCCATCCGCTCTGGCTGTACGTCAGCTGCAATCGCCGGCCGCTCGAAGCCGGCCCGCAGGTCGAAGCCTGGTACCAGCGTGTCAGCGAGATCGGCCACGGCGAGCGTGAAGAGCTCACGCAGGACAAGGCGTTTGCCATAGCGAAAGAGGCCGAACCGCGAACCCTGCCGGAAAGCGTGTCCGATACGCCGGCCGCGATCGGCGCGAAGGTCGAAGTGGCGCCATCCGACTACGGCAAGGTGCCCGTCGCCGGAACCCTGGCCGCATTCACGGAAGACCGCATCGTCATCGCACGGGATACGCGGGAATTCGGATTGCTGCACGTGTATTTTCCGCGCGCGGGCTACGCCTTGACGGCAGCGTAGTCGATCGCTGTTAGCGAAGTACGTGCGGCATCACTCGATACACCCGTCGGTCGCCCGATTCGCCGGGCGCCAACTGCACGGCGGATACGGGCAGGCTTCGGCGCGCGGTTTTCTGCCCGCACGATGCGGGTGTGGTGCGAAATACGAAGCCAACGCGAATCCATCACGCGCATTCAGTCGGTTCGTTCTTCCGTTATGCGGAGTCAGGCCGGAGCCACAGACCGGCTCGCCGCTCGTGGCGGTCCGCGCTCGACGGCCGGGTTCCGGTGTCTATCGATTGATCGAGACCGTGTCGAACGCAAACGTCGAGCGCGCGGTCAAAAGCATTCGCATCACACGCAAAGGATTACAGGACCATGTCCAGCCCCGAACACAAACAGAAGATCTGGAATCTCATCAAGGAAATCCAGGTCGGCATGCTCGTCACGCAGGACGGCAACGTACCGCGCGCTCGTCCCATGCATCTGGTGCAGGACGAATACGACGGCACGATCTGGTTCTACACCCGTCGCAGCACGGAAAAGGTACTCGAGGCTCAGCAGGGCGATAGCGAAGTCTGTCTGACGTTCTCCGACCAGGAGGCCGGCGTTTACGTCTCCATGTCGGGCAAGGCGCGTATTACCGACGACCAGGCCATCATCGACAAATACTGGAACCCCGGCGTGGCCGCCTGGTTGCCCGAAAAGGAAGACCCGGACGTCGTCATGCTCGAAATCGACATCGAGATGGGCGAACACTGGGCCGCCAAGGAGAGCAAGGTCTTCCAGCTCTACGAAATGGCCAAGGCCAATATCGAGAGCGACAAGACGCCCAACATTGGCGAAAACGAGAAATTCGGCGGCTGATTAGCCTCACAGCCTGTCGACAGAAACGCCCGGTTCGCCGGGCGTTTTTTATGAACACAAAAAATCCGAGCGCGGGCCCTGCACGAACACACCGCAAGTTCCCGCCGCTAACTGGCCGCACGCCGGCGGACGCGACCCGCGCCGGAGTGAACGAGGCGAAGCAACGTGATTACTACGCCCGTTAATGCCGTCTATTCACGGCATGCCAGGCGCCGTCGTGACACGGGGCTCGCCAGGTTTGCGAGGCCCCGTTTGCGTGCGGAAACCTGTGCGTTCTCCTGGCGCGAACTACGGATCGGACTGGACTACCACTACCCGCGATTGGCCGTATCCTGCAGTTCGTCGATCCGCTCCGATGCCTGCGCCTTGGTCAGATTCTCATCGAACGTCTCGCCGGCTTCTTCGCATAGCGTTTGCAGGTAGGAGGCCTGAGCGCCGGTCATGGCTTCGTCGCCGGTCGTCCAGTTTTCTGGAGACTTCTCGACGTTGCTCGTATCCGCAGCCTGCTCGGCGTTCTTGGGATTGTCAGTCATGGCGTACCTTCAATGTAGAAAGAGGGCTGTATATACGTACACGTACCGTATCGTGGATGCAGGAGATGCCAGCGACTGAATAAATCGACGGATGCTAGCCGCGCAGCGCTTAAACCGCTTGAAAGGTCACCGGCCGCTTTATTCGTGCCGGTCGGCCCCGGCGGCTGCACAATGCAAGCCCCCCTGTGGCGGCCACGCGCCGGGACGATTGACGCTTCAAACAGGCTTCGCCATTCTCGAACGCCTTATCCACGCTTGCGATTCAAGCAGGCCGAAACACAACTGCCGGGGACTCGGAATGGATACTGCTGCTCTTTTTTCACTCGAAGGCCGTGTTGCGATCGTCACCGGCGGCTCCCGCGGCATCGGCCGCATGATCGCCGAAGGCCTGCTACGTCAGGGGGCACGTGTTTATATCACCGCCCGCAAGGCCGAAGCCTGCGACGAAACCGCGAAGGAACTCTCGGAAATCGGGCCGTGCGTCTCGTTGCCGGCCGACGTGTCGACCATGGACGGCATCCACGGCCTGGTCGCGGCCTATCGCGAGCACGAGAAGACGCTGGATATTCTCGTGAACAACGCCGGTGCGGCCTGGGGCGCCGAGTTCGACGAGTTCCCCGAAAGCGGCTGGGACAAGGCGGTGGACCTCAACATGAAAGCGCCGTTCTTCCTGGCGCAGGCGTTCAAGCCCATGCTGCTCGAAGCCCGCGCCGCCGGCCCCATCGCCAAGATCATCAATATCGCCTCGGTCGACGGCCTGTCGCTCAACCCGCAGGAAACTTATTCCTACCACGCCTCCAAGGCCGGCGTGATCCATCTCACCAAGCGCATGGCGGTACGCCTGGCACCCGAAGGCATTGCCGTGAGCGCCATCGCCCCCGGCGCCTTCGCCTCGAACATGAACAAGGTCGCCCGCGACCACGGCGACGAGATCAAGGGCCGCATCCCATCCCAGCGTATCGGCGAGCCCGAGGACATGGCGGGGGCCGCGATCTATCTCGCGTCCCGAGCCGGGGATTACGTCGTGGGCTCGACGCTGATCGTCGATGGTGGTGTGAATATCGCGCGCTGAGCCGGGCGGGGCAGAAGGAAGTGAACGTGTAAGGTTTGGCCGTGAGGCTGAGCAATTGCCGGCCGCATTATTTTTCGGCACTTGCTCGTGCAGAGGGGAAACGTTTCCGTTGGCCTGAGTTTAGGCCTATCTCAGTGCGGGTTGTTGCATTTGGAGGGCGAGTCAATCGCGCTATGCACAATGCAAGACCTCGTATCTTGACGAAGCCGAAATAAAACAGGACGTTAGTCCTGATGAAGCGGCCGGGCCGGCAGAGGCTGACAAGACTTAAGGCGATATAGCCTGTGGGTCAGATAAGTCCGCCGGCCCGTT
>NZ_JAGHQU010000011.1 GCF_017744135.1 Endozoicomonas sp. G2_2
GAACAGGGAAAGCAGATTAGCCTCGGGCATGGCGGTGGCCTTTCTTGGTTGCCTGGAATGCGTGGTAGCAATCCAAGCTTAAGCCATGCGGTCACCGCCGCCTTTCACGCTTATCTGCGAAGAACCAAAAAAAAGGGTCGGTCAGTGTGTCTGACCGACCCTATCCACATGCAGCACACGTGCGGCCCTACTTGCCCGATGCGTGTTTACGAAGCTAGTTGACCTTCATGCAAATACGCGCGGGCCCAGGGACCAATGTCCCATTGGAGCGCCGAAATCCGTTGCTAAAATCCATCAAAGCGGCACCTTGGGGACAGTCGCCATCTTGGAATGAGCCGAACTCGTTCGCCTTGCCTATAACGGTGACCCGGTCCCAGATCACTGTGCCACTGCAATATGTGCCACGGTTGATCTTGCGGTTGCCGCCCATGCTGATACAGGTTCCAGTATCACCATCCACCTGCCGTCTCGTCTCCTGCCAGCCGCTAACGGCCTCCAATCCACCGGAGACGCCACCCGCCATTCTGACCATGGCGTTATCAAGATCAGATGAATCAGCTGCGACACCAGCGGTCGATACGGCCAACAAGCACAGAAGTACGTAACTGGCATTCAGTGAAATTTTCATTACTCACCTCGCTATTTTGTGGACTACGAACCACTCGGAATTCCAGTCACTGGCACATGCCTGCAACCGATGTCCGCGCGGCTACCTCCTCAAAGCACAGCGAGGTGTAGCAAAACTGCAATAAAGGCCGAAAAGACCGCTGGTAGCGTCGCGGGGTCGGGATCACGCGCTGTCACACGGCCGTTTGGATCAGGACACGCTCAGCACCCATGCCGGCGCGCCTGCCGAGATACCGCCACCGACCTGGGCTTCATCCACGTATAAATGCCGGCACCAAAGCTGCCGACACGCTCGTTGGCGCGCGCCGCGCGTGGCGGCTATCGCACTCGCGACCAGCACGGCGTGAGCGAGGTAGTAGTACAACGCCGCGCCGGCGCCTTCGCGGCCTTCGAGCAGGGCATTGATCGCCGGGCCATCGAGTCGGTGCTGATCGAGGGCATAGACCAGAATATCCACGGCACGCTGACACAGCGCGCCGGCGTCCCATTCGGCCCGCGTGAACAACCCGGCATCGATCGCCTGCTCGAGCGTTGTTGCGGTCAGTGACGCAATACGTGCCCGATCTTCACTGACGAAGCCGGCTGTGATCAGACGTATCCCGAAATCCACCGAAGACAACATCTCAGGCGCGATCGCCGCTTTCGAGCGACGCGGGGTCACTGTCGAGTTGATCGATCCGAGAGAATAGGCCGGCGACATCACCGACATGATGTACCCGAGGCGTGGATACGAAGGCCGGGCGCATCAACGCCAGCCCCCTGGGACTGGGTCAATCGCGCGTTTGATTGGTGCGTGACGGCTTTCATGGAGCAGAAGATTGCGTGCGGGACCAGCTTTGGGTCTATAAAGGGGGTCGGTATGAACCATCTGCGCAGGTTTAAGCGACTCATCGGGCAAAAAAGCGCCGCTGGCACCAACGGGGAGATATTCGCGTGACAATTACGCCGCCGAACACCGCTTGCCAGTCTGTGACTCACGCCGTTGTCGCGCCGACCCGACGAACTCAAGCCCAGTTGGCGCGTGTCATCCAGGCTCGCTCGCGAGTGTGAGATGGCCAGGCACGCTACGCCCCTGAACCGGATCCCGCGCGTCTGCCGGCGCTTTCATGCCATCCGCGAGCAGCTGCAATGGACGCAGCGCGACGCCGGTCAGCATCTCAATGTCTGTTCATCGCTCATCCAGCGTATCGAGCGTGGTCAGGAACGCCCGGGGTGGCGTGTCGCATTCGCGCTACGCAATGAAGGCTTTTGCCTGGACTGGCTCTATACCGAGCGTGGGCCCATGCTTCTTAGCGAGCCCACGCCATACAGCGCCGGGTTGTTCCCGCTCTATCGCTACTCGATAACCCCACAGCAGCTGCACAGCATTCGAGCGCAGCTCAGCCTGAGCCAGCGGCGGGCCGCTACGATGTTCGACACGACAGCGGCCACGTGGAAGCGTTGCGAGTCAGGCCAGCTCGAGCCGAAGGGCACGCTACTGGAAGCGCTGGCCGAACGGGACGTGAGTATCAACACTCTCATCACGGGTGAAGGCCGGCTTTTCAGAGGCATGCGCTTTGGTAGTCAGATCGAACTCGCGCTTGCCGATTCGGGTGAAGAGGGCGCCAGACGAGACGTCTACACGCTCTAGCCGCCCCCTCACTCGTGTGGTCACAGACCCTGGCAGGCCTTTTTCGCGATTGCACGAACTCTCGATGGGCCGAGGCCGTTGATCTTGGTCAAGGCGCCGGCCGATGACCACGGCCGTCCCGCGACGATCTCTCGAGCACGCGACGGGCCGACCTGGGGCAGGGCATCGAGTCGCGATACCGAGGCCGAGTTGAGGTCGATACATTCTCGCGCGGCCGCTGTCCGGGCTTGTTGTGTGCTGGCGCCTGTCGACTGGCTCACGCTCGCGTCGACCTGAATGTCGCCGAAGGTCACGTACACCGGCGCATGATCTGACACACGCTTGCGTGCCTCTTGATGGGTCATGCCCAGCCACGTCGGGAAGTCAGCGATCCCCGCCGAGGTCACGTCGAACTTGCTGGGGTCGAGCCAGATATTGTCGTAGAGATTCGCGTAGCGACCGTCCGTGGGCGAAAGCGTTGTCGCGCCGCGCGTGATCATGGGCTTCAAGACCGCCTTCAACTCCGCCCAGCTCGAATCATCCGGGGGCATATTGAAATCGCCCGCGATCACGACCGGATGGCCGAAGGTATCGCTGAGCCAGCTGTGATAATCGTCGAGCACCTGGATTTCGGGGCGCCGGTCGCGCCGGCCATCGCCGTAGACGATATGCACCGTGGCGTAGGTGAAGGTTTGGCCGGTTTCCTTGTCGCTGAAATTCGCCGACAACGGTTCGCGAGCAAAGATGTCGCCCGGATCCAGATACTGCAGCGCGCCGCCCTCGAAGGAGACCGCCGATTCCCGCCATGCAAAGGCATAGCGTTCCTTGTAGCTCGATCGGCCTGCCGGTTCGCTGGTCAACGTCCCCCATGCAGCGCCGGTCTTTCGCTCCAGTGCGCGCTCAAGCGTATCAATGGCCTCGTTGTTCATCGCTTCCTGGATGGCCACCAGGTCGAATCGCGACACGATTTCGGCTACCGCTGGCACGTCCTTTTCATTCTTGAACCCGAGATGCTTGATATTGAAAGACGCCACGCGCACCGCGGCGGTAGCGCTGGAACTCATGATCGCGAGCACGACGATGACCGCCGGCAGGAAATAGCGCATAGGCTTGCAGTTGGTTTGATGGTTCATTGAATATCGCCTCGACGCGCGCGTGCGGCCGCAACGATCGCCGCCGGCTCATCGAACCATGTGGAGAGCGGCAGGCTGTCACTGGTGCCCGAGCTGGTCACGATGCGCCCGATCGGGTCGTGCTCCCGCGCCTCGAAGGCAACAACCTGTTTCATACGGGTCGGCTGGAATGCCAGGGGCGTCTTGCACCCCATCGACAGAACCTTGGCACCACCGCCGCGACGACGCTCCACGATCACGAGCGCGTAGTGGTTGGCACAGTCCGCCGTGGGCGCGTGCAGGGCATAGATCGGCCCGAGCGCCAGCTGATAGGCACCGATCGGCTTGACCGTTTCGACATCGGCGAGATCGGCGCTGCGGCCGACTGATTCCAGATAGATCGAAATCCCCCGTGAAATGACATGCTGGCGCACGATGATGGTCTCATTACCCAGCTCGAACGTGTCGAGATCGCGGTATGTCAGGCCGCCCACGTTCGGCTTGATGACCGTCTGGCCATCGTTGAGTTCGATATCGAGCGGGCGTAAACCACACCCGGCCAGCACTCCCAGAATGACGGCCACCATAGCTAGGCGTGCCGCGATCAGATGCGATCGGCGCATTGATTTCCCCTCCAGTTTGTTCGCAATGTGTCCCGCACCCTCGCGTCCCGAAGGGGCGCCGTAGTGCTCACATCCAGAGTGAGCCGCCACACGAGCGCCGCAAGCCGCGAAATCGGTGCCGGCGCGGGCGTCAGCTGGCTCGTCGTATCGCCGGCCCCACGCCCCCGGTCACCTCATAAAAGCGCCCGTACGGTGAGCGATCGCCGCGCGCTCGTGCCGTATCGAGCCGGATGCTGTTCGGCGAACGCTTTTATGCGTCAGAGGGGTTGCGGCGCGCAGACGAGGGACGAGAGTGAATCGAAATCACCGGGGGAAAGCGATGAAAACGATTCTCGAACAACGACGCAAGCATCTACTCGCATCGACGACGTATCTTGGCGAGCTGCTGCCGCTACAGGTCGGTAACTTCAAGATCCGCGCGATGCCGTTGCGCTGCGAAAAGTGCCAGCAATCGATCGATCCAACCGCCAGCCGCGCCCAGGTTAAATGCCACACGAACAACGCGCTCGCGGTGGACATGCTCGTGACGTGCAGCTGCGGTGAACGTGTCATCCGAAAGGAATATCTGGCGTTGTCGCGCCGGCTCTACATCACGCTCATCGATGAACAGGATCGGCAAACCGTATCGACCTATCGTGCAACACCCCAAGCCGCGGGGCCGTCCGTCCTCATGGCGCTGTATTTGGCCGTGCGCGAAACGACCTGGCGTGTCGTGGGCATGGTCTTCGGCGCCCTGTTGATGGGGTGTATGGCCATGCTGCGCCCGCTGGAGTCGCGCTTGGGCGAACAGCTGCTGCCGCTCGCGCTGCTGCTCACAGCGGTTTTGATCGTCGTTCTGACCATCGGCGCGCCGAGCAATGGATTGGGGTACTAGCATCGATGGCTGAATACGATACCCGCCCGACGATCGCGCTCGATTGTGACGATACGCTCGTGAACCTGCGTGACCCCATGATGGCCATGCTCAATCGCTTGTCCCATCGCCAGTCGCACTGGCAGGAATGGGCCGACTATCACCTTCACCGTCGTTACCGCATGACCCCGTGCCGGCTGCTCGACTTGGTCATAGAACAGGGCGTGCTGGAACAAGCACGCCCGGAGCCGGGCGCTGCTGCAGCGGTACAGGCGCTGCGAGAGGCGGGATTTCGTATCGAAGTATGGACGGCCCGGCGATTCCACCCGGATGCACTGAAGATTACGGCCGAGACCCTGTCACCGTTGGGCATCGAGCCCGACAACATTCGGCTGTTTCGACTGACGGAATCGAAAGCCAGACGCATGATCCAGCGCGAGGACGTGCGCTGGCTCGTCGATGATTGCCCGCGGCATGCCCGGTGGCTGCACCGGCGCGGCCACGGTGATCGGATCGTGGTACCGGCGTTGCCCTGGAATCGAGACATAGCCGCGACACGCATGCGCTCTCTGGGTCAGATCGCCACCCACATAATCACACGCAGCCGCCGGGAGCGTGGTTCTTATCGAGCCGTATCCGCTGAAAGCATGGTCGCCTGAGCCGGTGGCGGCCTCGCCTCGGTGCCTGCTGACGGTGGGCGATTACGAAACCCTGGAACGAACGCTGTTCGGTCTTCCCTTTACTGCTGAAAGAGCCCCGCGACGCGCATACAAAAGGCTTCGCAAGTCTTCTGGATGGTAAGGCTTTCGCCCGCGTTGAACACGTGGCAACAACACGAGAATAAATCCATGAGAACGGTAGTCATCTGGGCAGTGCTTATCTGCGGCCTGGCTTTGCCAAACTACGCCGCGTCAGCCCCTCACAACTGCGATAGCTACAGCTATATCCTGCGAACCTATGACCTGACTTGTTCGCGAGAACAGTGGGCTAAAGCCCGCGCCTGGCGGAACCGGCAGAACCGCCAGTTCGAATATAACCTCGAGAGTAGTTCACCCAGCGCGGTGGTTCACTCGATGAACACCACCACAGCCGCTGCGTTCGGGCGTCTGTACGACCAAACTGTATCGCTTGAGATCGTGAATATGCTGGGCGAACCGAGGGTAATAGCATCGGCAGCCGGTCCGTTCGAGATGATCGAATTTGAGTGCCCTGGAGACTACTGCCACCTACCGGTTTACGTGAGTAAATCGGAAAGACTCTGGATTCGAGGGCCTTCGAACGGGGTGACCGTGGTGATGAAAGGGGATCACGCGCGTCAATTCCTGAAGGATATTGAAGGGCGTAGCATCGCCTTAATCGACTTTCCGCTCGAAAAGCCGCATTTGGAGATCGAGTTCATGTTCGATCTGTCAGGTTTCAGACGTGACCTGTTATTCCCGTAGTGAAACCGCGATCTAGCGCGACCATGTTGAGCGCCTCTACTCTGGCAGTTTCTTCTGTTAGCAAGATGCGGCGCCCCGAGTTTGGAAGACAGGATTCTTTGCGGCGAATAAGATGTTCGCGAAGGAGGATCCATCGTCCGTTTTCGCTTTATTCGAGGTCATTTCAACGGACTTCGAGACGTAGATCACTACCAGCTAAGGCAGACCACAAAACATTGGTCTGCCTCAGCCGGCGTGAGGTGTTGGCCGATAGTAACGGTCTCGATAATGACTGCAGCAATCGTGACTGCACTCAACAACAGGCAACGAAATAATACTTAACGGGGGAACTGAGAATGAAAATCGGGATAGCACTAATAGCCTGTGTCTTAACTCTTGCAGGCTGCAGCGACGGTAGTACCAGCATCAGCACGCAAGAAACCAACGCGCCCACACAAGACAGACTAGAGGATCAGAGTAGAGCGGTTCTTTTCCCATCGAACAGCTCACAGATCTTGTGGCTGTCGGATGCGATGGGCCGATCACTCAACTATACCGGCGATTATCAACACGATGACGCCTACGAGACTTTCCAAATCAACCAGATCACTTCAGTGATCTATGAAAATCCAGTTCTGCCAGAAGACAGCTTCAAGTACCTGATCCTAAACGACGGCGCTACGCAAGTGCTTATTTTAGCGACGGGTGAACGGCTCGAAGTCACGGATATCGGAGACGACTATAGCGTTACACTCACGACGCGCCGTGAGGACAACGGGTCATTCGACACGCTCACAACAACGCTAAGCACACTGGAAGACGAAGCGTCCGAGAGCACGAACGCAGGCGCACAGCTGCGCTACCAGGCTTCGGGTAGAAAGCAGGGCTCAATGATGGCCGGTTTTCAAAAGGCAGCCGGTGCAGAAATGAAAGTGCTTTCGCAGGTCAATCCAAATGGCCCGCAGCAAGTCAGCACTACCGTTCAAGGAGCGTGCGGGCCCATCGAATCAGGCCTTGTCACAAACCAGACGACACTAGGCACGCCGTCAGGCCAAGGCATCGTGACCTCGCTGTTCGAGGATGCACGCGCGACGGTGACGGTGCCTTTCGATTCGACACGCCAGGCGTTTTACGCAGAGTTCCCAATCAGCGTATTTCCAACCGCACTGGAGGCCTCGGCGATCCTCGTGTCACAAACAAGCGTTGGGGTTCTAACGGACAAGATCACGGGCAAAATCAGCAGCAAGACCCAGATCCAGCGCCGGGCGCTGATTGCCTTGAGGAAGCGCTCTGGGCCTGCCGCTTCGAGAACCCGTCAGGTCGCCGGGCGGATGATCGAAGCGATCAATCAGATCAACAGTTTCCAGACAATCAAGGATCAGATCATCGGCGGTGTCAACAAGCTGAAAAACTTGGGGCAAAGCATTGGCATATTGGCCGCCGGCAGTGCTTCGGGCAATTTGGCCCCCGCACGTATCAGCTCAACCTTCACCGCCTATAGTGATGGCGCCCAAGTCTCCGACTATGAACTCGTCGACTTCCCGGGCGTATCGCTACTGGAATTCGAGCTGCGTCCCGACGGTGAATCAGTCACGCCGATGCTATCCGGCGATATCGAGATCAGCCCAGCAAGCCCCGGGCCCGGCGAGTCCTATCGGCTAACGCTGTCCACGACGTGCGATTCGGCACCAACATTTAGTGTCCGAATTCAGGTCGCCGGCACCGATGGCTATAGCGATTCTGAAACGATCCCCTTGATGGAAAACGCGAGTCTTTCGATTCAAGTACCAGGGGCTGGAAATCAGGTTCGCGACACAATCACGATAAGCGTACTGGACGGCGATGATCAGGTCGTTGACCAGACAACAGCAATCGTCGTATTTGGCAGTAGCTCGCAATAACGATCGAGGTGACGCTGTGACGACACGATCCGCACTCTTTGGCATTCTCGCTATTTCAGTCGCGATCTCCTCTGCATCAATCGCCTCGAGCCAATCGGTGGACAGCAGCGAGCTGCACTGGGAATACCGGTCTTTGCGACTACCCGAGATCCAGCTACAGCCTGAACACGCCGGTTCGGACCAGTACACCCTCAAAGTGATCGGTCCGATTGAGCTGCGCAGTCGTCGAACTGGTATCTCTCGTCTAAGTGAGCTCCATGGCAGAGCGACTCGAGATTGCGAGTCGCTCTGCACGCTGACACTACGCCTCGAAGCCGACAACATGACGATCTCGACGCTAAGGGCAGGCTCGGCCGTGCTGCGTCTCACTGTGCCAATCGAGAGCGGGATGGCTGTGTCGACATGGCTCGACCGCCACGCGACGAGCGACAGCCCAGTTGGCTTGCCGACAGGCACCGTGCTCGACCTAAAGCAATCTTGGTCTAACGGTGGGATGCGGGTTGTTCTCAGGCACGAAGGCCTCAACCACTGGCGCGGTCAGGCGTCCTTCGGGAACTATCCGGTCATGTTCACCGTGCTGCAGGAATTGGCCGGCTGCGATTCGATCGCCGAAGGCGGCGCCCTCTATCGACGTCTTGATTCTGCAGGGCTTGTCGCGCACCCAACAGAAGGGATTTCTCGAATCGACTTCAGCCTCGCTGGCACAGACGGGGTGGTGTGGTCGGGCGCATCTGAGAGCCAATCCTTCGCGTGCCGTGGCTGATGTTGCAGTCTGGCCGTAGTCTCAGGGCCAGATTGCGGATGCGGTAACGCCCGCCAGGCGATAGGCCATCAGGCGCACTCGCAGGGCGACGCCTTTCCAGCTTGAACGCCAACAAGGGCGGAGCTTAGATATCGAACCCCAGCCCGCTACATTCGGGCAGTAGGGTGCCGGAGAAGCCGACGTTGAACAGGTGCATATCCTTTGCGGCGGTCTTTGGGCAGTCGATAAAGTCGCGGTTCAAAGCGGGCTTATGAGCGGCGATCAGTAAAGATTCAATCACTGCGATCGTCGTCTTGCCGCCCACACGCATATCGCTGCGGCTGTCCCAGGGCACGCCGAAGTAAACCGACAGTCCCACGTGGTACCAGAACCTGCCACCGATATGCTCGGCAATGCGCTTGAGTACCCCCCGCCCTGAGTCGCTCTTTCGTGTCTGGCCGATATAGAGCAGCACGTTCGGGCCGTAGACGGGATGACGGCCATGAATGCAGTAGAGACTCGCGCCCTCTGCGACGTCTGGGGGTACATCTTTCGGCACCGTGTAGGCATCGCTTTCGCGGTCATAGCCAATCACGTGCGGGCCGTCCCATTCGATATCGATTACTCGCACTCGCGCTCCTTCATCTCATTCTGTTGTGGGAGAAGACCTATCACCGCGGCCGCGGTCGGCGCGCAACTCCAGGCCTCGCTTGATGACATACACGACCAGTGCGACGACGAAGAACACCAGCAACAGCCATGCAATGCTCGACAGCGTGCCGATCAATGTTCTGTAGACCTCGAGGATCCAGCGGTCAGTCGTCAGCGACAGCGCGTTGGTCTCATGGAGCTGGGGCGTGATGTAGCGCTCGATTTGGCCAATCCGCACGCCGCCCGACACGCCGACAACACACATGGCGAAGTGCAGGTATCGACGCCAAGAGCTGGCCATCTCGCCCGGTGTGATCAGGTTCATGATGGCGCTGATAGAGCCGTTGAAGAGCCGGGCGACAAGGGCGCTGGTAGCCAACGCCAGCAGAAAGGTCACGACGAGTAGGGCGATGAACATGGCGCGCTCGGATTCCTGAGCAGGGCTTCATGCCAATCCTACGCGAGCGCAATCAGCTATTGTCTATCGCTCGGTTGAACGCATGAACAAGCCATGTGTGGACGTTACGGAAGAACAACAGCTGCGGCGGCTTTCGCCGAGCGTATCGGCGCGAAGCTCTCCTCGAATCTGGACGATCGGCCCGGCCATAATCTCCCGCCCGGCACATTCCAGCTGTGCGCGCTCATCAATCCCGATGATGGAGCGTTGACCCTGGGCTCGAGCTGGTGGGGCTTCATACCGAACTGGGCCGACAATACGAAGCTGTCACCCATCAATGCCCGGAGCGAGACCGCACACGAGAAAAAACTGTTCGCTCGTGCCTTCGAGAGTCAGCGGTGTATCTTGCCGGCCGATTACTGGGTGGAGTGGCAGCGCGATGGTGACCATAAACAGCCGTTCCTGATCCGACCCAAGCAAGCCGATCCATTTTTCTTCGCCGGGATCTGGAGCAAAGCCTCGCGCCTACCCAAGGACCACAAGGCCAGTGGCCAGGTGACATTCGCAATCCTGACCGGTCGGCCGAATGACGACATAGACCAGATCCACGATCGGCAACCACAAGCCCTCACTCTGGAAGGCGCCCACGAGTGGCTGAATCCCGACAAATCAGTCGATGATCTGCAAGAGGTGCTCAGCGAGGGGCGGTACAAGGCCTATGAGCACTGGCCGATCGACCCCAAGGTCGGTAACCCGGCGAACAACGACGCATCGCTGTTCGAGCCCCGCTAGGTTGCTAGCGCGGCATGTGCCGTTGAGGGATGGTTGAATTGGACTTTCCAATCGCTGTAGATCGAAGGGTCGAATGGGATCCCAGCCTCGACAGCGTGCTCGTACTCTCGCCGATACGCGATGGCCGCTTCGAATGCGGCCAGATCATGCATCGCCGTGATCCGATGCTCGCGACCCGCGTTGAAACGGCGCGGCCGGCGTTTGCCATTCACGTAGACCAGCACTTCATAGGTTACCAGCGCAGATCGTCCCCGGCCGTCCTCGATCAGACGCCGGCACACGCCCTGGTATCCCGTGGTGCGATTTCGTGAGGTCGGAGCGCTCACCCGCCTGCGACGGTGCAGGCCCAGCTCCTCTTGCCAGTCCATGCAACAAAGGATTGCGGCAACCCACGCTTCGTGCTTAGAACCGTAATGGCGAACATTGAAGCTCTGTCGGCGAATACGGCAATCCACGCTCGTTGTTGCAGTGAGCCAGCCATTGCCATGATCCTGGATGCTGCCACGATGCTCGAGCGCCCGCAGTTCGAACGGATCACCGCCGAACTGCTCATAGGCAAAGAGCATGAAGCGGACCCAGTCTGCTTCACGCAGTTGGCTGAGATGGCCATAGAAGCGACGCTCCCATTCGAGCCGCTTCCGAATGGCGTGTCGCAACGCGGCCTCGAGGCCGTATCGGTCAACAGAAAACCGCCTGGTATGCACCGTACCGTTCGCGTGATCCTTCCCTGTCGCGCTCACAGTCAAGCTTTTTACGCCCCTGGACTCTATGTGCGAGATCGTGACGCCCGCACGACCAAGAACTGAGCGAACCCTATGGGTGACGCCACGCACCGCAGGAAGAGGGCCAAGCTCACGCTCGCGCCCACGCCGATCCACTCGAGCGCGATGGCTCATCGGGAGCTTCCGATCGCGATAGCGACGCGCGCTATTCTGAGCCTCTATAGGGCTCCTATTCGCTAGAGAAAAGGACTTCGCCGGGCAACCGAGATCGTCAGGCAGATTGACGATATAAGCGCCTTGGTGGAAGACGATATACGGCAGGATTGGCAGGCCATGGACGTCGACATTGGAAGGGTTCATATTTCTCAAGGGGCGTCTTTCTCGTCGGTCCGGTGCGAAAATTAAAGGGCCTTCTACGACTTCTTCCGTGATGCTCGCTTTCGTGACCCGGCGCGGGCCTGGCGCAGCTCCTCATTGAGCATGCTGATCGTCGATTGACGCTCATCGGCCAACGCCTGGGCCTTGCCCGCCTCAGCCACCTGAGAAGCGAGACTGCGTTCGAGTTCCTGCTCACGTGTCGCCGATGCATCGAGTTTCGACTGCACGTTCTCGAGTGATTCATGGAGACGGGTTCGATCCTGCTCGGCCACGGTCAGCGCCTTCTGAAGGCCTTGATTCTCACCACCAAGGGCCCGCGCACGCTCCTCTGCGCGATCACGGGCTGTCGCCACTCTCTCGAGTTCTGCAGCTGCTTTGTCTCGTACAGTCTGAGTTTCGGCGCGAGCCGCCATTTCAGCTTGCCGGGCCTCATCTATCTGTTTCGCCCATGCCGCTTGCTGGCTTTCCATGCGCTCCTGGGATAGGCGCAATGCCTCCGTCAGACGCTCGCGTTCCGCCTCGACCTGGGCAATCTGGGTACGGCTCGTATGACGCACATGCCGGAGCTGGGCGGCGGCCTGTTTGCGATCATTCTTGAGCTGCTGGCCTAGTTCTTCCCGCTGCTGGTCGAGGTGGTGCGCCTGAGCTTGCGCTTTGGCCAGCTCCTCTTTTGTCTCATCGAGCGTGCCTTGTGTCTTGTCGAGCAGAATATCGAGACGTTGCGTCTGCTCCACAGCAGTCGTTGCTTTCGTCTGTGCTTCGGTCAGCTTGTCCTGAAATTCCTGTTCGCGCGCCTGCAGCAGCTCGCGTTCTTTTTCGAGATTCGCCTTGGCGTGTTCGCCGGCATGTCGCCACATCGTGCGTGCCGCGGCCACGACGGGATCCGGTAAATCGAGGGGCTGGCCTGTATCGAGCTGTTTACCGATTACAGCCCATTGCTCATGGATACGCCGCTGCAGGGTCTGCTGTGATGCCGTGGTCCCCAACACCGATCGCACACGCGCGAGAGACGGGTACTCGCCCTCGACGAGGAGGCCTCGCATCGCCTCGAAAACACCATCGTCTGTGAGTGTAGTGCGCGTCATGATCGTGGATCGTAGCCCATCGACGCCGGCTCAGGTGTCGGGATCTGGGCGATCGCGTCCGTGACCTTAGATGCGCCGATCGCGAAATACCCAGTGAAACCGTACCCATCATGCGCGAGACCGTGCCACGTGTTCTCCGTGTCCCGGTAAACAACAGGCCTCGAACCCAAGCCATGCGATGTGCCGCGCAAGAAAGCGATTACGGCCTCCGCATCGTTCGTGACCGTGCGTCCAATGTCCTCATCCACGATCGCTATGTACTCCAGATCATCGTACGTGAGCACTTCGTGGGTAAACGTGCATCGCAAAGTCGTGAGGGTCATTTCTGATGCCTGTTATGTGTTACGTGTACCGTAACATACGTTACGTTTTTAGCGTGCTGTTGACCATAAGTGTACTTATGGTCAGTAGGGTTTGCGCCGAAAAAATTTCCTCACCGGAGGTCGAACAAGTAAACCTTTCTTGTTTCGCCAACTAAACCTTTGGAACCGAGGGATAAAGGTTCAGTTGTAGTGCCATCAGCGCCGCGACCTTTCCAAAGGTTTACTTGCAAATCACAAATCGACCCGTCGTTAAGTCACTGATTTATTGAGCGTGCATTCCAAAGGTTGTCTTGGCTGCTCCAAGGCGTGAAGCAAGCCATCAGTGCTCGAATGCGTCCTTTCGACTACATGACTTGTTCGAAACCGCAGGGCCATACTGGGCTGTGGGATGCCCTTGAACGTAGTAAGTTCGCAGGATGCTCGGCTTTTCAAATGGCTATTTCGGATGGGCGGAGAACGCCAGTGGCACCATGGTCCATGTGGGTGAAGTCGAACGCGGCCTCGCCTGCGGCTGTTACTGCGTCACATGCAGTCGACCCGTTCTCGCACGCCAAGGCACAAAGCGGATCTGGCATTTCGCGCATAGGGCTGACACCACTTGCGAAGGTGAAAGCGCACTTCATCGAGCAGCCAAGGCAGTGCTCGTCGAAGCGGCAGAGCAGCAGCTGCTGATTCGCCTTCCATCGGGCCTGACTCCGAGGCTCGAGGCCGCAACCACCGAGTCACCCATAGGCAAAACCCGTAAGGCAGACGTACTCGCCACGATCGGCGGTCGCTCATACGGAATCGAGATACGTGTGACCCATGCGAAGAATCAAGCGGCGCGCGATGACTACGCCGTAGCGGATGTCGAAGCGTTCGAGATTGATCTCAGGAAGGTGCCGCATCACCTGGACCGCGGCGAGCTCACTCGGGCCGTATTGGACGGCGCAGACCGGCACTGGCTTTACAAACGCGGCCTACCGAATCGGACGCCTCGTGCGCATAGCGCACGCACTGCGAGACCGGCCACTCGACCTGAAAGTTACGAGGAGATCACGAACAAGGTTATCGACTATCTGACAAGCCGAAACGGTCAAAACGATCCATTCGTATCATGGCCGGTGATCCGGGCTGACGGCATTACCCGCCTGGCCGCATCACAAGCCCAATGGGAACGCGGCACAGTGTCACCGAAGCTATATATGGTCCGGCGTCCGGGGATCTACACGAGTCGTGAGTCTGGCGGCCCGAGGCTTCGCATAGAAGGCAAGGTAGCCACACCTAAAGGCGTAGCTCGTGTCGATGTCGAGTTGGTCTTCGATATCATCTCGCCGTCAGCGGTTGAGCGCCCTACTTTGCTCATCGTGTGCCCCGGCATCCTAGTTGAGTCGAGCTGGCCAGGCGCCCTGTTCATGCAGTGGCACGGCATCGACTCGTGGCGAGACAAACTGACGTCGATCTACCACAGCACAGACGTCTGATCTTGTCTTAGATGTTGATGCTGATGGTGTCCTTGCGGCTGATACGCTAGCCAGGGCTAGAAGTAGCGCATCTCTGCATTCAGTGGCACGTAGGGTCCATCCCCGCTTTCGGGGTGCAACTTGATGTGTGCCAGTGATGAAGAAATAGCGTTCGGATGATCCCCTCGGGCAGGGGGTGAAACGCGAACAGGCCCTCATGCAACGCCATTTCAGGCGAATAACCCCCGCCGGACGGGGTGCGACGCGCTGGCTATGCACGCCGCTGCCTTTCTTTGGATAATCCCCGCAAGCGGGGTGGTGTGACTAGGCCAGCGTTCGCAGTAGCTCGAGCACGACCGGAAAATCCCCGCGAGCGGGGATGCGACGCTGCTTGATGATGCCGACGCCGGTGTTGAAGTCGGATAATTCCCGCGAGCGGGGATGAGACCAGAACTTCGTTCCGGAGATGCCGTTGTCGCCGGGGTAATCCCCTGGTGCAGGGGGCACCTGGTCGCTCAAGTCAGGCATTTAGCCTCCATCGGGATGATCCCCGCGAGCGGGGGTGCGTCGGCATATCGCTGGTGCGCAAGCCGAGCATGACCGGATAATCCCCGCGAGTGGGGGGTGTGTCTTTGTAACTCCACGCCGAAAATATCGAAAACGCGGTTAATCCCCGCGAGCGGGGGTGCGTCGGATTTGATCCATTTCCAGTAGCGCGTAATCACGGATAATCCCCGCGAGCGGGGGTGCGTCAAATGATTTCGGGGCCGCTATGATCTCGCGTGCGGATAATCCCCGCGAGCGGGGGTGCGTCTCTAATAGACAAGCTCATGTAAAAGAACGGCAATCCCGGAGCACCAAAAAGCCACCGACTACAGCGGCAACGCTTTGAGTGCATCCGATGGACGGACAACGTCGAGGAACACGCGCCGAAACCGCTGTGGGATTGCGGCGGCCAAGCCTTTTAACTGCCCGATCGATTCACCGGCCTCTGATCGAAAGCGTGGATCCAGTATCACAATCTCGGCGCTATCAGCCGGGTGCCTGAGAGCACGCCCGATACCCTGGCGCACGCGGTGAACAGACTTGGTGCGCATCTGGGCGTGTACCGTTCGATTCGCCTTGGCCTCGGACTCTACTCGACTCAGTCCACGCACCTGAAACGCCATCATCGTCATCAGAAGATGTGCCGGGTCGATTGACTGCGCCGGGTTCCGAAGCAAGACAACCCGTTTCCAGAACGTCTCGCCGCTTCGGCTCGGTGATAGCCCTTCCCATCCCGCCGGTGTGAGCAAGACGTTGTCATCGTTCATGCCGTGGGCGATCTCGTTCAAATCAGCGCCTCGAGGGTGGGTTACAGCTCTCGAGCGTGCTCTATTGGGCCAGTGTTCCAGCAAGCTATCCACGTCTCTATAGCTGCAGCACAGAACGAGGGTGCGACCGGGTGAGCCAGCAAGAATCTGATTCACAGCAAACCGTGCGTAGAGCGGATTCAATGCGAATCCCTCATCGTCGCGAATCAGAGGCACACACGGCGCAGTCGGCACCGAGAAGCGAAGCTGTCCGAACTTCTTCGCCTCGTGGCGTCTAAGCACGCCCAGACGCGCATCGCTCTGGTTGATTCGAATTCGGGACAGCAGGTAGCGAAACGCCGGATCGTTAGCCGATCCGGACATATCGGACAACGTCGCGGACGTGAAAATCGTAATTCGCTGATCCAGATCGTTGCGGATCATTGCACCCGCGTCTTCGCGAGCACATACCAGACGAGGGTGTCCCTGCACTGGCGAGTAGGATAGAACAAGGTTCTTTCGCCCTGCCCTCATTTCCTGTTCGATCATTCTCGCGGAACTACGAATGATGGCCCACGCAGCATGGTTCGCTGATAGATCCGGATCGGGTACGGGTGTGTGCTTGATCGAGACAAGGGCATCGAGGATCTCATCCCGGTCACGGTCACTGATCAGCATTGCTTGATCCGCGAGCTTCGGGTCGCGCTTGTGATGGAACAGGGCCGACCAGCGCTCGGCGTTCGTCTTGTAGCCCAGATTGCGCGCCACTCGCATGACGTTGTTGAAGCTCAAGCCATAGGACATGGCTTCTTCCGCAACATCCGGGAAATGCTCGGCCTCGTCCACGATCAAGGCGACATCGCTTTCCGCATCATCAAGATCGGCAACACCTCCTCTCAGCAGATCCATCACCAGTAGTGACTGATTGATTACGAGAATGTCCGCATCTCGTGCATCGGCGAAGGTCTGCTTGAGAACTTCAGGCAAGGGCTCCTCATGGCCAATCGAGATATCGCCCAGCCTTATGCCATCCGGTAGCTCGTTCTCATCGAGATCAAGAAGACAGCCCTCCGACGTGAGTGCCCAGTGAGCCAGCCCGCGGGTTGAGGGCGGACGATTCGGATCATCGACAACGTCGGCCAAGGTCTCAGCATCGAGGGCCAAAGCGAGCCGTGTGGGCGAGACGTAGTTACGCCGGCCCATTCGCGTGGCGATTCTCAATGGTCCGCGACCGTTGTAGCGCTGGAAGCCGTTTATCAACTCGACGTTTCCCGGCGCGACAAGCTGGCGCTGTAGAGCGCGCGTGTACGTCGCGACCACGACACGACGCCGGTGCCCACGCGCGCCGGCAATCCAGTCGGCTGCACTCAGTAGATAGCCGAGTGATTTGCCCAGGCCAGTGCTGCCTTCAACGCAGTGGATGGAGCCCAAGCCGTGCTCGAAACAATCAGCGATCGACGCCGCGTACTCGATCTGAGCGGCGTTGTGCCGAAACGAAGGCACCCTGTTGGGTAGAACCTGATCGATATAGTCAGTCGCGCATGTGGGCATCAGGCGGCCTCGTCGCGAAGCGCGCTGACGGTCGCCAGCTGGAGCAGGCCGCAGCCATAACCACGCCGGCGCCCAATGCCATCGAGATACGCTCTGGCAAAGGCGCTGACATCGTCGATACGAGCGGTGCAGCGGGCAGTGATCAGAGGGACCGTGAAACGCTTGTGGTTGAACTGCCGCAAGGTGATCAGGTGCGCCCAGTCGGGCATTTCGGCCAGAGCAAGCCCCGAGCGCTCGAACAGCCGCTGCGAGTAAGCGGTCCATTCTTCGGAGGGCAATGTTCCTTCCTTTCTCGAATCGGGCCCAAATCGATGCAGTGGCAGCGACGCCAAGTCGATTGTCGCGTAATCGCCCTGCTCTACTGCGATGCGTCGCTCACGCGAACCCTTGAAGGACCGGTCGGAACGGATGGTCAACAGCCACCGGCGCTCATCGAAGGGCTCAGAGCGGAAAATAAACGGCCGCTTCTCGATCTTCTTATCGTCCGCGGTAGTCGAAAAGAGAGACCAGACATACTTGTGCAAGTCGTCTAGCGTCAGGCGATCGCCCTGCGGTTCGATACGAGCTAGGACTGTCGCTTCGTTATATTCGATGTTCATTGCGCCGCCTGTAAGATTTTTTCCATCTTCTTGTGTAGTCCGAGTCGGTCATGCGGGTCGCTTGGCAGGCGATGAACGAGCTCACGTGCGTTGGGCGTCTTTGCCAGCCAACGGGTTAAGGCGTCCTGATCTAGCTTGCCCCGCGCGGCAGTCGTGATCGGCTGCCAGAAGCCGCTCTTCTGTGCTTGCGTGACGTGATCGTTCTCCCGCGCCCACCTCGCCACGTCGAGCAATGCGGATAGGTCGGTACAGGAGGCGCCTGTGTCCGAGTTATCCCAGAGTTCGCGCAGATCAGTTGTCATGCGCAGTGCGCCCATGAGGACCAGCGACTTACGTCCGAAGTTGCTGATATAGACGAACCCCTCCTTCGGGTCGCCCAAACGACCGTCGCTATAAAGCGCCATCAGCAGTGACAGTGGGTCGGTCCTGTAGACCCGGCCCTTCGCCGCGAGCGCGCCATCTTCCACGCGTAAGCGAAAGCCCTCGTTGACTGCGAGAAATAGCTGATTGCTACTCGTGATCACAGCACCACAGCCAGTCATCATGCCAAGCATGACCGGGACTGGGATTTTGTTCGGACCGCGCCGGCTACCGATCCCCAGCTCATCGAATGATCCGATCTTCGGTGAGTAACAGGTCGTGCACAGATACTGCTTAGCAAACCCGCTGCCGTAAACATAGGGGATCGCCAAGGCGGAATCTTCGACCGAAGCCCACGGGCGACCACAACACGCGCACGCGCCTGTTTCCGGGGTGACCGACTGGAGATCTGCCACCTCACGCAATCGCGTTGTCGCCGCGTGAAAGCGACTATAGGCATCCATCACGCCACCTCGCGTTGAACACGGCCGGGCCGCAGCACAGACACAACCTCGCCACAGGGCGTGAGTCTCTCCTGCGATGCGATGGGATCGAAAGGTAGATCACGGTCGATGTCGCCAGGCCAAGAACGACGCTGCCAGCCAGCCGTATCGTCAGGTTCGACCGAGACCACAGTGAAGCTACCGGCCCCGCGCGTATGGCCGCGCCCTATTCCATCGAGCAGTTCGATCAATTCGGCACAGGACTCGGGGTCACCATCTCCATAGAAGACCAGATACGGCGATAGGTAGCCGGGATATTTGTTCAGCCGCGTCAGGAAGCGCCCACCCGCCTCGTCGATACGCTTGAGGGGATCAGATACCAGGTGTCGCTCGAGCTGGTCGAAGCTCGATACGGTGGGTATCTTCGCCGCCGCAGCAGGCGCTTCAGGCGTTGAAACAAAGATAATCTGGCTCGCCCGATAACCCTGGACCTCGTCATCGAAGCTCAGGGGCAACTCGTGCTCGACGTCCCAACGACCCGCCAGACGGCAAGCCGCCTCGTGCAGTAACCCGTCCAGGCGCGGCGGAACGGTGGTCAGTAGCACAGGCGAGTGCAACGCCAACAGCATGCGGAACTGCATATCAGCTCGCCGCCCGCGCACGCTCGACCGTGTAGGTCTGGAAATCGTACTCAGTGAGGCCGTCGACGAAGTTCTCAAATGCGCGCTCGAGTTCCTCGCCTTCGAGGACCAAGCCATCGGCTGATAGCTTGACCACGCCTTTGCGCTGGGGCTTGAGCTTCATGGGGAGCCATTCAAGGACTTCCCATTCTGCGCTGAACTCTCCGAGGCCGGTATTACGATGGCCCCCGAGAAAGGGATGGCGCGCAAATTCAGCCAAGCCCAGCAGAAGCATACCCAGATCGGTATCGGTGCCGCTGATCAGCGTCATGCGATGGCTCATTTCGGAACCCGGTGCGATTGACTCGAATCCGGCCAGCGGGTGCTTGATCGACTCAGACGCCCCTTCACGCTCTTCCTTGATCTGGCGCTTCTGGGTTTCCTTAGCCTTGATCTCGTCGTTGAGTTTCTTGCGATCGGCCTTTGATTCTGACGTCGCAGCTTCGCGCTTGAGCTTTTTAATATCGCTGTCGAGGGTGGCGATATCGCTTTGCGTTTCGCGCGCATTTGCCAGCTGAGAGAGCAGCACGTCTCGATCTTCCGGCGATAGGTACTCAACCTCCTGCGAGTCACGCTCGAACATATCCGATCGCGCACCCCGCCCTGCAGTCATGACATTGTCCTGCGAAGTACGCAGTTCGCCGACCGCCAAACGACCTGCGAGTTTCCACCGGCCAAACAGGTCCATGAGTGGATTGTTCTCACGCACCATAACCTGGCCTATCGGGTCCGCGAAGCTGCCGGCTTCATTGCTGGTCTCGCGCGTAGTGTCCACGCCCTCACCGAGCATATAGGCATCGCGGAGCGTAAATACCTCGCTCTCTGGCACCCCACGGGCGTGTGCCAGCGCCTGACGTACAGCCCGATAACTGGCTTTGCGCAACGGCCCACGGAAGGTGCCCCCATGGAGCATGACTTCACCATGCGGGGTTCTGGGCAGGCCTTGATGATCAGGGTAGGAAACACTGATGGGTGAAACTGCGGTTACGGTGCCTTGAAGTCGAATCATCGTACGAACCATTGCTGTGGCGAGTGTTAGGCCGAGCCCTTCAATAGCGCCCGGATGCTTGAGTATCGGTTGCGGCCTCTACGAGGCGAGCTAAAAAGGACTGTATGCAGGCTCAGCAAGAAGCCCTAATTCGTCGGGCAGACGCGTCCCGGTACCGGCATTCAAGTGGCGGAGTCTACGGGCAGGCGATCGGTTCCTTGAAGAGGCCCCGAAAAACAACCTCAAACCGTGGCTTGCTCGGGTAAGCTAATGCATGTTGTGAGGGCGAACTCTCTCAGATGGCGGTGGGCTCCCGCCCTTCCCCTTTCATGTAGTAAGTAAAAAACCAGGATCGATATGTTTTGCCGCCTCTTATTCACCATCGCTCTTCTTCTTATTCTGGCTGGTTGTTCACCCGAACCACCGACTACTGAACGCATGCAGGCCCTTCTTGAGGACATGGTTCAGACCACGATCGAGCAAGAGCGTGGCCAAGTCGAGTCAACCCGAGCGGGTCGCCTCATGATGCAGTTCTCCGACCTGCCGGCGGCCGATGAAGCGAAGGTAGAAAACGTGCTGATCAGAAAGACGGAAGCGGCACAGGACGATAATCTCTATGTCACGGTGTCATTCGACGTCGTCGTGCGCAGCGATACCTTCCAGGAAACCAAAATCGTGCTGATCGCTCACGAAAACGATGAATGGGTGTTGGAAAAGGTTCTCTAACGCATGTATGTAGGCGCCCTCTTCCACCTATTCTGGCTAGGTCATGCGCTGCATACTCAGAATTAGTCGATGCAGAGAGGGATGTCATCACCGATGAGTAACCCCCCGGTCAAAAAAATACACTCGCCTGTCACGACACCTGACCTGTCTCGTGCGGCAGTCCTTGACGCTGAGGTACGACTCACCACGGCTCAAACAGACGTCGAGGCAGTGCGGGCTTGGCTACGAGCACGTGGGCAGCGCAGCGAGGCGACTTTCGATCGCTATGCCCGACAGGGACGTCGCCTGCTGGAGTTTCTGCATAGCCGCGGCGAATCATTCGCGACCATGACCATCGAAACCGTCCATGCCTACGAGCAGGCAATGATGGCCGGTCACGTTGGGTCGAAGCCTCTATCCAAGCAGTACGTCGATGAGGCCTCGGTTGTCCTGAGTTCGATGTTCTCTCTGCTGGTACAAAGCGAGTACATCAGGCGCAACCCTTTTGTTCTGCGAGAGCGAACCGAACCGACAGAGGACGATACATCGCTCGAACGCTATCTCGACAACGAACAGCTCGACGCCCTGTTCACTGAAACCGACGCACTGAGGGACGTTGACCCTCGCACAGAAGCCGGCCTGAAAGCGGCACGTACACGATTCCTGTTGCTCTGGATACTGATCACAGGCGCACGAATCAGTGAGGTTCTGAAGTCACCCATGAAAGGTGGTGTCGTGCTCGCCGACGACGGCTGGGTCTGGAAAATCGTTCGCAAGGGCAGGAAGAAAGGTGAGATCCCATTGCGAAGTGATGCGCTGGATGCCCTACGGGACTACCGACGGTGCTTCGGGTACGATTATTCCCTGCCGAGTGAGTATGAGGACGATGCCTTTCTGATCCTGCCGGTACGGGGCAAATCCATCAAGCCGCTCAGTCGAAGCATCATCTGGCGCGACCTGAAAGAGTTCTTCGCTCGAGCCTCAGCCCACCTGGATAGTCCAGAGAAAGCTGCCAAGATGCAACGTGCCTCGGCTCACTGGTTGCGCCACACGGCCGCGACTCAGCTGCTGAATGAAGGCGCGACCATGCGCTTTGTGCAGAAGCTACTCGGCCACAACCATGTCGGCACTACTTCCAGCATTTACGACCATCTTGAGCGCAAGGAATTCAGGCGCGAAATGGAAAAAGGTCGTCAATTTCGCTGAGTAGGCCGGAAGTGATTGTGTGTGGACCCCTTTAAGGGACAAACCCTCCATACACAGGTGCTACATGCTCGATCCTCACCGCGCTGCGACATCAACCGGCCAAACGCGCCACGCTTTCCGCAACGGCTCGGCTCATACGTCGCCCCATGGTCATAGCGAGCCGTTGGCACCGATCGCCGCGTACCGCACGGATCATGAGACGCGCTATCGGATCACTTACAAGGACATCTCTGCAAAGGATCCCGAGTTCGATGATATCCAGATCGCCAAGATCTCTGTCATCGGTGAATCGCTGAAGCACGGCGATGCTGTGATGTGGGCTTACTCGATTCGAAGTGTCGGTGACACCGCCGATATCGACCAGCTGTATCAGGCTGCTACCAATGCTTCGCAAGAGCTGGCCGATGCCCTGGCCACGCTGCGCGGCTGGGAACCCGGCATCGTCGGAAATCCCGACCCGGGGCCGATCCTGGTACTCGATTCAATGGATATACCGCCCAACGCGAACGCCTTCGTTCGAGGCTTGGTGGCCGCGTTGTCCCAGGGCGTGGTGGACAAGCCGGGCTACCTCGATGCCAGCCGCCTGATCGTATCGATCCAGTCGCCGGCGCCGTTTACTCAGGATGCACTCGGGCCAGAGATGGGCCTGTTGATGGATCGCCTCAAGGTCAAACCTTCATGGGTCGTGCCTTGGAAGCCGGCAGATCCGGATTTTCACGCCCTCGTTAAGTAGTCGGCAATCGACACCCAGGGATTGCCGACAATGACGACACCCGCGGTCCAGACGCGCATCGACGAACTCAAGGCTTCCGCCGTGGAGCCTTCGGGCTTCATCTGGTGCGCCATTCATCCCGAATACGGCGAGGTCTACGAAATCGCATTCAACATACCGGGGGTGGCAGCACCGATCGAAGACCTCGTGGCGCCCTGGTATCGGGATGGGGCAATCGTGCTCTGCCTGCCGAACGATATTGCCATCGACTCGATCACTCGCCTGCTCGCGAATCGGGGGTATTCCTAAGATGGAAATTGTTCAGGTCGTGACATCCCCGCTGTGCTTGGTGGCGATCGCGCTTGCGCTTTTGTTTCCGGTGGTGCTTTTAACCAAAGGCAAGAAGGCGCCGCGTGGGGCGCAATACCACTACAGGCGCCTCCCATATTTGCTCTCAAAGGCCGAGCGCTCTTTCTACGGGGCCTTGATTCAGGCGACTGAGGACACCGGCCTGGTCTTCGCGAAAGTCCGTGTGGCGGACGTATTGCAGCCGCGTCGGGGAGGCGGTCGATCGGATTGGCAGCGCGCATTCAATGCGATCTCGTCGAAGCATTTCGACTTTGTCATCTGCGATCCAAGAGACTGCGCGTACCTGCTAGCCGTCGAGCTCGATGATTCGAGCCACGCCTCGGCGAAAGCTCAGACCCGAGACCGCTTCCTCAACGCTGCCTGTGAATCCGCCGAGTTGCCCCTGCTTCGGGTGCCGGCTCAGCGGGCTTATTCGATCACAGGATTGCGTGAATCGATCGAGACAGCACTCGCGTCACCGGAAAAGAAAGGCTAATCGCGACCAGCGCCGCGCCCGTAGCGACTCGCCACGCTACCGGCTTTGTGAGTTCATCTGATCGCGCAGGCGTTTGCGTTTTTGCCAACGCTCGCGAACCTTCGGATCGCCCGCGTCCTGCGATGTCAAAAGCCCGTAGCGCGCTCTACTCGCCTTGTCCTGCGTGGCGGATTGATCTCGACTCATCGGCTGTGACGATAGTCGCTGGGCCGCATACGAAGCTCTGGCGGTAATGCCCACAATCCCCAGTTCTGGTTCTGTGCTGTCCGCTGTGCGGCCAGATAACGCGGATCATCGTTGTACTGGTTATATCGCCATGCATGACCGGCCTGAACCATCCAGTAATTCACGCAGCGACCGTTGACCCACACACGCCCGACAATGCGCCCGTACTGATCTCGATCGATCACCTCGACGCGTACTTCTTCGTCACCCAGAGCGCGCTCTAGCGCTTCACCCGCCTCCTCGCCGTATGCCTGACTCGACTCAGGCGCATCGATGCCCCACAGGCGAATCCTGGGCTCCTGGTTGCCGTCCTCCATGGGGTCAACTCACGAAACGGAAAAAATCGTACGCTAAGCCTCGCGAGGCGTCCGAAGCGGTCGGAATCTGCCACGCTCGACCCGTTTATCCTGCTGCCAGATATAGTCTCCGGTCAGATTGATGTGCTCCCAGCCCAACGGTGACAGGTGCGACAGCAGCGTGTCGTCGATTTCTTGCCCGGATTCGCGCAGTGCTTCAACGGCTCGCTCTATATAGACCGTGTTCCAGAGAATGATGGCGCTCACCACGAGATTGAGTCCGCTGGCGCGGTAGCGCTGGTTTTCGTAGCTGCGATCGCGAATTTCACCCAGGCGATTCAAGAAGACGGCGCGGGCCAATGCGTTCTTGGCCTCGCCCTTATTCAAACCCACCTGCACGCGACGGCGCAGCTCGACGTTTTGCATCCAGTCGAGTGCGAACAAGGTGCGCTCGATGCGGCCCAGCTCGCGCAATGCCACAGCTAGCCCGTTCTGGCGCGGATAGCTGCCGAGTTTTCGGAGCATCAAAGATGCCGTTACCGTGCCTTGCTTTATCGACGCGGCCAGGCGCAGGATCTCGTCCCAATGTGTTCGGATGTGTTTGACGTTAACGCGTCCGCCGATCATGCCCGCGAGCGTTGGATATTGCTTGGCGTCGCCGTGAATATACAGCCGCCGGTCGGCCAGATCGCGAATACGCGGCGCGAAGCGATATCCAAGCAACTGCATCAACGCAAACACATGGTCGGTAAAGCCGGCCGTGTCCGTATAGTGCTCTTCGATTCGCAGGTCCGACTCGTGATACAGCAGGCCGTCCAATACATGGGTGGCATCCCGCACCGTGGCATTGATGACCTTGGTATGGAACGGCGCGTACTGATCGGAGATATGCGTGTAGAACTGCACGCCCGGCTCCTGGCCATACTTCAGGTTCACATGACCAGCAAACTGACCTCGGCCACCGGCTTTGAAATTCTGGCCGTCCGAGGATGACGTGGTGCCTTCGCCCCAGTAGACCGCGAACGGCTGGCGGAACTGGGCGTTGACCAGCTCGGCCAGCCCCGCTGAATAGGTCTCATCGCGGATGTGCCAGGCCTGGAGCCAAGTCAACTTGGCGTAGGTGGTGCCGGGACAAGATTCAGCCATCTTGGACAGGCCCAGGTTGATCGCATCGGCCAGAATCGTGGTGAGTAGTAGTTGCCGATCGCTCGCGATCGCGGTGCTTTTGAGATGCTTAAAGTGCTGCGTAAAGCCGGTCCAGTCATCGACTTCCAGCAGGAGTTCGGTGATCTTGAGGCGTGGCAACCGGCTATAGACCTGCTGCATCAACGCATCGACACTGTCGGGTACGGCGTTATCCAGCGGCGTGATTTTGAGGCGACCGGCGGACGTAATACCCGCCTCCGGTAACGCATCGGCGGCCGCCAGGCGTTCAACGGTGGCAAGCTCGTGCTCCAAAAGCGCCAACCGCGATTCCAGATAAATATCGCAATCGGTTTCAACAGCCAACCCGAGATTCTGGTGCGCACGCTGATCGGCGAAGCGTGTCGGCGGCAGTAGATAGTCCTCAAAGTCCTTGAATTGGCGCGAGTCCTGAACCCAGATATCGCCCGAGCGTAAAGCGTTCTTGAGCTCGGATAATACGCACAACTCATAGAAGCGACGATCGATCCCACCCGTTGTAAACACCAGGCTTTCCCAGCGCTTGCGTACGAAGCGGGTCGGCGCGACGTCCGGCACTTTCCGTGCTTGGCGCTGGTTCATGTCTTTCAACAATTCGATACCGGCGAGTAGATTACGCGCCGCCGGCGCGGCCTTCATATCCAGTGCTTCCAATAACGCCGGCGTATAGCGTCGGAGGGAATTGAAGCCGCTACCGATCAAGGCGAGGTAGTCGAAATCTTCCGACTGCGCCAGTTTCTCCGCTTCGGCGATGCTGTCGCTGAACGCCTGCCATGGCATGATCGCCTCAATCGCGGCGAATGGGTCGCTGCCGGCCTGTTTGGCATCGAGCAGAGCGCGCCCAACACGCGAGTACAGACGCACCTTATTATTGATGTCTTTGCCGGAGCGCTGGAATTGTTCCGCGTGCTTGCGCTTGGCCTTGTTAAACAGCGATCCTATGAAACGATCGTGCAGATCGATGATCTCGTCGATCAGCGTGGCGCGGGTGTCGAGGATGATCGCCACCAGCGTCGCATAGCGACGGGTCGGTTCCAGATCGCGCAAGTGCTGTGCGGTCATCTGCCCGCCTTCGCGGGCCAGTTTCAACAGACGGTTCTGGTGGATGGCGTGTTCCAGCCCGGCCGGGATGTCGAGATCGCGTACGGTCTGCAATCGTTCGAGGTGGATCAGAATATGTTTGGGTCTCGGCGGGCCAGGCGACTGGCGCAGCCAAACCAGGACACTGCTCGACCTCTCCTTGCGAATCGCCAGAAGCTGCTCAAAGGCGCGGCGATGGTGATCCGTTAATGATTCGGTCAGCGCCTCATACACGAGCCGGGTACCGCGCGTGAGCGCTTCGCTGCACACGCGCTCAAGGACATCGAGCGGCGGCAGGATGATGCGTTGTTGTCGTAGCATCTCGACCAGCGCTTCAGCCAGAACGATGCCTCGGTCTGTTTGTTGAGCGAGATCAGCGATCGGATCAATGAGACGCCGATAATCGACGAGGCTGAACGGCGACAGGTTCAACCACGCCCGCAATTCCGCCAAGTGCTCACGTCGTGTTTCAGGCCGCTGGGCATACTGCGACCAAATGTCGGGCTCGATATCCAACTGTTGGCCGATAAGGGTCAGCAAAGACGCAGGCGGTGCGGCATCGGTCGGCAGCGCGATGCCGGGATAGCGCAGGTAACACAATTGCACCGCGAAACCGAAACGATTGTGTTGGCCACGCCGCTGTCGGATCACCGACAGGTCGGGCTCGGAGAACGCGTAGTGTCGGATGAGTTCGTCGTCCGTCGCCGGGAAGGCGAGTAGGCTGGCGCGTTCGGCGGCAGTCAATAGGCGGCGACGGGGCATCGTCAGGCATCCGTCTTCAGGTATTGATAGAGCGTTTCACGACTGATACCAAAATCCCGAGCCAGCTTGGCTTTTTGCTCGCCATTCGCGACGCGCTGCCGAAGCTCAGCAATCCTGTTGGATGAGAGGGCTTTCTTGCGCCCCCGATACGCTCCACGCTTTTTAGCCAAGGCGATGCCTTCGCGTTGACGCTCGCCAATCAACGCGCGCTCGAACTCGGCGAATGCACCCATGACGGACAGCATAAGATTGGCCATCGGCGACGCCTCGCCGGTGAAGGTCAGATTCTCTTTGACGAACTCGATGCATACGCCGCGTTCAGTCAGCGCATGGACCAGACGGCGTAAATCGTCGAGATTCCGGGCCAGGCGGTCCATGCTATGAACGACGACGGTATCGCCCTCCCGGACAAAAGCGATCAGCCGATCCAACTCGGGCCGGTGGGTATCCTTACCCGATGCCTTATCTGTGAATACCCGATCCACCGCAACCTGCTCAAGCTGGCGATCGGGATTCTGATCGAGGCTGCTAACTCGGATATAACCAATGCGGTGACCGTCCAAAATGCCTTCCCGAGCCAAAGTGTCAGAATGAACTCTATGACCCTTGGTAACGTGCGTCAATGATTATTAAATTTGACCCTATTCTGACAGTTTTACAATCCGACCCCTGACGTCCGGATAGGGTGTGCTTTACCTTGACGCACTAGCGCAAGGTATTGCGTTCCCAGTAGTCGAGAGGCGTAGCGTTAGGTACGGATTCAAGCTCGGCCAAGTCCAAAATCCGGGCACAAAAGTTAGGTGTGCCCGGGTGATCGCTTATATAGTGCATTCTGCACATTACTTGTTGGGCTGCTTGGTCATGCGCAGATAGGGCTTGAGTTCGTTCCAGCCGGCGGGGAAGAGTTTTTCGGCCTCCTCGTTGGACAGCGCGGGCGATACGATCACGTCGTCGCCGTCCTGCCAGTTCGCCGGCGTGGTCACCTTGTAATTGTCGGTCAGCTGCAGCGAGTCGATCACACGCAGGATCTCATCGAAGTTGCGCCCGGCGCTCTTCGGATAAGTCAGCGTCATGCGGATCTTCTTGTTCGGATCGATGATGAACACTGAGCGCACGGTGGACGTGTCCCCGGCGTTGGGGTGGATCATGCCGTAGAGTTCGGCGACCTTGCGATCCGCATCACCGATAATCGGGAAATTCACGGCGCAGCCCTGGGTTTCCTCGATATCGCTCGACCAAAGCTTGTGATCCTCCACCGAGTCCACCGATACCACGATGGCTTTAGTGTCGCGCTTGGCGAACTGTTCCTTGAGGCCGCCGACCGCGCCCAGCTCGGTGGTGCAGACCGGCGTGAAATCCGCCGGATGCGACATCAACATGCCCCAGCCGTCGCCGAGCCATTTGTGGAAATTGATCTGGCCTTCTGTAGTATCCGCCGTGAAGTCGGGGGCGGTATCGCCTAGACGTAAACTCATGATGTCACTCCTATGTTCTGAGATTGAAAATTCGATAATGACGACTCTGCTTGCGCGTCACATAACTACCTCCTGAGATAGCGATAAGTATCATCAGGCACGCACGCGGTAATACCGCATCATGCCGTTGTCCTCGTGCTCCATGTTGTGGCAGTGATACAAATAAAGCCCCTCGAAGTCGGCGAAGGTCAACGCGATGCGTACGCGTTCGCCCGGGAGGACGAGTACCGTGTCGTGTAGCCCGGAATCGACCAGTCCGGCCGCCAGACCGCTCCAGCCCCGGCCGCCGCCGATTTGCTCTCGCCCGACGACCGCAAACTGCAGCCCGTGCACGTGCATGGGATGCGGCATCATGGAGTCGTTGACAAACTCCCAGACCTCGGTGCTTCCCAAGTGCACGATTTCGTCGTCGGCCACGGTGGCACCTTCGAATTGGCGGCCGTTGATGGCGAAGCCACGCATCATCACCATGCTCAGTTTGAACCGGCGTACCGGGGCGTCGCGCTCGACCGGCGGCGCCTGCAAATCCTCGGCGAGACGTTTGGGCAGTCGTTCGTTGCCGCGTTCGCGCCGCGTTACACGCAGGGGGAGTATGTCGAAGCGGGCGCCGGCTGGCAGTTCCGAGCCACCCATCATGTTTCCCATCCTGCCGCCCCTACGACTACCTCTCTTGCAACCGTCGCCCATGCCGTCACCCATCATCCCGGCTTGGTAGCTGTCGCTGAGCAGGTGCAATTCATCGCCGGGCTCGTTGGCGGACAAATCCACCCACAGATCGATACGTTGGGCCGGCGCCAGGGTAACGAACGGGTATTGACGCGGCGCACCCAGCAGGCCGCCGTCGGTACCGAGCACGGTCATGGGGCGGCCGTCGCTCCACGCCAGTTTGTAGATACGCGAATTGGAGCCGTTGAGTATGCGTAGACGGTACGGTCGGGTGGCGACTTCGCGTGCCGTATCCGGTTGTCCGTTGACCAGGATGCGGTCGCCGAGGAAGCCGCGCATGCGGGTCATCATGGTGCCCATGCCGCTGTCGAGATAGGTCAACTCGTTGTCGCCGGCGAAACTGCGGTCCTGGATGACCAGGAACATTTCCCGCTCCCCGGCCGGCAGGCCGAGCGCGCGTTCAGCCTCGTCCTCGATGACCAGCGGCCCGGCCAGCCCGGCATAGGATTGAAAGCCGACTCGGCCACCATTAGGGCCGTGTGGATGCGGGTGGTACCAATACAGCCCAGCGCGATCGACGACATCGAAGGCGACAGTCATCGCCTCGCCGGGCTTGATCGGCAGCCGCGGCTGGCCATCCACATCCGACGGCACGTGCAGGCCGTGCCAATGCACGGTGGTGTCCTCCGGCAGGCCGTTCTCCAGCCGGGCGTGGAAACGCTGGCCGCGGCGCAGCCGGATCAACGGGCCGGTGTAGCTGCCGCCCACCGGGGTGATGGTATCCGCGGGACCGTTGCGCAGCTCGGCCGTATAGCGCCAGACCTCGCTGGGCGTCCCGGGGAGAATGGGCGCCGTGTGCGGCTGCGCACGCAGCCGGATGTCGACGTCGAACGGGCCGTTTTCGAGGCCGTAATGAGCCGCGCCATCGCGATTTGTACCTGCGACTGCTGTGTCGTGATATGCCGTCAATAGGGCTGTGGGCGCCAAAACGGTGATACCCGCGAGGCCGCCCACGGACCGCAACAGCATGCGGCGTTTCAGGTCGATCGTCGTCATAGGAGATTCGCTCTTGAGCCGGGCTCGCTTTCAGTGATTCAGGGGAATGATGGGCCCATCGGATCCTGGAGTTGCTCAACTACGCAGGTATTTGATCAGCGCCACGATGGCTAGCACCAGCACGACAAGGACAAGGAGTACGAACAATAGCCAGGCGATCATCATCGGGCCGCCCATCATCCCGCATTGCATCATCGATCCGTTCATCAGATCGCCGTCGCCCATGCGGCCCGGGCCGGTCTGACCCGCGGCAGGGGCGATCCCCACGAGGACGCCCAGCACGCTCAACAGCAATGCTACGAACAGTTTCATGGTGTTTTCCATGCTTTTGGCCGGTAGGAATTTAGGTATCGTGCGGTACTTGTCGTTCAAAATTACTCCAGCATGCCCGGCCAGCGGTGGGGATTCAGGCAGCCCGAGCCGGAACTCAACGATCCGGCCGATACGCTCACTCGCGGTATTGTGCATGTGCCCACATCAGTAATGCAGCGCCGGTTGTGATCCAGACATCGGCCAGGTTGAATGCCGGCCAGTGGTACTGTGCGTAATGGAAATCGAGAAAGTCGACGACATGGCCGCGTAGCAGGCGATCCGTCAAGTTACCCAGCGCACCGCCTAAAATCGCACTGAGCGCGATCGCTTGACCTTGCGAAGTCACCCCGCGCCACAGCCAGCCCAGCAGCGAGGCTGATATAACAACGGCGACACCGATCAGGAATGCCCGCTGCCACCCACCGGCATCGGCCAGAAAGCTGAATGCGGCACCCGTATTGTGACGGTGTGTCCAGCTAAAAAATTCTGTGACGGCTCTGCGCTCGCCATAGTCAACATAGGTGCTGGCCGCGTACTTGGCTGCTTGATCTACGAGCAGAAGCGCAAGAGACAACCCCAACCAACGCAGTTTGTCGGCCGGGCTAGCACTTTTCAGCGTGCCTATCGACCCCGTAGACACGAACTGTGCCTCCTGCCCGAATCGCGCTTAAATATCGTCACGTCAAAGTGCTTCTGAGGGCGATGATGCCTGAAGTTCGTCTCGCGTTTGGCGCGCGTCCTTCAGGATGCGGACACCGCCGCGTAGGACGATAAAACCAACGACCAGACCGATAATGAGATCGGGGTAACGCGTGTCGAAGTAATAGACAAGCGCGCCGCCGATGATGACGCCGACATTGGCGATCACATCGTTGGCCGAAAATATCCAGCTCGCGCGCATATGCACATCGCCTTGTCGGTGGCGTGCGATGATAAGCAAACAGGCCGTATTGGCGACGAGTGCAGCCACGCCCATCAGCACCATGTAGCTGGGCTCGGGATTGCTGCCCATCAGGGTTCGCCGAACCACCTCACCCACGGCGAACAACGCGAGCAATATTTGCACGACGCCGCCAATGGAAGCGGCGCGCGCCTTGTGCTGAGCGGCGCGTCCGACCGCATACAGCCCGGCAGAATAAACCGCCGCATCGGCGAAGTTGTCGAGTGAATCGGCGATCAGTG
Organism: Endozoicomonas sp. G2_2; assembly: GCF_017744135.1. Taxonomy (GTDB): domain Bacteria; phylum Pseudomonadota; class Gammaproteobacteria; order Nevskiales; family Salinisphaeraceae; genus Salinisphaera. The sequence goes on from NZ_JAGHQU010000011.1 coordinate 32,295, forward strand.
CGGTCGAGCCGCCCAGCAAACCAATCGCGAATTCAGCCAGAAACATGACGCCGTTGATCGCCAACAGCCAGTAGAGCGCCTTTTGTTGAGCCTGGTCTTTGGCCTCGAATTCACAGCCGCAATCGCTCATTTCATGTCCTCTTCTTCGCAAACATCGGCGCAGTCGAGTATCGACTGTGATTTCTGTACTATAACCCTAGAACCTCTAGCCACTAGAGGGTCAAGCGATCAGCGCGAAGAATTTCGTTTGCCTTTTCTCCCTACCCCAACGAGAACGCTCAGCGCGATCCCAATGAAAGCCAGCACCGGCTTGTCCCGCCAGCGGACATAGGGCGTGCTCCCCGTGCGCGGCGTGACCTCTGCCGGCAAAACAGTCGGCTCGAACTGTGGCGCGCGCGCCAGCAGTTGACCGTTGTGATCGATCACGGCCGTGAGGCCAGTGTTGGTTGATCGTAAGAGCGGACGCCCAGTTTCAATGGCGCGCATTTGCGCAATTTGCAGATGTTGATGCGGCCCGAGAGAATCCCCGAACCAGGCGTCGTTACTCAGGTTGACCAACAACTGCGCGGCCGGGAGCAGGTCGGCGACTTCAGCGCCGAACGCCACATCAAAGCAAATCAATGCACCGATGGGCACGCCGGAGGCATATAGCAGTCGCGGTTGCTGGCCTGCACTGAAGTCTTCTACCGGTGCGCCCAGGATATTGAGCCATGGACCGACCAGTCCGCGCAGTGGGACGTATTCACCGAAGGGCACCAGATGGCGCTTGTAATAGAATCGACGCGGACGAGCCAAACTGACGGCGGCATTGTATGCCTGGCCTTGGTCGGTGCGTACGGGAATCCCGAGTATCAGGGTCGATCCGCGTGCGCCGAGGCGTGTTTGGAGTCGGTCTAAATATTCAGACAAAGTGCAGCTTCAAAAGTGTTGCGTTTTTGCGCAGCTAGGCAGCCAAACGCGACCGCTAGCTTTTCGTGAACGGTGGATTCTTCATCGTGAGAAAGGTCGGCTATCGATCCATAGTGGTCATTAAGCAACTGTTTTATTAGCTATCTGAATAGCTCATATCCGACTGCGGTCAATCGAGGGTTTTGAGCGGGTCTGTTCACGCAACGAATTACGCTCAGAAAAGCAAGAAAGGGAAACCCGATGTTCGGCTATTCAAACGCCGAAAGGCTAGCGCGAACGAGCTGCAAGACGAGCACCAATATCAGCATCGACGGCGCGTGACCTGAATTCTCGAAACCTATGGGCGCGGCGATATGTCGGCGTAGGAGGACAGCGACTTAGCCGAAGTCACGAAGTTAGTCAGATGCTCGCCGTTAGTGCGCTTGCGTGGCAGCAAGTAACTATGGATGGGATAATCGGCCGAAGCACGCATAGTTGGCGCCGCGGCCCTCACAGCATCCCCGTAGCCGGCATGACAGGCGAGCATAGGCCAGCATCGGCAATGACCGCATCGGCAACGCTGCCCCTTCAGCCCCGATTGCCTTAACACGAAGCGGAAGCCGAAGGGGCTTTATTCAGCCGGCTCCAGCTCGGCCGCGTAATTTGGCTAGGCGGAACGCGTCAGAAAAGATTCATCGCCACAGTCACACCGTCGTCATACACGTGCGCCAAGGTGAACGAAAATATCGATCGGCAACCCCAGCCGATCGACCGTTTTCGATCATCAGAGGTGCGCCATGCTGCGTGTCGAACAACTCGCCGTTCGCTTCGGTGGCAACATTACGGCATTACATTCGACCGATCTGGCTTTTAATACCGGCGAGCTTACGGTGCTCCTCGGCCCTTCAGGCGCTGGTAAGTCAACGCTGCTGCGATGTCTGAATCGCCTCCATACTCCAACGTCGGGCCGCGTTGTTAGCCAGGGGCTGGGCGCCCTCGACTCCGCACGCAAGATCCGCGCGCATCGGGCGCAGACTGCCATGATCTTCCAACAGCATCAGCTGCTACCACGGTCGAGCGTTCTGCGGAACACGCTAACAGCGCGTCTGGGTCATCACGGCTTCTGGCGTACGCTTTGGCCGCTGTCGCAGGACGATCGGCAGCTCGCACTGGAAAGCCTTGAGCGCGTCGATCTGCTCGACAAGGCGCTCGTGCGTGCCGATCAGCTCTCCGGTGGCCAGCAACAGCGCGTTGGAATCGCCCGGGCGTTGACCCAGCAGGCGCCGCTGATCCTCGCCGATGAACCCGTGGCAAGCCTGGATCCCCATGCCTCCCGCAAGGTGCTCTCGCTGTTGCGCAACGTCTGCCGCGAACGAGGGCTGACCGCGATTGTGAGCCTGCACCAAGTGGAATACACACGCGAGTTCGCTGACCGCGTGGTCGGCCTGGCCGACGGCGGCGTTGTTTTTGATGGGCCGGTCACCCAGCTGTGTGACGACAGCCTGACCCGTATCTACGGCAGCAATGCGGTTACCGCAACAGCCGCTCAATCACGCAGCGCTGCCTGAGTCGCTGATTCGACACTTCACACGTACCAAGAGGGATCTCACATGCTTCGCAAGTTATTCGCCCTATCGCTGTTCGCCCTGTGCGTACCGGCGATCGCCGGGCAGGCCAACCCCGACACGCTGCGAGTTGCCCTGCTACCGGACGAATCGCCTCAGACCATCATCAAAGAGAACGCCGCGCTACAAAGCTATCTCGAAGATCGCCTGGGTAAACAGATCAAACTTGTGGTCACCACCGACTACTCCTCCATGATCGAAGCCGCCCGGTTCGAGCGGATCGATCTGGCCTATTTCGGCCCGCTTTCTTATGTACTCGCAAATAAAAGCGGCGCACAACTCGAGCCGTTTGCGGCCAAACTCAAGGACGGCGAGACAACCTACCGTTCCGTTCTGGTGGGCAACGTTGCAGCCGGAGTCGACAAGATCAGCGATATTCAGGGCAAACCGATGGCGTACGGTGATCCGGCCTCGACTTCTAGTCACCTGATTCCCAAAAAGGTGCTGCTCGACGCAGGCCTCGAAACCGATCGCGACTACCAAGAGAACTTCACTGGCTCGCACGACGCGGTCGCGACCGCGGTTCAGAACGGACATGCCAAGGCTGGCGGCCTGTCTAAGCCTATCTTCGAGTCGCTCATTGAGCGCGGAATCATCTCAAAGGACAAGGTGCAGGTGCTCACCTATTCCGAACCCTACCCGCAATACCCTTGGGTGATGCAGTCCTATCTCGACGATCAGCTCAAGGACAAGATCCGCAGCGCTTTCATGGAACTTGCGGACGAAGACATCCTCGGCGCTCTAGGCGCTGAAGGCTTTGGGAAGATCGAGGACAGCGATTATGACGTCGTACGCGATCTCATGCCGCTGCTGGATTAACCGATGAGCATGTCCTCCACTTATGACAGCCTGCTCGCCGGGGAGCGCCGCCGGCGGCGCTGGCTAATCGCCCAGCTCACCGTCGTTATCGTTCTTATCGGCATCGCCTGCGAGTTCGTTGGCCTGCTAGATGCTTCACGTCTGGCCCTCGGACTGCCGGCCCTGTTCGAACTGATGGTTAACATGCTGCCGCCCGATTTCTCAGATTGGCGCAGCTGGATGATGCCTTTGGCCGATACCTTAGCTATGAGTGTCGCGGGCACGGCAGTAGCGGTTCTAGCGTCGGTGCCGATGGCCTTTCTAAGCGCGCGCACCACCACACCCAATCTTGGCGTGTACTACGCCACCCGTAACGTGCTCAATTTTCTGCGTACGGTGCCGGAACTCATCATGGGCATCATCTTCGTTGCCGCGGTGGGCTTCGGCCCGCTAGCCGGCGTGCTCGCGGTCGGCCTGCATTCGATCGGCATGGTCGGCAAGTTTTTCGCCGAAACCATCGAACATGCCGATCCCGCGCCGGTCGAAGCCGTGCGCGCAACAGGCGCGAGCCGTTTTCAGACCATATGGCACGGCGTGCTGCCCCAGGTATTGCCGCAGTTCCTCGATGTGTCGATCTATCGTTGGGAATACAACTTCCGCGCTTCCACGGTGATGGGCCTGGTCGGTGCAGGCGGCATCGGCTTCGAACTGATTGGCAGTCTGCGAATCCTCCAGTACAAAGAAGTCTTTGCCATCCTTCTGCTGATTCTGGCGATGGTCATGATCGTCGATGGTATTGGCTCCTATCTGCGCCGGCGTTTGCAATGAACGTGCGCGTAAACAGCAAACGCCCAGCCGTCGTACTCACGCAGAAGGCCTTCGCGGAGACTCGCGAGCGTCTCGCCGAACACGCCCGATTGATCCTTAACGACGGCCGTAACGCTTGGTCTGCGTCGCGGCTGAAGGAAGAAGCCTACACAGCCGAAGCGATCATGGCCTTCATGACCGATCGTGTGGACGAGGACCTGCTGGCCGGTTGCCCACAGCTGAAGGTAGTGGGTGGGGCGTTGAAGGGCTACGACAATATCGATATCGAGGCCTGCACACAGCGCGGGATCTGGGTTACAAACGTGCCCGACCTGCTGACTGTGCCGACCGCCGAACTGGCCATCGGACTCACGATCGGCCTCGCCCGACATATTGTCGCCGGCGATGCATTCGTACGTAGCGGCGCTTTTACCGGGTGGAGCCCGCGTTTCTATGGCACGGGTCTGGCGAACCGAACGGTCGGCATCATAGGGTTCGGCGCCATTGGCCAGGCGATCGCGCAACGCATGGCGGGCTTCGATGTGCGGCTCTGCTATAGCGAGATCAGTGATCGCAGCGAGACTCGTGAATATCCCGAGCACTTACCCCTGCACGCGTTGCTCGAAGCCAGCGATATCGTGGTCCTCGCCGCCCCGCTGACGGATACTACTTTGCACCTGATTAACCGCGAGACGGTAGCCATGATGCGGCCTCATGCGCTGCTTATTAATCCGGGGCGCGGCTCGGTAGTCGATGAGGTAGCGGTACGCGAAGCGCTGCTCGCTAACCGGCTTGGCGGCTACGCGGCGGATGTGTTCGAGATGGAAGATCTATCACGCGAACCGCGGCCGAAAGCGATCGACAGCGCTTTGCGGCGACACCCCCGTACGCTGTTCACCCCGCATCTCGGCTCGGCGGTGGCCGACGTGCGCCGGGCCATCGAGATGCGCGCGGCGGAAAACATCATTCGAGTTTTGATGGGCGGCGAACCGCTGGATCCTGTGAACAGGCCGCTTAAACACGACATCGAATGCTGAACCTGGTGTATGTACAAAGCTACGTTAGCGTGCTCCGCGAAGGCGGCTTTCGAAGTGCTGCAACAGCGTTGGGGATATCCCAGGCGAGCCTGTCGCACCGCATTCGACGTCTGGAAGCTGATATCGGCATTGCGCTTTTGCATCGGCACGGCGGGCGCGCTGCGCCGACGGCCGCCGGTTCACGTTTTTTGCCGCGTGCCCATGCGTTGCTAAGCCTGAGCGCACAGGCACGCCGCGATGCACTGGAAGAACACCTGTCGATCGGTGCTTCATCGAATATCGGTATCTATCTGTTGCCTCGGTTGCTTCAGCGTCTGCGCGAAAGCCGACCTGAAATACGGACGCCCGAGGTATCCATCGACCGTAACGCACATATCATAGAGCGTATGGAACGCGGGGAAATCGACCTCGCACTGACCGAACATTGGCACGAACGTAGCGACCTCGAAGCGCGCCTATGGCAGCGCGAAGAGATGGTCGTGATCGTCGCACCGATCCACCCCTGGGCGAAACGTCAGACTGTAGCGCGCGAGGAACTAGCGGCCATGCCGCTTCTGGGCGGTGAGCCGGGTACCGGTACGGGGCGACTGCTACGCGAATTCTTCGGCAACGAACTGCTACCAAAAGTTGCGGCCGAACTCGGTAGTACCGAAGCCGTCAAGCAGGCGGTCATTCACGAACAAGGCATATCGCTGGTCCTGCGTTCGGCGGTGTCTGCGGACGTCGCTGCTGCCCGACTATGCGCTTTGTCGCTCCGCCCTAAAAGACTCTATAAACCGCTCTGGGCTATCACGCCGAGCGAACGGCAAAGCGAGTCTACCCAAGCTTTTATATCCATTCTACAAGCCTGAAGTAGGCCCGCGTTGCTCCACGGAAAACGAACAAGTCCGGCTCGGCTGGCGTCCCATACTTCATCGCCTAGGTCGGCAGCAACTGACAGCGACATACGGCCCAACGCCGCGAGCGACTAAGCGATCCCGGGCTTTACTTTCGCCGCGGTGTAAAGAAAGGCGGCTCCGCACTCCCGACCATACCCCGCTATCGACTACCGCCCCCCATCTATGAGTCATAGCAAGCTAGCCGAATCAGTGATCACGAGGTCCGCTTCTGGCCCGAAAGCCGCTACACCGGCTGATCCTTCGAAGCCCGCCGCGCTGCTCGGCTCATGTGGACGCAACAAACCAGCGTTCTCTAGCTGCGCAACAGTCCGAGCCGATAATCTCTCGCGGCGATATATGAATCAGACACTCAGCTACGCAACAGCTTCCGAAACTGCACCCTACGCGTTGTCTTGATCGAACCACGCCGGCACGGCGGTTTCCGGCCAGACGATAAGGTCGATTCCCGCGTAGGGTTGGGTAAGCGCTCGATAGCGCCTCAAGGTGAACGCGAGCGCCTCCGGCTTCCACTTCCTGTCTTGTTCCACATTCCCCTGCACAAGTGCGATGGACAGTGGCTTGGCTACCGGCTCGGTCCATTCACGATCAAGCAGTCTTGCGCCGATCAATAGCGCGACCAGTGCGCCGCTGGTGATTGCCAGGCGCCGCAGATTCACACAAAGCGCCGTCCACGCCAGAGCCCCTGCCATCACGGTCACCACAAAGCTCACGCCCAGCACGCCAAACACCGGTGCGATTGCGGCAAGCGGTGTGCCGATCTGGCTGTAACCTAGAAAGAGCCAAGGAAAGCCGGTCAGGAACCAGAGCCGGGCCCATTCGCTCAATACCCATGCCGCCGGCAATCCAAGCCACAGTGCGAAACCACCCATCCGCGGGCATAAGGTGCGCACGAGAAACACCGCTGACCACGGGAACAAGGCCAACAAGGCCACAAAGCCCACAGTGACGAGCATGGCAGTCACAGGTCCGCTGCCGTAGCGACTGATGCTGATAAACACCCAGGACACGCCTACGCCGAAGTAACCCAGACCGAAGAAATAGCTCGCCCAGAGCGCCTGGCGTTTCGGTAGACGGGCGGCCAGTAGGAATAGAACAGCCGGCGACAGCACGGCTAGCCAATACCAACCCAACGGCGCGAAAGCCAGCGGCAGGACGGCGCCAACAAGCAACGCCAAGGCATACACCGCGCACATGCCCGAAAATACTGTCGCGTTGCGCGCCGACACATGGCTGATCAAGGCTTGCTTGCACACGCGATCTTCCTACGCTTGATTTGCCAGCGGATGACAGAAACCGCACAGTGAATCCTCTAGTTGCTAGAGCTTCAAGCGCGAGGTATTCATGACGCAATCCGATCTGCGTATTGGCGATCTGGCTCGACGCACAGGCGTGGGGGCGGCCACGATCCGTTACTATGGCGATATAGGTTTGCTGCCGGAAGCGGGCCGCAGTGAGGGTGGCCAGCGCCACTACGGCCCGCCACACGTCGAACGGCTTACGTTCATCAAGCGCTGCCGGGAAATGGGGTTCAGTCAAAACGATGTGCGCACGCTGCTGAAACAAGCGGATCAACGCGATGCTTCCTGTGAAGACGTGGCGCGGCTGGCGGGAAAGCATCTTGAATCCGTGCGGGGCAAGCTTGCGGCCCTGCACGCGCTGGAAGAATCACTGGAGGATATGCTCCATGCCTGCAACGGGGGTCGAATTGGGGATTGCCGCATTGTCGAGTGCTTGGCGAATCACGAGTAGCTATTATGCGCCGCGTGCTAGCGGCGCGGCTTAGCGTACGATTTTTTCCGTTTCGTGAGTTGACCCCTCCATCTCCAGAATGAAAGTGTCGCCATCGAAGACTTTGCCGGCGGTGCCAGTGAGCGTCTTGGCATGGGCATGGCCGACGCCAAGGCACAGCGCCAGCATGAGGACTGCAAAACGGGGGCGAAGCATGGTTGTTCTCGTGCGTTTATGAGCGGGTCGGGCAAGTCTCGCGCGCGTATGGCGCGCCGCAACTGCTACAGGCCGTACTGCATGGCCAGCTGCTCGATCTTGTGGCGATAGCTGGCCAAGTCACCTTGTACGGTCTTTCCACCGTAATGAGCGGCGAAATACGGCAGCTGCGGCACGCCGCGGCCGCGGGTGATCTCGCCGCCGTAGTCGGTCGTGGCATGCCAATCGTCCAGGCAGTCAGTTGATACCGATACACTCGGCTGGACGGACTCAGGCTCAAGCACAACATAGTTCCGGTGCTCGACTGTCACCTGGACCTTGTCGCCGATCCCCTTGAGCGCGCACAGCGCGCCGACAACCTGATCGGTCATGGCCGGGGTGATGAACGTCTCGATAACCAGCCGATCCCGTGCTATCGGCGACGGTGCCTTTCGAGCCACGGCGCCCAGCTGTTCGGACGTGGGACGCTCATGTGCCGCGCTCGCGAGCTGGGCACTTGCCGAGGCATTGGCCGGCTCGATGAGATGCCGGCGTAGATAGCCGACTCGCTGCTCGAGTGAGACGTTTGCCAGGCCGTCCGGTAGCCGGTGATCTCGCCATTGAGGCTGGGCGTGGGCCGTGACCGCAACCACAACGATCATGAGCGCGCCGGCCCCATGGCTTATCCAGTTGCTGCGGTACATCCGTACTCCTGGAAGTCGATACAACAGGTGACAGGCGTCCAGTAGATGAAGGCATATCGGCCATCTTCGGAAACGCCAATCTCATCCTCGAGGTGTTCAACGGAATCGGTCAGGCGAAAGCAGCTGCTACCGACATTCGGATAGAGCATTTGCCACTTGTTGTCGTTGGGGTCGACCCGGTAGTTGAACGTGCTCAGATCGAAGTGAGCCAGGTGAAGCGCACGCCATGCAGTGACCAATGCACCGATAGGGTCGGTCTTGCCCTGTGCGTTCATCTGCCGTGGGTACAACGGCCCCATGCCACCGATACAAACGTCACTACGGCTGATGCTGCCTGGCATGTAATTGCCAATCTGACCGGCACGCTCGCTGAGTGCGTCCGCAACCCCGTCGGGCAGACTCACCGAGCACATCGGAGGCACCAAGGGCGCGCGAACCGTTGCCTCGAATCGATCACGACAGCCCGTCGTCCAGTGCTCTTGATCGATGCCCGAGGAGTACGCCAACGGCAGGGTAATGCCGCCCGCCGAGAAGCCGCCGAGCTGGTTTAGGCCTGAAACGATCGAGCCCAGGCTGAGCCCGCAGCCCATCAAGTTATCCGCGGCGTCCAGGGACCCAGTGCCCGAGGGACCAGAAGTTGAACTATGCGAGTCGCGGGCGTCGCCAGAGTCACACCAGCCGCAGTTGCTGAATCCATAGGTTAATCCCGAGCGAACGGCATCGTTGATCGCCCAGACATTCGTATCGAAACCCGTCTGGCGATCGGGGCCGCTCGTGGATAACCGGCGTGTACCCGAGAGGCTGGCGGTGCTCGAACCTATGATGACGCTGTCGTCCGGCGAGGTAATGCACTCGACCATGGCCACCGGCAGGTAGTGACGGACTCGAAATCCACACGGCACGGGCGGAAAGCCACAAGTGCAGACACCGACGATTTGGTGATCGAAACAATCACCCATCGCCGGAATCACGGAGCCGAGCAGGTTTGCTTTGGCGGCGTAGGCCTCGACCGGGGTCAGAGAAGCCCCGGCCCCGAGTCCGCCCAACGCCATTCCGCCCACGGCCTTGATGAAGTCGCGGCGGCTCGCGTCCAATGACGACGCGTCACTGCAGCCACACCCGCAGTCCTTATCAGTTCCGCACATGGCTTAACGGCGCACGAGCGCTGCTTTGGGCGGCGACACATGCGTCGAGGGCAACGGCACGAACCACCCGAAGACCAGCACCATAGGCCATGCGAACAAGATCAGATCCAGAACCGAGGTCGGGGTATGCGTTATATCGCGAGCGATCAGCAACAGCAGCAACGGAATCAGCGATAAGCCGAACCGCAGGTGGAAACGATCGGCGTATAGACGCAACGGGGCGTACAAGCAGTATTGAAACATCTGGCGGGTCTGCGTCGTCGTGGGCTTTGCCCCTTAAAGGGCAAGCACCACAGCGATTCGGCTCGACTCGCGAAAAAATACCGCTGGTACGTCGAATGCCAGTCCTTCAGTCTACGAGCGAGACTCCTCGTTCACCCTCTTTATATGATTGTTACAGCGGTCAATGGAAAATCATTTCTGCCGATGGCAGACTCTGATGGCTCACACGACATCTGCGTAACGGCGTAAGCCTGTTGGCGACGTCTTATCTACCAGGTCGAATATGGCTGACACGAATCGCCATCCCAGCGGAACCTACAACCGCACCCCTCGCACCGGCGAAACACGGCTTTCGGCATGTCAGCGCCTATGGGAACCCGTGCGCGGTTCGATCGTGCAGCAGCCGTCTATGGGGCAGACCGACCAGAAAGAACCCGGCGTTGTCGTTGACTACAGGCAAAAGCACTTCCCGGCGAAAGTCCCTGAAGATATCGAAGTGGTGACGTTATTCCGGTCAGGCCGGATCGAACACTTCGACCTCGAGCGATTTCACCGCGAGGTGATTCCAACACGCCGGCTCAATCGCGCTCTGGCCGATTACGGCTACGTTGATGATGCGACGGTGAACAGCGACTACATGAACGGTCGCTTCGACGCCGCTTTCAGCGACGATGATTAATCGACCACGCGCTCGTCTTGCCGATTGTCATAGAGCTAGCGGCCGCATGTGGTCTGGGGTTTACGCCAACGCCACCAGCTCAGTAGTTCACCAGCCGGGATAAACCGCCAGCGCTTGCACGAACGCGTCGAATGCTATCGGTTGACGCTCAGCGCGATCCCGCACATAACGGCCCAGCGCCCCAGCTCTCAAAGTCCAGCCGCGGCCTTTGAACGACACAGCCGTATCTTCGCTGTTGTAGATCGAGAGAATGGTGACCAGCGCGACGCGCCGACCCTCGTCCATGCGCTCACGCTGGGCGCGTTTTCGAAGTGCGTCAAACACACCCCAGTCGGGTGGATTGCCTTCGCTAAGGGTCGCGTGATTGAACGCCGCGTATCCCGAAGGCCTGATCGTGTAGTGCTGCCATACAGGCTCGATGTCTGTATGCGCTTCGTGCTCGAAGTAATCCTGAAGATCCTCGATCTGGATCAGCGTGGAGACCGCCTCATAAAGCGTTGGCCGGAGATCGGTTCGTGCCAACGCGAACAAGGCATCTTTCTGCTTCGAGTCGAGCGAAGAAATCAGGCCGATCATTTTCGGTAGACGCCAGACCGGATCTTGCGCCTGCTCTGCCTGTTCCGGATTCGCCAGGCCTGCCAGCAGCGCCAGTATCAACTCGTTGGAGTGATGCCCACCGAAGCCGACACGCAGGTAGGAGCCATCCACGGCAACCGGCTGAGCACTGGCTATACCGGTCTTGCGTATCTGATGCCAGGTTCGCAGGATCGCCTCGCCGGCACGCCCATTCGGAATCGGATAGAGGAAGTTCGACATCACGCAATTCTATACTCGGATCGGCGAGAGCCGAGACAACACCGCGTCTCGGGGCTAGCACCGATGGATTGTTGAGTCAGGTCTGTTCGTCAATATCAGTGACCGGCGCGGCCGGCTTCGGCCAGATCTCGGTAGCGACCTCAAACAATCGGCGTCCGCGCTGCTCGATATCGCGCTCATCCCATTGTTCGAACACCCCATCTCGAAAGTGGGCATTGAGGCGTAGATCACTGTCGTCCCGTATCTTGGCCACACGTTTGCCGATCGCAGCATTACCGACTGAGCTATTTAGGCTGGACGTGAGTAGGGTTAGGTTCCCGATGGTGTCGCAGAGCCGCTGACGTCGATTAACCAACGTCTCTTCGTTCTCTGGTTCCGGCAACTCGTCAGAAAACGGGTAATGGGCCTCCCACTTCTGGGGCATCAAATGCTCCACAGTGAGATCGGAAGGCGGCGTCATCGCCTCTGAGCGGCTGGTGCGCATACCGTCATTCAATGCCCGAAGCACCATCGCGGCGCGAAACGGCTTCGTCTTGTAGTAGATCGGTCGGTTGAGCCACCCGTGGAGGAACGCACTATCGCTAGGCCAGATATTTGTCGGCCCCTCCCCTTCCAGCAGGTACTCGCGCACGACATCCTGCGGCTGCAATGATGTGTCGTGGTCGCTCGACAGACGACGCAACAAACCGATGAAGAAATTGTTGTAGTTCTTCGGGGTATAGCCACCCACGAACCTGCGCACGAGGTAAGACTCAAGGTCGCTGACGATTCGATCGCGCGACTCTTCGCTGAGCTGGCTCGGGCTACGCTCCATCATCCATAGAAGAATCGGATAGACGGTGCTGGTCTCCAGGGCCTTCAGGCGCTTGGCGAAGACGCCCAGGCGATCGGTGCCGGCGGGATTGACCAGCTGCGCGAAATTTTTGCTTCGCCGCTCAAGGCTGGCCAGATAGGTTTCCGTGTCGAGAGCCGCCCGCGACCTCCACTCACGGAAGGTTCTGAATAGGTGGCTGATATTCAGGACACGTTCGGTGCGAAGCACGAGGTCGTGATAGAAGAACAGATCGATACGTGGCCGATAGAGGCGCCCTTGGCTCTCCATGGCGTGCCAGAACAGGCGGTGGTCGTCGTTGGCAGCACTCTGGGTCGTATCGAAGTGACTCCAGTACCGCGTGTAGAGATCCTCGCCATTGAGCTTTCTACGCGAGGCCTCGAGAAAGATCGTGTTGCGAATCAGGTCCGAGGGCATGAGCGGCTGTCCGCGTGCGTTGAGCGTCTCGAAGATGATCTGCGGGTCGTCGTTCTCTTCCAGCTGAATAACGACCAATGACACGGCAGTGCGAAGCGCATGAATGATCGCGTAGACCCGCTGTGCATGGTCGGCCTCGCGCACAGCAGGCAAGCTATCCTCATCGTTCTCGAGGAACGACGTGATTGTGCGGTGAAAGAACTCGTACGCGCGCGCCAGCTGCGGCAGCTTCCCTTGGGTTATCTGATCGTCCAAAAGGTCGCGCAGAGCCTCGGGCGAACCCGCAGTCATCACCGCAGCGAATGCCTGACGATCGCTATTGGTCGGCCAAACCTTGAAACGCTGTTCGTAATCAGAGCCTGAGACACGGTTCTGCGTAAGCACGCGAACTGCCTCGGCGTCTTCCTCGCTGTATTTCTCAGCCACGTCTCGAAGCGCGGCGAGAAAGATTTGCAGCGTGGTCAGTCGCTGCTGGCCGTCGATCACATTCGCGCGTGCAACACCGCGGCCGTAGACCTTGGCAGAGTCCACCACGATCGCGCCCAGAAAGTGGGACGTCTGGATCTCCCCTGTTCGATCGAATGACTCAAGACAATTCTGTGCCTGCGTCTCGATATCATCCCAGAGAGGCGCCCATTGATCGTCCTGTGACCAGACATAGGGACGCTGAAACAACGGTACGACGTGCAACCGCTCTTTCTCGAAGATTTCGTGAACGGTCATTGTGTGCGGCTGCATCTATATCCCCTGTGAGGTTGCCACTGAACGCGTGAGAAAAGACTTCTACCGCGGACCAAGGGTATGACGTTGCCAGAAGATCGGTGCATTCCGCACATCGCATGGCTAACTGTGGGTGCTCAATGTGAGGATGTGGCCACACCCCGCGCCGTTCGTTTTTTGGTGGCCAGAATGGTGACGTCGAGCGCGAGCGCGCACGGCATCTGCAGCTCGCGCATCGCCTCGATCACTTCTTGGTTGACGGCTCGTAGTCGTACTCGCCGGCCGTGAATCCGCATCTGACGCAACGGCTGCTCTGTGGCAACGATGGGGTCTCCGACCCGCCGATATGCACTCGGGCCGGAGACCGCAATTTCCCATTGGCGAGCAAATCCCAGGAGCCGCTGCACGGCTACATCGCAGGTATCAGGCTGTGCGCCTTCTATCGTGATATCGATCGTGCAGGCTGCTGGTTTTTTTCGTCTGGGCATCGCGTGCAGTGGTATGCGCCTCATCCATGAAAGCGTCCTGCTGCGTAGCGAATTCGCCCTGGAGCACTATGCCGCTGCCTCCTCGGTGGCCGTATCGACCACCTCCAGGTGACCGAATGCCGGAATGAAAAGCGCCGTGCGTACGTCAAAGCCCGGATTTAGGGCCCGGACGGCGTCTGCGTACTCCACCAGCTGACCGCGATAACGCACGACCAGCCCGGCAATCAGGCCCGCGCGATCGGTGATGGCCGGATCGACCACGCTCGCCTTGTAGTCCAAGACCCAGATCGTGCGCTCAGCCTGGCTCGACCAGCTCACCAAATCGATGATGCCGGTTGTCCAGCGACCTCCGACCTGGCCGGTGTAGTGATACTCCGAGACCAGACTCCGCCCTGCCTTGAAGACCTCATCGGCCAACGCCTTGCAGCGTCGGGTGCGATCGAGCATTTCGATTACATGCCCGGCGGCGCGCGCCACATCCGGCTCCGGCATCCCCTCACGTCGCGCCATTGCCACCAGCGCAGCCCGTAGCTCAGACGGCTCGAAATCCAGAGGCGCAGCGCGGCGCGCGCGCGTCTCCATGACCCGGTGATACATGATGCCAATGATTCGGGCGGTCTCACCGTCTTCGACGCTATGCTGCTTCACGGGTGCGGCCTTAAACACGCGCTCACTCGGCGAGGTGCTCTTGATCGCGGGCGCAAGGATATCGCGGCCTTCGAGAGGGCAAGCATGCCCTGCCGGCAGACGCGGCGGACACGGGACGAAACGCGCCTTGTCATCTACCTTCGACAAGGTGAGCGCCGGCGGAGCCTGCTCATAAGCAACCAACGCATCCCATACGGGCTCGACCAGCGTGCTCTTCTCCGGGCGATCGCCTTTGAGATTGACCACCACATGCAGCTGACTCTTTGCGCGGGTCATGGCCACGTACAGCAGGCGCATGGACTCGTTGCGCTGCACCGAGGTAGCCATCACATGCGCGAACTCGTAGAGCGCTACTGTGGGATCTTTCTTGTCGGCGAATCGCGGCGCGCGCGGCACAGTCAGCACGCCATGACGGGTACGCACGCGATGCAACAGCGGCCGATCTGGAGACGCCGTCCCGCGCCCCGTCCCGACCAGGAACACGGTATCGAATTCCAGCCCCTTTGCCTTGTGAATAGTCATGACCTGGACGCGGCCTTCGCTGGTGTTCGCGAACAGACGATTAAGCTGGGCGGTGAAACGCTCCAGAGATTCGAGCTGGCCGGCGACGCAATGCTCGGCAAGAACGTCAAACACGCGCTCGACATCTCGCTCGGCGGTGGCATCCATGCAGGCCGGGCCATCGAGTGCGAGCCATACGCTCCCCGCGAGACGATCCAGACGTTTGCAACGATTCACGTCAGCGCGGGCCGCTTCAATCGCATCCATCAGGCGCGCGACACGCTGGCGACCGTCATCGCTGAGCATGGCCATGCGTTCATCGTCCGCCAGTAACGAAGGGATCGGCACATAAAGCGCGTTGCGACAGAGCAACACGAGATCGGCATGCGATAGGCCGACCAGCGGCGAGCGCAGCAACTCCACCCACGAGCCCCGGTCTGCGGCGTGCCACAGCGCGCGAATCAGCGCGATAGCATCCGCCGCCGGGCCACGCCCGGTGAGGGTATTGAGATCCTGGCTGGCGTACGCAATGCCGCGTGCGGCGAGCGCTTCGAGAATGCGCGCGACATGAGACTTCGCCCGAGTGAGGATTGCCACATCGGCGCCGGGTTTCTCTTCGAGGCGCTCGGCCACAAGACCAGCGACACGCTCTGCCTCATCCGTCCAGTCTTCGTAGTCGACCCGGTGCATCCACACGCCGGCCCCGGCCTCGGGGTCACGGGCGGCTTTCGATCGACTCAGCGACACGACGCCGTTGTCACGATCTCCGATACTCGGGAAGCCGGCAGCGAGAATGTTATTGCAGCCATCGACCACCGCCGGGCGCGAGCGGAAGTTCTGGGTCAAGGTCAGGCAGGTAAGCGGCAGGCCCGCGAAGGCCGCGTTCTCCCAGATCGACATGAACTCGCGCACTTCAGCCTGGCGAAAGCCATAGATGGACTGCTGCGGATCGCCGACAAGGAACAACGAGCGCCCCTCTTCTGCATCCCAGGCCTCGACCAGCGAGGCAATCAGCTCGTTCTGAAGCGTACTGGTGTCTTGATATTCATCCACCAGCAGATGCTCGATGAGCATGTTCTGCCGCGACATCACCGACATATCCTCGCTGGCGCCGCCGCGCAGGGCGGCTGCGGCACGCAAGGCGATTTCGGAGAAGTCCACGCCGGCCTCGGCATGAAACGACAGCATCAGATGCGCCACGCAGCGAGACAGCGTCTGCGAGAGCGCCCGACGTAAGGTATCGGCGTACTCGGGGTATTCCAGCACGGGCAAGGTCATCATGGAGACCAGCCGCTCGCGCACGGTTTCGCTGTCCGGATGACCTTTGAGCGCTTCCAGCGCCGCCCGCGCGTCGGGTGTCTGCGGATCGTCGGCGGCAAAACCCTCTCGCTTGGTGAGCTTCGCGCGCCAGTCGCCCAGGGTTGTCAGCAGTGTCCGTGCAAAACCCTGCCACGCGACAACCTGCCCCGGCGAGCGGCCCGAGGAGCGATGCAGCGCAGCGGCCCAGTCGGTGTTCGCGTGAGAGACTGAATCAGCGATGGCAATCAACGTCCATGCTTCAACGGGCAGCACATCGACCAGATCGTTTACACGCTGGCCAACCAGCGCCGTGAGGACGGCCTGCTCATCGCCGGTATCGCCCGCGTCACCCAGCAGATCACGCCACTGCTCACGCTTTTCGAGCATCGAGACGAACATCGGCATGAGCCGGTCGAGGCTGTTGTCTGCGAACACGAGCACCTGTTCGAGCGCCGCGCGCACGTCCGTATCGAGACTGTCGTTCTCGTACTCCTCGAATAGGGCCGTGACCGCCTGCTCATAGGCCGGATAGGGATTGTCGAGCGCATCGATCGGGCCACCCAATCCGCTCAGGATCGGCAGCTGACGAATCAGGCGCGCGTTGAGCGCATCGATGGTGAGCGCCTGCAGTCGCGCCGGATTAACCAGCAGTCCCCAGCCCATCGCCTCGTCCCGTTCGAGCACACGCTTGGCCAGCTGCCATGTCGTGAGCGCATGTTCGGCCGCCGGCGCCTCGCCGGTTCCCCGCTCCAGCGCGCTATACAGGCGCTGACGGATTTCGTTCGCGGCCTTCACGGTAAATGTGATGGCAACAACGCTCTCCGGCTCGCTCGCCACGGCCAGTGCCGCGAGGCATCGCTGTACCAGCAGCTCGGTTTTGCCTGAGCCAGCCGGCGCACGCACGATCACATGCTGGGTAATGTCGAGCGCCTGTGCTCGTTGTGTCGCGTCTTCAGGAGTCATTACGCTTCCTCTCGTTGTCCCATCAGCCGGGCGATGTCTTCGTAGCCACGCGGGTTGCGAAGCATCTCGTGGGTCACCCCCACGTCTCCGGCCATGAATGCCTCGGCGTTCGACTGCAGCGCCTCACGCCACTTTTCCAACTGCACGTCCCAGTCCGCGACCCCGTGCCCGATCTCACCCTTGCGGTCGGCGATGAAGTGATCCGCGAACGATGAACACAGCTTGAACCCGGTTCCGTGCGCCGCAACGTGCGCGAGTCCTATGCCGTCGCAACCGCCCACATCCAGCGATTCGACCGCATCAGAACTGGCATAGAGGGGCAGCTGCGGGTCGGTCAGCTTCTCGGCTTTCCAGCCCGCCGTGCTCACGTAGCCGCCGGTCTTGTAGTCCAGCAGGACAATCTGGTCTTGCCCGTTGACGTGTACCCGATCCACGCGATCGATCTTGAGCTTCAGAGGCAGCCCGGCAATCACCGTCTGTACTTCACGCTCACGCGCGACCACCTCGAAGGGATAGACACGCTGCGATTCCAGGCGCAGCCAGCGCTCGCAAAGGTCAGCGACACGACGACGCTCCAACGCAGCCAGCGCACGGCCGTAGATCGCCGCCGGCAACATCTGGTCGTCCTCGGCCGCCGCGTAGGTTTGCGCCGCGACCAGCTCGCGCCGGTTTTGAGCGTCCATTGCCAACAAGGCATCGCTGTTATTGATGTGGCCCCAAAGGCGTTCGAGTACCCGGTGAATGAACGTGCCCTGCACAGCCGGCGTCAGCGGTGCACCCGTCTCCGGCATCGGTTTGACCCCGATACGCGAGCGCATGAACGCCACATAGGGCACCTGTGCCTGCCAGGCCAGAATCGAGACGCCACCACGCACGCCCTCGGCTTCTTCGACGGACACCGCCGGTACCGGATCATCATCGGGCGTAACCAGAGCACAGGCCGCGCGCGGGCGTGCCCCCAGCTGGGTTGTCGCAGGCCATGGCCCGAACAATGGACTGGGCATCTGAAGCGCGCCGCGCGCCCCGAAGGCATGTGTACTCAACGTCACCGACGCAGCACTACCCGCCAGCCAGCCTGCGAGGCTGCGAGCCGTTTCCAGACACTGATCCGGCGTCGCATCCGACACGCCCGCCTCGGCCAGGAGATCGGGCTCGAAGAACGGGCTCTGACGTACCGGACGCGGCAAGGTGTCGCCCGTCAGGCCCAGCACGAAGGCATGGTCGAAACGCATGCCCGGCGCGTCTTCGAATTCGAGGATGCGGATTGGCTCGATCGCCTGCGAACGCGGGTTGAAGTCTCGCGCGACCAACAGCTCGTTCATCCAGGCCCACGCGCGGCCCTGATTGATCTCGCCGAGCTGGTCATCCATCGCGGCCATCTGACGCTGAATTTCGCGCCACGCGCTGAGCAGCTGGAAGTCTTCCGAACTGGCCTCGCGGAATAGCTCCCACCGCGCAGCAGCAAGACGTGTATCGAAGACCTTGCACCATGCCGAAGGCAAGGCAATGGCCGGCGTGTCCTCAACCGTATCGCACAGGGCGTCAATGCTCTTGCGCGTGAACTCGCCGATCTCAAGGCGTTGTGACAGGCGCCGCAGGACGCTCACGCCGTGACGACGCCCACCGAGGGAGCGCAGCGCGTATTCGAGCTGTGCCCGGTCAATGGCACTCGCACGACCCCAGAAGCTCGTCGAGAGCAGCACACGGCTGAGATGGGCCGCTTCATTGTCGCGCCGGGACAACTTGAGCAGATCCATTGCGGCACCGATCGCCGCCGTATCGCTCATCGCCAGACCGCGTGCATACGTCCACGGGCGCGGCGCGTCCTCACCGCCCCCACCGGGCAGGCGGCTATCCGGCGTCAGGGTAGCTGCAAAGATCCGGTCGAGCGTGCCTCGCCATTTCTGTATGTCCGGCACGAACACGGCCACGCGCGGCTGCGTGTCGCCGCCAGCCGCCAAAAGCGCATGGAGATCGTCCGCAAGGGCGCGCACTTCATCGTCAGGATCGCTGAGCACACGCAACGTAGCGTCGGCTGCATCCGGCGCATCCAGAAGATGGACATCCACGGTGCTGCCCCGCGCACGCAATGCGTCGGCGAGATAGCTCTGCTGGCCAGTCAGCGAGACGAAGCCGTAGAAACCGATGTGAGCGTCCGGCGTCCATTCGCCGGCGTCCGCTCGATCAATCAGATCATCGACGACACGCTCGGCGGTAATCCAGCGGCGCTCCGCCAGACGTTCTTCAACCTGGCCACGCAAGCGCATGAACACCGCGTATTCGTCGGTGGAGCCGATGTTGGGCGTGTCCAGTACCAGGCGGTGGTTGTCGGCCACACGATCAGCCTCGCGCACTTGGCGCGCGAGATTCATCGGGGCAACGACACGCTCGCCCAGCCCATCGGCTTCGAGCACATAACGATGCAGTGCCAGTTCTTGGGCCGGGTGCAGCAGCTGGAGATCCGGCAGACAATCGGCCCAGCGCGCCAGCGTCCACTGACGAAACGCCACGATATGCGGCGCGGCCCAGATC
The DNA here is from genome assembly GCF_017744135.1 of Endozoicomonas sp. G2_2. Lineage (GTDB taxonomy): Bacteria > Pseudomonadota > Gammaproteobacteria > Nevskiales > Salinisphaeraceae > Salinisphaera. Next base: position 52,238 of record NZ_JAGHQU010000011.1, read on the forward strand.
GTGTTGTCGAGGCTGCGCCGGCGGCTATATTCGATACGCAGCTCGCGCGCCATACGCTCACTGGGAACGATGACGGTCGCACCCGACAGGGCGCATTCAAACCAGCTTTTCATGTCGGTCCTAACGTGGATTAACTTAATCTCACGCTAGTCCCCGGCATATGCGCCGCAAGCCCTATTCGCGCCCCCGCACGAAGGCATATTCGGCCTTTGCGCGTGCGGCCCCTACGGCGTGGTCAGACCAATGGCCCTATCGCTCGCAGCGCGTGAAAGCCAAGGCGTAGTCCAGCCCATCTGGCGGGTTATGCGAGTTGAGGTTGTTGGTGTCCGTCACGTTCATATAGAGCTGGTAATAATTGCCGGTCCGCACCATTCGCGTTGTGATCGACCCCATCGGGGCCGTCTGGTTAGTAGCGACACCACCACCAATTCGGACCGGCGTCGCGAACACGGTCGGGGTGCTGCCTGGCGCGCAGTTCGGTGCAGCGATCCGGTTGCTGAACGTGCTGTTGCTATTCACCTTCAGAATCTGCGTCTCCTGCAGTGATTCCGACAGGCGTACGCCTTCGCGGGTCACGATATCGTCGGCGTAGATCGTCCCGCCCACATCGAGATCACCGCTGATGTTCCCGCGGCCGCTAACATCGAGATTGCCGTTCAAGTCTGTCGGGCCGTCGACCTGAAGCTCGTTATTGATCCGGGTCCGATCCGCATAGATGCGCAACGTATCCCCGCTTTGCGACACCATGCGCACACCATTGACCATCACGACTTCCTGAACCGCTCTGGCCCGGCCGCCGCCAAATGTGACGTCGCCGCCGCCGGTATTGAGGTCGCCGCCAGTCAGCAGCATGTTGTTGGCCTCTACTCGCCCGTTGAAGTCCCCTGTGTCGGCGCGCACGGTATCGGCATCAAGCAAACCAGCGCTTCGGATATCGTTGCCATCCATGAGGATATCTTCCTGCATGGTTCGCTCGGACGGGTCAGATGAGTCGAGGGACAGATAGTTGCCACCGCCCGGAATCATGTTGGGTGTCGGCACCGACGAGGTGACCGTCTCCCCAGACGCGGAACTGTCGATCAGGCTGTTCAGCGCGCGTCGGTTATACGGATCAGGGATGTCTACCGACACTTCGAAACGCGGGCCTGGCGTCGGGCAAGCCGTACTGTAGGACGAGCCCCACGGTGAGGTCGTATCGATCGCGAGTAAGTAATCGTTGCTTCGCAGTACGCTGATCGCCGAGCTGCAGCTCGATCCCCCGGGCAAATTACCGTTGTCGAGGAAGTAGTTCTGAGCGGCTTCCTGGATCATGTAGATCTCGCCGATCGTTTTATCGTTGATGCCGCTGCGGTACTGGGGCACGAGCACCGACGCCGCAATCGCCGCGAGTACGCTGGCCACGGCCGTGGCCACAACAAGCTCGATCAGCGTAAAACCGGTCTGACGAGACGTCATCGTGAATCCTCTGAGTAAAGCTGCTTCTTGATGAGACGAAGTCGACGGGTATATGGGCCGCCCGACCCGCCGATGTACTGCTTTTCCAGCCGCGTACGCTGGCCGCTGAGCGCAGTCACTCGAAAGCCAGGGGGTTCTGCCCTGACCGGAATCACAGTTCTTACGATCTCGTTTACAGGGCCAGTGACGATTTCGTAGTCGCCGCCCCAGGGATTCTGTAGAGCCAGTGACACATCGAACCGCTGATTGAGCGTCGCCACATCGACACTGCCGGTCGAGATGTAGTCGTCGCCGGCGGTGCTGCGCATTCGGCGGTAATCACCAGCAATCCGAGCGATCGCGCTCATCTGTTCGCTGGTCGTCTGCAAATTCCGCTGAGTCCGCTGACCCGACAGAACAGTCACGATCGCTATGCCCAGCATCGAGACGAGCGCAATCGCGGCGAGCAGCTCGATCATCGTGAAACCCGCCTGGGATCGCATCACATACCCATCGAGGGCTGCATGCTCGCCAGTGCGAGATAGCCGCCTACGGCCATGAGCAGGATCGCGGTAATCACAAGCACGAAGCCGCCCGTTGTGAGAACGCGTTTGATCATGGTGACCTTCATTCGGGCGCGCGACTGGCACAGGCGCAGTTGGGTGCGCATGACCTGTTGCTGTGTCGCGTTGTCGTTGCCCTCGAAACCCACGAAGCCGCTGCGAATGATCTGCGGCATCGATGGATGATCGAGGAGCACGGACAAGGGCGAGTTATCGCGTTTCATCTGGGCCAGCATCTGCTGATAGATGCGCTTATCGTCGCCGCCACTCGCCTTGGCCAGCTGCTCCAGCGCCACGCGATGGCTGACGCCCACGTCGAAGAGCGGCTTGTACGCGGTCAGGAACCGCATGCCCCGCTGCAGCTTGAAATACTCGAATATGCTGTCGAGGCCGGGCATGTCCGAAAGACGCCTGGCGATGCTCTTGCGCAAGGCAAAGACACCGCCGATTGCGCCTGCGAGCAACCACCAGAATCCGCGTAGGAAATCGTTGATCGCAAACAAGACGTAAGTGGCGAAGTTGAGCGTGATCTCCAGACCACCGCCACCGGTGAAGTCGCGGATCGTCGGCGTCATGAACAGCGCGATACCGCAGAGTAGACAGATTGAGATGCCGATAAGGGCCACGCTGCCAAATAGCCCTCGCTTGAGGTCTGCGAGCAAGTCTCGGCGCCAAAGCAGAGTCTCGTTCGCATTGAGCAGCGCCTCTCCCAAGGTTGAGGTTGATTCCCCGATCTGGGCGAGCAGAACCGCCTGAAAGTCGAACTCCAGAAGCTCCAGTCGACGCGACACCAGCATCTCGTTCTGAACACGGGGAATCTCTTTCTTGAGGTTCCGGTTCTCGCTCATCAGACGCAGGAACGTCTTATTGGCTGATTGCCCGCTCATGATCGCACCGCCCAACTGGGCCAAGAACATCGCCTGAAACTCTTCTGTCAGGCGCGTCTTGGTCAGCTCGCGATGCAGACCAGCAAGAAGGGTCCGTCGAGGCCCGGAGATGAACCGGGCCGGTGGGAAAGGACACAGCGGCCGCGCCTCATCGGCATTACGGGCCTCGACGAGATGGCTTACAACGGCCCCGCGGCCGTTGTAGCCCTTGAACTCGAACATCATGGCTCGACAAGCCCGTCAGTTAGAACTGACGAACTTTGGCGGTCAGCGAACTGTTGTTGTAAGACACGTCGGTGATATACGGAAACTGCGGGTCACCACCAGACTTGGTGGACGTGAGCAAAGATTCGAGATTGGCCCCAATATCGTCGGGATTGCTGCCGCCGATCGGGTAGGTGATTTCCACGCCGGTACGTGCCGGGCCGTTGGTCGAGACCTCCCAGGCTTCACCCCAGGCCGTGTCCGCCGGGACGCCGTAGGGAATGATGTCGTCCGGATCGGTGACATCGGTGTTCTGGCCAACCGCAGAGCCGAACGACGTCAGCGCACTGGGCAGATCTTCGGTGAAGAACGAACGGGCCGAACCGACACGCGCGGTGTCCTGCTGGCCGCCCAAGGCCTGTACGGCGAGAAAGCCCAGGAGACTGGCCACTGCGATCGCGACCATCAGTTCGATAAGGGTGAAGCCGTGCTGTTTGTGAGCCGTGCGACGGGTCAGTTGGCGATGGGGGGTCATGAAATGCTCCGAGAGGTTATGTTTGCGGTCATCTATCTAAAGGGGCGGCATGTGAAGCGATCGCATGTATTCGCCCTAATAAGCGCGGACTTTCGCGCTCACAGCGCTAGATCCGCTTTCGTAACTCGCGTCCCCGATCACGAAGGGGTAGCGTTCGCTGCCCGATGCGGTCACGGAATTGAGAAAAGACGCGAGATTGGTTCCGATGGTGTCCGGGGTCCGTCCACTAATCGGGTAAGTCACATCGACACCGCCGCGGGCGCTGCCTGATTCGATCGTCCAAATCTCATCCCAGGCAGTGCTTTTCTGCAGGCCATAGACCAGCAATGAAGGCTTGTCGACGGCGGCATGGCTGCCGTGCTCGGACTCGTAGGTGGTCAGCGCTCTTGGCAGCTCCTCGATGAAAAAATCGCGCGCTGCATTCGATCGCGCCTGATCCTGATGCCCGCCGAGCATCTGGACCGCGAGATAGCCCAGAAGCAACGCCACCGAGATCGCCACCATCACTTCGATGAGCGTGAAACCTCGGCCCCGCGTGGGCAGGTGATTCGGGATTCGCGATCCGCGCATGATGGCTTGTTGGAATCCTCGTGCCTGTGGTCATTGCTGTCTAAAGCCCCCTGGGGTGAATCGATTGCGGCATCACACGAGGGCGTTCTTTGCGTTCAACGAACGGGAGTCGCGCTGTGCCCTCGCGTTTACAGCAGGGGTGAATAGGTCACGGTCAGATTGCCGTTGCTATAGCTGGCGCTCTGGATAAAGCTAAAGCGCGCGCTTCCGGCTTCGGTGTCGCCCTTCAGATATGCCGCGAGCGCCTGCCCGCGGACATCTGCGTCACTTCCGCCAATCGGGTAGCGAATGGTGTGCGCCCCGTTGACCACGGCGTTGTTGCGCACCGACCAGGCACTGCCCCAAGGCGTTACGAGGGCAACGCCGTATTGCTCAAGCTGGCTCGCATTGTTCAATCGAGTCGACGAACTCGAGGAGCGCGCAAGATCGATCATTGCAGCGGGCAAATCTTCAATCAGGAAACGCTGAGCCTCTTGCGCACGGGTTTGATTGCTGCCGCTCGTCACGGTCTGGATCGTCAGCGCGGCCAAGAGTGAAGCGACTGCGATCGCAACCATCAACTCGATCATCGTGAAGCCACGCATGCGGCGCACTGATGTGTGTGAATGAGTCCGCGTGCTCATGACCATTTCCTGTGTCTGATCAGCCCACGACCGCTTCATCACGTGCCAGCTGGGGCACGCGCGATGCGTCTCGGATGGGCTTGATGGTTGGTTGTCGTTGACCCAGCGTCCGTTCGATCTCTGCGAACGTGGTGATGCCCTCCCCTACGAGCTGCATGCCGTGCTCCCACATCGGCCGAAAGCCCTGTGTCACGGCGTGCCGCTCGAGCTGGGCGCGCGTGGCCCCGTCGCTGATCATTTCCGACAGGGTCTCGTCGATGGTGAGGAACTCTGCGATGACCGTTCGGCCCCGGTAGCCGCCGCGGCACCGCTCACAACCGACTCTATTCGCCACTCGGATAGCGGCATCCGCTTGGGGGTAGAAGAACAGGTCTGAATAACGGTTCGGAATCTCGGCGATCGTTTCGCGGAAGATGCCGCGCAAATCGCGCAGGAACGGATGCTTGAGTTCCAGGTAGTCCGAAAGGGATACCGTTTCACTGCAGTGCTGACAGACCCGTCGTACGGTGCGCTGAGCCATGACACCGGCAATGGCCTCACTGAGCTGGTCGGCTTCGGCTCCCATATCCAACAGGCGCGGCACACACCCCAGCGCTGTCTTCGTATGCAGCGACGTCAGAACCAAATGGCCGGTGTTGCTGGCACGGATACCCAGGCTCATCGAGTTCTTGTCGCGCATCTCACCGATCATCACGACATCAGGATCTTGGCGAAGGAACGCTCTCAGAGCCGACTCGAACGTAACGCCGGCCCTTTCATTGATCTCGACCTGGGTGACGGTCGGATTTTCGATCTCCACAGGATCTTCTGCCGCGAAGAACGTCTTCGTCGGCATCGTTCGTGTCATCCAGCGCAGGCCGGCATTGAGCGTCGTCGTCTTACCCGACCCGGTTGGGCCCGACACGATCACAAGGCCCGAGGTCTGAGACAGCACCCGCTTGATCGCAGCCATCTGGTCATTATCGGGATGCGAGGACAAGCCGATCTCGTCGAGATCGACCAGGTCCATTTCCAAGCCCAGCAGACGGAGGGCAAAGCGCGGCGCGATTCCCGACCCGACCTTGCCCGGCACCATGCTCATACGAACATTGATTTCGCGGTGTCGCAGCGACCACGAGAATTGGCCATCGCGGGGCCGCAGATACTCACCGGCCTGCTCACCGGACTCCTCAAGAATGTAGTTGGCAAGCGGCAGATAATCGGTGTTCAGCTCGATCTGGCCATACTTCTGGACCAGACCATCGACGCGCAGTCGAATGTCCGCTCGGTCGGCCACCGGCTCAAGGTGAATATCCGAGGCGCGATGCTGGATGGCCAGGTCAACGATGCGGCGCATAAGCTGGTCAGCGCCCTCGCCGACCCGTGCCTCGACCATCGTTTGTTTGTTGCCCGATTCGTTAATCAGATCGAGCTGGTGATAGCCGAGTACGCCCTGCTTCTGAATGTTCAGCTTGGGGTTGCGCAGCAACTCCTGATACGCCGTGACATCGAGCGGGTTGGTCATGTAGCACACGCCATCCGTGCCTACTGCCCAATCGACGCCTTGAGCGGCCACCTGAGTAGTTGGTGAAAAACGCGGCAGACCCAGAGACTCCGCAAGGATCTCTGCGATCGTATGAGGACGTATGCCCGCCTCAGCCAGCTCGCGGCCGAGCACGCGTCCCGCATCCCGTGCGCTAGAGCGTCTCAGCGACTCGATAAGCTCCCGATAGGCGGCATCCGACAGGTGTTCGTTCTGACGGAAATGCTCGAGTACACGCTCGCACTTGATCACCAACTGTGACATCAGCGGCCTCCGGCCGGACGACGTCCTCCCTGACCTCTCAGGGTTTCAACGCTCGGGCGCTCAGCCCATTCGATCATCACCCGACGAGTGTCACCGTCAGACTGTTTGAGCGTGGCGCCTTGGTTATCGATCGATGCGAGCTTGTAGCGCTTGTTGATCGTGTCGCCGGGACTCGCCGAGATGGTGTTGTTCATGACCCGGAAGATTGCGACGTTGCCGGAAATCGATGTGAGTGTCGGCACCGCGAAATCGGCGGGACTCATCGGCATCGGCATAGGTGCAGGCGCGGATTCCGGCTCGCTCTCGGACGCTACGATCGGGCCTTGGGCAGGCAGGCCGAGAAGCACGCGCAGCTTCGCCGGGTCGATGTCATCAATGGACTTCTTCTCACCTTTCGGCTCGCTACGCTTCTTCGCCTCGGCGACCCGAGCGTTGGCTTCCGCGATGCGTGCCTGAATCTCCACCAGGTCGGCTTCCTGGTTGAGTGCCTGACGTTGCAGGTTGAAGTTGCTCTGACGCTCTGTAATGGCGCTGGAAGTGCCAGTGACATTTGCCATGCCCGGCAGAGCCGGTACCGAGTCCGGCTGGTCTGCTGGCAGAGGGGCGACTTGAGCACTGGCTACTGAGCAGAAGGCCACCAGTACGCTCGTCAGGAAAGTTCGGCTCATTGCAGTTCTCATCGTTGGTCCTCGATTCGACCCAAGCCCTACTCGGGCGTAAAGGTTCCGTACATGCTGAAAGTCACTTGGGCGACCTGATACTGATCGTCGGTGACGATTTCGACGTCCTCGAATGCCACCTGATCGAGCTCGCTGAGCTGATCAGCACAAGCCAAAACGGCGATCGCATCGCCAGAGAGCTGCGCCGTCCAGAACTGGCCGGCGCCGGCATACTGAGAATCCCTGTCTTCGCCAGTTATGACCGTGCGTTCCACACCGCAGCTGCTCGTAATTTCCCGGCTCTGCATCCAGGCCGAAGTCAGCGGCTGCATGTCCGGCAGCGACTGCAATCGATCCCGTGTTGCGGTGAGTTGGTCGACTATCGTTCGAGTTGAGGCCACTTCTTCGGCGACAACCGCGGAGCCACCATTCAGCGCGGTAATGGCGAAATAGCCCGAGATCGCGAGCACGGCGATCACGGCGATATCCATCAGCTTTTCATCGCCAATCATTGCGCTACCCCACTCCAGCGAACCAGAACCGTGCTGGTCGGCTCGGGCACGACACGGACCTTGCTCGACCAGTCGGGCAGGATCGTGAAATCGTCTACTCGCACGAGCCATTGCTCGGCATCGAACTTCGTTACCTCGAGTTCGATGAAATCCGCCCGATACGACAATTCGAGCAGTCGATCCAAGATCAGGCCCTGATTCTCAGGTGTGACGCCCTCCGCCTTCTTGGTGGCACGCAAGGCCCCAAGCTCGCCTGCGGCCTGGCGCTGACGGCTTTTCAGTGCGGCGAGGTTTGTTTCCAGCTGTTCGATGCGCCAGTGGTCGATGACCTGGAAGGCACCAACAACCACAACGGCAACCGCGGCATAGGCCCCCCATCTGATGAACCGGGCCCGACGCTTACCACGCTGAATCGCACCGAGCTCGGTCGCCATCCGTGCCTGTTCGCCAGGAAGGGATAGTTCTTCCGGCGCGATGTCGACGACCGGTAGCCGGTCAACGGACAGGTCGAGATCAATAATCTCCTGACCGCGATACTGACCGCTCAGAACGATCTTGCGTTCTTCGGCCTGGATGAAGAATCCGGACGAGTCGTCGAGCGGCAGAACCTGGACGTCGACATCCAGGTCGACCAGACCATTGAAAAACACGATCTGCCAGAAACCGTAGATGGGCAGATCCGGGTACTCCTCTCGGACGCGGCTGAGTTCGGCCTCGTCGATCCATATCCGGTTGTTGTGGTCTGGCGCGGCGCCGAGTTCCACATAGGAACCGTCTTCAGGCTCGAATCCCGACAGCACGTCGGGAAGCACGATGACTTCGTGCTCGCCGATCCATGTAGGACTACCGATCTCCAACATGACTACACCTCGGTCAAGGTCGGCGTGATGGAGATCACCATTTCCCGACGCTCAAGCTCGTTCGCCTCGGAGGAGAACAGCCAGTTGATCAGGCCGGTCTTGCGGCGAAGCGGAAGCCGGTTCATTTCGTTGGCGACTCGGCTGGTAATCAAACCACCGAGCTGGACCGGCTCGCCCGGGCGCGTGATCACCTGCGTCGAGAGTTCGCTCAGCGCGATCCGCGGGTTCGAGAAGGAGAAGTCCCCGACATTGAATGCATCGAAGCCTTGCAGCGAGCTGATGACAGGCGTGACCTCAATCAGGATGCGATCGTCAGGCAGTATTCGCGGGGTCACCGCCATTGTGACGCCGACACGAATACGGTCGAGCTGAGGCGTGACGGTGTTGGTTCCCTCGGTGCCCAGGAACTGAGTCACGCTCGAGATGAAGCTGAACTCATCCACGGACGACAGATATGCGGTGCCGCCGTTGAGCGTCGAGAGGTTCGGCTCAGTGAGCAGTGAGACCGTCCCGTATTGAGACAGCAGATTGACCATGGCGCCAACCGAGTCGTTTCCGTTCGTGTAATTGACGCCCACATTGGTGCTGCTCGGACTGTCTGCCTGCAGCGCGATCGGATTGTTCTGATCGATGACGACTTGGAACGGGCTACCGTCAAAGGTGGTGTTGAGTACGGCATCCCAGTTGATGCCACGAGCCCGGCTGTCGTTGAGTGTGACCTCGAACGCCTTGACGTCGAGATGGACCTGTCGCTTGCTCTGCTTGGCAATGGTGGACAGGAAGGTATCGACGCGTTTGATCCGATCCGGCGGCGCAGTGACCGTCACGGTCCCGATGCTGCGTACGCTGCCGATCTGTACTTGCTCGTCGGCGTTCTGATCGTCTTCGAGACCCAAATAACTGCGGATCTGGTTCATCAGCTGCAGCCACTGATCCTCCTCTTGCAGCGACGAGATCGTAGTACCACTGCCCTCATTGCTGGATCCACCGATCGAGGCCAATCCACCGCCGCTGCCACCACCGGAGCCGAAGCTGCTGCCAGAATTAGTGTCGCCACTACCGCTGAATCCGGTCTCGCCACCCACGCTGCTGACAGACTGTCGGTTCGAAGCGAGCGGTGCGAGATTCCAGGTCTTGGTCTGACTCGAACTGATCGTGAGCGTGCCGTTCTTCGACACGAACGCGTATCCGGTCATATCCGTGAGCTGGTCGAGGAAATCGTCCAGCGGCATGTTGTTCGCGTAGACGACCGTTGTCTGGCCCAGATCTACGCCGGGGTCGGCGATCCGAACATTCATGTTCGGCACTGTCGTGCTGAGCACGCGCGCCAGCGGCATCCCAGAGGACGTGAGCGTCACCTTGCGCGACATCTGCGAGTCTTCTTTCGAACGACGCTTGATGTAGGTCGACGGGCGTTCCTGATGGATCCCGATGCTGGTTTCCGAGGGCGCAAGAAGCGGCCCCATGTTTTCTTCACGCCGGACGTTCGTGTCGATGCACGCGCTCAGCGAAAGGGTGAGTCCGACTAGGACGATAGACTTGAGACGCATAATCATTGCTCCGAAACCACCAGAATCCGGTTTTCCACATAGGGCTCCGCTTGGACGCGAAGTTGATGCTCAAGCGACGCTATGATCTGGCCGCGCGTTGTCTCCGCGGTGATGTCGTAGGTGTCGTTTAATAGGGTGCTGTCTTCGATCTCGAGCCGAACATCCCAGCCGAGCGGAGTAATCGCCTCGAAGACTTCCTGTAGCGATGCCGCGCGCAAATCCGGCGTGATGTATTCCGCGAGATATTCCTGATAGGTCAGGTGCGTATTCGGCTCATCCGTCGCGCCGGCGTCTGGACCGTCCGCACCAGTTGCCGCAGGCTCGCCGGCAGTGGCATAGGGATCGGGGCCGTTCGGGATCGTGGAGGAGCCATTGGCCATCCGCTGCGCCATACCCGGCGACGTAGCAACGGCAATCAGGCAAGGCGAATTCACGATGCTCAGGTACAAGCCGGCGTCGTTGACCATCGGTCGCATGACTTGATCCCACGGGAGACCGTTGCTCTTCCACGTAACGGATGTGTCCTGAATCCCGTCCTGCACATCGAGTTCGCAACGGTCCGGCGCGAGGGCGCGAAGCCCATTGATGAGGGGTTCGTTATAGCCGCGGGAATAGGCGCTGCTGGCCACAGCGTTCTGACCAACAGACCGGGTCAGCTGTGGCGACTGGCCTGCGCTTTGATCGCTGACAGGCGCTTTGCTGTCGACCTGAACCACTGCATCAGTGCCGCTCCCCTGGGGCATCGATGCGCCGCGCGAATTCGGGCCACTGATGATTTCGCGATCCGGACCTTGGTTGCTCGGGATCTGCGGAACCGGTGCCTGATAGGAGTTCGAGACAGTACCCGAGGGACGCTGCGACGGCAGGCGCCCGCCCGAGCGCCCAGTGACTTCGGCCGCGCCAGGGCGAGTCATGAATTTGTCGGAGTATCGATCGCGGGTTACCGATTCACCCGTGCCATAGTCCGCGCTGGTATCACTCGCCTGGGCGGTGGCAGCCGTGGTTGCCAGCACGCAAAGCGCGATCGTGTAGAGATGCATTCTGGTCATTGGCTCGTCTGCCTGTTTCAAGTGCGTCTGATCCAACAAAGCACCCCGCACACCATCAAATGGCGTCGTTAGGCAAAAAAAATTCGCAGCGACTCGCTTTGTAGGGGCAAAGGGAGGAATTGCTGATGGCCTTTGATACTCAGTTCAGCCGGGTGTCCATGCCCGATGGGACGTTCTCTACAGTTTTCACGATGCTGATGCTTTCGATCGGTTGGACGATCTATCTGCACTACCGATCGTTCGCCAACGAATTCCAGGCGAGCGTGCTCAGCGCCCAATGGGTGTTCCGTCCCGACTGGTTTATGGATATCGCTCGGATAGGCGGGCCGTTTACAACGCTCGCGTGCGCTCTGCTGCTGATGATTCACGTCACCGCAGTGGTCTTCGTATCGGGGGTGCTGATCTACGGCGTCGTGCGCCTGTTCGACGGCTTGAGCGAAGGCCGAATCACTGTGCGGCCGCGCTTCCCGTTCATCACGACGACGGCATCACCTCGCGAGGAGCGCCGGATCAACTCCGGGCATACGCCCACGGGTCATGACCTCGTGACGGTGCCCCCGAGAGGAAGCCGGCTCGTGATCGAGACCGCAGAGCACCAGGTCTTTACCAACGTCTTTCCGGAATACTATCTGCGTATGCAGAGCATCGTTCCGAAAGTGCTCAGGGCGCCCGAGACCCCAGTGGAGAAGCTGGAGCTGGCGATCATGGCCATGTTGAACGCTCATCCGTCGTGGCCCGCCGATCCCACAGGTCACCATGCCGATACGTCACTGTTGGCGCACTCGCTGAAGGTCCGTGACGATGTCAGCGCACGACTACCGGACGAACCACTCGCGAGCGTGCTGGGGCTGTCACACGACATCGGCAAACTGATCGCCTATCACCTTCGAAAAACGCCTGACGGCCAGGAGCGGTGGGCTAAGCGTACTCAACAAGTCGACCGACTATCTGCCCAGGTAATGCGGCTCACGCCCGAGTTCTGGAAGCTCGATCCAGCAGACCGACAGACCCTCAACGTCGTGCTGACCTATGCGCATTCGCCGGACACCATGCCCCGTGGGAGCACGACACCCCGCGACCGTCAGCTACTCGAGGCGATCCGAATTGCAGATGGCGTCAACACACGTAACGAGCAGACGGCCGCGGTGCATGTGGCCGATCGCGTGGACGTGGTCGACAAGATTCGTGAGCGCCTGGACGACATCTTCGCGAACCTGAACATCAATCAGGCACTTGATCCCGCCGCACATGCCGATGGCTGGGCACAGCCCGTCAATGGCTTTCTGCTGGTGGTCGCATCGCGTTTTCGCGAGAACCTCAAGGGGCTGCTGGACGCCGAGTCAGAACGGGCGCTTGCCTTACGCTCGAATGAGGTCCAAGGGCGCCGACACCCAGCGCTGTACGCGATCCACAAGGCACTTGAAAGCGAATCGCTGCTGATTACCTCCTGGAAGGGGTTCAGCCCCGATCTGTCGATCTACGATGCCAAGGTCGGCCGGATCAACTTTGCGGGTCTGTTCGCCATCGATCTCGGGGCGATGCGTGAACGCCTACCCGATGTGGTCGAGAACTGGGGCCGCTCGGAGTATGCGATTCGAATCAAGACCGCCGCGGCGCGGCGCGAAGGCACCGCGGGCTAGAGTGATCTCGGCCGGGGCACAAACCACCCCGACTGGTCAGTTACCTGGGAATGCCGCCTGCTGACGCATCACGCGACGGGCTCGATCATGATCCTGGATCGCGGTGTAGCAGTCGTAGGCATAATCGAGCATCAGCTGCTGTTCCGCCCGCTTGCACCGCCAAAGCGCATAGGTCGGGTTCCGGATAAGGGTGCGCGCGACGTAGACCGCTGACGGTCCGTCGCCCATTTCCCAGTAGACCTCCGCCAGGGTGCGCGCGAAGTCGTCATATCCCTCCGGGGGATGACCAGGATCCGACAGTTCCAGGCTGGGTATGGCATCGAGTCGTTCGACGCGGCTGAACACCGCGGCGCGCAGGTAGGTCAGCGCGAGATCATATTCACCGATACTGTAGAGTTCGGTGCCGTAGAGACCGGCCTGATGCCGTGTCATCAGTTCTGTTTTCGCCTGAGCGCCAGTACAGACGCTGGCGACAACAAGTGCGGCTGCAATCGATAGCTTTTTCATGGTCATGCGCCTCGCATGAGATGCACTGGCACGCCGGCATCCTTGTTGAGAAAAATGAGCCCGTCAGAGCGGGGCTTGATCTGCTCCAGCTCACCAGCCTTGATCATCAGTCGCCGACACGTTTCAGCGAGCTTGTCGCGGTCGATCGGCAAAATGAGTTTGGTCGCAAGGCTGCTCATGATCTCGCCATTGAGATGACCCAGGTGCTGGACGCCGAGCAGCAACCCCATGCCGTATTTGCGCCCTTCGGTCGCGATCCGGTTGATCGGTGCGAGAACGTCCTTGCCGGTCTGCACGGCCAGCTTGGACTCATCCAGCGCGAGCATTAGCCACGGAACAGGCGGATTCAGGTTGCGTGTGAACCGTTGAGCAATCGAAAACGTCCTTTTCAACATCAGGTGAATCAGAGACATCATGTGCCTCTGGGAGACGTTCGACAGATCGATGATGTTGACGCGGCCTGGCTTTATCTTGAGACGGTCATCGTCGAACAGCGTCGAATCGATCATGTTGGTGATGATCGACTCCAGGATGGCGATGCGCCGCGGATTACGTTCGGTGTCCATGTCGCTATAGCCGTCTATAGCATCCTGAAACATGCCGCTGGCGCGGTGCCGTACGATTTCTTCGAGATCGGATAGCTCGAGTGCAGAGCCGGGCCTAGCTTCGAGCATGTGTTGCCAGTCGCTCGGAACCTTCATCTCGCGGCCGCTCTGGATCTTCCTGGCGAGTTTGCTCGCTCTGCGAAAGTCCTTGAAGAACGGCGATGTCACACCGGCGCGTAACGCGGCCAGCTGCTCTCGGATGTAATCCCGGAACGCGGACCAAGGCCCGATACGCTCGTTATCCCATGTCGACTTCTCCAGCATGTCGACGCCACAGCGCTCGAGGAACCCGCAGAGCAGCCAACGCAGATCAGCCACCTGCATATCACCCAGACTGGGCTTGAGCAGGCGCACGACCTCGATCGCATCCTCAATCGCGCTATAGGGGCCGCCGGCATCGGCGTTGGAATGGAGCTGCAGCGGGTTGATCTGAGCTTGCGTATCGCCGTAGCGAAACACCATGCGCTCGACGTAGGCCTCCTCAATGCCTGACGTGCCCCCGGCCTGATCGCCCTGGGTATCGAGTGCGATCACCGTGATGCCGCGCTTTACATACTCCTCGATCAGGAACGATAGAGCTGTGGTCTTGCCACTGCCCGAAGCGCCTACCAAACCGAGGTTGAAGTTCATGGCCTTCGCCAGGGGCAACTCGAAGGCCGCACCTGAAAACGACGTGCCCAGCCGTATCGGCGTATGGGCTGAAAGCGGGTTCAACTCAGAAACGCTAGCTGGATTTGCCATTCGACTTCCACCAATGGATATAGGCACATTGCTCTCGGATGGCCTCTGGAACTTTGGTGTCGTCGACAATGCCCACTGGCCGAAGGCAGCGCGGGCACTTGATAGGCTCACGTGCGAGGTTGTCGGCTTCGGTGGGCTTGAGCACCCAGAAGCCGCTGTCGCCCTTACAAGAGCACCGGGCCGGCTGACCGTTTGAGACAAGGCGAAGCGGCCGCGCATCGAACATCGATATGAGGTCGCCGTGTTCCTTGATCGGCTGTTGCGTTAGAGACTGATGGCGCGCGATGTAGACGTTGTCGTGCCGGTTATGGGGCTTCTCATTAGCAGCGACGCAGCGCGCCTTGGTCCATGCATGCGCCATTTCGTGCGGCACGATCTGACGTATGAACGCACCCGGGTTCTGGATCAAAAAGAGGTGGTTGAAGAACAGCTTCACCCAGCCTGTGGCCTGCCCATTCTCGATCGCCTTGAACTGGCTTACGTCCGAGCTGGAAACCTCGCTCTGTCGCATCACGAACGACACGCTCAGGCCTGCCCGCTCTATCGGCCATTTATGCCGCGCCACCAACCGACGTAGTTCGCACTCGACTTCCTCTTCGAAGGGGTGCGAGGTCGGGATCAGAATATCGAATTCACCTTCCATACCCCTATCAAAGGGGGTGGCTGCGAAGCGATCCGGTCAGTTGGCCCGATGTTGACGGCCACGACCAGACCGAAGCGCTCGAGCGCAGACCACGGCCGGGTCACGCAGCTGCCAGTCGATGGCCGGGCGAACCCGGTAGACAGTTCCCCCGCGCTGACGGCGATCGTTCTTCGCAAGGATCTCGACCATGCCTGCGGCTTCCATATCGGCCAGGGCGCGGTCGATCGATTTGATGTTCACATCAGGGCAGATCGTCCGGGCGTCCGAACGATTGAAGCCGGCCTCTGCAGCCAACCCATGCACGAGACTCGCGATGACACGAAGACGTGCATAGCGTTGGATCCCCACGCGATCACGGATCTCTGTTTCGATGGCCTCGATGTCGCTGTCCAGGAGCGCCAACAAGGAGGTATCTTGCTCAGCGGTATTCATTGCCCTACCCCCGCTGCTGCTCAGAGGGTGCGGCCCGGCCGGTCGCGCTGAGCATTTGCCACAGGCAGGTATCCGACAACTCGGCATAGAGAGGCTTGAGCATGGCGATTGCCATGTATTGGACCGTCCAGGCGATCCCGCTGTCGAAACCGATTTTCAGGGTGTCGCTCCCCTTTTGGGCGACGAGCACCCAGGCATTCGGCGGTTTGCTCTGCGGATTGTAGTGGATCGAGATCTGCTTCGGACTCGCTCCGGGCCGCTTGATTGTCTTGTGGAACGACGAGCGCGACCCACGCAGTACGGCAATCAGCTCTGCCATGTCCTCGGGATCCAACTCCAGTGCAATCGCATCGTGGCCAGTCCGGCGGGCCTCTACGCGCAGGCAGCGCTTGAAGTTATCGCCGGAGCCCCGCTCATAAATTGCGAAGCCGCCGCGGCAACCGCTTCCGAAGAAGAATTTCGACTGTATGTATTGGCCGCGAGGATCAGGCATTTCGGAACACTGATGGTGGTCTCAGGAGAACTCTGTATCGCGTTATCGTCCCGGCACCAAATCGACAGGCCTGCGTAACAGACACCGCGAGAGCGAGCGAGCATTATCGCACCTCCACCAAGCGCGGCTAATGGCAAGACTGAGCGCTTCTTATCTTCAAACAAACTGGCCCTCGGAATTATTTATTGGACTTGTTTTTTTTCGTTGGGCCAAATCCTTTTTCATTGCGGATGTGCTCAGGCCGAGCCCGAGTACTGCCCTTTCGAGAAAGGCTTTCGCCCGCCCAAGTTCGTCGGGCGACACCAGCCTATCGAGGCTAATATTGGGGTGTGCGATGCCGAACTCTGGGTCGAGATCCGACAGCTGCTTCACAAAGTGGTCAGCACGTGAGAGTAAAGCCAGCGTCTCATGATCGATGTCACGTAGGTAAGACCATAAATTGACAGATCGTTCGTGGGTTTTTGTGGCTCGTCGAGCAATGAAAAGCATCATGTCTCGGCCAGACTCAGACCACACTATTGTGGCGTCCTGTTCTAGAAAATTGTCGCCAAGCCACTCGGAAGTGACTGCCCGTCGAGCGTCGTCTACCAGGTCACGAAGCTCAGAGAATTCTTTTCGGAGCAGAAAAGCGCAATTTGATTCGGCCTGCGATTTATCCAGTCGCGATAGATAAACTGCCGCGGTAATCGACAGGGTTGCCCCGATGATGGCACCGATTACATTCGCCGCTGAACCCCCTGCACCCTCAGCTACGAAGGGCGTCATGAATAGTGCGCCGAAGATCGCGCCAGCACTCATGATCAGAAGACGACTCAGGCTGAGATTACGAAGTTCGGAAATAGCTCGCATTTAACATCCCCTCTAGTGCTTATTTTGGATCGTCTCCCGAAGACTCCCACGATCTCGCAAACCAGGTCGAATCACCATCGGGGGCTTACGAAATCCCAGACAAAAAAAGGGGCGGATCATCGAAATGATCACGCCCCCTTTCGAAGCCCAACATGGTTAGGCTCGAGCACTAGAGAGAAGCCGGAGTGGATCCACTGTTTCCTGCGGGTCCGGCTCGAATTCGAATCCCGCGTCCATCAAAGGCTCGCGGTCGACGTACATCGCCTTGTAGGCGTGCCACGCCGCATCGTCCGCATAGAGTTCGCTCACGTGGACCCGCTCGCCGTACATAACCCGGCGCTCGGGCAACTCCGTGAAATACCCAATCCCCGGCAGTGTCTTGAAGCGTTCGTTGTACTGACGAATCGCTGAGACAAGGACGTGACGCGGGGTATGCGAATCGAAGATAAGGGGCATGTCGCGATCGCGGATCGGGTTGTGATTCGCCGCACGTGCCGTGTTCTGTTCAATGTTCATTGCCTACTCCTGGGTGATCAATCTGATGTGACGGGCCGGACCCATCCCCCAGGACTCGCGCGCGAGCCCTCGAAGATGGGCCCGAACCCGCCTGTGAACACACAGGAGGGCCGGGCTGTTTAGCCTGTTAGAACAGGCTGATGATGCTGACAGCGACACCCAGGGCGCCGATGACGCCGAGGACTACGCTGAGCGCACCCATTCGAATTCCCATACGAACAACCGGTTGATCGTGGTGCCAATACCACATGAACACTTCCGATTTGCTCGCTCGGGTGACATTCAGATCAGTTTCCTCATCGGCTGACACGCCCAGTTCACGAGCAGCGTCGTAATCCAGGCCAATGCAGTCGTTGGTGAAGCCTTTCACGCCACCGCCAAGTCCCAACGCGAAGCGAAGAACCTTGGGGCCGGTCGGATCGTTGCGATGCGAAACCATCACGGGTTCGCGACGCTTGATTCCTTCCTGGCGCATGATCTTGTTCGGCAATCGAACGATCGGATCGCCGAAACGATAGTCATCCTTGGGGAGCGGCCGTACAGCCTTTGCGTTGAACATCTCGATCTCCTTTACGTGGTGAAACCGGGATGCACGCGCCTGCCTGTGGGCGACGAGCGCCCGGTAGGCAGTGTGGTTGGATCAGGCGGCCATCGACATTGCTGTCGGGGTCGCTTGAACGCGGGTCAGCGGATTCTTCGTAAAGAAACGCAGATCCTCTTGAGTAGCTTCGACAGCCTTGTCGAACGAACAGCGCACGTGACGCGTGGAACGCATCTCGTTGTGCTCGTACCGCGTGATGAGAACACCGCTTTCGCAGGATTCCACAACGAAGTGAACAAAGGTCTTGGACGAAGCAATGGTCCGTGTCGTCATGATCGATCTCCATGAGAAACCGGGACACGACACCCATGGGGCAGAAGTGACCCGTGGGGTGAGGTGTCCTGAATCCGTTAAAGGGCGCCGTGAGGAGCCATCAACGAAAAAGACACGGTAGAAACAAACTGCTAGTGCTCAGTCAGTCTGTTCTTGTGGTCGACGTAGAAACGTCTGTTGAATACCTGAGAGGCAAGAATCTACAGCTTGGACAAGCAAACCGGATCAATGCATCAAGGCGATTTAGTAGTACATCAGATTGAACTGACCGGAGTAGGTCAGCGCACGAAAGAGTTCTGGAATGACCAGAGGGACTCGATCGCACTACTTCATATGGCAGAAGTGGGCCGTTGAAAACCTGATCGATCAGCCCGCGTGGCAGACGGATGGATCAGGCCTTCGCAAAAGGAAGGGACCGGCACGCCGGCCTCGCTTTCGCGAGACCGGCTGCCGCCGTAATTACGGCTCATAGGGACCATCTTCGTAGAGGAACCCATGAAGTCGTTGCCGTAGCCGTTGCGGGAGATATTCCCGCGTTTTGGTTCCGACACTGCGAACCCAGAAATCGATCAGCTTCGGCGTGAGCGATTCATCAGACTGCACATACAGGCTGATGACGCACTCTTGCGGATACCAATCGATGACGTACCAGCACTTTCCTTCGTCAGGCGTGGGTGCATCCACATGCACTTCGTCCTGACCCTGGTGCGTCGACTGAGTCGGCATTTTGCACAGCGCGTAAAACTCGACACGCTGCTCATCGGACATCGGGCACACCGCCGGCGCACCTGAGTTCTTGAAGAAGAACTGCTCGTCCGCTTCCATGAGTTCGGCCATACGTGGACCGACTCGATGGTTCTTATCGACGATTGCCGCTGCCTCGTCATTACGATTGAGACCACTGCGATCACCTTGGGCATCAGCTTTGCGGCGGCGCCGAAGCGTCTCCCCGCGCCGATCCCAGGCGAACACATCCATCTGCTCGTGACGCTTACACAGCATCTCGAACGCGTCTTGCACATCGATGGCACTGTTGCCACGCGACGATGAAGACACGACCCGACTGCGATTCGTCATCCCATAGGACTTCTGGCCCATGGGCCAGTCCAGCTTCCGGCACAGCCAGCTGAAGCTGACCTGCACCTTCTTATCGAACAGTTCGATAATGGACTGGATTTCCTTTTCGACTCGCGTGGGTAGATGGCCGCCTTCGAACTGGGTCGCCAAACGCTGACGGGCGATGCCCGCATGCCAGCTTGTGCGACCCACACCGAACACGAACGGTTCGTAAGGCAGGAACTCGGTCTTGGTGTGTAGATAGACGAAGAAACCGAAGGCGATGTCGACGTCCCACTTGGTGTTCGCATTGAACGCTTGCACCTCATGGATCGGCCAACCGAACGTACGAGACAGATTCGCTGCTTCGACGGTCGGACGCTGACGAAACATCCTGCGCATCAGCACGATTTCTCGTTCACGCCCTACCGGCACGCTCCCGAGCTCGTTCTGAATCGCCTCACGTGCATCGTCAGCCATCCAGTCCGGCCGAGGCCGACCGTGAATTTCGGCGATACGCGCTTTGGTTTCGGCCTTCGTGGCTTCCGGGATGCTATCCCCGAAGAGTCCGGCCTGAGTCATTTCGAACTGCTGTTCGATGAAGTCAATGGTGGTTGCTTTGGACATGGTCCTGCTCCTGATAAAAGGAGCGCGCACCACCCCACCGAGGGATGACACGCACCCCTGGGTGGTAGCCCGTCTGTGACGGGTCGAATTGACGCTGGCTCAGACCAGCTTGTAGTTCGGGTTGTAGCTGCTACGGGCGGTCGGATCGACCACCCGCAGCTTGCGAACCCTTGAGATTCGCGGGTTACGAAGCAACGAGATCGCGCCGAAGACGCAAGCTCGTGGATCCACGGTTTCCGAATGGCACCCGTGGCGATGGACTCTGAGAACCTGGCCGGTGGCCGGGTCATATGCGAATCCAACTACCTCCGTGCGATTGCCTACCGGTCCGCACGGCACACGGCCGTAAGCAAAGATCGATTGGCAGGCACGCTTGTAGCCCAGCTTCGAGAGTTCAGATAGCACTGGCATCAGTCCAACTCCTTGAAGGGGTCGAACGACACCGAAGCCGTCATACTCACGAATTGCAGATCCGTTGCGACGGACTGCTCGTTGTGCAGCAGCGTATCCATGGCTTCACAGACACCAGCCACCGGAGGCAAAGCCTCCACATCGTGGCTCCATTCCGTGACGCGGTAGACGCGGTTGGTCACCCAGTCGAAGGCAAAGCCAACGGTTTCGTATTCGCCCGTGGGCTCGTACGTGGGCTCACCGTTCGCGGTGAGGACTTCACCCATGATCGGAACATTGCCGTAGGCAAAGATCCGACGAAGGGCTTCGCTGTGCGACATATCAATACTTAACAGACCCATAACGCTCTCCAGATAAATAAGGAGCGCGCACCACCCCCTTCGGGGCGATACACGCCCCGGGGGGTGGTCCTGCTTCGATCGGCCCTAGAAGGACAGATCGAATGCAGGCATGGTGGCCTTGGGCTTCTTGTTTGAAGCTGCAGGCTGGGTGACAGGTACTTCGGTCGCCACGGGTTCTTCCGCTACCGTTTCGGTAGCTTCATCCGCGGTCGCCTCGACCTGATTGTTGGACAAGTCGCCCTCTTCCGAGGCCGTGTCCGTCACTTCTTCCGACTCGTTGACCTGCTCTGCCGGTATCTCTGCGTCGCCATCGGCCAGCGCGTTGATCCCATCGAGATCATCAGTCTCGTCGTCGGTGCTGACAGCCAGCAAAGGCTTGTCATGTTCGACATGACGTACCAACCCTTCCTGATCCGCGAGTGCCTCGACGATCCGGACGAAATTGGTGTAGTCATTGCCCGTAAGCGGGCCGTCGGTGGGCAACACATCGAGTGCATCCTCGACCACATTGGCCAGGGATGCCGCACGAGTATCGATAAAGGCCAGCTTGCGAATTTTCGCCTGCAGATCGCGAATTGCTGTCACGGTCCGCTGGCGAGCCTTGCGCTCACCGGTCTCATGGCGACGCTCATCGATCCTCTGCAGCTGGACGTAGGCGTCCTTGGCCACTTCGGAAATGAGCTTGCCGAACAGGCCGCCTCTCAACGAGACGAGACCAGCCTGCAGCAGTGCCTGCTCATCCGCATTGAAGTTCGAAACAGGCTCTACTTGAAAGGCCTGCATATCGAACGAAATGCGTTCTTCGATCTGTTGCGCTGTCGGTGCGATACGGCGGACCGCATCGATGATCTTGTCGGCCGAGGACCACCCCGCGAGATCGCGGCGCAGCTTATCCTCCGAATCCGCCAGGAGCTGCTCGTACCTTCCGAGAAAATCCTTTTTGACGAAGTCGTAGTCCGACTTGATCTCGTCGAGTTTACGAACACAGGCCACCGCCTCGGTCGTCGACACCAGATAACCGATTTCGGTATTCAGGCTGCGACCGTGGAGGAACTGACGTGCCCGCTTCTCGAGCTTCTTGAACTCGCTCAAGGCGCCATCCGGCAGGTAGTTCTGCCGCAGGAACGCGTTGACGTGATCCGGGAGCGCGGACAGATCGATATCGATCTCGTCGCGTGCGATTTCCCGCGAAGAGGTGATCTTGCGGGCCTGGAAGTTCACGACGACCATCGGCTGGTCGTATTCGAGCTTGGTTACATGACTCATGGATATCTCCTTGTTTCCATCGTTTGAGATGGGGAGACACCACCCCCGTTGGGGATGGTGCACATCCCCAGAGGGTTGAGTTGAGTTAAAAGGCCAGCGGACTGGCTGATTGATGTTGCCTGCCATCCGTTACCGGATTGGTGAGCAATGTGGATGGGCCGAGCAGCTTTGCCTCACGCAAGCGTGCGACCAGCTGATCGATCCCATCGTTACTAAGGCCGACCGTATCGGTAAGGGGTGTCCCCACCCGACGAGGCCGAATCATTTTTCCGTCACCTACCATCATCTCGACAGCGTCGAAACGCCGTGCCATGAGTGCGAGAACTATTCGCAGCACATAGCGTTCAAGATCCGTCGTACGCAACAAAGTTGTCGGACCCTCGCAGCGAATGCATTGAGAACCCACCTGTTTTGGTGCGTTATCGCCCTCCTCGTCCGTGCTCCGGACCGCGAATCTGCGGCCCTGGACACGAAACGCGAGAACGCCTTCCCAGGTATCCAAGCCCACACCACGGTCCTTCCAAACCCCGAGAATCGGGGCCAGTTGGTCGTGGATTAGGGCAAGGCTGGTCGTTTCAATCGTCGGCAATCGAATGAAGACGGAGTCCTCGACCGACGACCCGCCCTCGAGCTGCGAATGCAACTCTTGGGTCAGGGTCGTCGTTACGAAGCCACGATTGACACGTTCGGTGACGTGTTGCGTGTAAGCATCCATCGCCAGGTCTAGGGAGTCGAACGTCTCCTCTTCCAAGGAAACATTCGCGGGCAGCTCTTCGAAGAACTCCCCGTACCGCAACCTAGCGCCGGTCTGGCTGAGGTAGAAGAAGGCCGGGCCGGAGCCCGAGTCCTTCCTCAACAAGGCCCGCATTAGGAGCCGTCCTCATCAGTACCGAACACCAGCGACCAGTGACTTTCAGCTATGCCGCGATCCGCCGAACCGAGCTTATTGAAATAAGCGGGCCCGATGGCGTTGGCAAGGCTGTTGATCAACATGCTGTACTGGACGGTCTGTACCAGTTCCCGTGTTGCCATGGGATGCTCCATTTCGCCGGCCGCTGCCGACTCACGCGTTGCTGTGGCGAACTTAACCAGGCATTCGATGGCTTCCTCATCGATCCTGTCGTCCGGCACGAGCGACTTCAGAAGGTTTTCCTCCTCCGCCGCGGTCAGATAGTCCACGTTCTCGACCAACCAGCGGCTGTTCGTCGAACGTGAATGGACGTTGGAGGTGTTGTACGACCCGTTTTCATCCCCCCCACCGTTGGTGTTGGAGGTACCGATCACACAAAAGCCTTCCTGGGCAGTGATGTGCTCACCGGTCTCCGGGATGGTGTATCCCAGGCCATCGAGCACGTTATTAAGCGACAAGGCGACTGTCGCTGCCAGCGAGTCCCGTTCGTCAAGAACGAGCGGGATGCCCGTACGCATTGCGCGCAGGACGGGGCCATCGATATACACCGTATCGACCCCAGAGCCATCGGGCCCTCCCCGGACCCGTTCGTAACCGAACAGATCCGCCGCCTCGAGACCATCGTGGCAGCTTACGAACTCGTAAGCCTGATTGATTCGCTCGAGGAATTGCGGGATTTCGCGACTTTTGCCGCAGCCTGCCGGGCCAACGAAACTGACCGGCTGCTTTGTCATCAATCCGAACATCATCAGACGAACCAGGTGCTTGCGAAAGCGATGGTTCTCATCGATGGGCATACGATGTCCATGCTCGGGACGCTCGTCGTTTGCCATAGGCATCATGAAACGACCGGCCGGCATGCCTTCGAAACCGTTCAGAGTGCTGAGATCAAGTTGCTGTGCCATTTTCCATCTCCAGTTAAATGCTTGAGTAATTGAGAAAAACCCAAACGGGAGATGCACCTTCCCCGTCGGGGTTGGTGCAACCCCGCACGGGTGAAGTGATGCCTAGCTGGCGCGAGCCAGTAGACGTGGTGTGAGTTCATTCAGCAGCTGCGGTCCCAGATCCGAAAGATCGTTGACCACAACCGCATTCTTGAACACGTTATTGACGGCATCGCAACCGATACCAATGCCGAGCACGTCAGCCCCCGACGCGCGCAATTTCTGATCGACATCGCTCACCAACGTCCCGTTGTCCGGGGCGCCATCGGTGAGACAGATCATGATCTTGCGAGCTTCAGTTCGCTGCATAAGCCGCATGGCGGCTTCGTGCATCGATTCGCCGAGCGGGGTCGTCCCCGATACGGCTTGGTCGAGCCCCCCGAAGTACGAGCGGCATGCTTTGTAGGGTTCATCGAACCCTTTGACGATCCAGAAATCATCGCCGAAGGCCGAAGCCTCGAAAGCGATGCGGGCACGTGTGAGCGCCTCAGCCAGTGCGATAAGCACCGTCGACGCCATACGTTCCTCATTCCCGGACATGGACCCGGAAAGGTCCGTCACGATGCTCGCGCAGCTTTCGGGAACGTCAGCGATCTGCTGCCGACGATAAATCCGATCACTACCGACAAAGAGCCGGTGAACACGCGAGACATGCAGCCTTCCCCGCGTACCGGTCACTCGACGCGGCGTGCGGGCCTTGGCCATCAGACGGACGAGACGGTTGGCCATCACGTTGGTCACCCCGCTCGATTCTTGACGCAACATCTCGAATCGATCTAGGTCACCTTGGCCGGGCCGCCCCTTTCTGCCCGAAAACACACTAGAGCTATCCGCCGCGAGCCTATCGCCCGCCTTGGCATTCTCATCTGCGTTTTCTTCACTGACCTCTTCCAATGCACCGGTCGAATCGATCGGGTCTTGGTCGAGGTCTGGATCATCTTCATTGTCGAAAACAGACGGCGAAGGCCGTCCATCATCATCATTGCCGGCATCATCGTCACCGGCTTGAGGTGGTTGATCCCCTCCATCCGAGCTGTCATCCCCAGACGAATCATCGTCAGAGTCATCGTCACCCGACGAATCGGGGTCAGAGTCATCCTTCTCTTCTTCGTCCTGATTTTCCTGCTCGATCTCTCGGGCAAGGTCAAGGTAGTCCTGCGTGAGTTCGAACGCCTCAGCCGTCGAATCGACGACCGGCAGACGCTGAGCCAGCAGACCTTCCAACCGGCAAACGCCGTTCTCGCCCAGCGCCTCTACGAGGGCTGCACGATTGCCTTCCAGGTAGGAGAGCAGAACGTCGAAACCGTTGACATGAACGCTTCCCCAGAACAGGGGAAAACACAGCAGCGCATCCGTTGGTGAATCCGTTCCGGAGCGGATATGGCCCTTGCGGTCCATGATCTCCAAACTCCGGCACAGCCATCGGCGGGCGCCGCGGAACGCCTCAGTGAGGCGACGTTCGAGATAGACATCTTCGATGCTGTTATGAGTCTGCTTGAACAGCACAGTCTCGTGCCGCAAAACGGCATTCAGTCGATCGAAGTTCGTATGGAGGATGTGTCCGATCTCATGCAGCGAGTGTCCCCACAACATCGAGATCAGGTCATCATCGGCATTCAACGGCAGATTCCCCGTGTAGATGGTGTGACCATCCGTACGCGGGGGGCCGGTGAAGGCGATTTTCAGATCCGGTACCTGGCCCTTGACCAAACCGACAATGCCGGCGGCCACACCAGGTACGCTGCGCCTGAAACTCAGGCTCTGCTTCGAGGCGATCACTTTGCGGCCTCCCGACTCAGTGATACCTCCTGGGACACGCTCTTGATAACCGACGGATCGGTTTCCAGCTCGAACGTCAGCTCAATGACCCGACGTTGGGCGCGACTGCTGTCACGTCCGAAGAGCTCGACCACATCCCAGCGAACCAGGGCCATAGCCAGTGCAAGCCGCTTGAATGCGGCGGATTTCGTTACTTTCATGACTTCCTCTCTCTCTTTGAGTTGAGCTAGAAGTCAGACGCACACCACCCCCTGTAGTCGGGTTGGTACGCCCGACTTCGGGTGGGTGTTGCGGCGCTTATGCCGCGTTTAGTTTTGCTTCTTTAGCCCGTTGATCCGCCCGCGCTTGCAGGTAGACACGTGCTTTTCCGCTGACCACGTTCATCAGGTTCCGCATGGGCAGTTCCCGGCGCCAGCACTTCAGGGGCTTGTAGGCCCCGTCAGGCTGACGATGAAGCAAGGTCATGAATACGACTCCGTTTGAATGGGCGCCGATCGATAGACGTTCGACACTGTCTGGAGACGTGATGGTGCGAGTGACAGGCTGTTCCAGCGGTATGGGCCGCCGATTGCCTTTGTTCTCGCGTTGAAGAAATAACCGCAAATAGGACGCGTCCATGAGCACTCCGAAAAGAACACTGGGGCGCGTACCTTCCACATGGGGACAGACGCCCCATGGGTGGGTTGTGTGGGTCAGATCGTGGGCCAGAAATTAACCAGGCCGTTGATCGTGAACACCATGAAAATTACGTTCTGCATGAGCAGCCATCGCGCGTTGGCATTCAGCGCATAGCTGAACCACGCAATATTGCTCACCCCATACAACACGAAAGCCATGAACTCATAGCCGGTGTTGAATGACATGAACGCAGTTGCAACGACAGCCGTGATGAACCCGACGAACTCGAGGAGTTCATTGGAAACAAAACGGACGTCGGTGCGAAGAACGCTGCTTAACATGAAGCCTCTCCTTCGATAGAAGGCGCTCCAACACCCGGATCAGGGTGTGAGAACACCCTGGGGTGGGCCGTTACGACTACCATCAGCAGACGAACGGGCAGCAGCACGACAACAAGTGGAATTGTCTATTCGCTGAGGACGATCAATGAGACCGAACCAGCAAAGACAAATTGCTGTCGATAAGTAAGCACCAAACTTGAGAATGGTGCAGATTGGATTGAAGCGAAGTTGATCTTCGCCGCACCAAGGAACTCTGGAAAGACCAGATGGGTTCCAAGGCACTACTTCATTGAGGCAGAAGTGGGCCTGTGAAAACTCTTTGTAGCTAAAATCTATCGCGGCCACATGCCGGCGGTCAAGTGCGTTTTTTCACAATCTGCGGCGTCAGGCCAGTGTCTGCCTCGACTCGCGATTGCATCTCTTTTGCCTGGCTTTCATGGTCGTAGCCACCAAGATATACGCGCCTATCCCCGGATTCGACGACACGGCTATTGAACGCGCTTCCTTCGACGCCGAGCAGCGTCTTGAGCGCAGATACGGGGATCGACTTGTCGAAGTCGAGAACAACCTGGTACAGCCCCGAGGGGACAGTGGATCCATGCGCAGATTCATCCTGAGCAACTCGGTCTACCAGGCCTGACGTGGTGCCAGTGGACCCAGGTAGCGGCGAGAGGGCAACGGTACGTGCGCGCGGGGTGGCACTGACTTTTGCAGGCACCATCCCTGGCGTAGATCCGAGGGCGGTCGGGACACGTGCCGGGGCACGCGACTCCATTTGGGCGCTCATCTTCATGAGCATCGCTGTTCGCTCGTCGATCTCAGCTTCAGACGGTGCGCGGTAATAGGTTCGATCGCCCTGCTCTGCCGGACCCGTCTCACTGGCAGCGGCGTTGTCCCGGTAGAGAGCGCCTGCATGAGGATCTTGTGGGGTGATCTGTACGCTCGAGGCGCTGGCCGGCGCCGGCTCGTTTTTTCCCCAGGGCGTGTGGATCTCGGTTCCGTCGCTGCGATAGCTGACTTTGCCGATCTGGTCGTATGCACAACCCGTGATCGCAACCGCGATGCCGGCAGCGAGAAATATCGTGGCTTTACTCATGGGGCTTGTCCTTTGAAACGGGTGTGTCATTGAGCACAGCACGCGCCGTGCGAGAAACCCGCAAGCCGATCGTGCGGCGAATAACGACCGCATCACCTCCCTTGCTGATCAGCAGGTTCGGCTCCGAAGCGCGGCGCTCCTTGGGCACGAACTCACCGAAACCAGTGATGCGAACAGTCTCGCCATCCGCCACCGACACAAGAATGGTTTCGAAAATGCCGTCGACCACGGATGTGACGTCGCCATGCTCAAGGCCAGTTGCAGCTCGTAGTCGCTCGATCAGAACTCGACGGTCCAATGTTTTCTCGCTGACAGGTCGTTGATGACTCTCCTATGCCCTCAAAGCACACACGAGGGAACCATCTGGGCCAAACGAGCGAAATAATTTTTGGGCGGCGGCCAAATCAACCGATTTGACGGGGCTCGGGAGAGTCCCGGTCGCAGGGATTAGAGGCGGGAGAGCTGCTGTTGCACGTAGCGCGCCTTGTCATGCCCGGCGATGCCTGCGAGGTAGCGAGCCAGTTCGATCACACCATCACGATCCGATTGGGTGATCATGGCCCCGCTACGAACACGGCGAAGCGCGGCTGTCATCGTTCCGGCGCCCGCGCCAAAGTGACGACTGGCCAGGCGGCGGCCGGAGAGACTATCGAGCGATCGGCACTCGATGCCTACCCAGCCGGCAAGGTTTGCAAGCGCGCGGTTCGCGTCGTCGTTTTGAAGTGGGGCATCCATACCTCGAACCATAGCGAGGTCGTGAAGATATCCCAAGCTGCGTGGGACATCTCTGTGGATAACCGCACTGCCGGCCAGAAAAGACCAGCGCTAGACCGGAATGAACAAAATATGACCACTCAGTGAGACCCGGCGATCGGCCAGCAGCTGCGATTAGGCTACTGCACTACCCGGTGCTGCGTGGTCGTGATCGGCCGAAGCGTCGTAGCCGAGAAGCGCCCACGTCGCGGGATCGATTGATAGCGGTGTCATGCTGACCTTGTGGGTATCCATCAAGACACCGTGGGTGTCGATCTTGCCCTTACGAAAAAGCGGCCAGACGATCGATACGAAAGCGTTCGACACCAGTGCGGCATTGATACCGAAGGGTTGCGCCCGTATCGCTTCAGCTACGGAACAACTTGGGCCGTCATTCGGATCGTCCACCATATCCGAGAACAGATCGATGACGTTCGGCAGGTAAAGGCATCCCGTATCACTGCGAAGGAAATAGGTACGTCGCAACGGGCGATAGTGGCCGAGCACGGCCTGCCCATGACGTGAGCCGTTGCCGAAATCCAACCACAGGTGCGAACCCATCCCAGCACCAATATTGGCAAAGGCATGGCGAAAGGCGGCACTGTCTGTAGCGGTGATAGTGAACTCGCTCGGCCGATCGCTATTGACGTCGAAATCAAGCGGCACACCCTCCCAACGCAGCCCATAGAACAGATTGATGCGGTTGATCAAGGCAACTGCCTTGTTTGTTCCCACTTCCATCATCGAGAAGCGTTGCCGGCCCACGTTGGATTCGGAAACAACGTCACCGTCGAACAAGCGCACATGCAAGCCAGCGTGGTTGAGAGCACGCAGGGTCGCGTCGAGACGGCATAGCTGATCGATGACCTCCCCTCCCGTGCCCCCGGCGCCGATTACGGTGATCGACACCTTGCCCGCTGGATTGATCAGCCAGTCCGGGGCGTGCAGCTGGTTCGATACAGAAGCTGTCGAATTGGAGTGGGTCATGGGGCTGGCTCTGCGTTGAGTCGATGCAACAAGACTGCACCGCAGAGCGCGCGCCGCAAGACAGTTTGCTGGCGTTCCGGATTTGCGGACATCGATCGCTGGCTCGGTTGCAATGATTGGAACCGGCCGACACAGGGCCGTTCTCAATCCAAGCAAAAGGAGCATGACCATGACCAATCCCGGCAAAGACGCTCGTGACCCGAACGACGTCAAATCCGACCGCGACAATCCCAACAACAAGGACAATATGGACACGTGGGCGAATGCCAATAACCCCAATCACCCGACATACTTCGGCGACGACGACTAGCGCGTTGCCTATGCAAGGGTGTCTGCCGGCTTGCTCGGCAGACACCCGCCCCGGCTGGGCTATATCTGCTGGAAACACTCCGGCCAGGGCTGAAGATCCAGGTCTGACTGCTCGGGCTTTACGCTTTCCGCCCACCAGGCGAGATAGTCTTCGTGAATGAGCCTAATGCTCTGCTCTGGCTTGCGCCCCAGCCGCACATAGATCTTCTGCCAGGCCAACGCGGCGAAAACCATTGGCAACGGTGCCATCACCGATAGATCGGTGCCCTCCTCCTCAAAGCTCGCTTTCACGGTATCCCATAACCGGCCGAAGTCTTGCAAAGTCAGCGGCACTTCGCCGCGGCGCCATCGTGTCAGACGCCGCATGGGGCTGGTGGTGGTGGTTTCAGGATCAAAAGCCCGCAATGCCAGCCATTCCATAGTCGGCACATCCGCGGGATAGTGCCCGTGCTCGAATCCGTAGACCATGCAGGCGACAACATCGAGAAGACGACGCACAGGTGTGCGATGCCAGTCTCGAATCCGACCTTTGTGGGGCAGGGTCAGCTTCGGCGAAGTCTGTGGTGTGACGAACGAAAAGGAAGGTGGTGGCGTTGTGCAGCGGAAATACTGGCCCGTGTACTCCGCATCTAGCTGAGCGAGCAGCGCCATCAGCGCATTCTCGGACAGGACACCCCAGGCCTGGAGAAGCTGCGTGGTGTCCTGAGCCTGGTCTACGATTTCGCAGAGATGCTCGGGCTTCGCGCTGTTGCCGAAGGATAGCGACGGTCGATTGAACGTCTTCAGCCGCTCATCGCCCAGCAGGTGCGCTTTCTGCGCTTTCACATCCCCGGTTGAGAAAGCCCTGATCGCGTCAATGCTGATGTCGTCGATACGGCGGGCCAATTTGACCGTCTCGGGCAGCTCAAAGTCCCGATCGGGGCCGCGTAATCCGTGGACGAAAGATTCAGCCAAGCGAAACGTGTTCTCCTCGGATATCAGCCCATCGAGCCAGGTCGATATCTCGTCCTCGTCGTAGCCACGTCTGACCCACATTTCGAGCAGGTACTGGTGACTGTTCTCGTTTGCTCTTTTGATCCCCGCCTCGCTACGCGGGCCGATGAACGGCGCCCTGAACGTGCGCTCACTCATATCGGTCATCTCCGCCATATAGCCGGCATACCCCTTGGAGGTCATGATCTCGGGAATCAGGCGAGGTGGGAACAAATGCAGCACGTGAGCGATCCAGATCTGGCGTAGCCGTTCCGCCGACCCTACGCCACCACGGCTTCAAATTCGTGCGAACGACCGTCACACACCCGAGAGCACTAGCCCGCCCTCGCGATCAGGTCGCCAAGAGTCATTCCAGCGTCACGTAGCGCGGATTTGGGGAAGCGTTTGGCCTTACGAGCAGCGAGTTGCTCGTAGAAGGCCAGAAACTCATGACCGTGGTTATCAGGTTTCCCTTTAGCGAACCGATCGGCTAGCGGCCACTCACCCCAGATGTGCGTGAAATTCGTCTGATAGACCGCCGACTCGAAAGTCGCAACGCTCGATAGATCGGCGCGTTGTGGCCGGGGCACACTGCCGAAACAAAGGCCACGAACGGGGTCGTGATTCATCAGCGGCGCTTGGAACAGGGGCGTGGTCGGCTCCGGCCGTTTCGTCGTGGCCGTGGCGAACAGCCTCAGTGAGCCGCCGCGCGCGCAGAACACCAGCGATGGCCAGACCACGTCCAGCGTGATCGCACGGCGCGAATGCGGCATCAGAAAGAACATCGGCCGCACTGTCGCTGGCACGTGCCAGATCAACAGATCATCGTCTTGGGCAAGAAGGTTCGACGGCAGGTACTGGGGTCCGCTATGCATGGCAGCTTCGTTGTCCATGCGTCGAACAATGTCCATCACGCCCGCTGGATCAAGCACATCGGCTGAGCCCAGAGTCCAGCCTTGAGGTGTCTCGTAAATTTTGTGCTGTGCGACGAGCATCGTCTGCCCGTGGGCAGAATCGATCTGGGATAGCACCAGAGCGGTATGCGGTATGACGCTCGCTGCGCCGCAGCTATGCGGCGATTCGTTGCCCGTCAGAGTCATATCCTGTGTCATGCGAGTCACCTTCATCTTCGACGGCCCCGAACAGGCCATGTTCATCCATGACCTCTAGCATCAGCCCACGAACGTGCGCCGCAACCAACGTCCGAGATAGGCGTTCAATATAGGCGCGTGCGTCCTCGTCATTTCCACGGACAATCAGCAAGCCGGGATACTCGTCGCCTTGCTGAATGTAATCTCCGTATTCGTTGAGAGAGTCAGTACAGGCGCGACTGGTCGAGATCAGGATCGGCCCTGCCCCGCTGCCACGCTCCAGATTCAGGCTGGTCATCGGCGTGACCTCGACGATAGAGGCCACTGCACAAGCCAGATGGCTGAGTCGTTCCGTGCGGGGCGTATCGTGGCCTACCGCGTTGGCGATCGAGCGCAGTTGGTCGGGCGTCATGGCCTGCAACTCGTCTGCGTTCCACGCCGCCCCTTCCGCGTTGATCTGCTCGTACTTCTCGTGGAGCAGCGCATGCAGCCGGTCACGTAAGTCATCAGCGTCCGTATCGGTCGCTTCATCGGTGCCCGCATCACTACTGGCATCGATCATCGCGTCGAACGCTTCATCCTGTTCCGGCCATCCCGCCTTTTCGTAGTGGTCATAGATCGCGGCCCAGCGCTCGTCCATAAGATCGTCGATCAAGCCTTCACGCATAAAGCCGAAGTATTCGGCGATCACCTCTGCTTGATCTATGAGCAAGTCGCTGTCGTTGACCACGCACTGGATCATCGCTGTGGCCAGTTGCGCGCTGCCTTGATCCGCTGTTGTCGCGAATGCCGTTATATCCCCGACATGCAGACCGGCCGCTGCGCCTATCTCGACAGCAATGCCTGAATACTGGTCGCAGGACACTGTGGCTTCGATGAAGGTCGTTGTATGGCCCGACACGTCGTAGCCGTGCTTGGTGAACAAAGCGCGCGCACGGGCCGCAGCTTGGGCATTGAGGCGGCACAACGCGTCGTCTCGCGACTCGACCGTCGTGGTAATCCCCCTGCGATCATCAGACACCCGAGCGAGTGTCATATCGTCGATCCAGCCCGCTTCGTGCAATATCAGCACCCACTCGGCGACCTCTGAAAAGGTGTGAGTGGGACGCGAATGCTGTTCAGCGATACGCAGATACGAATCGACGAACTCGCCGCCAATTATGGGTACCGGCAGGATGGCCAGCGGTGACGGTGTGGCGTTGGTCATGTGGGGGGCAACTCCGCTGCTGAGAAAATTCCGCTGCCCGGTTGGCGCGTCTCGCGGGCAGACCGCAGGGCTTTGGTGAAATATCTACCGGCCATCGCTTGCGCCTCCGCCTGCATCGTCGGCTGCTCGTCGGACGGCCGGTTTCTCCCCGGCCGTTCGACGTAGCCTTTGAGCAATTTCCGCTGGCTTGCTGCGCTCATGGTTTAGCCCTTCGTCTCGCCCTTGGGCTTGATGACGTCGAAAACCATCGTGTTGCCCTCGATGCTCGGCGCGGCCAGAGAAGCGTGCGCAAGAATCGGATAACTCGACTCCCAATGCGTGAGCGCTTCCTCGGGGCTGGCTTGGGGATCGGGATCATCCAACTCGAGTGAGGCGAGTCGGAACACGCGGGTCATCACCTCGGCCTGAGTTGTTGCAGTCATCGTGTTCTCCTTGGCTAACCGAATAGGTTCTTCGGCTGCTCACCGCTTTCGCTGGCAGACTGTTCTGCGGGCTTCGCATCCGCCTTCGTATCGGGTTGGGCTTGACCCTTGTCAGCCTCGCCCTGGTCTTTCGCCTCGGGCACACTGCCGCTCTTGGCCTGCTTGTCGCTGACGGCGCGCGTGACCTTCTGCGTCATCTGTGTCATCGACGCGGCCAGCGTGCGATAGCTGTCGTGGAGTTCAGAGCGCGCATCGCCGGCCTGATTCACGTAGTCACGAAACTGCTGCTCTACGCCGCTGTGCGTGCCGCGCATGACGATCGGGCGGGTGAGCATCGCGCGACATTGCTTCGCGGTGTCATCAGTCAGCTTCTCCGGGTCATCGTCGAGTTCCGGCTTGATCACCAGAGTGACCTCGCTATCGCCCGTTTTCTTGTAGATCACATTGATGCTCTCGCCGCTCTGACAGAGCTTGCCGATCAAATCGAACATGGGTTTTGCCTCTCGTTTCTGGAGATTTCAGATTGCCCCTGGCGCAGTGCGCCGCAAGCACTACTTGGTGACTATTTCCTGCCCTTGGTCTTGATCACGTTCGACACGACGCTCGGCACGAACTGCGAATAGTCGAAGCCCGAATCCACAAGGGCGTCGATCAGAGGCTCGCGCTTGCCCTTTTCGAGCTTCGCGAACGCGCCCTCGCCCTCCTTCTCGTCATAGAAGGTGTCGAACCCGGCTTCGCGCGAGAGCGCCGCTGCACCGGACTTGGTGTGGGTATCCACGAATGCTCGGTCGAGGACGAAGCGTCCAGTCATCGACACGTCGGCATGGGCAAGCACGTCGCAGGAGGCGGCGACCCAATTCGTACTCGACCACGTTTCGCCATTGCCCTCACGATGGAACAGACCCGAAATCAGGCTCTGTCGAATTTCCGAGCGCGTGGCTTCGTCGGCGACGAGCAGCCTGCGTAGCACCTCGTTGCCATCCGC
Organism: Endozoicomonas sp. G2_2; assembly: GCF_017744135.1. Classification (GTDB taxonomy): domain Bacteria; phylum Pseudomonadota; class Gammaproteobacteria; order Nevskiales; family Salinisphaeraceae; genus Salinisphaera. Next base: position 86,885 of record NZ_JAGHQU010000011.1, read on the forward strand.
AACCGCCGTGATCCCGAGCAGCTTCTTGGCAGCGTCGGCAGCGACGGACGCATGCTGGTCACGTGCGAGTTGGATCAGTGCGAATAGAGATACCGCGTCAGTCACGTCCGAACGATTCGCCGCTTCGACAGCCGCCACTTTCGTGACCGCGGACTTGGCCGCTTCGATGACCCGCTTGGGCGATTCGGCGACCTTCGAGGTCTTTTGCGTGACAGCCGCTGGCGCGGCTTGCGAGGCATCGCTGGTCACGGTCGCAGCGGGGGCTGTCGCCGCACCCTGCTCCGTCTGCGCGCTGTCCTGCGTTTTGGCTTGCAGCTTCCTGAAGGCGCGCGCCATCTTGCCGTGGCAATCGAGGTTGAAACACACACCGTAGGTGGTCGCCCCGGCCTTGCCGGACACGGTCGAGATCGAGGCACCGTAGAACTTGCAGCCCTTGCACTTCTCACGCTGGTCGCTGCCGACGCCCTGCGCACCATCGACCTCAAGAATCGTTCGTTCCTGAGCGGACTTCTCAGTGTCGAGATAGACAGCGGGTACTTCCTCAGCTGCCTGAGCGCGCATCGCTTCGATGTGCTGCTGCGTTTTGTCGTGCCAGCAGGCATGGTTCGCACACCGATCGCCATCGATCGCCGTATCGAATAAGCCCTTTTGAGTGGAACTGTTGAAGCGGCAACCCACGCAGTTTTGCGTATCGAAGCGCGCCTTGACCAACTCGCGGGTGAAACTGCCGAGCTTTGCGCGAAACTCGTCCACAGTCGTGCCTTCCGCGATGATGGTTTCAAGCGTGGCGTCCTGAGACTCGGGCGGAACGCTAGCCATCAGTTCGGCGATACCAAGCGGCACACGACGCTGCTCCAGCGCCTGTAGAACGGATTCGTTGGTATTCAGCAAGGCCAAACGCGAGGCCAGCTTCTGCGACGACCACCCCAACAGGCGAGCCGCCTCGGCGCGACTTCCATCGCAGGCCGACAACGCGCGCTGTGCGACACGGGCTTCTTCAGCCGCTGAAATATCTTCGCGTTCGTTGTTCTCGGTGACGGCTGCAGCGGTCATTTCCTCCAGCGTTAGATCGCGGATCAACACCGGCAGCGATTCCAGACCGGCTTCACGGCACGCACGGAAACGACGCTCGCCGGCGACGAGTTCATAGCCGTCACCATCAGGGTGAGGACGAACCAGAATCGGCTGGATCAGGCCGTTGTCCCGAATGGACGTGACGAGTTCCTTCATGGCCTGATCGTCGAAAAATCGGCGTGGGTTGTGGCCCGGTCGGACACGTATACGGTCGAGGGCTGTGATCTCGGTTGTCTCGGTCATGTCGGACTCCTGTGATGCGACATGGCCAAGCTAGGCCGCGAGGTGCGCGCCGCAAGCCCTATTCGCTTCACTCGGAGCGGCTTTCTAGGGACATGACTAGAAATAGAAACCAACGAAAATCGGTGCCTGTTTCAAAGCTCGCGTGGTACGCGGCCGCACCCGAGGAGTTCCGGCGCTACAGCGGCGGCACGCGCAATGTTGCAGCGGCTCAGAAAGGCCTGCGGTCTCATGAGAACTTCGCGCGCCCCAGGCGCTCGGCTCGCAGATTCGGGTTGGCTGTCTTGATCGCCTTTATCGTTGCCGCGGGACTCCTGGCATTACTGAGGATCTAGCGAATGGACGCCATCGTTACGACGGCAATCCTGATCCTTGCCGTAATCTTCGCGGCCTCATGGCTGCGTCGAGATGCACGGCGCGATACAACGCGGCAGCTCAGGCAGCGATTCGGGGTCTCCCGGAGAAGCCAGATCCTCGCGCGGGACGTGGGGCCCGGAGGCCAGGCAAACGCCCATCCACGCCTTCTGCACGCTGACGGGATGACCGGCGCGCCGGACGTCCTGTTTCGTGATCGCAAGAAGCTCATCGCGGGCGAATACAAGGCGCGGCGGGTGAAGGCCGGGGTACGGCGGCGCGAGCTATATCAGATCACCCTGTATCTCGGGATGCTGAAGTCGCTCTACCCCGCTGCCAAGGTGGAGGGACGGCTGGTCTATCACGACTGCTGCAAGCGAGTACGCTTCGATCCGAAGCTCTATGCCTGGCTCCTGACCAAGCGTGCTGGAACGCTAGAGATCCTGAACCAGGCCGGTCGTTGATTTACGCCATGCCAGCGCTGTTTCGATCTGTTCAAGCACTGCGTTCATATCGGCATAAACCTGGCCCGGAAAGAAACGTAGAATCCGCCATCCATCGAGACAAAGGCGGTTCTGGCGTATTCGATCCCGCTGGAAGTCCCCTTTGTGCTTACCGTGGTATTGCCAGCCATCCATTTCGATACATAGACGATCGTCAACTGATGCGACATCCAACGAATAGGCACGCGTTGCGCCCGGCGGCTTCACGGAGAGCTCCCAGGTGAAGCGTGAAGGCCAGCGTTGTTCTATCGCATCGAATAGCAGCTTCTGTGGCGGGCTCACAGAACCCGTGGCGCCACGTGAGCGTGACTGGCGCCGTCTGGTTTTGCTCTTTGCCGAACCCTTCTCGGCCTGCTTCATTTCAGCGTGGACCGTTGCGGTGATCAACCCGGCTTTGAGAGCCTCGTCAGCGCTCAGTCTATGTGGCATGAAACCCCCAATTCGAGAACGTACATGAGCACGATTGCGCTTCTGAGCCACCCGGATCGCGTACACCGCATGGATCGGACCGGCCAACTGCACGCAGCGGGTGAGGCCTTAATCGGCGATGACGGGATGCCGATCAACACGCTCGGTCACTGGCAGCGTCTCGACGCGCAGACGCGCCTGATCATTCAGACCAGCACTGCTCTCGAAACCCAACTCGTAGAAACCGATCTTGACCAGGCAGTCATGGCGGACAAGATCGGAACAACCGCACCCTTCTACTGTGCCTTTGCCCGGTACGGCCGCCACCACAGCCTTCTCCCCTTCGAAGGCGCGTATATCGATCCAGTCGGACGCAAGGCGATCGGACAGATCCAAGTGGCCTACATCGCCAGCTCTCGTAAGGCGACACGCCTGGAGTGGTCCCGCGACGAAATAAATGCCGCCCGAATCGAACGGATCGCTTTCAGCGAGGACATGCCGGTACGAAACCACCCGGACGCGGCAACTCGGATTGCCGGCCAAACCAACAGCGCGATGTTTGACGCCGCGCGCAGTCAGATCCTGCGAATCATGCTGGCGATGCGTTTCGACAACCTCGACCGGCGTAAGCACCCGGCCGAACCCGCGCCATGGAACGCGCGCTTTGTTTCTCGGTTCGATGTGCTCGAGATCGGGCCGGACGATCTTCAGTACGGCATTGATGACCGTGCCGTCGTGCCGGGCGCCCAAGGGATTCATCACTTCGAGCGCGGTCGGTTCACGACAAGAAATGGGCGCCTCGGCTGGCGTCGTCCACGACTGAGCTTGATCGATAGATCGGATCTGCAGCCGGCCAACACGGCCGGCACACAGCATTTCGACTAGCGGGCCGGATACTGCAGCGTGCCGGGCTGCCCGCCACCGGCGCTATCGCGAGGAAACCGGATCGACCGCACATTGCTGCCACCGATCGATGCAACCCGCGGCTCCTCAAGCGAATCGGCATCGCGTGATTCGACGTGTTGTTGCTCATCGTCACCCCGGCCTTGCGGCGCTTGGGCGTCAAACAGCTGCTGGATGGGTTCGAACTCTTCATCGCGCTGCAGCTCGATGAGCGCCGGAGCCTGCGCCTTGTGCTCATTGCGGCGTTGATGCAAGAGTGCCTCCGAGCGGCCACCATCAACAGCGAACGGCGCAATCAGACGCTCGCGGGCCGCCCTGGCGTCGGCTGCTGCATGGTTGGACGCGACAATGCGGCGCAGCTCGCGAACATCATTTTCGAGGGACTTTTCAACAGACGCCATATCGAGGCCGTTGAGGTGTGACTTGGTACGCCACTCCGATGCCGAATACGCCTGAACGAAGTAGCGGTCCTCGTGCGCTTCACGAACAAGCCGGTAGCGAACATAGCGCGTGCCCTGCTTGACCGCCTGCCACCACCGGCGCCGAGTCGTGCGCGTTGCGTAACTGTATGCCGCGATTACGGCCACGATACCCACCAAACCGCACCCCATGAGCAACTGCTCAAGGGTCAACGGCAGCACGCGCCCGCCAAAGGGCTGATGCCGCCACACTGATAGGCCATAGCCACAGGTGGCCACGATCGCCGCGGCGAGGCCACAGTAGATGAACCGGAGAGACCACAGTGAGCGCCGGGCCTGGTCAGCTTCGTCTCGGGCACGCTCGGTGTAGCGATCGGCATGGCGCATCGAAAGAGCGGGTTGATCTTCATCGCCCTCGATCACGAGTAAATCGTCACCCGTGAACTCAGGCCCGATGAATGGCTGTGACCGCGCACTGGCGTCACGCACATACAGCTGCATCGAGCCAATGCTCTCGAACTGGTGGTCTTGGTGAATCTCTGTCCACCCGTTCCAGAGATACTGCTCAACCTGGACGTGTGTATTCGTGGTGCGTGGGGAAACCCGAAAGATCGGGTTTGTCTTGGGCACTATCCTGTCGATGGCACGACGTATCCCTGGCGCCTCGACGCTGGCGTAGGAAAAGATCATTGGCCCGATGATCGAATTGTGCAGCGCCCAGGTCGCTAGCATTACGAAGGACGCGATCAATCCGAGATAGTAGATCTCACCGAACAGCTCTGGCCGTATGCTCAACGCCGGCAGACTGACCAACGCTGCGATCACGAACGAACTGGCAATCGAGATCACTCGACGGATACGGACTTGTTTCAGGCTGCTCATGGGTTCTGCCGGGCTACGGGTTCACCCGTTAAAGGGGGTCGGTGTGTAGCACCCGGTCTTTCCGGCTAGAAGCCCTCGATCGATCCTTGAATTTCCGCAGATAGCCGCTTGTCGCCCGGCGTCGCCCGATCGAAGATCGGCCCAGCCTGAACCTTGATGTCGTCGAAGCGCGCCTTGCATAGCAACGTCGATGTACCCTGCGGAATCGCACAGTCGGTTAATGTGAAGTCGTAGATGGCATCGACACGCAGCGGCTCATCTGCGCTGCGTGAGGCGAGCTTCTGTGCCCACGCTGCAGGCGGAGTGAGATGCCAATCGTGGTGACCGGGGAAGTCGATAGCCGCCTGCTTGATCAGCAGCAAGGGACGGCCTCGACCAAACCCGTAGATGTTCGGATTCACGAGGCGGGCATCGAGTTCGCCAGGTGGGCGAATCTCAACACGGACCCTGTCGCCCTGCCCTACCGCTTCTACGAGAAGTTCGCCGGTCGCGCGATAGCGTGCCTGCTTGTCGTGTCGCAGTAGCTGATCTCGGAGTGACCTTCGATATCGGCCGATGAATTGCTCGGCCTTGAAGCTGTCGCCGAGCGCTTCTTGGTATTGGTGCCAGACGGAGGGATCATTAGCCAGTGCGATCTCGATGATCCGGTCGTCGCTCAATTCTCCCTGGAGAAAATAATCATTCAGCGCATCGTCAAACGTCAGAGTCGGCGGAATCCGCGCGGTGATCGTCTCCCCATGAGCCACGCCGGCCAGGCACGCGATGAGAAGCACGCAGGCCCAGCGAGATATTGCTGGCAGCATCAGCCGTCGCCTACCTGTGTGCGTTGAACAACCGACTGCATGATGCTCACTAGAGCGATCAGCATCGGCATCACGGACATGACGCGCTGCCGGGAGGGATCGCTGGCCATAAAACCCTCGAGCGTGTTGATGCGATCAAGCTCAACCGTGGAGGTCGAGTGCATACGCAAGCTGTCCCAAGGCACATTGGCGTGAAGCAAGCTCACAAGCGGTGTCGCTCTAACGCCAGCGTAGTAGAACCGCAGGAACCAGCCAGCGCCGCACAGGCCCAGAGAACACATAGCAATCCCCAGGCCCAGTCGAAAGTCGTTGTAGCTGAGACTGAGAAAAATGCCGAGGCAACCGGACAACACGACGCTGGGTGCCCAGAACCACAGGCCCATGAGCTGCCTAAAGCGCTGGATGGATTTCACCTGCTCAGTCGAGAGTACGCGCCGGATGACCCGGATATCGGTTGTGCTTGCTTGGTCTGTTGGCATGACCGTTAAAGCCCCCCGGTGTGTAGCACTTGAGCAGTTCGGCGAATAATTCGACCGCACGCATGCGCTGGCGCGCGTGTTTGTTTGTAACAATCGTTATAAGCAATTATAGGAGGCCATTTCCTATTGCATTTCAATAATATAGACGGCGTATTGTGAAAGGATTTGGGACGTGATGTGAAAGGATTTGGGACGTGTCGCGCCGTAATGTGAACGGATTTGGGATCAAGGCGCCCTCGGAATGTGAACGGATTTGGGATTTGCTTCAGAAGAACGTCGCTCGCGAAATGTGAACGGATTTGGGATCGCTCGTCGATACGGTCGAGCCACTTAATGTGAACAGATTTGGGATATTGTTTTCTCCGGAGATCGACCGTCGCATAACTCATTGTATTTATGCGGTTTACTGATACCCGAAACGTGATAAGCAAGGTGCCGCCGCCGCAGTAGATCGGCCTGACATTGTGACATCGACCTACGCTGAAGCCCGTAATCTCAGGCCCTTTGAGTCGTTCAGACGATCAAACGAAACGTGAACAGATTTGGGACTCGCCCTCTTATCCGGCGATTTCTAGTCGATCACACAACCGGCACTTATGGCTTGAGCACCGCCCTATCATCGCTGCCACAGGGCCATTATCTAGGTGAAATGTGAAAGGATTTGGTGAAGACGAACAATAAAGTCTGTCTATTCGCCGAGTGTAAGTCATTAATCTAATAGACCCCGAAGATCATCGACAAAGCAGCAAAGTCTGTCTGGATTTTTCGTTCGCTTAATCAACCAATTAAAAACTTCTTTAAACTTCGGGTCAGCCCCAGTGCGGCGCGCTACTCGATAGCGAGGAGCACAAGCACGACCACGTAGGCCTTACGCACGCCACGAAGACTAGCGATCTGGGGTGACGGCGGCTGCGCGCCAAAATTTTCCGCTATTACCAGCTCATGGCGCAGAGTTTCCGCCGCTTCTCGCACCGCCCTCGGGTTCTCACCGGGTTCTACGCCGTTTCCGCGGACGGTTGAGAATAGGTTAACGGGTACTTTCGGTCTTCTGCGGCCATGCGCTGTCGGGCAGATTATGGAAGCGCTCGATGTAATCGAAGACATCGGTTTGAGTTTCGGCCAGAGTCTGGTAGAGGCGCCGATTCACGCGCTCTCGCTTGAGCAGGCCGAAGAAGCCTTCGGCCACCGCATAGTCTCCGCAGTAACCGACCGCGCTCATGCGGCAGATCAGGTTGTGGCCGCGTAGAAAGCGTTGGTAGTCGTCCCTGGTAACTTGCGCGCCTTGACCCGAGTGCAATATGGCCGGCTCGTCGTGCGTCTCGCATTGCCAGAGCGCCATCAGCAAGGCCTTGAGTACGAGATCCCGGGTCTGGCGAGAACTCATCGACCAGCCGACCACGGCCTTGTTGCAGAGGTCGACGACGACGCACAGATACAGCCAGCATTCGGCGGTCCGGGTATAGGTAATATCGGCCACCCATTTCGTATTGGGTTCGAGCGCGACGAAGTCGCGCTCAAGGTTATTGCGCGCATGGGCCGGACGAACTCAGGAGGACTTGGCCCGCCAGCACCGACGCTGCGGGATGCCTTGAAGGCCGCTTGCGGCCTGATGGTCTCACCTTCGAACTGCAGCGTCTCGGTGATCCGCGGGGCGCCGAACACGCCGTCACTCTCGCGATGCAGTGTGCGGATCTTCTCGGTCAGCCGCGCATTGGCGCGAGCCCGCCGACTCGGCGATCGAGTCGGCCAAGCATAGAAGCCGCTGGTCGACACCTTCAGGCAGCGGCACTTGAGCTGGACAGGATAATCCGAGCAACAACGCTGGATTGTCGGACCCTCACGACGACTCTTTGGCAAAGTACGTTGCCGCGTTGCGCAAAAAATCGCGCTACTTCTTCACCTGGGCCAGCTCGCGCTTGAGGCGGGCGAGCTCTCGATCACGCGGCATGCCACGCGGTCCGGGGAATGAGGGTGCCGAAGACGGCGGCCGAGCCGTCGCCACGTTTGAGGCCCGAGGTACGTGAGATACGTCTGCTTATTTGTTCGGCGCGCGAAAAAATACTTAAAACAATAAAATCATGATCTTATGTCTATTAGTGAACAAGTGTTGACATAGGTTACGGCGCATAAGATACTGTGCACAGTTGTTCACATAGAGGTATCTATGATGTTCGCTATAAATGAAATTCAGCCGGGGCGCGTCAAGCAGCTCGTGAACTCTGCAATCAACTCGAAGTTGATGCATCGCTTGACTTATCCGCATGGGCCGAGCCGCTTCGTCGAACTGTTCGATCGCACCGCCGTTATCGACGAGACGATCGGCACGATCAGCGCGATCGAACATCCGACCGAGCGCAGCGTGCGCGTGTCGGTGCGCCCGAACAACCGCTGGAACGGTTTTCTCGCCGGCCAGTATGTGGAATTCGCGATGGAGATCGACGGACGCCGTCAACGCCGCATGTTCTCGCCGGCGCAGTCGCAGCATGCCGATGGCGCGCTCGAGTTCACGATGGCGGTCAATCCGGACGGCGTGCTCACCCGCCATATCAAATCATCGGCGCGTGTCGGCGATCATGTGATTCTCGGCAACGTCGGCGGCGATTTCCATCTGCCGGAAACACGGCCCGAGCATGTCGTGTTGATTAGCGCCGGCTCCGGCATCACGCCCGTGCTGTCCATGCTGCGCACGCTCATCGACGAGCGCTATCAGGGCACGGTGGACTTCATCCACTACTGTCGCAGCGCGGACGACGCCCTCTACGCGAGCGAGCTCGAGGCCTGCGAACACACGCTGCCCGGTCTGCGCATGCACTGCATCCATACCCGAGCAGGCGGGGCGCGCTTCAGCGCCGAGCAGCTGGAACAGATGGTGCCCAATTATCGAGAGGCGCACACGTTCGTCTGTGGGCCGTCCGCGCTGCTCGATGCGACCCGTACGTTGTTCGACGAGCAAGGCATCGGCGAACGGCTGCATCAGGAAGCCTTCGGACTGGCGACGCACGCCACTGGCGAAGGCGAAAGTGGTGGCGAAATCCACTTCAAGCGCAGCGACCGCACGACGGACAACAACGGCGAGACGCTGCTCGAACAGGCAGAGCACGCCGGCCTGAGCCCCCAACACGGCTGCCGCATGGGCGTGTGCTTCGCCTGTAGCTGCACAAAGACCGCCGGACGTGTGCGCGATCTGCGCACGGGCGAAGTCAGCGGCGACGGCGAAGAGGATATCCAGATCTGCGTGAGCGCCCCGATGGGCAGCGTCAGCCTGGATATCTAGACAACCCTATTTCCCCGGCGCGCGAGACAGACGCGCGCCGGCATCAATCAACACTTTCGAGGACCATCTCATGAGTGCACTCGACAATCACATCAACAGCTTCACCCAGGAACAGTTCGACCAGATCGGCGCCGACTTCGATGCCATTCGTCGTCGCGTGATCAACGATCTCGGCGAGCGCGACGCCAACTACATCCGTACCGTAGTCAAGCGCCAGCGTCAGTTCGAAGTCGGCGGCCGCGCGATGATGATGCTGCCCCCGACCTGGCCGCTCGGCGTGGCGTCGCTTTCCTTGTCGAAGATTCTCGACAACATGGAAATCGGCCATAACGTCATGCACGGCCAGTACGACTGGATGGGCGATCCGGCCCTGCATTCGAAGAACTTCGATTGGGACACCGCCGACACGGCCGAGAACTGGAAGGCGACCCACAACTTCGAGCATCACACCTATACCAACGTGATCGATCGCGATCACGATATCGGCTACGGGCTGCTGCGCATGGGCGACGACCAACCCTGGGAGCCGCGTTTTCTGCTGAACCTGCCGCTGACCGTGCTGCTGCACGTGTTCTTCCAGCACTTCGTCGCGGTGCAAAACCTCAAGCTCGAGGACTATCTGGTCTACAAGACCAAGAGCCGCGAGCAGCTGGCGGAGGAATTCAAGCCAGTGTGGGCCAAGATGCGCAAGCAGCTGGCCAAGGACTATGTCTACTTCCCGCTGCTCGCCGGCCCGTTTGCGCCGCTGGTGTTCGTGGGTAACGTCGCGGCCAACCTCACGCGCAATCTCTGGGCCTGCAGCGTGATCTTCAACGGCCACTTCCCGGAAGAGGTCGAGCAGTTCGACGAGTCGGTGCTCGAACACGAATCGCGCGGCCAATGGTATGTCCGCCAGCTTCTGGGCAGCGCCAACTTCGAGGGCGGCAAGCTCATGCACCTGATGAGCGGCAATCTGAGCTATCAGATCGAGCACCACCTGTTCCCGGATATCCCGGCCTGTCGTTACGCCGAGATCGCGCCGGCAGTGCGCGCAATCTGCGAGAAGAACGGCCTGCCGTATCACAGCGGCCCGTTCTGGAAGCAGGCGCTGTCGACCTGGAAGCGGATTGCCCGTCTGTCCTTGCCGGACCGTCTGTCGCCGTTCAAAAAATCGAAAGCACAATCGGTCGACAAGCCCTACACGACCTCGACAGACGCCGAGTCGCTGCCGCTGGCCGCATAGGCCAACCCGCGACTTCTCGTCGATCATAAGCGCGGCGGTACGCGATCCAGCGTGCTGCCGCGTTTTTTATATTACCGCCGTAAAAGGCGCGCCAACTCGCGCGCGCTGGATCACGGCGTGGCCGAGCTGTCCGAAACCTTCCATCATCTAGCGCTTGGACTTGCCTGGCTTTATAGACACTGCCGACCCTCACGAAGAGGCCCGCTCAAAGGCCTCGGTACTGATCCCACCGAGATGGCTGTGTCGGCGGGCACGATTGTAGAACGCTTCGATGCAATCGAAGATATCCGCGCGAGGCAGATCGCGGGTCTTGTAAATGCGTTTTTGAATCCGCTCCTTCTTCGAGCTCGAGAAAAACGACTCGACCACGGCGTTATCCCAGCAGTTGCCATGTCGGCTGATGCTCGGTTCGAGATTGTGTTCACGATAAAAGCGGCGCCAGTCGTCGCTACCGAACTGGGTGCCCTGGACGCCCTTTTAAGTGTGAAGCGGCGATTAGCGTTTGATCGATTGCCTGAGTGCCATCCCGCAGCAACCGATAGACCTCGCGGGCGATATAGCGTTTCAAGCACCGGATCGCCTCAAGCTTGGAGTGACCTTGGGCTACGCGTTGGTCGACATAGTCGAGCGTGCGTGCCTCGGTTCGCAGTCGTCCGATGGCGATGTTATGCAAGGCGTTGTTGACGGCGCGATCGCCGCCACGATTCATTCGATGGCGGTGCGCCTTGCCGGAAGATGCGGAAATCGGATTCACGCCAGACAAGGCCGCGAAGCCGGCCTCGGATCGTGGTCGCTATGGGCTGTCGCCGGCCGTGATCAGCAGGTGGGATGCAGAAGCGTAGCCTACCGCCAGACGAGCAATCAGTTCGGGCGCGAGTTCATCAACCAGCGCCTTGATCATCGCGTCGCAGTCGGCGACCTCATCGTCGAGCTCAAGATAGCGACGCGCCAGCGACCTGAGCATGATGCGATAAGACATCGCGCTAGCCGGTCAGGGTGCGGATGAGCTGCATGCGAATTAGGTGCCGTATCGAGTTGCGTAACGCTTCCGAGACGATATTCATTTGGATCATCTGCAGGGCGACGCGGCGTGCAGCGATCGCGGTCTTGCGGCGGGTTTTGAGCACACGCAGCGACTCGATTATGCCGTCGCGCGTTTTGGGGGTGATCGTACGGATCCGGGCAAACGCGGTATGGGCGGCACCCTCGGCGTCGATCGTATCGCTCTTGCCACGTTTGCGTCGTTCGCTCTTATCGGGTGCCGTGACCTCGAGCACTTCGAGTCCAGCATGATCTAGATAGCGCAACAGACCCGCGCCATACGAGCCGGTCCTGTTGCATTCGGCTCAAGGCAGGTAATTTACGAGCGACGACTACCAGCGTTTTCTGCGCGGCCACAACATGATCTGCAGCATGCGCGACTGGCCAATATGGCGACAACGCTGCCGCGGTAAGCTTCTTTGGCATACTCATGCGAGAGCGCGCGAATCGCCGGCGTTATCAGACGCTAGCGGAGGCGTGAGCCGATGTGTTCTATTACATCGAACGCTTTCATAAGCCGCGTATCCGGCGGCGCATGGCCGTCGAAGGCCGGAAGTATCCGTTGGCCTGTTCTCAACCGTCCGCGGAAAGGGCGTAGAACCCCACAGAGGCAGCCGTTAATAGGATCTTTAACGCGCTCAAGCGACTTAGCATCGTTAGCGCATAGCACATAACGAATTCGTCGAATGGCAGGTCCTACGGAACCACACTATCTAACCGACTGTTTGAAAATATCTAAGCCCTCCAATAGATCGTCATCCAGTCTGGGCACGGCCGTCGATTTCTGTGTGCTGCCGAATACTCTTTTTTCACGGAGCACTGCGCGCTCAGCAACGTTCAGGGCGTCGAACTGAGCGGCATAGGCATTCTGCTGCGCCTCTTCCTCCCTCAGTTCCATAGCCGCATTCGGCAAAGCGGACACATAATCACGGTAAGGCGGCGCTAGATCATGGCGCCCAGCTATTGCGCGGCCAGTGATCGCTTGCGTGGCAAGATGCTCGACATCCTCACGGAGCGCAGCGAACTCGTTGCTCAGATAGGCTCTCTTGGGTTAGCACCCGTTTACACGGACGGTTTGAAGAGGGCGGAAAGCCGCTGTTCCTCAGCTTCCAGCCTACGTCGTATCCGGTGATTGTGAAATCGCTCGATGTAATCAAAGACATCGGATCTGGCCTCGGAGCGGGTTCGATAGCGACGCCGTCTGACGCGCTCACGTTTGAGCATGCCGAAGAAGCCCTCGCATGCAGCGTTGTCACCGCAATGCCCGACCGCACTCATGCTGCTGATCAGATTCTGATCCTTGAGAAACTGTTGAACCTCGTGACTGGTGAATTGCGTGCCCCGATCCGAATGCAAGATCACGGCTTGTCGGTGATCATCGCGCTGCCCCAGGGCGGCGGTTATAGCGTCCAAAACCAGCTGCCGCTGCTGGGTCGCGCCCATCGACCAGCCGATGACGAGCTTGCTATACAGATCGATCACCACACAGAGAAACAGCCATCCTTCGGCCGTCCGGATCTGGGTGATGTCGGTGACCCATTTAATATTGGGTTCGAGCGCGACAAAGTCGCGCTCAAGATGGTTACGCAGCCCCAGTGGCCGCAAACCCGACGGTTTGTAACGCAGCGACTTGGCGATCGGGATGCCGCGGATGCCATGGCGGGCCATCAGTCGCGCAATGCGATTGCGACTGGGAGCTACGCTCATTTCTGGTGTATGAGCGATTGAAGGAGGCGGCACCCACCTGCTGAAATTAGTAAGACCAATCACTGATTTCAGACGACAGAAGAGGTGCCACCACCATGCGAGACGATACGACGA
>NZ_JAGHQU010000012.1 GCF_017744135.1 Endozoicomonas sp. G2_2
TTCGACAGCCGCGCAGCGGCTGAATCGTGCAGCGCGAGCTGCACGAGCCCGAAGGGCGAGCGGCGCAGCCGCGAGTAATCTTCCCGGGCCCGCCATAGCAGAGAGGCTCTCCAAACACGGAGAGCCTCTTTTGTTTCTAACGACGCATTCGAACTCCCGACAAATAAACAAGCCGTTCGACAGCCGCGCAGCGGCTGAATCGTGCAGCGCGAGCTGCACGAGCCCGAAGGGCGAGCGGCGCAGCCGCGAGTAATCTTTCCCGGGCCCGCCATTGCATAAAAGGCTCTCCCGTAATTGGAGAGCCTTTTTTTATGCCCAAGACTCATCGAACTCCGGACAAATAAAAATAGTTCGACAACCGCGCAGAGCGCGGCTGAACGGGGTGGCGCTGGCCGCACCCGCCCGAAGGAGAGCGCCTAGCCGCGGGCCGCGACGGCGCGAAAGCAGAAATCGGTGATGGCGTCGACCAGCCGCTGCTCGTCGGCGGGTTTTTCCGTGGCCGTCACGGGGCGTACCAACGCCTCGGTGAACGCGCCGACCAGACACGCCGCGCTCACATCGATGGACTGGTCCGGAAACTCGCCGCTCTCGATGCCGTCCCGCAGCACGTCCTTGAAAACCTCGCCGAAGCGCTCGCGGCAGACGATGCGTCCGGCGTCCACGTCTGCGTCGATGGGTTCGGCAATGAAGGCATACGCCAGATGAGGCCCCTTCAGGGCGCGACGCGTGAACGACCGGATGGCCGCGCGCAGGCGATCCGCTGCCGGCTCGGGTGTCGCGATAATCCGCCGCAGGATGCCGACTTCATGGTCCACCGCATCCACCAGCGCCTGCACGTAAAGCGACGACTTGGAAGGAAAGTAGCGATAGATCGCGCCGGTCGATAGTCCCACGTCGCGCGCGACTGCCGTGATCGAGACTTCCCGAAAGCCGCCCGCAGCGATCAGTTGGCGTGTCGCCCGCATGATGCGAGCGCGATTGTCGGCAAGCCGCTCTTCCATGAGCGGAGAACGCTGGTAGGCCATAAGCGAATCGATCACAAATGAATTGTGATTTGTTTTGCGAATCCGGATTCACTTGAGTATGTTGCATCTTCGAAGCGAACTCCACCGATGCGTGCCTGCGGACCGTTCCGCGGCGCGCGGCGGACTATCACACGGCGGCAACGGTCGATCACGAGAGCGCAGGAGAGCAGTCATGGATCTGGCATCAATGGATTTCGGCCTCGGTGAGGATGTCGACCAGCTGCGTGAACTGGCACGTCAGTTCGCCGGCAACGAGATCGCACCGCGCGCCGCGCAGATCGACCACGACAACGTGTTTCCGAACGAACTCTGGCCCCAGTTCGGCGATATCGGCTTGCTGGGCCTGACCGTCGATGAAGCCTATGGCGGGACCGAGCTGGGTTATCTGGCCCATGTCGTCGCGATGGAGGAGATTTCGCGCGCTTCCGCCTCGGTGGGGCTGTCCTACGGCGCGCATTCCAACCTGTGCGTCAATCAGCTGCGGCGCAACGCCAGTGACGCGCAGAAGGAAAAATACCTGCCGAAGCTCGTTTCCGGTGAACATATCGGCGCACTCGCCATGTCCGAGCCGGGCGCGGGTTCAGACGTGGTGGGCATGAAGCTGCGCGCCGACGCCCGCGATGACCGCTATGTTCTCAACGGCAACAAGATGTGGATCACCAACGGGCCGGATGCCGACACGCTGATCGTCTACGCCAAGACCGACCCGGACGCCGGTTCGAAAGGCATCACGGCGTTCATCATCGAAAAGGAATTCCCGGGATTCTCGACCGCGCAGAAGCTCGACAAACTGGGCATGCGCGGCTCCAACACCTGCGAGCTAGTGTTCGAGGATTGCGAGGTCCCGAAAGAGAATGTACTGGGCGAGGTCGGTCGCGGCGTGAATGTGCTCATGTCCGGCCTCGACTACGAGCGGGTCGTGCTCTCGGGTGGCCCGCTGGGCATCATGGCCGCCTGTCTCGACGAAGTCGTGCCGTACGTGCATGAGCGCAAGCAGTTTGGCCAGGCGATCGGCGAGTTCCAGCTCATGCAATCCAAGCTGGCGGACATGTATGTCGGCTTCAACGCCTGCCGGGCCTATGTGTATGCCGTGGCGCGCGCCTGCGATCGAGGCCAGACCACGCGCAAGGACGCCGCGGGCGCGATCCTCTACAGTGCCGAAAAGGCGACGTGGATGGCTGGCCAGGCGATCCAGGCACTCGGCGGCAACGGCTATATCAACGAATACGCGACCGGGCGCCTGTGGCGCGACGCCAAGCTCTACGAGATCGGCGCCGGCACATCGGAAATCCGGCGCATGCTCATCGGCCGCGAACTGTTCAACGAAAACCGCTAGGGGCGACCGATGAGCGTCATCGCCTCCAACGTCAGCACGCGCAGCGACGAGTATCGCGCCAATCATGCCGCGCTGAGCGAGCTGGTCGGTACGCTGCGACAGATCACCGAAGAAACCGCGCTCGGCGGCTCGGAATCCGCGCGCCAGAAGCATATCGATCGCGGCAAGTTGCCGGTGCGCGAGCGGATCGATCTGCTGCTCGACCCGGGCACGCCGTTTCTCGAAATCGCGCCGCTGGCCGCACACGACATGTACGACGGGCGTATCGCGGCTGCAGGCGTGGTCGCCGGCATCGGCCGTATCCAGGGCCGCGAGTGCGTGATCGTGGCCAACGACGCCACGGTCAAGGGCGGCACCTATTATCCGGTGACGGTGAAGAAACACCTGCGCGCGCAGGAGATCGCCCTCGACAATCGGCTGCCCTGTGTCTATCTCGTCGATTCGGGGGGCGCCTTCCTGCCGATGCAGGATGAAGTCTTTCCCGACCGCGATCATTTCGGGCGCATCTTCTACAACCAGTCGAATCTGTCCGCGCGGGGTATTCCGCAGATCGCCTGCGTGATGGGTTCCTGTACCGCCGGCGGTGCCTACGTGCCGGCGATGTCGGACGAAGCGGTGATCGTGCGCGATCAGGGCACGATCTTTCTGGGTGGCCCGCCTTTGGTGAAAGCCGCGACCGGCGAAGAGGTCAGCGCCGAGGATCTGGGCGGCGGCGATGTGCATACCCGCCTGTCCGGTGTGGCCGATCATCTGGCGGAGAACGACGCCCATGCCTTGTCGATCGTGCGTCGTATCGTCGGTCATCTGCCGGTGGCCACGCCGTCGATCGCGCAGTCGGCCCCGCCCGAGCCGCCGATCTACGATTCGGACGAGCTGTACGGCATCGTGCCGGCGGATCTGTCCAAGCAGTTCGATATTCGCGAAGTCATCGCCCGTATCGTCGACGGTTCACGGCTGGACGAGTTCAAGGCGCGTTTCGGCACCACGCTGGTGACCGGCTTCGCCCATGTCCACGGTTATCCGGTGGGCATCGTCGCCAATAACGGCGTGCTGTTTTCGGAGTCCGCCGTGAAGGGCGCGCATTTCGTCGAGCTGTGCGCGCAGCGTCGTATCCCGCTGCTTTTTCTGCAGAACATCAGCGGCTTCATGGTCGGGCGCAAGTACGAGAACGAGGGTATCGCGCGCCACGGCGCCAAGCTCGTGACCGCGGTGGCCACCGCGCAGGTGCCCAAGTTCACGGTTCTGGTCGGCGGCTCCTACGGCGCCGGCAACTACGGCATGTGCGGGCGCGCCTACAGCCCGCGTTTTCTCTGGAGCTGGCCGAACTCGCGTATCTCCGTAATGGGCGGCGAGCAGGCCGCGCGTGTGCTGGCCACGGTACGCCGGGATGCGGTGGAAGCCCGCGGCGAGCACTGGTCCGAAGCCGACGAAGCGGCTTTCAAGAAACCCACCCAAGAGCAGTTCGAGACGCAGAGCAGCCCGTACTACGCCACCGCGCGGCTCTGGGACGACGGCATCATCGACCCCGCACAGACGCGGCGTACGCTCGGCCTGGGCCTTGCCGCCGCCGCGAACGCGCCGATCGCCGAAACGCGGTTCGGCATCTTCCGCATGTAGCCGGCAGGGATCGAGACCATGTTCAAGAAGATACTCATCGCCAACCGTGGCGAGATAGCCTGCCGCATCATCGACAGCTGCCGCCGGCTGAGTGTGCGTACCGTCGCCGTGTATTCCGAAGCCGATGCCGCCGCCCGCCATGTGCGCATGGCCGACGAAGCGTTCTGCGTGGGCCCGGCCGCTTCGAGCGAGAGCTATCTACGCGGCGAGCGGCTCATTGAGATGGCGCAACGCGCGGGCGCTGAGGCGATCCATCCCGGTTACGGCTTCCTCTCCGAGAACGAGGCGTTCGCCCAGGCTTGTCACGACGCCGGCGTGATCTTCATCGGCCCGCCGGTGGAAGCGATCCGCGCGATGGGCGCGAAGTCGGCCGCCAAGCGCCTGATGGACGAGGCCGGCGTGCCGCTGGTGCCGGGTTACCACGGTGACGACCAGGACGCGGAGCGTCTGCAGGCCGAGGCGGATCGCATCGGCTATCCCGCCATCATCAAGGCGTCGGCCGGTGGCGGGGGCAAGGGCATGCGCGTGGTGCGCTCGGCGGATGCCTTTGCCGAGGAACTGGCGTCCTGCCAGCGCGAAGCGCGAGCTAGTTTCGGCGATGACCATGTGCTGATCGAAAAGTATCTCGAACGCCCGCGCCATATCGAAATCCAGATATTCGCGGATCAACACGGCCACACCGTGAGCCTGTTCGAGCGCGACTGCTCGGCCCAGCGCCGGCACCAGAAAGTCGTGGAGGAAGCCCCGGCGCCCGGTATCGACGAAGCCCAGCGTGCGCGCATGGGCGAGGCGGCCTGCAACGCGGCGCGCGCGGTCGACTATGTCGGCGCGGGCACGGTCGAGTTTATCGCCGACGACAGCGGCGCGTTCTATTTCATGGAGATGAACACACGCCTGCAGGTCGAGCATCCGGTCACGGAAATGATCACTGGCTTCGACCTGGTCGAATGGCAGCTGCGCGTCGCCTCCGGCGAGCCGCTGCCGCGTGAGCCGTCGGCGCTCGCGATCGACGGTCACGCCATCGAAGTGCGGCTTTATGCCGAGGACCCGGCGCGCGGCTTTCTGCCCTCGATCGGTCGACTGGCGCATTTCGTCGCGCCGCCGGCATCGGCGCATGTGCGCCTGGACAGTGGCGTCGAACAGGGCGATGAAATCACGCCGCACTATGACCCGATGATCGCGAAGCTGATCGTCTGGGACGTCGACCGCGCGGCCGCCGTGGAGCGCATGTTGAGCGCGCTCGCCGACCTGCAGATCGTGGGCGTACGCCACAACGGCGATTTTCTCGCCCGGCTGATTGATCACGACGTCTTTCGTGCCGGCAAGGTCGATACCGGGCTGATCGAGCGCGAGATGGAAACCCTCGCGCCTGCGAGCCCGGATGTGCCGGCCGTGTTCTTCCACGCCGCGGCGCTGGCCCTGCTGGCCGACGAACGCGCGCGCGTCGCGACCGGCGCGTCGCCCTGGGCAGCCGTCGACGGCTGGCGGCTCAATGCACGCCAGCATCGAACACTCGTGTTTACGGCGGGCGATCAGGAACGCGAAATCCGCGTGGCCTATGCCGACGACGCGCTCCATGTGGACGGCGAACGGGCCGCGCTCGAACCGAGTGAAGGCGCGCGCTATCGACTGATCTACGGCGCGTCGCAACAGGATGTCTCGCTGGTCGGCCCGGCCGCGGCGCGCCATGTGTTCGCCGCCGGCGCCCACTACGAGATCGCCTGGCGTGATCCGCTCGCCGAAGCCGGGGCGGTGGACGATCCGCAGGCCGAGCTGACGGCCCCCATGCCGGGCACGATCGTGGCCATCAATCACGATGCCGGCGCGCACGTCGAAGCCGGCACGCCGATACTCGTCATGGAAGCGATGAAGATGGAACTCACGATCAAGGCGCCGGCCAGCGGCACCGTCGTACGCTACGACTGCGCGGTAGGCGATCAGGTGGGCGAGGGCGCGGAGCTGTTCGAGTTCGAAGCCGACGCCCCAGACACATCCGCATGACGTGCACGTCGCGTTGACGCCGTAAATGAAGGAGAGGCCAATGGCCGGATTGTATTTCGAGGAATTCGAGGTGGGTCAGCGTTTCGAGCACGCGCTCACCCGTACGGCGACCGAGGCCGACAACATGCTCTTCTGCGGCATGACCATGAACCCGCAGCCGCTGCATATCGACCGTCACTTCGCCGAGCAGAGCCAGTTTGGCCAGCCACTGGTGAACAGCCTGTTCACGCTCGCGCTGATGATCGGCATATCCGTGCACGACACCACGCTGGGCACCACCGTCGCCAACCTCGGCATGACGGACACGCGCTTTCCCAACCCGGTATTTCAGGGCGACACGATTTCGGTGGTCTCCGAGGTCGCCAGTGCCCGGCGCAGCCGTTCAAAACCGGAGGTCGGCATCATCGAATTCATTCACCGCGCCTACAACCAGCACGGCGACGAGGTGGCGACCTGCACGCGTCAGGCGATGATGCGTTGCCGCGGCGAGAGCGCGGCATGAAGGCCATACGATCCTATCTGTTCGTGCCCGGCGACTCGGCGCGCAAGATGGAAAAGGCGGCGCAGTCGGCCGCCCATGCCTTGATTCTCGATCTCGAGGATTCGGTGGCCGCGGCGAACAAGACGCAGGCGCTGTCGACCACCTGCGAATTCCTGCGCACGGCGGATGTGGCCGGCCCACGCGAACTCTGGGTGCGGCTGAACGCGTCGGACCCCGCCCAGGCACTGGCCGAGCTGGCGACCCTGCCGCTGGACCGCGTGACCGGCGTGTTCCATCCCAAACTCGAGAATCGCGAACAGCTCCTGCGGATGGGCCACTGGCTCGATGCGCTGGAAACGCGCGATGGTCTCGCGCGGGGCGCGACCGGCATCGTCGGCATCATTACCGAGACCGCCACTGCGATGGTGGGCACCCAGGCATCGAGCCTCGCCGAAGGGCACCCGCGCCTGCGCGGCTACAGCTGGGGCACCGAGGATCTGTCCGCCACACTCGGGCGCGTGCCGTTGCCCGGTGCGACGCCGGCACAAGAACGGCTGCTGCACACCGTGCAGATGCATTGCCTGCTGATGGCGGGCGCGGCCGGCGTCGACGCGATCGACACCATCAGCGCCAATTTCCGCGACATGGAGGCGCTTACCGACGAGTGTGCGCTGGCACGCGAGCTTGGCTATGTCGCCAAGATGGCCATTCATCCGGCCCAGCTCGACCCGATCAATGCCGGCCTCGCGCCCGATGCCGCCGCCCTGGACTGGGCGCAGCGAGTTCAGGCCCTGCGCGAAGCCGATCCCGACGCGGCGTCGTTCTCGCTCGACGGACGCATGGTGGACGAACCGCATATCAAGACCGCCGCGCGTATTCTTGCGCGTCGCGATGACTCATAACGCCGGCCAATCCACGATCGATGGACGAAACCTGCGAAATTCCGCTCGATGAGCTCGCCCGGCTCGCGCACGCGGTTCTACGCCACAACGGTTTCGACGCGGAACACAGTCGCGCGATCGCCGATACCGTGCTCGCCGCCGAACACGATGCCTGTCATTCCCACGGCATCTATCGCCTGATCGGTATCGTGCACGCCTGCCGTGACGGGCTGGCCGATGGCTGTGCTGCACCGGATGTAATCGATCACGCGGCAGCCGTGGTGAAGGTCGACGCGCAGGGCGGATTTTCGCCGCTGGCATTCGAACGCGGGCTGCCGATGCTCATCGACAAGGCACGCCGTGGCGGCATCGCGGCGATGGCGATCAACCGCTGTTTTCATCTCACCGCGCTATGGCCCGAGGTCGAACGACTGGCGGCAGAGCAGTTGGTCGGGCTGGCGATGACGCCGAGCCATGCCTGGGTCGCGCCCTTCGGCGGCAAGCGCGGCCTGTTCGGGACCAATCCGCTGGCTTTTGCCTGGCCGCGCCCGGATCAGGAACCCTATGTGTTCGACTTTGCCACCAGCGCCATCGCGCGCGGCGATATCGAACTGCACGCGCGTGAGGATCGCGCCCTGCAACCGGGCCGGGCGCTGGATTGTGCTGGCGCACCCACCACCGATGCCCGGGCTGCACTCGAGGGCGCGATGCTGCCTTTCGGCGGGCACAAGGGCAGCGCGTTGGCGACGCTCATCGAATTGCTGGCCGGCCCGTTGATTGGCGACCTGACCAGCGAACAGTCGCAGCACTTCGACGCCGGGCGTGGCGCAGCGCCGTTTCACGGCGAATTGATTCTGGCGCTCGACCCCGCTGCCTTCGCCCCCGATACAACGGATCGCGATGTGGCCGCCGAGCGGCTGTTCGACGGCATCGTCGAGCAGGGGGCGCGTTTGCCGTCACAGCGTCGGCGCGCAGCGCGACGCCAGACGCTGGCGAACGGTTTCGTACGCGTGAATGCTGCGCTCGTCGACGAGCTGAATCGGCTTATCGACTAAGCGCGGCCCACGGTCCGGTCCAGCCCGATCTAGCCCCAGACCTGTTCGGCGGTCTTCACCACGCGTTCGAGCTTGGCCCACTGATCATCCTCGGTGATCTCGTTGCCCTCCGCCGTGCTCGAGAACCCGCATTGCGGGCTCAGGCAGAGCTGGTCCAGCGGTACGTACTGCGCTGCCTCGTCGATACGCTTGGCCAGCTCGTCGTTCGACTCGAGCGTGGACAGCTTGGAGGACACCAGCCCAAGCACGACATCCTTGCCTTGGGGCACGAAGCGCAGCGGCGCGAAGTCGCCCGAGCGTTCGTCGTCGTATTCGAGGAAGTAGGCGTCGACGTCGAGTTCATTGAACAGCACGTCGGCGACCGGCTCGTAGCTGCCCTGGGCAAACCAGGTGCTGCGATAGTTACCGCGACACAGATGCACGCCCACGGTCAGGTCATCGGGCCTGCCGGCCAGCGCGGCGTTGATCAGCTCGGCGTAGCGATGCGGGAGCTCGTTGGGGTCGTCGCCGCGATCGGCCGCGGCGGCGCGCATGTCCGGGTCGCACAGATAGGCGAGATTGGTGTCGTCGAGCTGGATATAGCGACAGCCCGCGTCGTACAGCGCGCGGATTTCGTCGCGATAGCACTGGGCCAGATCCTCGAAGAACGCGTCGAGCTCGGGATAGGCCTCGATGTCGATCGCCGCGCGTCCGCCCCGGAAATGCACCATGGTCGGCGACGGGATGGAAACCTTCGGCATGACCTGGCTCTGCGATGCCAGGTATTCATAGTCGGCGACCTGGATATTGCGTGCGTGGCTCAGTTTGCCGGTCACGCTGAGCTTCGGCGGGGTGAAGCCGTCGCCGGACGCCTTGGCGTTCGGATTGGCGCTAATGCCGCCGGTCACGCTCACACCGTCGAGCTGCTGCAGAAAATCCAGATGGAAATAGGCGCGACGAAACTCGCCGTCGGTCACGCATTGCAGGCCCACGTTCTCCTGTTTGCGCACCACGTCTGCGATGGCCTCGTCCTCGACCGCGCGCAGGGCGTCGGCGTCGATCTCGCCGCGGGCGCATCGGGCGCGGGCGTCCATGAGCGCGGCCGGGCGCAGCAGGCTGCCGACATGGTCGCAACGAAAGGGGGGACGGGTTCGGTTCATGATCTTCTCCGCGTCGCGTTCGAATCAAGAAGGCAGGGTGCAGGCCGGGTGGGGCGCTGGCAAACCACGGGTCGGTGCCGGCTCAGGCGTTTTCCTCCAGCGTCTCGAAGGGCAGGCCGACATAGTTCTCGGCGATGGTGGTCAGCCCGGCACGGGACTGGGTGTAGTAATCGAGCTCTGCGCGCTGCATGCGGCTGAGGAAGTTGTCGTTCTCGGAGAACAGGTGGAGGTTCGATGTCATCCACCAGGCGAAGCGCTCGGATTTCCAGACCCGGCGCAGGCAGGTTTGTGAATAGCGGGCGAGCAGGTCGGTGCGCCCGTCTTCGTAGATCTTCGTGAGCAGGCGAAACGCCGTGTTCACGTCGCTGCAGGCCAGGTTCAGCCCCTTTGCGCCGGTCGGCGGCACGATATGCGCGGCGTCGCCGACCAGCAGCAGCCGGCCATGCTGCATGGGTTCGGCCACGAAGCTGCGCAGCGGCGCCACGCTCTTCTCGATCGACTCGCCGGTCACGAGGCGATCGGCCACGTGCGCGGGGAGGCGGCGCTTGAGCTCGGCCCAGAATACGTCGTCGGACCAGTCGTCGGCATCTTCCGTATCCGGCACCTGGATGTAGTAACGGCTGCGCGTGGACGAGCGCATGCTGCACAGCGCGAAGCCGCGCTCGTGGCTGGCGTAGATCAGCTCCTCGTCCACGGGCGGTGTGTCGGCGAGCAGACCCAGCCAGCCGATCGGGTATTCGCGTTCGAAAGTCTTGAGCCGGTCGGCCGGGATGCAGGTGCGCGCTACGCCGTGGAAACCGTCGCAGCCGGCGATGTAGTCGCAGTCCAGGCGCTTCTGTTCGCCCTCGTGGGTAAAGGTCACGTAGGGGGCGTCGGTTTCCAGATCGTGCGGCTGGACGTCGTCGGCCTCGCAGCAGGTGGTGGCGCCAATGGTCGCGCGGGCATCCATGAGATCGCGGGTGACTTCGGTCTG
This sequence comes from Endozoicomonas sp. G2_2, assembly GCF_017744135.1. Lineage (GTDB taxonomy): Bacteria > Pseudomonadota > Gammaproteobacteria > Nevskiales > Salinisphaeraceae > Salinisphaera. The sequence continues at coordinate 10,509 of NZ_JAGHQU010000012.1, forward strand.
GCCATAGACAAGCACGTTCTTGCCGCCGGTGAGTTCTTCCAGATCGACACGAATCTGGCGGCCGCCAAAGGCCAGTGCGAACCCGGTGTGCGGCAGGCCTTCGCTGTCCATGCGGTCGGACACGCCGGCTTCGCGCAGCAGATCCCCCGTGCCCTGTTCGAGCACGCCGGCACGAATGCGCGAAAGCACATACTCGCCGGACCGACGCTCCAGAATCACGTTGTCGATGCCGCGTTGGGCCAGCAGCTGGCCCAGCAGCAGGCCAGACGGGCCCGCGCCGATAATGGCGACCTGGGTCTTCATGGCAATCCTCCGGTGGTTGGCCAGGCACTGGCAGGCGCCCGGCGCCGTTGTTGTATCTAGAAGTCGAAGAACACCGTCTCGCGCGGGCCTTGGAGATGGATCGCCACGCGATAGCGGGGCGTGTCGCCGCCGTGCTCGCGGGTGGCGATCAGGGTGTCGCGCCGTCCGGCAGGCACGCGCGCGAGAAACGGACAGGCGGCGTTGGCCTCGGCCTCGTCGTCGAAATAGACCCGGGTGTTCAGGTGGATGTTGATCCCGCGCGCGAACAGCATGAGGTTGATGTGCGGCGCCATGGGCGCACTGCTCGGATGCGCCACTCGCCCGGGCTTGATCGTGTGCAGCCACCACTGCCCGTCATCGTGTTCACCCGGCGCGGTGCGGCCGAAGCCGCGAAAGGCGCGATCGGCACGGTAATCGGTCTGGTAAATGCCTTCGGCGTCGGCCTGCCAGGCCTCGACCAGAATATCGTCGACCACGTCGCCGTTGCCGTCGATGACCGTGCCCACGATCTCGATCGCCTCGCCCGCGGCCTCGGCGGTGGCGATTTCCGGGCCGATCTCGAAGTCGCGTGGCGGCAGGCCGGCGACTTCCAGCGCCAGGCCGATATGCACATAGGGCCCGGCGGTCTGCGAGGGCGACTCCGGGTACAGAAGCTGGCCGTTTTTCGTGGGTTGCGTCATGGCCTAGCCCTGGTTCTCGAAATAGGTCTGCAGCGCGCCGCGGGTCACGATGTCGAAGCGGTAGGCGAGGCTGTCCATCGGTCGCGAGCCGGCCTTGTCCAGCCGCGCCACCAGCGTGTCGACAGCCTCCGGGTCATCGAGCGTGTTCACGATCGGGCACATCGGGATGAGCGGATCGCCCTCGAAATAGAGCTGGGTGATCAGCCGCGTGCTGATCGACGGGCCCATCACAGAGACATGGATATGTGCCGGGCGCCAGGAATTGACGTCGTTCGGCCACGGATAGGGGCCGGGCCGGATGGTACGAAAGCGGTACCAGCCGTCGGCGTCGGTGACCGTGCGGCCCACGCCGCCGAAGTTGGGGTCCAGCGGCGCCATGTAGGCGTCTTTCTTGTGTCGATATCGCCCGCCCGCGTTGGCCTGCCAGATCTCGACCAGCGTGCCGGCCACCGGCTTGTTGTACTGATCCACCACGCGCCCGTAGACGATGATGCGCTCGCCGATCGGCAGACCGTCGCGATCGGTGCCGGGGCGGAAATTGAGCAGCAGGTCGTTATCGACCGGGCCGAGGGCGAAGTGGTCGAAGTCGGGGCCGGTGAGTTCCGATGCGGTGGGCGTCTGCAGGCTCATCAGCGCCTGCTGCGGCGACCGGGCGACCGACGTCTTGTAGGCCGGTGCATAGGCCGGCGGGTGCCAGCCACGATCGCGCATGACGAAAGCAGTGCGGTCGTTCTGCGCCATGGGTATCTCCTGCGGTATCGCACGCGGCCGGCACGTATCGCGGGAGATGCGTCTGGACGGTGCACTTTGTTATGCGTTCAATTCTGGCGCAACGGGTGTCGCTGCCAAGTGAAAGTCACACCACTCGGCATAACCAGTCGGTTATGCGCTGTGATCTTCGGGCGGATAGTCTGCGGCCACCCGACGCAGGTGGTGGCAGAATGTCGACACCGCCGTGGATAGCGGATGACTGCTGTTTGTGGCGAATCCCACCGAGCCGCCACGCACTTCGATCTGGTGCGGCAGACGCACCATGTCACCGGTTTCGAGAAACGCGCGCGCCGTGTCTGCGGGGGTCACCCATACCGCATCCGATAAGTGAACATAGCGCGCGCTCAAGGGCAGGGAGAGCGTCTCGATCGCCAGCCGCGGCGGCTGCGCGGCCTGTTCGACCCAGAAACGTTCGAGCTGCTCGCGCAGCGTTGTCCCGCGCGGGGGCACGATCCACGAATAGTGGCCCGGTTCGCCGATGCGGTTGATGTCGGCGAGCAACGGGTGCTCGCGACGTACCACCGCGATCAGAGGTTCGTAATAGAGATGTTCGAACTGGAGATCACGAATCTCTTCGGCTTCGCTCATGCGCCCGAGCACGAGATCGAGTTCGCCCAGCCGCAGCCGTGCAAGCAGGGCCGCGCTCGTGCCCGTGTCGACCTCGATGCGCATTTGCGGATGGGCGCGATGCAGGTGTTCAAGCACGGCGGGCAGCAGTCCGCCTTCGACATTGGACAGGGCGCCAAGCCGAACCACGCTCTCGGTGCTGTCCTGGCGAATCGCCTCGATGCCTTCGCGCAACGAGCGCAGGGCCGGCGCGGCGTGCCGCAACAGCGTACGCCCGGCCGGGGTCAGCCGCACCCCGCGCGGCAGCCGCTCGAACAGCTTCACGCCGAGGCTGTCTTCCAGCTCGCGGATGGTCTTGGACATGCCCGGCTGGGTGATCGACAGTGCATCCGCAGCGCTTTTCAGGCGCCCGAGACGGGCGACCTCCTGGAAAGCGACCAGATGACGCAGCTTGATGGGCGAGTGGATCATGCGCGCGCACCGCTGCTGGCAGGCGCTCGCTTCACGGTCGACACGCCTGATCGGGGCCGGCGAGGGCAGGGGGGCATGCGGCGGCTAGAGCGCGTCGCCCCAGCCCTGTTCCTTGGCCAGCTTGAAGGCATGATTGGCCGCTGGCACACCGGCATAGATCGCCACGTGCATCAGCGCCTGCCGCAGTTCGGGTTCGGTGACGCCGATCCGCTTCGCGGTTTTCAGATGAAGCACCAGTTCGCCGTCACGGCCCAGGGCGGCCAGCACGGCGACGGTGATCAGGCTGCGCTGCGAACGCGACAGGTCCGGGTTGCTCCAGAGCTCGCCCCAGGCGAACCGGGTGATGAGCTCCTGGAAGGGTGCGTCGAGGGTGGTGGTCGATTTCGATGCCCGTTCGACGTGTTCGGCACCCAGCGCGGACTTGCGGGTGTCCAGGCCCTCGTCGTAGGTACAGGGTGCTCGGCGCCCGCGCGTCTCCGGGTCGAGCCAGCGTGGAAGCCGCTCGGCGAACACGCCGGGCGCTTCGACGGACGGCACATGCGCTACGTCGGCCAGCGTGTCGAGGCGGGCATCCGGCATCTCGTCGGCGAGCGCCTGAAGCGTGGCCACGGGCGTTGCGGGATCGCCCGCCCCGGCCACCAGCTGCACGTGGACATCGACGGCGCCCAGCTGGCCGCGAAAATCCGTGGCGGCAAGCAACTCGCACAGCCGGGCGTAGCTTTCGTCGTCGGTACGCGCGAGCTGGTGGGCCCAGCCGGTCGCGCCCGCCGGGTTGCTTCGCTTGTAGGCCGCGTCGAACCAGCGTTGCGACAGTTCGCCAGCAAGCTGCCCGAGGCCCTCGCGACGCACGCGCGCGGCGCGCTCCTGCCAGGCATCGGGCGAACCGATCACGGCGCCGGTATTGGTCAACACCACGCCTTGAATCAACTCGGGCGCCTCGCGCAGCAGTGCCTGGCCGATCACGCCGCCGATCGACGTGCCCACGAAATGGCACTGTTCCATTTCCAGCCTCGTGAGCAGGGCGCGCGCGTCGTCAGCCAGGTCGCGAGCGCTGATCGGCGCGTTCACCGGCGCGCTTGCGCCATGGCCGGGCAAGTCCCAGCTGATACAGCGATAGCGGCCGTGCAGTGCGCGGATCACGTCGCACCAGACATCCTGCGACATGCCCAGCGGATGCGCGAACAGCAGCACCGGCAAGGCGCTCTCGCCACTGTCGCGATAGCAGATCACCCGGTTGTTGCATTCGACGAATGCCATGGCGGCTCCTTACGGGCGTCAGACCCGTTCGATCACGGTGGCGATGCCCTGGCCGACACCGATGCACATCGTACACAGGGCGTAGCGGGCATCCGTTCGTGCCATTTCATGCAGCGCGGCACTCACGATGCGTACGCCCGACATGCCCAGTGGATGCCCGAGCGCGATCGCGCCACCGTTCGGGTTGACGTGCGGGGCGTCGTCGGCCACACCAAGCTCGCGCAGGCACGCCAGGGACTGGCTCGCGAACGCCTCGTTGAGCTCGATGATATCCATCTGATCGATCGACAGACCGAGTCGGTCGAGCAGTTTGCGCGAGGCATGAACCGGTCCCATGCCCATGATGCGCGGCTCGACCCCGGCGGTGGCCATGCCGAGAATGCGCGCCTTCGGTTGTAGGTCGAACTGCTTGATCGCGGCGTCGCCGGCCACCAGCAGCGCGCCGGCGCCGTCGTTCACGCCCGAGGCGTTGCCCGCGGTCACCGTGCCGTCCTTGCGAAACGGCGTGGGCAGCTTGGCGAGTTTTTCCAAAGTGGTGTTCGCGCGCGGGTGCTCGTCGGTATCGAACACGATCGGGTCGGCCTTGCGCTGCGGAATCTCGATGGGGGTGATCTCGTCGGCCAGCCGCCCGGCCTCACGCGCGGCTTCTGCCTTTTGCTGGGAGCGCAGGGCAAAGGCGTCCTGATCCTCGCGCGAGACCTTGTACTGCTCGGCGACGTTCTCGCCGGTCTCGGGCATGGAGTCGATGCCGTACCACTGCTTCATCAACGGATTGACGAAACGCCAGCCGATGGTGGTGTCCTCCAGAATCTGCTGGCGGCTGTACGCGGATTCGGCCTTGGCGAGCACATACGGCGCGCGCGACATGGATTCCACGCCGCCGGCCAGCATCAGCTGTGTTTCACCGGCGCGAATGGCGCGCGCGGCGGTGCCGATGGCGTCCATGCTCGAGCCGCACAGGCGGTTGAGCGTCGAACCGGGCACGCTGGTCGGCAGGCCGGCGAGCAGCGCGCTCATCCGCGCCACGTTGCGGTTGTCTTCACCGGCCTGGTTCGCGCAGCCCATGATCACGTCGTCGATCGCGGCCGGGTCGAGGTTCGGCGCCTGTGCGACCACAGCCTTGATGATGTGCGCGAGCATGTCGTCCGGTCGAACGCTGGACAAGGTGCCGCCGAAGCGGCCGACCGCGGTACGGGCGGGATGGCAGAGATAGACGTTTTCGGACATGTCGAGGCCTCGTTGTGGTTTGTCAGGTAAGCGTTTCGCGTTGGTACCGCACGGGCTGTTCGTGGTTGTCGGACGTGTGCGCGGTACCGCTCTCGTCAACAAGGCGCGTATCCGCAGCGATGTCGTCCATGGCCGGACTGTGCGTCACGCACGGCGCGATACGACAACCGCGTGTTCGTTTTCTCTCGTCGCCTTGAGTCCGTGCCCGGAAGACTCGAATGAACTGCGCATTTTTGGCTCAGTCGGCATGGCATAGAGAATCGAGCTAGCGGACTGCTGCCATGAACCTGCGACAAACTGTGTGCGTATCGCGAACACGCGTTTGTATCGCGAATAAGCTAAAGCGTGGAGGTTAGAGCGTCAACGCTGCGTCGGTCGCCATCAGCACTACCGCGATGACGGTGAGGGGCATTCTTAGAATGCTGACAGTGCAATGCGTACACGTTCGACATGTGCTGCACCCGCACCGGTATGTGCGGCGGGATCAAGTGCCGCGCGCAGTGCGGCGTCGCCAATCACGGCCGCGACTTCCGGCTGTGCGAGGAGGGCGTCCGCCAAACCGCCGCCCGATTCCCGGGCGCTGGCGGTGGCCTGCTGAACCAGTTCAGCGGCGCGTTCTCTGTCGATATGCTTTGACAGTAAGTCTGTCGCCGGGCCGGTAAATATCGCGCCGCCCGTTAGGGCGAGGTTGTACCGCATCCGATCCGGATGGACAGTCATGCCGGAGAGCAGTTGCTGCAACGTCTCCAGCGCACCCTCGGCGAGTAGCACGCTGTCGACCAGCGGGGCCCATTCCGCATGCCATTCGCCCAGGCCGCGCTCCATCGGTTGTGCGCCCGCATTGTGTAACAACCCGACGGCAGCATGAACCTGGCGTGCCGCCGCGCGGATGCGCGCACAGCCCACCGGGTTGCGCTTGTGCGGCATCGAAGACGACCCGCCGGCCCCGGTGGTGGCGGGCTCGCTGACTTCCCCGATCTCGGTCTGGGCCATCAACGCCACGTCGAGTGCAATCTTCTCCGCGGCGACGGCCACCGCGCCCAAGGCGTCGCCGAGTGCCAGCACCGGCTGGCGATCGGTATGCCAGGGCAGCATCGGAGAGGTCAGGCCCAGCTCGGCAGCGAGCGCGTCCATGAGGTCGAGCCCGTTGTCGGCGAGGCCCGTATGCACGCCCACGGGCCCGCCGAACTGCACGAACAGGCCGTTCGCGGTGGTCTGCGCCAGACGTTGTTCGGCCTGGGCCAGCCCCCAGAGCCAGTGCGCGACCTTGGCGCCGAAGGTGATCGGCATGGCCTGCTGCATCAGCGTGCGCCCGATCATCACGGTATCGACGTGGCGATCCATCAGCGCGAGGCCGTCGCGGCGGCAATCGGCCAGAAGTGCCAGACAGCGGTTCAGTCGTGGCTTGAGCACCAGCATGAGCGCGGTATCGACGATGTCCTGACTGGTCGCACCGCGATGAAAATCGCCGCGCAGCGCCGGTTCGAGCTGCGCCTTGGCCTGTTTCACGAACGGGATCGCCACATTGCCGCCATCGGCGCTGTCGGCAGCGAGCGCGTCCATATCGAAAGCGTCGACGTCGAGTTGGCCTTCGATACGCGCCGCGGTGCCGGAGGCCAGTAAGCACGCGTCTTCCTGTACCCGCGCCAGCGCGATCTCGACGCGGCACATGGCCTCGACGAACGCGCGGGCCGAACAGGCAGGTTCGCCGGTACGACTCATGAAGGGATGGCGAATGAACGAATCGAGCATGGCAAGCGCATGTATGGGACAGGCGCCCGAGTGTGGCATGTCGCGCCGGGGGTCGGTCAGTTCACTTGGCTGGCGATCTCGCGACAGGTCTTTTGCAGCAGCGGCAGAAAGCGCTGCATGAGCGTTTTCTTGTCCACGCGCGCGGCGTTGGTGCTGATGTTGATCGCGCCCAGCAGGCTGCCGTGCATGTTGTAGACCGGCACCGCGAGCGAGCGCAGGCCGGATTCGAGCTCCTGGTCGACCACGCAATAGCCCTGTTCGCGCGCCTCGTCGATATGCGCTCGCAGCTTGTCCACGTCGGTGACGGTTCGCGGCGTGTAGGTTTCCAGCGGCATGTCGCGAAGCATTTTCGACAGCGCGTCGGGTTCGAGCATGGCCAGCAGCATGCGGCCCATCGATGTGGTCGCGGCCGGCAGATGCGTACCCACCGAGAGCGCAATCGTCATCAGGCGGTGCGGTGCAGCGGAACGGGCGACATAGATCACGCTCGAACCCTGCAGCACGCCCATCGACGACGACTCGCCCGTCACTTCGGTGATGTGTTCGAGATGCTGTCGTATGACGGCCTGGTAGTTGTTGGCCGACAGAAACGCATACCCCAGCTGCAGCGTGCGCGGCGCGAGTTCGAAATAGCGATCCTGACGGCGTACGTACCCCAGTCCGTGCAGCGTGAGCAGAAAGCGACGCGCCTTCGCGCGGTTCATGCCGGTTTGTGCGGCCACCTCGCTGAGCGTCATGCGCGGGTGTTCGGCGTCGAAGGCGCGAATCACCTGCAGGCCGGTGGCCAGGGCGGTGACGAAATCACGGTGATCGGGCGCCAGGCCCGCGGGGTTGTCGTCGATAGGTTCGGCGGCCACGTCGTGCTCGGAAAAGGTCAGGTTGAGCCGAAGTGTAGCAACCACTGACGGTGTTCGTAATGCGAACAGCGCTTGTTTTGCCCATTCGAGCGAACCTGAAGCCGGATAAATCAATGAAAATCAGGGGCTAAAAAGGATTCCGCTGGTGCCAAGAAAACGACCCGGAACACGCGTCGTCGGTACGCCTTGCGTGCGGCGGGGCGCTATGCGAACTTTCGTTCAGGCCCGTGACACCGGGGCGACGATGAGAGCGGTGCCACACGCAGTGCGCCGGATACTCGAACGAGGAGAATACAGTGCAGGACATCAAACTACTGATCGGCGGCGAATCCCGCGCGGCGAGCAATGGCGCTACCTTTGATCGCTGTACGCCGGCCTCCGGCGCGGTCGCGACGCGCGCTGCCGCGGCGAGTGTGGCCGACGCGAATGCCGCGGTCGATGCGGCGCATGCGGCCTTCGCCGAATGGTCGCAGATCGGTCCGCATGCCCGTCGCGCCAAGCTGCTGGCGGCCGCGGAGGCCCTGGAGGCGCGCACCGAAGCGTTCATCCAGCACATGGTCGATGAAACCGGCGCGACCACCGGATGGGCGGGCTTCAACGTGCACGTGGCCGCCGGCATGTTGCGCGAGGCGGCTGCGCTCACGACCCAGGTCGCCGGGCAGACGATTCCGACGGATGTCCCCGACAACTTCGCGTTCTCGATGCGCGTGCCCTGTGGTGTCGTGCTGGGCATCGCGCCCTGGAATGCGCCGATCATCCTCGGAACACGGGCGGTCGCTACGGCGTTGGCCTGCGGTAACACCGTGGTGCTCAAGGCCTCGGAACAGTGTCCGGGTACCCATTGGCTCATCGGCGAGGCGTTGGTGAGCGCGGGCCTCGACGCGGGCGTGGTCAACGTCATCACCAACGCGCCCGAGGACGCGCCCGAGCTGGTCAAGGCGCTCATCGAACATCCGCAGGTGCGGCGGGTGAACTTTACCGGCTCGACCACGGTGGGGCGCATCATTGCAGAAACCGCGGCGCGTAAGCTCAAGCCCGCGCTGCTGGAGCTCGGCGGCAAGGCGCCGTTCGTGGTGCTCGACGATGCCGATCTCGATGCAGCGGTCGAAGCCGCGGCCTTCGGGGCGTTCTTCAATCAGGGCCAGATCTGCATGTCCAGCGAGCGGCTGATCGTGATGGACAGCGTGGCTGACGCATTCGTGGAGAAACTCGCCCGCAAGGCACAGAGCCTGCGCGCGGGTGATCCGCAGCAGGAAGACACGCCGCTGGGCACGCTCATCGGCGAACCGGCGCGCGTCAAGCTCAATGAACTGATTGCCGATGCGCGCGACCACGGCGCGGATATCGCCTGTGGTGGCGAGGCCGACTCGGTGATCATGCAGCCGACGGTGGTGGATCGCGTCACGCCCGCCATGCGGCTGTATGCGGAGGAATCCTTCGGTCCGGTGGTGGCGATGATCCGTGCCGCCGATGAACAGGAGGCGATCCGGCTGGCGAACGACACCGAGTACGGCCTGTCCGCGGCCGTATTCAGCGGCGACGGGGCGCGCGGCATGCGCGTGGCCGGTCAGATACGCTCGGGCATTTGCCACATCAACGGCCCGACCGTTCACGACGAGGCACAGATGCCCTTCGGTGGCGTGAAGAGCAGCGGCTACGGCCGATTTGGTGGTCAGGCCGGCATCGCCGAGTTCACCGAGCTGCGCTGGATGACGTTGCAGACCGGGCCCCGTCACTACCCGATCTGAGCCGGGCCACGCGCCGGGGCCGCGCGATCACGCAGCCCCGGCAGCTCATGTCGTGCCGTGTTCGCTGCGTGTTTTCAGAAACGCCAGCGCCGCGGCGGCAATCACCGCGCCGCTGGCCATCACGATCGCCACGCCCTGCAGCCCGAAGCCGCCCTCGAACAGAAAGCCCGCGATGATCGGCGACAGCGATGCGCCGCCACGGCCAATGCCGATGGCAAAGCCGGTGCCCGACGCGCGTACATGGGTGGGAAAAGCCTCGGCGAACAGGGCATACAACCCAACCACACCGGCGTTGGTGAAAAATCCGGCGCTGGCCGCGATCAGCGCCAGCCCGGTTAGCGTGCTCTGGCCGCTGCCGAATACCGACACCATGGCGAACGAGATCAGCAGTACGGCGATCGTGAGAAGCCGCACCGGATAGCGACGACTCAGAAAGCCCAGCATCGCGCCGCCGATCGCGCCGCCCACGTTGGCCCAGACGAGAACGCCCGCGGCCGACGACGCTTCGAAGCCCATGTCGACCACGATCTTCGGCACCCATTTGAGGATGAAATAGAACGTGGCGATATGGGTGAAATAGGCCAGCGTCACGATCAGTGTGGTGCGATACAGCGCGGGGCTGAACAGGTCGCTGGTCGCGCCCTTGAATTCTTCCTTGCGGGGCGGGGGCAGGGCATCCGCCTTGGGGTGTCCCATGCGTTCGAGCGTGCGGTTGACGCGGTCGAGCGCATTGTTCGGCTGACGCTGGCACAAAAAGGCCACGGTTTCGGGTAGCCGAAACCACACGATCGGAATGAACAGCAGCGACACGCCGCCACCGAACCAGAACACGGCCCGCCAGTCGTAGTACTGCAGCAGCCACGCGGCGACCGAGCCTCCTAGCACGGCGCCGATCGGGTAGCCGATGGCCATCAGCGACACGGCCAGATTGCGGTTCTTGTCGTTGCTGTGCTCCGCAGCCGCGGCGTTGGTCGCGGCGAGCATGCCGCCGATCCCGAGGCCGGTGAGCAGCCGCCAGATCGAAAGCGTGGTCACGCCCGTAGCGGTGGTCGCCAGCAGCATGCCGGCCGACATCACCACCAGGCACCCCAGTATCATCGGGCGCCGGCCTTTCTTGTCGGTGATGCCGCCCAGCATTATTGCGCCGGCAGCCATGCCCATTAGTTCTACCGCGAGCACGAAGCCCAGCGCGGCACGGTTGATGCCCCATTCGGCGGCGATGCCGGGTGCGGCAAAACTTATCGAGAGGACGTCGAATCCATCCAGGCCATTGAGGCAGATCGTGATACCGATAGCCATGATCTGATATGGCGTGAGCGTCGACCGCGCGACGATCTGATCGGGCGTGGTGGCCATTTTTCTGCTCCTCCGGCGTTGTCGATCGCGGGTCGGTCGAGATTCCGATTGGGCTCTTGTACCAACCCGGCGGCCGGGTATCAGCGTACGTGCCGCGAACACGAGTTCGCAAAGCGATGTACCGCGATGTGCAACGCCGAATAACGACTCGAGATGCTTGCCGCAGGGCCGGCCGCTACTGCGACCGTCGAGCAGGTCAGGCCGCGCGTACCCGCTGGACGCGGACGTCCGAGATGTCGTCAGGCGGGGTCGTGAAACGCCAGACCAGCGGCGCGAGATCGCCGACCGATTCGCCCGTAGGCGCCGCACCGCTGATATGCAGCGCGATCCATTGCGCCAGCGACGCGCCCGGTTTGTGTTCGCGCTGTGGATTGTTGAAATGACGCTGTAGCAGTTGCCAGGAGATTTCGATGGCGAAGACAGCGCTGGCCGGGTAGTCGCGGCCGGGCAGGGTGGGGTTCGGCCGTGCCGGCAAGGCCACGTTCAAAACGGTGCCTGCGCGAGGATCGACATCGGAATGCCGGCCCAGTTCGACTTCTGCGCCGGCGGGCAGTGCCTCGGCCAGTTGGCGACGCAGCCCCGCGGCCCGCCAGCCCTCGAACGGGATGACGCGGCTGTGTTCGGTGACGAGGGCGATCGCTTCCATGGAATCCGTATCGGCCGCCCGGTGCGGGCCTTGAGGGGGGCCGTGTTCGCGCGGTTTTTGCCGTTCGCGCGCATCGCCTCGCGAGCGCGCCACCGTTCGGGAACTTGAAGTCGTCAATTAGTAGTAGCTCCCGTGTCGTTGTATGGCGCCGGCTTGCAGGTGTGTGCTGGCGCTCGCAAAGCCTGCAGACCGCGCTGTCGAGCCTTGCGTGGCGGTTCGCGGGGAAACCGCGCGTGCGCGGCGCGCGGATAACAAGCGCTTCGACCGCATTCGTGAATTGTCGTTTCACGAATATCGTGATTAGCTTTGCGGTCTTCGTGGGGCGCCTGGCGCGACCGGTATCCGGCCGGGCCGTCCGCGAATACTTTCAATTTCAGGGGAAAGGTTCATGGTTCCGATTTACATGTCGCTATTGGCATTCGTGCCACTAGTGCTCGCCGGTGTGATGCTCATCGGCTTTCGCATGCAGGCTCGTACCGCGATGCCGGTGGTGTTCATCGTCACGGTGCTGATCGCGCTGCTGGCCTGGGATATGAGCGTCACCCGTGTGGCGGCCTCTAGCCTGCAGGGGCTGATGCTGACGATCTCGATTCTGTGGATCATCTTCGGCGCCATCCTGCTCTTGAACACACTCAAGCACTCGGGCGGCATCGCGGCGATTCGCAACGGCTTTTCCGGTATCAGCCCGGACCGGCGTATCCAGGCGATCATCGTCGCGTGGCTGTTCGGCTGTTTCATCGAGGGCGCCTCCGGCTTCGGTACGCCGGCCGCCGTGGCCGCGCCGCTGATGGTCGCCTTGGGCTTTCCCGCGTTGGCCGCGGTTGTCGTGGGCATGATGATTCAGTCCACGCCGGTGTCCTTCGGCGCCGTGGGTACGCCCGTCATCGTCGGTGTGACCGGCGGTGTTCAGAAGTCGCAGATCACCGAGCAGCTGGTGGCCAACGGCTCCGACTGGGAGCCGTACTTCCGGCTGATCACCTCCGAGGTGGCGATTACGCATGCGATCTGCGGCATCCTCATGCCCCTGATCATGATTACCGTGATGGCCCGCTTCTTCGGTGAGAAGAAGTCCTGGGGCGATGGCCTTGCCGTGGCGCCGTTCGCGCTGTTTGCCGGCGTGGCTTTTGTGGTGCCCTACGCACTGGCGGGCGTACTTCTTGGCCCGGAATTCCCGTCGATGATCGGCGCCATGGTGGGTCTGGCCATCGTCGTGCCGGCGGCGCGACGCGGCTTTCTCATCCCCAAGGAGCCGTGGGACTTCCCGGAAAGCAGCAAGTGGCCCGAGGAGTGGATCGGCAACATGGAGATCAAGGCCGACCACGTCGCCGGGCGCACGCCGCTCACGCCGACGATGGGCTGGGTGCCGTACGTGCTGCTCGCCGCTCTGCTGGTGATCTCGCGCACGGTCGAGCCGATCACCAACGCGCTCAAGTCGGTCGCCATCGGCTGGAGCGACATCCTCGGCCAGGACGGCATCTCGGGCTCGATCCAGCCGCTGTACCTGCCGGGCGGCATCATCTGCATGGCGGTGCTCATCACCTTCTTCCTGCATCGCATGCGCGGTCCGGCCATGGGTGCGGCGTTCAAGGAATCGACCAACACGATCCTGGGCGCCGGCTTCGTGCTGATCTTCACGATCCCGATGGTGCGTATTCTCATCAACTCGGGTGTGAACGGTTCGGATCTGGTGTCCATGCCGGTGGCGATGGCGCAGCTGGTCGCCGACGGCGTGGGTCATATCTATCCGCTGTTCGCGCCGGCTGTGGGCGCACTGGGCGCTTTCATCGCCGGGTCGAATACGGTGTCCAACCTCATGCTGAGCGACTTTCAGTTCAACGTGGCCGCCACGCTGGGTCTGTCGACCGCCATGATGGTGGCGCTGCAGGCCGTGGGTGCCGCCGCCGGCAACATGATCGCCATTCACAACGTGGTCGCCGCGTCTGCCACCGTGGGCCTGCTGGGCCGCGAAGGCACTACGCTGCGCAAGACCATCCTGCCGACGCTGTACTACTGTGTACTGGCCGGCGTGATCGGTCTGATCGCCTTCTATGGCATCGGCGTGGTCGACGGCTTGATGAACTAGTCGTCGCACCCGACGGAAAGCGGCCGCTTCGGCGGCCGTTTTTCGTTGCGCCGGCGGTCTCATTCCGGTTCGTCACCGCGGCGAGTCGACGCAGCGTTTATAGTGGCCGCACTTCACCCTTTCATTTGTCAGCCAACGGGAAACCCCGCCATGCAACAGAAATCCGTAATCACGCTTGACGACGCAAACACCATTCTCGACGCGGCGCAGAAGGAAGCCGAGTCGCAGGGCTGGAACGTGTCGATCGCGGTCGTCGACGACGGCGGCCATCTGGTCGCGCTGCGCCGTCTTGACGGCTGCGCGCCCATGGGCAGCTATGTCGCCACCGAAAAGGCCCGCAGCGCGGCGCTGGGCGGCAAGGAAACCCAGGCGTTCGAGGACATGATCAACGGCGGGCGTGCCGCCTTCCTGTCCGTGCCCGAGCTCAAGGCGACGATGACCGGCGGTGTGCCGGTGATGGTCGACGGCAAGCTTGCCGGTGCCGTGGGCGTGTCGGGTGTCAAGCCCGATCAGGACGCGCAGACGGCCAAGGCCGGCATCGCGGCCGTGACCGGCTGATCGCGTTCGACAACGCGCGAAAGAAAAGCGGCGTCCGGCTTGGCCGGGCGCCGCTTTTTTATGGGCGGTTGGCGCGGTTCAGCTATAGCCGTAGCGCGCGGCCACCGGGCCGGTGATATCGCGGATGATGGCCAGTTCCTCGTCGCTGAAGGCGGGTTTGTAATAGCCGGGCATGCGCAGCCGCGACGCGGCGGCATCCAGCGTCGCCTCGTCCACGTCGAGCCCGCAGTGGGCATAGAAGCCGGTGAGGACCTCGTGCGAATTCGTGCACATGTCTTCATAGCGCACGATGAGCGCGGCATCCTCGAGTTTTGGATCGGCGTCGATACGATCGGCCACGTCGGCATAGATCATGGCCCAGTAATGGGCCCAGCCTTCCACTTCATGGCCGTCGGCCCAGAGATTTTCCACGCGCTCGAGCGTGGCCTGGTCGCCGGTATGAATCGGTCGGCGGTCCAGACCGAACTCGAAGTGGCCGACCCGCCGCATGTGCTCGAGGGCACGCGGATGCTCGCGCTCGCCGGCCTCGAACAGGGTCTGTTGTTTCATCAGCGAGGCGATATGCCAGACCGGATCCCGGATCGGCAGCACGAACCGCGCGTCGTCGAACATCTTCTGCAGATACTGCAGCCGCATCAGGTTGTAATTGCCTTTTGCGGCATAGCGCTTCGCGTCGCGGATCGCGAGTACCTTGCGGATATGCTCGGCGTAGAACCGCTCGAACTCCGGTGCGCTCGTCTGGGCGTTCAGTACGCTGCTGTGGCGCGGGTCGTGGGTGTCGGGGAAGAACGCCATCCACAAAACTTCCTCGAACGCCTCGGGGCTTTGCGATGTGACCGCGATACCGTCGCCGTGGGCGCGTTCCTTGGCCGTCTCGTCGGCCTGGGGCACGCGTGCCAGCCAGCGGTCCCAGAGCCAGGGGGTGAATACCGGCGGAAAATCGCGATAGCGATGG
The DNA here is from genome assembly GCF_017744135.1 of Endozoicomonas sp. G2_2. GTDB lineage: Bacteria > Pseudomonadota > Gammaproteobacteria > Nevskiales > Salinisphaeraceae > Salinisphaera. Next base: position 25,740 of record NZ_JAGHQU010000012.1, read on the forward strand.
GTGCCGACCGCGGGATGCTCGGCGAGCAGTTCGAGCAGAATGGTCGTGCCCGAACGCGCGAGCCCGGCGACATAGATCGGCGCATCGATGGTCACATCCGCGATGGCTTCGCCGGCCATGCGCGTATCGAAATTGCCGAGCCGGATGGCGCCGCGCGGGTGGCGATGCTGCCAGCCGCCGACCCGGTCGATCCACGTGGGCACGGCGAAACTCGCGATCGCCGCATCGCTGGGGCGTGATCGCGCCGTGGGTTTGCCGTTGTCGGTGGGCGACGCGTTGGAGGCCGTTTTGTCCACGGCGGGGGACGGGTCTTGGTCGCTCATTCGATTTTCGCCCATTTGTAGATCAGCAGCGAGACGATGAACATCACCGGGATGAACACGAACAGCCAGGAGCGCATCCAGCTTGGCCCGAACGGGATTACCTCGAGCGTCGGCAATGCGATACGAACCTGTTCGACCGGCGCATCGTCGGGCAGGTAGCCCAGCGGGTTCTCGGCCAGTCAATGCCACCACGGCTGCTTGGTCACGATGCCCACGGGGGCGTTCATGTCGATGTCCACGATGGACTCGCCGTCGGCGTTGACGCTAAGCCGGGCCGGGTCGCGGTCGCCCTGCCAGTTCGTGGCAAAGCCTTCGGGAACGGTCTGAATCGTGGGCGGCGCGCCGCCTTCCGGCATGGCATGGCCGTAGTTCGTCTCAGCCCAGAGCAGCAGCGCAAGCAGGGGCAGAATCGCGAGCAGGGTGCCGGGTACGACCAGGCCGACGTGGCGAAACGCGCTGACGAACTGATCCTTGATCAGCGGACCGGCGTCGGCGAAATCGCCGTCGAAGGCGTTGAGCCGCTGACGCGCCGCCTTGGCTCGGCGCTTGGCCTCGCCGATGCGCGACTGTGGCGACAGCAGCTTGTAGAGAAACATCGTGACCACGGCGCCCAGCAGCGCCCATATCGCGAGTCGCACGGCGGCCGGCAGCACGCTCGCCATGGCGGCGTCCAGCAGATCGAAGATCGGCGCCGGCAGATCGAAAAGCCCCATCGGCTGTCTCCAGAAACAAAGGCGCTGCCGGCAGGCCGCTCACCGCGGCCCGGCGGCAGCGCCGAGGCGTGGTTACGAGTTGGACGAATGCTCGTGTGAGCTGTCGCCGTGATGTGCCGTCTTGTCGGCGGCCGCGGCGTTGGCGGCTTCCTCCTTCTTGCGGCGGCGCATCCGGCGGATCGGCCAGAGCACGACGAACAGCAGCGCGGCGCCGATCGCGGCGACTACGCCCCAGAGCGCGCCGAGCAGGCTCAGGCCTGCACCGGGGCCGACATAGGCCTGTGCGGCGGCAAACGGGGCCAGCATGAGTGCGGCGGCGAGGCCGCTGCGAATCAGGGGCGTCGGGGTCTTGTGGCTGAGCTTATTCATGACGTTGTCCTCCTAGGGGGTCTGAATGCTGTCGCGAAATTCGGGGGTGAGTTCGTCCGGGCGCAGTCGCTGGCCGGACGACACCACCGGGATGTGCTGATTCTCGTCTCCGGCGCGCTTGGGATTGAAGAACTCCCAGACGATGCTGCCGTCGCGTGTGACCTCGAACAGGCGTCCGCCATCGGACTCGGTGATCAGACGGTTCCCGTTCGGCAGGGTGATGAGGGCGCCGCGCAGCCGGCTTTCGAACGGATGCGCCTTGTCGCCTTCGTAGCGCCAGACGATTTCCTCGGTCACGGGGTCGACCTCGAGCGCACGGGTGAGGTTTTTCGGCAGGAAGTGGCCGTAGTTGTCGAACAGGGTGAAATTGCCGTTCGGCAGCGCGCGGGCCGAATGCTGGCCGAGCCAGGAGCCGGACATCGCCCAGGTCAGCTGGCCCGAGTCCAGGTCGATCAGCGCGGGCGTGCCCGGATGCCGAAACGACACCAGCACCTGGTTGCCGCGCCCCTGGGCCGGTTCGAAGGACTGGGCGAGCTCGTCGTCGATGAACTGGACGCTGTTGGTGTGCAGCGGGTCTTCCACCGCGAAATGCGCGATATTGGTCAGCAGCGGCTGAAAGCGAGATTCGTAGAACGACTCGAACAAGGGAATCTTGGACTGTTCCTCGCCGGTCTCGCCGTCGAGCACCACCACGTAGTCGTTCAGGAACGGGTTTGCCAGCGCCGGGAAATCCTCGAATTTCTTGTCCGAGAACGCGTGCGTGAGCACGATGACGCGCCCGTCCGGCGTGATGTCGAAATCGTGATGCGTGGCGCCGTGATACTTCCAGATCACGTTCGAATCGGCGTCCAGACGAACCATGCCGTAACCCCAAGGCGTATCGCCCGCGGTGATATAGATGGCGAGCAGATCCCCGTTCGGGTACATGATCGCCTTGCGCCAGTACATCAGGCCGTCGTCCTGGGCACCACGGCCGGCGGGGTTCGTGGACCAGAGCTTGCTGTAGGGCAGGGTCCAGCGATGGACTTCGTTGCCGTCCATGTCGACCAGCGAGGCGACCGGACCGCCGCCCGACGTGTAGAGCGTATAGCCTTCGTAGGCGCGCGCGGGATCATGGATGGTGACGCCGCGACGCTCCGTGCGGGCGATGCGCCACTGGTCGGTCTGCGTATAGGGATCGTCGATCGAATCCTGCACAATCAGGGCGTGCCCCGCCTTGTACGCGTCGTTGACGAATTCGTAAGGAAACACCTTGGCGAGCACGACCATGGTGCCGCCAAGAAAGGCGAGAAAAAGACACGCCACGAAAAACGCCGCAAAACCGACGCGATCCGCCTTATCCATTTGTTGAACCCTTGATCCAGGGTCCCATACACCGCGTTCAGACCTGAATCGCGGCGCCCTCGGCTCGATTAGGACATTAGCATTTTTCTAAAGGTTCCGTTAGCGAAATGTCATCGATATGGTGATTTCGCGCCGGAATTCGCGTCGCTGCCATGGCCGTGGCCGATCACGTCGATCGCACCTATCTGCGCGCATCTATACGAATGTACACGCCCTCGTCGGGCGCCTGCGTCGCGTTGTCGAACGCCAGTTGCTGCCACTGACGGCGGGGCAGCAGCCGCTGTGTGGTCACCGTGTGCGAACCGTTTGCCCCGGCATAGGTGAAAGCGATGGAAACCGTCATGTCGCCGCTCGCGGCATCGCTCACCGTATAGTCGAGCCGCGCATCGCGCGTTGCGATACGCCCGGCATCGCGCGCGGCGACGGTGAATTCCAGCCGCCGCGGTTGCGCGGCGGCGCTGGTCTGCGGGTCGGCATTCACGCCGTAGCGGATCTGCACCGTGAACGGCTTGTCCGCGGCGCGATCATTCGCCGACTGGGCGAACGTTGGCGTAGCCGCCCACAGGCTCAGGATGAACAGGCCGATGGTCGGGCGGAATCCTTTTCTGCGCATTGCGGGCCCCCTGCAGCCTTGGCTGCCGTGCTTGTGGTGCCAGCGCCCGGCGCATGCCCGGTGACCGGCCATTGCACCGGTTATAGCACGGCCCGCGCGTGTTTTGATCAGCGTGCGGTTGGCTGCGTACGCGGTGTGGTATCGGCCGCGAGCGCGAGCAATCGCTCGGAGAGCACTGCCAGCAGCGCGCCGTAAAGCGGCAGGAACAGGCACAGGCTGATCAGCAGCTTGAAGGCGTAGTCCACGCAGGCGATCTCGAACCAGTGTTCGGCCATGAAAGGGTTCGACGACCCCACGAAGGCGATCGAGAAGAACAGCAGCGTATCCAATGCGTTACCCACCACGGTGGACGCCGCGGGCGCCACCCACCAGCGCGAACGGGCGCGTAGTCGGCGGAACACGCCAATATCCAGCAGCTGACCGAACAGATAGGCACAGAAGCTGGCCAGCGCGATGCGGGCGACGGCCCCGTTGAATTCGACCAGTGCGTCGAAGCCGGCGAAGCGGGCATCGACATAAAGCACCGAGAAAAGATACGACACCAGCAGGGCCGGGCCCATCACCGCGAACACGATCCGGCGCGCGGTGGCCGCGCCGAAGATGCGAACCGTCAGGTCGGTGGCCAGAAAGATGAACGGAAAGCTGAATGCGCCCCAGGTGGTATGCCAGCCCAGCAGCGTGAAGGGCAGTTGCACCAGATAGTTGCTGGCCGCGATGACGACGATGTGCAGCACGGCGAGGGCGATGACGACACGACGCCACTGGGCGTCGGAAAGCACGGACATGGACATGGCCTTTTTACTGACGGGGTGAGGGAACCCGTGAACACGTATGACGCGAGCCTGCGCAGGATACTAGCTCGGCTCGCGCGCGTCTGCCGGCGGGTCGTACGCGCCGGCGGCGATGGCCTCCAGTTCGGCGTAAAGGTCGGCTTCGGCATGGATGCTGCGCAGAATCCAGTACAAGCCGCTGAGCGTGCGCATAAGAAACACCAGTTCCGGCGCGGCGTTGAACAGTTTCCAGTGGCGCAGCGACTTGCGAATCTCCCCGCGTATGGATTCGATCAACCCGTCGTCGCCGAACACGTAATGTGGGTTGTCGCGCAACGGGCCGAGGGAAGCCGCCGCATGGCCGGCGTAGATCTCGGTATACAGCTCGCTGTGGCGCGCCCAGCTGCCGGGCGGCACCACACCGAGGCGCTGCAGTGCGTCGTGTACGTCGGCCCAGCGGCTTTCCAGTGCGGCCGCGACCACGTCACGCAAACCGGCCCGTGTGTCGATGTCGAGGCGTTTCACGCAGCCGAAATCGTAAAGGGCCAGCCGGGCGTCGTCGGTGACGCCGAAATTGCCGGGGTGGGGGTCGGCATGCAGCACGCCGTGGGTGAACACCTGGCGGTTGATCGCACTCACGATCGCCTGGCCGAGATCACCCGGTGCCTGGTCAATGGGCGCCGAGGGCACATGACTGGTCACGAGCACGGCGTCGGTGCACAGCTCGGGTACCGGTTCGGGCAGCACGAAGCGGGGCAGGCCGATCGCACGCAGCGATTCGAGATTGCGCAATTCGTGGCGATAGTCGGTTTCCTCGATGAAGCGCTCGCGCAGTTCATCGAGCACGGCGTCGATATCGCTGCCGCGAATGGGCAGAAACCGCGACAGCTTGAGCAGGCGGCCGAGGTTGGCGATATCGGCATCCACGGCATCGGCCACGCCGGGATAGCGGATTTTGATGACCACGTCGCGGCCGTCCGCCAGTTGGGCGCGATGCACCTGGCCGATGGAAGCCGCGGCCAGCGCGCTCTCGTCGATATGCGCTACGAGCGCACGCTGTTCTTCGGTCCACGTCGCGTCGAGCACGGGTTCGAGCCGTTCGAAATCCCAAGGCTCGGCGTCGCGCTGAAGGCGCGCGAGCTGATCGGCCAGCTGTTCGGGCAGGAAATCACGGTACTGCGAGGCGATCTGGCCGAGCTTCATGGCCGCGCCGCGCAGCCCGCCGAGAGTGTCGAACCAGTCCTGGCCGGTCTTCTGCCAGCTCTTGGCGCGATCGTAGCCGGGCATGGTGTGCAGCACGCCGCGGCCGAGACTGCGCACGCCGGCGCCGATGATGCGCCGGCGGCGGGTGCGTTGTTCGTCGTTATTCGAAGCCATGAACCGGAATATCGCTCTCGTTGCGAAGCCAGCCATAAAGCGCCTGCGCATCGCTCGGGCGTACCTGTGTATTCGGCAGCACCGCGGTCGGATGCGGAGTGCGGTCGAGAAAGAACTCGCCCTGGCAGTGGTTGGCTGCTTCGGCCGCGCCCAGCCAGACTGCGGTATCCGCGCCCATGCGCGCATCGCGCAGGAACCGGCCCATCACTTTGTCGAAGCCCGGCAGGGATTTCGTCACCCCCGGCGTCGCCGCCCAGCCGGGATGCATGGCGTTGAACCGCACGCCGGCATCGCCGTAGCGACGCGCCCAGTGGCGGGTCAGCGCGACGAGTCCGCGTTTGGCGCGCGCGTAGGCCTTGCTGGCGCTGTAATCCGACTGTTCGAGATTCATATCGTCGAGCACCAGCGGCTGCAGATACATGCCGCCGCTGGACATGTTCACCACGCGTGCGCCGGCAGCGATGAGCGACCCCATGAGCGTTTCCGTGAGCACAAAGGGTGCGACCAGGTTGATCGCCAGCGTGCGCTCGAAGCCGTCGTCGGTAAGCGCGTGCGTATCGAACATCGCACCGGCGTTGTTCACCAGCACATCGATACGCGGAAACCGTTCGGTCAGGCGTTCGCCCAGGGCCCGGGTCTCGGCGACGTCGATCAAATCGGCCTGTTCGGCATGGATACGTGCGATATCGCCGCCGGCGAAATCGTGCACGGTCTGGCGCGAGGCGGCGAGCTTGTCGGCATCGCGGCCGACGAGCACGACCGTCGCGCCCAGGCGCGCGTATTCGCAGGCGATGGCTTCGCCGATACCGCTGGTCGCGCCGGTGACGACCACGACGCGATCGTCCATGAACTCGCTATGCGACTTGTCGTCGAGCGCTAGATAGCCGCGTTCGGTGAACATGGGCGCGGCGAGCACCAGGCTTCGATCGGCCGCGTAGCTGGGCCAGCTCTGGCGCGGCACGGTGGTCTTGATGGTGAGCGCGTCGGCGAGGCCGGCCACCGCCTTGCGGCCGACGCGTTTGAACAGCGGCCGGGCGAGCGTTTCGCTGAGCCGCAATGCGCCCGAAAGCCGGAAGTCCGCGCGATAGTCGATTTGCGCACTGCCGGCCGCGTTGGCCGAGATGGCAATCGTCTCGGTCGAGCGGATGCCGTTGCCGTACATCTCGAGTTCGATACGGGCATCCGGTTTTAGTGCCGTGATGCGGTAGCGCAGCGTGGCACGACGCCCGAAAAGGCTGACGGTCACATCGAATTCGCTGCCCACCGCCGGTGTGCCCGGGGTGATCTTCTCGGCGCGATAGACCCCGGGGTCCCATTGCTCGCAGGTCGAGAAATCAAGCAGATAGCGGTAGCAGTCGGCAGCGGCGCGGGCGACGCGAACGGTTTCGTGGAGTCGGATCATGTAAGAACGTTTGCGACCAAAGTCGAGTAGTACGCCAGTTTGTGCAGTGCGGTTGAGCACTGCAACTGTCATCACGCTGTCAGGCAACCGTCATGGTCGTGCATTGAGCGCCGGGTAAGTTCTGGTCCGCCTGTGACCGATCAACCTGAGGGGGACCCATGACCAAGACGCAACCCGTCTGGCGACGACTTGCGCTGCTTGCTCTTCTGACCGCCAGCATCGCCGGCTGTTCCAGCAGCGACGATAACGACAACGATTCCGGCGATATGGAAAGCGCCGCGCCGGCCTATCGTCTGCAGCTGCTGCATTTCGCGGACATGGACGGCTCGACCGCAGCGCTCGAGTATGTGTCCAATTTCTCGCGCCTGATCAACGCCTTCGAAAGCGACGAGGAACTGGCAGACAACACGCTGGTACTCAGTTCCGGCGACAATTTCATTCCCGGCCCGCGCTTTTTCGCCGCCGGCGTCGACAACGCCGACACACGCGCCGCACTCCGCGTACCCGGCAACGGCCGGGGCGATATCGTGTTCGTAAACGCTTTCGATACCGCGGCCTCGGTCGTCGGCAACCACGATCTGGACCAGGGCACCGAAGCCTTCGCCGGCCTGATCGTGGCCGATGGCGATTACCCGGGAACGGCGTTTCCCTATCTCTCCACCAACCTCGATTTTTCCACCGACGCCAATCTGTCCGGCCTGATCGTGGCCGACGGCATGTCGGCAAGCGACGGCGCGGGTCGCGTAGCCGGTTCGGCGACGGTCGAGGTCGGTGGCGAGACGATCGGCCTGGTCGGTGCGAGCACGCCGGCTCTGGCGAGCCTGACTTCGACGGGCGGCATCACCGTCTCGCCGTCCGGCTTCACCATGGACGAGGCCGGCTACGATGCGCTGGCGGCCGAGATTCAGCCTGCGATCGATGCGCTGGTGGATGCCGGTATCGACAAGATCGTGCTCATGGCGCACATGCAGCAGATCGCGATCGAGCAGGCCCTGGCCACACGCCTGAACGATGTCGATATCATCATCGCCGGCGGCTCCAACACGCTGCTGGCCGACGGCAACGACACGCTGCGCGACGGCGATACCGCGGCGGATACCTATCCGTTGTCCTTCGAGGGGCCGGACGGCACGCCGACGCTCGTGGTCAATGTCGACGGCGACTACAAATACCTCGGCCGCCTGGTCGTGGATTTCGACGAAGCCGGCGTGCTGATCACGCGCACGCTGGACAGCAGCGAGAACGGCGCCTGGGCATCGACCGATGCGGTGGTCGAGATGCTCGCCACCCGCGGTCTCGATACCAGCGCCGACGAAGACGTACTGGCCGTGCAGTCCGCCCTTCAGGACGTGCTCGCCGAGCAGGACGGCAACGTCCAGGGCATCACCGACGTCTATCTCGACGGGCGCCGTACCCAGGTGCGTACCGAGGAGACCAATCTCGGTGATCTCACTGCGGACGCGAACCTCTACTACGCACGGCTGGTGGAGCCGGGCGTGCAGGTCTCGCTCAAGAACGGCGGCGGCATTCGCGACGATATCGGCCAGGTGGTCGTGCCGCCGGGCTCGAACGACGCCGAGCCGGAATTTCGCCCGCCCCAGGCCAACGAGTCGATTGGCAAGCCGGCGGGCGGCGTGTCGCAGTTCGATATCGCCGGCTCGCTGCGTTTCAATAACAGCCTGACGCTGATAACCGTCACCGCCGCCGAACTGCGCGACATCATGGAGCACGCGGTCGCGGCGACGACCGACGGCGCCACGCCGGGCCAGTTCCCGCAGATCGGCGGCATGCGCATCGCTTTCGATGCGGATGAAACCGCGCGGGTCGGTGACCAGACGAGCTTGGGTGCGTCGACCGCCGGCAGCCGTATCCGCACCTTGGAACTCATCGACGATGCCGGCACGGCCACCGATACGATTGTGGCCAACGGCGTCCTGCAGGGCGACGCCAGCCGCGGCATTCGCATGGTGCTGCTGGCCTTCACCGCGGCCTGCGTGCCCGGCGACAACTACGACGCCGGCACTCAGGAATGCGGCGATGCCTATCCATTGATGAATCTGGCCGACCCGCAGCGCGTGGATCTCGACCCGGCGACGGCGACCGATCCGTCGGCGGTCAGCACGGCCTACGATCCGGGCCTGGCGTCATTCGCGGCCAGCGGTACCGAACAGGACGCGCTGGCCGAACACCTGCAGGCGCTCTACAACCCGGCCAACGGCGGCAGCGCCTATGCACAGGCCGAAACGCCGGCGGTCGAAGACACGCGTATCGTCAATCTGAAGGCCCAGCGCGACGCGCCGTAATCGGCCTCGCGTCTGGCACACGGGTCGCGCTGGCAGCAGCGCGGCCTTTTTCATGCGCGGGCTTCGAACGAAACGATAGACTCGCGGCATGAACGTCTTCGATCGCATCTACGCGCTGCACAAGCAGCTCGCCGGCGCACGCCGGCCGATTCCCAAGGCCACGCTGGAAGAACGCCTCGAATGCTCGCCGGCCACGGTCAAGCGCATCATCCGCGACATGCGGCTGTATCTGGACGCGCCGATCGAGTACGACCGCGAATACAACGGCTACTACTACGCGCGCGATGCCGACGGTAACGACGCCGACGAGGGCGCGGGCGGGCATTTCGAACTGCCGGGGCTGTGGTTCAACGCCTCCGAGCTGGTCTCGCTGCTGGCCATGGACCAGCTGCTCGAAACCGTGCAGCCGGGCCTGCTCGCGCTCGATCTCGCGCCGGTGCGCAAGCGCCTGGAGCGCATCCTGGAAAGCCGTGCCATGGGCACCGGCGAACTGGCCAAGCGCACGCGTATCCTGCGCGCCAGCGCGCGCCGGCCCGGGCCTGCCTTTGCCGACGTCGCCAGCGCCATGGCCATGCGACACCGGGTGACGATCCGCTATCACGGGCGCGCGCGCGATACCGAAAGCGAGCGCACCGTGTCGCCGCAGCGGCTGATCTATTACCGCGACAACTGGTATCTCGATGCCTGGTGTCATGACGCCGACGGCCTGCGCAGCTTCTCGCTGGATCGTATTCGCCATGCGCATGCGCTCGAGGATGCGGCGATCGAGATGGACGAGACCACGCTGGAAGCGGAACTCGGCGGCGGCTATGGCATCTTCTCCGGCGCGCCGGCCCATACCGCGGTGATCCGCTTCAGTGCGCGCGCGGCACGCTGGGTCGCCGACGAGGAGTGGCATCCGGATCAGCAGGGCGAGGTGCTCGCCGACGGCGGCTATGAACTGCGCGTGCCGTACTCGGCATCCGCCGAACTGCTGGCCGATGTGCTCGCCTACGGCCCGGAAGCCGAAGTGATCGCGCCGTCGGAACTGCGTGCAGCGGCGGCCGAACGCCTGCATGCCGCCGCGGCGCAATACGGCGCCAACACGAAATAATGTAAATCCATACAGCTCAGGGTCGTCGAATGACCCACCGGCCGCGCCACCCTGTAGTCACGTTGAATACAGGGAGTGACCGATGAGCATGACCACCGCCCAACGACTGACCCACCCGGCCCATGCCGCGCTGCTGCAGGCCGCCCGCGACGAACGTCGCGGTCTCGTGCGCGCACTGGCCATCGAGGCCGACTGGCGTTTTCATGACGGCCCCGAATGGGCCGCCCAGTATTGGGCCGCTTTTGGCGACCTGCGTCGGGATGCCGACACCGCTCACGACATGCGCGTCGCCGCGGCCACCGCGCCGCGCCGGGACTGGCCCACGCTGGCGCCGGTCGAATCCGACCAGGCGCGGGCGATCTTTCGGGCTCTGCTTGCCGCATTGCATCCCGACGTGGCCCCGAACGTGGCCGCCGCCGATCGCGAGGGGCTCTGGTCGCTCGTGGTCATGGCCTATCGCGCCGGCGACGCGGCCCGACTGCGCGAACTGCTCGGGCGCGCGCGTAACAACGCGGCATCGGCGCGGCTGCCGAACGACATCGTCGCGCTGCGCCGCGAACACGACCGGCTGTGCGGACTGCGCGAGCAGGCCGATCGTCGCCTGGCCGAGTTGAGCCAGCAGTTTCCGTTCTGTCTGCGCGATCAACTGGCCGATCCCGATTGGGTTCGCCGTCAGCGTCTGGGGTTGCGCCAGGTCATTGCCATGGCGGCGCCCCCGCGGCCGCGCCGGCGCAGCACAGCGGATGACCGCAAGCAGGTATGCTGAGCCGCTGGTCGACTCTCGAAATGACACGCCCCGCCCATGGCCCAGGCCGAACAGCATCGTCTCGATCTCGGCGACGAGGATTTGCAGACCCGTGCCACGCGCGAGACCGCCTACTGGATCGAACGCGCCCGCGATATCACCGGCGCGAGCGCGCGCCGGCTGCCGGTGCCCGCGGTCGCCTTCGACCTGCGCGGCCGTTCGGCGGGGCAGGCGATCTTCGCCCGCCGCAGCCGCGACTGTCGGATTCGTATCAACGCCGCGCTGCTGGAATCCCATCCGCAGGAGATGCTGGCCGAGACCGTGCCGCACGAAGTCGCGCATGTGGTGATCTATCGGCTCTACGGCCGCCGTGCGCGCCCGCACGGCAAGGAATGGAAAGCGCTCATGCGGGCCTTCGGCGTCGACCCCGCGCCGTGCCATACGTTGCCGACCGAGCCGGTACGCCAGCTCAAGCGCTTTCGCTACCAATGCGCCTGCGCCGAAGACGCCTGGCTGACCAGTATTCGCCACAGGCGGGCGCAGCAGGGCACCGATTATGTCTGCCGGCGCTGCGGGCAAAAACTCGTTCGCGCGGCGGAATCGGCCGACGCGTAGCGTGGCCGCGCGCCGTTGCGGAATGCCGCGTAAACGCTAGCCGAGCGCCTGGCGCCCCGCCCAGTCGCGCACGAACTGTTCGGCGGTACGGCCACTGCGCGAGCCGCGCGCCAGCGCCCATTGCAGGGCGGCACGCTCCCAGGGGGCATCGACCCCGATCTCGGCGTCGATATCACGAGCGGCGAGATGCCGGGCCGCGATTTCCAGATAGCTTGTCTGGTCGAACGGGTAGAAAGAGAGCCACAGCCCGAACCGCTCGGACAGGGAGATCTTTTCCTCGACCGCCTCGCCGTGATGGATCTCGCCGTCGATCTGCTGCGCGGCCTGGTTCTCCGACTGGTATTCGGGCAGCAGGTGGCGCCGGTTCGAGGTGGCATAGATCACCACGTTGTCGGGCGCGGCGGCCAGCGAGCCGTCGAGGACGGCCTTGAGTGCCTTGTAGCTGCCGTCACCGGCCTCGAACGACAGATCGTCCGAGAACACCACGAACTTTTCCGGCCGGTTGGCGAGGATGGCGACCAGATCCGGCAGGTCGACCAGCCGGTGGGCCGGCACCTCGACAATCCGCAGGCCGTCGTCGGCGAACGTCGGCAACAACGCTTTCACCAGCGACGACTTGCCCGAACCGCGCGTGCCCCAGAGCAGGGCGTTGTTCGCCGGCAGTCCGGCCACGAATTGACGGGTGTTGGCGACCAGCCGTTGTTTTTGCGTCTCGATACCATGCAGGCGATCCAGCGGCAGGGCGATCGGTGCGTCGATCGCCTGCAGTCGTCCATCCTCGCGCCAGCGAAACGCCAGCGCGGACCAGTCGATATCGCCGCCAACCGCGCGCCGCTCGTCGGCCAGTCGCGCTTCCTGAACATCGGCGATACGGGCCAGCTCGGCGGCGATGGTTTTCAACATGTCTGCATCGTGCATCCGGCCAGTGTAGCCAATACAGCCGGGCGGCTGCAGGGGCGCAGTGGCGGCGCGCGCGTGGCCGATCACGATTTCATCGCGCCGGATTCGATCGTGTGCGCGATGTCGTCGACCTGTCACAGCGCCGGTTCAGGCTATGCCAGCAACAGGATGACGACGGCGCGGGCGCTCAGGAGTCGCAGCGTCTCGCGACAGGCCAACGACGAAAGCGGCGCCCCTCGGGCCCGGCGCTCGTAGCCCATCCGCCCGAACAACAACTTTTGCAGGTAGACCCCATGATCACGAACTCGGAACTGCAGCCCCACGAGCTGGAAGAATTTCTGGCGCGAATGGCGCGGCGCTATTTCAGCGCGGATGCCCTATCGGATACCGAGTCGCCCGAGCGTATCGCGGCACGGGTGATGTCGGCCGGTACCTATCGCGATGTCTGTGAACTGATCGATCTCGCCGGGCGTGCCTACCTCGCGCACGTATTCGTCACCGCGCCGTATCACTGGTTTTCGCAACCGGCGCGGGAATACTGGCAGCGCCATCTCAGGCTCGGCCCGCCCATGCCACGAACATCGCGCGCCAAACCCGCCACCCCGGGTGGGGCGTTCGTGCCGGCGACCATGCCTGGTGAACCCGATCCCATTGTGCGTGTGCACTGAGCGAGCGCTTTCCACAGTTGCCGTGCACAACCCTGTGGATAGTGTGGCGTGGTGGGCGCACGGCGTGGCTGCGTGCGCGTTGCCGAATCTTTGACCATTGCCGGGCGGGCCGGCGCGGTTGCGCAATCGAACGGCGCGCCCGCCCGGTCAGCTGTTCTGGCGGGTGGGCATGTCGGCCTGTGTGTAGACCTTGCGCTCGCGCAGACGCTTCTTTTTCTTCTTCTGCTCGTACATCACTTCATCGGCGCGTTTTAGCAGGCTGTCGAAGCTCTCCTTGCGCGGCGCGCCGCTCGTGGCGTGTCCAGATTGAAACCAAACTCGTGTGGCCCCGTTTGCGTTGCAGCTTCGAGTCCTTTCTGCGAGTTCTCAGGCGCGATCGTCCTTAGGCGAATCCATCACGAGATAGGTCGTGATCGCGCTGACGTGCGGGTGGGTGCCGAGCGCGTCGGTATGAAAGCGCTTGTAGCTGTCGAGATCCGTGCTCTCCACCCGCAGCAGATATTCGAACGTTCCGGCCACCTTGTGGCATTCCACCACCTCATCGGCGTGCCGCATTGCGGTTTCGAAGTCCTCCAGTGCGGCCTTGGTATGCGAAGACAGGCCCACGCTGACGTAGGTGACGAAGCCGTGGCCGAGGCGCTCGCGATCGGTCACGGCGCGATAGCCGCGAATGATGCCCTTGCGCTCGAGCTCCTGGATGCGGCGCAGACAGGTCGAAGCCGAAAGATGCACGCGCTCGGCGAGATCCACGTTGCTCACCCGGCCGTCGTGCTTGAGTTCGTGCAGGATTCGACGATCCGAAGCGTCTATTTTGACCATGACGTGCAAAAGTTACAGAAATGAGGCGTAAATAAGACCATATCCTGCGCGAAGTCCGGCGTAAAATTGCGGCATACTTCATCGCAGCGCGTGGGTACACCATGACCTTGTCCGTGTCGGCCGCTCTTTTCGGCTTCGCATTCGTGACCACGGTAACGCCGGGTCCGAACAACCTGATGCTGATGGCGTCGGGCGCCAATTTCGGGTTTCGCAGGACGCTGCCGCACATGCTCGGTATCGTCGCGGGCCTGACGGTACTGACCCTGCTTGCGGGCGCCGGGTTGATGGCGCTCTTCGACGCGTTTCCTGCCGTGCGCACGGTGCTGCAAGGCGTTTCCATCGCGTACCTGCTCTGGCTGGCCTGGAAGGTTGCCACGGCCGCGCCGGTCAAAGCGGCATCGTCGGGTGGCCGACCGATGACGTTCGTTCAGGCGGCCGCGTTCCAGTGGGTGAACCCGAAGGCGTGGGCGATCGGTCTGTCGGCGATCACGATCTACGCGCCGGATCGCTCGTTGCTGTCCGTCACACTGGTGGCGGTCGCGTTCGCGGTGGTGTGTTTTCCGGCGATCTCGATCTGGGCCTGGCTGGGCACGGTGGTGCGCCAGTGGCTGTCGAGCACCGGCCGGCGGCAGGTATTCAATATCGCCATGGCGGCGCTGCTGGTCGCCTCGCTCTATCCGGTCCTGGGATTTCACGGGTGAGCAGCGGCGAGGCTGGCCCGCCCGGCGGCGCTACCGCTGCGATGGTTCGCATCTCCGTATCGCGGTTGGAGCCGATGTACGGCAAACGCCGGCGGATCGTCGATAGGGACTGACGCAAAAAAGCCCCGGTCGTTCGACCGGGGCTTTCAGTCACCGAGCGAGGGCGGAGATCACGCCAGCTTGCGATGCTTGGCCTTGGCCGAACCTTCGGCCGCATTGCCGAGCCGGCGTTTGCGGTCGGCCTCGAAGTCCTGGTAGTTGCCTTCCAGGAACACCACCTCGTCGTCCTCGAAGGCGAGGATATGCGTGGCGATGCGGTCGAGAAACCAGCGATCATGCGAAATCACCAGCACGGCGCCGGGGAATTCCAGCAGGGCATTCTCGAGTGCACGCAGGGTTTCGACGTCCAGGTCGTTGGTGGGTTCGTCGAGCAGCAGGGTGTTGCCGCCTTTCTGCAGCAGCTTGGCCAGCTGCAGCCGGTTGCGTTCACCGCCAGACAGTTCCGATACGCGCTTCTGCTGATCGCCGCCCTTGAAGTTGAAGCGGCCGATATAGGCGCGCGACGGAATCTCGTAGTTGCCGATCTGCAGGATGTCCTGACCATTGGAGACTTCTTCCCAGACGGTCTTGGACGAATCCAGCTCTTCGCGTGACTGGGTTACATAGGCCAGATCGACGGTTTCGCCGACTCGGATCTCGCCGGAATCCGGCTGTTCCTCGCCGTTGAGCATGCGAAACAGCGTGGTCTTGCCGGCGCCGTTGGGGCCGATGATGCCCACGATCGCGCCCTGCGGCACTTTGAGCGAGACGTCTTCGTAGAGCGTGCGATCGCCGTAGGACTTCGTGACATCATTCATCTCGAACACGAGATCGCCCAACCGCGGACCCGGCGGGATATAGATCTCGTTGGTCTCGCTACGCTTCTGGTATTCCTTGGACTGCAGTTCCTCGAACTGTTTCAGGCGCGCCTTGGATTTGGACTGGCGGCCCTTGGCGTTGCTGCGCACCCATTCCAGCTCGGCCTTGATCGCCTTCTGGTGGGCGTCCTCGGACTTCTGTTCCTGTTCGAGGCGTTTTTCCTTTTGTTCCAGCCAGGAGGAATAGTTGCCTTCCCAGGGAATGCCGTGGCCGCGGTCGAGCTCGAGAATCCAGCCCGCGACGTTGTCGAGGAAGTAACGATCATGGGTGACCGCCACGACGGTGCCGGGGAAGTCCTTGAGAAAGCGCTCCAGCCAGGCGACGGATTCGGCGTCCAGATGGTTGGTGGGCTCGTCGAGCAGCAGCATGTCCGGCTTGGACAGCAGCAGCCGGCAAAGCGCCACGCGGCGGCGCTCGCCGCCCGACAGCTTGGAAACGTCGGCCTCCCAGGCCGGCAGGTTCAACGCTTCGCCCGCGCGATCCAGCGTGTTGTTGATCTCCCAGCCGTCGACCGCGTCGATGGCTTCCTGCAGTTCCGCCTGCTCGGCGAGCAGGGCTTCGAAGTCCGCATCCGGGTCCGCGAAGGCTTCGCTGATCTCGTTGAAGCGCGCGAGCTTTTCGGCGATGTCGCCCAGGCCTTCCATGACGTTGCCACGCACGTCCTTGGACTCGTCCAGCTGCGGCTCCTGCGGCAGATAGCCGATGTTGATGCCCGGCATCGGCCGTGCTTCGCCTTCGATTTCGGTGTCGATGCCAGCCATGATGCGCAGCAGCGTCGACTTGCCGGCGCCGTTATAGCCGAGCACGCCGATCTTGGCGCCCGGGTAGAACGACAGGTAGATATCCTTGAGGATATGTTTCTTCGGCGGCACGACCTTGCCGACGCCATTCATCGTATAGATGTACTGAGCCATGATTACGCGGCCTCGGTATGAAAAGAGCGCCAGTGTAAGCCAACTGCGATGCCGACTGAATGCCGCGCGCTACAGACAGGTCGCTATCGGGCGGCGCAAAAATAACGTTATGACCGATCAATCTAAGAGCGCGCCTTTAAAATAACGCGAACGCTCTTATCATTAGGCGTATTCGCACACGCGCGATGGCTGCCTATCGTCATCGGCGCACGCAGAACACCGGAACGAGGACAGAACATGCAAGTCGATGTCGCAAACGCCAATGCCGAACTCGAAGGCAAGCACCCTAAGGAAATCGTCGAATGGGCGGTCGGCCTCGGGGGCAAGACCATCGTGACCACCAACTTCGGCCCGGACGAGGCCGTGATCCTGCATCTGGCGACTCAGGTCCAGCCGGATATGGACGTGGTCTGGATCGACTCCGGCTATGCCACGCGCAAGACCTATCTGTTCGCCGAGAAGCTGATCAACGATCTGAACCTCAACGTGCACGTGTTCAATCCGTTGTCCTCGGCCGCGCGTCGTGATGCGCTCATGGGCATCCCGGATGTGGACGACCCGCAGCACGAGGAATTCACCCGTCAGGTCAAGCTCGAGCCGTTCGGCCGCGCGATGAAGGCCATGGCGCCGGATGTCTGGCTGACGGCGGTTCGTCGTGATCAGACCGAATTCCGCAAGAACATGGATATCGTCACCCAGGATTCGCCCGATGCGGTCGTGAAAGTCGCGCCGGTACTGGAGTGGACGGCCGACGACATGGCGGCCTATCGCGAGAAGCACGGCCTGCCGAACGAAACCAACTACTACGATCCGACCAAGGTGCTGGGCAACCGCGAATGCGGCCTGCATAACCGCTTTACGGCGTAGTCGCCATGGTCTGAACGCTGTCTCGCAGCGTCGATCGGAAAAGCCGCAGGCGTTATCGCCTGCGGCTTTTTTCATGCGTGTCGGGTCGCGCTAGAACGCCGGTGAGTCGATCGATATCGACGGGCTCTCGGCGATATCCGTACCGGCTGGCGACTCTTCCTCGTCCAGTGCCGGCGGTTCCTGGGTGGTGCGGTTGTTCGTCATCCAGGTGAGGATGTCGAAATAGGCCCGGATGTTGCCCACATAGGCCGCGGCCTCGTGCCCGCGCGCATAGCCGTAGCGGGTCTGGGCGATATAGCGCTCCTGGGTCAGCCACGGCAGGGCGTCGCGCAGATTCACCCACAGATTGGGATCGCGTCCCCGCGCTTCGAGCAGCCGGCGCGCGTCCATCACATGCCCGTAGCCGACGTTGTAGGCGGCCAGGGCGAACCAGGTCCGGTCGGGCTGGTCGATCTCCTCGGGCATGCGCTTGAGCATGCGGATGAAATAACGCGCGCCGCCGTCGATGCTCTGGGCCGGGTCGCGACGATTGGTCACGTTCATGTCGGAGGCAGCCGCCCGGGTGAGCATCATGATGCCGCGCACGGTGGTCGGGCTGACCGCGTTCTTGTCCCAGTGGGATTCCTGGTAGCCGATGGCGGCGAGCAGGCGCCAGTCGAGGTCGTACTCGTCGGCGGCGCGCTTGAAATAGCCTTCCCAGAGATGCAGCCGGTTGTCGACTTGGCGCGCGAACTCGTGGCCGCCGACAAAGCCCAGGCGTTTGACGTGTCCGAAATAACGGTCGCGCAGGATATGCAGGCGACCGTTGGCCTTGGTTTCCTCGAGATAGGCGATGGCTTCGTTGTAGAGCGTGTCGTCGACGCTTTCGTCGCCGTTGCCGGCCATGGCCCAGGCGGTCTTCTGGCGGACGTTGTCGAGATCGAAGGCCACGCGCAGTTTCGGGTAATAGCGCTGATTCATGGCCACGATGTCGGCGTTGGCGATGGTGGCCGCGATGTCGCCCTCGGCGACGCGATCCATCAGTTCTTCGGTGTTGGCCTGCGGATCGATGGTGAATTCCACATCCGGCCGGTTCGCGCGCAGCCAGTCGGCCAGGGCGGTGTGGGCCGGCAGCACGAGATCGCCCGACAGATCGGCCAGCGTCTTGGGCTTGTGCTTGTACACGCGGTAGACGACTTCGAGGTCGGCTTCGTCGTAGGGCGGGGTGAAGCGCACCCGCTGTCGGCGGGGTTCGCTGACGGCCACGCCGACGCCGATATGCGCGTGCCCGTTGGCGATGGCGTCGAGTACGGCCTGCTGATCGGGCAGCACGATCATCTCGAAGCGCAGGCCGAGTTTTTGCGCAAAGTCGCGGATCAGGTCGTACTCGAAGCCGGTCGGCCCGTCGGCATCGAGATAATAGGTGCTGGCGGAGTTCACCGTTGCCACGCGCAATGTGCCGAGGGTGTCGATCTGTTCGAGCAGGCCCGGCCGGGACACGCAAGTGCCCAGCGCGAGCGCAAGTGCGACGACCGTGAGCAGCTGCAGACAGCGCAGCAGTTCGCGCAGGCCGGTCATGGCACAGGGCGGTATGAACAGCGTTGCGGCGGGCGCTGTGGCGAAACAGTGGTCATGGCGTCAGGCTATCTTGCACGCGAGTGTTGGGAAAGCCGGCGTTATCCTTTAACATACGCGACTTCTTGACGGGCCACCGGCAAGCGTAGCGCCGCAAAAGCGCCGGTAGGCTGAACGAGTTTTAGGAGAGGTACCGAAGCGGTCATAACGGCACCGACTCGAAATCGGTTGGGGGCTGACGCCCCACGTGGGTTCGAATCCCACCCTCTCCGCCATTTTTCTCGCCTTCATCAAAGCCCGGCCTGCCCATGCCCACAGCGGACTCCAAGCAGCGGCTCTACCGCGTGGCTTTCTTCAATCAGGGTGAAGTCTACGAGGTGTTCGCGCGCTCGGTCTCGCAGGGCGCGCTGTTCGGGTTCATCGAGATCGAGAAGCTGGTCTTTGGTGAGCGCTCCTCGGTGGTCATCGACCCTTCGGAAGAAAAGCTCGCCAGCGAATTCGCGGACGTCGAGCGCTCCTATATCCCGATGCATTCGGTGATTCGCATCGACGAGGTCACCCGTCGCGGCACGGCCCGGGTCACGCCCGCCGACGGCGACAGCAAGGTACGCCCGTTCCCGGTTTATACCCGCCAGACGCCGTCAGGCAATAACCACGGCCCGGGCGGTGGCGCGTGAATCGCGCATGACGACGGCATGAGCGACAACGGGGGCGCCATGCGTTTCGCGCTGCTCGGCAGCGGCAGCAAGGGTAATGCGCTGGTCGTCGAATACGGCGCCACGCGCTTGCTGATCGACTGCGGCTTTTCCGCGCGCGAGATCGAAAAACGCCTCGCGCGGTTGCAGCTCCTGCCGGCGGATATCGACGCGCTGGTCATCACGCACGAGCACGACGACCACTGGCGGGGGGTATCGCGTTTCTCGCGTCGCCACGAGATACCGGTTTGGCTCACGCCCGGCACCCGGGCCGCCAAGGCCCACGACGCGTTGGCGGCCATCGAGCTGTATTCGCCGCACGAACCGTTCGCCATCGGCGATCTGGAACTGTTTCCCTATCCGGTGCCGCACGACGCGCGCGAACCCGCGCAGCTGGTCGTGGGCAACGGCGACAAGCGGCTGGGCATCCTCTCGGACAGCGGTTATGCGACGCCGCATGTGCGCGAGATGATCGACGCCTGCGATGCGCTGGTGCTCGAGTGCAATCACGACCCGGAGATGCTGGCCACGGGCCCGTATCCGCCGTCGCTTAAGCGTCGGGTCGCCGGCAAGCTCGGCCATCTGAGCAACGGCCAAGCCGCCGAGCTGCTTACCCAAATCGATGCCACGAGCCTGCAGCAGCTGGTCGTGGCCCATATCAGTGAAAGCAACAACCGCCCGGAATTGGCCCAGGCCGCGCTCGCCGAAGCGCTGTCGACCACGGCCGACTGGGTGCATGTCGCCAATCAACGCGAGGGTCTGTCGTGGCGCAGTCTGGTCAACCGGTAGGCGAATCCGCCATTGCTTCCGTTCATGTCATCGCCGGCAAGCCGGCTCTGGCGGAATTCGAGCTCGAACGCCTGCGCGGCGGCCTCGCCGGCGCCGGTATCGACGTCGCCAGCCTGGTGGCGCGCGAAGTGTTCGTGGCCGCATTCGCCGAAACCCCGGATGCCGACACCTGGCAACGGCTGCTCGCCGTGCTCGGTGTCAGGGACGACGACAACGTCCCCGAAGGCGTGATCGCGATTCCGCGGCTGGGCACTGTCTCGCCGTGGTCGACCAAGTCCGAGGACATCGCCCATAACAGCGGTCTGGTCGGGCTCATGCGCCTCGAACGCGGCGTGGTGTTCTCGTTCGGCAGCACGCCGGATTTCGAAGCACTCGCACAGAGCGGCGTGTTGCACGACCCGATGACCCAGTCGCTGCTGCCCAATGCCGAGCGCCTGCCGCGGCTGTTCGACACGCTCGCCCGTCGCGGGCTGCGTCGTGTGCCGCTGGCGAAAGAAGGCGTTTCAGCGCTGCAGGCTGCCAATCGCGACTGGGGCCTGGCGCTCGCGGACGAGGAGATCGAATACCTCGCCGAGCAGTATCGCGCCCTCGATCGCGACCCGACCGACGTCGAACTGATGATGTTCGGCCAGATTAACTCCGAGCACTGCCGGCACAAGATCTTCAACGCCGAATTCACTATCGACGGCGAGACCCGCGCCAAGTCGCTGTTCGACATGATCCGCGACTCGCACCGCGCACGGCCCGAAGGCGTGCTCTCGGCCTATCGCGATAACGCCGCGGTCATCGAAGGCCACAGCGCGACCCGCCAGCTGGTGGGCGCGGATCGGGTCTATCGCTTGCACGAAGAACCCGTGCATATCCTGATGAAGGTGGAAACCCACAACCACCCGACCGCGATTGCGCCCAATCCGGGTGCCGCGACCGGCGCGGGCGGCGAGATTCGCGACGAAGCCGCGACCGGCCGGGGCGGCAAGCCGAAGGCCGGGCTGAGCGGTTTTTCGGTATCGGATCTGCGCCTGCCGGACGATATCCAGCCCTGGGAAACCGACGACAGCCGGCCGCCGCAGGTCGCTACGCCGCTCGACATCATGTTCGAAGGCCCGATCGGCGCGGCGCGCTACAACAACGAGTTCGGCCGCCCGGCGCTGGGCGGCTATTTCCGCAGCTTCCAGTACCAGTCGAAAGAAACCGGCCTGCGCGGCTATCACAAGCCGATCATGATCGCCGGCGGCATGGGCAACGTCCGGCCCGACGACGTGGAAAAACATGCGGTGCCGGTCGATGCCGCGCTGATCGTGCTCGGCGGCCCGGCCATGCTCATCGGCCTTGGCGGCGGGGCGGCCTCGTCGATGGCCAGCGGCACGTCCTCGGCCGAACTCGATTTCGCCTCCGTGCAGCGCGCCAATCCGGAAATGGAGCGCCGCTGCCAGGAAGTCGTCGAGGGCTGTATCGCGCTCGGTAGCGACAACCCCATCGCCTCGATTCACGACGTGGGCGCGGGCGGGCTGTCCAACGCGCTGCCCGAAATCATCGACGCCGACGATCGCGGCGGACGTATCCGCCTGCGCGACGTGGACGCGGCCGATGTGAGCCTGTCGCCGATGGAAATCTGGTGCAACGAATCGCAGGAGCGCTATGTGCTCGCGATCGCGGCCGACCAGCTCGGCGCCTTCGAAGCGCTGTGCGCGCGCGAGCGCTGCCCGTATGCGGTGGTCGGTCGTGCGACGGCCGAGCCGCTGCTGCAGGTCGAGGATGCGGACGCCGACAGCGACGATGCACGCTACCCGGTCGACATGCCCATGGGCGTGCTGCTCGGGCGCACGCCCCAGATGCAGCGTGATGTCGAACACCAGCAGGTCGAATTGCCGCGCTGGGATCACGGCAGCATCGCGATCGCAGACGCCGTCGAGCGCGTGCTGCGCGTGCCGAGTGTGGCCAGCAAATCGTTCCTGATCACCATCGGCGATCGCAGCGTGGGCGGCATGACGGCGCGCGACCAGATGGTCGGGCCCTGGCAGGTGCCGGTGGCCGACGTGGCGGTGACCACCACGGCCTATACCGGTGATGCCGGCGAAGCGATGGCCATGGGCGAGCGCGCGCCGCTTGCGCTGATCGACGCCGCGGCCTCCGGGCGCATGGCGGTGGGCGAGGCGGTGACCAATATCGCCGCCGCGCGTATCGACAACCTGACCGATATCCGCCTGTCCGCGAACTGGATGGCGGCCTGCGGCGAGCCGGGCGAAGATGCACGTCTGTACGACACCGTGCAGGCGGTCGGCGAACAGCTGTGCAGCGAACTCGGCCTGGCCATTCCGGTCGGCAAGGATTCGCTGTCCATGCGTAGCGTCTGGAACGACGAGAACGGTGACGAGCGGCGCATGAGCGCACCGCTGTCCTTGATTGTCTCGGCTTTCGCGCCGGTCAGCGCCGCGCGCGCCACGCTCACGCCGCAGCTGATCGCACCGGCCGACGCGCCGACCGCGCTCGTGCTCGCGGATCTCGGCAACGGCCGGAACCGCCTCGGCGGCAGCGCCTTCGCCCAGGCCTTCGGCGCGCTGGGCGACAGTGCGCCTGACGTCGATCAGCCCAAGCAGCTGCGCCAGTTCTTTACGGTGATCCAGCGTTTGGCCGGCGAGAACCGGATCAAGGCCTATCACGATCGCAGCGACGGCGGCCTGCTGGCCTGCGTGGCCGAAATGGTCTTTGCCGGGCGTGCGGGCGCGCAGATCGCGCTCGACGATCTCGGCGACGATGCACTGGCTACGCTGTTCAACGAAGAACTCGGCGCGGTGCTGCAGGTCGGTCGCGACGATGCCTCGGTCGTGGTCGGCGAACTGCGCGCGGCCGGTCTGACCGCGCACACGATCGGCGATGTGGTTGCAGATCAACGGCTGACGATTTCGCAGGCCGGCACGACGCTGTTCGATGCCCCGCGCGCCGATCTGCAGCGCACTTGGGCAGCCACGAGCCATGCCATGGCCGCGCTGCGCGACGATCCGAACTGCGCGGCCGAGGAATACGACGCGATTCTCGACGATGACGATCCGGGCCTGCCCGTAGCGCCTGCCTTCGATATCGCCGAAGACATTGCCGCCGCGTTCGTGAACACCACGCGCCCGCGGGTCGCGATCCTGCGCGAGCAGGGCGTGAACGGCCATAACGAAATGGCCTGGGCGTTCACCCGCGCCGGCTTCGACGCCGTCGACATCCACATGAGCGAGATCGCCGACGGCCGCGACCTGACCGATATGCAGGGCCTGGCGGCCTGTGGCGGCTTCTCCTATGGCGACGTGCTCGGCGCCGGGCAGGGCTGGGCGAAATCCATCCTGCTCAACGACGGCACGCGCAGCACGTTTGCCGATTTCTTCGCCCGCGACGAGACCTTCGCACTGGGCGTCTGCAACGGCTGCCAGATGCTCGCCGCGCTGGCCGAGATCATTCCCGGCACCGAGGGCTGGCCCCGCTTCGTGGCCAATGCCTCGCGCCAGTTCGAGGGCCGGACCAGCGCGGTGGAGATCGCCGAATCGAAAGCCGTGCTGCTCGACGGCATGGCCGGCAGCCGCATGCCGATCGCGGTCGCCCATGGCGAAGGCCGGGCCGAGTTCGCCGATGCCAACGATCTGGACATGCTCACCGCGAACGACCAGGTCGGCATGCGTTATGTCGACAATCACGGCGCGCCGGCGGCGCATTATCCGGCCAACCCCAACGGCTCGCCCGCGGGTGTGACCGGCCTGTGCAACGCCGACGGCCGCGTGCTGATCACCATGCCGCATCCCGAGCGGGTCACGCGCAGCGTGAACCTGTCCTGGGCGCCGAAGGGCTGGGGCGAGATGAGCCCCTGGGCACGGCTGTTCGCCAACGCGCGCCGGTTCGTCGGCTAGTAAAAGCGCTTCTTCGGTCCGACCGGCGGGGGTATTGCTCCCCGTCGCACGGGCGCTAGGCCGCTACGCGCTGGCGCTGTAGATATTGCGCAGGTCGTTGCGCGACACCTTGCCGATGGCGTTGCGCGGTATGGATTCGACCACGCGGGTATCGGTCAGGCGCTGGAACTTGCCCAGCCGTTCGTTGGCCCAGGTCTGGATCGTTTCGGCGCTCGTATCGGTGCCCGGCACGAGGGTGACGAACGCGACCGGCGTTTCGCCCCAGCGCTCGCTGGCGATGCCGAATACCGCCACGTCGGCAATCGATTCGTGTTCGCGCAGCACCGCTTCGATATCGCTCGGAAAGATATTGAAGCCGCCGGAGATGATGGTCTCCTTGGCACGGCCGACGATGGTCAGAAAGCCGTCTTCATCGAAGTAACCGATATCGCCGGTACGGATGAAGCGTGCGCCGGTTTCCGGCTCGTACCATTCGGTCGCGCGCGTGCGCTCGGCGTCGCCGTGATAGCCGCGCATGATGAAGCCCGAGTGGCCGACGATCTCGCCCGTCTGTCGGCGATCAATCTCGACTCCCCGCTCGTCGATGATGCGCAGTTCGTGGCCGGGCATGGGCTCGCCTACGGTATACAGCTTGTCGGGGTGTTCGTGGGCGACGAGCATGCAGCTGCCGCCGCCTTCGGTCATGCCGTAGAACTCCAGCAAGCCGCCCGGCCAGCGTTCCAGCACCTCGGCTTTCACGTCGGCGCCGAAAGGCGAGCTGGTGCAGCATTTCATCTGAAAACTGGATAGATCCGTGCGGTCGAAATCCGGATGGTCGAGCAGCCGCCGATACTGCACCGGCACGAGCATGGCGTGGGTCGCGCGGTGCTTTTCGGCCAGGGCAAGAAACTGACCGGCATCGAATTTCGGCATCAGTACCAGCGTGCCGCCGGCAGCCAGCGCCGGCATGAAGCTCACCAGGGTGGTATTCGAATACAACGGCGTGGAGACGAGCGTGACGCAGTCCGCGTCGTAGAGCGAAACGGTAGTGCCCGCGATCTGCGGCCAGCGCAGCGCGTTGGTATGCACGATGCCCTTGGGCGCGCCCGTGGTGCCCGAAGAATAGATGATGTTGAAGATGGTATCCGGGTCGGGGGTAACCGGCGCCGGGGGCATGTCCGGGTCGGCGAGCCAGGCTTCGAACGGCTGATAGGCGTCGTCGCCATTCATGCTGACGCCGATGAGCGCCGGTCGTTCGCGGGCGGCGTCCACCGCGCCGTGGCCCAGGGCATCGACGAACAGAAAGGATGCGCCGCAGTTGTCCAGCATCAGCCCGAGCGCTGCCGGCGTGCTCGACGGCGCGAGCGGCGCGAACGTGCCGCCGGCGCGCAGTGCCGCGAGCATGACCACCACGTAGTCGATGGCGTTGGCGCCGCAGAGGGCCACCACGTCGCCGCGAGCCATGCCGTCGCGTTGAAGGGCGGCTACCGCGCGATTCACGCGCCGGTCGAGGTCGCCATATGTGATGGAGCGCCGGTCGTCGATGAGCGCGACGTGTTCGGGACGCGTCTGCGCATGTGCCGCAACCCGGCCGGGCAGCGTGCCGAACGCCGGGGTGTCGCCGCTGGCCGGCGATGCCGGGGCGGACTCGGTCTGGAACTCTGGCATGGCTCTCCTCGATTCGTGTTCGGCGCGCGGTCGCGAGCGGTTGGCGTTGTTATTCGCGCACGAACGCGCGGTGGCGCGCGCACGCGATCGCCGTCGAGTCTTGCACGGCGATTCGTGCGCCGCAATTTGGCTGGAATCGCGTTTCACCGTTGTTCGACGCCGATAGCGGGTCGGCCGACCAACGGTGCTCGGCCGTGCACGGTGGCGCGGGCCGGGCCGCGGCCGAGCAAGCGAACGTGGTTGGATTCGAACGCGGGCCGACGTTGCCGGTGTAAGCTGGCAGGCTTGTAAAACCGACAGAAAAAGGGCCGTTTGCGATGAGCGAGGACAACGCGATTCTCTACCAGGCCAGCGAAGACCGCATGGCGCAAACGCGCATGCGCGATTACATGACCTGGCTGCCGGCCAACGGATATCCGGCATTCGACGCCTACGACGCCCTGCATCGCTGGTCCACTGAGGATCTCGAAGCCTTCTGGGCGAGCATCTGGGATTACACCGGCGTGATTGCGGACACGCCGCCGGATCGGATGCTTGTCGACGACGCGTTGCCCGGCCGCTGGTGTCCGGGGGCGCGCCTGAACTTTGCCGAGAATCTGTTGCGCGAAGGGCTGCACGGCGACCCCGACCGTACCGCGGTGGTCGGGTTGAGCGAGTCGCGCGGTGACATCCGCCTGAGCTACGGCCAGCTGATCGATCAGGTGGGCGCCTTCGAGGCCTATCTGAAATCGGTCGGCGTGGTCGCCGGGGACCGGGTGGCGGGCGTCGTCTCCAACACGCACGAACCCATCGTGGCAATGCTGGCCTGCGCCAGCCTGGGCGCCATCTGGTCGTCGGCCTCGCCGGATTTCGGCGTCGCGGGCATTGTCGACCGCTTCGCCCAGATCGAGCCCAAGGTGCTCGTATCGGTCGACGGCTATCGTTATGGCGGCAAGGATTTCGCCCGTATCGAGCACGCCGAGTCGATTCGTCAGGCCATCGACTCGATCGAAACGGTGGTCATGATCGGAAACGCCGGGGCGGCGCCGACGATCGACGGCTACCCCTATTTCGTCAGCTGGGAAACCGCGCTGGGCAAGGGCGCCGGGGCGGCGCCGTCGTTCACGCCGCAGCCTTTCGATCAGCCGGTCTATATCCTGTTCTCGTCGGGTACCACAGGCGTGCCGAAATGCATCGTCCACGGCGCCGGTGGTGCGCTGCTACAGCACAGCAAGGAGCTGATGCTGCACGCGGATATTCAGCGCGGCGACGTGTTCTTCTACTTCACCACCTGCGGCTGGATGATGTGGAACTGGCTGGTGTCGGGCCTGCTGACCGGCGCGACGCTGATCGTCTATGACGGCAATCCGGGGCATCCGGACATGAACACCCTCTGGCGCGTGGCCGAACGTGAAGGCATCACCCATTTCGGTACCAGTGCCAAATGGATTGCCGCATGCCGCAACGCCGGGGTCGCCCCGGGTCGGGATTTCGATCTCGGCGCGCTGCGTACGCTGATGTCCACCGGGTCACCGTTACTGCCGGCGGATTTCGACTGGGTCTATGCCAACGTCAAGTCGGATCTGCTGCTCGGTTCGATTTCGGGCGGTACCGATATCGTGTCGTCGTTCGTGGGCTGTTGCCCGCTGTTGCCGGTACGGCGCGGCGAGATCCAGTGTCGTCTGCTGGGTGTTTCCGCCCAGGCTTTCAACGACAAGGGCGAGGCCGTGATCGACGAATGTGGCGAACTGGTCTGCACTCGGCCTTTGCCCTCGATGCCGGTCGGCTTCTGGAACGATGACGACGGCAGCCGCTACCACGACGCCTATTTCTCCACCTTCGACGGCGTGTGGTCGCACGGGGATTTCGTGATGTTCACGTCGCACGGCGGGGCGGTGATCTACGGCCGCAGCGATGCCACGCTCAATGTGGGCGGGATTCGTATCGGCACGGCAGAAATCTATCGGCAGGTCGAGCCCATGGACGCCATCGCCGATACGCTCGTGGCGGCCCAGCCGTATGGCGACGACAGCCGTATCGTCATGCTGGTGGTGCTCAACGAGGGTTTCACCTTCGACGAGGCGCTGGCCGCCGATATTCGCAAGCGCCTGCGCGAACAGGCCAGCCCGCGCCACGTGCCGGCGGTGATCGTGCCGGTGGCCGCATTGCCGTACACGCGCAGCGGCAAGAAGGTGGAAATGGCGGTCGCGCGCATGTTGCGCGGTGTACCGATCAACAATACCGAGGCTATCGCCAACCCCCAGTCGCTGGAGGAGATCCGCGAGATCGACGCGCTCGAAGTGCCGGCGGCGACAGCCTGACGCCACGAGCGCCAGGCGATTAAAAAGGGCGGCGTTCGAAAACGCCGCCCCGTTACAGAGATCAACCGCCGATTGTCAGCTGGCGCCGCGAAGCCTGATCACGTCGTTGAGTGCACAGAAGTCGATGATGGCGCGCATCTGCGCTGGCGCGTTGATGAAGCTCAGCGTTGCATTATTGGCATGGGCGTCGCGCACCCATTCGAGCAGCAGCGCCACGCCGGCGCTGTCGACGCGTTCGACGTCGGACAGGTCGATCACGGTTTCTTCGCCGTGTTCGAACCAGTCCTCCGACTCGCGCAGGCGCCGCGGTACCGTTTCGGCGTCGAGTTCGCCGGAGAGCCGTACGCGGGCCGGTTGGGCGTGGTGCTCGCTCATGCGGGGTCGTGCCTTTAGCTGCCGGCGTTATAGCGGGCTTCCATGCGTTCGATCAGCTTCTCGAGACCGCCGTTGCGAATCTGCGAGTTGAACTGACCGCGGTAGTTGGTCACGAACGACAGATTGCCGACGCTGCCGTCGTAGATCTTCCACTCGTCATCCACGACATGCATCTGGAAGGTGACGGGCGTCTTCTGACCGTCGTCGGTGGTCACGATCGCGCGGAAGGTGATGTCCTCGGCGCCTTCGGCCGCGCGAACCGGCTGATACTCGATGTCCTGACTGCCGTCGAAGCTGAGCAGGCCGTTGCCGTAGGTGCGAATCAGCATGTTCTTGAACGCGACCTGGAAGCGCTCGCGCTGCTCGGGCGTGGCAGTGCGCCAGGCACGGCCCAGCACCAGCTGCGACATGTAGGGCAGGTCGATGAGCGGGACCAGCTCCTCGTCGATGAGCTGGTACAGCTGCTGCGGATTCTGGCGCAGCTCGTCGCGCCGGCCGTCCATCTCGCTCAATACGGTCTGCACGGTATCGCGGGCGAGTTCATCGGGCGGGGTCGGCGCCGCCATCGCCAGCCCGGGAATGAGCAGGGCAACCGCAAAGGCCTTCAGCAGTGAGCGCTTCATGCTTGGCATGACATATCCTCGCGTGGTGGAATCTAGTGGACCGCAGTATCGGAACGCGGCGATGAATTGATCCTGAACTGAGCGCTTCAGGGGCCGTCGGGCGCGGGCAGGCCGCCCGCGTTGCCGCCACCGCCGGCATCGCCACCGGCACCCATGCTGGTCATGAACTGGCCGATCAGGTTCTCCAGCACCACCGCACTTTGGGTGATGATGAATTCGTCGCCGTCCTGCATGTTCTTCAGCGAGCCGCCCGGGCCGACGCCGACGTACTGCTCACCGAGCAGGCCCGAGGTCAGCACCGCGGCGTCCGAGTCCTTGGGCAGCTTGTACTGCTCGCTCACGCGCAGTTTTGCCTCCGCGCGGAAGGTTTCCTGATTGAGCGTGATGTCGGCCACGCGGCCAATGCGCACGCCGGCCATGTTCACCGGTGCACCGACCTTGAGCCCGCCGATATTGTCGAAGGCGGCGACCACGGTGTAACCCTGCTGCACGTCGCTGGTATCGGCCAGATTGCTCACCCGCATCGTGAGGATGAAGATCGCCGCGATGCCGAGGCAGACGAAGAAACCGACCAGAAGCTCTACTGCTCGAGACTGCATAGACGAACCCTAGTGACTGCCGAAAAGCACGGCAGTGAGCATGAGATTGGCGCCGAGGATCGCCAGGGATGCGATCACCACGGTATTGGTGGTCGCCCGTGATACGCCCTCGGACGTGGGCGGCGCATGGTAGCCCTGATAGACCGCGACCCAGGTGATGATCGCGCCGAATACGCCGCTCTTGAGAAAGATGTTGATGATGTCCTCGCCGAAATCGACGTTGGACTGGATGCCCGACCAGTAGGAGCCGGCATCCACGCCGAGCATGTCGACGCCGACAAAATAGCCACCGCCGGCGCCGATAGCCATCACGCAGAAGATGGAGGTCAGCAGCGGCAGCGCGATCACGCCGGCCAGAAACCGCGGCGCGACGATACGCTTGACCGGATCCACCGCCATCATTTCCATGCCGGAAAGCTGATCGGTGGCCTTCATCAAACCGATTTCCGCGGCCAGCGCGCTGCCCGCGCGCCCGGCGAACAGCAGGCCGGTCACGACGGGGCCGAGTTCACGCACCACCACGAGCGCTACCGAGGTGCCCAGCGCCTCCTCGGCGCCGAAGCCCACAAGCAGGCGATAGCCCGACAGCGCGAGCACCATGCCGACGAACACGCCGGCTACGACCACGATCACCAGCGACAGCACGCCCACGGAATAGATTTGTTCGATCAGCAGGCGCGGCTTGAGGATCAGCCCCGGCAGGCTGAACAGAATGCGCATCAGAAAGATCGCGCCGCGCCCGAGATCGGCCATCCAGCCGGTCGCGGTATTGAAACCACGCTGCATTGTGGTCATCGGCGGCTCCCGTTGAGCAGGTCTTCGGCGTAGGGCGTGCCCTGGTAGTGAAACGGCACCGGCCCGTCGGCCTCGGCATGGATGAACTGCTGGACCCACTCGGACCGGGAATCCCGAATCTGCTGCGGCGTGCCGTGGTCGATGACTTCACCGTCGGAAATCACATACACGTAGTCGGCGATGCCCAGCGTCTCCTTCACGTCGTGCGATACCACGATGGACGTCAGGCCCAGCACGTCGTTCAGGCGCCGGATCAGGCGCAGCAGTACGCCCATGGAAATGGGGTCCTGTCCGGCGAAGGGCTCGTCGTACATGATCATTTCCGGGTCCAGCGCGATCGCGCGCGCCAGCGCCACGCGCCGGGCCATGCCGCCAGACAGCTGTGCCGGGTAAAGCGCGCGCGCGCCGCGCAAGCCGACCGCCTCGAGCTTCATGAGCACGATGTCGCGGATCAGACGCTCGGGCAGCTTGGTGTGCTCGCGCAGCGGGAAGGCCACGTTGTCGAAAACGGATAGATCCGTAAGCAGCGCGCCGGACTGGAACAGCATGCCCATGCGCTTGCGCTGTTCGAACAGGTCGTTCTGGGACAGTTTGGCGACATGCGCACCATCGAAGTGCACTGTGCCCTGGGCGGGACGCCACTGGCCGCTGATCAGGCGCAATAACGTCGTCTTGCCGGTGCCACTCGGCCCCATGATGGCGGTAATTCGTCCGCGCGCGATATCCAGATCCACGGCCTTGTAGATCACGCGCGAGCCGATCGTGAAGTGCACGCCACGCACCTCGACGAGGTTGTCGCGCGTCTGCGGCGGCTTGTCCAGGGTTGGTGGTTCCGGAGTCATTCAAGATTACGCACTTAACTTGTGCGCAAGCCTATCAGATGGGGGCGGCACTCAGCTGCGGTGCGGCATCGACCTTGAGCGCGCGACACAGCTGAGCACTCAGATCGTCGGCCACGATGTCGAGATCGCGCGGGCCACCCAGATCGCCGACCTGGGTCATGCGCAGGCCATGGTAGCCGCAGGGATCGATACGCTGGAAGGGATCCAGGTCCATATCCACGTTGAGTGCGAGGCCGTGATAACTCGTGCCGCGACGTACCCGCAGACCGATCGAGCCGATCTTGGCCGCGCCCACATACACGCCGGGCGCGTCGGGTTTGGCATAGGCCTCGATATCATAGCCCGCGAGCGTGCCGACCATTGCGTCTTCCAGCGCGGTCACGAGGCTGCGGATGCCGATGCCCAGCCGGCGCAGGTCGACCATCACATAGGCCATGATCTGGCCGGGGCCGTGGTAGGTGACCTGGCCGCCGCGGTCGATTGGCACGACCGGGATGTCGCCCGGGGCGAGCAGATGTTCGGCGCGCCCGTTCTTGCCCTGGGTGAACACCGGCTCGTGGTTGAGCAGCCAGAGCGCGTCGCGCGTGTCGGTAGCGCGCGTTTCGGCAAAGTCCTGCATGGCTTGCCAGACCGGCCGGTACGGCTGCGGCTGCCAGCCGAAGCGGCGGATATCGATCACCGGGCGCGTCATCTAGAGCGACATCAGCACGGCGCCGCTGTCGGTGAGATCGCCGTAGATGGCATCGAGCTGGGCCTGGCTCTGGGCCGTGATGTTCGCGGTGATGGCGAGATATTTGCCGCCGCTGCTGTTGCGCACGGACAGGTCGGAGCGCTCCAGCTCGGGCGCGTGCGCCTTGACCAGCTGGTAGACCCGCTCTTCGAAGTCGCCTTCGTCCTTCCCGAAAGCCTTGATTGGAAAGCGGCAGGGGAATTCGAGCAGTGTTTCGCGTTCGTCACTCATCGGTCATAGCTTGCAGGGCCCGCCGCATCCGCGTCCAGATCGGGCCGGGCCGGCCGTCTCCGACCGGCGCGTCGTCCAGGCGCGTGACCGGGAAGATCTCGCGGATCGAGGAGGTAATCCAGATCTCGCTGGCTTCGCGCAGGGCATCGACAGAGAGTGTTTCCGGCTCGCCGTGGTCGATGCCTTCGCGCGCCGCCAGGTCCAGCACCACGCCGCGGGTGATGCCGGGCAGGATGGTGTCGCGCAGGGCCGGCGTGACCAGTCGGCCGTCGACCACGGCGAACACGTTCGAGGAGGTGCCCTCGAGTACCGCGCCGTCGCGCACCATGATCGCCTCGTTCGCGCCTCGGGCGCGTGCGGCATCGGCGGCCAGCACGTTGGCGAGCAGGGACGTCGACTTGATCGTGCAGTAGTGCCAGCGGGTGTCGTTCTGGGTCACGGCGGCAATGCCGTTTTCGAGTGCTGTCGGGTCGTGGGGCGGCCGATCCTGGCAGAAGGCGACCACGGTCGGCGCGAGATTCTCCGGGATGCGATGGTCCCGCCGTTCGGGGACGCCGCGGGTCACCTGCAGGTACACCGCCAAGTCGCCGCCGCCGTTGGCCTCGACCAGCCTGGCGAGAATCGTGCGCCAGCCGTCGAGGTCGTAGGGCGCCGAAATGCCCAGCATGTCCAGGCTGCGCGCCAGACGTTCGAGATGCGCGTCGAGGGCGAAACCGCGCCCGTCGTAGTAGGGGATGACCTCGTAGACGCTGTCCGAGAACAGAAAGCCGCGATCGAGCACGGAAACCTTGGCGTCTTCGAGAGCGAGAAACTCGCCGTTGAGAAAAGCTGTGGTCATGGGGCGCTCGCGGGTCGTCGATTGCGTGAACCGGATCGCGCGCCACGGCCGCAGCCGACCGTGGCGCCGCGCGATCATTCGAACATCATCATCACTTCGTCGGTGAGCTGGCGGAAGATGCCGCCGCGCTCGATATCCTTGCCGGCATAGAGCGGCACCTGGGCCAGGACCTCGGTGTCGTACTTCACTTCGAGCGTGCCCAGGCGTTCGCCTTTCTTGATCGGCGCGAGCAGCTGTGAGGGCAGCTCGGCACTGGTGGTCAGCGCATCGCGCTGGCCCCGCGGAAACGACACGTCGACCGCGCCCTTGGCGACCACCGGCAGCATGGTGTCGTCACCCTTCCAGACGCGAACCTCGGAGATGTTTTTGCCTTCGTCGAACAGGCGGCCGGTCTCGAAAAAGCGGAACCCGTAGTTCAACAGCGCCTGGGTCTGTGACTTGCGCGCGTTGTTCGAGGCCGTACCCGTAACCACCGCCACGGTGCGCATGCCGTCGCGCTTGGCCGAGGCAGAAAGGCAGTAGCCCGCGGCTTCGGTATGACCGGTCTTGCCGCCGTCCACGCTCTCGTCCGACCAGAGCAGTGAGTTGCGGTTGTACTGCTCGATGCCGTTGTAGGTGAACTTCTTTTCGTTGAAGTATTGCTGATAGAGATCCGGGTAGTCGCGGATGATGGCGCTGAGCAGGCGCGCGATATCGTGCGCCGACATGTAGTGGTTTTCATGCGGCCAGCCGCTGGCGTCCACGAAGTGGCTGTTTTCCAGGCCGATTTCGCGCCCGTACTGGTTCATGTAGTCGGCGAAGGTGGCTTCCGTTCCCGCGACGTACTCGGCCAGCGCGACCGTGGCATCGTTGCCCGACGCCGTGACCATGCCGTGCAACAGATCGTCGACTGAAACCTGCGTGCCGACCTCGATGAACATCTTCGAGCCGCCCATCCGCCAGGCCTTTTCGCTGATGGTGACCTTGTCGTCGGGCGAGATGTTGCCCTTGGCAAGCTCGTCGAAAACGATATATGTCGTCATCAGCTTGGTGATGCTCGCCGGCTCGACCCGCTTTTCCGGATTCTTCGCCGCCAGAACCTGGCCGGAATCGAAATCCAGCAGGATATAGCTGCGCGCATCGAGGCTCGGCGGCTCCGGAATCGGTAGCGGCTTCGCGAACGCGCTCGCACTAATCACGAGAAGGAATGCGATATAAAGCAGGCGTTTAGCGTGGTTCATCGACTTCGGCTCTTTGGCAGGTCAGATTGATGGCGTTCCCGGTTTGCGCGGCAGTTTAGCGCTTCGTGGGCATGGGAGCTAACGATTCACGTCGCGGGCGGAAAACCCCTGTTCGACGAGAATCTGACGATTGAGCGCGCGGCTGCGTTCATCCTCGAACGGCCCCAGATGCACGCGGTACAGCGATGCCTCGCCCTGCGGCGGCACCACGGTGACCTTGCCGAACCCGGCATTGCGCAGACGCGCTTTCAGCCGCTGGGCGTTGCCGCGTTCGCCGAAGGCTCCGCTCTGGATGTAGAGGCCGGTGTCGGCGGTGCCGATACGGTTGGCGACACGTATGGGGCGACCGGGGCTGCTGCCGGTCTGTGTGGCCCGGTTCGATTGCGGCGTCGGCGCGGTCGGCGGCTGAGGCCGTGCCTGGCGCTGCGGCGGCCGCGGCGTCGCGGCGCGCGCCTGCTGGCGGCTCGCGCTTGCCTGATTGCGCTGCTCCGCGCGCAGCGACGCGGGTGTGACCGTTTCGATACGAACGGGCACGCTGCCATGGGTGACCACGTCCAGCCGCCGTGCCGCGACATAGGACAGATCGATGATGCGGCCGTCGTGGAAGGGCCCGCGATCGTTCACGCGCACGATTGCCTGCTTGCCGTTGTCCAGATTGGTCACGCGCACATAGCTGGGGATGGGCAGGCGCTTGTGGGCGGCCGTCATCTTGAACATGTTGTACGGCTCGCCGCTGGACGTGCGCCGACCGTGGAACTGCTTGCCGTACCAGCTGGCGCGACCGGTCTGGCTGAAGCCCGCGGCGCTGTCGAGCACGTAATAGGTCTTGCCCAGCGCTTCGTAACTGTCGGGGTTGCCGTAGCGCGAGAACGGCTCGTCGCGCGGGATCGCGTCCGGCACGGCATCGAGATCGATGTTCTCGTCATCCGGCGGGCCGTCGTTCTGATAGTAGCCGCCGCCCTTGCTGGCCTGCGGCGAGGGCGAGCCGCCGCTGCCGCCGGACGAGCGCGGCTGGCTCGCGCAGCCGGCGACGAGCGCCGCCGTACAGGCGAGCAGAACTGGCAGCCGCCAGCGGGTCACGGCGCGGACTCGTCGTCGTCAGCCGCGGTCTGCCGGGCCAGCGCGATTTCCTGCCCCAGCTGGTAGACCGCCATGGCGTAGAGCGGACTGTGGTTGTAGGTGGTGATTACGAAGAAGTTGTTCAGGCCGAGCCAGTACTCGGTGCCGTGCGCGCCTTCGAACTGGAGCAGACCGACATCGGCGTCGGCCGGCGGCGGGTCGTCGACGCGAATACCGAGCTTGCGCAGGGCATCCCAGCGATAGGCGGGCTTGCGCTTGCTGCGCTCGATGTCGTCGAGATCGCCGTCGTCGCCGATCCACGCCGGCAGGGCGACACGGGCATTGCGCTGCCAGCCGTGTTCCGCGAGATAGTTGGCGACCGAGTGGATGATGTCGGCCGGTTCTTCCCACAGGTCGCGCTTGCCGTTGTCGTTGCCGTCCACGGCATAGGCGCGATAGCTCGAGGGCATGAACTGCGGCAGGCCCATGGCGCCGGCATAGGAGCCGATTTCGCGATCGCAGGCCAGATCCTCCTCGACGCACAGTTCGATGAAGCCTTCCAGTTCGCGCATGAAATAGGCCGAGCGCTCCGGGTAGTCGAAGCCGAGCGTGGCGAGCGCGTCGAGCACGCGATCACGGCCGAGAAAGGCGCCGTACTTGGTCTCCACGCCGATGATGGCGGCGATGATGTGGGCCGGTACGCCGTATTCGTCTTCGGCCTGTTCGAACAGTTCGCGATGCTCGGCGATGTAATCCGCGCCCTTTTGCGCGCGTTCGGGCTGCAGAAAGATCGGCCGGTAGTCCTTCCATGTCAGCGTGCGCTCGGCCGGCTTGCGCATCGTCGCCACGATCTTGGGCTGGTACTTGGCGTCTTCGAGCAGGGCGCGTGCCTCCTCGATATCCACGCCGTCGGCGTTCTGCAGCCGCTCCAGCAGGGCCTTGCCCTCCGGGCGCTGGGCGTAGTTGCCGGTCGCTGCGGCGGCGACCACGGGCGCGCAGGCCAGCGCCAGCGCGAACAGGAGTTTGGATCGTGTCATGTGGCGAGCAGTTTCCGGTGGGTATGAATGGACATCAGGATGCCGAACGAGAGCAGCAGGATCACCATGGACGTGCCGCCATAGCTGATCAGGGGCAGCGGGACGCCGACCACGGGCAGCAGCCCCGCGACCATGCCGATGTTGACGAACACATAGATGAAGAACGTCAGGCTCAGACTGCCCGCAGCAAGACGCTGGAACGTGTCCTGGCTCTTCATGGCGATATACAGCCCGCGCGCGACGATGAAGCAGTACA
Source organism: Endozoicomonas sp. G2_2 (assembly GCF_017744135.1). Lineage (GTDB taxonomy): Bacteria > Pseudomonadota > Gammaproteobacteria > Nevskiales > Salinisphaeraceae > Salinisphaera. The sequence continues at coordinate 62,671 of NZ_JAGHQU010000012.1, forward strand.
GCCCGAGCAGGGCCATCACCCCGAACAGCCCGGTTTCCTCGGCAAAGACCGCGAACACGAAATCGGTGTCGGATTCCGGCAGGAAGTTCAGGTGCGCCTGGCTGCCGTTGAGCCAGCCCTTGCCGAACACGCCGCCGGAGCCGATCGCGATCTTGGACTGCGAGATGTGATAGCCGGCCCCGGTGGGATCGCGGGCCGGATTCAGGAACGTGAGCACGCGCTCCTGCTGGTAGTCGTGCATGTTGAACCACAGCGCGGGCGCGGCCGCAGCCGCGGCGATCACCAGCAGCAGGATGATGCGCCAGCGCAGGCCCGCGAAATACAGCGCGAAGCCGCCGGCCGCCGCGATCAGCAGCGCGGTGCCCAGATCGGGCTGATCCGCCACGAGCAATACCGGCACCGCGATCAGCAGCGCGCCGATGCCGACATCGCGCAGGTTGGGCGGCAGGCTACGATCGCGAAAATAGGCGGCGACGGCGAGCGGCGCGGCCAGCTTCATCAGCTCCGACGGCTGGAAGCGCACGATGCCGAGATCAAGCCAGCGGCGCGCGCCCATGGCGGTATCGCCGAGCAGCACCACAAGCACCAGCAGGAACACGCCGAAGCCGAACACCCAGGGCGCGGCGACCCGGAACCATTCCGGCGGTATCTGGGCGACCAGCAACATGCCGAACAGGCCGATGCCCAGCCGGATGCTCTGGTTGATCACTACCGCGCTGGATTGCCCCGACGCGCTGTAGAGCACGAACAGGCCAAGCGCGGCGCAGCACAGCAGTGCGACCAGCAGCTGCAGATCGATACGCCAGTAAACCAGCCACTCGGAGAGCGTTGACGGCGCGTTGGTGGCGTTGGCGTTCATCGGCCGCTGCCCGTAGAGGCCTGGAGTACCGGCGGCTGGGCGCGGAAGGCGTCGATCACCTGGCGCGCCACCGGGCCGGCCACGCTGGAGCCGCCGCCGCCATGCTCGACAAGCACGGCGACCGCGATTTCGGGGTTCTCGATCGGCGCGAAGGCCACGAACAGCGCGTGGTCGCGGAACTGGTGTTCCACGTCTTCCAGGTCGGGCGCGGCCTCGTTCTGTGCGAGCTTGGTGACCTGTGCCGAGCCGGATTTGCCGGCGATCGTGTAGTCCAGATTCTGGCCCACGTAGTGATAGGCCGTGCCTCGCGGATTGCCGATAACTTCCTCCATGCCCTTGATCACCACCTGCCAGTGCGCCGGATCGTTGAGCTGGATCGGTCGCAGCGGCGTCGGCGTGCTCGACGTCACGCTACCGTCGACCGGATTCTTCCATGCGCGCAGCACATGCGGCTTGTAGCCGTCGCCGCGTCCGGCGATGCGGCTGGTCATCTGGGCCAGCTGCAGCGGCGTGGTGGTCATGAACCCCTGGCCGATAATGGTGTTGAGGGTTTCGCCCGGATACCACGGCTGGTTGCGGGTGCCGTTCTTCCAGGCCCGGGACGGCATGATGCCGCTGTTTTCACGCGGCAGGTCGACGCCGGTGCGCGCGCCAAGCCCGAACAGCTCGCCGTAGCGGTGAATGTTGTCGATGCCGAGCTTGAGCCCGAGCTTATAGAAATACACGTCCGAGGAGCGGAATATCGCCTCCGGCATGTCCACCCAGCCGTGACCGGACCGTTTCCAGTCGCGGTAGCGATGGTTGCTGCCGGGCAGGGTGATGAAACCGGGGCACCACACCTGCTTGTCGGCCTCGATCTGGTCGGTTTCGAGCCCGGCGAGCGCCATCACGGGCTTGACCGTGGAACCCGGCGGATACTGGCCCTGCAGCGCGCGATTGAACAGCGGCTTGTGCGGATCGGTGATGAGCCGTTTGTAGTTGATGTGGCTGATGCCGTCGACGAACAGGTCCGGGTCGTAGCTCGGCTTGGATACCAGCGCCAGCAGGCCGCCGGTGTTCGGGTCCATGGCCACGACGGCGCCGTCCTGGTCGCCGAGCGCGTCGAACGCCGCTTTCTGCAGGCGTGCATCGATCGTCAGGTAAAGGCTTTCGCCAGCGGTCGGGCGGTTCATTTCCAGCTCGCGCAGCGCGCGACCGCTGGCATTGGTTTCGACCACGCGCGAGCCCGGTTCGCCGTGCAGCCGCGATTCGTAGCTGTACTCCACCCCGGACTTGCCGATGTGGTTCGAGCCGCGATAGCGCTTCTCGTCGACGCGGCGCAGATCCTGCACGGTGATGCCGCCGACATAGCCGACCAGATGCGCGGCCACCGCGCCGAGCGGATAGTGGCGGGTGAGGCCGGCACGGATTTCCACGCCGGGGAAGTCGCCGCGGTTGACCTCGAAGCGCGCGACTTCGCGTTGACTCAGATTGAGCCGGATCGGTACGCCGCGAAAGCGTGGGGTCTTGGCCACGCGTTCATGAAAGCGATCCCGGTCGGCGTCGCGTATCTCGATGATGTTGGCGAGTCGATCGAGTGTGGCGGACAGGTCCTCGACCTGCTCGGGCACGATCTCGAGGCGATAGGCCGGCAGGTTGTCGGCAAGGATGACGCCGTTGCGGTCGTAGATGAGCCCGCGTACCGGCGGCATCACCTGCACGCGCATGCGGTTGTCCTGGGACCGGGTCTCGTAATAGCCGTGACGCAGCACCTGCAGATAGCTCACACGAAACAGCAGCACGCCGACGAGCACGGCGATGACCGCGCCCGCGACCGCGGTGCGCAGCAGAAACATGCTGCGCTCGGCCGCATGGTTCTTGATGGCGTTATCGGCGGCCATTCGGTGTCAGTTGCTCCCGTCGCTCGGACACGTTCCTTGATCGGCGCGCGAAGCGCCGGCGGTTTGCGAACCCGCTCAGGCGGTTATGAAGGATAGTTGAGACCCCACGCTATCCGACCTCGAATTCGGCGATGCGTTCCAGCAGCGAGGCCCAGAATGGCCAGATCACCGTCGTGGTCAAGACCGGCAGCCAGCGCCACCACTGATTCACTTCCGCGCCGGCGACGCCGTCGATCCAGAACAGCACGAATTCGTAGAGTATGAATACCGGCAGCAGCAGCACGCTCTGCTGCCAAACCGGAAAAGTCCACAGCAGGTCGCGAAGCCGGATCACGGCATAGCCGGCCACCGCCATCGCAAGCCCGTGCTCGCCGAACGGTGTGCCGTAGATGACGTCTATGAGGATACCGCAACACCAGGCCGCGATCAGCCCGAAGCTCATCGGCTGCATGAGCACCCAGAACAGCACCGTCGCCGGGTAGATCGCCGGGCGCACCGCCGACAGCGCGTCCGGCAGGGGCAGCAGCGCGAGAAACAGCGCCGCGCCGAGCGTGGCCACGATCAACAGGCCGCTGACGCGGCGTTCGATGATCATGGTGCCGTGGGTTCGGCGCCGGCGTCGTCCGCGGGTGCGGCCTCGGTGATGGCTTCATCCTCGCGGGCCTGGGCTTCGGTGTTGCTCGTCCAGACCAGCAGCACCTCGCGGCCGCGGTTGAGATGCGCGCTCGGGTTCGCGACCACGTCGAGAAACTCGTCGCCGGGCTGATGCACCACGCTGGTCACCGTGCCGACGGGATAACCGGCCGGGTAGCGTCCGCCCAGGCCCGACGTCACCAGCAGATCGTCGGCGCGAATGTCGGCGTTGTTGGCGAGAAACGGCAGGCGCAGCTCGTTGGACTTGCCGCTGCCCTGGGCGATGGTCTGCAGCCCGGTGCGATTGATCTCGACCGGAATGCCGTGATTCGCGTCGGTGATCAGAATCGCCCGTGAATCCAGCGGCGTGACATCGGTCACCTGGCCCATGATGCCGTTTGCATCGACCAGGGCCTGGCCCACGAACACACCGTCGGTGCTGCCCTTGTTGAGCTTGATGTAGTGCCGGTAGGGGTCGGGGCTCACGGATAGAATGCGGGCGATGAGCACGTTCTGGTCCAGCGAACTGGCGGAGGCGAGCAGGGCACGGATGCGTTCGTTCTCGGCCTGCAGCGACGCCAGACGCTGCAGACGCGCCTGCAGCAGCAGTACCTTCTGCTCGAGGGCTTCGTTTTCGGTGATCAGCTGGCCGCGATCGAAATACCGGCCCATGTAATGCGCGATTTCGCCCGGCATCTCGGCGATCATCTGGATCGGCTGTGTCGCCACGGCGAGTGTGCTGCGCACCGGGGTGAGGGACGTGCTGGCGTGATCGACCATCATGAGGATGATCGAGATGATCGCGATCGCGACGATTCGGATGCCCGGCGCGATGCGGCGACCCAGAAACGGCGTTTTGTCGTCCTCGGCGAGTCCGCGCACCCAACGCCCCCGAAACCGTGGAATTAACTGATGTTATCGCGCCAGATTAGGCCGGCGTACAGGCCTTGCGCAACTGCGTTGCGTGCTATTCGAGCGCGAGCAGCTGACCGGTCTTGCGATCGATCATTTCCAGCAGGATGCCGCCGCCACGGGCCACGCAGGTCAGCGGGTCGTCGGCAACGATCACCGGCAGGCCGGTTTCTTCCGAAATCAGCTTGTCCAGGTCGGCCAGCAGGGCGCCGCCACCGGTCAGCACGATGCCGCGCTCGGCCACGTCCGAGCCAAGCTCGGGCGGGGTCGACTCCAGCGCCAGCTTGACCGCGCTCGTGATGTTCGACAGCGGCTCCTGCAGCGCGTCCAGCACTTCGTTGGAGTTGAGGGTGAACGCGCGCGGCACGCCCGCCGACAGATGTCGGCCGACAACCTCGATCTCCTTGACCTCGTGGCCGGGGAACGCGGTGCCGATCTGCTGCTTGATGGACTCGGCGGTCGATTCGCCGATGAGCATGTTGTACTGGCGCCGCACGTAATTGACGATCGCCTCGTCGAACTTGTCGCCGCCGGTGCGCACGGATTCCGCGTAGACGATGCCGTTGAGCGAGATCACCGCGACTTCCGAGGTGCCGCCGCCGATGTCCAGAACCATCGAGCCGCGCGCCTCGCCGATCGGAATGCCCGCGCCGATGGCGGCCGCGACCGGCTCCTCGACCAGATACACGCGCCGCGCGCCGGCATTCGACGCGGATTCGCGGATCGCGCGACGTTCGACCTGCGTCGAGCCGTAGGGCACGCAGACCAGCACGCGCGTCATCGGGCGCAGCATGCGCTTCTTGTGCACCTTGCGGATGAAGTGCTGGAGCATCTTCTCCGTGACGGTGAAGTCGGCGATCACGCCGTCCTTGAGCGGGCGGATGGTGGTGATGTGATTGGGTGTGCGCCCGAGCATGCGCTTGGCGTCGTGGCCCACGGCCTCGATGCGCTTGCCGCCACGAACATCGCTGCGTACGGCGACCACCGATGGCTCGTTGAGCACGATGCCCTGGTCGCGCGCATAGATAAGCGTATTGGCCGTGCCCAGATCAATCGAGAGATCGTTGAGAAACAGGCCGCGAAAGTTGTCCAGCATTGAGGCACACCCGGGGGCAAGTACAAAAAAGCGCGTGGAGAACACGCGCGTCGGGCACCGCGACTCCGCGTCGCGACGCACTGAGGATCGCAATGCTAGCAATGGGGGTGCGTGTCGGCAACGCCGACAGTCAGGCCAGGGTCGATTATGCTAGTTTTACGCCCGCGCAGCGCTGCCGGCGCTGCGTTTTTCACACGTCAATGCACAGCAAAGGCAAAGCCCGTGAGTCTGACCGCCGATCAGGTACGCAATGTCGCCCGGCTTGCGCGACTGGGTCTGGATGACGACCAGATCGCCGAATATGCCGGCGAGTTGTCGAATATTCTCGATGTCGTGGCCAGTCTGGAAAAGGCCGACACCACCGATGTCGAGCCCATGGCGCATCCGCTGGATCTCGCCGCGCGGCTGCGTGCCGATCGCGCCGTGCCGGTGACGGACCGCGACGATTTCCAAGCGATTGCTCCCGCGACCGCAGAGGGCGTCTATCTCGTACCGAAGGTGATCGAATGAGCCACGATCGCAGCATTCGCGACATGGTGGCCGCGGTGGCCGCCGGAAAGACGAGCGCGGCGGAATTGACCACGCGCTATCTCGATCGCATCGCCGCCCACGATGAAACGCTCAATACGCTGATCAGCGGCTGTGCCGATACTGCCCGCGAGCGCGCCGCGGCAATCGACTCCGGCGCGGCGGCCGATACGCCGTTGGCTGGCCTGCCGATCGCGCACAAGGACATCTTCTGCATGCGCGGCACCCGCACGAGCTGTGGCTCGCGCATGCTGGACAATTTCGTTGCCCCGTACGACGCGACGGTGGTCGAACGGCTGGCCGCGGCCGGCACCGTCACGCTCGGCAAGACCAATATGGACGAGTTCGCCATGGGCTCGTCCAACGAAACCAGTTTCTACGGGCCGGTACGCAATCCCTGGAACACCGACTACGTGCCGGGCGGTTCCTCCGGCGGTTCGGCCGCTGCGGTGGCCGCGGGTTTGGTGCCGGCGGCCACCGGCACCGATACCGGCGGCTCGATCCGTCAGCCCGCCGCGCTTTGCGGCGTGACCGGCATCAAGCCGACATACGGGCGGGTGTCGCGCTACGGCATGATCGCCTTCGCCTCCAGTCTCGATCAGGGCGGCTGCTTTGCCCGCTCGGCCGACGATTGTGCCCACGTGCTGCAGGCCATGGCCGGCTTTGACGAACGCGATTCCACCTGCGTTGAGCGCGAGGTGCCGGACTATGTCGGCGCCCTCGGCGATCAGGGCGACGACTATCTCAAGGGTATGCGCGTCGGCCTGCCGAAGGAATACTTCGCCGAGGGGCTGGACGACGCCAGCCGCCAAGTCATCGACGCGGCGATCGCTGAGTTCGAGGCACGGGGGGCGGAGATCGTCGAGATCACGCTGCCGCATACCGAGCTCGCCGTTTCGACCTACTACGTGCTCGCGCCGGCGGAGGCGTCGTCGAATCTGGCCCGCTTCGACGGCGTGCGCTACGGCTATCGCTGCGAGAACCCGGTCGATTTGGAAGATCTCTACACCCGCTCGCGTGGTGAAGGCTTCGGCCGCGAGGTGCAGCGACGCATCATGGTCGGCGCCTATGTGCTCTCGGCCGGCTACTACGACGCTTATTACTTGAAAGCGCAGAAGACGCGCCGGCTGATCGCACAGGACTTCACGAACGCCTTCGAGAACGTGGACCTGATCGCGGCACCCGTAACCCAGGCGCCGGCCTTCAAACTCGGCGAAAAGCTCGACGATCCGGTATCGATGTATCTCAACGACGTCTACACGCTGCCGGCCAGCCTGGCCGGGCTGCCGGGCATGTCGGTGCCGGCCGGTTTCGTGGACGGGCTGCCGGTCGGGCTGCAGCTGCTCGCGCCCTGGTTCGAGGAAGCCCGGCTGCTGGGTGCGGCCCACGCCTACCAGCAGACCACCGATTGGCACACCAAGCGTCCGGCAGGATTCGAATAATGGCCTGGGAAACCGTGATCGGGCTGGAAGTGCATATCCAGCTCGCGACCCAAAGCAAGATCTTCTCGACCGCGCCGACCGCCTACGGCGCCCAGCCGAACACGCAGGCGAGTGCGGTGGATATCGCGCTGCCGGGCGTGTTGCCGGTGATCAACGCCAACGTCATTCGCATGGCCACGTTGTTCGGGCTGGCCATCGATGCCGATATCGCACCGACATCGGTATTCGCGCGTAAGCACTATTTCTATCCCGATTTGCCCAAGGGCTACCAGATCAGCCAGTTCGAGCTGCCGATCGTGGCCAACGGGCATCTGGATATCGTGCTGGGCGACGGCGCCGAGAAGCGCGTCGGCATCACCCGCGCGCATCTCGAAGAAGATGCCGGCAAGTCGCTGCATGAAGCCTTCGATCGCGAGACCGGAATCGATCTCAACCGGGCCGGCACGCCGCTGGTGGAGTGCGTGTCCGAGCCGGACATGCGCAGCGCGGCCGAGGCCGTGGCCTACGCCCGCAAGCTGCACGCGCTGGTCCAGTATCTGGGCATCTGCGACGGCAACATGCAGGAAGGCTCGTTTCGCGTGGATGCGAACGTCTCGGTGCGCCCGGTCGGCTCGAGCGAGTTCGGCACACGTACCGAGACCAAGAACGTCAACTCGTTCCGCTTTCTGGAAAAAGCGATCGAGTTCGAGGTCGAGCGCCAGATCGACGTGCTCGAATCCGGCGGTACCGTGGTGCAGGAAACTCGGCTCTACGATCCGGACGCCGACGAGACGCGCTCCATGCGCAGCAAGGAGGAAGCGCACGACTATCGCTACTTCCCGGATCCGGACCTGCTGCCGGTGGTTATCGACGAGGCGTTCGTCGAATCCGCCCGTGCCGATCTGCCCGAATTGCCGGACGCCAAGCGCGAGCGCTTCGTCGCGGCGTATGGCGTCAGCACCGAGGATGCCGTGGCGCTAACCCAGTCCCGCGTCCTGGCGGATTATTTCGAGGCCACCGTGGCCGCGGTGGGCGGCGATGCGAAAACCCACGGCAAGCCGGCGGCGAACTGGATCATGGGCGATCTGTCCGGCGCGTTGAATCGCGACGGCCTGGCGATTGCCGACTCGCCGGTCAGCGCCGCACAGCTGGGCGGTCTGATCGCGCGGGTGGCCGACAACACCATCTCCGGCAAGATCGGCAAGGACGTATTCGAGGCGCTGTTCAAGGGCGAGGGCGAGAGTGCGGACGCCATCATCGAAGATCGCGGGCTCAAGCAGATCACCGATACCGGCGCGATCGAGGGCTTTGTGGACCAGGTCATCGCGGACAACCCGGACCAGGTGCAGCAGTATCTCGACGGCAAGACCAAGATCGTGGGCTTTCTGGTCGGCCAGGTGATGAAGGCCTCGAAGGGCAAGGCGAACCCGAAAGAGGTCAATCAGATGCTGGTGGCCAAACTCGACGCCCTTTAGGCGGCGAATCGGCGGCGTCGCTCGCGATGCGACGCCGCGGTTTTTCGCGGGTTAGGCTGTCACGAGTCATCTTTCGGCGACACGCTTATGCAGAAGACACTCGCTTTCGAGACCCCCGGCCGGTCGACGCGCGATATCACGGCCGACGTGAACGCGGTCGTGCGCGATGCACAGGTGGCAACGGGGGTATGCCATGTATTCATCCGCCACACCTCGGCGTCGCTCATGATCTGTGAAAACGCCGACCCCACCGTGCGGGACGACGTCGAACGCTGGATGTCGAAGGCCGTGATCGATGGCGACCCCATGTTCGCGCACGACATGGAAGGCCCGGACGACATGCCCGGCCATATCCGCAGCATTCTCACCGGCATGGACCTGACCGTGCCGATCACCGACGGCACGCTGAATCTGGGCACCTGGCAGGGCATCTATCTCTATGAACACCGTAGCGCGCCACATCGGCGCGAGGTGGTGGTGACGCTGCTGGCGGCGACGAGCTAGCCCGGCGCGGCTATACTGGTCGCGCGCAACACAACATATAAGAACAGGCGCCGACGCGCGCGACGTGGTCGGCGTCACCGGTAGGAAAGAGGAGAAAACATGTCTATTCGCACACGCTGGGCCGCGATCGCGGCCGCGGCGGCCGTGACCGTGTGTCCGGCGGTTTACGCCGCCGGAGCATCGGCCACGCTGCATCACATCACGGGTGAGGGAGAGGCCGAGTCGGTGGGCACGATCCGCTTCGCCGATTCCGAACACGGTCTCATCGTCACCCCCGCCCTGCACGACCTGCAGTCGCGTGGGCTACACGGCACCCATATTCACGCCAACGCCGATTGTGGCGCCACCCGCATGGGGGATCACAAGATGCCGGGCGGTGCCGCGGGCGGACATTACGATCCGGAGCAGACCGAACGTCATGCCGGGCCGTACGGCGACGGCCATCTGGGCGATCTGCCCAACCTGACCGTCGAGGCCGACGGGTCGGCGACCACGCCCGTACTCGCGCCGCGGCTGACGGTGTCGGATCTCGCCGGCCGCGCGGTGATGGTGCATGCGGAAGCTGATCGGTACGACGATCATGGCGAGCACCACCACGGCAAGGGCGGCGTGCGTATGTACTGCGGCGTGATCGAGTAGCGGTCGGTGTTTCCGCGCCGCGCCGCGCCGCGCTGGGCTCGCGGCTCGTCTTAAAGCGAGATTTGCGCGCGCAGCGTGGCGACCGTGGCGTCGTCCAGGCCCATGCCGCCGGGATTGACGATGTACTGCAGATCCGGTTTGAGGGTGAGCCAGCCGGTGGCCTGAATCGCGTGGAAGGCTTCGATGGCGAGTTCGTGATCGTCGCGAAAGCCGGCTGCGGGCGCGTCCGAAAACGCCACGTAGCTGGCCATCAGGCCACTGACATCATCGGGGCGACCGCTCAGCAATGAGTGGATCTGCAGGCCCGTACTTGCGTGGTGTTCGACCTCGCTGATCGCCGCGTTGGCCCAGCCGTACTGGGCAAACAGGCCGACTTCACGCCCCGATGCGTGTTCGGCATAGATCGTCTGGTCCCAGACCACATAGGCGCCGTCGGCATGGTCTTCGGTGCCGGCATCGAAGCGCTCGAACTCGCCCGAGTGATGCCAGTAGCCCACGCCCAGGCGACCGTTGTGCGTGTCGCCGTATGCCAGGCCGGTTTCGGCGATCGAGAACAGGCCGCCGGGGTCGTCGTAGAACGTGCTTGGCCCGCGCGAGCCGGTGCGAACCCCGGCCTGGGTTGCGCCGTCGTAAACACCGGCACCGATATACACGCCGTTGCCCGCGCGCACGAACGCGCTCACGCTGGTTGCCGGATCCGGGTAGGAGGGGAATGCCTGGACGGTGGGTGAAAACCCTGGCGATGAATGAATAAAGGCGCCGCCGTTGCCCACATAGGCAAAGTCGGTGTTGGCGTCTTCCTTGCCGATCTTGATCGCAAGCCGCTCGTCGAAAAACGTCTGCCGATACCAGACGCTGTACAACGCGTCGAAAGCGTCGGCATCGATGTTCGATGTGCCCTGAAAATCGCCGACGTCGCGGCTGCCGTCGTCGCCGTGAAAGCCGACATAGCCGATATAGAAGGTACCGCCGCGCAGCCCGAAGGCCGTTTCGGTGTCGATGGTGATGCCCGCTTCGCTGAGATAACGCGCCGCGCTCGCCCGCTTGCGCGCGCCGCCGTCGAGTACGCGCGAGTAGTCGGCTGTGAGGCTGGCGTCGAGAATCACACCATGGGCGGCGGCACTCGAACGCAGGCCGGCCGGATCGCCGAGCAGGTTATGTGCCGTGTCGAACTCGTCCGCGGTCTGCGCATGGGCCCCGTGCCCAGCACCAAGCCCAGATGAAGCACGCAATGCGTCGCGGCACGCGCCAGTGCCGAATGGCCTTGGCTCGCCATGAGTCCCCCAAAAACCGAATATCGCCGGGCTGTCCGGCGTGGGCCGGGCGCGGCCGGCGTGCGCGAACCAGCACAGGTCCGGGCGACGTGGACATCCGGCGTGGCGATGCAGCGAATGGCGACGGCGCGCTGGCGCCGCCGCCTGTCGGGAAAGGTCTAGTGTGCGCTGGCGAGTGGCTCGACCGGCTTCCACTCGGTGACGCCCTTGATCGCGCTCGCGCGCTCGCCGAGGGTGACCGGAATCGTCCAGCGTTTAAGCACGGACGCCTCGTCGGCGGATTCCACCGTGCCGGTGAAGCCGGCACGCGGGTCGATCCAGCCATAGCTGCGCTGGCTTGAAACCCGGGCCCAGTCCGTGCCGTCGCCCGCCTGATAACGCGGGGCGCCGGCGGGGGCGATTTCTTTCCATGTCGGGCTGTGACGGTTGACCGCCACACCGTCGCTGTCGAAGCGCAGCATCGGCTCGTCGGCCGCGCCGTGGACAATGAGCGGTTGGTTCCCGCGATAGGACAGAAACAGGCCGGTACGGGCACTGCCGTTCATCGCGCGCACCAGGGCGGATTCGCCGAGGGGTCCGGTATCCGTGATACGAGCTTCGGGAATGCCGCCGGGTTCCGGTACGAACTCGAAATGACCGGTAATAGCGCTACGACGCTCGCCCAGCTGGACAGGAATCGACCAAGCACCTATAAAAGCACGCTTGCCGTGGCCGCGAACCGTTTCCGGCACGTCGATGCTGTCCGTGCGCAGTCGCAGATCGAACCAGCCCCAGTTCGGCTCCGGTTCCACGGTACGCCAGCGTGCCTCTTCAGAGGCATCCTCGGCGATTGCACCGGGTGCCATCAGTGTATTGGTGCGGTGGAAGGCAGCGGCGCCCAGATCAGCCTGGACTTCGCCATGGCCGATGCGCAGAAACGGGCGCGCATCGTGATCGAAAATGGTCAGTACCCGATCGGTGTCGTTGCTGACGAGAAGCTGTGGCGCGAGTGTGCGCCGGAGTTGAACTCGGACGCCCGCCAAATCTGCGGGTAGTGGATCCATGACCGGGCGTAGGTCGCCCGATTCCGAATCGTCGCCCCCATGGGCATGAATAACACCGGCCATGCCGAGCAAGCCGATAATGGCAAAAAGCCGGCTCGCATAAGCGAGCCGGCTGTACAGTTTGCCGCATATCATTCGTCGGTCGAGGATGAAGCCGCCGACTGCTCGGTCGGCTGCGCCGCGCTACCGAGATCTTCGACTAGACCCAGGGTCGCGCCCGGCAGGCTGGTGGCGGTGTCGACACCCACGCCGACGCCACGCCCGCCGGCCTGCAGGAGTTCACTGGTGAGCTCCGGTACACCGGTGATCAGCGTTTTCGGTGCGGGGATAATGCTGGTCACGCCCGACAGCAGGTCGGTGATCGGCATAAGGGGCGATACGCGTTCGCCATTGCCCAGTTCGCTGCCTTGGAGTAGGCCGCGCACCAGATCGCCTCTGAGGACACTGCCGATCAGACCGGGGCCCTGTTTGGCGTCGACAACCTGTGTGGCTGCCGGTTCGGGCTGGTCTACCGGACCCTCCTGGCTGGCCGGGTTCGGCATGACGCTGACCGGGGCGGACACGGACGGCACGCGATTGCCGTTGGCGTCTTCACGGCTGACAAACAGCATGTACTGGCCGGCCGGAAGCACCGACGGATTGTTGGTCATCTGGACGGTCAGGTTGTTGCCATTGCGCGATGCGATGGGCAGGATCACCGCGCGCTGGTCGCCATCGACCAGATGCGTGGTCGCGGTACGACGGATAAGCATCACCTGGTCGACCGTGGGGTCATTGACCTGCACGGTGAACGCATTGCCGTCGGTCTCGAGCTCGGTGGGCGACTTCTTGATCACCGGCCGGTCGTCGCGCATGGCGTACGGCGGGGTGTAGATCTCGAAGGACGGATCACGGCTCTGATAATCGGCCAGCCCGATGCTGTCGAAGTTGATGAACGACAGATAGGCCGTGTTGATCGGCGAATGGCCGCCAATCAGCACGCGACCGTCGGGCATGAGCACCGCGCTGTTGTGGTAGGTGCGCTTGCGATGCGCGCTCGCCATGACCTGCCAAGTCTCGGTTTCCGGATCGAAGCGTTCGGCCTCGCGGATCGCGCCCTCCAGGCCCGGGAGCACCACGCCGTCGCGGTCCCCGCCCGAGAAAACCATTACGCTGTCATCCGGCATCACAACCGAATAGCCGTACCAGCGCGGACGACTCAGCGGGCCGGTGAGACGCGAGGAATAGCTCATCTCGTCGTTGTTGACAGCAACGGTGTCGATACGCGACGAGGAAACCGGCAGGTAACCGCCCGGGCTGCCCGCGGCGACGTAGGTCGGTACGCCACCGGCGGTCAAGAACTCCGCTTCGTGATAGCCGCCGTTCGCATCCGGGCGCAGCGGCAGCATGGCGGAGAAGGTGGAGCCACGCATGCCGGAGCCGATCACGCGCTCCAGTGCGCGGGCGTCGACCGGCGTTTCCAGCAGGTTTCGGACGGCGGCGGTCGGATCGCTGAGCGTCGTGCCCAACAGATCTTTCAGCAGGCTGCCGACCTGCTCGCCGTTGAGATTGGTCGGATTCAGCGTACTGGTGAGTTCGCTCAGACCAATTTCGTTCAAGCGCAGCGGGAGACCCGCATAGCCGAGATCCGTCCAGCTCTTGGTTTCGGGATTGTAGGCCGCCGTGATGTTCCACAGTGCTTGGTCATAGGCCTGGCCGAAGGGATTGAAGGCCTGGCCACCGGCGTTGTAATAAACCTGACCGTTGGGCAGCAGATGCATGCGCGGGAACAGGGGCAGCGAACGCTGGGCGGCGTCGCCGTTCTCGCTCCAGGTACCGTTGTCGATATCGTAGGTCTCGGTCTGGACCACGTTGCGCCCGGAGTTGAGCGGTTCTTCCGGGTAGACCGGCTTGAGCAGCTTGGTCACGCCACTGGCCACGAATACGTCGCCGTCGGCGAGTGTGACGAGACTCGGATACCAGCGACCGAACTGCATGTCGCCGCTCTGGCTCCAAGTGTTGCTTTCCGGATCGAAGATACGCGAGGACTTCAGACCCTCGAGTTCGACTACACCGACCGGCAGGCCATCGACGCCTGGCTCGCTGTAGTAGTCGGTCCCGCCCACGGCCATTACGCGGCCGTCGCCGAGGAAGACGACGTCGGCACAGAATAGCGCGCCATCGTTCTTGCTGGTGTTGTCGGCAGTGGAGAGCAGCCCGTTCGGCACGAGCGGGAGGCCACGTGCAAGGGTCTCGCTGTCGTTGCCTTCCGGGTTGGCGCCGCCGTCGTTCGGCTGGGGTTTTATCCAGCTTGGCTGGTCGCCGCTATCCAGAGACAACACGCGGCTCTGATCATTGACCGAGACCTCGCCAAATTCGGCAATGATCGAAAGCTCGACGTTCTCGGTGCCTTCCAGCGCGTTGAGATAGAGAAAACGGCCATCACCGAGATTGGCGACGGTGCCGGCGGCGGGCTTGCAGTTGAGCATGCCGTCTGCGCCGGGAACGCAGCGTTCTTCAGTGGTGACTTCTTCGCCGTCCACGACGATGGTCGGCTCTGCAAACGGTTCGCTGAACTGGCCTAGCTGGGTTGGCGAACCGCCGCTTTCGGCGTCCGTCTCCGCCATGTCGGCGTTCCCGTTCCCGTTCCCGTTTCCGTTGCTACTGCTATTGCCGTTCCCGTTCCCGTTCGCCTGGGGGGCGCGGCGCTGCGCGTTATCGGCGGGGCTGCTCGGTGCCGGTTCGGCACTGTCCTTGCCCGCGGTGAGCAATTGTTTGAGGAGTCCGCCGTCTTCCGCGGCGATCGCGGGTACCGCAGCTACGGACAATGAAAACGCGGCAGCGGTCGCCGCAGATAGAACGATACGCATGGGGTGTTTTCCTCCAGACCGCGTGGATGCGGCTTCCCTGATTGGTTTTATTTATCGATCGGTCAGGAGGAGTGATAACACGCGTCAATTAAATGACGCAAATAATCGATCGTGTCGAAAAGCCGTCGTGCCTCAGTGGCGGAAATGCCGGATACCGGTAAACAGCATGGCGATTCCGGCCTCGTCGGCAGCCGCGATCACCTCGTCGTCGCGGATCGATCCGCCGGGTTGAATCACAGCGTTGACACCGACTTGCGCGGCGGCGTCCAAACCATCGCGGAAGGGGAAGAAGGCATCGGAAGCCATCACCGAGCCGGCGACGTCGAGACCGGCGTCAGCCGCCTTCAGACCGGCGATTCGGGCCGAATCCACACGGCTCATCTGGCCGGCGCCAATGCCGATCGTGCGCCCGTCGCGGGCATAGACGATGGCATTGGATTTGACGAACTTGGCGACACGCCAGGCGAACAGCAGGTCCTGCAGCTGGGTGCCGTCGGGCTGCGCGCGGGTGACGACATCGAGCTTGTTCTGGTCGAACAGCAGCGCGTCGTCGTCCTGCACGAGCAGGCCGCCGGTAATCTGGCGAATTGCCAGTGCCGGTTCGGCATTTGGGCGAAAATCCCCAGTCGCGATCACACGCAGGTTCTTCTTCTGGGAAAACACGCCCAGTGCGTCGTCGTCGATACGCGGCGCGAGAATCACCTCCGCGAACTGGTTGGCGAGAATCTGTTCGGCCGTCGCGCGATCCAGCGTCTGGTTGAAAGCGATGATGCCGCCGAAGGCCGAAGTCGGGTCTGTCGCGAAGGCGCGCTCGTATGCGGTCTTGAGATCGGCGGCCACGGCCACGCCGCAGGGGTTGGCGTGTTTGACGATCACGCAGGCCGGCGCCTGGTCGAAGGCGCGCACGCAGGCCAAGGCGGCGTCGGAGTCGGCGAGATTGTTGTAGGACAGGGCCTTGCCCTGACACACGCGGGCATCGACGAGGCTGGCGGCTACCGGCGTCTCGGCGGCGTAGAGTGCGGCGCGCTGGTGCGGGTTTTCGCCGTAGCGCAGATCCTGGCGTTTATGGAACGCACCCACGAAGCGCTCCGGCAGCGCGTCCTGGGCGCTGTCGTCGGGTGTCTGCGTGTCGCCGCGCAGATAGTCGGCAATGGCACGGTCGTAGCTCGCGGTATGGTTGAAGCCCTTGGCGGCCAGGCGCCGGCGCGTGGCGGTGCTCGTGCCCTGATGGGCGTCGAGATCGCCGAGCACGGCGTCGTAGTCGCCGGCATCGACCACCAGCGTGACGTAGGCATGGTTCTTCGCCGCCGCGCGCAGCATCGCCGGACCGCCGATGTCGATGGTCTCGATCGCGGTGTCGCGGTCGCAGTCGGGTGCGGCCACGGTCTGCTCGAACGGGTAGAGATTGACCACCACGAGATCGATCGGCGCGATCGCGTGCTCGTCCATCACGGCGTCGTCCGTGCCGCGGCGTCCGAGAATGCCGCCGTGTATTTTCGGGTGCAGCGTCTTCACGCGGCCATCCATGATCTCGGGCGCGCCGGTGTGCTCGGCCACGTCCACCACGGGCACGCCCGCCTCGCGCATGGCTTTCGCGGTACCGCCGGTGGACAGGATCTCCACGCCATGGCGTTCGGAGAGCACGCGGGCG
This sequence comes from Endozoicomonas sp. G2_2, assembly GCF_017744135.1. Taxonomy (GTDB): domain Bacteria; phylum Pseudomonadota; class Gammaproteobacteria; order Nevskiales; family Salinisphaeraceae; genus Salinisphaera. The sequence continues at coordinate 79,435 of NZ_JAGHQU010000012.1, forward strand.
AATTCAGCCACGCCGGTCTTGTCGGACACGCTGATCAGAGCGCGGCGGATCGGGGCGAAAGAGGTCTCGGGTGCAGTCACGATGGCCTTTATCCGTGGGGCGGATTCTCATCCGCTTGAAACAAAAACACCCGCAGTGCGGGTGGTGTGGTCTTGCCGCGTCGGCGCGCGGTCAGCGGTCGAGCGCGTAGCTACGCAGCTTCTTGCGCAGCGTACCCCGGTTGATGCCGAGCATCTGGGCCGCGCGGGACTGGTTGCCTTCGTTGTAATCGAGTACCCGCTCGAGCAGCGGTTTTTCCACCTGTTCGAGCACCATCTGGTACAGATCGCGCGGCGGCGCGCAGCCGTTAAGCGAATCGAAGTAACGATCGAGACTGGCGCCGACGTAGTGGCTGAGCGGCTGAGCTTCGGCGTCTGGGTCGATCTGCGTCATTCCGTGTGGGCGCGCTCGCGGGGAGAAGGCGCAAAACTATAACGGCATTTTTCGCGTATAGAAAGGCGACTTTCGGCGAGTCGTCAGTCTGGCCCGCGACGCCTTGCATCGAGCCGGACCCAGTCCTCGCGCGTGGCCGGCTCGCTAAAGCGAAATGCGCTTTCATAGGCTTGGCGAACCTCGCCGATCTGGCGCGTGAGCAGCCCGGACAGCACCAGCGGCGCATCGGCCGCGGCATGGCCCGCCAGGGTGGGCGCCAGCGCAATGAGCGGCTTGGCGAGAATATTGGCCAGCACAATATCGAAACGGCGGGCGCCGATACCGTCCAGCGGCGGTGTCTCGATGCGTTCGCCCACGCCGTTGCGCTGCGCGTTTTCGCGGGTGGCGCGTACCGCCTGATCGTCGATATCCACGGCCGTTACCGACGCCGCGCCCAGACGGGCGGCGGCCACGGCGAGAATCCCCGAGCCGCAGCCGTAATCGAGCACATGGCGACCGGCGACGTCCGCTTGCGCGAGCCATTCCAGGCACAGGGCCGTGGTCGGGTGGGTGCCCGTACCAAAGGCCAGCCCCGGGTCGAGACGCACCACGACGGCATCGTCATCGACATCCACCGGCGCTTCGTGCGGGGCGATCCACAGCCGCCGGCCGAAGCGCAGCGGCGGGTGCTGGGCCAGCCAGGCACTCGCCCAGTGCTCGTCGGCCAGGCTGCTGATACGGATCGTCACGTCGTTGCCCAAGGTTTCGCGCAGCGCCTGTTCGATTGGCGCCGCGCCCGTACCCTGGGTGAACAGGCCGGTGACCCGCGAGGCGTCGAAGCCGGGGTGCTCGTGCGGCGTGTTCTCGACGGTGATGTCGTCACCCGCGTCGAGCACCGTGACGGCCTCGGCGTCGAAGCTCTCGAACACGGCCTCGGCGAGCGAGGCGCGGTCGGTTTCCACGGTGATCTGCAGCCACGCCACCGGCGTGGCGACGTCATCATCCACGGTTGCTTTCTTCCTTGAGCTTCTTCTCCAGCCAGTGGATCGATACGCCGCCTTCGATATGCGACGGATCGTGGATGATGCGCTTGTGCAGGGCGATATTGGTGTTGATGCCTTCCACGACCATTTCCGAGAGCGCCATGTCCAGACGCGCGGTCGCCGCAGCGCGGGTGTCGCCGTGCGCGATGAGCTTGCCGATCAGGGAGTCGTAGTAGGGCGGCACGCTGTAGCCGGCATAGATATGCGAGTCCATGCGAATGCCCGGACCGCCCGGCGCATGATAGGCCTCGATCTTGCCGGGCGAGGGCACGAACGTCTCGGCATGTTCGGCGTTCACGCGGCATTCGATGGCGTGGCCGCGGATCTTGATGTCGTCTTGCGTGTAGCGCAGCTCGTGGCCGGCGGCGATCCGCAGTTGCTCGGCGACGAGGTCGACGCCAGTGATCATTTCGGTGACCGGATGTTCGACCTGAATACGGGTGTTCATCTCGATGAAATGGAACTCGCCATTCTCGTACAGGAACTCGAACGTGCCGGCGCCGCGATAGCCGATGCGCTTGCAGGCGTCGGTGCACAGCTTGCCGATTTCATCACGCTGTTCCTGGGTGATGCCGGGCGCGGGCGCTTCCTCTACCACCTTCTGATGGCGCCGCTGCGGCGAGCAGTCGCGCTCGCCGAGATGGATGGCGTTACCGTGGTGGTCGGCGAGCACCTGGATCTCGATATGCCGCGGCAGCTCGAGATACTTCTCCATATACACGGCCGGGTTGCCGAAAAAGCTCGCCGCCTCGCGGCGTGCCATATCGATCGCGCCGGCCAGCGCCTTGGCCTCGTACACCACATGCATGCCGCGGCCACCGCCGCCGCCCGCGGCCTTGATGATGACCGGGAAGCCGATCTTCTGCGCGAGCTTGCGATTGGCCGCGTCGTCGGCGCCCAGCGGCCCGCCGGAGCCGGGTACGCAGGGCACGCCGGCGGCCTGCATCTCCTGAATGGCCGACGTCTTGTCGCCCATCAGACGGATGGTCTCGGCGCGCGGGCCCACGAAGGTGAACCCCGATTGCTCCACGCTTTCGGCGAAATCCGCGTTCTCGGACAGAAAGCCGTAGCCCGGATGGATGGCGCTGGCACCGGCCACTTCGGCAGTGCTCATCAGCGTGGCCATGTTCAGATAGCTCTTCGAGCTGTCGGCCGGGCCGATGCACACGGCCTCTTCGGCCAGCAGCACGTGTTTTTGATCCCGGTCCGCGGTGGAATAGGCGGCCACCACCGGGATGTCGAGCTCCCGGCAGGCGCGCAGTATCCGCAGCGCGATCTCGCCCCGGTTGGCGATCAGAACCTTGCCGAGCATCACTTCACCACGAATAGCGGCTGATCGAATTCGACCGGCTGTCCGTTCTCGACCAGCACTTCGCTGACCTCGCCGGACACCTCGGCCTCGATCTGGTTGAGCATCTTCATCGCCTCGATGATGCACAGCGTGTCGTTCGGGCCGATCTTGTCGCCCACGTCAACGAACGGCTTGGCATCCGGCGCAGGGGCGCGATAGAAGGTGCCGACCATCGGCGAGCGCACGATCTGGCCTTCGGGCGTGTCGTCCTGGGCCTGGCCGCCACCGGCCGGCTGTTCGTCGCCGCCCGCGGCGGGTGGCGGTGCAGCGGCCGGCGCCGGCGCCGGCGCCTGAGCGGGCGGTGCGGCCGGCACGCTGCCGGGCGCGGGATAGCGGCCGATACGGACCGACTCCTCGCCTTCGGTGATCTCGAGTTCGGCGATGCCGGAATCCTCGACCAGCTCGATGAGCTTCTTGAGCTTGCGGATATCCATGAGGTTTCAGTTCTCCCGAGTCGGTTCGGCGACACGCTGCATGGCCGCATCCAGGGCCATGACATACCCCTGCGCGCCGAAACCGGTGATGGTGCCGATCGCGATGTCGGCGAAATACGACTGGTGGCGAAACGCTTCGCGTTGCGCCGTGTTGGATAGATGGATTTCGATGCAATCCAGTTCGACGGCGAGCAGCGCATCACGCAGGGCGACACTCGTATGCGTGAACGCGGCCGGATTGAAGAGCACGCAGGCGACACCCTCTGCACGCGCAGCGTGCAGGCGGTCGATCAACGCGCCTTCGGTGTTGGACTGGAAACAGCTGAGCGTATGGCCGTTTTCCTGGGCCTGGACTTCGAGTCGCTGTTCGATATCGGCCAGCGTGTCGTGGCCGTAGACGCCGGGCTCGCGGCTGCCGAGCAGATTGAGATTGGGTCCGTTGAGCAGCAGAAAATGAGCCACGCGGCCGTCCTTGGATGGCAATGCGAGGAGTCTGCCCCAAGGAAATCGGCGTTACAACCGTACACAGCGGACTTTCGCGACCGTTCGCCACCGTATTGTCGATAATTCGCCGAAGTTCACTTCAGCGAACAGCCCTCTGCGACGCAGTTCGCGGCCCGGGCGGCCGTCGCCTCAGTCTTTGGTCGCAGACGCCTCGTTTTCGAGCAGAGGCTGCACGATATCGGCAAGTTTGCGGTGATTCAGCGCACCGGCAATGCGCGCGACGACCCGGCCGTCGCGGTCGATGACGGCGGTGTAGGGCAGCACGCCCGCGGGCGCGCCCTCGGCCGTGTAGCGATCCTGAATCCGCGCGCCTTCGGTGGCGTCGGCGAGAACCGGATAGTTGATCGCGTAATCGGCCGCGAAAGCGCCGGCTGCGTCGGGCGTGTCCACGGCCACGCCGAGAATCTGCAGACCCTCGTCGCCCCACTGGTTCTGGGCGTCGATGAGCATCGGCACCTCTTCGCGGCAGGGCTTGCACCAGCTCGCCCAGAAATTGAGCACGACGACCTGGCCGTCGTAGTCGCCCACTGCGTGGGTCTGGCCGTCCAGATCGACAAGGCTGAAGTCGGGCCGCCGCGGTTTGTGGTCGGCCGCCTGCCAGTAGGCGATCGCGCCGCCGCCAAGGAGCAGGGCAATGACAGCGAAGCCGAGCATGTTTCGCAGCGTGCGGCTCATGGGCGTGTGCCTTTGGTGTCGAGACGTTGAATACGCGCGATGAAGCCGGTCGCATCGATCTTTCCGATCAGGCGCTGGTCGTCGGCCTCGTTGCCGTTCGGTCGATAGAACAGCACGGTCGGCGGGCCGAAAACGTTGAGTTCGCGCATCAGCGCCCGGTCGGCCGCATCGTAGTCGGTCACGTCCACCTGCAGTGCGGCCACATCGGATAGCGCGTCACGAACGTCGCGATCGGCGAACAGGCCATGTTCCATTTCCACGCACTCGACACACCAGTCGGCATAGAAATCCACGACCGCCGGCCTGCCGTTGGCGCGGGCGTTGTCGAGGGCGGCGCGCAGCTGGTCGAGATTGCTCACGCGCGTGAACGGCGAGTCGCGCTCGCCAGCGGCGGCCGGATCGACAGCGGATGTCGCGCTCGGCCCGGCGAGCGGGCGCAGGGCGCTGCCGCCGCCGGCGAATACGCCCAGCATGGCGGCACCGGCATAAACGAAAACGGCGAACACCACGGCGCGCTTGACGGCGGTGGCGGCGCGCGTGCGGGTCGCGAGCGTGGACAGATAGCTGGCATAGCCGAGCGCGATCAGGCCCCATCCGGCCAGCGTTGCGTTCGCCGGCAGAATGCGTGACAGCAGCCAGAGCGCGACCATGAGCAGCACGACGCCGGACGCCACGCGGAATTCGTTCATCCAGGCGCCGGCATGCGGCATCACGCGCGCGCCGAACACGCCGATGGCGATCAGCGGTACGCCCATACCGAGTCCGAGCATGAACAGCGCCGTGCCGCCCAGCAGCATGTCGCCGCTGCTGGATATATAGAGCAGCGCGCCGACCAGCGGCGGGGCGAGACAGGGCCCGGCGATCAACGCCGAGAAAAACCCCATGATCGCCGCGCCCGCCAGGCCGCCGCGGCGCGTGCCGATGCCGCCAAGCCGTGCCTGTACACGGCCCGGCATCTGCAGTTGGAACACGCCGAATGCCGCCAGCGCGAGCAGGGCGAATACGCCGGCGAAGGGAATCAGTACCGCCGGCATTTGCAGCGCGGCCTGGAGATTGGCGCCGAAATAGCCGGCGATCACGCCGAACACGGTATAGGCGAGTGCCATCGCGAGCACATAGGCCACCGACAGGGTGAATGCGCGCCGCGGCGGGGCGTTGGCGCCCACGATCAGCCCGGACAGAATCGGGATCATCGGCAGGATGCACGGCGTGAACGCCAGCAGCAGGCCGAAGACGAAAAACAGGCCGAGCGTGGACAAGGTACCCGCATTGGCCAGCCGGCCGGCCAGGTCGTCCTGCTGGGTGAGAAAGGTCTCGCCCGTGTTCTGGGGCGTGGCGGCACCCGGTTGCGTATCCGCCGCCGCGCTCGAAGTACCGGCCGGGGCCTCGGCAATATCAAGGGCGACGGTCTGGGGCGGATAGCACAGCCCCGCGTCCGCGCAGCCCTGATAGCTGACCGCGATACGCGCGCCGTCCGGCAGGGGCGCGCCGTCGGCAACCGGCAAACGCACCGTCACGCTGTCGCGATAGGTTTCGACCTCGCCGAAGAATTCGTCGTTGTGTTTCTCGCCGTCGGGAGTCCGCGGCGCATCGAGCGTGGCGCCGCCGGCACTGCGCAGCGAGAAGTCGAAGGCGTGGCGATACAGATAGTAGCTGTCGGCAATCTGCCAGGTGACCGCGATATCGCCGTTCGCCGTGCGTGCGGCGGTCGGCGCAAAAGCCTGCTCCACCGGCAGGAAATCGTCGGCGGCCTGGGCGGTCGACGACAGCGCGGCGAGCACAAGCAGCAGCCACATCGTCAATACGCGCACGCGTGTCGCGCGCGCGAGGCGCGCCGGCGCGGTATGGGCCGTCATTGCGGGCGGGTCTGTTCTTCGAGCCAATCGAGATAGCCTTTGGAGCCGTCGCATAGACGGACTGCGACCACCTCGGGAAGTTCATCCGGATGCAGGGCTTCGACCCGCGCCTGCACATCGGCGACGCGATCGGCCGCGGTCTTGATGAGCAGCAGCATTTCCGGGTCGATCTCGATCTTGCCCTGCCAGCGATAGACCGACTCCAGCCCGGGCACGATATTCACGCATGCCGCCTCGTGGTGTTCGACCAGGGCGCTGGCGATGGTGCGGGCGGTGTCGCGATCCGGGCAGGTCACGTAGACCATCCGGGCGTCGGCGTCGTTTCGGGTTTCGTTCATCCGCGCATTCTAGGACGTGTGGTGCGCCGGCGCGACGGGCGTACCGTGCTACGGGCGAATCGTTCGCGGCGTCTTGTACCGCGGCAAGCGCACCCCAGAATAGTTGGTGTGAACAGGCTTATTTAGTGGCGCCAAAAAGCGGCTGTTATAGTCGCGCCACAACAACGACTGGAGTGACGAACATGAGTCTTCGACTGGGCGATACCGCGCCGGATTTCACGGCGGACACCACGGACGGCACCATCAACTTCCACGAATGGCTGGGTAACGAGTGGGGCGTTCTCATGTCGCACCCGGCGGATTTCACGCCGGTATGCACCACCGAGATCGGCGCCACCTCCAAGCTCAAGGACGAGTTCGCCAAGCGTAACGCCAAGGCGATCGTCGTTTCGGTCGACTCGGTCGAGGACCACAAGGCCTGGGCCAAGGACATCGAAGAGACCCAGGGCTGCGCCCTGAACCTGCCGCTGATCGGCGATACCGATCGCAAGGTTTCCGAGCTCTACGACATGATCCACCCGAACGCGGGCGACACCTCCACGGTGCGCAGCGTCTTCGTCATCGATCCGAACAAGAAGATCCGCATGACGCTGACCTACCCGAAGAGCGCGGGCCGCAACTTCAACGAGATCCTGCGCGTGATCGATTCGCTGCAGCTGACCGACAACTACAAGGTCACCACGCCGGCGAACTGGCAGGACGGCGACGACGTGATCGTCTCGCCCGCCCTGTCCAACGAGGAAGCCGAGAAGCACTTCCCGGACGGCTGGAACGAGCTCAAGCCCTACCTGCGCATGACCAAGCAGCCGAACAAGTAAGCCACGCCGGGTCAGCGCACGAAAAGGCGCGGTCTTTCGAGGCCGCGCCTTTTTTTGTGTGCACTGCACGGATCGCGGCATACTACGCGGCTTGACGGCTGCCGCCATTTGCCGGCGCGAGTCACGCCCGCATTGGCGCGCCGCCCGCCGGCCCAGTCGCCGCCACCGATCAACCTGTCAAACAACGAGAATCATCATGGCCGAGGACACGCCCAAGCAACGCCGCAGTCACGTCGTCACCCAGGGCACGTCGCGTGCGCCCAACCGCGCCATGCTGCGCGCCATGGGCTATACCGATGAGGACTTCAACAAGCCCATCGTCGGCATTGCCAACGGCTACTCGACCATCACGCCCTGCAACATGGGCCTGAACGATCTCGCCAAGCGTGCCGAGGCCGCGCTCGAAGGCGGCGGCGCCAAGGGCCAGATGTTCGGCACCGTGACCGTGTCCGACGGCATTTCCATGGGCACGCCGGGTATGAAGTATTCGCTGGTCTCGCGCGAAGTCATCGCCGATGTGATCGAAACCGCCGTGCAGGGCGAATCCATGGACGGCGTGATCGCGCTTGGCGGCTGCGACAAGAACATGCCGGGCGCGATGATCGGCATCGCCCGCATGAACGTGCCGGCCATCTTCGTCTATGGCGGCACCATCAAACCGGGCCATGCCTATGGTGAAGACCTCACCGTGGTGTCCGTGTTCGAAGCGGTGGGCCAGCGTATCGCCGGCACGATCGACGACGAACGCGTCAAGACAGTCGAATGCAACGCCTGCCCGGGTGCGGGCTCCTGCGGCGGCATGTTCACCGCCAACACCATGTCGAGCGCGTTCGAAGCGATGGGCATGAGCCTGCCGTATTCCTCCACCATGGCCGCCGAGGACGCCGAAAAGGCCGACAGCGCCGCGCGCTCGGCCGAAGTGCTCATTCAGGCCATCGAGAAGGACATCAAACCGCGTGACCTGCTCACGTTCGAGGCCTTCGAAAACGCGATCACGCTGATCATGGCCGTGGGCGGCTCCACCAACGCCGTGCTGCATCTGCTCGCCATCGCCCAGGCCGCGGACGTGAACCTCACCATCGACGACTTCGAGCGGATCCGCGCCAAGGTGCCGGTGTTCTGCGACCTCAAGCCCTCCGGGCGTTTCGTGGTCACCCAGTTGCACGCCGCCGGCGGCATCCCGCAGGTGCTCAAGATGCTGCTCAACGCCGGCCTGCTGCACGGCGATTGCCTGACGATCACCGGCGAAACGCTGGCCGAGACCCTGGCCGACGTGCCGGACGAACCGCCGAAGAGCCAGAAAGTGATTCTGCCGATGGAAGAGGCGCTTTATAAGTCCGGCCATCTGGCCATTCTGAAAGGTAACTTGGCCGAAGAGGGCGGTGTCGCCAAGATCACCGGCCTGAAGAACCCGGCCATCACCGGCCCCGCCCGCGTGTTCGACTCCGAAGAAGAAGCCATGCAGGCGATCGTGGACGAAAAGATCGTCTCCGGCGATGTCGTGGTCATCCGCTACGAAGGGCCGAAAGGCGGCCCCGGCATGCGTGAAATGCTCTCGCCGACGTCCGCGATCGTCGGCCGCGGGCTGGGCGAAGAAGTCGGCCTGATCACCGACGGCCGTTTCTCCGGCGGCACCTACGGCATGGTCGTCGGCCACGTCGCTCCGGAAGCCGCCGTGGGCGGCAACATCGCCCTGGTGCAGGAAGGCGACACCATCACCATCGACGCCCACGAACGCAAGTTGCATCTGGACGTCAGCGACGAAGAACTCGCCGACCGCCGCAAGGCCTGGCAGCCGAAGCCGCCGAATGCGACGCGGGGTGTGCTCGCGAAGTACGCCCGGCTCGTCGGCACCGCGTCAAAGGGTGCGGTTACGGATCAGGTGGGCGACTGAAGCGCCCGCGAACCTAGCCCAGGAAAGCCCGCCTCGTGCGGGCTTTCTTTTGCGCGCGGGACAATCATCCGCAACGGTCAATCAGCGGTCGATTGGTCGTCATGGTGACATCGGCCGTGCGAACAGGCCGGGCCGTAAGGCCGATCCAAGCGCCGCGCGGTGCTGAGCCAAGGCCAGCGAGTAGCGCACGGTCTCGTCGCGCGCGGATAATCAGCTATCCAACGGACTTACGACGCCTCGCCCGCCGAGTTTAAGCACATGCGTGTAGATCATCGTGGTCTGCACGCTCTTATGGCCGAGCAGCTCCTGAACCGTGCGAATATCGTTGCCGCGCTCGAGCAAATGGGTCGCAAACGAATGGCGCAGCGTGTGACAACTCGCTTTCTTGTTGATCCCGGCGCGCTTTACGGCTCCTTTGACGGCGTGCTGCAGGCCCTTCTCACTCAGATGGTGGCGGCGCGTTACTCCGGAGCGCGGATCGGTCGACAGCCGGGACGAGGGGAAGGCGTACTGCCAAGCCAGTTCCGTTTGGGCGTTCGGATATTTGGCCGCGAGCGCTGTCGGCAGATAGACGCAACCGTAGCCCGCGACGCTATCGCGACGATGCTGTGCCGCCACACGATCGATTTGCCTTTTCAATGTTTCCGCAATAGAGGCAGGCAATGGCGTGACGCGATCTTTCGCGCCCTTGGCGTCGCGAACCACAATTTGCCGATAGTCGAAGTCCACATCCTTGACGCGTAGCCGCACCGCTTCCATGAGCCGCAGACCCGACCCGTAAAGCAGCGACGCCATTAGTCTATACGTGCCATCCAGTTGCGTGAGTAGGCGGGCGACTTCAGAAGAACTCAACACCTCCGGTATTCGGGCCGGGCGCTTTACCCGGACCACATCCTCCATCCACGGCAGTTCGGTACCGAGAACCTCCTTATAGAGGAAAAGCACCGCATTCAATGCCTGGTTCTGTGTTGACGCTGCAACATGCCGATCTACGGCAAGATGCGTCAGGAAAGTCTCGACCTCCGGCTTTCCCATGTCTTTGGGATGCTTCTTATCGTGGAACAGAATGAACCGTCGAATCCACGCGAGATACGTCTTCTCTGTTCGAATGCTGTAATGCTTTAGCCGTATGCGTTCGCGTACCTGGTCGAGTAGCTTCGGCGAACGATGTGACTGTTTAGGCATTCGTAATACCCGGTTAGCGGTCTAGTAGCGCTGAGCGCGTGGCAAGCCCGCGTTTACCGGGCTCGTGCTATTACTATACGAAATCAAGCGTAAGTGCTATACCTACCTTCAGCCGTATACTTGGCGTTATGCAACAAAATCACATTCCGATATTGATCGAAGAAACGTCGCCGAGAGAGATCGATATTGATCTGCTTTTATTGGCTGATCCATCGGTAAAGAAGATCCGCTCGTATCTTCCTCGATCGAAATGTTTCACAGCATCAGTAGACGGGCGAGTAATCGGCGCATGTGTCGTTCAACGGTTTGACGCTAGAAAACACGAGATTATGAGCATTGCGGTTCATCCGGATAAGCAGATGACCGGCGTTGGCTCCACGCTTTTAGGCTGGGTCATTCAATTCGTTCGAAAGGCGGGTGCTCACAAACTCGAGGTAGGTACCGGAACTTTCGGTTACCAATTAGCGTTTTATCAGCGGCAAGGTTTTCGAGTCACGAGCATTGATCGAGACTTCTTCATAACGAATTACGATGAACGAGTTTTTGAAGATGGTATTCAGCTGCTCGATATGCTTCGCTTGACCTTCGATTATCAGGAAAACCGTGTATAACAAATCGCTGCAGTTGACCGCCCAAAGCGCTGGCGCGCTTCGGGTTCCCTCCGCGGGCTTCGCCCGCTCCGGCGGCAACTGAGCTTGGGCGTTGGGGAAATAAGAGGAGTTCATATGAGGTATTTTGCTTTATCCGCCTGCACAACCCTGCTGATAGCTGCGTTCGGAGCGCAAGCCGCTCAGAAAGATTATTACGACACTACGGACGATGGAAAGAAAATTGCTTGGATGAGCAAGGGCAGAGAGGCCGTCAAGACCAAGCTAAAGGATCCTGATTCGGCAAAGTTCAAAGGCGTCTATTTTTTCAGAGGCGAGGAGGGAGTGCCGATGACTTGCGGTGCAGTCAATTCTAAAAACAGTTTTGGCGGTTACGACGGCTTTCAGCGCTTTGTATCGGCGGGCCGCCCTAATCTCACTTTCTTAGAAGAGCAGGTGAAAGGGTTTGATGGCGTTTGGCAAAAATTCTGCGAGTAAAATCCCCAACAGGGCGCTGCAGTTGACCGTCCAAAGCGCTGCCGCGCTTCGGCCGGCAACTGAGCTTCGGCGTTAGCGATACGAGGAACGAGAAAATCTAATGGCGTTGCCGATAACCGATCATATTGTTGCCGCAGTTAGCAAAATGGTGGATGACTCTCAAGTTGAGGGCTATCGTGAGCCCAGTCACTCCGACATTGAGTTCTATGTAAGCAGAGCGGGCTTGACGGATGCTGACCCAAAGGCACAAGGACAAACGGTTGGAAAGGCTAAGCGAGTTCGAGCAATCCTTTCTTGGGCTATCGATAATGACCAAACAGCGGGCGGAAAATTGGTCGAGTCGCTTATCGCAAAGGTCAGGGCGTCAGGAGGATTTCGGGATTCATCCGCCAATTTCATCGGCACGGATGTAATAGCTCGAGCCGTAGAGGCCTTCGATTCTGAAGGCTATATTCTGTCGAGCGACGGTGCCTTGCGCCCAAAGAACCTCGAGTCGCTTATGGGGCGGGAGCTAACAGGTGCTCTACGCGCGTATGCGCGCAGAGCACAGAAAGGCTCTGAAGACGCCGCGCTACTCTCTGGCACAAGTAAAGATCTACTTGAAGCTACTGCGGCTCATGTAATTCGTACCAAGTACGGATCTTATCCACAGCAAGCCAACTTTCCTGCCTTATTGGGGCAAGCCTTTATCGCTCTTGAGATGGGAGTGCACCATTCGTTCTGTAAATTGGCCTGAGCCGGAAAGGTGACAGGCCACCCGCTATCCTTTCGTTGGAATTCATTAGCCGTGAATGACGAAAGGAGTAACGAATGGCCTGCCAACGACAGG
>NZ_JAGHQU010000013.1 GCF_017744135.1 Endozoicomonas sp. G2_2
ACTCGCCCTGATGATCGAAGACCATCCGAACCGCACGCTGGCGAACTTCCGGGGAATAACGTTTGCTTGCTTTCATGGCTCCAGTCTCTCAAGAGTTGGAGCCTCCGACGAACCCGGGGCGATTCAGTTGTGTTGTATCGAGCTAATTACCGTACGATTTAGTACGTATTACATATCGCGTATCAGCACGATTTAGTCAGTTTTATGTGCCCAAGATCGCGGCTACGCGAACCGTTCACCTCTCGTCGTCGTTTACATGGCGCGCCGTACAAGTCGATCAGTTCGAGAGTGTTGTCGTAACAGAATTCGATCCCGCGGCCGAAGCGTCCCCCTGACGCCGCGGCCCGTCGTCGCTTGAATCGCATTTTAGCTGGGCGGATTTCGAAGCCGTCCGATCATCTATCGCAATACCGCGGGTTGATATGATGGGTTTGGGCGCGGCAGTTGGGCATTCACAGGCTTCTTTCCCATTCGCGCAGAGATCGAAGAACTAGCGATCGGCGCGCTCGCGCTGCCGGGCTGTATCCGCCCCGGCTACGACCGGGTGACCCGTTGATGGCCACGACTACCGAACTGAGAGTCGTGCCACGACGCCCTGCCCGCGATCATGGCGCGTGGCGAATATCCTTCGATGGCCAAGGTGCGTGTCGAACTGCGCACCACGGATTCACAGCAGACAATACCCCGGCATATTTAAGTCCATCCGGCAGCGACTGCCTGATCAGATAAGTAGCGGATTTCCCGAGCGCCTGCCCCGAGTCGTCGCCAATGCCGCACACCGTTTCAATTAGGAAGCCCGCGGCTAAGCCAGCGCCGAACTCGAGCGACGGCATGCCACCATGCACGAGCGTAAAAAAACACTCAAACTCGATCTTGAGCAGGCGCTAGAACCAATCAGCTGCTCGACGACCAGGTTGAATACCTACAACAACGCGCCGAGGCCGTGGGTCAAAGAGTCGCTGGATGACAGCCAGCAAGCCCACAGCGAAAACGAACACGACGTCGTGAATGAACGACAAATCCGCCATCGCGGGACGAAAAACGTTGATCAGATAGTTCGAGGCGTACGGCATGAACACGACGGCACCTGGAGAAACGGCTTGTCGCCGGCCTCGAGCCACCCCTGTCCGCCATCGATGGGATCGTTCGGCACACGCGCGACAAGCTCGAGTTCGCCCTCCCACACATCGAGCACGACCAGCCGATGCGTGAGCGACGCATTCGCCAGACACATGCCGGCGTGAGCGAGCTTTTCGAAAACCGCGAGCGCGGGATGTTCCGCCGTGTAGATCACCGGATACCTACAGGCGTCCACCGTCGGCTTTAGAGTTTCAGCGCCCTTGCAGCTTAGATCCTAGGCATAGAGTTACTGTGCAGCGCGATAACGCCGCATCAAGCATCAATGCCGTACATCATTCGGCCGAGCACCTGTTCGACCCACTCGGTACCGCTTTCGGTATCGGCCAAGGTAATCGGGGCCTGGCCCTCGAATACGTGATTCGGATTGTTAAGCCAATTCATCGCGCGATCCTGATCTCCAAAGGTTTCTTCAGCGAACGCGATGATCCGGGCAACGCGCAGCACAGCCTCCGAAGCGTGCTTCGAAAGGCGTTTCGATTTGCTCTTGCCTGCTGAAATCAACGTCGTGCGGGGCACAACCTGATCGAACAGGCGCTTAGGAACACCACTGTTCTCGCGAAGATAGCGCGCGCAAGTGCCCGGTAGACCATTCCGTACAGCCTTTGTAGCTGTCGCTGGCTCTCGGAAATCAGTAGCGGCGATGTTAAGGACTTCAGCACTCCCTAAAAGGGCAACAACACGTTCGCTCGTGCCAATGTCAGCCTTTACTTTCATAGCAAACACCTCGGTATCGCCAAATCGATCGCGCCCGCGTTCGTCTATGACTGGGCGAAATGTATACGCGACCCGCTTATGTCCGCTGAGACCGTTGCGGATTCACCTCGGTGTTCAACCCAATCTCGTATGCGGTGGCCGGGGGCCGCTCCATAGGGCGATGGGAGCAGTCCTACTCGTGTAAGACAGCCGAAAATCGCGAAAAAGCACGATTTTAGTAATTATGCTCGCAGCGCGGTGAGCTTGGCCACAGTAAATTTCACGAACGTCACTACCCTTACTGTGAGTTTGAGAGCTTTGAGGATCTTACCTATTAATAGCATGCGCTCAACCCTCCCGACTTCGAAGAATGAGATCGTATTGATAGCGCTCAATCGTATCCGGGCGCCACTTTATGGCTTGAGCGAGCTATTTATAATCTGTTCGGCCAAGTCGCGCCGCCCTGTAAACGTTCGGCGCCACGTACGACACGCACTCCTGCCCGACCGCTGTCAAGAGCTCAGCCGATACGACGTGGGCACCTTTGTTTTCTCAGAGCTAAAGCCACCTGGCATGGCGCGTTGGCCGACGGCGCTGGCTCTTAAAATCGCATTGAGCTCTCGAGCCTACGGGGCATCGCCATGCGCCTAACCTCGATACCGAGATTCCTGAAGCAGTACTTCGAGCCGGGCTCGGAGCCTTGCGCGCGGACCGTGCGTAGAGGCATTGAACGCGGCGATATTCCTGGGCGAAAAGTTGGCGGCCAGTGGTTTGTCGATCTGCATCTTTTTGAATCTGGGAACGATCCACTTGTCGCGCGTGTGCTAGGCGGCGACGATATGAGACCAGGTTCATAAATAAAAAGGCATGGCTAGACCAAGAACCGCCGCCAACCGAGGGCTTCCGCAGAATCTTCATCTACACGCGCCTTCAGGTCTCTATCGGTACAAGCATCCTGTCACGGGAAAGTACCACTACCTATCGCGCGATCGCGCGGAATGCATTGCGGCCGCGAAGAAGCTCAATGCGATGCTTCTGCCTTCGAACGATCTTGTGTCGCGCGTCGTAGCGCCGAGCCTCTTATTCGACAAGCTGATCGCTCTATATAAAGAGAACGAGCTCGCGCACCGGAACCTCGCCGAGAAAACGCAGACCATCTACAACCACGCGTTGCGCCGTCTCGACGAGCAGTTCGGGCAGCGCGACGTAACCGAGCTGACTGTTCGTGATCTCGCCTCGGGGGTCGACGAACTCACCAGCGGAGGCCGGATGCGCAATCAATACCGCAGCCTGCTGATCGAGCTGTTCCAATACGCGCGAGCCGAAGGCTGGCGCGAGGACAACCCAGCGGATGCGCTGCGAATCGCCAAGACCACAAGACAGCGCGCCCGTTTCACCTGGGCGGGTTTCGTCGCCGTCTATCGCGCTGCCCCGCCCTGGCTACGCGTGGCCATGGGGATCGCGCTGTATTCGCTACAGCGTGAAGGCGATGTGCTGTCGTTCGAATATCCGCGCGATGGCGTTTGGCGGTTCGAACAAGAGAAAACCGGCACGCCGCTTGAGATCACTATCGAAGGCGGTCTGGCGCGCGCGATCGAACGAAGCCGGGACGATGTTGTGAGTCCGCTAGTTGTTCACCGCTTACCGGAGAAAGCCCGCCCGCGCCACATGCGGGCGAAGAAACGCACCCATCACACGCAGGTGCTCAAAGATCAGCTGATCCGCGAGTTCGCTAAGGTGCGGCGCGCAAGCGGGTTTTACGACGGGGTGGCGAATCCGCCGACATTCCACGAAATTCGCAGTTTAGGAGCTCACCTCATGCGCGAAGCGGGACACGATGAAACTGTTATTCAGCTACTACTCGGCCATCAGGATGTCGAACAGACCCGCGTTTATCTATCCGATCATAAACGTAGTCATGTGCGAGTCGCTGCCGCGTCGTTCTAAGCCCCTCTCACGGATGAAGCAATGCTCGTAGAACTTATAGCGCCTATAGCACTCGGCTTCCTCGGCGGTTGGCTTCGGGACGCTTGGAAGGAAAGTAGCGGGGACCGACGTGCCCACCTGTTGGTTCAGCGCGAGCAAATCGAGAAACTTGCCGACTCATTGCTGATTTTTCATGGAGTGTTTAAAGCCGAGCATCGTGCATTGAAACGCACACTCCAGCAGCTACCCGGGGCCGAAGAGCCTTCCCGAATTACTCGCGACGACGAGTTTGCTGCTGTCGAGATGCTGGTCGAACTATATTTCGATCAACCCGAACGGGCTCAGCTTGGAAAGATCTCACACGTACTATCGCTATACGACAATCAACGACAAGATCCGTTCGTACAACTCGCGTTAGACAACCACCACCGATACGACCCAGGTGCGCGAAAGCTCGTAGAGCTCGCATGCGATATGCACACGGTGGTATACGAATTCGTCGACCTACTAAAAATTCGCGCTCAAGCGCTACGAGCGGAACTGAGCGGCAGTAGTTTCGGTGTAGTTTCGGTATGGAAGCGGTATGGGAAGAAATGGGCCTTCTGGCGAAAGCCCTAACCCGCTGATACCAGAAAAGAAAGATGGTCGGGGTAGCAGGATTTGAACCTACGACCTTCTGCACCCCATGCAGACGCGCTACCAAGCTGCGCCATACCCCGAGAAGATGCGTATGTTAACAGAGAAAAAGAAAACGTCGAGACGTATTCAACACGCCACGGAATAACTCGATCAGTTATTCGAGACGGCGCGCGATGGCTTCGAGTTCGCCGCGAATGGAGGCCAGTGAATCCGCCGCGCTCGCCACCGGCAAGGACGCCAAAACGCGCCCCTTGTCACGAAGCTGCAGTCGCGCGCCCTGGATCGTGAACCCCTGCTCATACAAGAGCATGCGTATATCCCGCGCGATAATCACATCATGCTGCTGGTAATAACGTCGGTTGCCGCGGCGCTTTACAGGCTTCAGCTGGGTGAATTCCTGCTCCCAATAGCGAAGCACATGCGGTTTCACCCGACACAGATCGCTGACTTCACCGATCGTGAAGTAGCGCTTGTCCGGAATCCGGGGAAGTTCTTCAGCTGGCTGCGTCAATGCTCGACTCGAC
This sequence comes from Endozoicomonas sp. G2_2, assembly GCF_017744135.1. Lineage (GTDB taxonomy): Bacteria > Pseudomonadota > Gammaproteobacteria > Nevskiales > Salinisphaeraceae > Salinisphaera. The sequence continues at coordinate 4,923 of NZ_JAGHQU010000013.1, forward strand.
GCGTGCACGCATCTTCTGGCCCGGCTTGAAACTCACGACGCGTCGTGCCGAGATCGGGATCTCTTCACCCGTCTTCGGATTGCGACCGGGGCGTTGGTTCTTGTCGCGCAACTCGAAATTGCCGAACCCCGACAGTTTCACGTATTCCCCGCTTTCGAGCGTCGAACGCACTTCCTCGAAGAAGCAATCCACGAATTCCTTGGATTCCCGCTTGTTGAAGCCGAGCTGCTCAAAGAGATTTTCGGTCAGATCCGCTTTGGTCAGTGCCACGGTTATTCACCCCTAATTCGCGCGTCACATTGTTCAGCGAGAGCCGCCACGACGCGAGTTATTATTGTATCGACCCCTTCGTCAGTTAGCGTGCTCGCTTTATCTTGGAAAATCAAGCCTAAAGCCACGCTCTTGAAACCAGTCTCAAGCCCCTCGCCTCGAAACAGGTCGAAGACCTCGATCGACCGTATTGCCGCCTCGTTAACCGACTCGATCGCACCAACAAGCGACGCGACCGGTGTCTTTTCCGCGACAACAACCGCAAGATCTCGCCGTACGGTGGGCTGTTCCGAGAGCGGCTCGAAGCGCACCGCCGCCTCCACGGCCAGCGCACTAGAATCCAGTTCAAAAAGATACGGCAATTCGCTGTTTTTATAACGCTTCGAGAAAACCGGCGAAAGCTGCCCGACCCAACCCACAGGCGTATCGTCGAGATATATCTCCGCGCTCCGCCCAGGGTGCAGCGCGGCGTGGCGGGCCGCGACGAAAGTCAGTCGACCGGACGTGCCGGAGAACAAGGCCTCGGCATCAGCCTTGATATCGAAGAAATCGACCGGCCGCGCAACACGGTCCCAGTGCGTCGGCTCGGCTTGACCGCTGATCAGCCCAGCGAGCGTGTCGCGCTGGCCGACCCCGTTTTCCGCGGCATCATCCGGCATGAACCGCAGGCCGCGTTCGTAAAGGCGAACGGTGGATTGTTGGCGACGCACATTATGCGCCCAGCTTGGCAGTAGGCTGGCCCATAGCGTGCGCCGCATTTCGACCAGTTGGTCGGATATCGGGTTGTCGAGCACAACGGCCTCTTCGCCGCCGGTGAGCGCGGCATGGAGTCCCGGCTCCACAAAACTGTAGGTGATCGCTTCGCTATAGCCCCTCTGGCGAAGAACCGAATCGGCATTTTGCGCGACCGTCAGGCCGGCAGCCGCCGCCACGGGCGGCAGACTCACGCCCTGTGCCGCCGTTTTCAGCCGGTCGTAACCGTAAACGCGCGCGATCTCTTCGATGAGATCCGCTTCGATCTGCAGGTCATAGCGCCAGCTGGGCGGCACCGCAACCAGCGATGTCTCGTCGTTGTCTTGGAGCCCGATGCCGAGCGCTTCCAGTGCATGCTCGATCCAGCGGCGGTCGATATCCTGACCGAGCAGCCGTGCAACGTGGGCGAAGGACAGCCGAATCTTTCGTTGTTCAGGCCAGACGGCGTTGCCTTCGCTATGCACTACGGGACCTGGCGTGCCGCCCGACTCGGAGACGAGCAGCGCCGTCGCACGTTCGAGCGCCACCGGATGCAGTGCTGGGTCGACACCGCGCTCGAACCGGTGCAGCGAATCTGTATGGATCTTGTAGCGGCGCCCCTGGCCCGCAACGGCAGCGGGCGTGAAACAGGCCGACTCGAACACTACATGACGCGTGCTGTCGTTCACCGCGGTCCGCAGACCACCGATCATGCCCGCAATCGCCACCGGCCCGTCGTCGTCGGCAATGACCAGGGTTTCGTCCGACAGTGTCACGTTCTCGCCATCGAGGGTGACGATCTGCTCGCCCTCCTCGGCCATGCGCACGCGAATACCGCCCACTAGCTTGTCGGCGTCGAATGCGTGCATGGGCTGACCGAGCTCGAGCATCACGTAGTTGCCGATGTCGACCGGCAGGTTGATGCGCCTTACGCCGGCACGACGCAGACGTTCCGCCATCCAAACGGGCGTCACGCCCTCGGGGTCGAGATCCGAGACTTGGCGCGCCGCGTAACCGGCACAGCGCGTGGGCGCTTCGATGGTAACGGCACGACGTTCGTTGCCTTTGGCCGCTACCACGTCAGTTTCTGGCCCCGTCATCGGTTTGTCGAAGGCGACCGCGAGTTCGCGCGCGATGCCGCGCATGCTGAGACAGTCGCCGCGGTTGGGCGTCAGATCGATATCAAAGACGCGATCCGGGAGACCCAGGTAGTCGGCAAGCGGCGTCCCGGGCTGCGCCGAATCCGCGAGCTCCAGCAGGCCGCTCGCGTCCACACTCAGATCCAGCTCGCTCGCGCTGCAGAGCATTCCCGAAGACGCCTCGCCGCGAATCTCGGTTGCCTTGATGCGCGTTCCGTTCGGCAGCGTCGCCCCAACGCAGGCCACGGGCACGTGCAACCCTTCACGTGCGTTGGGGGCGCCGCAGACGATGTCCAGCGGGGTCGCGTTACCGATGTCGACGCGACACAGCTTGAGACGATCCGCCTGTGGATGCGGGCGGCAGTGTTGAATCACGCCCACGACAACACCGTCGAGGTCAGGGCCGCCGTCGAGTAGCGCGTCGACCTCCAGCCCGGCCATGGTGAGCGTGTCGGCGACCGTATCGGTCGACGCATCCAACGCCACCCAGTCCCGCAACCATTGTTCGCTTGTCTTCATAAATCAGGCCAATCGTGTTTCAGCAGGGTTCGCGCGCCTGGATCATGCCGAACCACGGCGCAGGTCCGCGAGCTTGGCGCGGATAAACCGCTGGACGAACTTCCTATACGAACTGGGAAAGAAAACGCAGGTCGTTTTCGTAGAACTGGCGCAGATCGGTGACGCCATGGCGCAACATGGCCAGGCGTTCCACGCCCATGCCAATGGCATAGCCCGTGTAGCGTTCGCCATCGATGCCGGCCGCTTCGAGCACGCGCGGATGCACCATGCCGCAGCCGAGAACCTCCATCCATCCGGAACCGGTACCGAGACTGCGCCCGTCGATATCGACTTCCGCGGACGGCTCGGTAAAAGGAAAATAGGAGGGACGGAAACGCAGCTTCAGCTCCGTATCGAAAAACGCTTCCAGAAACGACTGCAATTCCGCACGCAGCTCCGCAAAGCTCACGCGCTCGGCGACGTAAAGCGCCTCGACCTGATGAAACATTGGACTGTGGGTCCGATCCGAGTCACAACGGTATACGCGACCGGGCGCGATGACACGAATCGGCGGCTGGCGACTCTCCATCGTGCGTATCTGCACGGGCGACGTATGCGTACGAAGCAACAGCCGCGCGCCGTCGACATAGAACGTGTCCTGCATGGCGCGGGCCGGATGATCCGGCGGGACGTTCAACGCTTCGAAGTTGTGGTAATCGTCCTCGATCTCGGGGCCGTGGACGACTTCGAAACCGTTGTGCACGAACAGTCGCTCGATACGCTCACGGGTCTGCGTAATCGGATGCGCGGCGCCCGGACGCCGACCGCGGCCGGGCAGTGTGACGTCGACACTCTCCTCCTCCAGCCTGCGCTCCAAAGCCAGCGCTTCGAGTGTTTGCTTGCGCTGCGCGATCGCTTCCGCGATTTCCGTTTTCACCGCGTTGATTCGTGCGCCTTCGGCCTTGCGCTGATCCGGTGCGAGCGCACCCAGCTGTTTGAGTTGCGCGGTGATGACCCCTTTCTTACCGAGCAGCGCGACCCTTTTTTCGTCGAGCGCCGCAAGGCTGGACGCGTCATCAATATCGGCCAATGCCTGATCGCGCAGGCGATCGAGTTCGGTGGTCATGCGCCGGGACTCCCTGGACTGCTAAAGAGCAGCCACAAAAACAAAAGGGAAAGGCGCGCGCCTTTCCCTTTTATGTCTTTCGCGAGCGCTCTGCAATGCGCAGGCGCTCCGTCAAGCGTCCGGCCGTGCCCGGCCGGACACGCGGGTCAGGCGTGGGCGGACTTCGCCTGCTCGACGATCGCGGCAAACGTCTGCTTGTCGCGCACCGCCAGATCCGCGAGGATCTTGCGATCGAGCTCGATGCCGGCCTTCTTCAAACCGTTCATGAGCACGCTGTACGACGTGCCCAGCTCCTTGGCGCCGGCACTGATACGCGTGATCCACAGCGCACGAAAATCGCGCTTGCGGTTGCGACGGTCACGATAGGCGTATTGGCCGGCCTTGAAAACGGCCTGACGAGCAACGCGATACGTGCGGCTGCGCGCACCGTAATAGCCCTTGGCCTGCTTGAGTACTTTCTTGTGACGGGCCTTCGCCGTCACGCCGCGACTGACTCGTGCCATCTTCGCGTATCCTGTTTCTAACTGTTGAAAATCAAATACGGCGGCCGCTTGCAACGGGCCGCCGCGGTGTCCGAATGCGCCCTACTATTTGTAGGGAATCAGCCGATCCATTCCCGGCTGGTCACAATGCGCAACCATGGCGCCCTGAGCCAGCCGACGCTTACGCTTGGGCGACTTTTTGGTCAGAATATGGTTGTCGTACGCGCGACGGCGGCGCAGCTTGCCGCTACCGGTACGCTTGAAACGCTTGGCAGCACCGCGGTTCGTCTTGAGCTTGGGCATAACTTCTCTCTAAATCAACGTGTCCGGGCGCCCGGCGTCCGGATGATCGGGATTCACTATTTCTTGCTGTGCTTGGGCACGCCCTTGAGCGGCGCCATCACCATGGTCATCAGGCGACCCTGCATTTCAGGATGCTGCTCGACCGACGCCATCTCTTCCAGATCGTCGCGAACCTTGTCCATCAACTCCATGCCGAGTTCCTGATGGGCCATTTCGCGGCCGCGAAAACGCAGCGTGATCTTGATCTTGTCGCCGTCTTCCAGAAACTCTCTCAGCTTCCGCAGCTTGATGTTGTAGTCGCCCTTGTCGGTACCGGGGCGAAACTTCACTTCCTTGAGCTGCGTCTGCTTCTGTTTCTGTTTGCCAGCCTGCTGGGTCTTTTTCTTTTCGAAGATGTGCTTGCCGTAATCCATAATCCGGGTGACCGGCGGATTGGCGTTCGGCGAGACCTCGACTAGGTCGAGTGAATACTCGGCCGCTTTCTCGAGCGCATCCTCGATTCGCATGATGCCGACCTGTTCCCCTTCGGGGTCGATCACGCGGACTTCCCGCGCCGTTATTGCATCGTTGCGACGATCCTTTTGTCCAGAAGCGATTTCAGCGTCCTCCTTGCATTAGCGGCATTTCGCACTGCTTCTCGCGTACACGAATTGCGCGAAGCGCGCGAGTATAGCAGATGATCGCGCGCGAACCAGCCTCGGAAGGCTAATTTCTCGCCTCCACCCGCTCTCGGGCCATCGTGACGAAGTCGTCTACCGTCATGCTGCCGAGATCCTCGCCTTCGCGGGTCCGTACGGCCACTGATCCGGATTCGACTTCACGATCGCCAACCACGAGCAGATAGGGCACGCGTTGCATCGTATGTTCACGGATCTTGTAGCCGATCTTTTCGTTTCTCAAGTCCGTATCCACCCGGAGCCCCGCGTCCTGGAGCTTTTTCTCGGCGGCACGCACAAAATCGGACTGCGCATCGGTGATGTTGAGCAACACGGCCTGTGACGGCGACAACCACAGCGGCATCGAACCGGCGTAGTGCTCGATCAGGATACCGATGAAGCGCTCCAGCGAGCCGAGAATGGCGCGATGGATCATCACCGGCACCTGGCGATCGCCGTTCTCGTCGACGTATTCGGCGCCGAGACGGTCCGGCATGGAAAAGTCCAGCTGGACAGTGCCCAGCTGCCACACACGATTGAGGCAGTCACGCAGCGAGAACTCGATCTTGGGCCCGTAGAAGGCGCCTTCGCCCGGCTGCAGCTCGAAGTCCAGATCCTTGTCTTCCAGGCAGCGTTGCAGCGCCGCCTCCGACTTGTCCCAAATCGCATCGGAGCCGACCCGCTGCTCGGGCCGGGTCGAGAGCTTGATCAGCACCTCGTCGAAGCCGAAGTCCCGGTACACCGAGTACAGGAGGTCGATGAACGCGCCGACCTCGGCCCCGATCTGCGCCTCGGTACAGAAGATATGGGCATCGTCCTGGGTGAAGCCGCGCACGCGCATCAGCCCGTGCAGCGTCCCCGAGGCCTCGTTGCGATGACAGGAGCCGAACTCGGCCAGACGCAACGGCAGGTCGCGGTAGCTTTTCAGACCGCGGTTGTAGATCTGCACATGCGCCGGACAGTTCATCGGCTTGACGGCGAACTGGCGTTCCTCCGAGCCGGTGATGAACATGTTGTCCATGAACTTGTCGGCGTGGCCGGATTTTTCCCATAGCGACAGGTCGATCAGCGATGGCGTATGCACCTCGCGATAATCCTGGCGCTTGAGCCGCGCGCGGATGTAGTCGGTAATCTGCAGATAGATCTGCCAGCCGCGGTCGTGCCAGAACACCATGCCGGGCGCCTCTTCCTGAATATGGAAGAGTTCCTGCCGGCGGCCGATGAGGCGATGGTCGCGCTTTTTGGCTTCCTCGATATGCGCCAGATGCGCCTTGAGGTCCTTCTTGTTCGCCCACGCCGTGCCGTAGATACGGGTGAGCATCTCGTTGTTCGCGTCACCGCGCCAGTAGGCACCAGCCAGGCTGGTGAGCTTGAAGGCACGCAGGTGCCGCGAGTTCGGCACGTGCGGGCCTACGCACATGTCGGTGTAGTCTTCGTGGTGATAGAGCGCGATGGTCTCGCCTTCCGGAATGCCGCGCACGATTTCCTGTTTATACGGCTCGTTGCGCGCCTCAAAGGTTTCCAACGCCTTGTCGCGGGTCACGACTTCGCGAATCACGTCGTGATCGCGCTCGGCCAGCTCGTGCATGCGCGCCTCGATCTTTTCCAGATCCTCGGGCGTGAGCGTGCGGTCGATGGCGATATCGTAATAGAAGCCGTCGTCGATCACGGGCCCGATCGCCATCTGCACGTTCGGGTAGATCGTCTTGAGCGCCTGACCCAGCAGATGCGCACAGGAGTGACGGATGATGTCGAGGCCTTCCGGGTCACGCGCGGTGATCAGCGCGACCTCGGCATCGTGATCGATCTCGACACAGGCATCGGCGAGGCGGCCGTCGACACGGGCGGCGAGCGTGGCTTTCGCCAGCCCTGCGCCGATCGATTCGGCGACCTGCATACCGGTAACCGGCTGGTCGAAGGATTTGACGGTGCCGTCGGGCAGCGTGATGGCGGGCATGATGTCCTTCCTGTTCAGTGGCGGCCGATACCAGGGGCCGCGTGCATGGGCAGTCTGAAGACTGCAGATAAATAAAAAGCCGCTCGGGAACCCGTAGCGGCTTTTCTATCGTCTGGTAGGCGCGAGTGGATTCGACCACCCCGCGCAGCGGGGTGACGCGACCGCAGGGAGCCCGAAGGGCCGGCTTCTTAGAAGCCGGCAACCCCGACCCGAAGGGTCGGTGGTGAGAATCCCTGCCATCGCCGTGATGTCGAGCCACGGCACTTACCGCATCCACATAGAATCTGGTAGGCGCGAGTGGATTCGAACCACCGACCTCTACCATGTCAAGGTAGCGCTCTAACCAACTGAGCTACGCGCCTAATGAGGGCGCAAAGATACCGGCTATCGGCGAGCGCGGCAACCGTTAGTTGTAAATTTTTTGACCGCCCTGCTCCGCGTTACCGAGACGCGATCAGCCCGCCTTCGCCGGCAGTTCGAAGGCGTGCTCGCGGATCTTGGAAATGCGATCCCGGAGTTCGCCGGCCTGCTCGAACTCCAGGTTCTCGGCGTGCTTGAACATCTGCTTCTCGAGCTTTTCGATCTCCTTGGCGAGCTGATTCGGCGTCATGCGCGCATAGTCGGCGCCCACTTCGGCCACCTTCTTGCGCTCCTTGACCTCGCTGTACTCCTCGTAGCCGTGGCGCATGACATCGGCCACCGCCTTCTTGATGGTCTGCGGCGTGATGCCGTGTTCTTCGTTGAAGGCAATCTGCTTGGCACGACGGCGCTCGGTCTCGTCGATCGCCCGACGCATGGACCCGGTGATGTTGTCTGCGTACAGCACCGCGCGGCCGTCCACGTTGCGGGCCGCGCGTCCGATCGTCTGGATCAGCGAGCGCTCGGCACGCAGGAAGCCTTCCTTGTCGGCGTCCAGGATGCCCACCAGCGCAACCTCGGGAATATCCAGCCCCTCGCGCAGCAGGTTGATACCCACGAGCACATCGAACTCGCCAAGGCGCAGATCACGAATGATCTCGCTGCGTTCGACGGTATCGATATCCGAATGCAGGTAGCGCACGCGCACGCCGTTCTCGTGCAGATACTCGGTGAGATCCTCCGCCATGCGCTTGGTGAGCGTGGTCACCAGAACACGCTGATTCCTGCCGGTGACCTCCTGAATTTCCGACAGCAGATCGTCGACCTGATTCTCGGCCGGCCGAATCTCGATCGCCGGATCGACCAGCCCTGTCGGACGCACCACCTGCTCGACGGTGTTGTCGGCGTGCTCGGTCTCGTAGGCGCCGGGCGTGGCCGACACATAGACCATCTGCGGCGCCACGCGCTCGAACTCCTCGAACTTGAGCGGCCGATTGTCGAGCGCGGACGGCAGACGAAAGCCGTATTCCACCAGCGTTTCCTTGCGCGCGCGATCGCCCTTGTACATGCCGCCAATCTGGGGGACGGTCACATGCGACTCGTCCAGCACCATGATCGCGTCGTCCGGCAGATAGTCGAGCAGACACGGCGGCGGCTCGCCCGGCGCACGCCCGGACAGATAGCGCGAGTAGTTCTCGATGCCGGAGCAGAAGCCGATCTCGTTGATCATCTCCAGATCGAAGAGCGTGCGCTGCTCGATACGCTGCGCCTCGAGCAGCTTGCCCTCTTTCTCGAACCAGGCGACGCGCTCCTTCATCTCCGCCTTGATCGCATCCATGGCCCCGACCATGCGTTCGCGCGGCGTCACATAGTGCGTCTTCGGATAAATCGTCAGCCGCGGCACCTTGCGATTGACGGTACCCGTGAGCGGATCGAAATACGAAAGACGCTCGATCTCGTCATCGAACAGCTCGATACGCACGGCTTCATCATCGGCTTCTGCCGGAAACACGTCGATGATCTCGCCGCGCACCCGGTAGGTGCCGCGCTCGAGCGCCACGTCGTTGCGCTTGTACTGAAGCTCGGTGAGGCGCTTGACGATGTCGCGCTGGCCGATGCGGTCGCCCTCGTCCAGGTGCATCACCATCGAGAAATAGGCCTTGGGATCACCGAGACCGTAGATTGCCGAGACCGATGCCACGATAATCGTGTCGCGTCGCTCCATCAGCGCCTTCGTAGCCGACAGGCGCATCTGTTCGATGTGCTCGTTGACCGACGAATCCTTCTCGATGAACGTATCCGAGGCCGGCACATAGGCTTCCGGCTGGTAGTAGTCGTAATAGGACACGAAGTACTCGACCGCGTTGTCCGGGAAGAACTCCTTCATCTCCCCGTACAGCTGCGCGGCCAGCGTCTTGTTCGGGGCCATCACCAGCATGGGCCGGTTGGCCTGCATCGCGACGTTCGCCATCGTGAACGTCTTGCCGGAGCCGGTCACGCCCAACAGCACCTGATGGGCCAGCCCGTCGTCCAGCCCTTCGACCAGCCCCCGGATTGCGGTTGGCTGATCACCTGCGGGCGCCCAGTCCGCCTTGAGATTGAAGTTGCTTTCGCTCATGCCGTCATGATTGGCGCGGTTCGCATGAAAACAAGCGACGCGCGGTTGAAGTAACAGATGTGCGCCTTACGCAAATTCGGTACGGCCAGAGGCACGCGCGTCTTCTAGGCTCGCCCAAATGCGGCATGGAAAAATTGCCTCACAACGCTTGCCAATCCGCCATCGTTCGCCTAGCATACGCGGCCTTCGCTACACAGCGAAAAACACAGGGATACTCAGTTCCCCGGTAGCTCAGTTGGTAGAGCGGGTGACTGTTAATCACTAGGTCGGCGGTTCGAGCCCGTCCCGGGGAGCCATCTCCTCGATTGAGTACCCTTGAACGCCGCGCTCGCCGGCTTCTTCCTTATACAAGACAGCTGCCTGCTATGCGCGCACCGTAGCAAGTGCACGTTGCACCCTAAATATCCCACGCCGCCGTCGCGGATCGCCAATCGGTTTTCGTTAGCGATCGAAACCGCGTTCGAGCGTATCGGAGTCGACGACGATCGCGTTTTCCAGCGTGACTTCGCGTAGCAGGCGATTGCCGCCGAAATTGAAGACCCATTTTTCACGGTAAACAGGATTCACACCGCGCCGCAGCCGGTAGTCGTAGGTCCCGACGTCGTTGCGCCTGCTGAAAACGAACCCGCCGCTTTTCTGGATCGGTTCGCCACAGGCCTGCAGCAGACGATACTTGCTCATGCCCCGGGCGATATCCGTGGGGCGGCATTCATTCGCGCCGCGCCTCACGGTAAAACCGTAGCCGTCGTCGCGAATGCGCTGCAGTTTGCCGTCGCGGAAGACGAGAATCTGCAACAGGCGGCTCGGGCCCCGATTATAGGTCCACTCCTCCATGGAGAGCGTCTGCCCATAGGCAAGACCGCTTCCGCCGATCCACGGGTCGACGAAATCCGGCGCGCCACACTTGTTACGCACGACGGCCGCCGGGTCACCGGTCTGGATCAGCGCGCCGCCGCAGCGCAGGCTGTCGGCCACAGCCGGTCCGCCAGACACACACAGCCCCAGGACTAAAACGAAACAGGCCCAGATACTGTGCTTGCGCGTTGTTCGGCTCATGGCTAGCTCGGCCCTTTCACGTGGTATCGATCGCCCCGGTAGTTCAGCGTCGCACCGGTCGCGTCGATCGATTCCACGGCGGGGCCTTCGGCGAGACGTTCGCCCTCGTGATAGCGACGTCCGTTGACCAATATGAAACTTCGTCCGGGCACGGTGCTGAACAGATGGCCATTGATCGCGACCGCCGGCGCGGAGCCACGCGGCGCAGGCGCGTTCGGCTGCGGCCCCGGCGGCCGAGACGATGGGGCGTCGTCGAGCGGCGTGCGTGAATAGGTGACCTGGCCGCCGCCAGCACGCGGCGCGTCGTTCGACAGTCGAAGATTTTCCATGGGCCGCGGCTTCGCCGGCGGCAACGTCGGGCTCGACGGCGCCGTCGGCGCGGATTGGTCACTGCCACGCGCCTGGAGACGTTCCGGCGCCTCTTGCGGCGCGGCTGTGGCGCGCGCGCCGACGTTGGACTGCGCCGGCGCGCGCTCGGTGTTCTCGCCAGACGATTTCGCCACCGGCCCGCTGGCCTGCGCGCCCGTTTCGTCAGTTTCCGCCGCGGACTCCGGCGACGACGGCGCTTGTGTTTCACCCGCGCTGGACACAACCGTGGGCGCGGGTTCGACGAATGCCTCGGAGACGCGCGTGGGCACGAACAGATAAGCCAGAAGCGCCGCGTTGCAGACAACCAGCAGCCCGACCAGCCACCGCAGCGCCCGGCCCGAGCCACCGCTGCCCGGCCCCGGCCCGCCTTCGGCGAGCGAGCGCAGATCTGCGCGCTGATTTTCGTGCCGCTCACGCTCGGCTTTCTTGAGAGCATCGACCAGATACGACACGCCTATTCCTCTACGGGGTTCAACGCGGGCGATCCGGGCGATGGCACGGCGCCATTGAGCATCATCTGGGTGCGTGGACCGGCCATGGCGTCTGCCTTCAGGCCGTTCGCGGCCTGAAAGGCGCGCAGCCGCTGCTGCAGCGCTTCATCGTAGATGGGCGATGCCGGGCCTAGCTGCGTTTCCGGGTTGCGGCCACGAATACGGTCGAGGCGCTTGCGCAGCCAGACGACGGCCGATCCCACCGCACCCGGCTGAATCAGGCTGACACCCGAGTCGGCACGCCAGACGACCTCGAACTCGCCGGTCCAGATGCGGCCCAAGGCCGCCCGCGTGATCCGGCGGGTACCGTCCGCTCCCACCAGCGTGGCTTCGGGCCCGTCGAGCGAACTCAGAAGAACCTTGCGCGTGCGTCCTTCATCCTGAATGGTCAGCAATGCTGGCCGGTTATAGCGCTGGATGACGGAAAAGTTGCCGGTGTCCGCAAGACAGCGCAGATCCCCCACCCGCAGGCTGCGACAATCGGTACGGACCTCGGAGCCGAAGACGCCCCACAAGCGCAACAACTGTGTGATGTCGGCGTCGCCCGCCGGCAGGCCACCCGGCGCCGGTACCGATTCGGCAGTCGTGCTGCCGCCACTGCCGCTGCTGACATCGGTATCCGGTGCGCTTTCCGTCTCCTCGACGTCGCTGGCCGCGACGTCGGTATCCGCCGGCATCGGCCGGTAGCTGTCGCCACCCTCGCCGGTCGCCAGCATGGCGTTCGCGCCGCCGTTCTCCGGCGCGGCCGCGTTCGGCGCGTTGTCCTCACCCACGACATCGCCGGCTACGGGCGTGGAAGCGCCCGCCCCGCCGCTCTGCATCCATTCCGCGGCACGCGTGAGCTCGATGCCGGGATACCATGCCAGCGTGCCGACCACGGCCACCGCAGCCAGGCTCGCCGCAGGAACCCCGACCCGCAGCCAGCGAGAATGGCGTTCGCGCGGCAGCGTTTCCAGTGCCGCGCGCGACACGATGAGCGGCCCGATCTTCGAGCGTGCGTGGGCATAACCGCCCATCAGCGCGCGCTCGCACACCATATTGATGAGCCGGGGTATGCCGCCGGTATAACGGCGCAGGGCAAACAGCGCGCCAGCGGAAAACAGATGCTGCGAACCGCCGGCGAGCTTGAGGCGATGCTGAACATAGGCGCGTGTCTCGCCGTAACCCAGCGCATTGAGCTTGAAACGCGCGGTGATCCGCTGCGACAGCTGTCGCAGGTCATGACGGGCCAGCAGCTGTTCCAGTTCCGGCTGTCCGACGAGAATGATGCGCAACAGCTTGTGCTTGTGGGTTTCGAGATTGGTCAGCAGGCGCAGCTGTTCGAGCACGCCGCGGCTGAGGTTCTGCGCCTCGTCGATGATCAGTACCGTGCGCCGATTATTGGCATGGGTGGCCAGCAGATGGCGGTTCAGGCGATCGACGAGATCCTTGAGCGACGTGTCGCGGCGTGGGTCGTATTCCGCGCCCAGCTCGTCGCAGATGGTGGCGACGAACTCGCGCACCTCTAGATGCGGGTTCCAGCACAGCGCGATATCGAGTTCCGGCATGTCGTTATCGACCAGCGCCCGGATCAGCGTCGTCTTGCCGGTACCGACTTCGCCGATCAGCGCAACGAAGCCACCGTGCTCGCCCGCGCCGTAAAGCAGATGGCTCAGCGCTTCCCGATGACTCGCGCTCAGATACAGGAACGCCGGGTCCGGCGTCACCGAGAACGGATAGTCATCGAGACCGTAATAGCGCAGATACATGCAAAAAACACAGGCGAGCGGTAACGGCGCAAGTCTAACCCGCACCCGCGGCACGGCAAACTCGAACGCTCGCTGGAATTCGCCGTGCGGCTTGACCGCAACGTCATCTTCGTGGGGTAGACTCCGCCCCATGGCCGTTGAACTCTCCCGCGACGCGCAGCGCTGGCTTGGCCGCCTGCCCGAAATAGCCAACATTCTGTTGGTAATCCTCATTGCCCTTTCGGCCGCCCGGCTCTTCTGGCTCGCGTGGCCGGCTGGCGAGAACGAACTCATGCCCGCCGTCACCGGCCCGACGAACGACCGCGGTGGCGATAGCGTGGATGTCGACACCATCGCGAGTGCTCACCTGTTCGGCGAACAGAGCGTCGATAGCTCGGCGGCCGAGGAGCGCGAGATCATCAACGCGCCCGAGACCCGCCTCAACCTCGTACTTACCGGCATTGTGTCCGAGCAAAACGGCAACCGCTCCCGTGCGCTGATCCGCAGCGGCCGTTCCGACCAGGAGAGCTACGCGGTGGGCGATGCCATCGACAACGGCGTGAAACTGCACGCCATCTACGCCAACCGGGTCATCCTCGACCGTAGCGGTCGTTTCGAGACGCTGACGCTCGAGAGCGTCAAGCAGGCCAAGTCGCTCAAGGGCATCGAACGCACCCAGGCCGTCTCCAGCGAACTCGCCAGCGACTTGGGTGAGGTACGCCAGAAAATTCTTGCCAATCCGGCAAATGCATCGCGATACATCCGCTTGCAGCCGGAGCGACAAAACGGCAACCTCGTGGGATACCGTATTTATCCGGGGGCCGACCGGGGGCTATTTGAGAAGGCCGGCCTGGAACCGGGGGAACTGGTCACTGCCGTCAACGGGCAACCGCTGAACAACCCGGCCGCGTCGCTCAGGTTACTGAGCAATCTCGCCGAGGCCAGCAGCGCGTCCGTGACGCTCGAACGCGATGGCCAGCAACGTACCGTCACGGTGAATTTCTAAAATGACAGCCATCGTCTTGCGCCGGTTTTTCTGCCTGCTCGCACTCTCTTTGTTCGCCATGGGGACAGCGACGGCCCAGACCGCTACCAGCCAGACCGCGACCACTCAGGGAGATTCATTCACGCTGAATCTCAAGGATGCGGACATCACGACGCTGATCGCGACGGTAAGCGAAGTCACCGGGCGCAATTTCGTGGTCGACCCGCGCGTCAAGGGCGACGTGACCGTGCTCTCGACCGAGCCGATGACGCCCAGTCAGCTCTACGAGACCTTCCTCTCGGTGCTCGAGGTCCATGGGTTCGCGGCAGTGCCCTCGGGCGAAGTCACCAAGATCATCCCGCAGATCAACGCGAAGCAGGACGGCGGGTTCGGCCGCCGTGGCGGCAACGCGACCCGCGAGGACATCGTCACGCGCGTGATCAACGTCGACAACGTGCCTGCCGATCAGCTGGTGCCGATCCTGCGCCCGCTCGTACCGCAGTACGGGCATCTGGCGGCCTACTCCGCGTCCAATACGCTGATCATTTCCGATCGCGCGGCCAACGCACAGCGCATGGCCGAGATCGTGGCGAAGATCGATCGTAACGGCCTCAAGGACGTCGAAAGCATCCGTCTGCAATACGCGAGCGCGTCGGAAGTGGCGGCGGTCGTCGATCAGCTCAAGGCCGGCGCCAGCGGCAACGCGGCCGCGGGCAACTTCACCATAATCCCGGACGAGCGCACGAACAGCGTGATCATCAGCGGCGGCCGCCAGGAGCGCCTGCGCCTGCGCGCGATCATTGCCGATCTGGATACCGAGTCCGAACAGAGCGGCGGCACGCAAGTCGTCTATCTCGATTACGCGGACGCCGAAACCATCGCGCCCGTGCTGCAGAACTATGCCGACGGCCAGGGCGCCACGTCGGCGAGCAGCGGCGGCAATGGCGGCAATGCCAGCAGCAGTGCGGCGCGCCGTCCTGGCGGCGGTGCGAACGGTGTGAGCGTGATCGCCGAACCCGGCGCCAACGCGCTGGTCGTCACCGCCCCCGCCGATACGATGCGCCAGATCAAGCAGGTCATCGAGCAGCTGGATATCCGCCGGGGGCAGGTGCTGGTGGAGGCAATCATCGCCGAAGTGAGCCTGACCCGTTCCCGCCAGCTCGGTGTCAACGTCGCCGCTTTCGAAAACGGCGGCCCCGCGGCTGCGAGCATCCTGGATCAGGACACCCTGACCGCGGTCCCCTCTCTTGCCATGGATGGCACCCCGCTGAGCCTGATCCAGCAGGGTCTCAATGTCGCCCTGGGCGACATCAACGACAGCGGCACCGGTTTCGCGGTCCTCGTCAACGCCCTGTCCGGCAACACCAACACCAACGTGCTGTCCACCCCTTCGCTGATCACCCGCGACAACGAGGAAGCCGAGATCAAGGTTGGCCAGGAAGTCCCCTTCGTGACCGGCAACTACACCAGCGGGACGACCGGTGGCGGCGTCAACAACGGCCTCACCAACCCGTTTCAGACCATCGAACGCAAGGACGTCGGTCTCACCCTGGGCTTCACGCCCCAGATCAGCGCCGGCGACACGATCCAGCTCACCATCGATCAGGAGATCTCGAGCATCGCCCAGGGCTCGAGCCAGACGGGCGCGGTGGACCTGATCACCAACAACCGCACCCTCACCACATCCGTGGAAGTCGAGAACGGCCAGATCCTGGTCCTCGGCGGCCTGATCGACGATCAGGTCACGGAGTCCGAACAGAAGGTGCCGCTGCTCGGCGATATTCCGTTGCTCGGCGCGTTGTTCACGTTCCGGAACGTGCAGAAGAACAAGCGCAACCTGCTCAACTTCATCCGGCCGACGATTCTGCGCGGCGGCGGCGAAGCGGACTACTACACGCGCAAGAAATACAACTACATCCGCTCCCTGCAGGAGCAGCAGGCGGAGACCAGTATCCCGCTCATGGGCGAGGAACAACGGCCACAGCTGCCCCCGATCAACGAGTATGACGACAGCGACTCGTTCTCGGAGGATTCGGGTGTGAGCAACAACGAGAGCACGCCGCGCGACTCCGACCGCGATGCCCGGGGCGGCAAGCGTCGCGGCGACCAGTTCTAGAAGCGCCGTAACCGGCAGGACAGCACATGAGCGACAATCTCGAAACGCTCAGCCTCGAACCGATCGCCGACGACATGGCCGCGCCCGCGCCAACCGCCGGGCCGGGCGGCGTCGATCGCCTTCCGTTCGCCTTTGCCAAGCGCCACGGCATCATGCTCGGCGCCGAACACGACGGCGCCATCGAAGTGACGGTTCGCGCCCCGGTCAACCAGACCGCGCTCTCCGAGGTCCGCCGCTACTGCAAGCGCCCGCTTGAAATACACCGCGTGGATGCCGGCTCCTTCGACGCGCTGCTGCAGAACGACTACGAGGGCAAGGCCAACGAGTCCATGCAGATCGTCGAAGGCATGGATGAGGAAATGGATCTCTCGGATGCCGCACGCGCACTGTCCGAACCCGCCGACCTGCTCGAGTCGTCCGACGACGCGCCGATCATCCGGCTGATCAACGCGCTGCTCACGGAAGCGATCAAGGAGAACGCGTCCGATATTCATATCGAGCCGTTCGAGTCGCGGCTGACGGTTCGTTTTCGTGTCGACGGTGTGCTGCGTGAAGTACTCAGCCCGCCCCGCCAGCTCGCCCCGCGCCTGATCTCCCGCGTGAAAGTGATGGCCAAGCTGGATATCGCCGAAAAGCGTATCCCGCAGGACGGACGCATCTCGGTGCGCATCGCGGGCCGGCCGGTGGACGTGCGCGTCTCGACCATCCCGTCGGGCAACGGCGAGCGCGTGGTGATGCGACTGCTGGACAAGCAGGCCGGCCGTCTCGACTTGCCACAGCTGGGCATGCCCGAGGAAACTCTCGAGGGCATCGACGCGCTGATCCACAAGCCGCACGGCATCATGCTCGTCACCGGCCCGACCGGCTCCGGCAAGACCACGACCCTGTACGCTGGCCTGACCCGGATCAACGACCGCACCCGCAACATCATGACCGTCGAGGACCCGATCGAGTACTACCTCGACGGCATCGGCCAGACGCAGGTGAACTCCAAGGTCGACATGAGCTTTGCGCGCGGGCTGCGCGCCATCCTGCGCCAGGATCCGGACGTGGTGATGATCGGCGAAATTCGCGACCTGGAAACCGCGGAAATCGCGGTGCAGGCGTCACTCACCGGCCATCTGGTGTTTTCGACCCTGCATACCAACACGGCCGTGGGCGCGATCGCGCGCCTGCGCGACATGGGGGTCGAACCCTTCCTGCTGTCCTCGAGCCTCATCGGCATCATGGCGCAGCGGCTCGTGCGCACGCTGTGCAAGGACTGCCGCGAATCGTATGTCGCCAACCGACGCGAATGCGAGCTGCTGCACGCCGATCCCGAGGATCCGCCGATTCTGCACAAGCCGGCCGGCTGCGAAGCCTGCAACCAGTCCGGTTTTCGCGGGCGTACCGGCGTCTACGAGCTTGTGGTGGTCGACGACGAGATGCGCAATCTCATTCACGAGCAGGTGTCCGAGCAGGCGCTGGAACGCCACGCGCGCAAGACCACGCCGAGCATTCGCGCCGACGGCATTGCCAACGTCCTGGCGGGCAACACGACGCTCGAAGAAGTGCTGCGCGTGACCCGTGAGAGTTAGAGCCTAGCCTTGGGCGCTTACGAATACACCGCGCTCGACCCCCGCGGGCGCGAAAAGAAAGGCGTGCTCGAGGGCGATGCCGCGCGCGCCATTCGCGCGCAGTTGCGCGATCAGGGCCTCACGCCCATCGAGGTGCACGAAGTCGCCGACCGCAAGAGCGGCCGCGCGCGCGGGTTTTCGTTCTCGCGCGGTATCAGCGTCACCGAACTGTCCCTGTTCACGCGCCAACTCGCAACGCTCACCCACGCCGGCCTGCCGATGGAGGAGGCACTCAAGGCGGTCGCCGAACAGACGGATAGCGACAAGGTGCAGCGCATCATCGTCGGCGTGCGCTCGCAGGTGGTCGAGGGCCATACGCTTGCCGATGCCCTGGGCCATTTCCCGAACAGCTTCGACGAGCTTTATCGGGCAACCACGGCGGCCGGCGAACAGTCCGGGCGGATCGACGAAGTGCTCACCGGGCTGGCCGACTACGTCGAGGATCAGCAGTCCATGCGCCAGAAGGTCCTGGCGGCCATGATCTATCCGGCATTCCTGTCGGTCGTGGCCATCGGTATCGTCATCGCGCTGCTCGCCACGGTCGTGCCCGATCTCGTGGAAGTCTTCGAAAGCGTCAACGCCGACCTGCCGCCGCTGACCACCGGGCTTATCGCGGTCAGTGATTTCCTGCGCTACTGGGGCTGGTTGCTGGCGCTGATTCTCGGCGCCTGCGTCACGGGGTTCATCTACGGCATGCGTCGGCCGGCCTTCAAGCGCGTGGTCCAGTCGCGGGTTCTGCAGCTGCCGCTGATCGGACGCTTCGCGCGCGGCGTGAACACGGCGCGTTTCACGCGCACGCTGTCGATTCTCACCCGCAGCGGCGTCCCCGCGCTCGACGCGATGACCATCGGCGCGGACGTGGTCACCAACCTGCCCATGCGCGATGCGATCAAGCGCGCATCGGCGCGTGTTCGAGAGGGCGACGCCATTCACCGGGCCCTGGGGCGCGAGCGTCTGTTTCCGCCGATCACGCTGCACATGATCGCCAACGGCGAGATTTCCGGCGAACTGGACATGATGCTCGGCCGCGCGGCGGAACATCAGGAACGCGAGGTGGAAACACTCCGGCAAGGGGTGATGGGTATTCTGGGGCCCGCGGTCATCCTGGCCATGGGCGGACTCGTACTGATCATCGTGCTCGCGATCCTGCTGCCGGTGTTCAACCTGAACCAGCTGGTCAAATAATCAACGGCCCGGCGCCGGTCTTCGCGCGCCCGGCTTACACTATTCGGATACGTCATCCGCAGGAGATAACAATATGATGCGACAGGGTCTTACCGCAGGCGCTCGCGCCACGCAGCGCGGCTTCACGCTCATCGAGATCATGGTCGTGGTGGTGATCCTCGGCATCCTGGCCGCCATCGTGGTGCCCAACATCATCGACCGCCCGGATGCCGCACGCGTCGCCAAGGCGCGCCAGGACATCCGCGCGGTGGAGAGCGCGCTCAAGCTCTATCGCTTGGACAACTTCCGTTATCCCACCACCGAGCAGGGCCTCGCCGCGCTGGTCGACAAGCCGACTACGCAGCCCGAGCCGCGCAACTGGAAATCCGGCGGCTATCTCGACCGTATCCCGACCGACCCCTGGGGCGAAACCTACCACTATCGCAACCCCGGTGAGCATGGCGAGATCGACGTCTACACGCTGGGCCGCGACGGCCGTCCCGGCGGCGAGGAAAGCGACGCGGACATCGGCAACTGGGCGCTCGACAGCTAGCCCGCGCGCCGCGCGTAAGACATGCGTCAACCGCGGCATCATCAGCGTCGGGCACAGACCGGGTTCACGCTCGTCGAAGTGCTGGTCGTTGCCCTGATCATCGGCGTGGTCATGGCTTTCGTGTCCCTGTCGATCAATCCCACCGGCCCTGCGGACCGGCTGGATACCGAAGCGAAACGACTGGAAGCGCTGGCCACGACGGCCGCCGACGACGCGATCCTCTACGGTCGCGAAATCGGACTCGACATTACACGCGGCGGCTATCGCTTCCTGCGCCTCGGCGACGACGGCTGGCAGCCGCTCGCCGGTACGGACACGCCGCTGCGGCCGCGCGAACTCGGCGAGGGACTGGTGATCGCGCTGATCGCCCGCGACGACGACACGCCCCAGCTGGTCCAGCCCGACGAGGATGAGGACGAGGAGGACGTGGTGCGGCCGGAGGCGGTCTTTTTGTCCAGCGGCGAAATGATCCCGTTCGAGCTCGAGCTGTTCTCGCCTGACGTCGAACACCGCTATCGCCTCGTCGGCGAAGCCGCCGGTACCCTCGAACTGACACGCATCGAGGGGCGACGATGAATCGGCAGCGCGGTTTCACCCTCATCGAGGTCCTGGTGGCGACCGCAATACTGGCGCTCGCGCTGGGCGCGTTCATCTCCGGCGGCGCGCGTTACGCGGACTATGCCCGCTACATCCACGATCGCACCCTGGCCCAGTGGGTCGCACGCAACCAGCTCGTCCAGTACCAGATTGCCGAACAATGGCCCGACACCGGCACCGAGGACGGTGATACCGAAATGGGCGGTAGCGACTGGCGCTGGGTCGCCGAGATTTCCGAATCCCCGGACCCGGACGTGCGCCGCATCGACCTGCGAGTTTTCCGGATCGACACCAACAGCGGCGATCCGGAGCCAGAGTCGACGGCATTGCTCAGCGGCTTCGTCACCCAGCATATCGATCCGGTGAACGCCCCGGGCGACAACGCGGCCGAAGCGAGCGCCAACGATGCCGCCGATTACGGTTCGAGCTTCTGATGGCGAGCCGACAACAGGCCGGTTTCACGCTCATCGAGCTGCTGATCGCGATCGCGGTATTCGTGGTCATGGCGGCGATGGCCTATGGCGGCCTGTCGTCGGTTATCTCGACGCGCGAAACGGTGACCGCCGCGCTGGAGCGCAGCAAGACGCTGCAGATGGCGGTCTGGCGAATGCGCCAGGACATCGAACAGATCGTCGACCGCCCGGTGCGCGACAGCTTCGGCGACAGCCAGCCGGCGATTACCGGCAGTCCGGATCTCGGCCTCCAGTTCACCCGTAACGGCTGGCGCAATCCGCTCGGCGACATCCGCAGCAGTCTTCAGCGCGTCGCGTATCGCATCGACGAGGACGACAACCTGGTTCGGGCCTACTGGCGGGTACTCGATCAGGCGCAGGACAGCGCGCCCGTCGAATCGACCCTGCTGGAGGACGTGTCCGATCTCGAATGGCGCTTTCTCGACGGCGATCGCGAATGGCGCGACCGCTGGCCCGTCGATGCCGCACCCGGCGCCATTCCCACCGTGGACCCGACGACCGGCGCCGCCCAGCAGGCACAACGCTATGCGCCGCCATTGGCCATAGAGCTGCGCGTGACCACCCCCGAATGGGGCGACCTGCGGCTGGTGTTCATGGTCCCGGGAGCCGAGAAGTGACGGTGCGCGCCGTGCATCACGAACGGGGCGTCGCCCTGCTGACCGCCATGCTGATCGTCTCGCTGGTGGCGATCATCGGGGCGGGCATGCTCTCGCAGATGAACCTTGCCCTGCATCGCAGCGGCAACATCTGGCAGTCGGAGCAGGCCTGGTGGTACGCGGTCGGCATCGAGAACTGGCTCGGCAAGCTGCTGCGCCAGGACGCCGAGTTCACCGACATCGACAGCCTCGACGAGCCCTGGGCGCAGCCCGTGGATTATCTACCCCTGGATGGCGGCGCGCTGCAAGGCCAGGTGATCGACCTGCAGGGGCGTTTCAACCTCAACAATCTCTCCGGAAGCGACGCCGATGCGGCCCAGGAACAGCTCCAGCGACTGGTGGAGCTGGTCGGCGACACCGACCAGGTCACCGCACGCACGATCGCGGCCTCCGTGCGCGACTGGATCGATGCCGACATCAACCCGACGCTGCCCGACGGCGCCGAGGACGACTACTACCTCGGCCTGTCGCCGGCTTATCGCGTGGCCAATACGCAGATGTCCAGCGCCAGCGAACTGCGCATGGTCAAGGGCATGACGCCGGCGCTCTACGCCGCCCTCGCGCCCTATATCTGCGCACTGCCCGAAGTCACCGCCATCAACGTGAATACCGCGCCCGCGCCGGTCCTGGCCACGATCGCGCCGGAACTGCCGCCCACCACCGGCGAGTCGCTGGTGGAATCGCGGGCCGACGAGCCCTGGGAATCGGTCGATGCGTTTCTCCAGGATCCGGCGCTGGCGGGCCGTCAGATCGACTCCGGACGGTTGAGCGTGATCACGAACTATTTCATGGCCACCGGCCAGATCACCGTCGACCGCGCCCAGATCCAGTTTTTCAGCGTGCTCGAACGCGCCGACAACGGTGCGGTACGTACCGTACGCCACAGCACCAACGTGGACTGAGCCATGACGATCCTGCACACCGGCTCGCCCACCCGCGGCACGGGCACACACGGCATGCGGCATGCCCGCCCCGTTAACGCATGCGGCGGGGAATTCAATGCTCGCAGCGTCGGATGCAACACCTTATTTCAAGGCGGTTTGCTTAGGGTAGACTGGGCGCCGGCCGGCAATCGCGCACGGCGCCGCCCTGTCGTCGGCACGACAGGCGGCCGGCCCGAACACCGGGGGTAGCAGTTTCGTGTCCGAACGATTCATCGTGTATTTCGACGGCGAGCAGGCAGCGTGGCTGAACGCGGCCGAGGAACTCGTGCGCGGCACGCTGCGCGACGCCGCCACGGCCGCCGACGGTCGAGAGACCACGGTGCTGATGCCGGGCGAGGACATCCTTCTCACCCGCGTTGCCCTGCCCCCCATTCGCCAGGCCCGTCGCCGGCTTCAGGCCGCGAGTTTCGCCCTGGAAGACCGGCTGGTTTCCCGCGTGGACGATCTGCACTTCGCCCTCGCCCCGCGTGCCGAAGCCGACGGCGAAACGCCCGTGCTGGTCGTCGAGCGCGCGCTGGTTCAGTCCACGCTCGATGCCTGCCGCGACGCGGGACTGGATGTCGTGCAACTGCTGCCGGACATGTTCGCCCTGCCCGACACCGGTGCCGAGAGCTGGTCGGTCGCCATGATCGGCGACCGCGTGATCACGCGGACCGATACCCTGCATGGCTTCGCCTGCGAGCGCGGCCTGTGGCCCACGCTTGCCGGCGGCTGTACGCCACCCGAGCACGTGGTGCTCCACGCCAGCGACAACGATAGCCAAGCCCGCGCCCTGGTCGACGAGCTGCGTTTCGAGCCCGCTCCGGATATCGAACAGGTCGGCCACCCCGATCCCGATGCGCTGCTCGCAAGACTGCTCGCGCATGCCGACACGCAGCGCGCGATCAACCTGCGCCAGGGCACGTTCGCCCGGGCCTCGGCCATGCAGGCATGGTGGCAGCCTTTCAAGTTGACCGCCGGCCTGGCCGCCGCCTGGTTGCTGGTGGCGCTCGCCGCGCGCGGGATCGAGAGCTGGCAGCTGCATCAACGCATCGATACCCTCGAAGCACAGAGCGAGACCGCGTTTCGCGAGGCCTTTCCCAACGTACGCACGATCAACGATCTGCGCGTACAGGCCGAGCAGAACATTCGCGCTCTGCGCGGCTCGGGCGGCAGCGGCGGCATGTTCCCATTATTGCAGGCCACGGCCGAGGTTACCGGTCAGGCCGGCGATCTCACTATTCAGTCCATGCAGTATCGCGACGGCGCGCTGTACCTGAGCCTGCGCGGCGACAGCGTGCAATCGCTCGAGGCGTTGCGTGCCGGCTTTGCCCGTCAGCGCGGTGCCGCGCTCAACGTGGAAAGCGCGGACGCCGCAGCGGACGGCGTGCAGATCCGCGCCAGCGTGACCGGAGAAGCCGTATGAACGCGCTGCGACAGTGGTACGACGGTCTTGCGCCCCGCGAGCGCATCGCCGTGATCGCCGGCGCGATCGCGGTGGCATTCGCGCTGTTCTATTACGCCATATGGGTGCCGCTCGACAGCAGCGTTACCGAAGGCCGGATTCGCCTGAACGCCCAGGCGGAGGAAACACGCTGGGTGCTCGGCATTCGCGACGAAGCGCGGCTGCTGCAGGCCAGCGACACGCGGCGCCAGATTCAGGGCCGCAACGATTCGCTGCTGTCCATTGTCGACGCCACCAGCCGGGAGAACGGTCTCGGCGAGGCCGTGCGCCGGATACAGCCCGATGACGACGATCAGGCGACGGTCACGCTCGAGAAGGCCAATTTCAACCAGATGCTTTTCTGGCTGCGCAGTCTGCAGCGCGACTACGGCGTCGCCGCCAGCCAGATGACGGTCACGCGCGACGAGGAATCGGGCACGGTTCAGGCGCGCATGACCCTGTCGCGAGGCGCCGCATGAATGCACGCATCCTGCGCTACGGCGCGATCGGTCTTGTCGCCTTCGTGATCGGCCTGGTCGCCTTTCTGCCGGGCCGTGTCGCCGCCGGCTGGGCGGAACAGATGGCGCCGGTCTCGCTGGGCGGTGTGACCGGGACCGTATTCGCGGGCCAGGCCAGCTATGCGTCCGGGCCCGGCGGTGCGGTCGAGAATCTGCAGTGGACGCTGCATCCCGCGGCGCTGCTGATCGGGCGGCTGAGCGCGGATATCCGGATCGACTCCGATATCAACGGCTTCAGCGCCGAGGTGTCGCGGTCGCTGTTCGGCGCGACCACCCTGGAGAACGTCACCGGCAGCGCCTCGGCGGGCTGGCTCGCCAAGCTGGGCGGCTATACGTTCCTGCCGCTCTCCGGTGATATCAACGTGGATATCGAACGCGCCGCGTTCGACGACACGCTGCAGTTCGATGCCCTCTCCGGCCAGATCCGGCTCGGCAATACCCGCTGGGAACTGCTCAACCCCCCGGTTCAGCTCGGCCAGGTCACGACCGCGCTCACGAATACCGAGGAAGGCGTGCAACTGACGGTGGTCGACAGCAGTGGCCCGCTCGCGCTCGACGGGCAGATCACGATCGACAATAGCCGCCGCTATCGCATGGAAGCGGCGCTGCGCGCGCGGGCCGGCGCGGACCAGCGGCTCGGGTCGATGCTCGACCAGCTCGGCAAGGCCGACGACGAAGGCTGGCATCGCGTACGCGAACAAGGACGGCTGTGAGCCTGACACCAGCGGCCTGGCTGTCGCTGCCGTGGCTGGTGTTTCTCGGCTATGCGGTGATGGTGCTGCGCGCCACGCCGGGCCGTGCCGGCCCAATGGCGTTCTTCGGCGGCCACTCGTTGCAGGGTCGCGCGCCGGGAATCTGGTTGCTTGGCGCTTCGGCGGCCGTGTCCTGGGTGATGGCCAAGAGTGTCGACAACGCCATGAACCTGACGGTCGCCTTCGGCTGGTGGGGCGGTATCGGCTATGCCGCCTACTGGCTGGCCTTCGTGGTGGTGGCCATCGCGGTCTACTTCATCCGTACACGCGGCGGCGACACCTCGCTCGCCGCCTTTCTGGGCCGTAAATACGGCCTGCCGGCGACGCGGCTGTTCCTGGTCGTGATCGGCATTCGTCTGTTCAACGAGGTCTGGTCCAACACCAAGGTCGCCGCGTTGTATTTCGGCGCGGAAGGCAGCGTCGGCTACTGGCTGGCCGCCCTGGCCTTTGCCGGTCTCACGCTCTACTACAGCCGACGCGGCGGTCTGCGCTCGTCGATCGTGACCGACGCCATCCAGATGCTGCTGATCGCGCTTCTGCTGGTCATCACGCTGACGGTACTGGCGCCCGGTGTGGCGGCCAGCGGCGTGCCGAGCGTCGCCAACGGCGGCCTGCGTCCCGACATGGTCGCGGGCGGCATCACCTTTTTCATACTCGCACTGGTGCAGACGCTGTCCTACGGTTTTCACGACCCGGTACTCACCGACCGCGCCTTCGTGAGCCCGCCGCTGAAGATGGTCGCCAGCTTCGTACTCGCCGCGCTGCTCGGCGGCACACTCATCGCCGGCTTCAGCGTCGCGGGCCTGTATGCACTGGTCAACGGTATCGATCCGGCGCCCTCGGTCGCGATCGCCATCCCCATGGCGCTCGGCCTGGGCATGCTGCTGCTGTTCAACGCCGTGATGCTGGCCAGTGCCGGGTCGACGCTCGACTCCACCTTCGCGTCCACGGCGAAGTTCGGCGCCCGCGACTGGCGGATCGCCCGCGCGGTGCCGACGCTCGACGACCAGGCGCGCGGGCGCCGGGCGATGTGGATCATCGCGCTGTTGGGCAACCTGCCATTGCTGTCGTTCTATATCGACGGCGTCGGCCCGGCGGTCATCGCCGCCACCACCATCAGCGGTACCGCGATCATGGGCCTCGCGCCGATCTTTCTGCTGGCCTGGGTTCGCCCGGCCGGCACCCTGTCTTTTCACCTCGCGCTCTGGCCCGGCGTGCTGATCGGTTTGCTACTGGCACTACAGAAGCTTGCCGATCTGCCCACGATTCCCGACTGGGTTCATCTCGGCACCGGCCCTTACGCGCAGACGCTGGGCATCAACGTCTGGGGTCTTGCCCTGTGTACGGTGCTGTTTCTGACCGGCGCCGTGATCGACCTGCTGCGCGGTCGCGTGGTCTACCCGGTGCGTTCGAACTCGTTTTCCTGAATCCGGCGCGGCGCGGCCGCCAGATTCTTGTAGAGATAATCGCGGGTCACCGGCACGGTATCGTTTTCGTGCGCCAGCTGGATATGGAACACCACCAGTTCACCCCAGCGAAAGATCGCCTGGCAACCGAGCAGATAGAACTCCCACATCCGACAGAACCGCTCGCCGAGACGCTCGCGAAAGGCGTCGCGATGATGCTGAAAACGCCGATTCCAGCAGTCCAGCGTACGCGCGTAGTGCAGCCGCCAGATCTCCAGGTCCGACAGGCTCATGCCGGTGTGCTCGACGCAGGGCGCGACTTCGGACAGGGACGGAATGTAGCCGCCCGGGAAGATGTATTTCTCGATCCAGCCCTGGGTGGACTCGATCGGCGGGCCGTTGCGCCCGATGGTATGGATGAGACTGCGGCCGCCGGGTTTGAGCAGCCGATGCACCTGGTCGAAGAACACCTGAAACTGCGGCCGCCCGACGTGCTCGAACATGCCGACACTCACGATCGCGTCGTAGCCCTGCGCGCAGTCGCCGTCGTGTTCCCGGTAGTCCTGCTGCAGGAATCTGACCCGATCCGCCAGCCCTTCCCGTGCCGCGCGCGAACACGCGTAGCCGTACTGGTCGTCCGATAGCGTAAGGCCCGTGACCCGTACGTCGTGGTGGCGCGCCAGATATAGCGCCAGCCCGCCCCAGCCACAACCGATATCCAGCACGTGATCGCCCGGCTGCAGACACAGCTTGCGGGCGATATGCCGGCACTTGGCCTGCTGTGCGGCCTCCAGGTCCATCTCCGCGGACTCGAAATAGGCGCAGGAGTACTGCATGTCCGCATCGAGAAATTTCTCGAACAGCTCGTGGTCGATATCGTAATGGTGCTTGACGTTACGGCGCGCGCGCAGCCGCGAGTTGGCTTCGCGCAGCCCGCGCAGCGCGTGCCGGGCCAGATCGAGAATGCGGCTGGAACGGAAATTGTCGACGTTGGCGAAATACAGTTCGAACAGGGCCAGCAAGCCGCCTTCGCCCGGCCACCAGTCGCCGTCCATATACGCCTCGCCAAACGCCATCTCCGGATCGGACAGCAGCCGTGCCAGCACCCGACGGTCGCGCAGATGGATATGAGCGGTGGGTGATCCCTGGCCAATCAATTGGGTATTGGCATCCGGATAATGAATCACGAGGGTGCCGTGATTGATGAGCCGGTCGAAAAAACGCGTTTTCATGACGTTCCCGCTCCCGCGGACAACGCGCAGAAGACGTCATCCGCCGTTTCATGCCTGAATCGATCATAACCAAAAACCACATACGTGTACATTACATCGTTAATGTGCGCCCGTACTGCATACCGTGCGATGACGGCGGGCGCTCGGCGCACCGCGGTACTGACGATTGAAAAAATGCCGTCCGGGCGCTGATTTGGCTCGCGTTTGTGCTGGCTTGCGGACGATCACAAATTTAGGAGACTTGCGGACCGACCTGGCCCGCCAAGAAGCTGCGATATGTAAGCGTCACGGCCAGACGACGCACTCGCTACACAGCCACGGCACGGGCTAACGGGCCCGTAACCGCGGGCGGGGTCTCGAAACACGGGCCATGACCGCTATCATGCCGTCAGCTTGATTTCCTTCGGAGTGCATCCCGATGCCGGTCCCCATCGCCCATGCCATATGCCTGCGCGGCTCGCTGTTCAGTCCCGGGCCCTGCTGTCCGTGAGCCCGTCGTCTGCCCGCGCGCTCTGGCTGCGCCCGCCCAACGAGAGCTTTGTCGCCGAAGAGCGCCTCGGGCCGCCCGCGCCCGGCGCATTGACCGTATGCACGCGCTACACCGCCGTCAGTCGCGGCACTGAAACGCTGGTCTACACCGGCCGCGTGCCGGCCAGCGAGTACGCACGAATGCGCGCGCCATTCCAGGCCGGTGAACTGCCCGGGCCGGTCAAGCACGGCTACGCGAACGTCGGCGTCGTGGAAGCCGGGCCGGAGGACTGGCTCGGGCGGCATATCTTCTGTCTGTACCCACATCAGACGCGGTTTCATATCGACCCCGCGTCGGCGGTGTTGCTGCCCGACGACGTGCCGCCCGAGCGCGCAGTGCTCGCCGCCAACATGGAAACCGCGGTCAACGCGCTCTGGGACGCCGGTCTTGGCATTGGCGACCGCGTGACCGTGATCGGCGCGGGCGTGATCGGTGGCCTCATCGCGGGGCTTGCGGTCGGCACGCCCGGCGTCGATGTGGAACTGGTGGACATCGATGAACGCAAACGCGCGCTCGCCGACGCGCTCGATGTGGCCTTTCGCGCCCCCGAACACGCGACGCGCGAACGCGACATCGTCATCCATGCCAGCGCCACCGAGGCGGGGCTCGCCACCGCGATCGGCCTCGCCGGCTTCGAGGCCACTGTGCTCGAAATGAGCTGGTACGGCGAACAGCCCGTGACCGTGCCGCTCGGCGGGCCGTTCCATTCGAAACGACTCACCTTGCGGTCGAGTCAGGTCGGCGCCGTATCGCCCGGCCGCCGCCCCCGACGTGATCACGGCTCGCGGCTGGCACTGGCCGTGTCGCTGCTCAACGATGCACGCTTCGATGCGCTGATTGCGCCCGACGTCGCCTTCGAGACATTGCCCGACGTCATGGCACGCCTGGCCGACCCGGACGATGCCACGCTCTGCCAGCGCATCCGCTACGACTGATCGTTCGTCGATTCCTGTTCAAAGCCGCAAGGAGATTGCATGTTCAGCCTGACCGTTCGCGATCATTTCATGATCGCCCACAGCTTCACCGGCGAGATATTCGGCCCCGCACAGCAGACCCACGGCGCCACCTATGTGGTGGACGTGACCTTCATGCGGCCGGAACTGGACGGCGACGACCTGGTCGTCGACATCGGCCTCGCGAGCGCGGCGCTCAAGCAACAGCTCGCCACACTCAACATGCGCAATCTCGACGAAGCCAGCGAATTTCGCGGCCACAACACCACAACCGAGTTTCTCGCCAAGGCCGTGTTCGATCGCCTGCGCACCGCCATCCGTTCCGGCGATCTGGGCCAGAGCGCCAAGGATCTGTCGGCACTGCGCGTCACGCTGGCCGAATCCCATATCGCCTGGGCGACTTTCGAAGGCGATCTTTGAACAACGGGCAGACGATAACGTTCATCATCGCCGGCCCGCTCGACCAGCCCACCGGCGGTTATCGCTACGACGCCCGCATCATCGCCGGACTACGCGCACACGGCTGGAGAGTCGCGGTGGTTGAACTGCCCGGCCGGTTCCCGCTGGCGGACGACGAGGCCGCCCGCGCGCTCGAGCGCACGTTATCGGGCTGCGAAGCCGGATCGCGCGTCGTCATCGACGGCCTCGCCGGCGGCGGTCTGCCGGATGTCGTCGGTCGCCACGCCGCACGACTTTCGATCACCGCGCTGGTGCATCACCCGCTCTGCGACGAGACCGGACTCGACATCGAAACGGCCGATGCGCTGCGCGCACGCGAAACCGAGACGCTGTCGCATGCGGCGTGCATCATCGCCACCAGCCGTTTTACCCGCGAACGCCTGCATGAGCTCGGCCTCACCACAAACGACGCCGTGGTGATCGAACCCGGCGTTGAAGATCCGCCCCGCGCCAAAGCGCGACGCCGCACACCCAGCGCCGGCACGCCCCGGCGACTGCTGTGCGTGGCCACACTCATTCCGCGCAAGGGACACGCGATCCTCGTCGAGGCGCTCGCCCGGATTGCGGACCTGGACTGGCAGTGCGCCTTTGTCGGCGCCACCGATCGCGATCCCGAACACACCGCCGTGATCGAAACCGCGATTTCCAAGGCCGGCCTTTCGGATCGCGTCACGCTCCACGGCGCGGTCGACGAATCGCGGCTGGACGCACACTATGCGGACGCCGACCTGTTCGTGCTGGCGTCCCACTACGAGGGCTACGGCATGGTGATCACCGAGGCGATCGCGCACGCACTGCCGGTCGTCACGACCACCGGCGGTGCGCTTGCCCATACCTTGCCGGCCGGCGCCGGCCGCGCAACGCCGCCGGGCGACGCGGACGCATTCGCCACCGCGCTGCGTACGATCATGACCGATCGCAGCGCGTACACGGCCGCACGCCAGGCGGCACAGACGGCCGGCGCGCGGCTGGGCGACTGGCCCGAGGCCGCACGGGCCTTCGCAGCGGCACTCCAGACATCGGGGCAACGAACATGAGCGCGCACGCCTATTTCGCCGGCGACTGGCTCGCCTTGCGCGAACCGCTCGACCACGCCAGCCGCGACGCGTCACTGACGACGCGCGCCGCCCGCGCGCTCGACGCCGGGCCCGTCGCCGAGAAGACGATCGTGGATCTGGGCTGTGGCAGCGGCTCGAACCTGCGCTACCTCGCCCCGCGGCTACCCGGTCCGCAGCGCTGGCATCTGCTCGATCACGACCGAACGCTTCTCGACGCCGCGAGCGCCGACAACTGCCGCGACCGCGACGGCAGGCGGCCGACAATCGAGACGCATGAGACGAATCTCGCCGATACGGCCTGGCATACGCTGCTCGACGACGCCGATCTGGTGACCGCATCCGCGCTGTTCGATCTGGTTACCGCAGACTGGGTCGGCAGCCTGGCAGACGCCTGCGCACAGCGACGTCTTCCTGCCCTGTTCGTGCTGAGCGTGGATGGCGCCATCGATCTGCAGCCAAGCGACCCCGAGGATCCACGGGTACTCGCACGCCTGCAGGCGCATCAGGCCCGCGACAAGAGCTTTGGCGCGGCCCTCGGCACGGACGCGCCCCGGGTCATCAGGCTGGCGTTTTCGCGGGCCGGCTACACGGTACATGCGGCCGATGCGGTCTGGGTTATCGACGACGCGGCGCAGACCGCGGTCGCAACAGCACTCGTTACCGGCTGGCGCGACGCGGCGATCGAACAGTCGCCGTCGGAGGGTGACCGCATCTCGCAATGGGCCGAACGCCGCTGTCGGCAGCTGCGGGCGGGCGAACTGCGAATCGCCGTCGGCCATCAGGATCTGTTCGCCATGCCGGGAACCCGCTGACGCCGGTCGCCGCGGGCATCGCTAGTCGCGCAGATCGAGGTCGAAGAACATGTCCGCGCCCATGGGCTGGCTGCGACACGGCGGCCGGAGCGCGCTGTCGAGGCGCGCGATCGGCGCCAGCGACACGGCCGGACGCCCCGAACCGATGATCAGCGGCGCGACGACCACATGCAGGCGATCCAGCAGCCCGGCCTGGAGAAAACGCGAGATCGTCACACCGCCGCCCTCGATCAACACCCGCGTGAGGCCACGCTCGGCCAGGCAGTCCAGAATCGATTGGGGCGACACGCCGTCTTCGCCCACGTCGATGCCGACACATTCGACACCCCGGCCGATCGCCGCATGCGGGTGGCCCACCAGATGCAACGTCGGCGCCGCACCGTCGCGAAACACCTTGCACGCGCCGCTCACGCGTGCGCGGGGGTCGAGCACCACGCGAACGGGATTGCTACCCTCGGCGTGACGCACGGTCAGCTGTGGATCGTCGGCTGCCACCGTACCGGCACCCACCACCACGGCATCCACCAGCGCGCGCAGACGATGCAGATGCACGCGGCTGGCTTCGCCGGTCACATAGTGCGAGTGGCCGCTCTCGGTTGCGATGCGCCCGTCCAGGCTCTGGCCGATCTGGGCGATCACGAACCGCGAGCCGCCGAACGCCACCGGCAGCAACGCGTCCAGAAGCGCCGCCGCCGCGGGTGTCACCTCGGCCTCGCTGTACCAGCGAAACTGCGCATCCAGGTGCAGTTCCGGGGCGTGGTCGGCAGCAGCCGCGAGTACCGCCGGCAGGGCCGGCAAGCGCCTGCGTGCATCCTGAATCAATTGCCAGGCGTAGCTTTCGTCGATCACAGCCATGCGTCTCCCGCCGCTTGCATAGACAATCCGATGCGGCGGGCGTCGCCGCGCGGCAGGCAACTCTAGGATAATGCCGCGCGCCACGCGAACCGACGCAGGCCCGCACCGACGTATAGACGCGTTGGCGCTTGATTTGAAAGCAACTGGTCCATACCGAGAGTAAGCATGCGACAGGTGGAACGTTCGATCTTCGATTTACGGCGCGGCCTGCCGGTCCTCGTCCGCGACGCCCGGGACGACAGCGCGCGAGCGACACTGGTCGCCCCCCTCGAAGGGATGAACGACGACGCCCTCGCCCGTCTGGCCGAACACGCCGGCAACGATTGTGCGCTGGCCCTGACCCGCCACCGCCTGGCACTGCTCGGCATCGAGGTCGACGACGAAGCGGCCTGTCTGCCGCTCACCACCGCGGACAGCGCCGCCTCGGTGATCGAATGGGCCTGTGCCCGACAGCCGTCCGCCGCGCCTGCACGCGATACGCGCGAGATCACGGACAACGATGCCGCCGCCCTTACCCTCATGCGCCGCGGGCTGCTCATACCGGCCGCGATCACGGTACCGGTCGCGCCCGAGCGCATGGCGACCGTCGAAGCACGCATCGCGGACGGCAGTCTGCTCGCGCTCGATACCCGCTCGATCGCGAATTACGAACAGAACGCACCCCGTTTCCTGCGCCGGATCAGCGCGGCCGACGTGCCCCTGGCCGGCTCCGAACAGTCGCGCTTCGTGCTCTTTCGCGAGGCGGACGGCATGCGCGAGCATGTGGCCATCGTGATCGGCGAGCCCGAGGAATGGGCCGACGCGGTGCCGGTACGGCTGCACTCGGCCTGTCTCACCGGCGACCTGTTCGGCAGCCTGCGCTGCGACTGTGGCGAACAGCTGCGCTCCAGCGTGGCCCGAATCGCCGAAACCGGCGGCGGTGTACTCCTCTACCTGGCCCAGGAAGGACGCGGCATCGGCCTCGCCAACAAGCTGCGCGCCTACAGCCTGCAGGACGAAGGCCTCGATACGGTCGACGCCGACCACGTGCTCGGCTTCGGCGACGACGAACGCAACTACAACGTCGCCCTGGAAATGCTCTCGCAACTCGAGATCCGGCGTATCGAGCTGCTGACGAACAACCCCAACAAGATCGACGCCATGAGCCGCGGCGGCGTCACGGTCGTGCAGCGCAGCGGCGTCTACGGGCGTCTGACGGCACAGAACCGGCGTTATCTCACCGCGAAGGCGGCCAAGGCCGGCCACTGGCTCGACCACGTCCTCGGGACCGCGCCCGACGACGTGCCCGCCACCGATAATTGACGGGCGCCGGCCCGGTTTCGATCAGCGCGCGCCGAGCGTGTCCAGATCGAACGCCAGCGTTTCATCGATGATCACCCGCAGGCGCGCGGCGAAATGCGCGCACAGCGTCGCGCCGTGAGCGGCACTGGCCTCGCGGGCATCGCCGGCCACACCGGCCGGGTGTAGATCCTGCGCCAGCCAGGCGAACGCGGCATCGCCCTCGGGCAGCAGCGTGGCGCCGTCATCCGCGCGGCGCTGGCCGAGCGGCTCGAACGTCGCGAGCTTGTCCCGGCGTATCTTTTCGGGCGCGAAGTGCAGCATCAGCGACGTTTCGAGCGCGCCGCCGTGCAGGCCATGCGCCAGCTCGCGCGCCGAAAGCGAATCCGCGGGCGGCGCGAAACGGAAATAGTTGGCCTTGATCACCAGCAGGCCGTGCGCGGCCCGCAGCTTGAGCGCCGCCATGTCGAGCACGGCCTTGTTGCCGCCATGGCTGTTGAACAGCAGCAGGCGCCGGATTCCCGCGCGCGCAACGGCCGCGCCGATCGCTTCGATCTGTGCGATCGCCTGCTCGGGCGACAGGCTCAGCGTGCCCGCGAAGTCCGCGTGCTCCATGCTCGAGCCGATCGCCAGCCCGGGCAGGCGCAGTACCGGCCGCGGCCTCGGCGCGCCGCCGGCGAGTGCCGCATCGATCAGCCCGTGGCCGATGTCCACGTCCGTGGATAGCGGCAGATGCGGGCCATGCTGTTCGATCGCGGCGACCGGCAGGATCGCGACCGGATCCGCCGCGGCCAGCGCCGCCAGTTCCGGGCCGGTCAGATCGGCCCAGGCGGACACGTCGTCACGCCGCTCGTCGTCGCGCCCTGTCATGCCGAGCCCGGATCGTCGTCCCGCGGCTGGGGATCGCGCTCGAAGCCCAGCCGCGCCTCGAGCGAGGCGCTGTCGCAGCGCATCACGGGCAGCACCGTATCGAAGGCCGCGAGCGTGAGCGCGGTTTGCGCGCCGTCCGGCTGTGCCAGCGCGTCTGCCAGGCTGGCATCGTCGTCGACCGGCGCGCCGCCGACCTGCAGGCGTTCCAGCACCCAGGCGAGCGCGGCGCCGTCGATACCGGCCGCACCGTGCGGGGTGTCGAGCACGCCGGCGCCCTGCTCGTCGAGATACAGCGCGCTCGCCTCGCGAATGGGCTGCCCGGTGTGCGCAATCAGCGTGTCGTCGGCCTCCACGCGCACGACCAGCGGCGTGAATTCGATCGCGATATAGCCGCGCTGCGGGCCGTTCTGGAAGAACCAGCGGCCATGCCTGTCCGCGGCGTAATTGCGCGCGATGGTATCGACGATACGCGGATGGCTGATGCGTTCGCCCTGGATCAGCCAGTGACCACGCCGGTCGAGACCGAGCCAGCCGAACAGCGCGGGCACGTTCGGCCATCGCGCAAGTGCGCGTTGTACCCATTCATCCATCTGAAAGATCGCCGGGATAGAAACTCGCCCCGATGATAGCGGCAACACGCGCTTTCTTGCGCGTGCCGATGCCGCGCCGCAGCTTTGCACGGCTTGTGCATGGCGGATGGTGTGTCTTCAACGCGCGCTCGCGCCCGGTAACTGCGGATCCCGGTTCCATCATGGACATCGTGTTCACCAGCCTCGTTCTGCTGTTCGCTGTCGCCCTGTCCGGCGTGCTCATCGGCCTGTTGCCGCTCGCCGCGCCGAAACCGATGGTCCAGATCGCGATCGGGTCCGCCCTGGCGCTACCGGGTTTCGGCCTGCACGTGTCTCTGGACCCGGATCTGTTCTTCCTGCTGTTCATTCCGCCGCTTCTGTTCGCGGACGGCTGGCGCATGCCACGCCGCGAATTCCGCCGTCTGGGCGCGCCGATCGTCGCGCTGGCGCTGGGATTGGTGCTGTTCACGGTGGTATGCGTCGGCTATTTCGTGCACTGGATCATTCCGGGCGTGCCGCTGTCCGTCGGCTTCGCGCTGGGCGCCGTGCTTTCGCCGACGGACGCCCTCGCGGTCTCGTCGGTCTCGGGCCGCACGGCGATTCCACGCCGGCTCATGCATATCCTCCAGGGCGAAGCGCTGATGAACGATGCCTCGGCACTGGTGGCACTACGGTTTGCGATCGCGGCCGCGCTGACCGGCAGTTTCGCCCTCGGCCCGGCCACGATGAGCTTCATCCTCATCGCGTCCGGCGGACTGCTAGTGGGCATCGCCCTCGGCTGGCTGTTCAGCGGCCTGCGTGGCTATTTGACGCACTGGCGCGCCGACGACCCGGCCAGCCATGTCGCGCTTCTGATGCTCATTCCCTATGCCGCCTATCTGCTCGCCGATGCGCTCGGCGTATCGGGCATTCTCTCGGCGGTCGCGGCGGGCATGACGCTCAACGGGCTGAACACCCTCAAGGGCGAGCTGACCACACGCATGCAGGCCAACAATCTCTGGTCGATGCTGGAGTTCGTGTTCAACGGCATGGTGTTCGTGCTGCTCGGCCTCCAGATGCCGCACATCGTCGCGCGCGCGACCGCCAGCGTCGCCGACATCGCCGGCGGCGAGCTGTGGCATCTGGGCTGGTTCGTGATTGCCATCACCCTCGTGCTGCTGGCCACGCGATATATCTGGATATGGCTCATGCTCTGGGGCATGCGGTTGCAGGCGCGCTGGCGCGGTGAGCCGGCCCCGCGCCTGAGCACACGCGTGATCGCCATCAGCACGCTGGCCGGCGTACGCGGCGCGATCACGCTCGCGGCCGCGCTATCGCTGCCGTTGACGCTGGCCGACGGCAGCCCGTTTCCTGCCCGCGGGGTGCTGGTCTTCGTTGCGGCCGGCGTGATCCTCGCGTCGCTCGTGATCGCGAGCATCGGCCTGCCCGCGTTGCTTCGCGCGGGGCGCGATCCCGAAGACGACCCCATGGAACGCGAGGAGCGCGACGCCCGCGCGACCGCGGCCCAGGCGGCCATCCGCGCGCTCGAGGCCCATGAACGCACGCACGCCGATTCCCGCGAGAGCAGCGACGCACGGCTCTATGCCGATGCCTGCGCGCGCGTGCTGTCGGTTTACCAACCGCGCCTCGACCCGGACAATGCCAGCGACGACAGTGCCCGCGTGCGCCGCGCCTTCGAGATCGAAAAACAACTGCGCCTGACCGCACTGCGCGCCGAACGAGAAGAAATCTATCGCCTGCGCAACGCCCTGCAGATCAACGACGAAACGCTGCGCCGCGTGCTGGCCGATATCGACCTGCTCGAAGCGGCGCTGATCGGCCCGACAGCCCGTCGCTGACACGAATCGCCGCCGAGTCGTCTACAGTCGGGCGCTGGAATTTTCGCCAGACAGCGCAACGCATGTACGACACGATCATCATCGGCGGCGGCATCGTGGGCCTCGCAACGGCCCGCGAACTGCTGCGCCGACGGCCGGCTGAGCGCGTGCTCATGGTCGAGAAAGAGGCCGAACTCGCCGCCCATCAGACGGGCCACAATTCGGGCGTGATCCACGCCGGCGTCTACTATGCGCCGGGATCAATGAAGGCGCGTTTCTGCACCGCGGGCAATGCGGCAACACGCGAATTCTGTGCCGCGCACGATATCCCGTTCGATATTCGCGGCAAGCTGCTGGTGGCCACCGATCACGGGGAGCGCCCCGGCCTGGCGCGTCTGTTCGAGCGCATCGGAGAGAACGGCATCGAACGGCAATGGCTGGACCGCGACGCGCTCGCCGAGCGCGAGCCGGCGGTACGCGGTGTTGCGGGCGTTTTCGTGCCGAGCAGCGGCATCGTGGACTACCGCGCCGTCTGCGCAGCACTCGCCGTCGAGGTCGAGGCCGCGGGCGGCACCATTCGTCGCGGCTGCGCGGTTACCGGTCTGGCGGAATACGCCAGCGAGGTCGTCGTCGAGACCACGGACGGCAGCTTTCATGCACGCAAGCTCGTGGCCTGCGCCGGGCTGATGGCGGATCGCCTGGTGCGCATGCTCGATATCGAGCCCGACTTCATCATCTGCCCGTTTCGCGGCGAGTACTACCGGCTTGCAGCGCATCGCCGCGACATCGTGCGTCACCTGATCTACCCGGTGCCCGACCCGACCATGCCGTTTCTGGGTGTGCATCTCACGCCGATGATCGACGGCTCGATCACGGTCGGCCCGAACGCGGTGCTAGCCACCGCGCGCGAGGGTTATCGCAAGCGTGATTTCAATGCCTGCGATCTGGGCGAAATGCTGGCTTTTCCCGGCGTGCGCCGCATGCTCGGCCGCCATGTGCGACCCGGCCTGGTCGAATTGAAGAACGCGCTGTCCAGGCGCGGCTATCTCGAACAGGTACGCCGCTACTGCCCCGAACTCACGCTGGCCGACCTAGAACCCCATCCGGCCGGTGTGCGCGCCCAGGCCGTGGCCCGCGACGGCACGCTGATCGGCGATTTCCGTTTCATCGACACGCCGCGCAGTCTGCATGTCTGCAATGCGCCCTCGCCGGCGGCCACTTCGGCGCTGCCGATCGCCGGCCATATTGTCGATCGGCTGGTCGAGCGCCAGGCCAGGCACGAGATCGTCCAGGCCTGAGGGACAGCAATATCCGCGCTAGGATTGGGCCCGACTTTCACCGCTCGCCCGCCGCGGCGACTCCAGGAGCCACATGAGCGACCACGTGCATTTCTACGAACCGCGCAACGGCCACGGCCTGGCGCACAATCCCTTCAATGCGATCGTGGCCCCACGCCCGATCGGCTGGATTTCATCGCTTGGCCGAGAGGGCACGCGCAATCTCGCGCCATACAGCTTCTTCAACGCCTTCAACTACACGCCGCCGATCGTGGGTTTTGCCAGCGTCGGCTACAAGGACAGCGTGGCGAACATCGAAGCCACGGGCGAATTCGCCTGGAACCTCGCCAGCAAGCCGCTCGCCGAACAGATGAACGCGAGCTGCGAAGCCGTCGACCCCGATGTCGACGAATTCGAACTCGCCGGGCTCACGCCCGAACCGTCACGCGTGATCGACGTACCGCGTGTGGCCGAGACGCCGGTTTCCTTCGAATGCCGGCTCAGCCAGCTGCTGCGGCTGACCGGCGCCGACGGCAGCGAGACCGACACCTGGCTGGTGCTCGGCGAAGTGGTGGGCGTGCATATCGCGCGACACCTGCTGGTGGACGGTGTGTATGACACCGCCGCCGGGGAGCCGATCATGCGTGCGGGCGGCCCGGCCGATTATTTCGCGATTTCGGCGAACAACCTCTTTCGCATGCACCGCCCGGGCTAGTTGTCGCTGTCGGGCGCCTCGCCGGCATCCGCGGCCTGAATCTGCTCCAGCACCGGCTGGCACTGGCCGCTTTCGCCCGAGGTCGGCGATACCAGCGCCAACAGGGCCGCGGCCGGCGTGGCCACCGCGCCCAGCGCAACCGCGGCCGCGCCCCGGGCGAGCAGCGGCCCGGCCTTCACGCCCGGCGACGGGTCTGCAAAGGTGCCCCGCACATACAGCGGCGAGCGCAGCGTGAACAGGCGTGGGCCCTTGCTCTTCGGGGTGATGGTCAGATCCAGCGTTTCGGGGCCGAAATCGATATCGCCGGTGATGTTGATGATGGCGTTCTCGGTATCGAAGACGAACACGTTCGGCGTGGCCAGCCCGTCCTGGATCGGAATGTCCGCGGCCGCGCAGTTGATCCGGACCTGTTCGTCACCGAACAGTTTGCCGACCACCCAGTTGCCGACATTCAGCCCGGCCAGTTCCATGAGGTTGCGGCTGATCGCACCGCGGTCGATGAGTACCGTCAGCCGGCCGTTCGCGCCGCCGAGCAGCGCCGCGACCGAATTGCCGTTGCCCGCCAGCGATGCGTCGCCGTTGATCTGGCCGAGACTACCCTCCAGCGCCTCGACTTCCGGCACGATCTCGTCGAGCTGCAGCCGCCGCGCGTGCAGATCCGCGCGTGCCGCCAGGGGCGACTTGTTCCCCTCCAGGCGTACCGTGGTGTTGAGTTCGCCGCCGGCCACGCCGAAGCGCAGCGGATCGAGCAGAATCTCGCCGGCATCGAGCACCAGATGCGTATACAGATCGGTCAGCGGCAGCGATTCGCCGTGTTCGATGCGCCGGGCGGTGAACTTCACGTCCGCATCCATCATCGCCCAGCTTTCGGTGTCGAACTGCTCGACCGGGAGTGCCTTGTCGGCGGGCTGACGGCTCTGTTCGCCGCGTTCGGCCTTCTGCGCGTTCGAGTCCGCACCGATCAACGGCGCCAGGTCGGCAAAGCGCAGCTGTTCGGACAGCAGTTCACCGCTGAGGCTGGGCCGTTCACCGGTCTGGTCGAACGATAGACTGCCGGCGATATCGCTGTCGCCGATCCGGCCCTGTAATTCCCGGTACGCGAAGGTGGACCCGTTCTCGTGATCGAGATCGGCG
Source organism: Endozoicomonas sp. G2_2 (assembly GCF_017744135.1). Lineage (GTDB taxonomy): Bacteria > Pseudomonadota > Gammaproteobacteria > Nevskiales > Salinisphaeraceae > Salinisphaera. Next base: position 44,966 of record NZ_JAGHQU010000013.1, read on the forward strand.
ACCAGATGCCCGCGCGTCGAATACGCCGGTGTGGGCGGCAGGGTCACGCCGGTAAGGCGGCGCAGCGCATCCAGGCTTTCTCCCGAGAAGGACACGTCGAGATCCGCGCCGCCGAAACTCAGCGGCTGGCTTATCGTGCCGGCGAGCTGCACGCGGGTGTTGCCCGAGCGCACGTCGGCCTGGAGCGGAAACGGCGTGGTCTCGCTCTTGAGCGCCAGCACACCGCCGATCCGGCCGTTGCCCGACAACGGCTCGCCGCGGTAGCTGCCGTCGATCGTCCAGCCGAAGACGTAATCGCGTATCGACGCGGCGTCCGCTGCAACCGCGCTGTCGTCGCCGCTGATCTGCGCGAACGGCACCGGTTTGCCCAGCGGATCGACCACGAGCGTGAAATCCGCGTCGAGCGTGGCATCCCGATAGCGAACCTGGCCCTTGTCGAAGGCAATCTCGTCGACGCTGACCGTCCAGCCCGAGCCTTCGGCCGAGTCCGGTTCGTCCGCCTGCTCGTCGTTGCCCAGGTCGAAGGTCCAGTTGTCCCGGCCGTCCGCCTGGCGGATCAGCGTGGCATCGGCCCCGTTGGCCGAGATGCGCGGAATGGAAACGCGCCCGGCCAATAGCCCAAGCGGCGCGAGCCAGACATCGACACGGCCGACGCGGGCCATGGTGTCGGCATCGAAGCCCGCCGGGTTGCCCAGGCGAATATCTTCAGCATGCACATGCGGCCAGGGCACCCAGGCGGCCAGACCTTCGGCGTCTTCGGGGCGCGCCCAGTCGAGGCCGAGATCGCCGCGAATCTCGAACGGCCGGTTGATGGCCGACGACACTTGTTCGTTGATCGTCGGCTTGATGCTGTTCCAGTCGAACAAGAGCACGAACACGACGAGCAGGACGACGAGACCGACCAGAACGCCGGCGATACCGATTCCGATTTTTGGTGCGCGTTTCACGACACACTCCGTTGCTTCACGCGACCCCTCGCAGGCACGAGTATGGCGCGAAACACCGATCCGATGTGAACGGCTGTCACGAGACGCGCGATATGCGACGCTAACGGCGTGATTCGACGACGGTAGCGACCATGCCTGCATCCATGCGCCCCCCGGCGGCCACGGCGGCGCTGCTCGCCTTAGGCCTGTTCGTTTCCGGTTGCGCCGGCGACCACGCCACGCGGCCCGCCGACACACAGACCGATGAACCGACGGTCACGCTGCTGACGTACCGCTGCGAAAGCGGCGCGATGATCCGCGCGACCTATCCGACCGATGCCATCGCGCTGGTGCGCTATCGCGGCCAGACCCGTCAGATGCGGGTTGCCCGCGCGGCAAGCGGCGTGCGCTATGTCGACGACGGCCTGCAGTGGTGGACCAAGGGAACCGGCGCGGGCGCGACCGCAGTGCTGTCCGAACGCGCGGACGACGGCGGCGCGATCGAGCGCTGCGAGGAAATCGAGGCGCGCGACAACGCCTGAGACGCCGGCCCCGCGATCGACGATTCGTGGCTTAGTTTGCGCACCGCGCGTTGACGCCCGGTGCCTGCCGGCCTTGAAGCCCGGCCGTGCCGACCCGAGTTTCAGGCTTTCGCTCATCTGACTAGCCGGCGCCTGGCGCCGTTCAAGGAATACATCGCATGGCCAAGAACAAGTCCATCCTGACCGACGATTCGCTGGATTTTCTCGAGCGCTACCTGAACAACGCGTCGCCGACCGGTTACGAGCAACCGGGCCAGAAACTCTGGATGGACTATCTGCGCCCCTATGTCGACGAGTTCATCACCGATGCCTACGGCTCGGCGGTCGGCGTCATCAACCCGGACGCCGACTACAAGGTCGTCATCGAAGGGCATGCCGACGAGATTTCCTGGTATGTGAACCACATCACGGACAACGGTCTGATCTACGTGCTGCGCAACGGCGGGTCCGATCATCAGATCGCGACCTCCAAGCGGGTCAACATCCATACCAAGAGCGGCATCGTGCCGGGCGTGTTCGGCTGGCCGGCGATCCACCTGCGTGATCCGATGAAGGAACAGGCGCCGAAGAAGGACAACATCTTCGTCGACGTCGGCGCGAGCTCGAAAGAAGAAGTCGAGGAGATGGGCGTGCACGTGGGCTGCGTGATCACCTATCCCGACGAGTTTTTCGTGCTCAACGACGACAAGTTCGTCTGCCGCGCCATCGACAACCGCATGGGCGGTTTCATGGTCGCGGAGGTTGCACGTCTGATCCACGAATCGGGCAAGCGGCCGAACTTCGGGCTGTACGTGGTCAACTCGGTACAGGAGGAAGTGGGCCTCAAGGGCGCGGGCATGATCGCCGAGCGCATCAAACCCGATGTGGCCATCTGCACCGACGTCACCCACGACACCACCACACCGATGATCGAGCAGAAGAAGACCGGCACCGCCAAGATCGGCGCCGGCCCGGTCATCACCTATGCGCCGGCCGTGCAGAACCGCGTGCGCGAACACCTGATCGCCACCGCCGAAAAACACGAGATTCCGTTCCAGCGGCTGGTCAGTGCGCCGGCCACCGGTACCGATACCGACGCCTTTGCCTACAGCAACCAGGGCGTGCCCTCGGCGCTGGTCGCGCTGGCGCTGCGCTACATGCACACCACGGTCGAGATGGTGCATCGCGAAGACGTCGAGAACGTCATCCGCCTGATTCACCAGTCCGTGACGAGCATCGAAGCCGGCGAGACGTTCAGCTACTTCGACTGATCGGCGCCATGCCGGCTCGAGCCGAACCGGCCGGGCAAATGGGCTAGCATCGACAGCAGATATCGACGGGGCCGACGGTTCGGCGTGCGGCCCCGTCTTCATGCTGCTGTCGGAGAGTCTCATGATCGGAAGTCTGGCCGCCCTGCTGCTGTTTCAGCTCGCGGGCGAAATCGTGGTGCGCCTGACCGGCCTGCCGTTACCCGGGCCGGTACTCGGCATGCTCCTGCTGTTTGCCGCCCTGCTCGCGCGCGGCTCGGCCCCGCGGGTGTTCAACGACACCAGCCGCGGCCTGCTCAACTATCTCGCACTGCTGTTCGTGCCGGCCGGCGTCGGCATCATCAGCCATCTGTCGCGCGTGACCGACGAATGGGTCGCGATTACCGTCACCCTGGTCGCGAGTACCGCCCTGGCCATGGTCGTGACCGCCTTCTCCCTGCGTGCGCTCACCACCGGACGGGGCGAGTGACATGAATCGCCTCGCACAGGTCTGGGTCTACATCGAGGAAACGCCGCTGCTGTGGCTGGCGCTCACCCTTTGCGTGTTCTGGCTCGCCCAGCAGCTCTATCGGCGCTTGGGTGAGTTCCCGCTGCTCAATCCCGTACTCGTGAGCGTCGTCGCGCTGGTGGTAATTCTCGCGGCCACCGGTACACCCTACGAGGACTATTTCGACGGCGCCCAGTTCATCCATTTCCTGCTCGGACCCGCGACCGTGGCGCTCGCCGTGCCGCTGGCCGGCCAGGCACGCGAACTGCGTCGCTACTGGCGACCGATCGCGATCGCGCTCAGCGCGGGGTCGCTCACCGCGGTGGCCAGCGCGATGGCGCTCGGCTGGTTGCTGGGGCTGGATTCGCAGACGCTGCTGTCGATGCTGCCCAAGTCGGTGACCACGCCGATCGCTATGGGCGTGACCGAACAGATCGGCGGCCTGCCGTCGCTCACCGCCGTGCTCGTCATCCTCACCGGTATCACCGGTGCGGTGATCGGCATTCCTCTGCTGCGCCTGCTGGGTCTGCGGGATCCGGTGGCCAAGGGCTTCGCGATGGGCGTGGCCGCCCACGGCATCGGCACCGCACGCGCGTTCGAGCACAGCGAACGTGCCGGCGCCTACTCCGGCCTGGGGATGGGGCTCAACGGCGCACTGACAGCCCTGCTCGTGCCGCTTCTGGTGTGGCTGTTCGGTTTGTAGCGCCGCCAGCTGCCCGGCGCTTGTTTCCGGACAGCGGTATACCCATGCTCGGGTTAGGGAAAATCGTTGTACACCCGACATGTCAGGACGCGATCTGGAAAATTTCATGTGGGGCGAGGCAATCCGCCGGCTCGACCGCGCCGACCGGATCCAGCGCCAGTTCTTCCGGCCGGCCGGCAGCCGTGCCCGACGCCAGTGGGAACCGCCGGTCGATGTCTTCGAAACCCGTGACGCGATCTATGTCACCGTCGCCCTGCCCGGAGTGCCGGCCGATGCGCTGACCGAGCTCGAAGTGCGCGACGATACGCTGATCGTGGCCGGCGAGCGCCGGGTACCGGCACCGGACGCGCGCGCGGCGCTGCACCGACTGGAAATTCCCCACGGGCGGTTTCAGCGCCGGGTCACGCTGGCGCATCCGCGCCTGGCCATTGCCGGCCATGAGCTGCGCGATGGCTGTCTGTACCTCACGCTGCGCAAGCGCTGAGGCCGGCACCATGATCACCTGCTACCTGCATTACGTGATCGATCCGGCGCGAACCGCCGAATTCGAGCACGACGCAAAACCGTGGATCCCGATGGTTGAACGTTTCAGCGGGCGTCATCACGGCTACTTCCTGCCGCATGAAGGCGCCAGCGACATTGCCTACGCGCTATTCAGTTTCGACTCGCTCGCGGCCTACGAACGCTACCGCGAGCAGGCCGCGACCGACGACGACTGCATGGCCGCCTTCCGCTACGCCGATGAGACTGGCTGCATCGTGTCCTACGAGCGCAGTTTCATGCGGCCGGTCTTCGCCTGATCGCTTCCACATTATTTTTCGCCGCAAGTCCCATCCGTGAGGCAGGCGGCCCGGGCCAATTTCTCAAGCTCATGAACGACGAAACCACGCAGAACACCGATACGACGCATCAGGACAACCACAAGGACGAGATCAGCCATACGCTCGTTCATAGCGGCAGCGCCCCCAAACCGGAGGTGATCCAGATTCTGCCGATGCGCGAGACCGTGCTGTTTCCGGAACTGGTGATGCCGGTCGTGCTCGATCGGCCGGGCCCGATGGCGGGCGCCCAACACGCCATGCGCAACGAACAGCCCGTGGGGCTGCTGCTCGCCACGCCGGACGACAACGGCGACGACAACGACGAAAGCCCCGAATCACGCCTGCATCGTGTCGGCACCGGGGCCAACATCATGCGCTATGTCACCGGCTCCGACGGCAACCATCACCTGGTCTGTCAGGGCATCTCGCGCTTTCGCGTGCGCGAGTTCTTCAAGGATGAAGAAGGCCGCCTGAGCGCCAAGGTGATCTGGATCGAGGAGCCCGCGCCCGAGGGCGACAAGCATGTCGATGCGCGCATGGACAACCTGCGCAACAGCGCGCTGGAAGCGATCGAACTGATGGACCAGCCCTCGCGCGAACTCGCGCACGCGATCCGCTCGATCACCTCGGCCGCGCTGCTCGCCGACGCCGTGGCCGGCTACCTTGGCCTAAAGGCCAAGGAAAAACAGCAGATTCTCGAGGCCGTGGAGCTGGAGCCGCGGCTCGACCGCGTGCAGTCGTTCCTCGACTACCGGCTGGAAGTCATGCGCCTGTCGCGCGATATCAACCAGCAGACCCAGCAGCGCATGGGCGAGCACCAGCGCAAGGCCATGCTGCGCGAGCAGATGCGCTCTATCCAGCGCGAACTGGGCGAGGACGAATCCACCGCCGAGGAAGTCCAGCGCCTGCGCGAACAGCTGGACGAGGCCAAGCTGCCCGAGGAAGCTGCCGAGCAGACCGATCGCGAACTGCGCCGGCTCGAGCGCATGTCCGACGCGTCGGCCGAGTACTCGATGGTGCGCACCTACCTCGAACTCATGGCCGAGCTGCCCTGGGCGAAGCTGTCCGAAGACCGGATCGACATCCAGGCCTCGCGCGAGATTCTCGACGAGGACCACTACGGCCTCGACAAGATCAAGCGCCGCATCCTCGAGCATCTCGCCGTGCACAAGCTCAACCCCGAGGGCAAGGCGCCGATCCTGTGCTTCGTCGGCCCGCCCGGCGTGGGCAAGACGTCACTGGGCCGCTCGATCGCGCGGGCCATGAACCGCGAGTTCGTGCGGGCATCGCTTGGCGGCGTGCACGATGAATCCGAGATCCGCGGCCATCGGCGCACCTATGTGGGCGCCATGCCGGGCAGCGTCATCAGCCATCTGCGCAAGGCCGGCACCCGCAACCCGGTATTCATGCTCGACGAGATGGACAAGCTCGGCGCCTCGGCCCATGGCGACCCGGCTTCGGCGCTGCTCGAGGTGCTCGATCCATCGCAGAACGACACCTTCAACGACCACTACCTGGGCGTGCCTTTCGACCTGTCGAAGGTGATGTTTATCGCTACCGCCAATGTGCTCGACGCCATTCCCGGGCCGCTGCGCGACCGCATGGAAGTCATCGAGGTGCCCGGCTATACGCGCGAGGAGAAACAGCAGATCGCACGCCGTTATCTGGTCGGGCGTCAGCTCGAACAGGCCGGGCTCACCACCGATCAGTGCAATATCGGCGACGAGGCGCTCAACGCGCTGATCAGCAATTACACCCGCGAGGCCGGCCTGCGCAACCTGGATCGCGAGATCGGCGCCATCGTGCGTCATGCGGCGGTGCAGGTGGCCGAAGGCAAGCCCGGCCCGGGCACGATCGGCCCCGACGATCTGGCCGACATCCTCGGCCCGAAGCGCGTCGACAACGAGATCGCGCTGCGCACGAGTATCGCCGGTGTATCCACCGGCCTGGCCTGGACGCCGGCCGGCGGCGATATCCTGTTCGTGGAGGCCTCACGCGCACCCGGTTCGGGCCGGCTGACCATCACCGGCCAGCTCGGCGACGTGATGAAGGAATCCGCCCAGGCCGCGCTCAGCCTGGTCAAGGCACGTGCCGGCGAACTGGCTATCGAGCAAGAGCGCCTGGACACCTCCGATATCCATATCCATGTGCCCGCCGGCGCGATCAAGAAGGACGGCCCGAGTGCCGGCGTGGCGCTCTATACCGCGCTCGCCTCCCTGCTCACCGACCGCAAGGTACGCGCGGATGTCGCGATGACCGGCGAGATCAGCCTGCGCGGCCAAGTGCTGCCGATCGGCGGTGTAAAGGAGAAGACGCTGGCCGCCCACCAAGCCGGCATTCACACGGTGTTGCTGCCCGAACGCAACCGCAAGGACGAGGACGACATTCCCGAGAACGTGCGCGGCGCGCTCGATATTCGCTACGTGTCCCACGTCGACCAAGCGATCGAGATCGCCCTGCAGGACGCCGCCACGACCGCATAGCGGCGCCGTCAGCCACCCTCCAGCGCGCGCAGGCGCGCCTCGAGGTCGAACACGTGCGCATCGTTGGCGCCAAGTTCGCGCAGGGCATCGGCCAGATCGAGCAGATAGTCGCGGTTCGGGCCGCTCGGCCCCTGCGATACCGCGATTTGCCGGGCGATGGCGTCGGCCGGCGCATCGCCCAGAAATGCCTCGTTCTCGGGCGTGGCGATATAGACCAGCCCTTCCTCGTGGCCGCCGTCGGCAAAGGTCATTTCGGTGGCGAAGCGCAGATAACCGTTCTTCTCGCGATGATCGAGATGACCGAAAACCGCCGGCGTGATGCGATAGGCCATGCCGGTGCAGACTTCGCCGGGCGCCTCAACCAGCGTCGCCACACGCCCCGGCGCCTCGGGCGTGCCGCGATGGTCATGCGAGCCCTGCCAGAAACGCCGCTGCCAGCCGCGGATCGTCGCCGGCCGACGCTCGATATAGTCGAAGCCGGCCTTGTAGATCAGCGATCCGTAGCCGAACAGCCAGAGCTGCTCGCGATCGGCGAACCGGCCATCGCGCCGGTTCGCCTCGATGGTGTTGAACGACACCGCCGTGCCTTCGATCAGGCCGCGCGGGCGTCGACCTCGCCGGCCACGCCGAAATGGGTGTAGATCCGGTCGAGCAGCCCGCGCAGTACCTGCCCCTGCAGGCTGATACGCGCCTGCAGTTCGGCCACCGCGTCCTCGGCGTCCACCGCGTCCAGATCGTCCTGGACCAGATCCAGCGGCCGCAGGCGCTTGAGATCGAGATTGTCGGCCAGATCGAATTCCAGCGCGTCGTCCACCGCGAGGTTAAGCCGCACGACCTGCATGCCGGCGCCCAGGTGGGCACGCACTTCGTCGCGCTGCAGATCCATGGCCGTCACCCGCACGCTGGACTTGGTGTCGTCGTCGGATTCGAGCACGCAGCGGTCGCCGCACTCGAAGCCGTTGGGCAGGCGCGCCGGCTCGGCCAGCCAGGTGCTCATCTCCTGCGCGGGCGGTGTGCCGGCGTCGGGCCGTGTCACGGGCAGCGTCCCCAGCGCGGTGCGCAGCGCGGCGACCACCTGCTCCGCGCGCTTTTCCGCCGCGCTGTCGACCCATACGCGGTGATCGCGTAGATCCATGACCACGACGGTACGGCGCGAACGCGTGAACGCCCGCGGCAGCAGCTCGAAATGGGCTTCATCCTTGATGTCGGCCTTCTCGCGCCGGCTGACCTTGCGGCCCTCCTTCGTCTCGATCTGCTCGACGCGCTCCTCGACCTCTTCGGCCAGCACCGCGGCCGGGAGCATGCGCACGATCTCCTGATGCATGCACACGGCGAGGTTATCGACCACATGGACCATCGCGGTATCGGCCTTGAGCGGCGGCACGAAGCCTTCCGTGCTCTGGCTCTGCGTGCCGCATTCCGGGCACAGCGCGTCCGCAAGGCGCTGTTCGAGTTCGGCGGCCGTCCAGCCGAAGCGCTCGGTTCCGAGAAACACGCACAGATTCTTTAGCCACATGCCGGGTCATCCATTTCTATCGTTCAGGAAATCCGCCGTGCCGGCGCCAGGGCCGCGCGCAGCGGCACCCGGCGGGCGGCGAGAGTGGCGCGACCATACCCAACGCCGCGTCCGGGCTCAACAAGACATCCGGCCATATCGATCGCCGCGCCCCGTTGCCACCAAAACGCGCCGTGCGCGCGCTCGACGCGGGCAGCCGGCGAGCCATTGTGCGGCCTGACATGCGACACGCCTTGCATGGCTGAATATCGGGCCGCGCCGAGGCGACGACGCGGGTGTCGCTGTTTCGCCGGCGTCAGGCCGAGCGCCTGCGGGCCGCCTCGATGCGCGCCTCGTCCACGATCGGCAACGTCTCGATCGCGGGATAGGCGAACCAGTAACCCTGTTGCAGCGTGATGCCCGCGGAGAGAAGCCAGGCGGCCTCTTCGCCGGTCTCCACGCCTTCGGCGACGAGACGGATATTCAGACGCGCGGCCAGCGTAACCAGCGTCTCGAGGATGATCTGCCGGCGCGGCGACTCGTGAATGGCGCAGACAAGATGACGGTCGATCTTGACCACGTCCGGCTGCAGATCGGCCAGCAGCTCGAGATTGGCGTAGCCGGCACCGAAATCGTCGATCGCCGTCCAGAACCCCATGGCGTTGTAGGACTCGACGATATTCTGCAGATGCGCACGGTCGCGCACCTCCTCGGTTTCCATCACCTCGAACATGATCCGCGATTCCGGCCAGCCGAGCTCGCGCGCGACCGCCAGCGTGGCTTCGATACAGGCGCTCGGCTCGTAGACGGCATTCGGCAGAAAGTTGATCGACACCGGGCACGGGCAACCCAGCCGGTCGGCGATTTCCAGCGCACGAATACGACAGGCCTGGTCGAAGCGATACAGCGAACACGGCTGCACCTGGCTCAGGATCGCGCCCGCGCCTTCACCATTGACGCCGCGCACGAGGGCTTCGTAAGCGAAAGGCGCGCCGGCGGCCACATCCACGATGGGTTGAAAGGCCATGGTGAAGTCGAAATCGAGCCCCCCGTCGCAGCGGCGGCAGCCGCCCTCCTCGTCGCGCAAGCATTTCGCCATGAATCAGAACCGTGGATTTCGCGGTGAACCGGTAAGCATTGTTGTGAGTATCGGCAGATCTTCTGTATGAAACAGCCCGATATGGAAAATTTCCAGCAGCTTCGACGTATCGCCTGCGGCCCGGCGTGATCTTGCGGCCGGTGCCGCATCGCGCGGGTGCCACGCCCCGGTCACGCCTCGATCGCGATCGGTGCACCCGCAACGAGCAGACCGGGTGTGCGTACGGCGGCCCGCATCCCGCCGACACGATGCAACCCGGTGCGCATATCCAGACCCAGCAGGCGCGACAGATAGCCGCAGGGCGGACAACTGCTCACGATTTCCAGGCGCACGTCGCCGATCGCGAGCGTGCGACCGCGCAGCGCCGCGATGTCGAGGCCATCCACCACCAGATTACGGCGCAACCAGGCCGCCTCCACCGGCACACCCAACCGGCGGCTGCAGAGCGCGACGGCATCACGGGTGATCAGCGACACGTCGCGTGCACCCGGCATCACCGCCGCGCGTTTCGAGAACGTGCCGCGCCCGGCGTGGTAGCGATCGCCGACCAGGCCTTGCCCACGCGCCGCCTCGGCCCGGGCGACGGCGCGCATGGGCGCACCGCGCTCACCGGCGATCAGAATCCGTTCGAGGCGCGGTGTTGCCGTACCGGGCCCCGTTTCGCGCATCGATGGTGTCATCCGAACGATGATGCCATTGGCGTGGGCCGGTGGCGGGCCGGGCTGCGCTTGAGCGCGAGCCGCAACCCTGCTGTGATGGCCTGGATGAATGTATGGCCCGACAGCTCTGCATCGTGCGCGCTCGCCGTCGCACACGCTGACGCATGACACTTCGCAATATCGATGCGCTGTTCCACGCCAAGGGCGTGGCGCTTTTCGGTGAGCCCGAGGGCGATGCGCAGTCCCAGCTCATGCGCAATATCGAAGCCAGCCTCGCGGCCGACAGTCGGCGACACGTGGTCTCGCGCGCCGGCGCCAACAGGCTGGCCGACTTCGAACCCGCCCTGGCGGTCATCCTGGATTCGCGCTGGGGCACGCCGGCGCAGATCGACCGGCTCGGCGCAATGGGCTGTCGCGCCGTGCTCTGGGCTTCGGAAAATCGAATTTCAGGCAACGTGTTGCGCGCGGCCCAGCCCTACAATCTGCGGCTTCTGGGGTCACGATCCGCGGGCATCGTGCAGACCCGCGCCGATCACAATTTCAGCACCCTCGCGCTCGCGCCGCGGCCCGGCAAGGTGGCGCTGATCACCCAGTCGCAGTCGCTCGCCGCGGCAGCACTCGACTGGGCCCTGGGGCGCAATATCGGTTTTTCCTGGATGGCCTGCAGCGGCTCCGAGGCGGATATCGACGTCGCCGACCTGCTCGACTACGCCGCACTCGACCCGCGTACGCGCGCCGTGGTCCTGCAGGTGGGCCATATCCGCTCGCCGCGCAAGTTCATGTCGGCCGCGCGTGCCGCCGCGCGTGTGAAACCGGTGCTCGTGCTGCAGACGCGACGCGCGGTGGACGATGGCCCCAAGGGCCCGGATCCGGCCCGTTCCGCGGCCTTCGCCCGCGCGGGTCTGGTGGAATGCGAGAACATGGGCGGGTTGTTCGACGGCCTGGCCGCCATGGAACTGCTGCCCACCGTGGGCAGCAACCGCGTGGCCGTGCTTGCCAACGGCGCCGGGGCCTGCGCCCTCGGCACCGACGCCATGTTCCGCCATGACATCGAGCCGGCCCGGCTATCCACCGACAGCCGCGCCGCACTCGTCGCTGCCGCACCGCACGCGAGCGATCTGGGCGTGGCGGTGGACCTGGGCCGTTCGAACATCGATCAAAGTCTCGCAGCGCTGGCGTGCGCTACCGACGACGCCAATGTCGACGCCGTACTGTTCATCCACAGCCCTGTCGCCGGCCAGCCGCACGAACCCATGGTGGATGCGATTGCCGGCACCGAACTCGCCGGTCGACTGATGACGGTCTGGCTCGGCCTGCATACCGCACAACCGGCACGTCGCAGCAGCGCAAAGGCGCGTCTGGCGACCTTTTCATCTGCGGACGAGGCGGTGCGCGCGGTGCGCTACCGGGCGCGCTATCACTTCACACGCGAACTGCTCACCGCCACCCCGCCACCGGACCCGACCGTGACGGCGGACGTCGATGCGCTACGCGAGCGGCTGGCCATGCTGTCGAGCAACGGTGTCGAATGGCTGTCCAGCGACGAGGCGGCGCACCTGCTGACGGCCTACGGCATTGCCGGCGAAACGCCGGCCGAAACCGCGGTGCAGGTTCGCGTTCGTGTGTACCGCCACGACGAACTCGGCATGGTGATGAGCGTGCGCGACGAAGCGCTCGGCATCGCACCCGCCTACGGGTTCGCGCCCCTCGACGCCTTGCTGGCACGGCGCATGCTCGAGGGTGCCAGCGCGGGCCGGTTGCGCGGCACGCGCGCCGCGTTCGAAGCGCTCGCCCAGGCCCTCGTGCGAATCGGCAAGATGATCGTCGATCTGCCGCCGCTGTCCGGGCTCGACATCCGCGTGGCCGCCGGCCCGCGGGGGCGACTGCAGGCCCCGGCCGACAGCCTGATCGAGATCACCGGCAGCCCGCTGCCCGCGCGTCAGCGCCTGGCCATGTCGCCCTACCCGGCGCGCATGCGGCATATCGTTTCGCTGAAGAACGACAGCCGCTACATCGTGCGCGCCATTCGCCCGTCGGACGAGCCGGCCGTGCTCGACCTGCTGGAAAGCCTGAGCCCGGACGAAATCCGGCTCCGGTTCTTCAATTTCATCCGCCATTTCTCGCACGACATGGCGGCCCGCATCACGCAGGTGGATTACGACCGCGAGGTGTCGCTGGTCGTGAGCCGCTATGACACACCCGACCAGCTCGCCGGCATGGGCACGCTGATCTGCGACCCCGACGGCGCGGAAGCCGAATTCGCGATCCTGGTTCACCGTGCGCACACGGGCGTCGGCCTCGGCCGCCACCTGCTCGACTGCCTGCTGCGCCAGGCCAGCGCGCGCGAGATCGACACCGTGTATGGCGACGTGCTCGCCCAGAATAAGCCAATGCTCGCACTCGCGCGCAGCCTGGGGTTCAAGGTGAAGCTGTCTCTGGAGGATGCCAGCAGCGTACGCGTCGAGATTCCGGCCGCGAACTACGCGCGGGACGACGACTGAGCTGTCGGCGGTCGTCATGAACGCCCCGGGCTCGTATAATCGGGGTATTCACCCCTACCGGAACCAACCGATGGCCGGCTGCTGCAGCGAAGACGACGCCCATTTAGCGCGCATGCGCGAAAGCCAGAAGCGCGTGCTGTGGATGGTGCTGTTTCTGAACGCGGCCATGTTCGTCGGCGAGTTCACCGCCGGATGGATCGCAGGCTCGACCGCACTGCTCGCCGACTCGCTGGATATGCTCGGCGACACCATGGTCTATGCCCTGAGCCTCGCGGTGATTTCGCAGGGCGCACGTGCGAAAGCCCTTTCGGCCGGCTTCAAGGGCGCCATCATGCTCGGTTTCGGGGTGCTGGTCGCGGTGCAGCTCGTGTTCAAGCTCATCTACGGGCTGCCGCCCCAGGCGTCGCTGATGGCGATCGTCGGCGCGCTCGCGCTGGTGGGCAACATCGCCTGCCTGGCGCTGCTCACCCGCCACCGCGAGGATGACGTGAACATGAGTTCGGTCTGGGTCTGCTCGCGTAACGATCTCGTGGCAAACAGCGGCGTGATTCTCGCCGCCGGGCTGGTCGCCTGGACACAGAGCATCTGGCCGGACCTGCTCATCGGCGCCGCGATTGCGGGTCTGTTCCTACGCTCGTCCATTGGCGTGCTCGGCGAGGCCCGTACCGCGTATCACGCCGCCGGCCGCGACAACGCCCCGCTGGCCGACGGGCATGGCTGACAGCACGGCCGCCGACCCCGCGCCGATCGCTTCGCCCGACGCGGTGTTGCGTTTCTGGTTCGAGGAACTCACCCCCGGCGACTGGTTTCGTAAATCCGACGCCCTTGATCGCAAGATCGCAGACCGATTCGAGGCCACGCTGCGTGTCGCCGGTTCCAAAGGCCTTCGGGCATGGCGCGAAACGGCAGCTGGACGGCTCGCGGAAATACTCGTGCTCGACCAGTTCTCCCGCAATATCCATCGGGACAGCGCCCGCGCGTTCGAAAACGATGCCGCCGCGCGCGCCCTCACACGCGATGCGATCGACACGGGCGACGACCAGTCGCTTACACCCCAGCAGCGCGCGTTCTTGTATATGCCGCTCATGCACAGTGAGGCGCGCGCGGATCACGAAACAGCGCTCGCGCTGTATGAAAGCCTGGGCTTGCAAGGGCACCTCGATGCCGAACGCCAGCACTACCGGATCATCGAGCGATTCGGTCGCTACCCACACCGCAACGCCCTGCTCGGGCGCGAAAGCACACCGGATGAAAAGGCTTTCCTTGCCGAACCCGGCTCGTCGTTCTGAAAACAGCCAACCGGCGTCGCTGGCTCGTTTTCTTGAGATACGGCGTGTGCACGAGGAGTGGTCCACCGTCGGTGACAATACCAACCCCGCGTGTTCGGGCTGAGATCAACTGAATCAGGCGCGCTCTTTGCGACAACCCGTATTCGTTTTGGAGTTCAGGACGAACTTCGCGGATCGCGTCAAGTATCGAGTGGCCCTCTTTCGATGCCGCGCGCACGTGAAACAGCAGAGCGCACACAGTGAAGAGACTTGGCGCGATGTTGCTACAAGCAAGCCAGTTCGCGGCTGCGCCGCTTACTCCGCGGTTCGGATTCGCAACGCGAATCCGTCGAACCAACATCGTTCGTCTGTCGCAGGTTCGACCCTCGATACAGAACCATGAATAAGAGCGGTCGTTGACCGCTCTTATTCATAGCGCCCCGAGCAGGAGTATTCGCGGCTGCGCCGCTCACCCTTCGGGCCCGCGTCGCTGCGCTCCGCGGTTCGGATTCGCAACGCGAATCCGTCGAACCAACATCGTTCGTCTGTCGCAGGTTCGACCCTGGATACAGAACCATGAATAAGAGCGGTCGTTGACCGCTCTTATTCATGGTGCCCCGAGCAGGAGTCGAACCTGCGACCTGCCGCTTAGGAGGCGGCTGCTCTATCCTGCTGAGCTACCGGGGCATTGCGCTTGCGCGGCGCTAGATTAACGCACCGCGACGCCGATCTCGACCCGTGACGGACGAGTAATGGGAGACAGGGCTATCGCTTGCGGCGGCAGGCAACGAAACCGGCAGTGGCGGAACTCAACGCCGCGTGTCACCAGTCCGGCGTCGACCGCGCCGATCGAGGCCGCCTGAGACCGCTGCCGGCACGCGTCCCACCGTTCGGCGCATCGGCTGGACCCATCGATCGATTAAGCCAGCGATACCCGATGCTGCGCCCCGACTTTGCCTGCTACGGCTGCGTGAGGAACGCGTATCGGCCCCACCCCGCCCGCCGCGACGCTTTATCGTTGACAGTATTTGTAGAGGCCAGCTAGCATTCATATGAAACATGTTTCACTAGTCACCTTAGCCATGACGAGTAGCGACGGCGCTTCCCTGAAGCCGATCACCGCGCGTGGCGAGGCGACACGCCAGAAGATACTGTCGGCCGCCGAGGAAGCCTTCGGGCGCTCGGGATTCTTTCGTGCCTCGATCAGCGATATCACGCGAGGCGCCGGGGTCGCACAGGGTACCTTCTATCTCTACTTCCAGAACAAGGAAGACGTACTCGGCGAGCTGGTACGGCATATGGGTCGCGAGTTGCGCCGCATGCTTACGCATTCCATACCCACCGGCCTGACCCGGCTCGACGCGGAGCGCGAAGGCATTGCGGCGTTCATGCGCTTCGTCTCCGAGCGGCAGAATCTCTACCGGGTGGTCCAGGAATCGCTGTTCGTCGACGAAGAGATCTACCGCGGCTACTACATGGACTTTGCCCGCGGCTACATGAGCGCACTCGAAAAGTCGGTCGAAAAGAACGAAATCCGGGACGGCAATCTCGAGGTCTGGGTGTGGATTCTCATGGGCGTCGGCCATTTTCTGGGTCTGCGCTACGGCCTGTGGGCGAAGAACGGCCTGGGCGATACCGAACTCGACGCCGTCATGGACTTCATTCGCAACGGCATCGCCGTATCGGAGCCGAACCGTTCGTGACGCATGCCTGCGTGACCGGCCTGGGCGTTCATGTGCCCAAGGGCCGAATCACCGCGGCTGAAATCGCCCGGGCGAGCGCCCTGCCCGCGGCCGTGGTTCGCGACAAGCTCCGGGTCCATTAAAAACTCATCGCCGCGCCGCAAGATCACCCCACCGCGATGGCGGTGCGTGCCGCGCATCGAGCACTCGAAGAGGCCGGCGTCGCGCCACAACACATCGATGTCGCAATCTGCATCACCGAGGAGCACAAGGACGATCCGGTGTGGAGCGCGCGCGCCAAGCTCGCGCATGAACTGGGCGCGACCAACGCCTATGCTTTCGACCTTGGCCAGAAATACGGTGCGGCGGTACTCGCCTTCAAGCTCGCGCGCGATCTGATTACCGCCGATCCGCAAATCGACACCGTGCTCATCGCCGGCGGCTACCGAAACGGCGATCTCATCGATTATTCAGACCCGGCGGTACGCTTCATGTACAACCTCGCACCGGGCGCCGGCGCCGCGGTAATCCAGCGGGAGACGCCCGTCCACGCCATCCTCGGCAGCGCCATTCGCACCGATGGTGCCCTGGCCGATGACGTACGGGTGCCGGTAGGCGGCACCAAGGCGCCGTCGACCGCTTATCCTGGCGCCGATTGTTGCCTGCGCGTACCCGACCCGGCGGGCATGAAGCAACGTCTGGCGTGTCGATAGCCGCATAACTTCCAGCACTTGATCGACAAGGCCGTCGACCGATCCGGCGCCCGCAACGCGGATATCGCCTATCTCGCGCTGCTGGCCCGGATCGGGCTGCCCGGCCCGCCGCGCGCTCGATCTATCTCGACCGTTATGGCCACATGGGCCCCGTGAACCCGATTCTCAGTCTTACGCTGGCGCGTGACGCGGGGCGGCTGCAGCATGGCGGCCTTGCTGTGCTTGTGGCGGCAGGCATCGGCTATGTCTGGAACGCACTGTGCCTGCGCTGGCACGCGCCCACGCCGAATATGGCAGGCTGACCACCGCGATTGATCACGCAAACGCAGGCGCCGCACAAGGAGGATTCGATGGACATGTTCGACCTTCTCGGCCACCGCGCCCGTGCCACGCCAGACCGGCTCGCACTCGAGGATCTCGCCAGCGGCGAACGCTATACCTATGCGCGCCTGAACGAACAGGCATCGCGGTTCGCCGCCGCCGCAATCGAACAGTGGTCGCTCGTGCCGGGCGAGCGGGTCGCCTACCTCGGGCATAACCGGGCCGAATTCTTTGCCATGCTGTTCGGCTGCGCCAAGGCGGGGCTGATTCTGGTGCCGCTCAACTGGCGCCTCGCCCAACCCGAGCTGAGCAGCCTGCTCGACGACTGCACGCCGGCCGCGCTCATTCATGGCGACGAATTTCGACAAACGGCAACCGCACTCGCGGCCGAGCGGTCGGTGCTTCGCATCGCGATCGACGGCGACGACCGCAACGCGCGCCGCTATGCCCACGATCTCGCAGCGGCACAGCCGGACACGCGCCAGGTCGCCCCGCGCGACCCGGACACCCCCTGGTACCTGCTCTACACCGCGGGCACGACGGGC
Organism: Endozoicomonas sp. G2_2; assembly: GCF_017744135.1. Lineage (GTDB taxonomy): Bacteria > Pseudomonadota > Gammaproteobacteria > Nevskiales > Salinisphaeraceae > Salinisphaera. The sequence goes on from NZ_JAGHQU010000013.1 coordinate 62,458, forward strand.
CGGCCCAAGGGCGTTATCCAGACGTTTCGGATGATGCTCGCGAACCATCTGAATATCGCACCGGCGGTCGGGCTGACCGGCGAGGATGTTCTGCTCAACGTGTTGCCGCTGTTTCATACCGCCGGCATCAATCTCTACACCACACCGCTGCTGATCACCGGCGGCACGGTTCTCATCGCCCGGCAATTCGACCCGCGGGCGGCGTTGGACGTGCTCGAACGCCGCGCCACGGTATTCTTCGGTGTGCCTGCGGTTTACGAGGCCTTGCTTGCGCAGCCGGCTTTCGAAGGCGCCCGCCTCGACGGCGTACGCTCCTGGGGTTGCGGTGGCGCAGCCCTGGCAGCACCCGTTACGCAGCGCTTCGCCGATCACGGCATACGGGTACGCACCGGCATGGGGATGACGGAAACCGGGCCTACCGTTTTCCTTCTCGATGAAGCCCTCGCGCTCGACAAGATCGGCTCCGTGGGGCATCCCCAGCTTTTGGCCGAGGTGCGTATCTTCGACCCGAATCTCCAGGACGTTGCCCCCGGCGAATGCGGCGAGTTGCTCATTCGCGGACCGGGGGTGACCCCGGGCTACTGGCAGCAGCCGCACGCCACCGCCGATGCATTCGTCGACGGCGGCTGGCTGCGCAGCGGCGATATCGCCCGCTGCGATCCCGACGGCTGCTACACCATCGTCGATCGCCGCAAGGACATGTTCATCTCCGGTGGGGAAAACGTCTATCCCGCGGAGATCGAAAAAGTGCTCGAGCACCACCCGGCACTCGCCGAACTGGCCGTCACCGGTGTACAGGACGCGCGCTGGGGCGAAGTCGGCAAGGCATGGCTCGTGCTCCGTCCGAGCGCCGCGCAACCAAGCGATGACGACCTCAAGCACTTCTGCCGCAAACAGCTGGCTTCGTACAAGATTCCGGCGCGCTTCGAATGGCTGGACGCACTGCCGCGTAACGCCGTCGGCAAGATCACCAAACAGGCGTTGCGCGAGCACTGATCGCACGCTCGGCGCCGGGTCGCCGTGTTCCTTCACTACGTTTACCCGGTGTTGCGGTCGTTACGTATCGAGGTCGTGGCCGCCGTCGACTCATAAATTCCGTACGCCCCTTCCCTGAAAATCCGCGGCCACGAAAGCCTGATTCGGACCAGCGGACAACACACCTGGCGATGGCCCTTTCATGCGCCGCCACCAGCCATATCCTCGGCGTTAGCCCTCTCAATTTGCTGCGGCGATCCGCGCACGATCGTTGCGTTATACAGCAGTTGGTCGATTTGCGGAATTTAATTTCAATATTTTTTCTTTGCAAATGAGAGCCGTAGCGCCAAATCCCGAATTTGTTGCAGTGCATTACTTGAATATACAGCGATCGGCCACTAGGTTTAGCTGCGTACCGATTTTCAATACGACTTTCGTCTACGCCGCTATCAGATATCGAGCGTAGCGCCCTTTAAGGAGACAGACATGCAAAATCGCACTGTGACCCGTATCGCTTCCGTCGCTGTTCTGGCCAGCCTTCTCGGCTTCTCGACCCTGGGCTTCGCACAGGCCGAAGCGGTTGAAGCCATGAATGCGCGTGCCGATCAGGAAACGACGGCCACCACGAGCCCGCAGGCTCATCCGATGGCGGATGCCCTGGCGGCCGACTTGAACGCGCATAACAAGCAGGACACCGAAGGCCGTCTGCCGGAGACCCACGTCCCCGCCGATGAGGCACCGCAGCAGGTTGCCCAGCAGACCCGTCAGCTGAGCGCTGATCTGGACGCCTACAACGCCAGCGCCACCGATGGTCTGGTGCCGTCCACGCACATGCCTGCCAACGCCGACAATCATTCGGCCGACCCGCAGGCGCAGGAACTGGCTGCTGAGCTGAGCCGCTATAACCAGAGCGGTGGCAGCCTGAACAGCGTGCGTTTCTAAGCATTAGAAACTCGCATTAGCGAAAAAGCCGGAGGCCATTGGCTTCCGGCTTTTTTGTGCGCAATCGAGTTATACTCGAAACAGGTCGGTGTGGGGCCGACTTACCGGCGGCTGAACGCAACAATGGCGTGCAGCAGACCGGGCATGACAATAAACGAGGCCGCTGCCGCCGCGCGCTGCAATGCCGGCCTCTCAGGAGAAAAAAATGCAGAAATCGGGATACAAGAGGCAGTTATTGGCTTACGGTCTGGTTTGCGCCGGCACCCTCGGGGTATTCGGCAGCGCTCTGGCTGGCCATCACATGGAAGACGAACAGACCAAGGCCGAGGCGATCTCGTCGGACGTAAATACGTTCAACGAAAACCGCGCCTCACTCAAGGAAGAAAGTGCGGCTCGCGCCGGCACGACCACGGGCGACCTTAACGGTTCGGCCCGCATGGAAGGCGAAGCCGCAATGGGTGCTGAGCGCGACGGCGAACTGTCCAGCGACGTGAAGCAGTTCAATCAGAGCGGCGGTTCGCTGAATGCCGATAGCGCGGCGAGCGCGGATCTCGATGACAACACGCAGGCTTCGGGCCATGCGGCGCACGGCGCAAGCGCTGAAAGCAAGGAACTGTCGGAGCGTATCAAGGAGCACAACAAGAACGCGGAGTAGTTCGTATCTTGTTCGCCTGGTCGCGCAAGGGGCCAGGAATCAAAGCCGGGAATAGCGATAACGCTTCCCGGCTTTTTTTATTCACAAGTGTCTACACGGGATTTGCCGCCGCCCGGCCACCGACGACACCCGGCACCGCCGAACTCCTGGCGTGCCCCTCAACAGGCGAAGTCTGCAGAAATGCATCTGTAACGGACTGGAGCTGATCGATGCGCTCAAATCCTCGCGCAATCCGGATGGAAGCCACCTCGAATCGGTGGCCCATCTGATCCCGCGAATTACTTCACCAGCGTGAGGCGATCCTTTGGCGTCGGCATACGGCCCGAAACCTGTTCGGCGACCGCCACGTTCTGACCCACAAACTGCTTGATGCGGATCCGACCCTCTTCAGGGCCCGGCTCCCACGCAATGATGCGCCCGGCCGGTGAGCGAACCACCGAGCCTTCGCCGTGCACGGCCAGCGTGCTGTCGGCTTCGAGACCGGAACTGCGCCCGGCATTGATATACATATCCTCGCCATTCAGGGCGAAGCTGTGTGCAAACCACGGCGCTATCGAAATTCGATCCGCGGCAGTACCCAGGACATGATCACTCCACACCGTAACGTCGGACCCATCGCCCAACGTCTTGGCGCGCAGCGCAAGTTCGGTGCTGACGGCGTCGTACTCGATCCCGAAATCGGTATCCAGCATTCGGGCGCGCACTTGCGCAACACCGCCGCCCGTGGCATTGACGTCCAATACGAGCAACGCTCGAATGCCCGGGAAAATGCCGAGCAGTTCGGGGCAGCCCATCGGCGTCGCTGCGCCGCAGGCATCCGAGCCGCCGACGGCTTCATCGAGCTCGTTCGGCTTGACCAGCGTAAGTCCATTCGCTGCAGCATAGCGATCAAGCGTATTCATCAAGCGGTAGGCAGACAGCGAGTCTCGCTGGTCCGCCGCGATATAGACGCCCAGTTTCGGGCGCAGGCCATCCAGGTCCGGACGCATGGCGACCGGCATGGCAGCCGATCCAGCCGCTGAGCCCGCCTGGGCGCTTGCGGCAGCTGGTGCGGTCCCACCTGTAACAGATGCACGCCCTTGAGCGCGTGCATCGTCCATCCAACGCTCCCAGAAAGGCTTGCTCCATTCTGTCTGCTCATAGCCGAAAGCAGCCTCGGAATCGGCCAGAGGCATCTGTCCCTCATCACCCGCGGGCGAACCGTTGGTGGCACAGCCGCCCACAAAGGAAACGGCGAGTACCGACAGCGCCACCGAACAAAGCCGCTTTGCTAGAAGATCCGACAAAACAAGTACTCCAAAAAAAACAGGGGCCCTCGCGAACGAGAGCCCCTCAAGGTTACTGACTCTTAGAATTCGACGCCAAGATTCACGCTGCCCGCGATCACACGGTCATCCGCGAAGCTGCCGCCATTCGGCAAGATGCCGACCAGGCTGTTGCCGCTAAGCGTGCCGACATCGTTTTCCTTGAGCATGCCGAGCGTGGCCCAGGTCCGTGTTCGCGTCTACCGGCACGACGAACTCGGCATGGTCATGAGCGTGCGTGACGAAGCGCTGGGCATTGCGCCGGCTTATGGCTTCGCACCGCTCGATGCCCTGTTGGCGCGGCGTATGCTCGAGGGCGCGAGCGCGGGCCGCCTGCGTGGCACGCGAGCCGCTTTCGAGGCCCTGGCACAGGCGCTCGTTCGGCTTGGGAAAATGGTCGTCGATCTGCCGCCGCTGTCTGGACTGGACGTACGGGTCGCCGCCGGCCCCCGCGGCCGCTTGCAGGCACCGTCGGACAGCCTGATCGAGATCACCAGCGATCCCTTGCCCGCACGCGACCGACTGGCCATGTCGCCCTATCCGGCGCGCATGCGCCATATCGTTTCGCTGCGTAACGACACCCGTTATATCGTGCGTGCCATACGGCCTTCGGACGAGCCCGCGGTGCTCGATTTGCTGGAAAGCCTCAGCCCGGACGAGATCCGGCTGCGTTTCTTCAACTTCATCCGGCATTTCTCCCACGACATGGCCGCACGCGTCACCCAGGTCGACTACGACCGTGAGGTGTCGCTCGTGGTCAGCCGCTACGACACCCCCAACAGCCTTGCCGGCATGGGCACACTGATCAGCGACCCCGACGGCACGGAAGCGGAGTTCGCCATCCTCGTGCACCACGACGATGTCGGCGTTGGCCTGGGCCGACATCTGCTCGACTGCCTGCTGCGTCAAGCCAGCGCGCGCGATATCGATATTGTCTTCGGCGACGTGCTGGCCCAGAACCAGCCGATGCTGGGCCTCGCGCGCAGCCTCGGCTTCGATATCAAGCGCAACACCGAGGATGCCAGCAGCGTCCGCGTCGAGATCGCCGCAGCGAATTACGCGCGCGAGACTCGTTGAAGCGATCATGCGATGCCCCAGATCAACAGCACCCGCATGATTCCGGCCCGTGGCTGAGCACGATCAACCGAAGCACACAGACCCGGTACCGCCTGCAACGGTGGTGGACTTCTGGTTCGAGACCTTGTCCGCGCGCGACTGGTATCGAAAATCGCAGACGCTGGATCAGCTCATTTCGGCGCGTTTCGGCGCGACCCTGCGCGCGGCGCGGGCCGGCAAAACAGCAGATTGGCGGGCTACGCCGACGGGCCGGCTCGCGGAAATAATCGTATTGGATCAATTCTCTCGCAATATTCATCGCGACAGTGCACGAGCCTTCGAAAATGACGGCATCGCACTCACGCTCGCGCGGGACGCTATAGCAAGCCGCGCCGATCAGCAGCTCACACGTCAGCAGTGCGCGTTCTTGTATATGCCGTTCATGCACAGCGAAGCGCTGGACGATCACGAAACGGCGCAAGAACTCTACGACGGACTCGGGCTGACAAGCTATATCACAGCCGAGCAAAAACACCGCGCAATCATCGAACGCTTCGGACGCTATCCGCACCGCAACGCGTTATTGGGACGCCAGAACACGGCAGACGAAGCCGCGTTTCTCAAAGAACCCGGATCGTCGTTCTAAGCAATCCGAGCTGCAAAGCAGCGGGCTCTATGCGCCAAGGGCTCAGAGCAGAGCGTGGCAGATAATCCTCTGCGCTCGAAGCTGCGCCTGCGCTGGCCCCAAGCGATAGGCCAAGCCGGCACAAGGTTCAGCGGCGGTTGGATTACCAGGCTGGCATGCCCGGCGGCTGCGCCAGTCGGTCTTCGAGCCCGTGTCGCTACGCTCCACGGTTCGGGTTCGCTACCGCAAATCCGTCGAACCCGCTTGTCCGTCTGTCGCAGGTTCGACGCTTATTCGAAGGACCATATTAAATAGCGGCGCTGCGGCCGCTGTTCATTATGGTGCCCCGAGAAGGAGTATTCGCGGCTTCGCCGCTCACCCTTCGGGCCCGTGTCGCTACGCTCCACGGTTCGGATTCGCTCTCGCGAATCCGTCGAACCCCCTTCTTTATATGTCGCAGGTTCGACGCTTGGTCAAAAACCACCCCAGACAGCGGCGCTGCGGCCGCTTAGGAGGCGGCTGCTCTATCCTGCTGAGCTACCGGGGCGCTGGCTTAGTCTAACATAGTCACCTGGGTATCTCGACCCATTTCGCCTGCTTGCCGGCGTAGGGCCCAATCGGCAGATGCGGGCTCGACCACATCATCCCCGATATCGAGACAATGACGTGTCGCCGTATCCGGTGAGCCATGCGCGCTCAGACAGTCGGCCCCGATGCCACCATCAAAAGCCGCGCAAGACACGCGCCTAAACAAACCCACCGTCGATTGGAAACTTTTTATCCCGAATAAATAACGCGTTACCTGCTTTTCTATTTATGTTGCACCGCATCTATTGAACATACACTAATCAGCCCTTACGTATTATCTACGTAATAGCTTTTACCCGTTTTATTTTCGAGCGGTGCACAACATCGCCGTATGCAGGAGAAAACCATGAACCGCTTCACGACCAAGAGATTTATCGGCACAGCCCTCGTCACCGGACTGATCGGTTTCTCGTCGGTTGGCCTGGCGCAGTCGCACGCCATCGACGAGTATCGGGCCGACAACAGCACCAGTGCGCCATCACAGGCCGCCACTCAGCAGGCACACCCGATCGCTAACGCGATCTCGAATGATCTGACGGCCTACGAGCAGCGCAGCCGGGACAACGCAATCGGCGCGCCGCGTGACGGCGTTTCTGCTCAGGAGCACGCAGTGCCGGCGCGGATCGTCAATCTACGAAGCGATCTCGATGCGTACTACGGTGAGAATTCGTTTCAGAACAAACCCGCATCGGATATTCCGGTCGCGCGGCAAGAGACCGCTCGCCAGCTCTCGGAGAACCTTGCACGCTTCGAGGAAAGCGGTGGAAGCCTGAGCGCGGTTAATTTCTGATAACGCTACAGTGCTTGTCAAAAAGCCGGAAAACCCGCGGGTTTTCCGGCTTTTTTGCGTCAAACACGTCTATACTTGATATCGAGGGTCGTAGTCGATCCGGCGGCGGGACCGCGTCGCACGCATATAAGAATATGGCGCCTCGCAAAGCGTAATCATCGGCAATTGGGAGAACACGATGCAATCATCAGGCAAGACCACAAGCGCGATCATGCTCAGCACCCTACTGGCCGCCACGGCCGTCGGTACTAGCGCTATCGCCGCCGACGAACAAATGGCGGACGAGCAAAACACCGCGCCGCAGAGCCAGACTCAGAGCCAAGGCCCGAGCCCGTCGCTGTCCGACGACTTAAACCAGTTCGAGCGCAATCGCGGCTCGTATACCAACAGCGCCGCGGATCCCGATATCCGTGCAAACGACGACGACATGGGTAATGTCACGCCGGCAGAGCGCAGCGAGCGCGTGCAGAACCTCGAGCAGGACGTCAGCGACTATTACAACGAAAACGACAGTCGTGGGAATAAGGCGCGCAAGGCAGCGGACACCAAGCCGTACGACCAGAGCGACAAGTCCAAGGCTATTGCGAACGATGTCGAGCAGTTCGAGGAGAATCGCGGCTCCTACACCGACAGTACGGCCGACCCCGTCAGTGAAGACGCTGCCGACATGCCCAGCCAGAAGATGAACGACATGGAGCAGGACGCCGTCGAACAGTAGAGCGACGCATCCACCGACCGGGCCGAACCCTGCCAGTCAGGGTTCGGCCCTGCGTCTGCAAACCCCCAGTGTTGGCTGGGCCGCTGTTTTCGTAGCGCATTTGCGCTCTGGCCGCCTGGTTTGTCGGCGATGGCTTGCACACCAAGCCGACGCATAAGCGCATCGCCTGTGCCGGTTGGATAGCGCGTTGCGCGATGCGACCGCAGGGCCCGCGTTACTGGCTATCGCACGGCTTATTATGGGTTCATCGCAGATTAGCGGCACGCCACGCCGCGCAGGAGGCCCGTCCGCAAAGAACGCAAATGAGCGCAAGTAACGTGCGATGTGGCACCGAAGCAACTCGCGCCGCCCGAACACGTGCGCGCTGAAAGTGCATTATCCAGAAAAGCGTCTTTCATGAGCCCTCATCGCAGACTCGATTGGCATGAATAGACCGTAACCAAGCCACTATTGCTTGTGGTTTTTATTTGGGTTCTATTCGCGTGCATTCGCGGAGAGAATGCCTTCCCGCGCATGGCCAACCAGGTGCCGCCGATAATCAAGAGCGGTCTTACGATCGCTGCTCTCAGGAATCCGCGCTCGTTTTCGTGACGGTCAAACGATCGCTTGGCTTCGGCATGCGCCCGGACACCGAATTGGCGACCGCAATATTCTGTCCGATCAGCTGCTTGATCTGGATTCGCCCCACTTCCGGACCCGGCTCCCAGGCCACGATCTGGCCGCCGGGCGAGCGGACGACCGCCCCTTCGCCGTGCACGATCAGAATGTCATCCAAGGCAAGCCCGGCGCCGCGACCGGCGCTGAGATACAGATCCTCGCCGTTGAGCGCGAAGCTGTGCGTGAACCAGGGGGCAATCGCGATTCGATCTGCGGTCTTGCCCAGCATCCGATCGGCCCAGACGGCGGCATCGGACGTATTGGCATCGCCACCGCCCAGCGACAGGCGCGTGGAGACGGTGTCGTAGTCGATACTGAAGTCGGTATCCAGCGTGCGCGTTTCCACGGCGTATTGATCATCGCGCTTCGACGCGGGATCGACCACCAGCAGGGCACGTATGCCTGGATATATGGACAACAGCTTCGGACATTGTTCGGGTGAGTCGGCCTGACAGGCGTTACTGTCGCCTACGGCTTCGTCGAGTTCATCGGGTTTGATCAGGGTCAGGCCATGTCGTGCGGCCTGCTGATCCAGTGCGTTCATGAGCCGATAGGCCGCCAGCGAATCGCGCTCGCCTTTAGCAATATAAATCCCCACCTTGGGACGCATTCCCGCAGCGGTCGGTAGTGGCTGCGCCACCTGCGAGCCAGCAACCGCGGCAGACGGCGCTGCGGCCGGCTGAGGGGTGGCAGAAGCCCGGGCCTCGGCCCGGGCTTCGTCCATCCACTTCTCCCAGAAAGGCTTGTCCCAGTCGGATTTCTCATAGCCGAGCGCACTGTCGGAATCCGCCATCGTAAAGTGGCTTTCATCCATCTTGGCGTCGTCGCCAGTCGTAGCACACCCAGCCAGCATCAGCGCGGGCAGGCCCGCAATCAGCCATTTTGAAATTCCTTTACTAGACACAATCTCTCCGAGAATCACAGGTCACTAAACATCAACGTTGGGCCAGAGCCTGGACTAGAACTCGATGCCCAGGTTCACGCTACCGGCGACCACTCTATCCTGAGCAAAGCTGCCGTTGTTCGGAATCGGCGCGATCAGGCCGTTGCCGGACAAGGCGCCGACATCGTTTTCCTTGATCATGCCCAGCGTGGCCCAGGTGCGCAGCGCTTCGTTGAACTGATAACCGGCTTCCAGATCATAGACCGCGCTGGTATCGCTGTCGCTGTCGCTGGAACCCGGCGCTGCCGGCACCGTGATATCCAGAAAGCCCAATGCGCCACGTACGTACGCCTTGTCGGTGACGTTGATCTTGACGCTACCGATATACAGGTCCTGGTCGTAGCCTTCACGACCGTTGAAGCCGCCCATGGAGTAGACGCTGGTCGGGTTCTGGTACGAGTCGGGGTTGTTGTTGATCAGGCTCGAGTAGGTATCGAAGCCGGCATCGATGAAGCCGCCATCATGCGCGCCGACATACTGCGCGTTCAACTCGAACATGCCGACGTCGGCACCGATTATCAGTGAAGATATCGCCGTCTTCCGGGGTCGTATTGTTCTCGACTTCATTATCGAAGAAGTAGTTCACGCCGGTGGACACGTTGATCGGCCCGACCGAACCCTGGATATAAGGCGAAAAGATATCCAGACCGGACTGGGCCTGAACATTACGCGCGCCGGTCGAGCCTGCTTCGACGATGACATCGGGGACACCATCACCATTTACGTCAGTGGGCGTGCCCGCAACACCACTGCCGATTGGTGCGAGCGCTGGATCAGTATCGGCGATATTACCGCTGAAGTTGTTGAAGAAGTGGACATACAGGAAGCCCAGTTCCCAGCCGCCGATCGGCGCCACGAAGCCGGTGAAGATTTCGTCGCCGTCGGCTTCACTCTGAAAGCCAGCGCCGTCCGCGGTGCGGTCATAGGCAAAGAACGGCGTGACGCTGCCAATACGCGTCAAAAGCAACAGACGATCACGACGATCCTGACAGGTCAGGAAACAGTTGTTCCAGTTGGATTCCTGCCGGCCGACACGCGCCAGGCCGTATGTAAACGGAATCTCGAAGAACGCCAGGTCCAGGCGAACGTTGTCGCCCCGGCTGTTGCGGTTGAAAGAGCGCTGCCCGGTCGGCGTATAACCGCGGTCCTGGCCGGTGAAACGATCACCCGCCAATTCGATGCTGGTCTTGAGCGCGATGCCGGTGGCCTCGTGCTTGAAGTCGGCCTTCAAGCGCAACAGATGGGCAAAGCCACTGTCGTAGTCCGACGGATCGATTTCGTCATCGAGCCGGTCGCCACTTACCTGCGCTACCGGCGCGTCCGTATCGAACGAATCGGAGCCGACATAAAAGCCGGTGGCCTTGTACTCGACGCCGAAATCGGTTTCGAGCGCGCTGGCCGTGGTGCTGGCACAACCCAGCGCGGCAAGCACGCTGAATGCAATCGTACGGCTCAACGGCAGTCGCCGCGCCGCAATGGTCTGACTAACGGATCGATTGTTTTCGCGGATCATGATTGATTCTCCCCTGCGGTGTGACGAAAACTCTTGGTCTTTTTATCGAGTACGTCAGGCGCCCTGGTTCGCCCAGCAACCGTATTGCGTGTGTTTGTGCGTCTAGCGCCTCGCGTTGGCGAAGCGTCTGCAAAAACATGCGAATACAGCTGGAAACACGACGAACGACCGGTACTCCCCCTGCCGTGACTTGTCATGTGTAAGCCACGACTCACTGTTTATAGTATTTTTATTGGGGTGGCAACACGATTCTGAATCACTGTTTCGATTTCCCGAATGCGATCACGGGCAGCCACGACGCCGAGGCGCAAAAAATACCGCAACCTTCTGTTTTATATATATTCCTAACCAAGCTTAATACTAAAGTCTGTATCTCGCCGCGTCTCGTCGAGTGCTGCACTGCGCCATATCGACGCAGTGCAACATGCGCGAAGTCGGTGCATAAGGCAGTTTTCTTGCAGAACGAGCGGTCTACAGACATTTTCCGACGACGCAGGCTCGCCATCTGACCCAGCACGCACGCTAAACTGCGATGCCGGATCGAGTCTTTCTCAACGCCGCGTCATGTTCTATCTCTATCATCACAACGACCTGGCCCGACTGGCCGAACTGTTCGGCGCGCTGCGCCAACCGTCGCCCGAGCGACCGGTCTCTCCGCTGGCCGTCGATACCGTTCTCGCGCCCAACCCCGGCATCGGCCGCTGGCTGTCGATCCAGCTCGCGGAAAGCGAAGGCATCGCCGCCAATCTGGATATCGTCCTGCCCGGCGGTTGGATATGGAACCTGTTGCGCACCGTGCGCGACGCGGAGGTACCGACCGGCAAGCACTTCGAAGCCGACTGCCTGCCCTGGCATCTCTACGCGGCACTGCCTGCAATGGCGACGGAAATTCCGGCCGTCGCCGACTATCTTGGCGATCCCGTCGACGAAGTACGCCGCTACCAGCTCGCTCGCCAGCTCGCAGACGTCTTCGACAAGTACCTGATCTATCGCGCCGACATGCTCGCGCGCTGGGAAGATGGCGAAACCCCGGCAGACAACCCCGGTCGCTGGCAGGCCCAGGTCTGGCGCTGGCTCACCCACGAGAGCCGACTCGGCCGCCGCCATCGCGCGCGAGTGCTCACCGACTTCATCACCCGCCTGCGCGACGACAAGGCATTGCAGCAGCGCGTGGTCGCCTGCTGCCCGGAGAAGCTCTACTGCTTCGGCCTCGTCGCACTCGCACCCGATCACCTGCGGCTGCTCTATGCGCTGGCCGAACATATCGACGTGCATTTCCTGTTGCCCAACCCCAGCGAGGCCTACTGGGGCGACGTGACCACCGGCCGGCTCGCACTCGACCTGCCGACCACCGAAGATGGCGGCACCCTGCTGCCAGGCGAAGCCGCGGTCGAAGCGGGTCACCCACTGCTCGGCGCGCTCGGGCGCATGGCCCGCGACACGCTCCGCGTGCTCTATTCGGACGAGTTCGCCGGCATGATCGAGCCCGAACTGGGCGAGCTCATGGCCTACGATATACCCGGCAACGACAGCCTTCTGCATCGTATTCAGACCGATATCGTTCAACTCGATTGCAGCGATCCAATCCAGGGCATGGCCGACAACGACACCTCGTTGGAAGTCCACGCCTGCCACAGCCCGCTGCGCGAGATTCAGGTGCTGCAGGATCAACTGCTCGACCGCCTGGCAGCCGACGACAAACGCGTCGCGGCCGGCGAAATAAATAACAAGGACCGGCTCGCGCCGCGCGACATCATCGTCATGCTGCCGGATGTCGCCGCCTATGCCCCCGCTATCGAAGCCGTATTCGGCGGCGCGCCAGCGGATCGCTATCTGCCCTTCGGACTGGCCGATCGCGCGCGTTCCGCCGCGCATCCGATCGTGACCTGCGTATCCGCCCTGCTCGATCTACCTCTGTGGCGCTGGGAAGCCAGCGCGCTGCTCGACCTGCTCGCCGTGCCGGCGGTGATGCGCCGCTTCGGCTTGTCGGCCGGCGAACTGGATGCGATCACCGACTGGATCGACCAGGCCGGCATTCGCTGGGGCCGCGACAAGACACATCGTGCGCAGCTCGGCGCCGGCGCGTTCGAGCAGAACAGCTGGCGTTTCGGCCTCGACCGCCTGCTGCTCGGCGTGGCCCAGTCCGACGAGGAAACGCTGACCGACGGCGTCGCGCCCTGGGCTGACCTGGAAGGCGGCATCACCGCCGCGCTCGGCAAGCTCTGGCGCTTCGAAAACACGCTGTCGAAGATCGCCGACGCGCTGGCGGAAGCCGCCACGCCGGGCGACTGGCAGATTCGTCTCAACCGCATGGTCGACCTGCTCATCACCCCGGCCATGGACGCGCCCGACGAACAACGCGCCGTGGACGGGCTGCGCAGCGTGTTCGCGCAGTTCGAGGCCGCCGAAACCTGCACCAGCGAAGCGCCGCTCGCCGAGGACCGCCGCATCTCATGGCCCGCGGTACGCGACATGCTGCGCAGCGCACTCGACTCGGCCAGCGAACGCCAGCCGTTTCTGGCCGGCGGCATCACCTTCTGCGGCATGGTGCCGTTGCGTGCGGTGCCGTTTCGCATGGTCTGCGTGCTGGGCATGAACGACGACGCCTTCCCGCGCCAGGACACCGGCCGCGCGTTCAACGTCATGTTCAACCGGCCGCGCCTGGGCGATCGCAACACCCGCGACGACGATCGCCTGCTGTTCCTGCAGGCGCTCACTGCCGCGCGCGACACCTTCTATATCAGCCACGTCGGTCAGGACGTTCATACCGGCGAGGCGCTGCCACCGTCGCCCATCGTCGGCGAGACGCTGGAATTCATCCATCGTCATTATTTCCGTGACTGGTCGGGCAAGGAATTTCGTCGCCGGCTGATCCACGAACAGCCCATGCAGCCGTTCTCGGTCCGTTACTTCGCACCGGACGAACCGGACCGCCGCGTATTCACCTTCGCCGGCGATTGGCGCGATGCCACCAAGGCGGCCGTCAGCGCCCGCGAAGTCCGCGCGCCCATGCTCGACAACAGCGTGGCACCCGCGACCGAAGCCATCGAGGCGATCGATCTCGACAGTCTCAAACGCTTCTTCGACCACCCGCCCCGCGCGTTCTTCCGCGAACGCGTGAAGCTCGATCTGGAAATCGAGGATCATCAGGTCGACGACGCCGAACCCGTGACACTGGACCCGCTCTCGGCCGCCGGGCTGCGTCAACGGCTGTTCGACAGCGCCGACAAGGCCGGGCGCGACGACATCGCACTCGAGCCGAGCGCACTAGAACGCGCCCGCGGCACCCTGCCGCCCCCGCCGCTCGCCGAGGCCAACTTCGCCGCCGAGGCCGAAACCGTGAACGCGCTGCTGCCGATCTGGCAGGCGTGGAAAGCCGAGGGCGCGCCGGAAACGGTCGATATCCAGCTCGAGGACGTCGCGGGCGTGCGCCTCATCGGCCGTGTCGGCCAGCTCTGGCCGGGCGCGCTGCGTCGCCTGCGCACCGGCAAGCTCAAGACCCGTTTCCGCCTGCGCTACTGGATCGACTATCTCGCCGTGGTTGCCGCCGGCCACGAGGTCGATCTGGAACTCGCCGGCCTGTCACCCGAGCCGAAGAACATGTCGCTCGTGCAGTACGCCGGCCGGCTCGACGCCGCAAGCGCGCGCGACGAACTCGCCAACCTCGTGCATCTGTACATCGCCGGCCAGCAGTCGCCGCTGCACTACCATCCGGATCTGGACGACAGCTACAACCCGGACCAGAACAAGGCGTTCGACAACCTCGGCTTTCGTTTCAAACCGGCCGCCTATCAGCCGCACCATCTCATGCGCGACGCCTATTTCCGGCTGCTGCTCGGCCCCGACGACGCGCCGCTGGGCGACAGCGAAACCGACAGCCCGTTCACCGCGGCCATCCCCCGCATCAGCGGCCCGATGAACCGTATTGTCCTGCCTGCCGATACCGTGACGGAGGCCACCGCATGAACGCCGCCCAGCCCTTCGAAGCCGAAACGCTGCCGCTTTCCGGCCTGCGCCTGATCGAAGCCAGCGCGGGCACCGGCAAGACCTTCAGCCTCGCCGGCCTGTACCTGCGGCTGATCATCGAAGAGAACGCCAGCGTTCGCGACATCCTGGTGATGACCTTCACCCGCGCCGCCACCCAGGAGCTGCGCGAACGTATTCGCGCGCGCCTCGCGGATGCCGCGCGCATTGCCTACGCCCCCGAGCACGCCGCGCCGGACAATCCGGAACACGCGTTCACACTCGCGGTGCTGGAAAGCCGCGACGAGGATCGCGTGGCGCTGGCCCGCCGCCTGGCCGATGCCGCCGCGCGCGTGGACGAAGCCACCATCGTCACAATCCACGGCTTCGCCCAGCGTGCGGCCACCGAAAACGCCTTCGAGTCCGCCCTGGCGTTTGATCGCGGCGAACCGATCGACGACCCCAGCCTCTATCGCGAGGCCGCGACCGACTACTGGCGCGAACACGTTTTCGGCGCGGGCGACACCGCCGGCGACATCCTCAGCCTCTGGCCCACACCGGACGCGCTCCACGACACCCTCCGCCCGGTGCTCGCACGCCCGCACACGAAACTCGCCGGGATCGACGAAACCCGGCTGGCCGCTCTGCAGAAACAGCTCGCCGAGACCTGGCCGGGCACCGCCGCGGCTCTGGCCGCTGCGCTGGTCGAGGCATTCGAGGCCGACGCGCTGCTCAAGAGCGAGCCGCTCTACGCCGCACTCGCCGAAGAAGAGGATATCGAGGCATCGGTCGCCGCTCTGGATAATCGTATCCGCGCCGCGATCGAAACCGGTCGCGTGCCCGCGCTGCCCGAATGGCTCACCTGTATCGCACGCCCCGCGGCCCAGTTCAAGAAGGCCGCGAAGTTCCAGACCTACGCCGAACCGCTGGCCGAACTGCCCACATTGGCCGTACTCGCCGAACTCCAGCCGCTCGCCCGACTGGTCGCGATCGCCGACGCGGTGGCCGCCGTTCGCGCCCGTGCCGCCCAGCGCAAGGCGGATCGGCGCCAGTACAGCTATGACGACCTGATCGCCGCGCTCCACGACGCGCTCACCGCGCCCGCCACGGGCGACGCGCTGGCCGACGCCCTGCACGCGCGCTGGCCCTATGCGCTGGTCGACGAATTCCAGGACACCGATCCGCTGCAATACGTCAGCCTGCGGCGTATCTATCTGGACCGCCCGCGCGAGCACGGCGCGTTGCTGCTCATCGGCGACCCGAAACAGGCGATCTACGGTTTTCGCGGCGGCGATATCTATGCCTATCTCGCCGCCGTCCGCGCGGCCGACGAGGCCCGCTATACGCTGACGACCAACTTCCGCTCCACCCCGCAGGTCCTGTCCGCGATCGAAGCGCTGTACGCGCTGCCCAACGCCGATCCGTTCGTGGTGCCCGATATCGACTTTCCGAGGGTCGAAGCCGGGCGCGCGGCGAACGACAAGCGCATCGTCACCGCGGACGGCGAGCTGCCCGCCTTTACGGTCTGGCAGCTTCAGGGCGGCGAAGACACTCTGAAAAACGGCAAGCGCAAGAACCCGTCGAAAGCCGACGACAACACGCGGCTCATCGACCAGACCATCGCGCAGATCGGCCAACTGCTCGACGGCCAGTCCGCCCACTGGGAACACGCCGACGGCCACCAGGCGCCCATTGCCCCGCGCGATATCGCGGTGCTTGTGAACAAGCACGCCGAAGCCACCGCGCTGCAGGCCGCACTGGCCCAGCATGGCATCATGGCCGTCTGCCAGCATCGCGATTCGGTATTCGCCGCCGAGGAGGCCGCGGAACTCCAGCTCGTCCTGCGCGCCATGGCCACGCCCGACGACGCCATGGCGGTACGCGCCGCGCAGCCGACCACCCTGCTCGGCAAACGCCTCGCCGATTTGATCGACCTGGCCGACGACGACCACGCCATGCAGCTCGCCATCGAACGCTTCCACGCCCTGCACGAAGCCTGGGCCGCGCGCGGCGTGCTCACCGCGCTGGAACAACTGTTCATGGACGCCGCACCCGGCCTGCTCGCGCTGACGGACGGCGAGCGGCGCATGAGCAATTATCTGCAGCTCGGCGAACTGCTGGCCGATGCCGAAAGCCAGTGCTTCGGCATGGCCAGCGTCGTGCGCTGGCTGGACGACCATATCCGCGCCGCGAACGACGGCCAGGGCATGGGCATGGACGACGAAAGCCAGCTGCGGCTGGAATCCGACGCCGATCTCGTGCGCATCAGCACCGTGCATGCCGCCAAGGGCCTGCAGTATCCGATCGTGTTCATGCCGTTCGCGCTTTGGCTCGGCACCGCCGGCGCGCCCGACAAGCCGCCGCTGATCTTCCACGACGACGACGGCCAGGCGCGGATCGACCTCGTGGGCAGCGATCAGAACAACCAGCAACAGGCCGTGATCGAAGCCCGATCGGAAGCGCTGCGCCTGCTTTATGTCGCGCTCACGCGTGCGGAACAGGCGGTGATCGTCGGCTGGCGCACGCCGGACGACTACATCAGCACCGCCGCGCTGGCCGATCTGTTGCAACGCGACGGCGCGTCAGACGCAGACAGTCTCGCCACGCTCGAACGCGACCATCCGCAGGCGGTGCATATCGAAACGCTGGACTTTTACGCCCGCCCGGCGCTCGGCGAACATCGCGCCCCGCTGGACGCCGATACGTTGATCGAAGCGCGCCAGGACCTGCCCGCGCCGCGCCTGCGCTGGTCCACCTACAGCTTTTCGCGCCTGGCGCACGCGCCCGCGGACAGCCAGCCCGCCGAGCTGCCTGAGCCCGGCGCTGAAGACGAAATCGCCGGCACCGCGGCCGAAACCGACCCCGCGGACGACGCCGGCGCGCTGCCGCAACTCGACGAACGCCTGGCCGGCGTGCGCTTCGGCTCGGCGGTACACGACGTGCTCGAAGACATACTCAAGAACCGCCAGCACGCACCCTGGCCCGCGCCGGGCGAGCCACTCGGAGAACGCCAGCGCCGCTTCGTCTACGACACGCTGCGCAAGTACGGCCTGATAGAACAGGACGAAAACGATCCGCGTATCGACGACACGGCCCATCTCGTAGCCCGCACGCTGCATGCGCCGCTGCCGCGCATCGGCCCGCTGGCCGCGATCGAGCGCACGCACATGCTCACCGAAATGGAGTTCATGCTGCGCCTGCGCGGCAACCGCCTCGGCACGCTGGTCGACACGCTGCGCGCGGCCGGCTATCTGCCCGCGGCACTCGGCGGTCACCCCCAGCAGACGCTGTACGGGCTCATGCAGGGCTTCATCGACCTCGTGGTCGAGCACGACGGCGCCTATTACGTGCTGGACTACAAGACCAACCGCCTCGGCGACACGCCCGCCGCCTACCGCGACGCCGCGCTGAAGCGCGCCATCGGCCGTGCCCATTACGACCTGCAGTACCTCATCTACACCGTCGCCCTGCACCGCCACCTGCGCCGCTGCCTGAGCGTTAGATACGACCCGGCCCGGCATCTCGGCGGCGTGCAGTATCTGTTCGTGCGGGCGATGGACGGCGAAACGAGCACGGGCGTTTTCACCGACACGCCGGACATCGCGCTGGTGGAAACGCTGGATGCGCTGTTCGATGCCGAAACCGCGAACCAGGACGCCACCGCATGAACGCGAATCCAAACGTAGGTCGGCTTGCGCCGAAAGCCGTCAGCCGATATCGCCGGGGGCCGCACCACTGGCCCGCGCCGCTCACGTTATCAAGCGCTCGGTACTCACGAGCCTATCGGCCCTCTGGTTTCGCGCTGCAGCGCGACTCACTTTCGTTTGCTTGTCCAAACAAAAGTGAGCAAAGGAAAGGGCACCGGCCACAGCGCCGGCTTACGCCGGTTTACTTCGATGCTCGCGCCGACGGGACGCGCGCAGAACTCGGATCGCTTTGGCGATCCTCAAACAGGCTGGCCGCACCGGCGCAATGCGCCGGACACCCGTCGCCGCTGCGCGTCTCCGTCGCTGCGCAACGGGGCCGAATACAAACAAACAGCTTCGGCCTTGAACGACCGACAGCGAGCTTGCCTGTATTCGGGCCCCTTGGGCGCAGCGCCGAGCAGAGGAGGACGAACGCGGAAAAGGCAGCCGGATGTTTGAGCGAAGCGAGTTTCCGGCTGGCCCGCGTTCGGCCGGAGCCGCGCAGGGCATCGGCGCGAAGCGCCGACGCAAGACAGGGTGTCTTTTCTCTTGGGTACTTCTCTTTGGACAAGCAAAGAGAAGTGCCTCGCGCATCAGCGCGAAACCACAAGCCAGAATCCACCCGCTTACTTGATCACAAGCCGTTGCAGGCCCGAATCCCTCGGCGACTGGAACCCAACCGAGGCCGCCCATGAACGAATCCCAAACCGGCGACCTGTTCGATTCCGAGCCGACCAAAGCCGCAAAAACGCCGCCACAGCCGAATACCGAACCGCTCCTAGACCCGCGAGCGCTCGCCGAAGACGCGAACCTTTCCGATCTCGACCTGGCGCTCGCCCACTGGGCCCGCCGCCACGGCGCGGACCGACTCGTCGCCCGCGCCTTCGCGCTCGCGAGCTGGGCCGTGGCCCAGGGCCATACCTGTCTGGCGCTGGATCAAATCCCCACGGCGTTGATGAGCGCCGCGAATCAGGCCGAACTACCCGGCGCGCTCGCCGCCAGCGATCTCGTAACCGTGCTTGACGACGAACCCGCGCCCGACGACACGCCGACCCGCCCGCTGGTCCTTGAAGGCGGCCGGCTGTATCTGCAGCGTTACCACGCCTACGAAACCAAACTGGCCGAACGCCTCCGCGAGCTGATGGCCGCCGAGCCAACCCCGGTAAACGTCGACGCGCTCAAACCCGGCAACGGCCTGTTCGCAGCCGATGCCGCCAACCCGAACGCCACCAACTGGCAGGCCGTCGCCGCATTCGCCGCCCTGCGCCACCGCTTCACCGTGATTTCCGGCGGGCCGGGCACGGGCAAGACCTACACCATCGTGCGCCTGCTGCGCGTGCTCATCGAAGCCGCGCTCGGCCAAGACGAAACACCGCCGCTCGTCGCGCTGGCCGCGCCCACCGGCAAGGCCGCCGCGCGCATGGTCGAATCTGTCCGCAAGGGCCTCGACGACATGAGCGCGGACGCGACCTTCGACAAGCAACGCATCGAAGAACACGTGCCCCAGAACGCGCGCACGCTGCATCGCCTGCTCGGCCTGGGCGGCGCGACCACGCGGCCGCGCTTCAACGCCGACAACCCGTTGCCCTACGACGTGGTGATCGTCGACGAAGCCTCGATGGTCGACTTGCCCATGATGGCCAAGCTGGCGGACGCCATCCGCAACGACGCCCGGCTCGTCCTGCTCGGCGACCGCTACCAGCTCGCCTCGGTGGAATCCGGCTCCGTGCTCGCGGAGATCTGCGCCAACGCCCGCGTGAACCGCTTCACCGCAAATCAGCGGGCCGCTGCGGGCGACCTATTGCGCGAAGCGCCCGACCCGGCCACGCAACCGCTGGCCGATCATGTCGTCACGCTACAAACCAGCCGCCGCTTCAACGCCCACAGCACCATCGGGCGCCTTGCCGCGGCCGTGAACGCCGGCGATATCGAGGCCGTACAAGCGCTGCTCCACGCCGGCCACGACGACCTTGTCTATCACGATCGGGCGGACGCCGCCGCACTCAACACACTCATGGATCGCCTCGCCGAGAATTACGCGGGGCTTTGCGAAGCCGGTAATCCAACGACCGCCCTTGCCCAGCTCGGCAAGCAATGCGTGCTCACCGCCGTACGCCAGGGCCCCGCGGGCAGCGAAACCCTCAACGCCGGTATCACCGAACGCCTGGCCCGGCGCTTCGACTTCAACGCCGCCAATGCCTGGTACCACGGCCGCCCGGTCATGGTTAGACGAAATGACTACCGCACGGGTCTTTTTAACGGCGACGTGGGTGTTGCACTCTGCAACGAGTCCGGACAGATCCGTGTCTGGTTCGAGGGGGACAACGGCTTGCGTGCATTCTTGCCTAGCGCACTACCCGCGCACGACACCGTGTATGCGATGACGATTCACAAGAGTCAGGGGTCGGAGTTTGATTACGTGACGCTCGTGCTGCCGGATTACGACGTGCCGGTTTTGACTCAGGAGTTGTTTTATACGGGGTTGACCCGGGGGCGGGAGCAGTTATCGATTTACTCGCAACGAAACGCGCTTGAGAAAACCGTTACTTGTCGCGTCTTGAGAGTATCGGCGTTAGCAGAGCGCATCGCCCAACCTCGCGAAAAGTAATCCATTGGCGTACTATTCTCGCATGCAGACCGTAGCCGAGACGCCGGAGTTCTCGCGCAAGATTCGCAAGTTGATCGGCGATGCTGACTACCAAGCGCTGATCGCGTATCTGGCAGAACATCCAAAAGCCGGCGACCTCATGCGAGGCACCGGCGGCATACGAAAGCTTCGATGGGCTCGCGACGGATCCGGCAAAAGCGGTGGCGTTCGTGTCGTCTACTACTTTCACGACGAACGCATACCCCTTTATCTGCTCACGATTTTCGGCAAGAACGAAAAGGCCAATATCTCTCAAGCTGAACGCAACGCACTTGCTCAGCTTGTCGCGCTGCTCACCAGGGCAGCAGGAGTCTAGACATGAGTGACGCGTTTGAAAGTATCAAGGCCGGTCTCGAGCAGGCGATCGCGCATCAAGCGAATAAGCCGAACGAGGTCATCGTTCATGAAATGTCGGCTACAGACGTTAAGGCCGTGCGCGATAAGGTGGGCATGACCCAGCGCGAGTTCGCTGCTTCGTTCGGTATCAGTCTCGGGACATTGCGGCATTGGGAGCGTGGGGATCGACAGCCGCACGGCCCGGCTCGGGTTTTGCTCAATGTGCTTGATCGGCGGCCCGATGCTGTACTCGGCGCGCTTACGGAGTCCAATGTCATTGCGGCGGCGCACGATGCAAGACCTGACCCCAACTAGTTATGCGAATTCCATCGGCACATAGGGCACGTCGACGCCGATGCGGACATGATCGCCGCGCGCCTGGGCGACGCCGACGGTGGCCAGGATCAGCGCGCCGGCGAGCAGCGCGGTGAGCGTTCGGTTCATGATGAGCTCCCTTGGTTGGACGAGATTGGATGTGATTCGGTTGGCGGCACGCGTGGCCTGCAGCATTCGCTCCGGCGGCCTGCCATGGGTACGGCGCCATCTTGCCCAGTTGCCGGATGCGCGCGCAAAGAACGGTGCTCAGGCCGCCGGCTGGCGGTGGCGCAGCAGCCGGCGTTCGAGCGTCCGGAAGACTGCGAGAATCGCGAAGGTCAGCCCCATATAGATCAGCGCCACGCAGATGAAGGCCGGGAACGGGGTATAGAAGCGGGCATAGACGAAATATGCGGCGCCGGTCAGATCCATGATGGTGACCGCGCTGGCGATCGCGCTCGCGTGCAGCATGAAGATGACCTCGTTGCCGTAGGCGGGCAGCGCGCGCCGGAAGGCGCTCGGCAGCACGATCCGGCGATAGGCCCGGGCGCTCGACATGCCGTAGGCGCGCGCGGCTTCCAGTTCGCCGCGCGGCGTCGCCCTGATGGCGCCGTGGAATATCTCGGTGGTGTAGGCCGCGGTGTTGAGCGTGAACGCGAACAGCGCGGGGTAGACTGGATCCTCGATGAAGAACCACAGCCAGCTGTCCTGCACGCCGGGTACGAAGGCGAAGCCGTAGTAGGCGAGATAGAGCTGAATGAGCAGCGGCGTGCCGCGGAATATATAGGTATAGACCCAGACCGGTCCGGACAGCCACCAGCGCCGGCTGGAGCGCACGATCGCCAGCGGCACCGCCATCATCAGGCCGATGATCAGCGATACGAACACCAGATCCACGGTGTTGACCAGCCCCGTCCAGTAACGCGCGAGCGTGGCCGGCGTGAAGATATCGTTGGCCGACAGCCAGGGCGCGACGTGGGCGAGCCATTGTTCCATGCGCCGCGCTCCTAGTGCTCGAAGCCGGTGTCGTAGCGTCGCTTGAGCCACAGCATCGCCAGTTCGGACACCGTGGTCATCGCGAGATAGCCGACCGCGACCGGCAGCATGAACAGGAACGGCTCGTGGGTGGCCTTGGTCGCCTTGTCCGCCACGCGCACCATGTCGGTGAGACCGATGATGGAGACCAGGGCGGTGCTTTTGAGCAGCACCTGCCAGTTGTTGCCGAGTCCCGGCAGGGCATGGCGCATCATCAGCGGAAACCGGATGCGCTTGAACGTGCGCCAGGGCGACATGCCGTAGGCGCGCGCGGCCTCCATCTGCCCTTCGTCGACGGCCATGAAGGCGCCACGAAACGTCTCGGCCATGTAGGCGCCGTAGATCACGCCGAGCGTGGTCACGCCCGCGATGAACGGATTGATATTGATGAATATATCGATATCGAACAACGCGTAGAGCTGGTCGGTGACCATGTTCACGCCGATCTGGCCGCCGTAGAACAGCAGCATCATCAGCACCAGGTCGGGCACCCCGCGGATCAGCGTGGTATAGGTCGTGGCCACGCCGGCCGCGCCGCGCGAGCGCGACAGCCGCGCGCTCGCCGCGATCAGGCCGAGCACGAGCGCGAGCGCCAGCGACAGGATCGCCAGCTCGAAGGTCAGCCAGGCTCCGCTGAGCAGGCGCGGGCCGTAGCCGTGAAAGTCGATCCAGAGCACGCCGGCGACGTCAGAAGCGGGGCGCCAGAAACCGGCGCAGCCGGGCCGAACTCGGCGAGCCCAGCACCTCGGCCGGCTTGCCCGCTTCCTCGACGCGACCCTCGTGGAGATACAGCACCTGGCTCGAGACATCGCGGGCGAAATCCATCTCGTGGGTCACCACGATCATGGTGCGGCCTTCCTCGGCGAGTTCGCGCATCACCCGCAGCACGTCGCCGACCAGTTCCGGGTCGAGCGCCGAGGTGGGCTCGTCGAACAGCATCACCTCCGGCTCCATCGCCAGGGCCCGCGCGATCGCGCCGCGCTGCTGCTGGCCGCCCGACAGCTGGGCCGGGAAATGCGCGGCATGGCTGGCCAGGCCGACGCGTTCGAGCAGGGCCAAGCCGCGTTCGCGCGCCTCGCGTTTCTTGACGCCCAGCACGTGGACCGGCGCCTCGATCACGTTCTGCAACAGCGTCAGGTGCGCCCAGAGATTGAAGTTCTGAAACACCATGGACAGGCGCGCGCGGATACGCTCGACCTGCTTCCAGTCCGCCGGTGTGCGCCCGCGCTTGGTCTCGCGAAACGCGATCGCCTCGCCGTGGACGGTGATATCGCCCGCGTCCGGCTGCTCCAGCAGATTCATGCAGCGCAGAAACGTGCTCTTGCCCGAGCCCGAGGCCCCGATCAGCGAGATCACGTCGCCCTGATGCGCCGTCAGCGACAGCCCCTTGAGCACCTCGTTGTCACCGAAACGCTTGTGCAGATCGTCGACGACGAGCGGGATGGGAGCGTCGGGCATGAATCGGTGGTCCGGTGTCGGCGAAAACGTCTCGGCAGCGTCGGCGCCCCAGTCTAGCAAGGCCGGCGCCGACCCGCGCCGGGCAGCGGGCGCTAGCCGAGCACCGCCCGGGCGCGCTCGATGGTGGTGGTATCGGTGGCGTACGCCTCGAAGAAGATCTTGGCGAGTACGCTGACCAGTTCCGACTGATCCGACGTGGCGCGCTCGCCCAACGGCAGCACGATCGCCTCCATGATCGCGATGAACGCCCGCGCGATCTCCTTCGGCGGCGCGTTCTGCTTGAGCCGGCCGGCGGCCTGGGCTTCGACCACGTAAGCCTCGACGACGTCGCGCGCGCGCGTCTCGAAGTGCTTGAGCACCTCGCGGGCGTCGGTGACGTCGGCCGTGTTCGGCCGTAGCCAGTAGCCGCCGATGCCGTCGGCTACGCGCTCGTCGGTGCTCAGGTTCTGCAGGCCCCGGAACAGAAGAATCACGCGTTCGAGCGCGTCGTCGGCCGTGCCGGCCGTGTCCAGCACATGGGCCTCGAACAGCGCCACGAGCTGGGTCATGCAGTCGGCATAGAGCGCCTGCTTGCCGGCGAAGTGGCCGTACATCGCCGATTTCGTCAGTCCGGCCGCCTGGGCGATGGTCAGCAGCGACACGCCGTCATAGCCGAACTGGCCGAACAGACGGAACGATACGCGTCGCAGATGCGCATGGGTGTCCCCCGTTTCCGAAACCGGTCGGCGCGCCATGGATGACCCCTCGAGAGCGAGCGCCGGATCATAGCATTCGATGATTTGAACGATCGGTCGTTCAATTGTAGACTTTGTGATGCTCGACAACACCAATATCCAAACAACGAGCTGACGGAGGATTCCCATGAGCGTCAATGCCGCCGACCTGAACACGCCCCACGATGGCAAGCGCTATCTCTGGCTATGGGGCATCATCGTCGCCTTCCTGCCGCTGATCGGCGGCGGCCTCGCGGCCGCGACCGGCTGGTCGGCGATGTGGTTCTTCGCGCCGTTCTTCCTCTACGTGCTGGTGCCGATCGCCGACTTCGCGGTCGGCAAGGACACCACGAACCCGGACGAGGGCGCGCTCGCCGCGCTCGAGTCGGACCCGTACTACCGCTGGTGCACGTACCTGTTCATTCCGGTGCAGTACGTGGTGACCGTGTGGGCGGCCTGGCTGGTGGGCAGCGGCACGCTCGGCGCGGTCGCGCTGGTGGGCCTGACCTGGTCGATGGCCATCCTGTCGGGCGTGGCCATCAACACCGCGCACGAACTCGGTCACAAGAAGCCGTCCGTCGAACGCTGGCTGTCCAAGATCGCGCTCGCCCCGGTGGCCTACGGTCATTTCTTCGTCGAGCACAACAAGGGCCATCATCGGCATGTCGCCACGCCGGAGGATCCGGCCAGTGCGCGCATGGGCGAATCCTTCTATGCCTTTCTGCCGCGCACCATGATCGGCAGCCTGCGCTCGGCCTGGCGCATCGAGCGCGAGCGCCTCGAACGCCGCGGCGCCTCGGTCTGGAGCTGGCAGAACGACAATCTCCAGGCCTGGGCCATGACGGTCGTGCTGTTCGCGGCGCTGACCGCAGCGTTCGGCTGGGTGGTGCTGCCGTTTCTGCTGATCCAGGCGTTCATCGGCGCGAGCCTGCTCGAGGTCGTGAACTATCTGGAACACTACGGCCTGTTGCGGCAGAAGACCGCGGACGGGCGCTACGAACGCTGTCAGCCGCGTCATTCCTGGAACAACAATCACATCGTGACGAACGTGCTGCTCTATCACCTGCAGCGCCATTCCGATCACCACGCCCATCCGACGCGCCGCTACCAGGCGCTGCGGCATTTCGACGATGCGCCGCAGCTGCCCACCGGCTATGCCGGCATGATCGTGCTGGCCTACCTTCCGCCGCTGTGGTATCGGGTCATGGATCCGCGCGTGGTCGCCCACCACGACGGCGATATCCGCTTCGCCAACCTGCAGCCGGGCAAGCGCGACGCGCTCCTGCGCCGCTATCCGCCGCCGGCGGACGCCGATGCGCGCGCCGCTGACGCCAACGCGACGCCGGGCGAGACCGAAGCCGGCGCAGCCGACCTGGCCCGGGCCTCGCGTTTCGAATGCGTCGAATGCGGCTTCGTCTACGACGAGACCGAAGGCTGCCCGAGCGAGGGTTTCGAACCCGGCACCGCCTGGTCACGCATTCCCGACGACTGGGCCTGCCCGCGCTGCGCGGTGCGCGAGAAACAGGATTTCGTGCCTCTGAGCGCATAGACGAAAACATCCCGGCCGTGGCGTCAACGCCGCGGCCGGGGTGCATCGCCACCGGCGTCTATTCCGCCAGCGTCTCGCCCGAACCGCCCATCTCGGCCGGAAAATCCCGGTACTTGGGCAGGCCGTCGTGGATGTGCAGCACCGTCTCCTGATAGTTCACGTGTGCTTCCGGCTTGAACGGGAAGTCGCTCAGCACACCGGCGAATACGTCCACCAGCTCCAGCCCCGGATGCTCGGCGAAGACGTGTCCGCCGCAGTGTGAACACCACTTGCGATAAGTGTTCTCGGTCTTGTGGTAGGTCTGGATGGCGTCCTCGCCCTGGGTGATCGTCAGCGCCTCCGGCTTCCACAACGTAAAGGCGTTGACCGGCCCGGCCGACCAGTGCCGGCAGGACTCGCAGTGGCAATAACCCACCGCCACCGGACTGCCGGTGAGGGTGAACTGCGTAAACAATAGGGGACAGACCACGGTTTCCTATCTGCCGCGACTATCATCCCGCCTCATTCTTAGGCTGTCCCGGTTAACCTCGCGTGACCCGTCGCTTCAAAGCCCGGGCGGCGGCCATACACGAAGCCGTGTTAGTATTGCGCGAGCGCGCTGCGATTATCTGCGAGCGTTACGAACGCGTAAGGCGCCCGACCCACCGGCTGGCGCTGCAGTAAACTACAACAACCAAGGGAGAACCACATGACCGCGATCACCGCCTTGATGGCGTTCGTACTCTGGACCATCGTGCTGGCGCTGAGCTATGCGACCTATCGCGTACCCGTGATCCTGGCCGGCCGCCAGCGCGCGGACCACTGGGAACGCAACAGCAGCGATGCCGTCGACGATCCGCCGATACTCCAGCGTTCCAAAGCCGCGCACATGAACTGCGTGGAAAATCTGCCGTTGTTCGCGGCAGTGGTGCTGGCCGGCGTGGCCAGCGGCCAGAGTGCGGTCGTGGACGCCCTGGCGGCCTACGTGTTTTATGCGCGCTTGGTACAAAGCATCGCCCATCTGATCGGCACATCGTTCGTGTTGATCTCGGTGCGGGCGACGTTCTTTTTGATCCAGATCGGGTTGATCGCTTATATGGCGTTGACCCTGATGGGTTGACGCTGACCAGAGAAGCTGAGGGTCAGATACCCTCTTGAGTTTCAAGTCCCGCCATTGGTATTTCAGTCCGAAACGGCTGTCCTGATTTGATGACGCCATAGATCAGATGCACGAGCTTTCGCATGCTCGCGCCGACGATCGCCTTC
>NZ_JAGHQU010000014.1:0-77500 GCF_017744135.1 Endozoicomonas sp. G2_2
AACGGGCCGGCGGACTTATCTGACCCACAGGCTATATCGCCTTAAGTCTTGTCAGCCTCTGCCGGCCCGGCCGCTTCATCAGGACTAACGTCCTGTTTTATTTCGGCTTCGTCAAGATACGAGGTCTCGCATTGTGTACTGATACCTTCAGCGATGCTGAGCCCCGCCGTCTCACGCAAACGAAAAATCCGGCCCCCAATCACTGGAGGCCGAATTATCGCTTCTACGCCGATTCATTAATCGGTACCGCATTCGCCCCCACATGTAGTTCGTCTACAAGCCGCTCGACCTTTCGCGTTGCGTCCGCGATCGACTTGGCCAGCACGTCGCCGCCGGCTTCCTGCCCCTCGATGGCGACGGTGTGAATACGGGTAATACCGATAAACTCAAACGCCGTGGCCAGATGTGCTTCCAGATAGTTCATATGTGCCATCGCTTCGCCTGGGGCCATGTTCGCGCCCCCGCGCGCCGCGAGTACGACCACTTGGCGTTCGCGGTCGGCGAGTCTGGCGACATAAGGGTTGAATGGATCGGTGTCGTCGATATCGACCGTTCGGCCAATCCGTACGACCTGATCCACCCACGCCTTGAGCGGCGCGGGCATGCCGAAGTTATAGAGGGGCGTGCCAATCACCACGATATCCGCGGCGATCAGTTCATCGACCAGCTCGTCGCTTTCGGCCAGCGCTTCTTTCATCCAGGGCTCACGGCGCTCGTCGGGCGTAAAGGCGGACGCCACCCAGTCGTGATTGATGAAAGAGGGCGGGCGTTGCCCTAGATCGCGATAGACGACGGCGTCTTTTGGCCGGTGGGACTGCCACCGGCTGACAAACCGGTGGGACAAATAGCGGCTGTGAGAACCGTGGTGATCGGTACCGGCCAGACCAGGTCGGGCGCTGGCATCCAGATGCAGAATGTGTGACATGAGCGGGCTCCTGTTCTGAACTGCGTTCATCTATGATTGACGACGGATTCAGCGTAGGTCGGGCCCAATGCGCCGAACAAACGATCTTTTTGCGTGCGGATAAATGAGATGAATTCATCCACGAAAAGACGCCGCCTGCCTTCGCTTTCGGCCCTCCGGGCTTTTGAAGCCGCGGCCCGGCATGAAAGCGCCAAGCAGGCGGCGCTGGAACTCTCGGTGACGGCGACGGCGATCAGCCATCAGGTTCGCGGGTTGGAAAAGGCGCTGGGCATGACGCTGTTCGTGCGTAAGCCGAGACAGCTCGAGTTGACCCCGCGCGGGCGCGAGCTTCAGCAGGTTTTGGAATCGTCCTTCGACGCCATCAGCCATGCCATCGAACGGCTGAGCGCCGTCCCCGAGCGCCAAACCGTGACCCTGACGACTACCCCGGTGGTCGCCGTACGCTGGCTACTGCCCTGGATTTACAGGCTGCGCGAGTCCCATCCCGATATCGATCTGCGTATTCATGCGACACACGAGCCCGTGTCGCTGGATGGCTTGACGGCGGATATGGCCATTCGTCACGGCGATGGCCACTGGCCGGGGCTGATCGCCGACAAGCTGTTCGATACCACGCTGATCCCGGCCTGTAGTCCAGGCCTTGCCAAACGCTTGGGCGAGGAGGTGGCCGCCTATCCGTTGATTCACTTTCGGCCCCAAGGCGTTCTGATATCCCCCATGGACTGGCCCGGCTATCAGAAGAAAGCTGAGATGACGGAGTTGAACACCGGCGCCGGGCTGGCGTTCTCGGACGAGAACCACGCCATTGCAGCCGCTGTGGGCGGCCAGGGCATCGTACTGATGAATCGTCAACTCATCGAAGACGAGTTGGCAGACGGGCGTCTGATACAGCCGTTCGGCCCCGAACTCGAAGACCGCGCGTTTTTTCTGGCGTACCCGGAGAACCGCCGCCACGATCCGACGCTTTCAGCCGTCAAGGCATGGGTGATGGCGGTTTCGCAGCAGGCGACTTCGTGACCGGGCTGAAGAAAGCAAGAGCCGAACTCAGAGCTTGAGTTGGCACGCGCAGCGCTTTACCCAGGGGCATGACGATTTTGTTCAGGCTCGGCAACGTTTGTGTAATTCCGGGCAGACTGGGACTTTTGGCACGTAGAGCTCGACTTGGTTGAGGCGCGTAGGAATTAGCCTCGCTTGTTGCGGTTCGGAAAAAGGGGGAGCAAGTGAAGATTATCGGGTCAATGGTTGCGGCACTCGTGCTGACAGGCTGCGCGAGTCTGAATTCGCTGCCGCAGAGCGCTGGGGAAGTGGCGTTCGACGGCGAGCGTGGCAAGACCGGTTGGGCGGAACACCGGAACAACGGCGTGTTCCAGGGGTATGACGGAGATCAGGTCTTCGAGGCTGCGAAAGTGGGGCTCGAGCGCTCGGGCTTCGCGGTGAAGCGGGCTGATCGTGAGCGCGGCATGGTCCTGGGTGAGCATGGGATTACGCTCGTGGACTGGAATGTGGTCGCCGGTGTCTATTTTCAGCAGACAGGCGAGGACACTCGGGTTCATGTGGTGTCCGAAGGCTCCAGGGATGTCGGTTTCG
Organism: Endozoicomonas sp. G2_2; assembly: GCF_017744135.1. GTDB lineage: Bacteria > Pseudomonadota > Gammaproteobacteria > Nevskiales > Salinisphaeraceae > Salinisphaera. The sequence continues at coordinate 2,513 of NZ_JAGHQU010000014.1, forward strand.
CCGGCGATGCCACGGCAGCGGACTGGCCGGGGAAAATTCTGCTGAATATGCGCGAGTATCTTTACGGGACGCACTGAACCGTGTTCGCGGGTGCGTGATTCGTACCGGACATAGGTAGCGCTTCCCGGCTACGGTTAGGCATCTGGTCGAAAACAGTCGCCGACGCCATGAAAGCAATCATCCCCAAGGGCTTCGGGCCCATCGTACGGCTGGCCGTTGGCGAACGCGCCAAGCCAACGCCGGGCAAGAATGACGTGCTGGTGAAAGTCCACGCGGCGTCGGTGAATCCGAAGGACTGGAAACTCAATTTGTCGCTGGCGCGGGCCGCGCCGCCGGTGGGGCGGCGACTCGTGCCGCCGTTGTTTGGTGACGATCTGGCGGGCGAGGTCGTCGAGGTGGGTGCGAACGTCGCGGGCTTCGAGATCGGCGACCGGGTGTATGGCATGGACATGCGCCTGCGTACCGCGTCGCTTGCGGAGTATGCAGTGATCGACCAGCGGCGAATCGCGCGGATGCCCGCGAATACGGGCTTCGCCGAAGCGGCCGCGGCGCCGCTGGCCGCGCAGACGGCGTTGCAGGCGCTACACAAGGGCCGCGCGGCGGCCGGTTCTGCGGTACTGATCATCGGTGCGTCTGGCGGTGTTGGCACTTACGCGGTTCAGATCGCGAAGCAGCTGGGCTGCCATGTGACCGGCGTATGCAGCACGCGCAATATCGAACGGGTGCGCGCGCTCGGCGCGGATGCGGTGATCGACTACACTGCGGGCGATTACCGGCAGCGCACGCACGAGCCGGCGGGCGTGTTCGACTTGGTGTTCGACGTGACCTCGTTCGAAACGCCGGCCAGTTGTGCCGCGCTGCTGGCGCCCGAAGGCCATTTCGTGTCCACGATGGGCCATGCGCGCGGCATGGCGGGCACGCTGCTCGCGCGCCGACGCAACGCGTCGCTCATTCGCGTGGAGTCCTGGACGGCAGACGTGGAAACGATCGGCGACTGGATGGCGACCGGCGCGGTGCGTTCGATCATCGACAGCACCTTTGGCCTGGCCGAGACCCAGCAGGCCTATGACCGCAACCGCACCGGCCGTGCCCGCGGCAAGATCGTGATCGAGGTAGTGCCGGAACGTTAGTCGCGCTGTCTGTGCGGCGCGGCCAGTGACGGTGATTCGGCGCGGGTCGGTCGCGCAAAGCCAATGCTCGCGCGGCGCAAGCGCCGCGAATACCTCGGCTCAGCCGGGCGGCGGCGTGCGCAATCCGTCGACGAGCACGTCGATTATGGTGGCAACGCGCCGCTGCCAGTCGGGCGCCTCCTGAATGAGACACATGCCGACCACGGCATGCAGCAATTCGCGCGGGGCCAGGTCGTTGCGCAGCAGGCGGTCGGCCACGCAGCGGTCGAGCAGGGCGGCGATGGCATCGACCAGCCGCTCGGATGTGGCCTGGGAGACCGCCGACTTGGTTTGGGCCGTGATCGCCAGCGCCGAGGCCATGCCGGTCTTGGTTGCAACCAGCGCGACGAGCGCGTGCAGCCAGCTGCGCAGGGCGGGCACCGGCTCGTGGGTTTGCCGTAGTTCGCCGGCCATGGTCGCGAGGTGGTCGACCTCGTGTTCGTAGACGGCGGTATAGAGCGCTTCGCGCGAGGGGAAATGGCGATACAGGGTGCCGATGCCCACGCCGGCCTCGCGCGCCACGCCTTGCAGGCTTGCGCGCGCGCCGTCGCTGGCGAAAACCGTTCGCGCGGCGGCCAGCAGGCGTTCGCGATTACGGCGCGCGTCGGCGCGCTGCGGGCGTTCCGGTGGTGTCGTCATCCCCTCGTCACTGGCGTTCGATACAGTGGCTTTGCAAAACGGAGGGTGCCTCCGTATATTCAGCTGCACCGAGAAAACAGCCTGGCGGCGCCGTTTCCCGATCGCAGGTTTCAGGCGCCATCTTACCGGAGGTCGTGCATGGCTTTTTCGATTCAAATGACGCTCAACGGCGATAAACGCCGGGTCGACCTCGACGACCCGCGGGTGACGCTGCTGGATCTGCTGCGCGAGCGGCTCGATCTCACCGGCACCAAGAAAGGCTGCGACCGCGGCCAGTGCGGTGCCTGCACGGTGCTGGTCGACGGCCGGCGCATCAATGCCTGTCTGACGCTCGCGGCCAGCCTCGAAGGCGCCACGGTTGAGACCATCGAAGGCGTGGCCGACGGCACCGAGCTGCACCCGGTGCAGCAGGCGTTCATCGACCACGACGGGTTTCAGTGCGGTTACTGCACGCCGGGCCAGATCATGAGCGCGATCGGGCTGCTGCGCGAAGCACGCGTGCACGGCGACCCGGAGCGCGTACGCGAGCAGATGAGCGGCAACCTGTGCCGTTGCGGCGCCTATGCCGGCATCGTGGAAGCCGTGCTGGACGCCGAACGCCAGCTGGCCGGCAACACCGAGCGGGGTGCCGCATGAAGCCTTTTGACTATCTGCGGCCGGACTCGATCGACGCCGCCGTGGCGGCCGCGCAGGCGCCGGATGCCGTCTTTCTTGCCGGCGGCACCAATCTGCTCGATCTGATGAAGGGCGATGTCATGCGGCCCGCGCGTATCGTCGACATCACGCATCTGCCCGCGTTGAACGGCATCGAGCGCGATGCCGACGGCGGCGCGTGGATCGGCGCGCTGGTGCGCAATGCCGATCTCGCCTTCGACGATACCTTCGCCCACGATTTTCCGGCCGTGGCCGAGGCGCTGCTCTCCGGCGCGTCGCCGCAGTTGCGCAATGCCGCCACCGTGGGCGGCAACCTCATGCAGCGCACCCGTTGTGCCTACTTCCAGAATACGGCCAGCGCCTGTAATCGGCGCGCGCCCGGCAGCGGTTGCGACGCCCTCGACGGGCTGAACGCCAACCATGCGGTGCTCGGCTGGAACAGCGCCTGTATCGCCACCCATCCGTCGGATTTCTGCGTGGCGCTGGCCGCGCTGGATGCCACGGTCGAAATCGCCGGGCCCGAAGGCCGGCGTTCGGTGGCGCTGACCGATTTCCACCGCTTGCCCGGCGACGACCCGGCCGACGAAACCGTACTCGCCCGCGGCGAGCTGATCGTGGGGGTGCGACTGCCGGCCGAAGCCGCGGCGCTGGCCTGGCATTCGCGTTATCTCAAGGTGCGCGAGCGCACCTCGTATGCGTTTGCGCTCGTGTCTGCGGCCGTCGGCCTCGCCATCGATTCGCAGGGCACGATCACCGATGCCCGCATTGCGCTCGGTGGCGTGGCGGCGAAACCCTGGCGGGCACGCGCCGCCGAGGCAGGGCTGATCGGCACGCGCGGCGGCGTCGAAGCCTATGCGGCGGCCGGGCGTGCGGCCTTTGCCGAGGCCCGGCCGTCGGGCGACAACGCCTACAAGATCCGGCTCGGCCAGAACATCGTCGCCCGCGCGCTGGCCCGGGCCGCGGCCGGCACGCCGCGCGAGCTGCCGGCGCTGCCGGGCTCGCCTTTCGCCACCGAAGCGGGGGAACTCGCCCATGTCTGATTTCGCCCCCATCGTCGCGCCGGCCCGCCAGCCGCAGCGCGCCAGTATCGGCCAGCCGCTCAAGCGCCGCGAAGGCGTGGCCAAGGTCACCGGCTCGGCGGTCTACGCTGCCGACAATCATCCCGCGGGCATGCTGTATGCCGTGATGGCGGTGTCGACCATCGCCAACGGCCGGGTGAGCGGTCTCGACGTTGCGGCGGCCAAGGCCCATCCGGGCGTGGTCGAAGTGATGACGCCGGCCAACCGGCCGCCGCTGGCCAAGAACCCGGACGATCGCGACAACCCCTTCATGTTCCGCCTCGACGTGTTGCAGAACGACCGCGTGCGCTATGCCAACCAGCCGATCGCGGTGGTCGTCGCCGAGACGTTCGAAGCCGCCACCGAAGGCGCGGCCCTGCTCGCGCCGACCTACGACGCCGAACCGCCGCAGCTGCACATGAACGCCGACGAGGCCGCCTTCGTGCCCGAATCCGTGGGTCCGGGCGCGCCCACACAGGCCGCAGTGGGCGATGTCGAGGCCGGGCTGGCCTCGGCCAGCCAGCGGCTCGATGCCACCTATGAAACGCCGGATCAGTATCACAACCCCATGGAGCCGCACGCCATCGTGGCCGCCTGGGACGGCGACCGGCTCGTCATCGACAGCCCGAGCCAGGCGATGACCATCGCCCGTGGCCGCTTGGCCGGGCTGTTCGGTATCGCCGCCGACGACATATTCATACGCAGCCCGTTTCTGGGCGGCGGTTTCGGCTGCAAGGGCGCGATGATGAGCCCGCAGGTGCTGGGCGCGCTGGCCGCGCGGCTGGTAAATCGGCCGGTGAAGCTCGTTCCCACCCGGGCGCAGATGTACGGCCCGCTCGGCCATCGCGGCGCCACGCGCCAGACGCTGCGCCTGGGCCTGGACGACACCGGCCGGCTCACCGCGCTGTCGCATCATGCGCGCACCACATCGTCGGTGTTCGACGAGTTCTTCGAGCCGGCCGCCAATATCTCGCACACGCTCTATGCGAGCCCGGCGATTTCGACCAGCCACGATGCCGTGCGCGTGCATACCGGCACGCCCATGTTCATGCGTGGCCCGGGCGAGGCCAGCGGTTCGGTCGCACTGGAATCGGCGATAGACGAGGCCGCCCATGCCTGCGGCATGGACCCGCTGGCGTTTCGGCTGGCGAACTATGCCGAGCAGGAGCCGATCTCCGGCAAACCGTTCTCCTCGAAACGTCTCTACGACTGCTATGCGCAGGCCGCCGAGCGATTCGGCTGGGCGAAGCGCGTGCTCGCCCCGCGTTCCATGCGCGACGAGAACGGCCTGTGCGTCGGCTGGGGTCTGGGTACGGCGACCTTCCCGGTGGTCATGTTCGAGGCCGAGGCGCGGGCGATCATCCGCGCCGACGGAACCGGCGTGGTCGAAACCGGCGCCCAGGACATGGGCCAGGGCGCATGGACCGCGCTCGCCCAGATCGCGGCCGACAGCCTCGCGCTGGAACTGGACCGCACGGTATTCAACGCGGGTGCGTCCGATCTGCCCGACGCCGGTGTGGCCGGCGGCTCCGGGCATACGGCAACGGTGGGCAACGCTATCGACGCCGCCGGGCGCGACGCCATTGCGCGGCTCATCGACATGGCTGTCGACGACGCCGATTCGCCGCTTCACGGCGTGCCTGCCGAACAGGTGGTTGCCCGCTGGGGCCGGCTGCAGGCCGGCGACGATGCGGCGCGCAGCGAAAGCTATGCGGATGTGCTGCGGCGTGCCGGCATGGCCGAAGTCGAAGGCCACGGGCGCGGCCGAGCGGATGCGGACGTGGCCGAACGCTATGCCATGCATGCCCACGGCGCCGTGTTCGCCGAGGTCAAGGTCGACCCCGATCTGGGCCAGATCCGGGTCACGCGTCTGGTGGGTGCCTTCGCGGCCGGGCGGGTGATCAACCCGCGCATGGTCGAAAGTCAGTTCTTCGGCGCCATGATCTGGGGCCTGGGCTTTGCCCTGCACGAAAAGGCCGAGACCGATCCGCGCTCGGGGCGCATCATGAACGCCGATCTGGCCGAATACCGTGTGCCGGTGAACGCCGACGTGGCCGGGATCGAAGCGCTGGTGATCGAAGAGCACGATCCGCACGTCAACGTGCTGGGCATCAAGGGCGTGGGCGAGATCGGCGTGACCGGCACGGCAGGCGCCATCGCCAACGCGGTCTGGCATGCCACCGGCCGGCGTGTGCGCCGCTTCCCCATCGGCGTTGCCGATATGCTCGACGACGACGCGGCCACGGGCTGAGGACCACACCCACACGCCGGCGCTTGCGCGGCGTCAGGCGTGGCGCGCCTCCAGCACCGACACATAGTTCGCCACGGCCGCGCCGCCCATGTTGAAGATCAGGCCCAGTTCGGCGTTCGGCAGCTGCAGCTCGCCGGCCTGGCCGGTGAGTTGGCGGTAGCTGATCGCGTGCATGGACACACCGGTCGCGCCCACGGGGTGCCCCTTGGCCTTGAGGCCGCCGGACAGGTTCACCGGCAGGCGGCCGTCGCGGTAGACACTGCCGTCCTCGATCGCACGCGCGCCCTGGCCCCTGGGCGCGAGGCCCATGGCTTCGTAGGTCAGCAGTTCCGCGATGGTGAAGCAGTCGTGCACTTCGGCGAAGTCGATATCATCGAGCGCCACGCCCGCCTGTGCCAGCGCCATGTCGAAGGCGCGCTCCGGGCCTTCGAAGGCGGCGAAGTCGCGGCCGGCCATGGGCAGGCGATCGCTGACATGCACCGCCGAACGAAAGCGGGCCGACTTCGCGAAACTCGCCGCATTGTCCTCGGTGGTCAGCACCAGGGCCGCGGCGCCGTCGGTGACCAGCGAGCAGTCGGTCAGGCGTAACGGCGGGGCGATTTCCGGGTTCTTGTCGCTAACCTGGCTGCAGGCCTCGAACGAGAATGCCTTCTGCATGTGCGCGAGCGGATTGCGCATCGCGTTCTCGTGATTCTTGGCCGCGATATGCGCCATGGCGTCGAGCGGGCTGCCGTGGCGCTCGCTGTACTGCTGCGCGGCCACGCCGAAGACCTGCGGGAAGCTCAGCTGCTTTTCGTGGTCGTCGTTCTGGTAGCCGGCGCCGGCCAGCGCGCGGGTGACGTCGGCGGTGGCGCGGTGCGTCATCTTCTCTGCCCCCACCACGAGCACGGTCTTCGCCTTGCCGGCGAGGATGGTGTTCATGCCGGCATGGATGGCGGCCGAGCCGGAGGCGCAGGCGTTCTCGGCCCGGCTCGCGGGCTTGAAACGCAGCTCGGGATAGGCCTGGTGGATCAGCGAGGCCGCGAAGCCGTCGCTGACCATGCCGGAATTGAAGTGGCCGAGAAACACCGCGTCGATGTCTTCGGGCGCGATGCCGGCTTCCTCGACCGCCTCGCGGGTGGCCTCGACGATCAACGTCTCGAGGTTGTCTTCCAGCCGGCCGAACCGGGTATGGCCACTGCCGACGATCGAAATGCCCTGATCCATGTTGTCTCTCTCGAATAGGTTGCTGCGACGCCAGGCGGCGCGTGAGTGCGCGGTCCGGAACCGGCGAAGCCGCTATCCGTGTCGCGAACCACCCGCGCGCTGTGCCGGCCACCGCCTGCCCGATATGCGGGCTGCCAGCATAGAGCGTGCGCGGCTGCGATTCGAGGCCTGCTCGCGATCGCCTGCCCGCAGGCGCTAAGCTGCTCTGCCGCAATCCATTCGTGATCTTTTGCCATGCCGACGCGTCGCCGAGTATTGCAGCAGTTGGCCGCGGGTGCGGCGTTGGCGACGATCGGCGTGCCGGCCTTTGCCGCGGACAGGGCCAATGGCGCCGACGATTTCATCGCCGCGATTCGCGATCTCGAGGCGCGACACGGCGGACGGCTGGGCGTGGCGGTACGCGATGCGGCCAACGGGCGCGCCGTGGCCCACCGCGACGACGAACGGTTTCTGATGTGCAGCACGGTGAAGTTGCCGGCCGCGGCAATGATCCTGTCGCGTGTGGATGCCGGCCGTGAATCGCTCGACCGGCATATCGACTACGCCGCCACCGAACTGGTGACCTATTCACCGGCAACCGAACGCCATGTGGCGACCGGCATGACGCTGGGCGCGATTTGCCGCGCGGGCCTCACGCTGAGCGACAACACGGCCGCCAATCTCATGCTCGCGAGCGTTGGCGGGCCGGCGGCGTTAACGGCGTTCCTGCGTTCGCTGGGCGACAACGTCACCCGTTCGGATCGCTATGAAACCGCGCTCAACGAACACGCCCCGGATCGTCTGCAAGACACCACCTCGCCCCGCGTGATGCTCGGGCTGATGCAGCGCGTGTTGCTGGGCGATGGGCTGAGCGCGCCTTCGCAGCGCCAGCTCGTTGCCTGGATGCGCGCCAACGAAACCGGGGATCATCGGCTGCGCGCCGGTTTGCCCGACGCCTGGCGTATCGGCGACAAGACGGGTTCCGGCGGCGACAACACGGCCAACGACATCGCGATCATCCACGCCGGCGTGGGCGCGCCGCTGCTGGTGACGGCTTACTACGCGGGGTCCAACGCAACGAAGACGCAGCGAGATCGCGTGCTGGCGGACGTGGGAAACGCGGTTGCTCGGTGGCACGCGGCGGGTTGAGCCGCAGCACGCGGGCTCGCCCGGCGGCTGCGATCGTGGCTTTAGCCCGTCACCGCCAGCCGGTCTGCCAGGTGTCGTCGTCCTTGAGGGCGCGCCAGGGCAGGGTGCGTTCGTGGTGCGTGAGCACAGCTTCGAGGATCACGTCGGTCACGTTGTCGTCGGCGTCACGCAGCAGCTTTGTAACGAGGAAGTGCTTTTCCTTGTGGGTCGGTGTCACCGCGGTCCACTTGCTGTGGTGCAGCTTGTCGGGGTTTATCGCATTCATGCGCGGTCCGGCTGCCGCTGGTCGTCCACGAGCAGGCCGGGCAGGCGGCGCAGCACCTGTTTGGAAAAGCCCAGCCCCAGATGCGTGCCGCCCACGCGGATATGCTCGACGTCGTCGCTGAAGCGATCGATACAGGCCCGCCAGGCCACCACGCCGTCGGACTCGCTATACAGCGCGCGCACCGGCCGCTGCAGGGGTGTGGTGTAGCGTTCCAGCGTGGCGGCTTCGAGGTCGTCCATCGCCAGTCCACGTTTTTCGTAAACGCGCGCCACCGTGGTGTATTTCGGCCCGCCGACAACCGGGCTGCCGATCGTGACCACGCGCCTGACCAGCGCCGGGCACTCGCGGGCGATCTCGCGCGAGATATAGCCGCCCAGGCTCCAGCCGACCAGCGCGAACGGTTCGCCGACCTGTTTCACGAGGCCCTGCAGCCGTTCGACCACGCGCGGTGCGAGCGCCTGGACGTCGCCGCGGTTCTTGCCCTGTCCCCAGTCCCAGGTGCGAAAACCGCACTGACGCAAATAGCGGCGGATCAGCCACATGGAACCGGGCCCCGCGCCCAGGCCCGGCAGCAGCATCACCGGCTGGCTGCCGCCATCCACGTCGCGCGGCAGGCGCCGCCATTGGTCCGGGTCGAGCAGCAGGCGCGCGGGCGTGAGCAGTTCGTTGACGAACAGGCGCCGCGCCGGCGGCGTCATGCCGGTACCGTAACGGCGCTGGAATTCGGTGGTGTTCATGGGGGTGGGCCGTGATTAGCTAATCGTTTCAGTCTAGTCGATACGGAAGATCGGGCGACTTCGTTTAAGCACGATCCGAATATTTGAAGGATGTCGCCACAGTCCCAAAAAGATGGTTGTCGCTTACTCGTGCTGCTGGGACGCCTTCGTCCCCGGTCTCCGGCACCGCACAGGAGAATCGATTCGAGACGCTAAAATTCCCAATACGACGGCCGTTAATTTTAGAGATTCATCTGGTACAGCGACGACATGATCTCCATTAGCGGCCAATCCTCAATCAGCGTCGTCGCGCAACTTGGAAAAAATAAGCGCGCGCTCAATCAAGCGATTGAACGGCTTTCTAGCGGCCAGAAAATCAACTCAGCCAAGGATGACGCCGCTGGCCAGTCAATTGGCAACCGAATGACGGCCCAGGTTCGCGGTCAACGTCAGGCGGCGCGCAATGCCAACGATGGCATTTCCATGGCGCTTACCGCTGAGGGCGGCCTTTCGCAGATAAACGATCGCCTACAGCGGGTCCGTGAACTTACTGTTCAGGGCATCAACGGCACTCTCAATCTGGGTGACACCGATGTAATCCAACAGGAGATCAATCAAAATCTCAAAGAAATTGACCGGCTCAACGAGCAGGCGAAATTCAACGGTATCAATCTGCTCGATGGCTCTGCCGGTAAGTTAGATATTCAGGTAGGCGCTAATGACGCGGACACCTTGCCGCTAGATCTGGCGCCGCCCGGTTTCAGCGTCGAGGCGCTGGGGCTCAAGGATTTCACGATTGCCGGGCTTACCGAGCCCGTGACGCCCCTTAATGTTGTGACCGGCACGGCTTTCGATATTCCGGTCGTCGACCCGGACACTACGCTGCGCTTCGATAACCTCGCCCTGGGCGATCCGCTATTGGTGGAAAGCAATACGCCGGGTTACCAAAGCGGCCGCTATACGCTCGACCAATCCACCGGCCAGGTGTACGAATCGCGCGTTGTGGCGACGCCTTCGCATGACACGGCGAGTGGTGACAACCGCGTGGAGGTAAGCGTTGGCAATGCGCTTTATGCCGATGTGGAACAAGTCGACGGGATCGATATCGACAGTGCGACCGTCAGCTACCAGAACAGCGTGGCCGATGAGTTCGACAACGGTCGGCTCGTTGCAACTGGGGCGCAATACTTTATCGAGCACGATACGGGTGCGGGTCTCGAATACTTCGCCGCCGATGTTACGACGACACCGCCCGATGAGATTACGGCGAGGGCTCGCGCCAGCACGGGTCTGCAGCCGCCTTCCTTCACGCCGGTCGAGAGCGTGAACGGCGAGTCGACCATCACGTTGGATCCGCGCAATGTCACGGTCAACTATACCGATCACGAGGGCAATCGCTTCGAGGATGCGCTGCGTCAGGACGATGAGGGTAATTATTTTCTCAAGGCCTCCGCGGGCGACGGAGACACGCCGGGCTATCGGTCTGCCACGCTGGTCGAGAGTGAGAGCATGGGTACGCTGCTCAAGACACGTCGGGGCAGTGGCGATCTGGTGATCTACTACCAAATGCGTCAGGACTCGGCGACGACTGATGTGCCTGCAGACCAAAGCGTCGTCGAACTGCGCGAAGTAGATCCGGAGATTCGTATCAAGGACCCGTTGGACCCGCTTGCCACGCTCGACCGCGCGATCGCCCGGATCGATGCTAAACGCGGTCAACTCGGCGCAACTCAGAACCGTCTTGCGTCGGCGGTAGAGCAACAGGGAGAGATGTCCCGGAATCTCGTCGCTGCTCGGTCACGCATTCTGGATGCAGACTATGCCCAGGAAGCCTCACGGGTTACCCAAGCTCAGATTCTTCAGCAGGCCGGTACTGCCGTATTGGCCCAGGCAAATCAGGCCCTCGATAGTGTACTCGCGCTCCTAGAATAAATCTGCGGCTATGCGCCTGCGTACCCAAATCCGCAATCAAGCAAGTCGCCTTGCGCTGGCTTGAAGTCTGGCACCCGAGAAAAAGTGATCGCGATCATGCCGCAGCAGCTCGGACGTTAGCCAAGGGTGTAGCCCTTTCGCGGGCGCGATCCACCGAGCCCTCGATCCGCCGGTAGGCATGCGGCAACAACCGGCGGGCGAGGCGGTTGACCGGTTTCTCCACGGCCGTCGGCAGACGAATGCCCAACGGGTTGCTTTCGGTGATGCTGGGATCGCCGATCTCGCGGCTGCCCGTGATGTAGTCGAGCCACGGGCGGGTGACGCACCAATTGGCGTTCTGGTCGTGGCCCATGTGGTGGTCGTAGTGCCAGGGCGCGTGGCGGCCCCATTCCGCGTCGATATGTGCCTTTGCATGCACGCGGTAATAGCACCAGGCGGCTTAGTAGGTGCCCAGCGTGAAGAGTGTTGCGACTGGCACGGCGAGGGTGGTTGCCGCACACAGACCGAGCAGCCAGCTCTTTGCGAAATAGACCTCGGCGTTGCGCCACATCGAATGTTGCTAGCCGTGGTCGGTAAAGGCATTGAGCCGGACGCGCTTTTAGTGGCGGGTATGGCTGGAGAACGGGCTTTCATGAAAACGGCGCGGGTATTTGCGCAGGATCTTCTTGTGTGCGTACCACTCGAAAGCGTTGGCGGCGAGAACGCCGATGGGAAAGCCGATCATGCGCGAGCTACTCGATATTCTTTTTATCGATCGCTTTTGGCGTATGTACGAACGGCGTGGTGCGATGCCGCTATCGTTTGTGGGTCATTCGAACGCGGGCAACAGACGGGGACTCAACGAACGCTGCGCAGCAGGTCGGAGACTACCCGTTCGAGCTGTACCAGCGAGCCGCATTCGTTGGTCTGATGACAGTGGGCGCGGTAGCGGCCCATGACCGAATCGCCGGTGTCCCAGCTTACCTTCGGCTCGGGGTTGAGCCAGATCACGCGGCGGCTGCGGTCGTATATCTTGCGCAGCAGGTCGGTGCGCGGGTTGGCTTCGTTGTTGCGGGCGTCGCCGAGGATGAGCACGGTCGTGCGCCGGTCGATATCGGCCAGCGCGAGCCGTTCGAAATCCGCCAGGGCGTGGCCGTAGTCGCTGCTGCCCTGGCCGTGTTCGGCGAGTGTGCGCCGGATCGCTTCGTCCAGGTCGTGCTGCTTGAACAGATCGGTGACTTCGGCCAGGTCCGAGCAGAAGGCGAAGGCGCGCACCTGCGGCAGCACGTCGCCGAGGCTGTAAAGAAACATGAGCATGAAACGCGCATAGAGCGCGACCGAGCCGGAGACGTCGCAGATCGCGAACACCTTCGGCTTGTCGATGCGTTTCGACTGCCAGGCGAGTTCGATCATGTTCGCGTCGTGGCGCATGTTCCGGCGGATCATGCGCGGTACGTCGAGGCGCCCGCGTTTGGTCACGCGGCGCTTGCGCGAGTGGGCGGCGACGAGTTGCCGGGCCATACGTTCGATCGCACGACGCATGAGCGGGTCGTTGCGGCGCGAGACGTTGGCCAGCCGCGCGCTGCGCAGCATGTCCTCGCGCAGGCGTTCGCCCTGGGCATCGGCATGGAGCAGGAACTGGCTTTCGACGTGGTCGCGAATCTGCGCGCGCAGGCGGTCGTAGCGGCCGCGCAGCTCGCCGGCCAGCCGCCGGTCGGGCGCGGCGCCAGCGCTTTCCAGCGTGCCGATCTCGTCGATCAGTTCGGCCCGGCCGAGGTCATCCAGAATACGGCGCGTATACAGGCCCTGCTGGGTGAAGACCTTGATGTTTTCCAGCTGATTGGCGCGCGCGGCGCGCGAGATCGCCATCGACAGGGCGGTGCGATCGTCGGCCATGAGCATGCGCCCGAGCGGCGAGGCGGGCGCGCTGATGGGCTGTGGCGCGTGCTGCGTGGGCGTGGGCTGATTCACTCCGCTTTCTGCGGATTCAGAGCCGTCGCTGTCTTCACGATTGTTACTACCGCCGCCGCCCTGGCTTTCGGATTCGCCCTCGCCGGGGGCGGCCGCGTCGCTTGCCGCCGGTGGCGCGCCGTTGGCGGCATCGAGCGGCTCATCGTCGGTTTTGTCGGTGGCCGGGCGGTTGGCGCCGCTTTCGAAATCGTCGAAATGAAAGAACTGGTCGAAGCAGGCGTCGAAGGCCGCATGCTCGTCGGCGCTCTTGCTCAGCACCGCGCCGAGGGCGTCCTTGAAGCGCTGGCGATCGGCCCAGCCGACCATCTCGGCGGCGCGAAAAGCGTCCAGCGTTTCGGCGGTGGACACGCGCACGTCTGCCATGCGCAGCGCGCGCACGAAGTTGGCCAGCGTGCGTTCCACGCGGCTAACCGCCGGCGGCGCGCCGGGTGAGGTAGGGCAGCTGGGCCTCGACGCTGTCGACATCGTCCTGGAACTTGAGCAGGACGTTGAGCGTTTCGCGGATCCAGTCGTCGTCGAGCGCGTCGATATGCAGCAGCAACAGCGTGCGCGCCCAGTCGATGGTTTCGCTGATGGCCGGCGCCTTGCGCAGATCCATCTCGCGCAGCGCCTGCACGAAAGCGACCAGCTGGCGCCGCAGTTCGAGCGTGATTTCCGGCACCTTGGCCTGGATGATTTGTTGTTCCAGCGCCGCATCCGGATAGGGAATGTACAGATGCAGGCAACGACGCTTGAGCGCGTCCGAGACCTCGCGGCTGTTGTTGGAGGTGAGAAACACGATTGGCGGCTGGCCGGACGCCGCGATGGTGCCGATTTCGGGAATGGTGACCTGGTAATCCGAGAGCATTTCCAGCAGCAGGGATTCGAACTCCTCGTCGGATTTGTCGATCTCGTCGATCAGCAGCACGCTGCCCTCGGCTTCGCGCAGCGCCTTCAACAACGGCCGCGGTTCGAGGAACTGCTCGGAGAAAAAGATATCGCCGTACTCATGCAAGCGTTCCACCGACTGGCGCAGGCCCTTGGCGCCGCCGAGCGCATCGTCGAGCTGTTCCTTGAGCACCTGGATATAGAGCAGCTGCTTGCCGTATTTCCACTCGTAGAGCGCCTTGGCCTCGTCGAGACCTTCATAGCACTGCAGGCGGATCAGCGGCAGGCCGAGCATGCGGGCCGCGGTCTTGGCCAGCTCGGTCTTGCCGACGCCGGGCGGGCCTTCCACCAGCACCGGCTTGCGCAGCTGATAGGCGAGATAGACCACGGTCGCGATCCGGCTGGAGCCGACATAACGATGGCGTTCGAGCGCGGCCCGGACGGCATCGACATTCGCCATGGTCTCGGCGGCATTCGGTACGAGGGGCTCGGTCACAGCGGCTCCGATTGAAAACGATGTCGTCACGTTGGAGACGCCCGCCATCATAGCTGCCCCCGGCACCAACGTCCCGACAGCCGGCATACGGCACGTCGCCGCTGAGATTGCGCCGGAAATGCTCTAGGCTGAGCACCTGTTCGCAGTCCGGCAGAGCGCCCATGTCCTTGTTCAGCGGTCTATCGGCGTTTCCGATCACGCCCTGTGATGACGCCGGCCAGCTCGATATCGACGCCTTGCAGCGTCTGCTCGCCCGCCTGACCGAGGCGGGTGTCGACTCGATCGGCCTGCTCGGCAGCACGGGCTCCTATCCCTATCTCACGCGGGCACAGCGCCGGCAGGCGGTCGCGGCCGCTGTCGAGGTGACCCGCGATCGCGTGCCGCTGCTGGTGGGCGTGGGTGCGCTGCGAACCGACGAGGCGGTGTCTCTGGCGGCCGATGCGCGCGCCGCGGGCGCCGATGCGCTGCTGCTGGCACCGGTGGCCTATATCCCGCTGTTCGAGGACGAGGTCTTCGAACATTACGCGTGCGTTGCGGGCGCGACCGATCTGCCGCTGTGCGTGTACAACAACCCGGCGACGACCGGCTTCACTTTCAGCCCGGCGTTGCTCGGCCGTCTGAGCCGGGTGCCGAACATCCGTGCCGCCAAGAACCCGGCCGCCCCGGCCGGCGAGATGGCGGCGGCGCACGAGGCGTTTTCGCGTGCCGCGGGGGCCGATTTCTCGCTCGGCTATAGCGGTGACTGGCATGCGACCGAAGCGTTGATTGCCGGCGGTAGCGCCTGGTATTCGGTCGCGGCCGGGCTGTTTCCGGAACCTTGCCTGCGGATCGTGCGCGCCGTGCAGGCCGGCGACTACGAACAAGCGCGTCGGCTGAATACGGCACTCGAGCCGCTCTGGGCGCTGTTTCGCGCCCACAGCAGTTATCGGGTCATTCACGCGGCTGCGCAGGCGATGGGCATTACCAACGCCCGGCCACCGCGGCCGATTATGCCGTTGCCCGAGAGGGTTCGTGACGATATTCGCGCGGTACTGGAGCAGCTGGCGTCGCGGTCCATCACGCGGTGACGGATGTCTCTGATGGACTGCCGTAGCCGGCGTCAGGGGCCGGCCGCCGCGAAGCGCTGCAGGCGCGATACCCGTCGCAGTCGCCAGCCGAGCAGCGCCGCCGCCACGCTCAGGCCCGCGATCAGCCCGATCCAGTAGCCATAGACGCCCAGGCCGTCGAACGCGCCCGAGACGCCGCGGCCGAGCAGATTGCCCAGCCCCATGCCCACGCCCCAGTAGGACGCGAGCGTGACGACCATGATGATGCGCGTGTCCTTGTAGCCGCGCAGCGCGCCGGCGATGCTCACCTGCAGCGCGTCGGAGAATTGATAGAGGGTCGCGATGAGCAGCAACTCGACCGCGAGCTGCTGGACCTCGGCGTTGCTGGTGTAGAGCGAGACCGCGAACGGCCCGCCCAGCACGATGAGCAGGTCGATTAGGAACGCGGCCGCGAGCGCACACGCGACCCCGTTGAAGGCCACGAAGCGCGCATGGCGCAGTTTGCCGCGCCCGAGCGCCTGGCCGACGCGCACGGTCAGCGCCATGCCCAACGACAGAGGCAGCATGAACAGCACCGAGCTGAAGTTCAGCGCCACGGTATGGGCGGCGATCACGATCTCGCCGTAGCCGGCCAGGAACAGCGCAATGGCGGTGAACAGCGACACCTCGGCGAAGATCGCCACGCCGACCGGCAGCCCAACCCGCAGCAATTCGCCGATCGGCGCGGCCGACGGCCAGGCGAAGGCCGCGCCGAAGCGCGCCCGCGTGTACGCAGCCGAGCAACGGCTATAGATCAGCATGGCGATGAACATTGACCACATCGAGATGGCCGTCGCAATACCGCAGCCGGCCGCCCCGCGTGCCGGTATCGCTTGCAGTGCCTCGGGCACGTACGCCCCGAACAGCGCGACCAGCCCGTCGCCGCCATAGATCAGCACATAGTTGCTGACCATGTTCACCGCCAGCCCGAGCAGCGCGAACTGCAGCGACGCGCGCGTATGGCCCATGCCGTCGGAATAGAAACGCAGGGTTTCGTAGAGCGCGATCGCCGGCAGCCCCAGCGCGACGCCGTCGAGATAGCGGATTGCCAGCGGGGCCACGTCGTCCGGTACCGACATGAGCGTGAACACCGGCGGCGCGAGCGCTCGGATGCCGACGGCGCAGAGCAGCCCGAGCACGGCGGCCACCCACAGCGCCTGATGGACCGCCGGGCGAATCGCCGCAAAACGCCGCGCGCCGACATGCTGGGCCACGATCGGTGTCAGGCCCATGAGGGTGCCGATCATGAACAGCACCAGCGGCAGCCACAGGCTGGAGCCGATCGAAACCGCGGCCAGATCGCGCGCGCTCGCATGGCCGGTCATCGCCACGTCCACCGTGCCCATCGCCACCTGGGCGAGCTGGGCGCCGAGGATCGGCAGCGCCAGCCAGAGCAGGCGGCCGCTTTCGATACGGCGGAGTCGGGCGTGGCGAATCAGAAACAAGACGTGCGATCCGGTTTGACAATGAGCAAGCCCGGCCGGCCGCGGCTATGCACCGCCGAGCGCGGGCAGACGGTCGTCGGGCCGGTGGCGGTCGGCTGGCCGGGCGGCGAGTCTAGCGTGGATGTCGCCACGCGTTGTTACGTGCCGCCTCGAACGTGATCCGGCTCAATCCGGGTACGGCGCCTCGATCGGTTCTGCCGACCGGCCGGTAACCGTGGTGCCGATCGAGGCAGTGACCACGGCCATGATCGCCAGCCATTGCAGTAGGCTCAGCGCCTGGCCGAGAAACAGCAGGCCGGAGAGCGCGCCGAAAGCCGGTTCCAGGCTCATCAGCGTGCCGAAGGTCTGGGTCGGCAGACGCGGCAGGGCGACCATTTCCAGGGTATAGGGCAGAGCGGTCGAGAGCAGCGCCACACACAGCGCGATCAACAGCACGTGCGATTCCGTGATGGCCGGCGCGGCGTTCACCAGCCCGATCGGCGCGATCACGACCGCGGCAATGGTGATGCCCCAGACCGCGCTCTGCATGCCGTTGACTTCGCCCGCACGCTGGCCGAACAGGATATACGCTGCCCAGCAGCCGCCTGCGCCGAGCGCGCAGAGCACGCCGGTGAGGTTGATCGTGTGGTCGCTGTTGCCGTGGTCGAGACCCAGCAGTACCGCGAGCCCGGCGATCGCGATGGCGATCCAGAGCAGGTCGAAACGGCTTTTCGACGACCATAGTGCCACGCCCAGCGGGCCGGTGAATTCGAGCGCGACCGCAATGCCGAGCGGGATGTGATTGATTGCCTGATAGAGCAGGAAGTTCATCGAGCCCATGGCGATGCCGTAGAGCAGCAGGTCGCGCCAATCCCGCCGCGCCACGCGCCAGCGCCAGGGCCGGAAGATCGCCCAGAGAATGAGCGCGGCCATGATCAGGCGCAGCGAGGTCGCGGTAGCCGGACCGACGGCCGGGAACAGCGACGTGGCCAGCGACGCGCCGCCCTGGATGCAGCTCATCGCGATCAGCAGCAGACCGATGGGCATCAGGCGTGCCCGCAGGGATGCGTTATACGATGTCATCGACAGCACTCGTAAGAACGCCGGCACGCAGGATGGTGGCGCGCCGGCGGGGTGGATGATGACGCATAATCGATGAATGGGCAATATATTGCACAATGACGACGAGCGGCCCAACGTGCTCGTGCACGTGGCGGGCAATGTGCACAGGCTGCGCCGGGACGCGAGGCTGAGCCAGCAGGCGCTTGCCGACGCCGCGCGCGTGAGCCGGCGCATGCTGGTGAATATCGAGAAAGGCGACGTCAACGTCAGCCTGAACACGCTCGATCGCATCGCCGAAGCGCTGGGGGTGCTGTTTTATGCCCTGGTACAGCCGCCGGAAACGCCGGACTCGGCACGTATCGACGAACTGGCCTGGGCCGGCGCGCACCCCGACAGCCATGCGCGGCTGCTGGCCAGCAAGCCGGCGCGCAACGAAGTCGAGCTCTGGGCCTGGTCGCTTGCGCCCGGCGAGCGCTACGAATCGCCGGCCGACCCGGCCGGCTGGCAGGAGATGCTGGTGGTCACGGCGGGCACGCTCACGCTGATGCTAGAGAACCAGTCGCGAACGATCGCCGCCGGCGATTTTCACGTGTTTTCCAGCGATCGCGAGCACGTCTACGCCAACGAAACGGATACGCGGCTGACCTTCATCCGTAACGTTATCTACTAGTCTTGCCGGCCGTGGTGGTGGCGTGGCAATTCGGCACGACTTGCTACAGTAGCTGTCCGGATCGCGCTGCGACGGCCGACGTGCCCGATCCGGTTTCCGTTCGACAAGACAGGGGGTTCGAAATGAGGCATATCGCCTTGCGTATGGCAGCCGCGGCACTGGCGCTGCTCGTAGTCACCGGTCCGGCCATGGCGGCCGATGAGCCCGTCACGATCTATACCGACAACTATGCTGCCGACGAGGCGATGAGCCGCGTGGCCCGCGATCTCATCGAGCAGCATTTCGATACACCGGTGGAACTCAAGCCGGTGTCGGTGGGCGTGTCTTTCGTCGGGACCGCGCGCGATGAGCGCAGCATGTTTCTGGCGGCCTGGCTGCCGGCCACGCACGGCGAGTACATGGCCCGCGTGGAGGACGACGTGGTCAACCTGGGCACCATCTATACCGGCGCCAAGCTGGGCTGGGTGGTGCCGGACTACGTGCCGGCCGATCAGCTGGGCAGTATCGAAGACCTGAAAAACCCCGCGGTCGCCGAGCGGCTGAACGGCCGCATCCAGGGCATCAGTGCCGGCGCCGGCCTGATGCAGCTGTCGAACAAGGCCGTCGAGGAGTACGCGCTCGACGATTATCGTCTGATCACCGCCAGCGGCCCGGCCATGACCGCCGCGCTCAAGCGTGCGATCGAGAACGAGGAATGGATCGTGGTGACCGGCTGGAGCCCGCACTGGAAATGGGAGCGCTTCGACCTGCGCTATCTCGACGACCCGAAAGGCACGCTCGGTGGCGAAGAGCACGTCGACGCCATCGCCAGCCCCGCGCTGGTCGAGTCCGAACCCGAAATCACCGATTTCATCCGCCGGATGACGTTCGAGCTCGACCAGATCAACCCCATGCTCGCGGAGGCCGAGCGCACGTCCTATGACGAGGCGGCTGAGACGTTCATCAAGGAACATCCGGACCTGATCGAGAGCTGGCTCGAAGGCGAGTGAGGCGCGCCGGCCGCGCGGACGCGCTGCGCGGCCGGTATCCCGACCGAGGCGTCAGCGCGTGTCACGTCAAACGGCTAGCGCAATAGCTGGCCGCCGTCCACGGTCAGCGTCTGGCCGGTGATCCACGAGGCCAGCGGCGAGGCGAGAAAGACCGCCGTATTGGCTATCTCTTCAGGCGTGCCGAAACGCCCGAATGGGATGCTGGCGAGTGTCGCGTCATAGACCGCCGGATTGTTTGCCTTGCGCTGCTGCCAGAGCCCGCCCGGGAAATCGATGGAGCCCGGCGCGATGGCGTTCACGCGGATGCGCTCGCCGGCCATTTCCGAGGCCTGTGACTGGGTGTACTGGATCAGCGCGGCCTTGATCGCGCCATAGGCCGCAGTGCGGGCAGATGCCGCCTGGCCGGCGATCGATGCGATATGGATGACGCTCGCCTGTTCGCTCTGCGCCAGCCACGGCCGCGCGGTGCGCGTGGCGCGGATGGTACCGAGCAGGTCGACGTCGATGCTTTTCTGCCAGCCTTCCTCGCTGTCGCCGGGCCCGAAGCCGGAGGCGTTGTTGACGAGGATGTCGATCCCGCCGAGCGCGGCGGCGGCTTCGTTCACATAGGCTTCGATGGCTGTTGCATCGGCCACGTCGCAGACGGCTGTATGCACGGTCGTGCCGTGCGTGCCCAATTGGTCGTGCGCGGCCTGCAGCGTGTCGGCGCCACGCCCGCAGATCGACACATGCACGCCTTCGGCGGCGAGCGCGTTGGCGATGGCCAGGCCGATACCGCGGCTGCCGCCGGTGATCAGGGCCCGTCGGCCGGCAAGAAGAGTGTCCACGATGATCGGCTCCTGCGCTGGATAATGACTGCGGCGACCGCGAGTTACGGATCGGTGGCGCCGCTCTCGCCGCTACGTTAGCGCATCGCGGCGAGGCCGGTGCATGGCCGCCGTGGTCAGCGTGCGGCCTCGGGCATCGCGTAGCGGCGCTGCGATGTGCCCGCCTTCACCACCTGGCCGGGCACCTCGTGGCCGACGATAGTCGGCAGGGTTTCGGCCACGCGCAGCAGCCCGTCGAGATCGACACCCGTATCCACGCCCATCTGCTCGAACATGTGCACGAGGTCTTCGGTGCAGACGTTGCCGGTCGCCCCGGGCGCGAAGGGACAGCCGCCGAGGCCGCCGAGCGCGGCGTCGAAGCGCATCACTCCGGCCTGATGGGCAGCGAGCGCGTTGGCCAGCCCCATGCCGCGGGTGTTGTGCAGATGCACGGTGAGCGACAGCTTCGGCTGCCGGCTGAGCACCGCCTCGCACAGCGCAGCGACCTGGCGCGGGTTGGCCATGCCGGTGGTATCGCATAGCGAGATGCCCTGGATGCCGATCGCGGCCAGGCGCGCCACGATTTCGAGTACACGCTCGGGGCGCACTTCGCCCTCGAACGGGCAGCCGAAAGCGGTCGAGATCGAGGCGTTCAGGAACGCGCCGCTCCCCTCGGTTAGATCGGCCATGCGCGCGAAGCGTTCCAGCGACTGGTCGGCCGTCATGCGCAGGTTGGCGCGGCCGTGGCTGTCGCTGGCGGACATCACGAAGTTGAGTTCGTCGGTGCCGCAGGCCAGGGCGCGTTCCACGCCTTTTTCGTTGGGAATCAGCGCGACGTAATCGACACCGGGCTGGCGCCGGATGCCGGCCATCACTTCGCCCGCGTCGGCGAGATTGGGGATCGCCCTGGGCGATGTAAAAGAGGTGGTTTCGATCTTGGCGAAACCCAGCGGCGAGAGGTCGTCGATGAGCGCGATCTTGTCGGCCGTGGGCACGAAATCGCGCTCGATCTGGAAGCCGTCGCGCGGGGCGACCTCGTTGATGAAAACCCGTGCGCTCATGATGCGCCTCCCCTGCGGTCGTCTTCGTAGAGTACCCCGGCCTCGCGCAGCCGGGCCTGGGTGTCGCGATCGATGCCCAGCTCGTCGAGCACGTCCTGGGTATGCGCGCCCAGCCGTGGTCCGCCGCCGCCGATGCGCCCCGGCGTGCGTGACAGCCGCGGCAGTACGGCCGGCACTTTCAGGTCGTCGCCGTCGTCGGTGGTGATGGTCTGGAGCACCTGGCGGGCCGCGTAGTGCGGATCCTCGACGATGTCCTTGGCGTTGTAGGGCCGCCCGCAGGGCACGCGCGCGGCTTCCAGCGTTTCCAGCACGGCTTCACGCTCGCGTTCGCGGGTCCAGTCGTTGATCGCGCCATCGATACGCGCGGCCTGCTGGCTGCGGCCGTCGTTGTGTTCGAGATCGGGATCATCGGCGAGATCGTCGCGGCCGATGGCCTGCATGAGGCGCTTGAAGATCGAATCCCCGTTGCCGGCGATCAGCACTTCCGTGCCATCTGCGCAGCGGTACGCATTCGACGGCGTGATGCCGGGCAGGGCGCTGCCGCTGGGCTCACGGATGACGCCGGCGCCGTCGTACTCGGGAATCAGCGATTCCATCATCGCGAACACAGACTCATAGAGTGCGACGTCGATGTATTGCCCCTGGCCGCTCTGCCGACGTTCCTGCAAGGCAAGCAGGGCACCGATCACGCCATAGAGGGCCGACAGCGAATCGCCGATGGAAATACCCACGCGCACCGAGGACTCGCCGGGGTGGCCGGACAGATAGCGCAGCCCGCCCATCGCCTCGCCGATCACGCCGAAGCCGGGCAGGTCGCGATACGGCCCGGTCTGGCCGTAGCCCGAGATGCGCACCATGATCAGCGCGGGATTGATGGCAGACAGCGCGTCCCAGCCCAGACCCCACTTCTCCAGCCGGCCGGGGCTGAAGTTCTCGACCACGATGTCGGCCTCGGCGACCAGGCGCTTGACGATGTCCTGGCCTTCCTCGGATTTCAGATCGAGCGAGACCGAGCGCTTGTTGCGCGTCTGCACGTGCCACCACAGCGACGTATCGCCGCGCATCACGCGCCAGCGGCGCAGCGGGTCGCCGGTGCCCGGCGGTTCGATCTTGATCACGTCGGCGCCGAATTCGCCCAGCAGTTTGGTGGCGAAGGGGCCGGCGATGAGCTGGCCGAGTTCCAGTACCTTCAGCCCTTCGAGGGCCATCGGCTGGGGGGCGCGGGTGGCAGAGTCGGCACGGGTCATGGTCTCGATCCTGAATGGCGGGCCGTGGAATAGTTCGACGTCGAGCCTAGGCAGCTGCCGAGCGCGCGACAATCATCGAATTGCGCATTCAGGTTTCGCGGTTGGCGTAGGCGCCGTTCAGGTTGGCGGACCGTGTGCGGTGTCCCGGATGAGGTGATCGACCATTTCGCGGGCGATCACGGACAGTGCGTCGTAGTCGCGTACGCCGAGATGAAGCATGCGTTGTGCCCAGGCGTCGGTGAGCTCGACCGCTGTCAGCGGCAGTCCGCTGAGATGGGTCACGGCCTTGACCGGCAGCACGCCCACGCCCATGTCGTGGGCGATCATGCGGCAGATGCCCTCGAAGCTGCGCACCTGAATTCGCATGCGCAGCGGTGTGCCGCTCTCCCGCGCGGCCTTGGCCACCAGCCCGTACAGCGAGGCATCGTGCTGCAGGCCGATGAAATCGTAGTCCAGCGCCTCGATCAGCGATACACGTTCGCGTGCGGCGAGCGCGTGATCGTTGGGCACCACCAGCACCAGCCGGTCCTCGCGGTAGTCGAAGACCTGCAGCCCCTCGACGGTCGGCGTATTGGCGAAAATGCCGATATCCGTGAGGCCTTCGCGCACCGCGTGGATGGCCTCGGTGCTGACATGCTCTTGCAGGTCGATCTTGATTTCCGGGTGTTCGCGCGCGAACAGCGCCAGGTCCTCGGGCAGGAATTCGATGATGGCGGACGTGTTGGCATGGATACGCACATGACCGCGCACCCCGCGGCTGTACTCGCTGAGTTCGGCCTGCAGGCTCTCCATGTCGGCCAGCACCGTTCGGGCATGGTGCAGCAGGGCGTCGCCGGCCGGCGTGAGCTCCACGCCGCGCGGGTGTCGGTAGAGCAACGCCGTGTCCAGCTGTGCTTCGAGATCGCGCACGCGCTTGCTCACCGCGGCCAGTGCCATGTGCTCGCGCGTTGCCGCGCCGGTGAGGCTGGCCGCGTCGGCGATGGACACGAACAGCCGCAGGCTGACCAGATCGAGACGCTTCATCGACACCGTGCGGCGCCCGAGGTTTCGTGTTTCACGAAGTCACCCTTTCAGATTGCTTGATTGTCGCCCGGCGTCGGCGCCGGTCATGCTGCGCACGCGGGGCGACGGCACAAGCATGACAGCGCGACCGATGCAACAGGTCAAGCCGCACCCGCATGGCGCGCCGCGGGCACGAGCGCGCCGTGCCGACGTCGAAGCAGGAGGAGCAACGTGAAACGCAAGTCGAAAGAGCCGGTGAAAAGCCCGCTCGTCTGGATCGTTTTCGTCGTGGTGTTTGCCGCGATCAATCCCTGGTACTTCCCGGCCGGTTCGTTCGAGCCGCTGATCTGGGGCGTGCCGTACTGGGCCTGGATCATTCTCGCCGCGTCGCTCGCGCTGTCGGTGTTCGTGACCTGGGTCGTGTGCTGCCAGTGGGACATGGGCGCCGATGACGACATCGGTGACGACCGTGGCCAATACCATGGCCAAGATCGCGGCCAAGACCATGGGGAGGGCTGATCGATGGAGTCTGTAGAACTCGCATTCGGCGGCACTTCCGGCATCGTGGTCCTGCTGGCCTACGGCGGGCTCATGCTCGCGGTCGGCCTGATCACGTTCCTGCGCAACCGCAATATCCACGAAAGCCTGGACGAGTATTATCTCGGTGGCCGCGGGTTGGGCGTGATGGTGCTGTTCTTCACCTTCTTCGCGACCCAGTATTCCGGCAATACCGTGGTCGGTTATCCGCCCACGGCGTATCGCATCGGCTATCAGTATCTGGTGTCGGTGCCGTTCTTCATCATGATCATCGCGGTGTATCTGTTCTTTGCGCCGCGGCTGTACGCCATGGGGCGGCGTTTTTCGCTGCTCACGCCGGTGGACTGGATCGATATCCGCTTCAAGTCCAAGGCGGTCACGATTCTAGCCGCCACGCTCATGCTCTATGCGCTGGGCAACTATCTGCTCGAGCAGTTCGTGGCTATCGGCCAGGGCGTATCCGGGCTGACGGGCGGCACCATTCCCTACCAGGTGGGCGTGGTGTTCTTCATCGTGATCATGGTGGCCTACAGCTGGCTGGGCGGCATGCGCTCGGTCGCCTATACCGACACCATCCAGGGCATCGCGCTGCTGTTCGGCGTGTTCATGCTGCTCATCGGTTCGGTGATCTATTTCGGCGGCCCGTCCGCTGCGGCCGAAGTGATGCGCAGCGAGGCACCCGAGAAACTCGGCGCGCCGGATGCCGGCGGCATCGCGAACTGGTTCAGCCTGCTGGCCATCGTGGGTATTGGCGCGGCGGTCTATCCGCATGCGGTGCAACGCATTTTCTCGGCGCGCAGCGAGGCCACGCTCAAGCGCTCGTTCATCCGCATGGCCTATATGCCGTTCATCACCGCGGGCGTCGTGTTTCTGGTGGGCATCATCGGCATCGCGGCCTTTCCGGGGCTGACCACGGGTGAGTCCGAACAGCTGGTCGGGCGCATCGCCAACGCGCTGGCGCTGGAAAACCCGCTGTTCTACTGGGCCATGATCCTGCTGTTCGGCGGCGTGATCGCGGCGATCGTGTCGACGGCCGACTCGGTACTGCTGACGTTTTCGTCGATCGTGTCGAACGATCTGTACGGGCGTTTCATCGACCCGCAGGCGCAGGAACACCGCAAGATCCTGGTCGGCAAGCTGATCGGGCTGGTCGCGGTGGTGGTGCTGGTGATCATCGCCTGGTATCCGCCGTCCACGCTGTACCAGATCTTCGTGCTCAAGTTCGAGCTGCTCATTCAGGCCGCGCCGGCGCTCGTGCTGGGGCTGTACTGGACGCGTCTGAACAGCCGCGCGGTGTTCATCGGCATGCTTGCCGGCACGCTGCTGGCATCGACCATGACGTTTTCGGGCTGGAAACCGCTCGGCGTTTTCAGCGGGCTGTGGGGCCTGTCGCTCAATGTCGCCGTGTGCGTGATCGGCAGCCTGCTGCTGGGTGTCACCCGTGAGGCGCGTGCGCACGCCGTCGAGGTGATCGGCGAGTACTAGCCTTGGAATATGCCGCGGGCTGTGCCGCCGGTAAGCCGGCGGCACAGCCGTGATGCTAGGCGGCCGAGACCACGCGATTGCGGCCTTTCTGCTTGGCGCGGTAGAGCGCCTCGTCGGCCGCCTGCATGAGCGCGTCCGGGGTGTCGTAGCGGCGCGGGCCCAGCGGATAAGAGGCGATACCGGCCGATAGCGTGACCTTGAGCAGCTCGCCGTTCTCCAGCGGGTGTTCCAGCGCCTCGACCCCGGTGCGGATACGGTCCACGATCTTCTGGGCGGCCTTCGGGCCGATCGCTGGCAGCAGTAGCACGAACTCCTCGCCGCCGTAGCGGGCGAACAGGTCGTCCTGGCGCAACTGGCGCTGGATCCGGTTGGCGACGTTGACGAGGATCTCGTCGCCGATGGGATGGCCGTGCCGATCGTTGATCGCCTTGAAGTGGTCGAGATCGAGATAGGCCAGGCTGAGTTCGTGCCCGGCCGTGACGGCCTGGGTGAAGCGCTCGGCGAAACTCTCGTCGAAGTGCCGGCGGTTGAATATGCCGGTCAGGGCGTCCTGTCGTGCGATGTGGTCGAGGCGGTTCGCCTGCTTCTTGAATTCCTGTTCGCGCTCCTGCAGCTCGGTGGCCGAGCGCAGCAGCTGCAGGTTGCGGGTGGCCAGCAGTTCGCGGGCCTGGTCGGTGAGGCCCAGCGCCTGGGTGGCCGAGAGCACGGTCATCTCGAACAGCGACTCGACCTCGGGCAGTTCCTCGGCCATCTGGCTGAGAACCTCGCTCAGCTGCTCGGGCGACATGTCGAGGAAATCGCGGGCCGCGCGTACGGCGTCGGCGGTGGCCTTCTGCTGATCCTCGGCGAGATAGATCTCGGCGATACGCCCGGATACCGCGACACAGCCGATGAACGTTTGCAGATCGTCCGGCGCGTCGACGTCGCGCAGATCATGGCTGCCGCGGGTGGCGAGTGTCAGGTACTCGGGCAGGCCCCATTCCTTCATCAGCCATTCGCCGGCCTCGCAGTGGTCGACGTCGATAGCCGCGCGCTCGCGCGCCGGAAACGACTCGTGGTCGCCGACATGCGGTTTGAGCACGCCATATTCCTTGGGCATCGCCGAGTCGAGGGCGAGCATGCCGAGGTCCTGCAACAGGCCGGCGAGAAACAGTTCTTCCTTGACGAAGATGCCGTGGGCGTTGCCCAGCAGCCGGGCGGCCAGTGCCGACAGCAGTGCGCGCCGCCAGTAGCGGTCCAGATCGATGCCGGACTCGCGGATATCGCGCAGGCAGGTCCCCAGTGAAAAGCTCAGCGCCACGCTCACCGTGGCATTGAGGCCAAGCACCGTCACCGCCTGGTGGAGATTGCGGGCCTGACGCCCGCGCATGTAGAGCGGCGAATTGGCCACGCGCAGCGTCTTGGTGGCCAGCGCGGGATCGTTCGACAGCAGTTGGGCGACCTCGCGCAGATCGATATCGGGGTCGCGACCGATCTCGATGATGCGCAGGGCCACGCTGGAGATCGTCGGCAGCGTGGGACAGAGGCGGAGCTGATTCTGAATCGTCTTGTTCATTGGATTTAATCTGTCGAGCAGGCACCTCGTGGACGAGACTGCCCCGCATGGGCGCGGACACTCGTCCGCTCAAAACAACTCCGTCACGGCATGTCGGGACGCCCCTGGTGGATACGGGCTGCAAGGCGGGCGATCTAGCCACGCCGGCTGCACGAATCGACGAGAAGGTTTCCCTGCCTCGGTACTCATCGGCCGAGCGGGCCGATCTTTTAGGGTGGCGCGGAATGACGGCGCGCGACCCGCGTTGGCATTGGGTGCCGCCAGGCGCCGCGAGCCTGCGACCGGCTTGGCGCCACGGGCGTATCGGCAGATATCGGGCCGGTGCCGCGGCGCCTGCGACGGCGTGCAGTGGGACGGATCAGCGCGCGCGCAGGGCCTCGAAGACCGCCCGATGCGCCGGCAACGCCAGACCGAGCGGCGCCGCGGCGCGCAGCAGCCAGCCGTTGATGGCTTCGATTTCGGTGGGGGCGTCGCGCTGCACGTCGGCTCGCATCGAGGACGTGTTGCCGGCCGTGGCGCGTGCGATGGCTGCGACCGCAGCAAGCGAGTCGCCCGGCCAGCTGTCGTCCAGTGCGCCGAGCACGCTGTCGGCCTCGGCGACGAGATCGCGCATGCGTGCATGCAACGCCGCGTCCTCGATTAGCGCGCCGTTGGGGACGTCGTGCAACGCCGTCAACGGATTGATCGCTGCGTTCGCGACCAGCTTCTGCCACTGGCGACGGCGAATCGAAGCGCTCCATTCCAGGTTGGGCCAATGGGCGCGCAGGCCATCGAACCAGTCTGGCGCGGCGCCGTCGTCGCCGAACCAGGTCGTGTTTTCCGCGACCACGTCATGATGCGCGCGCGTGCCTTTCACCGCGCTGGTGGTAACGGCGTCGATCAGGCGGGCGCCGCTGGGCAGCAGGCCGTCGAGGCTGCCGATACCGTTTTGAAGCCGTACGGCCGTCACCGTCGCGGCCAGCGGCAACGGCGCGAGCGCCGCCCGCGTGTAGGGCGTCTTGCAGGCGACCAGCAGATGCGAAATCGGTTGCTCGATCGACGTCGGGGTCACGGTCGGGAGCGTCAGCCGTTGCAAGGGCCGGCCGTCGGCAAACGCCAGCGTGGTTTTGATCGGCCCGGCGGTATGCGGGCGTACGACGGTAACGCCGTGGCCGGCCGCCCGTACATAGGCCGCGGCCAGCGTGCCGATATGCCCGGCGCCGACCAGATGCCAGTGGGGCGGCGCGGCGGATGACGCGGCAGTCGACAAGAGGCGGTCGCTAGCGGCCGATCGCCGCGTTCACCACCGCGGCGATGCGGTCCGGGCTGAAGCGCAGCATCTGCTTGAGCGCGGCGGTGCGAAAGCCGACGGTGTAGTGCAGCCGCGGCCGGCGCGCGGTGGCGGCGCGCATGATCACGCGTGCGACATCCTCGGGTGTGAGTTGCACGCCCAGGCGGCGCAGCGCGGGCACCTCGGTCATCTTGTCGACCATCGCGGTGCGCACGAACAGTGGCATCACATCGCAGACCCGCACGCCGGCCGGCGCCCACTCCACGCGCAGCGCCTCGGTCAGCCCGCGAACCGCGAACTTGCTCGCCGAATAACTGGCGAGATAGGGCTGGCCGAACAGCGCCGAGGCCGACGACAGGTTGATCACGCGCCCGCCGCTGGCGGTCAGGGCGGCCCGGGCGGCATGGCAGCCGTTCATCGTGCCGGTGACGTTGACCTCCACCAGCCGCCGGTGCGCCTCGGCGTCCTGCGCCTCGAAAGCGCCGTCGACCAGCACGCCGGCGTTGTTGACCAGCACATCGAGTCCGCCGGCGGCGGACTCGAATCGGGCGATTGCCGACCGCCACTGATCGTGATCGGTCACGTCCAGACGCCCGGCACAAGCGCGCTCGGGGCCGGCGGCGTCGGCCCAGGCCCGCACGCCGATTTCGTCCACGTCGAAGGCGCCGACGAACCAGCCCGCGTCCAGAAACGCCTGCGCCGTGGCCCGGCCGATGCCGGCGGCGGCGCCGGTGATCAGTATTCGCTTGTGTTCAGCCATGCCCTTTTCGATCCCGCGGGTGCGATACGCGATGCTACTCGAAAGCGGGCGATGGATCGTGCCACCGGTGTATCACGGATTGTCCGGCGCGCTGTTGAGCGCGGAGAATCGGCCCAACGATTTGTCGAATGCCGGAGTCCACATGAGCGCACAGCAGGCGATTGTCACGGCGCTGCTCGACACCCACGGGCGCACGTTCGCGCGCGAACTGGGCGTACGTATTGAGCGCAACACGCCGTCGCCGTTGTTCCGGCTGCTGTGTCTGGCCATGCTCACCAGCGCGCCGGTGCAGGCGAATATCGCCATGCAGGCGGCGCGAGCGCTCGCCCGAGCCGGCTGGACGACGCCGCACAAGCTGGCAGAAAGCGATTGGTCCGAGCGGGTGCAGGTGCTCAACCGCGCCGGCTATGCCCGGGTGGACGAAAAGACGGCAACGCAGCTAGTGGCTTTCAACGACCACCTGCGTGACGAATACGCGGGGGATCTGCGTCGGCTGCGGCGCGCTGCCGACGGCGACCCACGGCAGGCGATCGCGCGTCTCAAGGCATTCAAGGGCATCGGCGATGTCGGGGCCGGTATCTTCCTGCGCGAAGTCCAGGCCGCCTGGCCGGAGTTTCATCCCTTCATCGACAAGGCAACGGCGAAGGCGGCCGGTCAGCTCGATCTGCCGACCACCGCCGACGGTCTGGCGGCGCTGGTCGAGCGCGGTACGTTCGCACGGTTCGTGGCGGCGCTGGTGCGTACACAGCTCGCGGGCGACTTCGCCGCGATTCGCGGAGCCGCGCGCTGAAGCCGCGACGACGATCGCTCAGATGCGCGCGAGCAGCGCCTGTTTCTTGGCCGCGAACTCTTCGTCGGTGAGCAGGCCGCGTTCATGCAGATCGCCGAGGCGTTCGATGGCGTCGAACAAGGCGTCGCTCGATGCGGCCCGGGGCGCGCTCTCCGGCGGGAATTCGGGGGGTGATTCGCTGGCGCCCCGGCTGCTGCTGCTTGGTGAAACCTGTGGCAGCTGCCCGAGATCGACCGCGCCGTGCTGGCTGTCGAATCGCACCGCGGAATGGCCGCCGGACTGCTGCTGGGATACCCCTTGAATACGGTGATCGCCGGTGTCGTGCACGCTGACCGTCTCGCCGCGACGCACGGCCAGGCGCCGCGAGTCGGCGAAATAGGCGTAATACAGATCGTTCTGCTGGCCGGTGGCGGTGGGCTGGCCGAGCGTGCCCGGCCACCAGCGATCCGCTGTGGACGTGGCCCAGGCCATACCGGGTGCCAGACGCACCTGGCCCGAGAGCGTGTCGCACAGCGCATCCACGCGGGCCTTGAGCTCATGATTGAACGCATCGCCAAGCATCAGCAGGCCGCCGCGCATCCATTGGCCGGGGCCGCCGAACTCGGGGTGATCGAAGGCCGCCATGCTGCCGTGACCCCGCGCGACGGCGTCGGCCATGTGGCGTACCGCCGCCTCGCTGAAGCCGTGGCGCTGGGCCAGCGTGCGTATGCCCGCTGCGTCGGCATCGGTGGAAACAGACATGGCGCAAACCTTGGGAACTGAGTTGCGACGAGTCTATGCAGCGGGGGCACCCCCTCGGTATCCGGACGAATGCTTACATCGAAAGTTGGCTGGCAGGGTCAGCGCGTGGCGTTGCCGCCGAGAAAATCGTGGATCAGCGCGGCGACTTCGCGCGGGCGCTCTTCTTGGACGAAATGGGCGGCATCGAGCTCCTCGAGCCGGATGTCGTCGAACACATCGTCGAGATGCCGGGTGAACGGGGGGATGATCACGGGGTCGTGGCGGCCATAGATATACAGCCCCGGCATGGCGAAACGGGTGCCGGCGATCTCGGCCCAGCGAGCCGTGTCGGCCTTGTAGCAGCGGTAGTAGGCGGCGCCGGTCGCCGGCGTGTGCTCGATGGCATAGCAGCGCACATACTCGTCGAAGGCTGCGTCGGGAAAGCCCTCGCGGCTCCAGGTCCGCAGGAAGTGACCGAGCCAGGCGGCCTCGTTGCCGGGAATCATCGCTTCCGGCAGGTTCGGCGCGGCCTGGAAGAACTGGTACCAGAAGGACTGCGCGCCGCGCTGGCGCAATACGTCCTGGGCGGCCTGGTTGCCGCGCGCGTTGGGCAGTACATGGATATTGAGCAGCACCAGGCGCTGTACGCGTTCGGGCGCTGCGAGCGCCATCTCCTGCGCGGTGGCGCCGCCCCAGTCGTGGCCGACCAGCGCGAAGGTCTCGATACCGAGTTCGTCGAGCAGGCCGAGCATGTCGGCGGCCAGCGCCTGCTTGGTGTAGGCGCTGTTGTCGAGGGTGCGTTCGGAGTCACCGAGACCGCGCAGATCCGGCATGATCAGGCGATAGTCGTCGGGCAATGCGTCGGCCACCCCCTGCCAGCAGTAGCTGCTTTCCGGCCAGCCGTGCAGCAGCACGACCGGCGTGCCGTCGGCCGGGCCGCGCAGGCGCACGTGGAATGCGCCGCGTTGCGTGGTGATCGTGCGGTTATCGGTCGTGGTCATGGCGCGGTTCCGGCGTATGTGACGATAGCCAGCCTACCCGAGCCCAACGGGTCGCGGGGACGATTCGGCTGTTTATTCATAGGTCTGGCCGTTGTGGCGCAGCCAGCCGCCGGCATGACGCCCGTCGGGGTCGTGGTGGGTCCAGTGCACCACGCCGCCTTCGGGATTCCATTCGTACACGCCCTTGAAGTGCACGGTATCGCCGCGCTCCAGCGCCGGAATACGCGGGGCGAGTTCGATATTGTGGGCGACCAGCACGGTATGCCCATCAGCGAGTCGCAGGATGAAACGCTGATGCCGGCTGCCGCGGGTATCGTCAGGCAATACGGCCGCGACCTCGCCCTGGCCGCGCACGGCGCGGTTTTCGGCCTTGTCGCGGAACGCCGTGCGGAGGGCGTCGTCGCCACGGGCCGCTTGCGTGCTCGGCGGCGTATCCAGAACCGGCGCGAGGCGTTCGGCGCCCAGGCCCAGCGCGATCACGAGCGCGATCAGGAGTCCGTATTTCTTCATCGGCGTTCGCGGGTCAGCGGGCGTCGCCCGTTACTCTAGCCGCGGATGGCGCGGCTGTCCGCGGTCAAGAGCCGGTGCGCGCGGTCGATACCCGTAACAGTCGGGCGCGCCGTGGGTGGCGATGCCTTGCCGCCCGTGCCGAACCACATGCCGAAGCGATCGATGCCGAAACCGCGACATGCCAGCTCGCCGATGCCGCCACGCCTGATCGTCCAGGCCGTGCTGGCCGCGCTCCTGTGCCTGTGTGTGACCGCGGCCAGCCACGCCGCGCAGTTTCACGTGGCCCCGCACGGCAGCAACGCCGCGGCCGGCACGCGCGATGCGCCCTGGCGGACCATCGACTTCGCCCTGGCACGGGCCCATGCCGGCGATACCGTCTTTTTGCACGCCGGCCGCTATGCCGAGAAAGTCCGGTTTCCGCGTTCCGGCTCGCGGCGCAATGGCTTCATCACGCTGCGCAACGTGCCCGGCGAGCGGGCGGTGATCGATGGCAGCGGCCTGCGCGTGGCGGGTGGCGAGCAGGGGCTCGTGACCATCGCCGATCGCAGCTATATCCGTCTTCAGGGGCTGAACATCACCAGGTTTCGCTCCGATGACGAATCGGTACCGATGGGCGTGTTCGTCACCGGGGCAGGGCGCCATATCCAGCTGCTCGACAACCGCGTCACCGCCATCGAAACGCATCAGCCGGGCTGCGAGGGCAACGCGCTGGGCATCGCGGTCTATGGTCGTCGCGCGCCCGAGGCGCTGTCGGAGATCCGTATCCGCGGCAACGAGGTCGCGCATCTGAAGACCGGCTGTAGCGAATCGGTATCGATCAACGGCAATGTCGACGACTTCGAGATCGCGCACAACCATATCCACGACAACAACAATATCGGTATCGACGTGATCGGCCACGAAGGCATGGCGCCGGACCCGCGTTTCGATGTCGCCCGCAACGGCGTGATCGTGTCCAACACCGTCCACGGCATCACCTCCAGCGCCAACAGCGCCTATCCGGACGGCGAAATGGCCGCGGGGGGGATCTATGTGGACGGCGGCCGCGACGTGATCATCGAACGCAACCGCTTGTTCGACAACGATATTGGCATCGAACTCGCCAGCGAGCATGGCGGCAAGGCCACCCGCAACGTGCTCGTGCGCAACAACCTGATCTACCACAACCGCTCGATGGGCCTGGCGATCGGCGGTTATGCGCCGGACGTGGGCGGCGCCGAGGGCTGCCGGATCGTGCACAACACCTTCTATCACAACGATACGGCCCGGAGCTGGGGCGGCGAGGTGGTGATCCAGCACAACGCGCGCGACAACCGGTTCCACAACAACATCGTCTACGCCAACGAGCAGGCGGTGTTCATCAATTATTACGTCGAATCCACCGCGCGGCCGCTGGCCAGCGACCATAACCTGTTCTATGTCGAGCGCGGCCGGTCCGCCGGCCAATGGCAATGGCGCGGCCAGCATTTCCAGGGCATGGCGGCCTATGTGCGGGCAACCGGCAACGACCGGCATTCGCGGTTTGCCGACCCCCGCTTCGTGGCGGCGCGCGCGGTGCAGGATTTCCGGCTCGGCCATCGCTCGGCGGCCATCGACGCCGGTCTGAATATCGGCGACTCCGCCTTCGGCGATCTCGATTTCGAGGGCCGACCGCGCCTGAACGGTGGCGCAGTGGACGTGGGGGCCTACGAATACGACTGAGCCGGCAAGCGATCGCCTGCGCGATCGGAAACGTGCAGGCGAAACGCGTGCCCGAGGTCTATTGCAAGGGTAGCTGGCCGATCGGCAGATCCGGTTTCGGCGCCGCGCGCAGTACGCCGGATGGCCGGTTGAACCCGTTCTCGCGGATCGCGGCGCTCGACTCGAGCGTACGCTCCCAGGTGCGCAGGAAATGCTCGGCCGAGTCGAACAGGTTACGCACCTGCTCGGCGTTTCCTTCCTGGCGTACTTCCTCGACCATGCCGCTGAGCATGCCGTAGTGGGCGCTGCCGTCTATGTCGAGCGACCAGGTACGGCCACGGCCGTCGGGTGCGCGCGTTCGCGGCTGTTCGAAGACCACGCCCGGAATGTTGTCGAAGTCGTCGATGTCGTCGAACACGGCGCCGTCGAACAAGGTATAGGGGTAGCGAACTGCCTTGCCGGATTCGATGGTCGCGCGCGGCGCAGCCTGTTTGGACAGCCCGTTGGTGTCGGTGCCGAAACCGAAGCCGTAGAGCGGACGTTCGCTGGCGGGCATGTCGGCGGTGACCTCGTCGTAGATCAGCCGCAGTTCTTCCATCTTCGACAGCAGATCCGGCCCGTTGTCCAGGCTGGGGTAGATGAAGCCGCCGCCCCGCAGCACCCGGGCGGCCTGGTCGTTGGTGATGCCGCCGAACGTGCCGTGCGTGGACACGAGCGGGTAGACCGGCGTCTGCGCTTCCGCCATTTCCAGAAGCTGGTTCTTCATCTCCAGCTCCATGTGGTCGAAATCGAAGATCATCCCGGATTCCATGATCTTTTCGAAGGTGTACATGCCGATCGGCGTCAGCCAGCGGGCGTTGCATTGATAGCGTTCGGGGTAGAGCGGCGCGATGCCGCCCGGACGCCCGCCCTGGCCGGTAAAGCTCGCGAGCGGGCCGAGGCCGGGGATGCTCTGCAGCATGACGCCGCCGTGATCGCTGAACAGATAGCCCTCGAAGTCTTCCGTGTTGGTGTCGTTCGGGCAGTCGTAGGTGGTCCAGAACTCGCCCGTCGGCAGCTCGGGTTCGTCGGACAGCAGGCCCTGTAGATAGTCCCCCAGCATGAGGTCGCCGAAGGGCTGCAGGGTTATCAGGCCTTCCTGATCGTTGCTGGTGGGGTCCTGCAGCTGATTGATCGCGCCGCTGTTGATGAACTGCGTGATCCGGGAGAGATCCCCCGAGGGAATGCCGCCGCTGTTCTCGCGGTTGCCGACGTTGAGCAGGAGGTCGTTGAACAGCCCGTTGCCGCCGAAGGCGTTGTCGAACTCGTGGATGGTGATGATCTGGCGCACGCCAAGCGCGTGCAGCGCGGTCAATTGGGTGAGTACTTCGTTGTCGGCGCCGGTTTCGGTCATGGCGCAGTCGTAGCTGTTCTCCAGCGCGCCTTCGCCGGTTTCCTCGAACGGCTCCTGGGTGCGCAGCTGGCTGTAGGTGAGCTTGCAGTCGAACAGGTTGGATATCTCGATGCCGAGCACGACTGCGAGTTTGCCGTCCTCGATCACGTCGCGGGCCTGGGCCGGGTCGAGCACGATCCGGAACCAGCCCTCGCCGCGGCCGCCGTACTGGGCGTCGATGTAGTCCTGCATTGCGTACATGGTGCCGATCTGGCGCCGGGCGCTGATCATGGAATTGCAGTTGCGCAGCGGGTTCGCGCCGTTGAGGTTGCGCAGCAGTTCGCACAGGGTCTGGTTTTCTACCAGGTCATTGACGGCGATACGCAGCCCGGCCTGCCAGGCGCGTTCCATCCATTTCCAGTAGATCGCTTCGTGGGTGAATGATTCGGCCGACGGCCAGTCCGGAAAGGTCGGCCAGCCGGCGGTGTCGTGGCCGTCGAAATCGCCGACATAGAACGCGCCCAGCACGTCTGCCGTGCCGTTCGGACCATGGCGTTCAACGCCGTCGCCGAGCGCCTGGGTCACACCGAAGCGGCTGAACGGCGCGCCCCACTCGGCGCCGCCGAGAAACTCGGTCGCGCTGATATGCACGTGCACATCCGCCATGCCGAGCACGCGACCGTCGGCGGTCGTGCCCTTGAACGTTTCGCCGACGGTGTTCGACTGGGCCTCCGGAAACTCCGCGCAGTCGCTGTTCGCGCGGCGGGCGAAGGCGAACTGCTGGGCGGCGGCCGCGTCGTTGGCCTCGGCCGTGGTCAGCACACCCTGGGCATCCACCGCCAGGTTCTGCGCCGGCGTGGCCGCGCCGAGCGTGAAGGCGTCGAACGCGGTTTCCGGGTCGTCGAAGCTGCGGTAGCCGTCGAGATAGTCGACTGTGGGCTCGGTCCAGACTTCGGGCGTCTCGGGGTAGGCGGTGGAATCGCCCACGCCGGTCACGGTCCAGATGTTGTCGTCGCTGGGTGTCTCGAGCGTATTGGTGTTTGCCGGCGCGCCGGCGGCGAGCAGGCGGCTTTCGCTGTCGAACAGCAGATACGCGCCCAGCGCCGCGGGTTTCATGAAGAAAGCCTCGCCGTTTTCGGCGCTGTCGGCGCTGCTCTGGTAGCCGCCGTCCGCCGTGCGTACGAGAAATCGGCCGGTGTCGTTCGCGCGGATGGCAAAGCATTGATTGTTGAACGCATAACGGTTGCGCTCGACTATATCGCCGACGGCTTCCGGATCGTCGTCGTCGGGGTCTTCCTCGCCCTTGCTGTCATCGCTATCGTCACCAGCGCCCGATCCGGCGTCCGATCCACTGTCGTTTTCGCTCGCGTTGCCAGAGCGCAGTGCCACGTCGTCGTTGTCCGACGGACAGCCGCCGAGCAGCAATGCCAGGCTGATCAGCAATGGCATGAATACGATCTGGAATCGCATGGCGTTCTCCCCGTCGATGTGCTGCCGGTTTCTGTCGTACCGGTCTGTATGGCGGCTCTGGGCGATGCTGCGTCGCCGGGCCGAAGCGGCCCTGCCTAAATCTAGCGCGCCGGCCTGCGGCCAGCTACGGTAAAAACATACTTTTCGACCCTTGCCGCGAGGTCAGCGATGCGACGCGGGCTGTTCTTCATTGCCGTGGGTGTAGCCGTGCTGGCCGCGCTTTTCTGGGCGTTCGCGCCGGCCGAGCGCCCGGCGCGACCCGGCGTGGCGGCGGTGTCCGACACGCCGCGCCGCGAGGCGTTCGAGCTGCGCGACGGCAAGCGCGTGCAGGGCCCGGCGGTGATCGCGATGGACCAGGGCGGGGTTCTCGAACTGCAGGTCACGACCGACCGCGACGACGAACTGCATGTGCATGGCTACGACCGGACGCTGCCCGTGGCGGCCGGCACGCCGGCCACGCTGCGCCTGCAACTCGACCGCGCCGGGCGTTTTACGATCGAACTGCACGATACGCACCAGGTGCTGACCACGCTCGAGGTCGCGCCGGCGTGAGGCGCGTTCGTCGCGGCCCGGCATGGGCTGCCCGTGGGTGCGCGAGCGCGACGCTCGTCATGTCGGCGCCGCTGCTGGCGCATTCCTTTGGCCAGGTCTATCGCCTGCCGGTGCCGGTCTGGCTCTATCTGTACGGCGCCTGCGCTGCGCTGGCGCTGTCCTTTCTGGTCATGGCGTTTTTCCTGACTGCCGATACGAAGCAGCCGTCATCGATAACGAATGCAACGCGGGCGGACGATGAGCCCGCGCGAGCAAGCCGTCGGTCGCGCCTGTCGTGGCTGCCTGCGATCGTCGGCACGTCTTTGCTCGGGCTGTGCATTGCGAGCGGGCTGTTCGGTGTCGCCGGGCCGTACGCGAATTTCAGCATGACCGCGTTCTGGATCGTGTTTCTGCTCGGGCTGACCTATCTCGTGGCGCTGGTCGGCGATGTCTATCGACCCGTCAATCCCTGGCGAGCGCTTGTGTACGGCCTGGAACGGCTCTGGCGTGGGTTCGCGGATGGCCGTTTTCGTTATCCCGAACGGCTCGCCTACTGGCCGGCGCTCGGGTTCTACGTTGCGCTGGTCTGGCTGGAACTGTTCGGTGATACGGGGCCGTTTTCACTCGCGGTAGCGCTGCTGGCCTATACCGCGATCAATATGGTGGCCGTGGGCCTGTTCGGTGCGCGTGACTGGTTTCGCTACGGCGAGCTGTTCGGCGTGTTCTTCTGCCTGATCGGCCGCATGGCGCCCCGGGTCGTCGCCGCGCGCGGGCAAGGCGTTTCGTGGACCTGGCGGGCGCCGTTTGCCGGGCTGCGTTATATGGCCATCGCGCACAACAGCCTGTTGCTGTTCATTCTGTTCATGCTCTCGTCAACGGCGTTCGACGGCCTGCACGAGACCCAGCTCTGGCGGCGGTTGTTCTGGGTCGAGCTGTATCCGGCGGTGCTGTCCGGCTGGGTCGGCAATAATCCGATCGCGGCGTTTCCCGTCCTGCTCAAGCTCTATGCGTACTGGAACACGCTATGGCTGGTGCTGTCGCCGCTGACTTACCTCGTGGTTTATTGGCTGTTCGTCGCCGCGATGCGATGGGTGGCGCGCAGCGAGCGCTCGACCGCCGAACTGGCGCGGCGGTTTGCGCCGTCGCTGCTGCCGATCGCGCTGGCCTACCACGTGAGCCACTACTACACGCTGCTCCAGACCCAGGGGCTCAAGATCGTGCCGCTGGCTTCCGACCCGTTCGGGTACGGCTGGAACCTGTTCGGCACCGCCGACTGGTGGCAGCGCGCCAACGTGCCCGAGCCGACTACTGTCTGGCATGTCCAGGTGGGCGTGATCGTGCTCGGGCATATCGTGGGCGTGTATGTCAGCCATGCCATCGCGCTCGAGGTGTTCGGCGGGCGCTGGCGCGCGGCGCGCAGCCAGCTGCCGATGCTCGCGCTGATGCTCGCTTTCACGGCGGCCGGGCTCTGGATACTCGCGCAGCCGATCGCCGGCTGAGCGCGCGTCAGTCGAGCAGTTCGAAGGTCACGCCGGCGCGTTCGTGCAGGCGCTCGATCAGGGCATCGCCCATGAGCGTGGCCGGTGTCCAGAAGCCGCCTTCCGTCTCGCCGCGCGTGGCCAGGCAGATCGCGGCCTCCGACAGCATCTTCGAGGTCGAGCCGTAGCCCGGATCGCGATCGCCCAGCACCTTGGCCGTGAGCTTGTCGCCGGCCGCGGTGGTGCCGAACAAACGGATATCGTAAAAGCCTTTCTCCTGCGCGCTCGGGCTTGGGCCTTCACCGGGTTCGGGCAGCACGAAGCGCTGGAGCAGCGCGCGGGTCGGCTTGAGCGCGACCCCCATCAGAAAACCGCCGAGTCCGGCGGTCAGGCCATAGGCATTGAGACGGCCACGGGTGCCGCGGCCGGTCATCATCGCCTCGTCGTACTTGAAGTCGGCGCCGTAGGCCTGGCCCGACAGGGCGTTGCTGCGCTGGACCACACGGGTATTGGTGCTGGCCATGATGAACGGCGCGATCCAGCTGTTGGCGTCGTCATCGAAGGACGCGCCCTTGGGATTGGGCTGGCGTACTTCCGGGCGATAGCCTTCGGGGCAGATCGAGTAAGGGTTGGCCAGCTGCTTGCGTAGTGCCGGATTGCTGCGTACTTGCTTGGCGAAGTTCACCAGGCTGGCCACGGTGCCGCCGGAGAACGTGCCGCGCATGGCCTTCACGCGCATCTTCACCCGCGTGCAGGGGGCGCCGAAACGCTCGGCGGCCTGCTTCTGCAGGAAATGCACGCCCAGATCCGAGGGCAGGGAGTCGAAGCCGCAGCAGTGCACGATGCGCGCGCCGCTGGCTTTCGCCTTGGCCTCGTATTTCGCCAGCATGTCCGCGATCCAGTGCACTTCGCCGGTCAGATCGCAGTAGTCGGTGCCCGTTTCGACGCAGGTCGCGACCAGCGCTTCGCCGTACAGAGCATAGGGGCCGACCGTGGACACCACGACCTGCGCCTGCTTGCACAGGGCTTCGAGCGAATCGGTGTCGTTGGCGTCAGCGATGATCATCGCGACTTCGGGATTGCCGATCTCGCTGCGCACCTTGCTGAGCTTTTGCTTGGAGCGGCCGGCCATGGCCCAGCGCACGTCGCCATCGTCGCCGTAGCGTTCGGCCATATAACGGCAGACGAGTTGGCCGACGAAACTCGTTGCACCAAAGACCACG
Organism: Endozoicomonas sp. G2_2; assembly: GCF_017744135.1. GTDB lineage: Bacteria > Pseudomonadota > Gammaproteobacteria > Nevskiales > Salinisphaeraceae > Salinisphaera. The sequence continues at coordinate 42,572 of NZ_JAGHQU010000014.1, forward strand.
ATGTCGAAAGCGGGTTTGTCCATGCTGGGATATGCCGATAGGGATTTGCCCGACAATCTACTAGACAACGCAGATTACCCGGCGGCGAGCGCATGGGGGCCGGTCTTGCTTGGCCGCCTGCCGTGCCTCGCGTAAGCTTGCCGCAGCCTCAATCTCAGGTCCGCCATGGTCCCGCAAGACGATTCCTCCGGCCGCGGCACGCCGCGCGCCGAAACGCCGCCCGGCGACGACAACACCATCGATTTCGGTTACGAACGCGTCGCCCGCGGTGACAAGCAGCGTCGCGTGGGCGCGGTCTTCGACTCGGTGGCCGACAACTACGACCTGATGAACGACCTTATGTCCATGGGCATTCATCGGGCGTGGAAGCACTTCACCCTGGAATTGGCGGCCGTGCGTGAAGGCGAACGGGTGCTGGATCTGGCCGGCGGCACCGGCGATCTGGCTGCGGGTTTCGCGCGCCGGGTCGGCCCGACCGGGCGCGTGCTGCTGTCGGACATCAACGGCGCGATGCTCGCCAACGGCCGCGAGCGGATGATGGATCGCGGCGTGGTCGGAAATGTCGATTACTGTCTGGCCAACGCCGAGAAACTGCCGTTCGCCGACAACAGCTTCGACTGCGTGTCCATCGGTTTCGGTCTGCGCAACGTGACCGACAAGCCGGCCGCGCTGGCCGAGATGAACCGGGTCACGCGCCCCGGTGGCCGGGCCATCGTGCTCGAGTTCTCCAAGCCCGCCGTGCCGGGGCTGGACAAGCTCTACGATATCTATTCGTTCTCGGTTCTGCCCTGGCTGGGCAAGAATGTCGCCAAGGACGAAGCGTCCTACCGCTATCTGGCGGAATCGATCCGCATGCATCCCGACCAGGAGACGCTGAAGTCGATGATGCAGACGGCCGGGCTGGTGCGTTGTGGCTATCACAACCTCACTGGCGGCATCGTCGCGGTTCATCGCGGCTACGCGCCGTAGCGCATTCTCAGGGAGTCGCCATGACCGATTCGTCGTTGCGCAGCCTGCCGACGCCGGCGCTCGGCGCCGCCGAGATCGCGCTCAACCGTTATCTGGGCAGCGATCCGCGTGCGCTCGCGCTCTGTGAAGACCTGGCCGGTCGCGCGCTGGAACTGCGCTTTTCCGATCTCGGGCTGCGGCTGGTGTTCATCGCCGAAAGCCACGGCATGCAGCTGCGCGGTACCCCGGAAACAGAAGCGGATGTCTGCCTGACCGGCACGGCCAGTGCGTTCGGGCGCATTCTGTTTTCCGGTGGGCGCGAAGGCATCACCGGCGGTGGCCTGCGGATCGAGGGCGATGTCGGTGTGGCCCAGCGTTTTGCCGACCTGTTCGCCAGCGTGGATTTTGATCTCACCGATTTCATCGATGCCCGCCTTGGCCCGGTGCCGGCGTATTTCATCGGCAAGGGCCTCAAGCAGGCGCGGGCATTGTTCTCGCGTGCGGCGAGCGAGCTGCCCGGACAGACCGCCGAATACCTGCGCGAGGAGACCCGCGACGTGATCGGCGCCTGGGAGCACGAGAAATTCGCGGCCGAGGTGGAAACCCTGCGCGACGATGCCGAGCGGCTCGCCGCCCGCCTGCGCCGCCTCGAGGGAGGCCGCTGATGTTCGATCGCAGCCGCCGCATGCTGGAAATCCTGCGCACGGCGCGTCGCTACGGTCTCGGCGAGATCATGGGCGATGCCGCGCCGACCTGGCTGCTGGGCAAGCCGCGCGATTTCGAAAAGCCTTTGAACGTACGGCTGCGCCTGGCGCTGGAAGAACTCGGGCCAGTGTTCGTGAAGTTCGGCCAGACCCTGTCGACCCGCCGCGACCTGTTGCCGGAGGGCATGGCCGAGGAGCTGTCCAAGCTGCAGGACGAGGTGCCGCCGTTCGAGGGCGCCGAGGCGCGTCGCTTGATCGAGGCGGCCTACGGCCATTCGCTGGATCGTTTCTTCGAACACTTCGAGACCGAGCCGATGGCGGCCGCCTCGATCGCCCAGGTCCACGCCGCTCGCCTGCATGCCCGCGAAGGCGAAGCCACCGGCCGTGAGGTCGTGGTGAAGGTGTTGCGGCCCGACGTCCACGAGCGCATCGGCCGTGATGTGGCCGTGCTCTACCGGCTGGCCGGCCTGGCCGCGCGCTTTCACCCGGAGGCCAAGCGCCTGCGGCCGGTCGAGATCGTGGCCGAATACGACCGCATCATCACCGACGAACTGGACCTGATGCGCGAGGGCGCCAACGCCAGTCAGCTGGGGCGCAACTGGGCCGGCTCGGACCTGATCGTGCATCCCGAGATCCATTTCGACTACAGCACCGAAACCGTGCTGGTGATGGAGCACATGCAGGGCGTGCCCATCGACGACGTGGACACGCTCAAGGCGGCCGGCGTGGACTTCAAGGCGCTGGCCGAGCGGGGCGTGGAGATCTTCTTCAAACAGGTCTTTCGCGACAACTTCTTCCATGCCGACATGCACCCCGGCAACATCTTCGTGCAGACCGACATGCCGCACCGGCCCCGCTATGTCGGGCTAGATTTCGGCATCGTCGGCTCGCTGACGGTTGACGATCAGCGCTATCTGGCCGAGAACTTCCTGGCGTTTTTCAACCAGGACTACCGCAAGATCGCCGAGCTGCACGTCGAATCCGGCTGGATGCCGGCGGATACCAGCATCGAGGAGTTTGAGGGCGCGATCCGCACCGTCTCCGAGCCGATCATGAACAAGCCGCTGGCCGAGATCTCTTTCGGCCTGTTTCTGGTGCGGCTGTTCAAGATCGCGCGCCGCTATCGCTATCAGGTCCAGCCGCAGCTGGTGCTGCTCCAGAAGACCGTGCTCAACGTCGAGGGCCTGGGCCGCGATCTCTACCCGCAGCTCGATCTCTGGGCGACCGCCAAGCCGGTGCTCGAGGAATGGATGCACCACCGCGCCAGCCCGAAGGTGGCGGGCGAGCGGCTGAAGACGCAGCTGCCGCAGATCATGGACAGCCTGCCGCGCATGGTGCCCACGCTGATGAAGCGGCTCGATGAAGGCACCAACCCGGCCGCCCGCGAGCTGGAACGCGCGCTCACCGATATCACCGCCGAGCTGCGCAGTGCGCGCCGGGCCATGCGCTGGACGGTCGTGGGCACCGGGCTGGTGGTTTCGGCCGTGTTGCTGGTGATCTATCCGCCGGTGCCGGTCTGGCTCGGCGTGGTCGGCGGCCTGGCCGGCTTCGGCTGCTGGGTGCGCGCCTCGCGGGCGTGAACGCGCCCGAGCCGGCGCTGGTCGCCGGAGCGGTGGACGAGACGTTGTCGCTACGGGTGGCGGATGCGCTCGACCGGCCGATCCTCTATCGCTGGCACGTGGAGGCGTATCGCGCCTACATCGAGCAGCTGTGGTCCTGGGACGAGGACTGGCAGCGCCGCGATTTCGGCAACTTGTTCGCCGCGTTGCCGCCGCTGGTGGTGATGCGCCATGGCGTGGGCGTCGGCTATATCCAGATCCAGGCACGCGAGGGCGCGCTACACCTGGCCAACATCGTGCTGCGCCCGAACGCGCGCGGGCAGGGCGTCGGCGCGGTGCTGATCCGTTACCTGCAATCGACGGCCGAACGGCAGCGGCGCGCAGTGACGCTCAAGGTGTTTCGCAGCAATCCGCGTGCCCGCGCTTTCTACGAGCGCCACGGTTTCGAAGTGACGGGCGAGACCCGGATGCACATCGAGATGCGCTGGCCGGCCGGTGGCCAGTGCCGGCAAGGCTGATCCAGGCCGCCACGGCCCGCGCTAGTCGCGTGAGCGCAGGATATGCAGGCCCTTGAGCAGGTTGAGCGCTTCATAGAGCGGATAGTCGGACTCGGCCAGGCCGCCGCCCTCGCTCTTCGTCTTGGGCGGCGCGACGATCGCGTCTTCGTCGAGCGTGTCGTTGGCGAGTGCGCCGGCGAGATCGGCTTCCGAGAACGGCGTCACGCCACTGCTTTCGGCGGCGGTGACGTTGACGTTCTGGATGCCGACATCCGGTTCGATCCCCTCGGCCTGTATCGAGCGCCCGCTGGGCGTGTAGTAGCGGGCGGTGGTCAGCTTGAGCGCGGCGCCGTTCTGCAACGGCACGATGGTCTGTACCGAACCCTTGCCGAAGGTGCGCGTGCCCATGATCACCGCGCGGCTGTCGTCCTGCAGGGCGCCGGCGACAATCTCGGACGCCGAAGCCGAGCCTTCGTTGACCAGCACCACGATCGGCGCGCCGTCGAGCATGTCGCCGGGCGTGGCGTCGAACTGCTGGTCGGTGTTGGGCGCGCGTCCGCGGATGGAGACGATATCGCCGTTGTTGATGAAGGTATCGGCCACGTCGACCGCGGCGCTAAGCACGCCGCCCGGGTTGTTGCGCAGATCGAGCACGATGCCGCGCAGCGGCCCGTTGGCCTCGTCTTCCAGGTTCTTGATCTCGCGCTGCAGGCTGTCGCCGGTCTGGCTGGAGAACTGGGTGATGCGCACATAGCCGTAGCCATCGTCCAGCATGCGCGACTTCACGCTCTGTACGCGGATCACCGCGCGTTCGAGGGTGACCTTGAACGGATCGTCGCGCTCTTCGCGCAGGATGGTCAGCGTCGTCTCGCTGCCTGCTTCGCCGCGCATCGCCTTGACCGCGTCCATGAGCGTCATGCCCTTCACGGCGGTATCGTCGATACGGATGATCAGGTCGCCGGCCTGAATGCCGGCCTTGCTTGCGGGCGTGTCGTCGATGGGGGCCACCACGCGCACGAAGCCATTCTGCATCTGCACCTCGATACCCAAGCCGCCGAACTTGCCGGAGGTGGAGATCGAGATTTCCTTGAACTCTTCGGCGTTCAGATACGCCGAATGCGGATCGAGGCCGTCGAGCATGCCGCGGATCGAGTTTTCGAGCAGCGCCTGGTCGGAGACATCCTCGACATAGCCCTGCTTCACGCGGTTCAGGATCTCGACGAAGGTGCGCAGCTCTTCGAGCGGCAGACCGTGGGCGGCAATGTCACCGTCGTCGTCACCATTGTTGTCGCTGCGTTCGGCCCAGACCCCCTGGCCGATGCTCACGATCACACCAATGACCACGCCCAGCGCAATCAGCAGCGAGCTGCGGGTTTTCGGTCGCATGAATCCTGACTCCCCTGGGGCCGTCCCACCGGCCCGGTACGCGCAACTCGCGCGCTAATGCTTGAACGTATCCGATACGCGAATAATGCAGTCAAAAGATAGCATAACGCGTGCCGTTTCCCGCCGGGATCGCAGGCAATTTTGCCGGTTCTAGCCGGACAGCCAGCTGGCCGGATTGATCGGCGTACGGCCGCGGCGCAGCTCGAAATAGGTGCCGTCGCGCGTATGGCCGCCGCTGTGCCCGGCCTTGGCCACGGCCTGACCGCGCTCGACGCGGTCGCCGACCTCGACATAGGTGCTCTCGGCGTGGCCGTAGAGCGTGTAGTAGTTGTCGCCGTGGTCGAGCACCACGATCAGCCCGTAGCGGTGCATGTAGCCCACGTAAACGACGCGCCCGCCAGCGACCGCGCGCACCGGCGCGCCGGCATCGGCGGCCAGCCACTGACCCTGCCACTTGAGCGGCCCGCCCGCCTTGGCGGTGCCGAAACGGGCGAGCACCTGGCCGCTGACCGGCGGCTGCATGCGGCCCTTGAGCTGGCCAAAGGGCGTGTCGTCGCCCGGGGTGGCCGGGGGCAGGCTCGATAGCTCGTTCTGCAGCCGGCCCATGAGCCGCTGCAGGCGCTGCTCGTCCGCCTTCATTTCTTCGAGGCTGGCCTGCTTGTTCGAAAGCTGGCGGTCGAGCGCGGCAACCGCCTGTTTGCGCTGGGCCTGGCTCGCCTTGAGGCTGTCCAGGGTGTCGGCGCGAGCGCTGCGCTGGCGGGTGAGTTCGGCCTGCTCGTTGGAGAGCGCATTCTGGCGGATTGCCAGATCGGCGAGCGCGTCGCGCAGCGACGTCACCTGCGCGGTGCGGGCATTGGCGAAGTATTCGTAATACACCAGCATGCGGCCGAGCTTTTCCGGCGACTCGCCCGAGAGCAGCAGGCGCATCTTGTCCATCTGGCCGCTGGCGTGGGCAGCGCGGACCTGATCGCGCAGGCCGCTGAGCTGGTCGGCGAGGCGATCGCGCTCGGTATCCCGGCGCCGGGTGAGCTGGGCGACCCGCTCGCGCGCCTCGGCGATCTTGTCGTCGAGAGAGCGCAGGCGCTTGGCGGCGGAGCTGATCTCGGCTTCGGTCTGCGACAGGCGGGTGGACAGTTCGCTGCGCTGTGTCTTGTCGGCCGCGATCTGCTGACGCACGGTGTCGATCCGGTCGCGCAGCGCGTCCAGCTCGGCGGCGGCGCGCTGCGAGCGCGCGTCGTCGTCCTGGCCCAGCACGGGGCGGGCCACAGCGAGGGCGAGCAGGCAAAGGCCGGCGAACAGAACGAACCGCATGGCGCCAAGTGTAAGCCACGTCGGCGGGCGAGCGCCGCGCCCTGTATGCAATAATCGCGGCCGACGCGCGGCCTGCGCATCTCTCGATCGTGAATTCACCGGCCCCGATCGGGGCTGATTTGGACCGTACACGCCATGAACATGGAGCAGATTCAGGAATTCGTCGTCAATCATCCGTTCCTCTGGGGCGCGCTGGTGATTGCGCTGATCGCGCTGGCGGTCAACGAGGCGTTGCGCGCGGTCAAGGGCCAGAACCCGATTCCGGCCAACGAGGCCGTGCGGCTGATGAACACCGAGGATGCGGTGGTGGTCGATACGCGTTCGGCCTCCGACTTCAAGAAAAGCCATATCCTCAATGCCAAGCACGTGCCCATGGCGGGTATCGAGGAGCGCGCCAAGGAAATCAGCAAGAACACCGACCGCGTGATCATCTGCTATTGCGGTATCGGCAATGTCGCGCCGCAGGCGGCCGCCAAGCTGCGCAAGCTGGGCTATAGCCGTGCGCATGCCCTCAAGGGCGGCATCAACGCCTGGCAGGCCGACGGCATGCCGGTGACCAGCAAGTAGTCGGCGCGGCGAATCGCAAGTCTGTCCGCTCGGGTCGCGCCGGGTGAGACGAGTTTCAATTCAGGCGAACGAGGAGACGAACATGGCCGAAGAGAACGGGCAGGGCGAAGCAGGCAACGGCGAACCCCAGCGCCAGGTCGGCTTGCAGAAGATCTATATCCGCGACGCGTCCATCGAAGTGCCGAACGGTCCGCGTGTGTTCACCGAGGAATACAAGCCGGACGTCAACGTCGACCTGAACACTCGCATCGAGAACCTCAGCCGCGAGACCCATCAGGTCACGCTCACCGTGACGGTCACGGCCAAGCAGGGCGAGCGCACGGCCTATATCGTCGAGGTGCAGCAGGCGGGCGTGTTCCAGATCGAGGGGTTCGACGACGATAAGGCGCGCGGGCATCTGCTCGGGGCCTATTGCCCGTCGATCCTGTTTCCCTACATTCGCGAGAGCGTGGGCGACATGGTCCAGCGCGCGGGTTTTCCGCACTTTCTGCTGCAGCCGGTCAACTTCGATCTGCTCTATGCCCAGCATCAGCAGAATCAGGGCGGCCAGCCGACCGACGTCGGCAGTGCCACGCACTGATTGCCCATGACGGCGCCGCACGACAACGCCGACCGCTGCATGGCCGTGCTCGGCGCGGGCTCGTGGGGCACGGCCCTCGCGATTCAGCTGGCGCGCAACGGCAATGACGTGCGGCTCTGGGCACGCGAGGCCGCGGCGGTAAGCGCCATGGCCGCGGCGGGCGAGAACGAACGCTATCTGCCCGGCTGCGCCTTTCCGGCCACCCTCGTTCCGGAAGCCGACATGGCGGCGGCTGTCGCCGCTGCCGACGACGTGCTCGTGGTGGTACCCAGCCATGCGTTGCGCGAAACCCTCGAGCGGCTGGCACCGTTGCTCGGGGATGCTCAGCGCGTAATCTGGGCGACCAAGGGCCTGGAGCCCCAGTCGGCCCTGCTGCCCCACCAGGTGGCCGAGCAGGTGCTCGGGTCGCAACGCCGCACGGCTGTGCTCTCGGGTCCGAGCTTTGCCGGCGAAGTCGGCCAGGGCATGCCCACGGCCGTCACCATTGCCGCGGCCGACGCCGATTTCGCCCGCGACATGGCCGGCGCCTTTCACGACGGCGTTTTTCGTGTCTACACCACGACCGACGTGGTCGGCGTGGGCGTGGGCGGCGCGGTCAAGAACGTGCTTGCCATCGCGGTGGGCATTTCCGACGGGCTGGGCTACGGCGCCAACGCGCGGGCCCTGCTCATCACCCGCGGCCTGTCCGAGATGATGCGCCTGGGCGAGAAGCTCGGCGGCGAACGCACCACCTTCACCGGCATGGCCGGCCTCGGCGATCTGCTGCTGACCTGCACCGACGATCAGTCACGCAACCGCCGCATGGGCCTGGCGCTGGCGGCCGGGCACGACGTCGAACAGGCGCAGCGCGAGATCCAGCAGGTGGTCGAGGGCGTGCGCGTGGCCCGGGAGGTGCATCGCATCGCCGAACAACTCGGCGTGGAAATGCCGATCGCCACCCAGGCATTCCGGGTGCTGCACGAGGGTGTCGCGCCTCGCGATGCCGTGCGTAAATTGACGGATCGCCCGTTCCGGGCCGAAAAAGACTAAAATATGACAGTCGGCGCTGGTGTAATCCACGCCGCTGCATGTTCTAGACCGCACCAAGAACCACACAAAAGACTTCCGGGCCATGGCGAACTGGGTAACTTTCGGCCGTTTTCTGCTGCTTTTCGTGCTGCTGGGCATCGTCTACTCCGGTGCGCCCGCGCTGCAGCTCGTCAATGCGCCGCTGACGATCCTGATCATCGCCCTCGACGGCGTTGACGGTTGGGTCGCGCGCCGTTTCGGTGAAGAGTCGCTGTTCGGCGCGACGTTCGATATCGCCATCGATCGGATCGTCGAGACCGTGCTCTGGGTGGTGCTGGCGCATCTGGGCTTCATCGGCGTCTGGATCCCGCTGCTGTTCATCATCCGCGGTAATCTCGTAGACGCGATCCGCAGCAAGGGCGCGCAGTCCGGCACCGCCGCCTTCGACATGATGCAGTCGCCCATCGGCCGTTTTCTGGTCGCGGGGCGTTTCATGCGCGGGTTCTACGCGGTCCTCAAGGCCGTGACCTTCGCCTGGATCCTGGCCTGGCAGCCGGCGCCGTTCCTCGCGCCCGAGTTCTGGACCGCCTGGGGACCGCTGCTCAACGGTATCGGCCTGGCGCTGGCCTGGGCATCGGCGGCGATCTGTATCGCCCGCGGCCTGCCGGTGATCATCGAATTCTGTGCCAACGCGCGCCCGGGTGCGCAGGTGGGCAAGGCCTGATGCGCCTGGTGCTGTTCGATATCGACGGCACGCTGGTGCCGGGCGCCAGCTCCGAGGCGCGGTTTGCGCGCTACCTATGGGATCAGGGCGCGCTCGGCATGCGGCAACTGCTGGCGTTCGCCTGGTTCTGCCTGCGTTATTTTCCGCGCTATGGCCGGCACGTCATGCAGAAGAACAAGGCCTACCTGAGCGGCCATACCAAGGCCGAGATTGCCGCGCTCGCGCGCGATTTCGTCGCGACGCGATTGTCGTACGCGCTTTATACCCCCGCGCTCGAGCGCCTGCGGGCGCATCAGGCAGCCGGCGACCGGGTCGCGTTGCTTTCCGGCACGCCGCAGTTCATCGCCGACGCGCTGGCCGAATCGCTGGACGTGACGCACAGCCACGCATCGCTGTGTGCAACGCGCGGCAACGTCTATACCGGCGCGCCGCCGCTGCGTCATCCCTACGGTCCGACCAAGATCGATGCCGCCCGGGCGCTGGCGCGCGAGACGGGGCTGTCGCTGGATCGCGCGGTTGCCTTTGGTGATTCGATTACCGACGCGCATCTGTTTCGCGCGGTCGAGGAGGCGGTGGCCGTTCAGCCGGACAAGCGGCTCTCCGAGGCCGCCGACGGCGCCGGCTGGGAAGTGCTGCTCGATCGCATGACCGCACCGGGCACTCACGATCACCAGGATCTGAGCCGCTAGCCGCCGCTAATGCTAGGCGAAATCGGCCTGGCGCCAGACCTCGAAAGCCGCTACCGCTACGCTGTTCGACAGGTTCATGCTGCGGTTGCCGGCACGCATGGGCAGATAGATCGCCGCATCGGCCTGGGCGATCAGGGGGGCGGGCAGGCCGCGCGTTTCGCAGCCGAACAGCAGGGCGTCGTCCGTTCGATAGGCGATCCTGTCATAGCGCGTGGTGCCGCGTTTGGTGGCGGCAAATACGCGCGCCTGCGGATGGGCAGCGCGCCAGGCGTCGTAGTCGTCCCATTCGTGAATCACCGCGCGTTCGCGATAGTCGAGCCCGGCGCGACGCATATGTCTGTCGTCGATGGAAAAACCCAGCGGGTGGATCAGGTGCAGGGTGGCGCCGATGTTGGCGCACAGTCTTATGGCGTTGCCGGTATTGGGTGGAATTTCGGGCTGATGCAGGACGATATGCATCAGGCGTCGGCCGGTTTCGGTGTCTGGCAGTTCCAGCATTGCTCGAACTGGGCATCCAGATATTCGCCACATGCCGGGCATTGCCAGGGGCGACCGGCGCGAATCGGGCCGCGTTCGAGTTCGAGCACCAGGCGGCGGGCAGCGTCGTAGTCGCGGGCCTCGTCGACCCAGACGCTCGGGAAGACGTTGGCGGGCAGATCGCCCATGCCACCCCAGAGATACTGGTTGCGCACATGGGCCTCGATGCCGTGGCTGGCGAGCAGATCCTTGGCGATCTCGGCATTCACCGGATCGGCGGCGAGATAGACTTCCCGACCGCTCATGGCGCCGTTTGTCGGCCCGCGCACGCCGGTAGTGCGTCTGTAATTGACTTGCCGGAGCGCTTTGCTAATGTGACTTGCACGTAGTCAAAGGGGGTTTGAATCATGACCGTATTCTCCGCGCGCCGCGCGCTTATCGTTCTCGTGGCCGCGCTGGGGCTCGGGCTGGCCGGCCCTGCGTCGGCCATCGATGATTATGCCTCGGCCGGGACGCCGTCTGCAGCGGCGATGGGTGTCGACATGGTACTCGTGCGTCCGGTGAGCCTCGCGGCGACCGCGCTCGGCGCCGGTCTGTTCGTGGTGTCGCTGCCGTTCTCGCTGCTGGGCATGAACGCGAGCGACGCCGGCAATCGGCTGGTGGTCGAGCCGGGCAAATATACTTTCGTTCGTCCGCTCGGCAACTTCCAGGCGAGCAGCCCGGCGCGCTGATCGCCAGCATCGCAGCCGTTTTTGCGGCATGAAAAAAGCCGGGCACAGGGCCCGGCTTTTTTGTGCGCGAATGGCGCGGCGTCGGCTAACGGCCTTCGGAGAACTGGTCGAGCAGCCCGCCGGGTTGCACGGTCACTTCGATGGTGCGGCCGCTCGCATCGTCCGAACGCTCGCCGGCGCGGATTTCGATCCGTTCCTCGGCGACCCCGTGGGCGGCCAGGAAATCCGAGACCCGTGCGGCCTGGGCCACCGAGCCGCCCGTGTCGCGGCTTGCCACGAAGCCGGGGCCGTGAATGACCACGCGCTGGGTGTCGTCGGTGGCCAACGCACCGGCGAGACGACGCAGCACGCGCTGGCCGCGCGCGGTGACCTGCGGGCGTCCGTCTGCCAGCGTGACCACGCTGTCGAGCGTCACGCTGCGCGCTTTTGCATCGATGTCGCCTGATGGCTCGGGCTGGGACGCCTCGGGCGCCTGTTGCGCCGGCGAGGTCTCGGCCAGCGCGCTGTCCGGCTGCGGCGGTTCGCCGTCGAAGCTGGTGGAGGGCGCCGTTTCGAGACCGTTGCCGGCGTAGTTCGGCTGTGGCCGGGCCGGCGCGGCCGGCGGCTGTGACGACGGTGCCTGGCGCGGCGTGGACGGTTGCGCCTGAGCCGTCTGCGCATCCGGATCGTTCACTCGATAGCGGATGGTGAACGCGATGTCGTTGACCTGCTTGCCGGTCCAGTTAAGCGTGTTCTCGCGCTTTTCCCAGGTGCCGGCCCGGTTGGCTTCGTAGGCGAGGATATCGATATTGCGCGGCATGACCCAGGTATAGGAGAACGACGAAAAATCGTCCGGCGCGTTCCACTTGCCGAGGTGGCCGTCGCTGCGCGTGACGCCGTCCCAGCTGGTGAACACGCGAATGCCGTTGGCCTTGCGTTCGACCTCGGCGTCGAACACGCCGGTGTTCATGAGGGCGAAACTGCCGCTCTTGAAATGCAGCCGTGTGCCGCCGTCGTCGAGCGGCGTCGACTCGTAGTCGGCCGGCACGATGAACACGGCATCCTCGGGCGCCTCGTCGGGGCCGAGATAGAGAACCCGCTCGGCCAGATCCGAGCGCAGCGTCTTGTAGCTCGTATAGCGCAGGCCGTCGGCGCCGAGCACGATGATGTCTTCGCGCTCGACCACGGCCAGTGCCTGCGTCGCGCAGGCAGCCAGCAGCAGCGTCGCCGTGAAGCGACTCCACATCCGCCTATTCATCCTTTTCCCCCTCGACGGAATCCCCGGACGACATTTCCAGTGTCTCCGGGTCCACGGTGCGGACTTTACCCCATCCGAGCTCGCGGATGGAGTTCTCGATCTGGCTCAGGTCGCCGACCACCACCCAGGTCAGGCCCTCGGTATGGATCATCGCCCGGGCGGCATCCGCCAGGGCGGGCTGTTCCAGCTCGCGCACCCGCCGGACATAGTCCTCGTAATAGTCGTCCGGCAGGTCGAACACTACCGAGTCGGTCAGCGTGGCCGCCAGCGCCGGCGTGGTCTCGTTCTCGCCGGGCAGACTGCGGGTGAGATTCGCCTGCGCGGCAGACAGCTCGCTGTCGTCGATCGGCCGGTCGCCGCGCAGGGCGGTCAGCTCGTTGCGCATCTCCTGCATCGAGGCGGCGGTCTTGTCGATCTGCACGGCCGCATAGGCGACGAACGGCTGCTGGGCGCGCGCGTCCATGAGCAGGCTGCGCGCGCCGTACGACCAGTGTTTGTCCTCGCGCAGATTCAAATTAAGCCGCGAATTGAACATGCCGCCGAGCACGGCGTTCACCGTTTCCATGGCCACGTCCTGGTCGCTGGATTTGGGCGGCGCGACGTTGCCGGCGATCACCGTGGCCTGATTGCTGCCCGGCCGGTCGACGAGATAGATATGCGCTTCGTCGGGCGGTGTGATCTCGGGCAGGCGTTTTTTCGGGCGCTGGGCGTCGTCTTCGGGCTGCCAGCCGCCGAGGTGGCGCTCGAGCATGGGCTTGAGCTCGTCCATGGTGGTGTCGCCGACCACCACCAGCGTAGCGTTGTCGGGCCGCAGCCAGGTGTGGGCGAAGGCGCGAACATCCTCAACGGTCATGCCTTCGACGGCGGCACGGGTGCCGCTACCGGTCAGCGGGATGCCGTAGGCGTGATCCTGGCCGTAGAGCAACGGCCCGAGGGTGCGCAGCGCAAGGCTGGTGGGCTGGCGTTTCTCCTGCGCGATGCTGGCCAGGCGCTGTTTCTTCAGGCGTGCGAACTCGTTTTCGGGGAAGCTCGCGTTACGCAGCACATCGGCATAGATATCCAGCGACGGGTCGAGAGCGGTGCTGAGCGTGGCCAGGCTCAGCGTGGCGGAATCCAGCGAGGCGCCGGTGTTGAGCTCCGCGCCGAGCGCGTCGAGGTCCGAGCTGATCGTGAGCGCATCGCGCTTGGCGGTGCCTTCGTCGAGCATGCCCATGGTCAGGCTCGCCGTGCCCGGCGCATCGGCCGGATCGGCCGCGTAGCCGGCATCGAAGACCATACGCATCTGCACCGTGGGGGCACTGTGGCGCTCGGCCAGGCGTACCTTCAGGCCATTAGAAAGCGTAGCGTGCTGGACGTCGGGAAGGTCGAGATCGGGCGTATCGCCGATTTCGGGCAGCTTGTCGCGATCCACGTCCTCGCCGGTCGCCTTGCGGTCGCCGAAGGGCTTCACCGAGAGGACATAGACCCCGTCGGACAGCCACTTGGCGGCGGTCATCTGGATGTCTTCCGGCGTGACCGTACGCAGGATTTCCAGCTCCTGTTTGTAGGCGCCGGGATCGTTTTCGTAGATCTCGCCCTGGGCCAGGATATCGGCCTTGCCGCCGATGCCGCCCACGCTTTCCATGCCGCGTACGAACGAGGCGCCAAAGCGTGCCCGTGCGCGGTCGAGGGCGTCGGGCTGCGGGCCTTCGTTTATGAAGCGCTGCATCTGGGTGTCGAGAACCCGCTCGATGGTGTCGAGATTGGTGCCCGGCCGCGCGGTCGCGCTGACGATGAGCTGCGAGCCGATCTCCTTGTCCCATACGAAGGCCGAGACGTCGGTCGCGATCTGCTGGTCGTAGACCAGGGTCTTGTAGAGCGGGCTGTTCTTGGAGCCGGCGAGCAGGTCGGCCGCGATCTGCAGGCGCGTGGTATCCGGCGCGCCGGTGGGCGGGATGTTCCAGACCTTGTAGATCCGTGCCTGCGGTACGCGGTCGAACATCACCTGGCGGTGCTCGCCGCTCATCTTGGCGACCCAGCGCTTCTGCTGGGTGACCGGCGGGCCGGGTTCGATGCTGCCGAAATACTGTTCGACCTTCGCCTTGGCGGCTTCCGGTTCGATATCGCCGGCGAGTACGAGCACGGCGTTCGACGGACCGTAGTACGTCTTGAACCAGTTCTTGACGTCCTCCAGCGACGCCGCGTTCAGGTCCGCTTCGGAGCCGATCGTGGACCAGGAATACGGGTGTCCGGCCGGGTAGGTGTTCGGCGGTATGGTGTCGAACACCTTGCCGTAGGGCTGGTTTTCGCCCTGGCGTTTTTCGTTGAGTACGACGCCGCGCTGTTCCTCGAGCAGGTTCTTGTCGATGGCACCGAGGAAATGGCCCATGCGGTCGGATTCCATCCACAGCGCCATGTCCAGCGCCGAGGTGGGCACGCTGGCGAAATAGTTGGTGCGGTCGGCGTTGGTGGTGCCGTTCATGTCGGTCGCGCCGGCACGCTCGAACGGTTCGAAGTATTCGCCCTGCCAGTGCTCGCTGCCCTGGAACATCAGGTGTTCGAACAGATGCGCGAAGCCGTGCTGGCCGGTGCCCTCATTCTTGGAGCCGACGTGATACCAGATGTTGACCGCGACGATCGGCGTCTTGTGGTCGGTATGCACGATCAGCGTCAGGCCGTTGTCGAGCACGTACTTCTTGTAGCCGATATCCACGTCGGGAATATCGATGGATGCCGGTTCGGCCTGGTCATCGGACGAGGCGACCACGTCCGAGTCGCTTGCCGGCGTGCGGTCCGCCGTCTGGTCTGGCTGTGCGTCGGTCGCCGCGGCCGCGCTCGCATCTACGGCGGGTTCGCCCGCGGTTTGCGCCGTGTCGCTTTCGACGGGCACGGCGTCGGCTCCGGCATTGGCTGCATCGCCGGGCGCGTTGGCCGGGTCGGCGCCTTCGGCGCGCTGGGGCTGGGGCGCGGCGCCGTGGGCGTCCGGCGCGGTGTTTTCTCCCGTGTCTGACTGGGCGACCCGGGTCTGGCCGGCTGACGTGGTGTCGCCGGAAAAGCTATTCTCGATCTGGGTCCATGCACGCTCGAAGAAATTGCGGCCGTCGTTCGCGTCGTCGGCGTTCGCGTCGTCGCAACCCGTCGTGAGTCCGGCGGCCAGAAGCAGCGTCAGACAGAGCAGGAGTCGTATCCGCATGAAGAGTCAGTCCTTTTGAATAGGGTGCGTCATGAGCGCACTGTCGCGAGCTTATCAGGGTGCCTGAGCGCTAGCATCCGAACGTCGGCCGGGAGGCTTTTGTGAGTACCCACACCTCTTCCATGTTCGCCGGTCAGCTGTCGGTACGGGCTGCGGTGCTCGGGGTGGTGCTGGCCGTGATTCTGTCGGCGGCCAATGCCTACCTTGGACTCTTCGCCGGGCTCACGGTGTCCGCCTCGATTCCGGCGGCGGTTCTGTCGCTGGGCATCCTGCGGCTTTTCGCCGATGCCAACGTGCTCGAGAACAACATCGTCCAGACCGCCGCCAGTGCCGGCGAGGCGATCGCGGCCGGCGTGATCTTTACCCTGCCGGCGCTGGTGATGCTCGACTACTGGTCGGACTTCTTCTATTTCCAGACCGTGCTGATCGCCGGCGTCGGGGGGCTGCTGGGCGTGCTCATGACCGTGCCGCTGCGCCGGGCGCTGGTCGACGATAACCGGCTGGCCTTTCCCGAAGGCCAGGCGACCGCCGCCGTGCTGCAGGCCGGCTATGGCGGCAAGGCCGCGGTGGGGATCGGCACGCTTCTGGCCGGCGCGGCGGCCGGCGCCGTGGCCAAGCTCGCCGACAGCGGGCTCAAAGTATGGGAGGGGGTCGCCGAGACCGCGCTTTCGATCGGTCAGCAGAGCAGTTTCTATGTCGGCAGCTATCTGTCGCCGGCGCTGCTGGCGGTGGGGTATATCGTCGGTATCAACGTTGCGCTGCCGGTGCTGCTGGGCGGCGTCTTCGCCTGGTGGATCGCGATTCCGCTGGTCATGGCGCTGGCCGGTGGCGATATCGCCACCGGCGTGGCCGGCGCCAAGCAAGTCTGGAGCGATCAGATTCGCTATCTGGGTGTCGGTGCGATGCTGGTGGGTGGTCTGGCTGCGTTGTGGACCTTGCGTGGCCAGCTCTTCGGTGCCCTGAGGCAGACGGGCGAGACGGTGCTGCCCAGTCAGCGCGATCTGCCGCGTTCGCTGCTGGTTACGCTGCTCGTGCTGCTGGCGCTGCCGATGATCGCGCTCTATGCGGTACTGCTGGATTCGATCGTCGGCGGTGCGATGGTCGCGCTGCTGATGCTCGCGGCGGCTTTCCTGTTTTCCGCCGTGGCCGCGTACATGGCCGGTCTGGTCGGTTCGAGCAATAACCCGGTCTCCGGGGTAACGATCGCGACGATTCTGCTCACCGCGCTCGGGCTGTATGTTTTCTTCGGCGTCGGTCAGGCCGGTCCGGCGAGCGCGATCATCGTGGGTGCGGTGGTCTGCTGCGCCGCCGCGATCGGCGGCGACAACATGCAAGACCTCAAGGCCGGCGCCATTCTGGGCGCGTCGCCGGCTGCCCAGCAGCTGGCGCAGATGCTCGGCGTGATCGCTGCCGTATGCGTTCTGTCGCCGGTGTTGTCGCTGTTGCTGCATGCCTACGGTATCGGCGTGTCGGACGCCGCGCATCCCAATGCATTGCCGGCGCCGCAGGCCAGCCTGATGGTGGCCGTGATGCGGGGCGTGTTCGGCGGCGATCTGCCGTGGAACTGGGTGATCGGCGGCGGCGTGATCGCCCTGGCCACCATCGCGCTCGATACCGTGCTGGCTCGTCGAGACAGTGGATTTCGCATGCCGGTGCTCGCCGTCGCGCTGGGGCTGTATCTGCCGTTGTCGCTGTCGATGGCGATTGCCTTCGGTGGCCTCGTGGCCTGGCTCGGCGGCAGTGGCGCGGCGCGGGAAGGCCGTGGCTTGCTCGCAGCGGCCGGCATCATCACCGGCGAGGCGCTGATGGGTATTGTCATCGCCCTGCCGGTCGCGTTTTCGGGTAGCAGCGACGTGCTGGCGCTGAATGTCGGCGGCCTGCCCGCCGCCTGGCCCGGTCTTGTGGTGATGCTCGGCCTGGGGGCGTGGTTATGGACTCTGACGCGTGCCTCGGGCCGCGTTTCGTTTCGTGATTCTTGAATAACCGGCCGCTCATTCACGCGTGACGCCGGCGTGCCCGGGCGCGTCGAAAAGACGCGCCCGCTGGCGTTCGGGCGGTGATGCTTTACAGAATCGCCCGGCGCGCTATAGTGAATTCAGCCCGCTCCAAGCGGGCGCGGCGCAATAATGCGAAAGAAACCGTCGTTACTCAGGGGAGAACAATGAAAAAGATCATCATCGGTGCGGCCCTTCTCGGGTCGAGCATGACTGCCAGCGCGGTCGCGCCCGGCGGCCCGGGCTGCGGCTGGGGCAACCTGCTGTTCGAAGGGTCGAGCGGCCTGCCCGCGCATCTGCTGGCCACCATCGTCAACGGCACGTCCGGCAATGCCACCTTCGGCATGACCAGCGGCACCAACGGCTGTGACACCAGTGGCACGCTCACTTACAGCGGCAACAGTCTGCTGGCGATGAACGGCGTGCTCGAGGAAGTGGCCCAGGACATGGCGGTCGGCCATGGCGAGGCGCTAACGGCACTCACGGTCGCGATGCAGATCGACCCGGCCGACCGGGACCATTTCAATAGCGTCATGCACCAGAACTTCGCCCAGATCTTCCCGCGCGACGATGTGTCCTCCGGCGAAGTGATGGACAACATCAACACGGTCATGAAGCGCGACGATCGTCTGTCGCACTACGTGTCCTGATCGTCGGCTCGTCGACATGCCCCGTCTCGGTCGAGGCGGGGCATTTTTTTGTCTTGCGCTCATTGATTGCATCGACATCCGCAACGCGGGCCGTGCTGTGGCTGTGTGTCGTGCTTTGGGGGGCAGGCGCTCAGGCGGCGACGGCGCCGGACTTCGCGGCGCTGGCCGCGACGCCGCGCTGGCAGGCGCTGATGCATGTCAATCCGGGCGCGACGCTGCGCGGTGTCGGCACCAGCTATGTCGACGATGCGGATTTCTTTCTCGCCACCGACGGCAAGGCCGATCCCGAAGCCGAGCTCCGGGCGACGTGGCGGGCGCTCGAACCCGCCCAAAGCCAGGCCCGCTGCCGGTTCCCGGCGCGGTATCGTTTTCTCGCGACCACGTTGGGCTGGCACGAGAGCGCGCCGCTGGCCCATTGCGAGGACTATCTCGCCTGGCGTGCGCAGATGCCGATCGGGCAGCTGGTGCTGGTCTTTCCGGCGGCGTATCTCAACAGCCCGTCGTCGATGTTCGGCCATACGCTGCTGCGCCTGGACGCCGAGCCGGACCCGGACGCGGTCTGGCTGTCGCGGGCGATCAACTTCGGCGCCCAGGCGGGCGGGGCAGACAACTCGCTGTTCTATATCTGGCGCGGCCTGGCCGGCGGCTATCCGGGGCAGTTCTCGGTGACGTCCTATGTCGAGAAGATCCGCGACTATGCCTTTGTCGAGAACCGCGACATGTGGGAGTACGCGCTCGATCTCGACGCCGGGGAGATCGACTGGGTGGTCAGCCACCTGTGGGAGCTGCGCGGCATCAACTTCGACTACTACTTTTTCGACGAGAACTGCTCGCTCCGGCTGCTCGAACTGATCAAGGTAGCGCGCCCGCAGGCACCGCTCATGACCGAACTGCGGTTCGCCGAACTGCCGGTCAACACGGTGCGCGCGCTCTACGGCGCCGATCTCGTCGCCGAGCGGCGTTACCGGCCGTCCAAGGCCGTTGAACTGGAGGCGCTCGCCGCGCGGCTGGATGCCAACGAACGGGCGTTGGCAGCGGATCTGCGCGACGACCCGGCGCGGGTCGATACGCCTGCGTTCAAGGCCTATCCGCCGCCGCGACGGCATCTGATGGCGCAGGTTGCCTATCAGGCATTGCGACTGCGCAATCGGGAAGGCGACCGCGACCCGGATGTCGCGCGCAAGAGCCTGGCGCTGCTGCGCGTGGTCCAGCGCAACCCGGCGCCACCGCCGCAACCCGTCCCCGAGCCGGCGCCGCCGGAGCGCGGTCACGGGACCCAGACCGTCAATTTGGGCGTGGGTCGCCAGGACGGGCGCGATTTTCTCGCCTTCGGCTATCGGCTCACCTATCACGACCTGTTCGATCCGCTGGCCGGGTTTCTCCCCGGTGCGGCGATCGAGGGTCTGGACGTGCAGCTGCGCCTGGACGAGCGTGACGGTCTGGCTCTGGAAAGCCTGGATCTGGTCAATATCCGCTCGCTCGCGCCGCGCAGCGAGTTCGTGAAGCCGATCTCCTGGTTCGTGCATGCCGGTCTGGAACAGACGCCGGTCGCCGATCGGGCGCGCGCGCTCGGCGGTTTCGTGCAGGGTGGGCCGGGCGCGAGCTGGCGTTTCGGTGATCTGTTCCCCTATGTGTTCGCGGTCGCGCGCATCGAGAGCGTCAGCGGCACCGATCCGGATGCAGCGCTCGGCGGTGGTGCGGAAGCCGGGCTCGCGTATCAGGCCGAGTCCGTACAATGGGGGCTTCACGCACGCTGGCTTGAATTCACGTCGCAGTTCGCGCGTCTGCGCACCGGGGTTACCGCGAATGTGCCGGTATCGCCGGACAACGCGCTGCGCGGTGAATGCAGCCATGAGAGCTGGCAGGGCGAGGCCGTGGCCGGTTGTAGCGTGTCCTTCCGGCATTTCTTCGATTAGGGCGGACTTGATGGTGCGATGGGCGGGTGTTGCAGGTCTTCTCTGGCTGGCCATGATGGGCGTGGCGCAAGCCGAAGACGCGCAGGCGGCGGATGTGGCGGCGTTGCAGGCGCGCGCCGCCGAACGCGGGCTCGCCGACAGTGCGCGCTGGCGAACGCTGCTGCATTACGAGCCCGACTGGCTGGGCCAGGGGCTGCACAGCACGGTGGCCAGCGACAGCTTCTTTCTTGCGCCCACGGGGCGTACCGACCCGGCGGCCGAACTCGACGCCACCCTCGAGGCGCTGGCGAGCGGCCGTTGGATCGAGGGCCGCGACAAGTCGGCGGACTGTGTCTTTATCGCGCGCCGCAAGTTCTTGGTCGACGCGCTGGGGTTGGCGCCGCACACGCTTGGCGGGGCGCAATGCGACGCTTATCGCCGGTGGCGGGCCGCGCTCAGCCCCGACCGCATCAGCCTGATTTTCCCGACCGCGTTTCCGAACAGCCCGTCGTCCATGTTCGGCCACACCCTGCTGCGCATCGATTCGTCGCGCGCCGCGCGCGGCACGGAGCTGCTGTCTTATGCGGTGAACTTCGCGGCGGCCGCGGGCGATGACGCCAAGGGCCTCGGGTTTGCATGGAAGGGGCTGACCGGCGGCTACCCCGGCATCTTCGGGCTGTTTCCGTACTACGAGAAGGTCAAGCAGTACGCCTGGATCGAACACCGCGATGTCTGGGCCTATCCGCTCGACCTGAACGGCGCCGAGACCGAGCGGCTGGTCGATCATCTCTGGGAGATGGACGGCGTACGTTTCGACTATTACTTCTTGACCAAGAACTGCTCCTATCAGCTGCTCAGCCTGCTCGAAGTCGCCCGTCCGGAGCTGCGCCTGACCGAGAAGTATTCCTGGTACGCGATCCCCGCAGACACGATCCGCACACTGGCCGACGTGCCGGGCCTGATGGAAACACCGCTTTTTCGCCCGTCGCTGGAAACCACCCTGCGCTGGCAGGCCGACCAGCTCGATGCCGATCAGCGCAGCCTGGCACGTGAGCTCGCCGCCGATGAGGTGGCTTTCGACGCACCCCGGTTGACCCGCCTCGCGCCGGCGGAGCGGGCCGCGGTGCTGGAAGTCGCCCACGACTATCTCTACTACCGGCTGCAGAGCGAACCGGAAAGCGCGCCCGCGGACCAGGCGCACGCGAATGCGATCCTGCTCGAGCGTAGCCGGATCGCGCGGCCGTCGCCGTTCACCGCGGTGCCCACGCCCGAAACGCCGCCGGATCAGGGCCATCGCACGCTGCGCCTGGCCGCGTCGACGATCTACGAGGCCGATAATCTGTCACTGGGCCTGCGTCTGCGCCCGGCCTATCACGATCTGCTCGACGACCCGGGCGGCTATACCGACGGCGCGGAGATCAATTTCCTCGATCTCGGCCTGCGCGTGGACCCCGACGACGGCGAGCTGCGCGTCGACGATCTGCAGCTGCTCAATATCGTGTCGCTGTCGCCGCGCAATGACCTGTTCAAGCCGATCTCCTTTCAGATCGATACCGGCCTGCGCCGGCGTCCGTCGTCGAATGTGTTCGACGATGTCGACAACAACCTGGGCTACTACCTGCAGGGCGGGCCGGGGCTGGCCTGGGGCGACAGCGACCTGCTCGGCTACGTGTTCGGCCTGGGTTCGCTGGACGCCAACAGCGCGTTGTCGCCGGGTTATGCGCTCGGCGCCGGTGCGAGCACAGGCGTACTGGTCTATCCGCTGCCCGATGTGCAACTCAAGGCCGAGGCCGGGATGCTCGAATACGTGGCCGGCGACGACGGGTACTACCGCTGGGCCAAGCTCCAGCAGCAGTTCAACCTCAGCGACGGGCTCGGTCTGCGCAGCGAAATCGGCTGGGAGAATACGGCCGTGGATGCCGGTGTGCGTGCGGTGATCGGACTGCAGGCGTATTTTTAGCCGCATGACGCGTTTGACGATCGAGAACGGCTGGCTCGCCGGCGTGCGGCAGGTGCGCTCGCCCAATCACGACGCGCGACCGGCGGGCAGTCGGGTGGATACCCTGGTCGTGCACGGGATCACCTTGCCGCCGGGCTGTTTCGGCCGCGGGCAGGTCGATGCGCTGTTCACCAATGCCCTGGATCCCAGCGCGCATCCCTACTACGCGGCGATCGCTCATCTGAAGGTTTCCGCCCACGCGCTGATCGAGCGCACCGGGCGCATCACGCAATACGTGGGCTTTGAAGCGCGCGCATGGCATGCGGGGCGGTCCTGTTTCGACGGGCGTGAGGCGGTCAACGATTTCGGTATCGGCATCGAACTGGAGGGCACCGACGACTGCCCCTACGCGCCGGCCCAGTATCGTGCGCTGGCGGCGACGACGGCCGCGTTGCTCTCGGCCTATCCGGCGCTCACCGCGGATCGGATCGTCGGTCATAGCGATATCGCGCCGCAGCGCAAGACCGACCCCGGCCCGGCTTTCGACTGGGCGCTGTTTCATCGTTTGCGAGAGCGCGCATGCACCTGATCGTGATCGTCATCGCGCTGTTTGCCGAGCGCGCGCTGGGCCAGCTTAAACGCTGGCGCGAGACCGACGGATTCGCCCGCTATGTGGCCCTGATCGAAAGCAGCGGCCTCGGTCGTCGCTGGCTGGCGCAGCCTGCGGGCGTGCTCGTGATCGTGCCGCCGGTGCTGATCGTGGCGCTGCTGCAATGGGCGATTGCCGAATATCTGTGGCTGGGTTTCGAACTCGCGTTCGGGGTATTCGTGCTCGTGCTCACCTTCGGCCCGCGCGATCTCTGGGAAGACGTCTATGCGCTGGCCCATGCGCGCGGCGAGGCAGATCACGATCGCGCCGAAGCGCGCGCGATCGCTTTGTGTCGCCGCTCGACCGGGCGTGCGGCGGTGGATATACACGGCCGGACCATCGTCGGGTCCGTGCTGGTGCAAGGCCACGAACGCGTGCTGGCGGTGCTGCTGTGGTTCTTCGTGGCCGGGCCGGCGGGGGCGCTGTTCTATCGCAGCGTGCGCGAGCTGCCGGCACTGGCGGCGCGCGGTACCGGTTCGCGAGCGATGCGGCGCACGGCCGAATACGTGCACGGTCTGGCGGCCTGGCTGCCGGCGCGGCTCTGCGTGCTGGTCTATGCGCTGGTGGGCAATACGCGCGGTGCGCTGGGTGCCTGGCCGTCGGCACGGGCAACCACCCATGCCAGCGCTTCGGCGAGCTGGCGTCTGCTTTCGGCGGTCGGCCGCGGCGCGCTTGGTCTGTCGGCGCGTGTGGACTCGCCCCGGTATGACCGTTACCTCAACGACACGCTGCTCGAAGCCCTGGGTTTGATCTCCCGTGCGCTGCTGGTGCTGCTTGCCGGCCTGGCCCTGCTGACCATCTTTGGTGTGTTGCGCTAGCATCTGCAGCCCAAGCCCAATCAAGGACGCCGCTTTGACCGATCTGCAGCCGTTTCTCGACAAGGCCGTCGAGGCCGCCCGCGCGGCCGAGGCCATCATCCGTCGTTATTATCACGGCGATTTCGAGGTCGAGCGCAAGGCGGACGCCAGCCCGGTCACGATCGCGGATATCGAGTGCGAGCGCGCGATCAAGGCCGTCCTGTCCGAGGCGTTCCCCGATCATGGCTTTCAGGGCGAGGAACTGGGGACCGACGACGCGGATGCCGAGTTTGTCTGGCTGATCGACCCGATCGACGGCACCAAGAGCTTCGTGCGCGGTTATCCGTTCTTTTCCACGCAGATCGCGTTACTGAAAAAAGGCCAGCCCGACGATGAATTGATCGTCGGCGTATCCAATGCGCCCATGTTCAACGGCGGTGAACTGGCCTGCGCGGCCAAGGGACTCGGCGCCTGGCTCAACGACGAGCCGATCCGCACCTCGAGCGTCGATCGTCTGGCCGACACCAGCCTGTCGCTGGGTAATATCGCCTCGCTCGCTGCATCTCCGGCCTGGGCGTCGGTGGGGCAGTTGATCGGCCAGGTGCACCGCATTCGTGGCTACGGTGATTTCTACCACTACCACCTGCTCGCCTCGGGGCGTATCGATGCGATTCTCGAATCCGACCTGAACATCCTCGATATCGCTGCGCTCACCGTGATCCTGCGCGAAGCCGGGGGCGATATCACCGAATTGGGCGGTGGCGCGATCGACCTGCCGACGCGCAGCGTGTTTGCCACCAACGGCCGGCTGCGTGACGCGATCTCGCCCTTTGTCGCCGAATGGGACGAGGCGCGGCACGCGCCCCGGGGCTAGCCCGGGCCACCGGTTCGGAAGCCCGTCCGCCAGTCTGCGTGAATCCGCGCCCGTGAATACAGCATGCGCGGGCGTGTTCGCGACAAGCGCTGCCCGCGCCCGTTATTCCTGGCGGCCTTCTCGCGCCGTTTTTCCGACGATGGCCCGCGCGCTAGAACGGCCGGGTTTCGCCGCGCAGGCTGATGATCGGCCAGCCCGCCTCGCGCGCCGCGGCCGCGAGGGTGTCGTCCGGGTCGACCGCGATCGCGGTATCGGCCCAGCGCAGTAGCGGCAGGTCGTTGAGCGAGTCCGAATAGAAGGTCACGTGCTCGAACGGCTGCGGCTGCGTGGCGACCCAGTCGAGGGCGCGTTCGATCTTGCCGTCCTGAAACGATGGTGTGCCCGCTATCTCGCCCGTATAGGCGCCGTCGACGATTTCCGGGTCGGTGGCGATCAATGCATCGATACCCAGCAGTTCGGCGATCGGTTCGGTGATGAACCGGTTGGTCGCGGTGATGATGGCGATGGCGTCGCCACGCGAGCGGTGGTGTTCGACAAGGGCGCGCGCGTGCCGCGCGACGATCGGGCGGATGATGCGCTCGACATAATCGCGCCGCAGGGCATGCATGCGCGCCAGCGGCTGGGTCAGCAGCGGTGCCAGCGCGAAGCGTTGATACGCATGGATATCGAGATTGCCGGCCTTGTACTGGGCATGAAAACGCTCGTTCTCGCGTTCGTAGTGCGTGGCGTCGACCACGCCTTCATCGACGAGGAAACGCCCCCACAGGTAATCGCTGTCGCCGGCGAGCAGGGTGTGGTCGAGATCGAACAGCGTGAGATACAAAGTGAAATACCTTTTTTCGTTTTTGACTGATTTATGAAAGAATCGATTGCGTATTTATACCGAGGGCGTCGTCGTGATCGATGCGCAGGGTTTTCGGGCCAACGTCGGCATCATCTTAAGCAATGAGTGTGGCCAGGTGTTCTGGGCCAAGCGTATTGGCCAGCAATCGTGGCAGTTTCCGCAGGGCGGCATCCACGAGGGCGAGAACGCCCAGCAGGCACTTTTTCGTGAGCTTGAAGAAGAAGTCGGCCTGAAACCCGAACACGTGCGCATGATCGGTTCGACCCGTCGCTGGCTGCGCTATCGCCTGCCCAAGCGCTACGTGCGCCGTAATCGCCAGCCGCTGTGCATCGGCCAGAAGCAGAAGTGGTTCATGCTGCAGCTGATCGCCCCGGAATCCTGTGTCCGCTTCGATGCCTGCGAAAAGCCCGAGTTCGACGGTTATCGCTGGGTGGACTATTGGCACCCGATCAACGAGGTGGTCTTCTTCAAGCGTCAGGTCTATCGCCTCGCGCTCGACGAGCTCTCCTGCTGCCTGAACGGGCAGTAACGCCTTTTCGCGCTTCTTCCACTGTTTCCGCACTCGAGCGGGGCACGAATGCGCGTGCGTGCAATACAAACGTTGTCAGTGTAGGCTGACAATAACAGCGAATGATGTAATCGTGAGACGATATTGACACTCATTCTCATTCGCGTTGTACTACGTGCCGGAGGTGGCCCATGTACGTTTGTGTTTGTAACGCGGTAACCGACTGCCAGATTCGCGACGCCTTCTGCGAAGGCGCGTGCAGCATGCGCGAATTGCGCAAACGGCTCGGCGTGGCCGGCTGTTGTGGCCGCTGTGCCCAATGCGCACGCGATCTGCTTAACGAATGCCGGCAGCAGCAGGATCGCGCGGCCGCCCCCATTCGTGTCGTAGAGACCGGAGAACTGATCCCGGTCGCGGGTTGACCTTCGACCGCTCGAGCCCTCGCTGATCTGCGGGACGGGCGTTTGTTCGACCCTGTGGGGTCGGCTAGACTGTGCTTTTCCACCGATTCAACGCACAGGACAAGCCATGAAAGGCGACCCGAAAGTCATTGAGTATCTGCAGAAGTCGCTCAAGCTTGAGCTGACCGCGATCAACCAGTATTTCCTGCACGCCCGCATGTATGAAGACATGGGCTTCTTCGAGCTGGGCAAGAAGGAATACAACGAGTCGATCGAGGAAATGCAGCACGCGGATCGCTTCATCAAGCGCATCCTGTTCCTCAACGGCCTGCCCAATCTGCAGGACCTCGGCAAGCTGCGCATCGGCGAGAATCCCAAGGAAATGCTCGAATGCGACCTGGCCGCCGAGTACGAGGGTCACGCCTACTACAAGGAAGCGATCACCCATTGTGAGCAGGTCGGCGACTATGTGACCCGTGAACTGTTCGCCGAGATTCTGGCCGACGAAGAAGGACATATCGACTTCATCGAAACCCAGCTCGACATGATCAAGCACATGGGCGAGCAGAACTACAACCAGTCGCAGATCGGTGTGGACATCAACCAGGATCCGGACGCCAGCGAATAAGCCGCTGGCCCGTATTGCGGGCGCTGCAACCGAAAAGGCCCCGTCGGATTGTCTCCGGCGGGGCCTTTTTCATGGCCGCTCGAAACGCGTCAGAACGGTTTCACGATGGCCAGCACCACGATCACCACGAGAAATATCGAGGGCACTTCGTTCATCAGGCGGAAATAGCCGGCGCGGCCGGTGTTGCGCTGCTCGCGGAACTTCTTGACCTGGACCTGGCACCAGCCGTGGTAACCGATCAGGCCGAGTACGAACAGCAGCTTGGCGTGCATCCAGCCGTTGGCCGCCATCCAGGCGCCGCCGTATCCGGCCAGCAGCCAGATGCCGAAGATGATGGTCAGCGCCGCGCCGATCGACATGAGGATCGCAAGCCGCTTTTCCATCGTGCAGAAGCGCGCATAGCCGACTTCGTCGGTGGTGTCGGCGTGGTAGACGAAAATACGCGGCAGATAGAACAGGCCCGCAAACCACGTCACCATGAAGATCACATGGAAGGCCTTGACCCATAACAGCATTCGTTACTCCTGTGGCAGGGCGACCGCAACGGCCATGCCCTTGAAAGTACGCTTATTGTAGCGGCCGCCGGGGCCTGTCGCAGACACGGGTACTAGGGCCGATAGGTGCCGTCGATGGCCTCGCGCGTGAGTACGCCATAGGTGATGGCGCGGCTGCCGGTGACATTGCGCTCGACGATCAGCGCTTCGGTTTCGTTGCGATTGACCATGTCGAAGGCCTCCTGGAGGCTGGCGCGCACGTGAATCGGATAGGCGTCGATCCGCTTGCCCGGAATGTTGTGCAGATCGATCTCCTCGATGTCGGCGTTTTCCTCCTGGCTGACAAAGCGCGCGACGTCGCTGGGGCGCATGAGGCTCGCGCGATGTTCGCGTGAGCGAATCAGCAGCCAGTCGATATTGTTCTCGAGCACTTCGTCGAGCGCAGCACGTCCGATACGCCGCTCGACGATGCGAAAGCGGCGGTTCATGGCCGACAGCACGCTTGCGCGGCGCAGGTACTGCGAGATCGGGTCGTTGCGATAGTCCAGCCCGCGTCGGCGCAGCAGCAGTCGGAACAGCGACTCGGAAACGGAAATACGGCGCGATACCACCAGTGCGGCGATGACCACCAGCATGCCGGGCAGCACCAGACCGGTCTGGCCCGATAGCTCGAGAATGACCACCAGCGCCGACAGCGGCGCCTGCAGCACCGCGCCCATCATCGCGCCGATGCCCAGCAGCGCATAGAGCCCGGCATCGCTGGCGTGGCCGGGCAGAATCAGGGCGCCGATCGACCCGAGCGCGCTGCCGAGCGCGGAGCCAACCACGAAGGTCGGCAGAATCACGCCGCCGGGGATGGCGGCGGCCGTGGCGAAGCTGGTGGCGAGCAGCTTGGCGAGCCCGACGCCAAGAGCGATGGCAATGGCGTACTCGCCCGCCAAAGAGGCGTTCACGGTTTCGAAACCCAGGCCCATGATCTGCGGGAACTGGACCGCGAGCAGGCCGGTCACCAGTCCGGCCAGCGCGATGCGCAGACTGATGCGTACCTTGCCGAGAAGTGGCACGAGCGCGCCGCACAGGCGCGTGAAACTGGCCCCGGCGATGCCCAGCAGCGCGCCGACGAGGGCGAGATAGGGCAGTTCGACCGGGGAGAAGCCGCTGTAATCAGCCATCAGCCGCGGATGCACGTCGGTGAAGGTGAAAGTCACCAGCGAACCGGTGACCGCCGCGAGAATGATCGGGGCGAAACCCGCGATCGTGTATTCCATCATCACCACTTCCATGGCGAAGATCACGGCGGCGAGCGGCGTATTGAACGATGCCGCGATGCCCGCCGCCGCCCCGCAGCCCACCAGCGTGCGCACGCTGTTGTTCGGCAGGCCCAGCTGTCGGCCCAGCCAGCTGCCGGTGGTTGCGCCAGTGTGCGCGGCCACACCCTCGCGCCCAACGGACTGCCCGGTCGCAAGCGCCAGCGCCGACATCGTGAACTCGGCCAGCGCCGCCTTCATAGGCAACACGCCTTGGTAATACACCAGACGCTCGATGATATGCACGATGCCGTATTCCGACGACTTGATCACCCACTCGACGAGCAGGCCGAGTAGCAGGGCGCCGAGCACGGGCACCGCAACGCGGAAGGCGATGCTGGAGTCCGTGAACGTGCCGCTGGCGACGCCGAAGATCTCGAACAGCGGCTCCTGCAGCGTATGAATCGCGGTATGCAGGGCGAGGATCACCAGTCCGCACAGCCCGCCGGTCGCCGCGCCGAGCAGGCAGAGCAGGCCGAGGCCGGGCGTATTCTCGACGTCGGCGAGCTGTTGGCGCACGGTGTCCATGCGCGTCTGCCAGGCCTCTCGAAACGAACGGCCGTTCGAGGAACTAGCGGCCATGGGTCGATCGAGGGCGGACGTGCAAGAGCTCGTATCCGTATTGCGGTGGTACGGGACGCGTCGCGTGTGCGCATCGCGACGCATTGCGCGTTATTATGCGCGGTTTCTTCGGTCTTTTCACGAGTAGTCATGGCCCAGGTACAACGCATCGGAATCGTCGGCGGCACCGGCTATGCGGGCGCGGAACTGCTGCGCCTGCTCAGCGCGCATCCGCACGCCCAGGTCGTCGCGGTGACCTCGCGCGGCGATGCCGGTACCGCCGTTGCGGATGCCTATCCGCAGCTGCGCGGCGTGGTCGATCTCGATTTCGTGGCGCCCTCGGCCGCAAACCTCGGCGATTGCGACATCGTGTTCTTCGCGACCCCGCATGCCGCGGCCATGCATGACGTGCCGGCACTGCTGGAGGACGGCAAGCGGATTATCGATCTGTCGGCCGACTTCCGGCTCCGCGACGCCGGCGAATGGGCTGCCTGGTATGGCGTCGAGCATGTCTGCCCCGAGCTTATCGAGCGCGCGGTGTACGGTATGCCGGAACTCAACCGGGAGCGTATCCGCGGCGCCGATCTTGTGGCGGCGCCGGGCTGCTATCCCACGGCGGTCGTACTCGGTTTCAAGCCGCTGATCGATGCCGGCCTGGTCGACGCGGACAGCCTGATCGCAGACGCCAAGACCGGCGTATCCGGCGCCGGCAAGAGTCTCAAGCCCGGCTTTCTGTTTGCCGAGATGCAGGAGTCGTTCAAGGCCTATGGCGTGGCCGGGCACCGGCATCTGCCCGAAATTCGCCAGAGCCTCGGCGGATTGGCGGGCCGCGATGTCGGCCTGACGTTCGTGCCGCACCTCGTGCCGATGATTCGCGGCATCCATGCCACGCTCTATGCCCGGCTCGATCAGCCGGGCGCCAGTGATGCCGAGACGCTGCAGGCGCTATACGAGCAGGCCTATGCCGCCGAGCCCTTCGTCGACGTATTACCGGCCGGCGCGACGCCCGAAACGCGGCATGTGCGCGGTGGCAACATGTGCCGCATGGCCGTGCATCGGCCCGGCGCCGGTGACACCGTGGTCGTGCTGTCGGTGATCGACAACCTGATCAAGGGCGCAGCCGGGCAGGCGGTGCAGTGCTTCAATCTCATGATCGGTGTCGATGAGAGCTGCGCGCTCGCGCGCCCGGGCGCGTTGCCGTAACGTGGGTCATTCGCCAGGGGCTTGAATCCCCGACGCTTGCACCGATGTCCTATGATAGTGACATCCGGTTTACGGAATACGAAACGCTTATGAGTACCGCCACACACGCAATGGAAGAAGACCACGCCGCGCTGGTGTTTACCGACGCTGCCGCGATCAAGGTCAAGGAATTGCTCGAGGACGAGGACAACGACGCGCTCAAGCTGCGTGTGTTCGTCTCCGGTGGCGGGTGCTCGGGCTTTCAGTACGGCTTCACGTTCGACGAGAATGTCGAAGACGGCGACACGCTCATCGAAAAACAGGGCGTGACGTTGCTGGTGGACCCCATGAGCGTGCTTTATCTCACCGGCGCGGAGATCGATTTCTCCGACGGCGTCGAAGGCGCGCAGTTCGTGATCCGTAACCCCAACGCGACCACCACCTGCGGCTGCGGCAACTCTTTCGCGGTATAAGCCACGCGCGCCGTGCCCCTTGTGAGGGGCGAATTCGCGCAGCGCATTGGGGCGCACCACAATGCAGCAGGTTTGCGTAGCAAACCCCGCGCGCAGCGCGGCGCAGTTGGTAATCCGCAATCCCAGCGAGACCATGACCTGCGGCTGCGGCAACTCTTTGGCCGTATAGAGCGGCGCGCCTTTGCCCTTGTCAACGCAATTCGTCGCAGTCGAGCGTGGGTGCAAGAATATGCCTTACGCGTGCGGCAAACGCCGTGCACAACGCGTCGCATTTGGCGTTTTGTAATCGCGGCGAGACGACTATCCGAGGTTGCGGCAGCGTCGTTCTCGTACGATCTGTGCCATCCGGGTGGCTGTAGGACTGGCGAATCGCGCCGGTGGGCCCGGCTAGGCCCATGTCACGAAGCCCTCTTGAACCCGCTAAAAGCTGGGCTCTACGCGCCTTTGGCGGCGAGAGTGCTCGCGCCGTGATCGCCTCCCATCATCGTGCCAAGGCATGCTGTTCTCGCCGCGCCGTTCGTGATGGACAACGAACGCAGGGCGGGATTGGTGGGGCGTGCGGACGTTTGGTTTGCGCGGTGCGGTACGTCCGGCTGCGCTGGGCGGTTATTCCGCCAGAGTGGCGGCCTGATAAATGCCGCCCAGCGGGACCGGCATGCGAGCACCTGTGACGCCCGGCACATTGCCGCCAAGCCCGTGCACGGTACGCATCGCCAGCCAGGCAAAAGCCACCGCTTCCACCCAGTCCGAGTCCACATGGTGATCGTCCGTGCGGCAGAGCTTGCGGGGTTGTAATAGTTGCTCGAGGCGTCGATAGAGCTCGGCGTTGCGCACGCCGCCGCCGCAAAGCAGCAGTTCTTCGTCGCCGGGGCCGTAGTCGTCGACTGCCTGGGCAATCGTGCGGGCGGAGAATTCGCAGAGCGTGGCCTGGACGTCGACCGGGATCGGCGGCGTGGACAGGCTGTCGATCTGGGCGCGTAACCAGTCGAGATTGAAATACTCGCGGCCGGTGCTCTTCGGCGCAGGCCGCGCAAGATAGGGATCGGCCATCATCTGCGCGAGCAGAGCGTCGTCGACCCGGCCGCTGGCGGCCCAGCGTCCGTCGGCATCGTAGCTGTGTTTGAGGTGCGCCGCGGTCCAGGCGTCCATGAGGGCATTGCCCGGCCCGGTGTCGAGGCCCGTGACAGCCCCGCTGTCGTCCACGGCACGACGGGGCAGCACCGTCAGATTCGCGATGCCGCCGATATTGACCACGATCCGATCGCGATCGGCGCGCGCGAAGACGCTGCGATGAAACGCCGGCACGAGCGGTGCGCCCTGACCGCCCAGTGCGATATCGCTGTTGCGAAAATCAGCCACTACGCGACAGCCGGTGCGTGCGGCGATCAGGCTTGGCGAGCCCAGCTGGAGACTGAACGGGTAGCGCGCCTCGGGTTCGTGACGCACGGTCTGGCCGTGGCTGCCGATGGCGTCGATATACTCGGCGCTCATGCCGGCCTTTTCCATCACGGCCAGCGCGGCGCGGGCGAACCATTCGCCAACGCGTTGATCGAGTTCGCCGAACTTGGCGAGAGAAATGCCCGCAACCTGCTGCGACAAATGCAGCAGGTCGTCGCGCAGGCTGACCTCCGGTGCTTCGGCGTGGGTCGCCAGAACGCGCGGATTGTTGCCGTGCTCGTCGAACTGCACCACCGCCGCGTCGGCCGCATCCACACTGGTGCCCGACATCAAACCGATATAGCAGGCCGGGCGGGCCATCAGTTCGATGCGTTGTCGTCGGTGTTTGCGCGGGCCACGTCGGTCTGGGTCAGCGAATCGAGCTGGGTCAGGAGTGGCGCCGAATGCTTGCGGAAGTCCGCCATGTACTCGCCCGGGAGGGGGAGCGCCTTGGGCAGTTCCACGCGTTCCGGATCCTTCGGTTCGCCGTCCACGCGAAACTCGTAGTGGAGATGCGGGCCGGTGGCGAGGCCGCTCATGCCGACATAGCCGATCACGTCGCCCTGGCGCACCTTGCTGCCGACGCCATAGTCACGCGCGAACGACGACATGTGGCCATAGCGCGTCGACAGATGATCGTCGTGGCGGATGATGATCATGTTGCCGTAACCGCCGCGCCGGCCACGAAATACGATTCGGCCATTGCCCGTCGCCTTGATCGGCGTGCCGCTGGGCGCGGCGTAGTCGGTGCCTTCGTGGCGACGGATGCGATTGAGAATGGGATGGTTGCGCGACAGGCTGAAGCCGGAACTGATGCGCGTGTAGTCCACCGGCGTGCGGATGAAGGCCTTTTTCATCGCGCGGCCCTCCGGCGAGTAATATACCGTGCCCTGATCATCGCCCGCCTCGGCATAACGCACGGCACGCACGTCCCGGCCCCGATTGATGAACGAGGCTGCCAGAACGTCGCCGTCGGCAATCTTGTCGCCGTCCTTGTACAGCTCGTCGTATACAACGACAAAACGATCCCCGGGGCGGATATCGAGTGCGAAGTCGATATCCCAGCCGAAGATCTTGACCAGTTCCATGATCTGGCGGTCGGACAGGCCCGACTCCAGGGCGTCGACATAGAAGCTGGTGTCGATCGTGCCGGTGGCATAGGCATTGCGGTGTTCGACGTCGGTCAGTTGCATCTCGCCACTGAAGCCATCGCCGGCTGGCCGGACCTTCAGGGTGTGCAGCGGGTCAATCGGGAAGTCGACCGCGAGCACGCCGCCGTTTTCATCCGCCTTGACCTGCATGGTGTCGCCGGCGCGCAGGCCGCGAGTGAAGCGCCGCCCGTGTTGGGGCATATGCGCGATCTTGAGCGAGTCCGCATAGGACAGGTCATTGCGATTGAAGGCGATCGACAGGGTATCGCCCGAGCGGATGGTGATCTCGCGCCAGTCCGACCGGGCGGCCTTTGGCACTTGTACCGGCTCGTTCTCGGTGCTGTCGGCCAGGCCGGTACTCGATTCGACGATGCCCGCTGCCGCGGTGCCATCGGTGCCCTCCAGGGGCTGCGGCGACTCGATATCGCGTTCGGGATCGACCGGTGCCACCGCTACGGCAGCGGCGCCTGCCTGGGTATCGCTGAGCGCGATATCCGCCGCCTGCTGGCTGGATTCGTCGGCTGCCGACACCGCGTTCTGGGTGTCTTCGTCGTCGGCGGGCGTATGGACATCCGCGCGCCCCGGGCCGATCGACGCGTCGACGTCGCTGGCTGCGATCGCAGCCGACGGGGTGCTTTCGCTCTCGTTGGTCGCGGTCTGAGAATCGGTCGAATCGAAGAGGGTGGACTGCGGGCTGGCCGTGAGCCAGGCGGTGCCGCCGATCAGGGGGATGACGAGGACAAGAGCGAGACGGCGCAAGCGCGACGGTGTGCGTGGCTGCTCGTGCAGCCACAGGTAGTCAGTATCGATCTTGCCCATAAAGAGACGCGCGCCGTGCTGGGAAGCGAGGTACGAATGCGGGCGTGCCCCTGTCTCTAGCCCGCAAATATCCGGATAGAAAAGCATAAACACGGATGCTTGCCAAGTATGAAACCGCTAGACTTGTCCCATCAACATATGTATCGGCCGCAACCGGGAGAAGTTTTTCGATGCAGGATATATGGGCGGAGATTCGCCGGGGCTGTGACGAAGTCATCCCCGAGGACGCCTTCAGCGAGCGTATCGCTCAGGCACACGCCGACGGCGAGCGGCTGGTGATCAAGGCTGGCTTCGATCCAACTGCGCCGGACCTGCATCTGGGGCACACGGTGCTGCTCAACAAGATGCGCACGTTTCAGGACCTGGGTCATGACGTGGTGTTTCTGATCGGCGACTTCACCGGGCGAATCGGTGATCCGACCGGCAAGAACGTTACCCGCAAGCCGCTAGACGAGGCACAGGTCGAGGCCAACGCGCGGACGTACGAAGCGCAGATCTTCAAGGTATTGGATCGCGCGCGCACGCGCGTGGTCCTCAACTCGTCCTGGCTGAACGAGTTGTCCAGCGCCGACATGATCAAGCTCGCGTCCACACACACTGTGGCTCGTATGCTCGAGCGTGACGATTTCAACAAGCGCTACAAGGCCAACGAATCGATCGCGATCCACGAGTTTCTCTATCCGTTGATCCAGGGGTACGACTCTGTCGCGCTCGAGGCGGATGTCGAACTCGGCGG
>NZ_JAGHQU010000015.1 GCF_017744135.1 Endozoicomonas sp. G2_2
CCTGTCGTTGGCAGGCCATTCGTTACTCCTTTCGTCATTCACGGCTAATGAATTCCAACGAAAGGATAGCGGGTGGCCTGTCACCTTTCCGGCTCAGGCCAATTTACAGAACGAATGGTGCACTCCCCGCGTTCAAGTTCGCTAAATACGCCCATCGATATCTGGCCGACTTCCAATATCGGTTCAACCACCGATACGACCTGAGGCGCATGCTGGGCCAACTCATCCAACACGCCAGTCGCAGCAAGCGCTGGCCGGAATCGCGGCTGCGAGCTGCTGAGTTTCGGGGCTAATCAAGACAACACATACCCGCACAAGGCGATGAAAATGCGCTCAACGCGGAATTTTTGACAGGATCATGCAAACGAGAACGCGCATTTTCAGTTTTATAGGGGCAACTCCAATCGGCGCACTAAGATTTTGGGGCTGTCCTAGATAACGCGCTTATCTAGGAGGGTCCGATGCGTAAAAGTCGATTGAGCTGGTACAAACAAGAGCGCCTGATCGAGCACTTTGTGGCGGGCACGACAGCGCGAACCGCGGCGGCGCTTGTCGGCGTTAATCGGAATACAGCAGCTTACTATGTCCAACGGCTTCGCCAGTTGATCATGGCCACCTTGCTTGATGCGGCACCCTTTGCCGGCGAGGTGGAAATCGACGAGAGTTATTTCGGCGGCAAGCGCAAAGGCAAACGGGGCCGTGGTGCAGCCGGCAAGGTGCCGGTGTTCGGCTTGCTAAAGCGTGGTGGCAAGGTCTACGCGCAGATCATCCCCAACGCCCAGACGCGCACACTGATGCCAATCATTGAGGCTCGAGTGCAGCCAGACAGTATTGTCTACACCGACAGCCTATCGAGCTACGACGTGCTGGATGTATCGGCGTTTCGCCACTACCGCATCAACCATTCGGATCGCTTTGTCGACCGGCAGAATCATATCAACGGTATTGAGAACTTCTGGAACCAGGCCAAGCGGCATCTGCGCAAATTCAATGGGATACCCGCCGAGCACTTCCCGCTGTTTCTCAAGGAATGCGAATGGCGTTTCAACAACCCGGACCCAAGGCTTCAGCTCAAACAACTAAAACAATGGGTTAGGAAAAACTTGAACTAGTTATCTAGGACAGCCCCAAGATTTTTCGCATAAAAGCGCACACCTACCGTACCGGAGTGGCAAGCGCGCGTGCAGACGGCCTAAAGAGCCCATGGCAGGTACCGCACCGCATAACACGCTTAATTCGGTGTCTTTCGAACCAGGGGCTTGCAGCCATGAAGGCCGGGTATTCTTGGATTTGAACTCTATTTTGAAAGGGCCCGGCGACCGTACTTTCCTCTGTCCCGAACCGCTGCACCTGATGCACGCCGTCAAAAGAGCGGTACCCGATCAACTCATTATCCCTCAGCGGCTACCCGAAAACGGCTCTGCGCCAACCTATAGTGCGGCCATAGAGGAAATCGCCAAGCTTTCCCGCCGAACCGCACTAAAGCGGCCAATAGTTTGACAGTCTCAAGGAGCGCGGGTACTCATATGATGAACATCATACGAGTTTCACTTTGCCCCAGCGCGACGCTCAAAAGCAGAAAACACGCCGACAGATCGTTGCGGCTGCGGCGCGGCTGATTCGGGAACGCGGCCCTGCGGCGGTTCGCGTTGCCGATGTCATGTGGGCAACCGGGCTGACGCACGGTGGCTTCTATGCCCATTTTGGCAGCCGCGAAGCGCTATTGGCCGAAGCTCTGGCTAGCGCAACCGCATATCGCGAACATTGGCTGAACATAGCCGGCGCGACGAACGAAGCCGACTGGGTCGCAGGCATTGCCCGACGCTATCTGAGCACGACCCATCGACGGCAGCCGGGCGCAGGCTGCCCCTACCCAGAAGCACTGGCCGAGACCAGCCGCGCCGGCGGCGCGTTGCGCGAATCGCTGCAGGTCGAGTTACGCCACACTTTCGATCGCATGCAGGAAGGCTTAGGTGACGCGCCAAACGGCATGTCGGCCGATGCCAGGGCGCGATCGCTGCTGGCCCTGTTCGTCGGTGCAATGCAACTGGCCCGCGCCTTCGACGACGATGCAGAAGCCGACGCCATTCTCGACGCCGCCCGCGCGTTCGCCGCGCCCGCGACGCCTCACGCGACCAACCATGCCGGAACCGGAGATTGACATGAGCACACCCGCTGCCAACGACCCACATCCACGCCAAACGACGGACGTGCTCGATTCACACGTGCGTTATGTCGATGTCGGCAGCGGCGCGCCGGTCGTGTTTCTGCACGGCAACCCGACCTCGTCCTATCTCTGGCGCAACGTGATCCCGCCGGTGCTCGAGCAGGGTCGCTGCCTGGCGCCAGACCTCATCGGCATGGGCGAAAGCGGCGCCAGCACCGAAGGCCGATACGGGTTCGCGGATCATGCCCGCTATCTCGATGCCTGGTTCGATGCCGTACTGCCGGACGAGGACGTCACACTGGTACTGCACGACTGGGGCGGCGGGCTAGGCTTCGACTGGGCGCGGCGCCATGCCGAGCGCGTGCGCGCGATCGTCTATATGGAAACCATCGTCTGCCCGGTGAGCTGGGACGACTGGCCGGACGACGCGCGCGGCATCTTCCAGGCGTTTCGCTCCGACAAGGGCGAAGATCTCATCCTGGAACGCAACTTCTTCGTCGAACGTGTCCTGCCCTCGTCCGTGTTGCGCGAGCTCAGCAACGCCGAACTCGAACGCTATCGCGCGCCCTACACGGAACCCGGCGAATCCCGTCGGCCGACCTTGACCTGGCCGCGCGAGATCCCGATCGACGGCACGCCCGCACCGATGGTCGAAATCGTGTCCGCCTACGACCGCTGGCTGGAGGGTAGCGACGTGCCCAAACTGTTCATCAATGCCGAGCCGGGGTCGATTCTCACCGGTCCACAGCGCGACTATTGCCGCAGCTGGCCTAACCAGGAGGAGATCACCGTCGCCGGTTCGCATTTCATCCAGGAAGACAGCCCGGACGAGATAGGCCACGCCATCGCCGATTTTCTGACCCGCGTTCGCTAAACCGGAGCATCCAATGACCGACAGTGTGTTGACCAATCTCGAAGACGGCGTATTAACGGTCACGCTCAATCGCCCGAAGGCGCTCAACGCGCTGAATCAAGATCTCGCCATCGGCCTGCGAGATGCGATCGCCCAGGCGACGGACGACGACAATGTGTGCTGCGTGGTGATCCGTGGCGACAAGCACTTCATGGCCGGCGGCGATATCGCCGAGTTCTCCAGCCTGCTGGACGAAACGCCCGAGTCGAAACGCGAGCACTTCGAGAGGTTCATCGGCGGAGCACACCAGATCATCACCGGCATCCGGCAGTTGCCCAAGCCGGTGCTCGCCTGCACGACCGGCGCGGTCGCCGGCTTCGGCCTCAGCCTGATGCTGGCCTGCGATCTGGCGATCGCCACTCACGAAACCATGTTCACGCTGGCCTATATCAATCTCGGCACCAGCCCCGACGGCGGCTCCACCTACGCCCTGCCCCGTACCGTGGGCGCCAAGCGAGCTGCAGAGATCGCCTTTCTTGGCGGCCGTTTCAAGGCCGATCGCGCGCTGGAACTGGGACTGATCAACTGGGTGGTCGATGCCAACACGCTGAACACCGAGACCGCCGCGATCACGAAGCGGCTCGTCGAGGCACCGGGCGCAGCGCTTGGCCGAACCAAGGCGCTGCTCGCCCAGTCATTGAACACCACGCTCGAACAACAGCTGGCGGACGAAGCGACAAACTTTGCAGCCAGCGCCAGCGAGGATGACTTCAGCGAAGGCGTGCGTGCCTTTCTGGACAAGAGAAAACCGGCCTTTGATCGATGACATGCATGCCAACGGCCTTGACGCTCGGCAACGACCACGCGCGGAAATATAGATGAGCAACGAAACCGCGGTGATCATCGGCGTGGGCGAACGCCAGGGACTCGGTGCGGCAGTGGCGATCAAAGCCGCGGCCGAAGGCATGCATGTCTTCGTCGCAGGCCGGACCCGCGCAAAGCTCGATCGGATCGTGGCGCTGATCGAAAAAGAAGGCGGTCGCGTCACAGCCGTCATTACCGATAGCACACAGCCCGGTGATATCGAGCACCTGTTCGCTTGCGCGGTCGACACCGGCCAGCCGCTCCGTCTCGTCGTCTACAACGTCGGCCGCAACCTGCCGGCGCCCTTCCTGGACACCACGCGCCGACTGGTGGAAGACCATTGGCGGCACTGCACGCTCGGCGGGTTCCTCGCCGGCCAGGCAGCAGTTCGCGCCATGCTCGATCAGAATCCCGACAGCAATCGCTGCAGGGGCACGATTCTGTATACCGGCGCCAGTGCGTCGCTGCGCGGCAAGCCGCTGTTCGCAGGCTTTGCCTCGGCCAAGGCGGCATTACGCGCGCTGGCGCAATCCATGGCGCGCGAGTTCGGCCCCGAGGGTATCCATGTCGGCCACATAGTGATCGATGGCGTCGTCGACGGCGCGCTGGTTCGCAGCATCGGCACCCTCGGCAAACTCATCCTGCGCCAGAAAGGCAGCGACGGCGCGCTGTTGCCCGATGAAGTGGCACGCAGCTTCTGGGCCGTGCACCGGCAACCGCCTTCGGCTTGGACACACGAACTCGATCTTCGCCCATACCGGGAATCCTTCTAGGACAGGCCCTGATGTTCACCACGATTGCCAAACGGCTGGTTCGGGACCGTATCGACGCGTTCCGGCCCATGCCCGAAGACGACCGCCCGCTCGCCGCGATCGTATTCGGCGCCGGCGCACCATCCGGGGTGGGCGGCGCCGTCGCGCAACGTATAGCCGCCCACGGCATGCGCGTCTATGTAACCGGCCGCAACGCTGAAAAGATCAAGGCGACCGCCACCACGCTGGGCGACATCGGCGGCGACGTCATCGGCCTGACCGTAGATGCGGCAGACGAGCACGCGATCACGGCTGCCTTCGAGCGGGTGGCGGCCGACGGCCATGCCGTCGATCTGGTGGTACACAATGTCGGCACGAACCGGCCGCAAGCCTTTCTCAAGACCACCGCGCACACACTCGAGGAGCGCTGGCGCAACGACTGCCTCTCCGGTTTCTTTATCGCCCAACAGGCGTTGCAACGGATGAAGCCTCGTGGCCGCGGCACGCTGATCTTCACCGGCGCCTCGGCCTCGCTTCGTGGCAAGGCCAATTTCGCCGCCTTCGCATCGGCCAAGGCCGGCCTGCGCAGTCTCGCCCAAGCACTGGCGCGAGAGTTTGGCCCCACGGGCATTCATGTGGCGCATGTCGTCATCGACGGCCTGGTCGACGGCGATCGCCTGCGCACGCTTGCGCCGCAATGGCTGGAATCACGCGGCGAAAACGGTGCGCTCGA
Source organism: Endozoicomonas sp. G2_2 (assembly GCF_017744135.1). Lineage (GTDB taxonomy): Bacteria > Pseudomonadota > Gammaproteobacteria > Nevskiales > Salinisphaeraceae > Salinisphaera. The sequence goes on from NZ_JAGHQU010000015.1 coordinate 5,370, forward strand.
CCCGGCGGCTATCGCCGAAAATTACTGGATGCTCTATCAACAGCAGCGCAGTGCCTGGACTCACGAACTCGACTTGCGGCCGCACGACGAGGCCTGGTGAATCCGGCTCCCCACGGCGGAAGTCAACGCCGTGGGGAGCGGCCTGTCCCATGCTCACACCACCGGATACCGGCACGCACGCGGGAGCGTCGCCCGCAACCCGATCGACGAGTTTCGTTCCGGACTCAGTCCGCCATCAGCGGCAGCGCGACGCTGCCCGACAGTTCGACCGAGGCCGGAATTTTGTTGAAACTCAGGAAGTACTGATTGTGAAAACCGTATGCCATGAGATAAACAGTATCGCCGGTTTCGAGACGGGTCGAAACACCCACCAGTTCCTGTTCATAGACGCCGTCGTCGTTGCCGCGTAGCGGCGCGATCTGTTCGTTGATCAGCTGTGTTTGCGACGCACCGGCCCGTCGCACGCCCAAGCCCACGAACAGAATAGGGTCGGGCGCCGCGGAGTCGACCAGCAGCTCCGCAGTTGGAATCCCGGCCAGCGTCATCGGCTCCGACACCGTGAACAGCTGAATTTCGCGTGCTGGCGCAGTGAGTTCCGCCAATAACTCCGGCGGCAGAACCTGCAGCACGTCGTTGGTGAGAATATTGGCGATATCGGCCGGATTGGTGAGCAGATTGCTGAGTATCGAGAGCAGATTCTCGACGGTCATGCCCAGTGCACGGACGACCGTCTGCAGCAGTCCGTCACCCAGCCCCTGCAACACCTGCACGACCGTTTCGACCACCGGCCCGGTCGTCATGGAGGTCGGCGTAATTGTATAGGCGTCGCCACCTATCGGGATCTCGTCGGTGACGATGCCGTGGGTATCGTCCTGTACGAAGCAGTTCTGGTCGATGGGTGGCTCAGCCGGCATGGCGCGCAGCTTCTCGTCGAGGAAGGTGATCATGCGCTCGGAGGTCGCGTAGGTGGTTTCGCCGCAGGTGACTTCCGGGTCGAGATCGAAGCCGAAGGCATCCTGCACGGCCTGGAACAACGGCAGGATATGGCCGGTACGCTGGGCGAGCAATCGCACGTCGTTGCCGGCTGCGCGCAGGCACTGCGCGTTGCGCACGGCCTCGTTGAGATTGAACAGCGTGTCGTTGACGCCCTGAACCAGGAACGCATCCACCCGGGGTACGCCTTCGGCGGCACGCATATTCTCGCAGAAGGCATTGAGACCATTGCCGCGCACTTCATCGATCACGTCGTCGGAAATGTTGCCCAACTGAGCCTGGAGTAAGCCTTCGTAGAGGAACGGATCGAGAGCGCCCTGGGAGCCGGTCACGCCGAGCAGAATCAGCAGATCGAGCCAGACGGTCTTGGGCACCTCGTTCGGCGCCAGACTGTAAGGCAGTGCGTACCAGGTCGCGGCCGGTACGAGAGCGTCGAAACGTGGGTCCACGCCGGCGCCCACGAGTTGGAAACCACCGCCATACGACAATCCCAGTGCGCCAACCACCGGATCGCCTTGGCGATAGGCCAGGTGATCCCCCAGATTGGCCTCGGCATAGTCAAGTACGGCGCGGATATCGCGGCCCTCGAAATCGGGATTCTCGACCATCACTCTGCCGCCAGTTTCGCCGAAGCCGCGCTGATCGAAGCTGATCACGAAATAACCCGCCCGCCAGGCGTTGCGGGTGGCCAGGTCGGACGCATTGGCATCGTCCGCAACGTCCTCGAGGCTGGTCAGCCGACTGCCGCCGAAGCCGTGGCTGTGCACGATCAGCGGCGCGCATTCGCCTTCGGCCAGATCGGGCGTGAAGACCGTCATCGCGACGTCGATGGTATCGCCGTCGAGGTCGGTGGACTGCGTCACCACGTCGGCGCTGCCCGCCTGTAGAGCCGGCGCGTCTTCGGCGCAGAGCATCGGCGCCATGCCCGGCGGTGTCGGTTCGCCATCGTCGCCACCATCTGCGTCGCCGACCCCGCTCTGGGCGCCGGAGCGATCGGCCAGGGTCACGTTGCCGTCGTCGCTACAGCCCGGTAACAACAAAACAGCCAGCACCAGGGCGAGACACGCCAACCCGGTATGTGTAGTCGATCGATTCATGGATGGCCCCTCGTTATGTTTCTTTTATGAGTGGAGACTTTTCTGGCCCGTCATGCCACCAGACGAAAATTACAGTGGGTCAGACGTCGCCTTGATCAATATCGGTCACTTATAGCTATCTATATCATGTAGTACGTTATTAGCGCTTGCACAGGCAAGCAAATCCCTGTTGACGGCCGGTCCGCGCTCAGATGGGCCTGTTTCCAACAGGGTGAACCGGCCAACGGGCCGGATCCCGATACACAGAACTTAAACCACTTCAGCCCTGCGCAATCCAATCACGCGCCTGCTGTTCTTCCTCGAGCTTGAACACGCGGCGTTCTATCTACGAGACCGCGGAAGCAAGGCGGGCAAGCGGCCCGATCCGGCCTTTGTCGGACACCACGGCGCAGTGGCTGAAATGCTTGATGTGTTTCATGTCGAACTTGGCGCCATCGATCAGCACGGACGGCTCAAAACAATCCAAATTCCTGATGATTTCCAGAATCTTCACACTACCGCGGGTCTCGATGAAGGCCTCCATTTTCGGCACCAGGCTATCGAAATCCGCTTGCGTAATCTTGCCGTCGACGACGATTCCGACGGTCTTCTGTTCAGCGTTTTCCTTGTATTCGACGTTCATGGGTCGCTCCTTGGTTTTGATGATTCCGGTAGAACAAATCACCGGCGTGTACCGGATTCGGCGCCGGGAGTAGCATCAATCGAATCGAGGCTGATCTCTTCCTTGGCGTCCTCGGGCGTGAGCAACAGATACATGCAGGGCACGATCAGCAGCGATAGCACAGTGGCCGCCACATCGGGTTACCGATGGCCAGCGGCACCAAGCCGGCGATGGTGGTCCCGCTAGTGCTGATGATCGGAAGCAGACGTTCGGTCGCATCACGGGGGGCACATTCAGCGACCCGCACACCCTCTTTCAGGTGCAGATTCATGGTGTCGATCATCACGATCGCGTCGTTGGCGACGATGCCCATGAGCGTGATTACGCCGATGACAGCGAAAAACGACATCTCCATGCCGAAGATGAAAAAGCCGAGGAAGGTGCCGATCAGGGCCAGCGGCAGGGTCGCCAGCAATACGACGGCCTGGCGATAACTGCCGAACAACAGCACCAGCGTGCCGAAGATCATGATGATGGCGACCATTAACGCGGTGCCGGCCGAACCGAAGGTCTCCGCAGTCTCCTGTGCCTCGCCGGCCACCGTATGGCTATAGCCTTCCGTCCAGTCCGCCTGCATCCGGTCGAGATTGGGCCGCAGTTCGGCGACGATATCGGTCACCGCCCGGTTCTCTTTCTTGGCCAGGACGACGATCGCGCGGCGGGCCTCCTTGTGCACGATCGATACCGGCGCATTGTCCAGGCGCGGCACCAGCAGCGCCGAAATCGCGACGGTGTGGCCGTGCGGCGTGAACGCCCGCAGCAGGGACAGTGCTTCGGCTTCGGTCGGACCGACACCACCGCCCTGTCAGCTGGGCCGGTCCAGGCCGAGCATGATGTCGAGATCGTCCTGGGGCCGGACACCGCGAACTTGCCGATCTCGCCCGTGGACATGCCGTAGCGCACCTGAGCCGCAAGTTTTTGCGGCGTCAGATCATAGAACTCGATCGCGCCGCGATCGGGATACAACGCGATCTCGGGCTTGAGTGCGCCCAGATTGTCGCGCACATCAACCGCGCCCACGGTCTGGCGCAGCGTCTGCTGCACGCTTTCGGACAGCTCGCGCAGCTTGGCCAGATCCTCGCCGACGATATCGATTTCTATCGCATCGCCAGTAGTCGGCTGGCCGGTTTCGGCCAGCAACACGAGGCTCGCGCCTGCGTGGTTATTCTCCATCACCGAGCCGAGTTCGTGGCGCAACGGGTCGGCATAGACAGCCGACGTGTTCGAACGGATCCGGCCCCCAGAGATCAATCTCCCAGCTGAGATTGAGCGACAGGCCATAGCTGTCGCTGCGCACGGCGATCGGGCCCGCCCGCAGCGCCTCCTGCACCACCGGCACCAGGCACGCCGGCACTGCCCGCGACAATATTCTAGCGACTAGGGCTGGCGTCGAGCTGGGGATACAGCTCGGCGCCGGCCACGCGGGCTTCCGCGCGGCCGCGGCGCGCAGGTCACGATTATTGGCCAGCGCTTCGCTGACCACGGCGTCGAGTTGCGGGCCGCCGAGCTCGGCCCACCAGCGCCGCTCGACTGCCGCATCCGACGCCGGCACGACCCAATCGTTGGGCACGGGAACGTAGAGTTCGGACAGCGCTTGGCGCGCGGGCGTCCCGGCACCGCCGGCGACGACCAGAACCGCCATCAGGCCGAGCACGCGAAACCAGCAGGATTCACCCCGCGCGAACGCGCAACCTGCGCGGCCGTAGCAACGCTGGAAGACGTCAAGATATATCGTGCTGCAGAATTGATAACCAAGCGGCACCGCGAAGGACGCTTGGGTGGCGCTGCCGAGATCATCGACGATCGGACTGTCTGCAGCATCGCCCAGCAGTTGACTCATGCCGGCGGGGGTGGTGACCGACCACTGCTCGGTCACGAGATACGTCAGGCTCGCATCGAGGCCGACGCTACTCAGGCCGCCAGCGGCCCCGTAGGACGAGACACCGAGGCGTGCTGCCTCGTCGGCGCACAAACCGTAGAGCGCATCGTTCCGGTCGTCGCTCGACCACTTGATATTCGGCCCCAAAGACAACAGCAGACGTTGGGTCAATGGGGCCCCGAACTTCGCGCTCAGCGACGCCTATTGCCCCTCGTTGTCCCCGGTCAGCGCCTGCGAGACAAAGCCCTTGAACGTCAGCAGGCCCACCTTGTAGCTGGCAAAGGCGTTGGCAAGCAGCCTCGCGTCGACCTCGTCGATGGCCGACAGATCGCCGTCGTCATCGCGCCCGCCGCCATAGCCGAGCGCGACACCCGGGGTGAACTGGTCCTCACGGATCACGTTGACCCCGATGCCGCTGGGAAACCGATGAAAAACCAGTCGCCATAGCGTGCGTCGACGAGCGGTACGGGCTTGAATTCATAGTCATCCGAGCCTCGATAGTCCGGCGCGACCGCCACCCCACCGCGCAGGCGAAACGCCCATTCATCACCGCTCGCGCCCGATTGCAATTGCCCGGTCTGATCTGGACCCCAGGATTCGGACAAGGCATTAAGTGATGTGGACTTGCCCGGGTCCACTTACCGAGCGATTCATCGCGCGCACCGAGAAGAAACGTGGCCCACAGTATTTACCGACGGCCGTGCCCGCTCATCGCCTTAAATCGAGGAAAGTGAATATCGAGCACCTATAAATGACGCGCGGCATCCACCGAATCGACGGCCTCGGGACCGCTGGCGACCATCGCCGCATAGCCCTGCGCCTTGGGCAGGATCTGGCGGACATAGAAACGCGCACAGGCCTGACGCGCCTCGTAGAAGTCGGCTTCGTCGGTATTGTCGTCGAGCGCGGCCTTGGCGACATCGGCAATGCGCGCGGCATACCAGCCACCGAACACGGTGCCGCAGAGCATGAGGTAGTTGAAGGCGTTGGCCATGGCGGCATCGCGGCCGGCCTCGAGCAGCGTATCGGTGGCCTGTTCGAGCAGATCCAGCGCCTTGGACAGCGCCGGGTGTTCGTTCGCGCCCTCGGCACGCCCTTCGGCGGTGGCGCGGATATCCGCGATCAGAGCGCGCATGCCGCGCCCTTCGTCGCGGATCAGCTTGCGGCCAACCAGGTCGATCGCCTGGATCCCGTTGGTGCCTTCGTAGATCGGCGCGATACGCGCGTCGCGCAGATACTGCGCTGCGCCGGTTTCCTCAACGAAGCCCATGCCGCCGTGGATCTGAATGCCGGTATTGGCGATATCCACGCCCAGCTCCGTGCCCCAGGCCTTGACCACGGGAATGAGCACATCGGCGCGCGCCTGCGCCGCGGCGCGCTCGTCGTCGTTGTCGCTGCGTTCGGCTACATCCATGGCCGCCGCCGAGTCGAGACACAGCGCCCGCAGTACGTCGGTCTGGCTGCGCATCGTCAACAGCATGCGCTTGACGTCCGCGTGCTCGACGATGGCTCGCCCACCCTGCTGGCGCTCGCGGGCGTACTCGAGCGCGTGCTGATAGGCGCGGTCGGCGACGCCGAGTCCCTGCAGACCCATGGCATGCCGCGCCGCGTTCATCATCGTGAACATGTGGGCGAGGCCCTTGTTCTCCTCGCCGACGAGATAACCGAGCGCGCCCTGGCCATCCTCGCCAAAGCTCATGGTGCAGGTCGGGCAGGCGTGAATGCCGAGCTTGTGCTCGATCGAGGCGCAGCGCATGTCGTTGCGCTCGCCGGGATTGCCGTCGGCGTCGAGAATGAATTTCGGCACCAGAAACAGCGAAATGCCCTTCACGCCGGCCGGCGCGTCGGGCAGGCGGGCGAGCACGAAGTGGATGATGTTGTCCGCCATGTCGTGCTCGCCCCAGGTGATATAGATCTTCTGACCGAACAGGCGATAGGCGTCGCCGTCCGGCTCCGCCCGGCTGCGCACCTGGGCGAGATCGGAGCCCGCCTGCGGCTCGGTGAGATCCATGCAGCCGGTCCATTCACCGGTGACGAGCTTGTCGAGATAGGTCTGCTTGAGCGCGTCGCTGCCATGGTTCTCCAGCGCTTCGACGGCACTGGCGGTCAGCAGCGGACAGAGCGCGAACGACATGTTCGCGGCGTTCCACATTTCGGTTGCGGCCGCACCGAGCACGCGCGGCATGCCCATGCCGCCGTGATCGGCCGAGCCGGTCAGCCCGTTCCAGCCGCCCTCGACGTACTGCTGGTATGCCGCGCCGAACCCGGCTGCCGGCGTCACACCGTCGGCCGACCACTTCACGCCTTCGGTGTCGCCACTGCGATTGAGCGGCGACAGCACCTCACCGGCGAACCGGGCCGCCTCGTCGAGCACCGCCGAGACGGTATCGGGATCGTAGTCGTCATAGCCCGGCAGGCTGCGGATGCGGTCCGCGTCCAGTACTTCGTTGAGCATGAACAGCATGTCGCGGGTGGGCGCTCGATATTCGGCCATGTTTGTTCTCTTCTATTGAAACGAACGAAGCGGCACGCCGGGCCGCCGGATACGCGGCTCATGGTATGGGAAAGCGCCATTACTGACAGCCCGCGCTGTCCAAACGCCGGCAGGCTTGAACGCGCGGTTCGCTGCAGCTCGGCGATTAGACGCATCGGCACGGGTGCGGCCATGCGCGGCGGATACGGTAACCGGCGTTGCCGGCGAGCGGGCGCGCCCGGGTGCCGTGTCGCGTATTCTTGATCATGGCGCAGCGCACAAGACTTGATTCATGCCGTTGCGTTTGCGCTAAGCTGAACGTATTCGGACACTTCGTTCGGGGCACGACGACTGGGGGTTCTTGTACGGGCACGCGCACGCGGCGCGTGCCTCGACCGTGGGCCGGAATGCGGCCGCGGTCTGTCGGAAACGAATCACCACGACTGCCGCCTTTTCGGCGTCATAGCAATGAGGCCGTGTCTTGCCGCGCATACGAACGATCGTCTTTTCCCTAGCCCTCGCGCTGCTGCTCTACGCCACCCTGGTGGCCGGCATAGACGCCGAACGCACGCTGGCCGCCATGCGCCAGCTGGACATGCGCTGGTGGCTGGCGATTCTGGCGCTTTCGCTGTTCAACTACGGGCTGCGCTTTGCACGCTGGCATGGCTACCTGCGCTGGCTCGGTGACCGCGTCGGGCTCTGGCGCGACGGGTTGATTTATATCGCCGGGTTCGCGCTGACCACCACGCCCGGCAAGGCCGGCGAAGGCATGCGCTCGGTCTATCTCGCACGCCACGGCGTGCCCTACCCGCACAGTCTCGCGGCCTTCTTTGCCGAACGCTTCATCGACCTGCTGGCGATCGCGCTGCTGTCGATGCTGGTGCTGATCGCGTTTTCGAACTATGTCTGGTGGGTCGTCGCGCCGCTGGCCGCCCTCGCGGGCCTGTTGATCGCGGTTCGTCAACGGCGCCTGCTCGAGCACATGCAGCGGCGCACGGCGAATCCCGAAGGCAGGCTCCAGAACCTGCTGCACGGGCTGGTCTCGGCCTGGGATCAGGCTTTTGCCCTGCTCGGACGCCGGCCGCTGTATGCCGGGCTGGCGATCGGCCTCGTGGCCTGGGCCGCGGAGGGCGTGTCGCTGTATGTGATTGCCCATGGGCTGGATATCGAACTCGCGCTCACGACGGCCATCGGCATCTATGCCGTGAGCATGCTGGTCGGCGCGCTGTCGTTCATCCCCGGCGGCCTGGGCAGCACCGAGGCGGTGATGGTGCTACTGCTCAAGCTGTCGGGCGTGGACGCGACCACCGCGCTGGCCGTCACGCTGATCGCGCGCGTGGCCACGCTCTGGTTCGCCGTCGTACTCGGGCTGGTCTCGCTGGCCGCGATCGAACTCGATCGCCGTCGCGCGGTCTCGGCTACCAATCGCAACGTTTCGAACAGGAATCCCGGATGAGTTCCCAGGCTACGCCTTCAGCCCAGACGCCTTCGACCCGCGACATCGCCGCCGTGCCGCTGGTGGTCGATATCGACGGCACGCTGGTGCATTCCGATCTGCTGGTCGAATCCGCCTTCGTACTGGCCAAGACTTCGCCGCAGAGCCTGATCAAACTGCCCGGCTGGCTGCGCGCCGGCAAGGCCACGCTCAAGGCCGAGATCGCCCAGCGCGCGGAGCTGGGCATCGAGCAGCTGCCGTACAACCGGCCGCTGATCGAATATCTGCACGAGGAAAAGGCCAAGGGCCGTCGGCTGATCCTGGCGACCGCGGCGAACGAGAAATACGCCCGCCAGGTCGCCGAGCACCTGCAGCTGTTCGATACGGTGCTCGCCAGCGACCGCCAGACCAACCTCGCCGGCGACCGCAAGCTCGCCGCGATTCGTCGCGAGGTGGGCGACGCGCCCTTCGATTACGCCGCCGATCACGAAGTGGACAACGCCATCTGGCGCCACGCGCGCAAGGCGGTGCTGGTCAACGCCAGCGACAAGCTGGAACGCAGCGCCCACGACAATTACGACGTCGGCGCCAGCTTTCCGCCGGAAAAACGCGACTGGCGTATCTGGACCAAGGCCCTGCGCGTGCATCAGTGGGCCAAGAACGCGCTGATCTTCGTGCCGCTGCTTGCGGCCCATCAATACGCCGACTTCGGCATGATCATGGCCGCGGTGCTGGCGTTCGTGGCCTACAGCCTGCTGGCCTCGAGCGTCTATATCCTCAACGATCTCGTCGATCTCGGCGACGATCGCCAGCACCCGCGCAAGTGCGAGCGCCCGTTTGCCTCGGGGCGCATACCGATCCTGCAGGGCGTGATCGCCATCCCCATACTGCTGGGCGCCGCGGTGGTGATCGCGGCCTTTCTGCCGCCGTTCTTCTGGGCCGTGCTGGCGAGCTATTACGCGCTCACCCTGGCCTATTCGCTGGGCCTCAAGCAGATCGCGCTCATCGACGTGCTCACGCTCGCCGCGCTGTACACGCTGCGCATCATCGCCGGCGGCGCGGCCACCGGCATTCCGCTGTCGTTCTGGCTGCTCGCGCTGTCGATGTCGATCTTCCTCAGCCTGGCCATGGCCAAGCGCTGTACCGAGCTGCTGGTGATGGAGGAGCACAGCGGCGACGCGCCCCTGGGCCGCGGCTATATCGCCTCGGACCTGCCGCCGCTGCGCAGCTTGGGTACCGCGGCCGGCTATACCGCGGTCGTGATCCTGGCGCTGTATATCAACAGCCCCGACATCACCAACCAGTACGAGCATCCGGCGCGCATCTGGGTGCTCTGCCCGGTGGTGCTGTACTGGATCAGCCGGATCTGGCTGAAGACGCTGCGCGGGCAGATGCACGACGACCCGATCGTGTTCGCGGCCAAGGACAACGGCAGCCGCGTCTGCGTGCTGCTGGGCGCGCTGATCATGTTCATGGCGATCTGATCCGCCTTGCCCGCGATCGTTAGACTCCTGTCATGAGTGCATCGAACTACGCCTCCTGGGGCCGCTACCCGGACAGTCGCCCGGCCGACGTGCGGCGTCTTGCCGCGCGGCCGACGGCGCTGCCCGCAGCCGATACGTCGATGCTGGCCTACGGCAACGGGCGCAGCTACGGCGACAGCTGCCTGAACAACGACGGGCTGCTCATCGACATGGGCGGCCTGGATCGTTTCATCGCCTTCGATGCGGCGACCGGCATTCTCGAATGCGAAGCCGGCGTGCTGCTCGCCGATATTCTCGAACTGGTGGTGCCGCAGGGCTGGTTCCTGCCGGTCACGCCCGGCACCCAGTTCGTATCGGTGGGCGGCGCGATCGCCAACGACGTGCACGGCAAGAATCATCACGTCGCCGGCACCTTCGGCCGGCATGTGCGTTCGCTGGGCCTGTTGCGTTCCGATGGGACTGCGCTGACCTGTTCCCCGAACGACAACGCCGACTGGTTCGCGGCGACCGTCGGCGGCCTGGGGCTGACCGGACTGGTCACCCGCGCCACGATCGCGCTCAAGCGGATCGAAGGCCCGTACATGGACGTGGACACCCTGCGCTTTTCCAATCTGGACGCGTTCTTCGACATTTCCGCGGCGTCCGACGCCGACTACGAATACACCGTCGCCTGGGTGGACTGCACGGCGCGCGGCAACAAGCTCGGCCGCGGCTGGTTCATGCGCGCCAACCACAAGCCCGCCCTGGGCCAGCAGCCCGATCCACGCCGGCGCGGCGGGCCGACGTTTCCCTTCGTCACGCCCGTCTCGATGATCAATGGCGCTACCCTGCGGCCGCTGAACACGCTGTACTTTCATCGCAAGCGCAAACCGCGCAGCCGCGACACCCAGCATTTTCAGCCCTATTTCTACCCGCTGGACGGCATCAGACACTGGAACCGTGCCTATGGGCCGAACGGGTTTCTGCAGTACCAGTGCGTGGTGCCGCATGCCGATGCGCGCGCGGCGATCGCCGAACTGCTCGAACGTATTGCGGCGGCGGGCGCCGGCTCTTTCCTGTCGGTGCTCAAGGTTTTCGGCAATGTCGAATCACCGGGGCTGATGTCGTTTCCGCGCCCCGGCGTGACGCTGGCGCTGGATTTCCCCAATCGCGGCCCCGAGACCTTTGCGCTGCTCGATCGACTCGATGAGGTGGTGCAGGCAGCCGGCGGCGCGGTTTACCCCGCCAAGGACGCGCGCATGAGCAGCACCGCGTTCAAGCAGTATTTCCCGGCCACCGAACGCTTCAAGGCATTCGTCGATCCCGCCTTTTCGTCGGATTTCTGGCGGCGGGTGACAGGAGAGGATTCATGAGAAAGGTTCTGATCGTCGGCGCCACGTCGACCATCGCCGAACAGGCCGCCCGACATTTCGCCGCCGCCGGCGACGCGCTGTTTCTGACCGGCCGTAATGAAGAGCGCCTGGCCGCGATCACGGACGATCTGCAGGTCCGTGGCGCGCCCACGGTCGCCGCGCGCGTGATGGATGCCGACGACCTCTCGGCCCACGCGGCCATGATCGACGCCGCTAAAGCCGCCCTCGGCGGACTGGACACCGTGCTCGTCGCCTACGGCACCCTGCCCGATCAAGCCGCCTGCGCGGCCGACCCGGCCGCCGCGGTGGCGGCCTGGCATACCAACGCCGTGAGCGTGATCGCCCTGCTCACCGATATCGCCAACCGCTTCGAGCGCCAGGGCTCTGGCACGATCGCCGCGATCTCGTCGGTTGCCGGCGACCGCGGGCGTGCAAGCAACTATGTCTATGGCAGCGCCAAGGCAGGGCTGAACGCGTTCATGGACGGGCTACGCCACCGCCTGTTCGCCGCCGGCGTGCAGGTGGTGACCATCCGCCCCGGCATGGTCGATACACCGATGACCGCCGACTTCGACAAGGGCCCGCTGTTCGCCAGCCCGGAAAAGGTGGGCGCGGATATTCACAAAGCGATCGAGAAAGGCACGGCCGTGTGCTACACGCCCGGTTTTTGGCGCCTGATCATGACCATCATCACCGCCCTGCCGCGGGCGATCTTTCACCGGACCGGGCTTTGAACCGCTTCACGCGCCAGAAAGTCGACCAGGACAAGCTCATCTATCCCGAGCCGCGCCCGGCGCTCTGGCTGGTCGGTTTCTATATCCTGTCCCGGCTGTGCTTCTTTGCTGCCGGCGTGCGCTTCGATCTGGCGCCGATCGATACCTCCTGGCAGATTCTGGACCCCGTGCTGCTGCGTGAGAACCTGCTGGAAAGCGTCTTCTACATGCCCGGTCAGCCGCCGTTGTACAACCTGGTGCTCGGCGCGGTGCTCAAGATCAGTGAAGACCCGCTTGTTCTGTCGATCCTGTTTCGCGGCATCTATAGCGCCCTGGCCATCGCCAGCGTGCTGCTGCTCTACAGCCTCGTGCGCAAACTCACGGGCAGTCTCTGGCTCGCCTTCGGCGTGGCGCTGGTGTTCATGCTCACCCCGGCGCTCGTACTCTACGAAGCGATTCCCTATTACACGTTGATGATCCTGGCGCTGCTGGGCGTGATCGCCTGGCTCTTTCATCTGTGCATGGAGCGCTTCACCTTCGGCCGCGCGTTCGCGATGTTCGTCGCCATGGCCGCGCTGATCTATACGCGCTCCATGTTTCAGTGGCAGTGGTTCGTGGTGCTGGCCATGTTCTGCGCGCTGGTGTTGCCGGGCTATCGCAAGGCGGTGCTCGGCGCGGCCCTCGTGCCGCTGGCGATCGTGTTCGCGCTTTACGGCAAGAACCTGATGGTCACCGGCCATTTCGCCACCTCGGACTGGATGGGCATGAGCCTGTCCAAGCTGACCACGCTGGCCATCGACAAGGACGAGCGCCAGCGCATGGCCGACAGCGGGTTGATCTCCGACATGTCGCTGATGGATTTTCCCTTCAACACGCCCGAGGAATATGCGGACTTCTTCGACGCGGTCGAGCCCACCGGCATCACCGTGCTCGACCAGAAGCGCAAGTCCACCGGCCACGTGAACTACAACCATCTCGCCTATGCGGATGTCTCGGAGCAGGCGCTCGCGGATGCGATTGCGGCGGTACGGATCCACCCCACGGTGTATCTGCAGTCCATGGGCACCGCCTGGCTGATGTTTCTGCGCCCGGCCAGCGACTACCCCTTCCTGCACGAGAACCGCCAAGCGATCGAGCCCTACAGCCGCGCCTTCTCGCTGGCGCTGGCCGGCCAGCCGGCCTATCCGGACAAGCCCGGCTTCGATCTCGAGATGGGCCAGATCGGCGTGCTGGTCGCCATCGGTTACACGCTGGCCGTGCTCTATGGCCTATTCCTGCTGCTGCGTTTCGCGATCCGCCGCGAGGTCAGCGCCACCGACGCGACGCTGATCTTCCTGTGGTTGAACATCATGTACGTGAGCGTGATCGGCAACGCCTTCGAAGTGGACGAGAATCAGCGCTTTCGCTTTTCGGTGAACCCGTTCATCGCCGCCACGCTCGCGGTGATGGCCTGGCGCCTGCTGGGCTGGGCAAGGCGCGGCGAACGCGCGCTCGACGCGCGGCCTATGTCCGAGCGCCCGCGTCCGGATCGGTGATCGACTGGATGCGCTCGAAGGCAGGCTTGAGTTCACCGTAGAGCGTGGCGAACACCTCGGTATAGAAGCGTTCATAGGTGGCCACGGCCTCGGGCCGGGGTTCGAAGCGCGTACCGGCATGGACCATGGCGCGCGCGGCCGCACGGTGATCGGCATGCCAGCCCAGCCCCACCGCGGCGTTGATCGCGGCGCCCAGGCCGCTGGTCTCGTGGGTATGGCTGCGCTCGGCGGGCAGATCGAACACGTCGGCGAGTATCTGCATGGCCTGATCGGACTGTGAGCCGCCGCCGGACACGCGCAGCCGGGTGATCGGCGTCTTCGTGCGTTTTTCGATGCGCTCGCGCCCCTCGCGCAGCGCGTAGGCCAGGCCTTCCAGAATTGCGCGATAGACATGCGCCCGGCTGTGGGTATCGGTGAAACCCACCATCGCACCGCGGGCTTCCGGGCCCGGGATACGCACCCCGGGCGACCAGGTCGGCAGCACCAGCAGCCCGTCGCTGCCCGGCGCGATCGGTGCGATACGCTCGTCGAGCAGGGCTTCGGCCGCTCGCTGTTCGCGCGCCGCGGCATCGACCGTGTCGACAGCGAATTCCTGCTTGAACCAGGACACCAGCCAGAACCCGCGATAGATCTGGATTTCGTCGGTAAACGCGCCCGGCATCGCTGCCGGGTAGGCCGGCACGAAGCGGGTGACCTCGCGATACGCGTCGCGGCAGGTGTTGATGGTCGCCGTGGTGCCCAGCGACACACAGGCCGTATCGGGCGTGACCGCACCGGAGCCGAGCACTTCGCAGGCCTTGTCGGCGCCGGCGCTGAACAGCGGCAGGCCGTCGCGCAGGCCCAGCGATGTGGCGGCGGCGGCATCGAGCGTGCCAAGCGGCTGACCGGGCTCGACGAGTTCCGGCAGTTGCTCGGGCGCGATCTCGATCGCCCGCCATTTCCAGTCGCGCTTTCCTGCCCATTGCCGGCGCTTGTAGTCGAACGGCAGATAGCCGACCTGGGCGCTCACGCTGTCGCGCCAGGCGCCGGTCAGGCGCTGCACGAGATAGCCGGAAAGCAGCAGCGCGTAGCGCGTACGCCGGTGCTGCTCCGGTGCATGAGCCGCACGCCAGTTGGCCGGCGACAGGCGCTGGAACGTATCGATGGTGGATGCCAGGCCGAGCGCGCCGAAGATAGCGCGCCACCATGCCGGCAATCGGGGCACGCGCGCGGCGCGGCGCTGATCGAGCCAGGAGATTGCGGGGCCGATCGGCTCGCCGGCGTCGTCCACGAACACGCTGGTCGCCCGCTGGGTGGTCAGGGCCACTCCGGCGATACGCGCCGCGAGCTCCGGCTGCGTTTCCCAGAGCTGGCGGCAGGCCGCACCCGCGGCCGCCCAGAAAACCGCCGGGTCCTGTTCGGCATGGCCGGGCTGGGGCGCATGATACGGCGGCGCGATCGGCACCTGGGCGCGCGCACAGAGCGTGCCCATGTCGTCGAACACCAGTGCGCGCACGCTCTGGGTGCCCACATCGATAGCGAGCAGTCGATCGGCGGTGCTCATGCCGGTGCGTGTACGGCCTGCCAATGGGCGAGATAACGCTCGACCTCGCGATCCCACCGCGCGCTGTCCCATCCCAGCGCGTCGCGTACCAGCGGCTCGATCTGCGGCAGTTGCTGCAGCCCGCCCTTGCACAGCAGCAGACCCGCGCGCGTGCGGCGCAGCATGAGATCGTCCAGATGGGCCACGGCCTCGTGCACGAGCGCGAAGCGCAGTTCACGCAGGCAATAGTCGGTGGTGCCCAGACGCGTGGCATCGTCGGCAACAGCCGGCATCGCGGCATAGGCCGGCCCGTGGCGCACGCCGCGGCCGGCCGCCGTCGTGCCGGCATGGATGATCGGCGCGGCCGTATTGCGGGTGAATCGACGGCCGAGCGCCTGGCCGACGCGTTCGAGCACGTCGTGGGCGGTGACACGGAACGTCGTGAGCTTGCCGCCGGTGACCGTGATCAGCCCCTTTTCGACATCGATCGCGGACTCGCGCGATTCCTCGGACGCCGACGCACCCGGCTCGCCGCGCACCACCGGCCGGACCCCCGCGAACGCCGAAAACGCGTCCGCCGCGCACAGGTCGCGCGACGGGAAATAATGCCGCGCCGCGGCGATCAGATAGTCCGACTCATCCGCGCTCATGCGCGGCGGCTCGTCCATCGGCTGTTCGTGGTCGAGGTCGGTGGTTCCGAACACGGTCGCGCCCTGCCATGGAATGGCGAACAGCGGCCGGCGATCGTCCGGGTGAAACAAGGTGACCGCGCGCGCCACCGGCAACGCGTAAAACGGGAACACGAAGTGCGAGCCGCGCAGCGGGCGCAGCTGCGGCCGGCCGTCGACGCGTTCGCGCAGCGCGTCGCTCCAGGGCCCGGTCGCGTTGATCACGCTGGCTGCGCGGATATCGAAAGCAGCGCCGGTTTCGCGGTCGGTGACGCGCGCGCCGGCAACCGTGTCGTGGTCGAAGATCAGCTCGTCGGCACGCAAATAGTTTGCTGCCAGCGCGCCATGGGCCGCGGCTTCGATAAGCACGCGCAGGGTCAGGCCCACATCGTCGGTTACCGCATCGCGATAGACGAAGCCGCCCTTGAGATCGGTGCGATCGAGATACGGCATGTGCATGCCGAACGTCGCTGGCGTCATGTAGTGCGAGTAGCGCTTGCCGGCCATGAGGTCATACAGGCCCAGCGCGGCGCCGAGTGCGGCCCGGCCGGGCTTGTCGTGGGCATAGACCGGCAGCATGAAGTCCAGCGGCTCGACCAGGCCGGGCAGATCCCGCATCAGCCGCTGACGTTCGTGCACGGATTCGCGGGTCAGGCGCCAATCGCCGCTGGCCAGATACCGCAGGCCGCCGTGCACGAGCTTGGACGACCAGCTCGACGTCCCCGAGGCAAAGTCGTTCTGCTCGACCAGGGCGACCCGCAGCCCGGCGCGCGCGGCTTCGAGCGCGATGCCGGCGCCCGTGATGCCACCGCCGATGATGAGCACGTCGAAACGGGTTTCGGCCGCCGCCTGAAAACGCGACCGCCAGCCTTCAGTCCACATAGCCATCCTTTAATCGCGCGCCGGTCATCGCGTCTGTCGGTACGAGCCATGCCCCACAAGAACGACTCACGCAAAGGCGCAAAGACGCGAAGAAGAGAAAAAAGGCATTCATTCTTGACCCTTTGCGTCTTTGCGGCTTGGCATGAAGCCTGGCTTTGCGGCGCATGAATATGCGATTCAACATAACTTGTATGGATTCATCATGGCGTCCGGGTCGAGTTCGGCGAGCGCGGCACGGATCAGGCCGATACCGGTTTCGCGTTTCTCGGCGGCGAGATACGGCGCATGGTCGGCGCCCACGCCGTGCTGGTGGCTGATGGTGCCGCCATGGGCGACGATCGCTTCGCTGACCGCCTGCTTGAGCGCGCGCCAGCGACCGGTATCGGTGGCGTGATCGGCGCCGCGGCGCCAGATCACGGTCATGTACACGCTGCAGCCGGCATCGTAGACATGCGACAGATGGGCGAACGCCAGAGCGCGCTCGTCAAAGGGCTCGAGCGCGAGATGCGCGGCCTGCTGCATGGCGGTCATGGTGGCGGTCGCCCGCGACCAGGGCACAGCGGTTTCCATGGTGTCGACCGCAAAGCCGGCGTCCCACAGGCTGTTGCGCAGATAGGCGCCGGCAAAGCGGTTCTTCGCCCAGATGCGGCCCATCGCGGCGCCCACGTGCACACCACCGGCACGGCGCGTGATCGCGAGCGTATCCGCCTTGATACGCTGGGCCTGTTTCCGGCTGCCGGTCGCGCCGAACATCATCATCGCCGGCCGATCGCCCAGCCCCCGCACGCCGAGATAGCGGCGCAGCCAGGCAATCGCGGATTCGTGACCGGCGATGCGCAGCTGGGTATCCGTCTCGACCTCGTTGGACACCCGCAGCATCGACACCGGCACTTCAGCGTGGGTGATCGCGCGCGCCGCTTCGAGGGCCGCGTTCCAGTCCGCGAAGAACACGGCGTGGAAGGATTCGCGCGCAGCCACGGGCGTGACGTGAACCGATGCTTCGGTGACGATGCCCAGACGTCCCTCGCTGCCGAGCACGAGCTCGCGCAGATCCGGCCCGGCCGACGACGCCACGGCGCCGCCGACGTCGAAATCGCCGGCCGGACAGGCCAGCCGCGCGCCGTGAAAAAGCTGTTCGATACGACCGTAGCGGCGCGACTGCTGACCGGCGGAGCGGGTCACTACCCAGCCGCCGAGCGTGGAGTAGTCGAACGACTGCGGGTAGTGGCCGAGCACGAATCCCTGGGCGCGCAACTGGGCTTCCACCACCGGCCCGGCCGCCCCTGCGCCCAGACGCGCGATGCGGTTGTGGCCGTCGAGTTCGAGCAGCCGCGCATTGCGGCTCGTGTCGACGCTGACCACCGGTCGGCCATCGTCGACAACCTTGAGATGGCCGACCACGCTGGTGCCGCCGCCGTAGGGGATCACCACCGCGCCCGCGGCACGGGCCGCATCGATCGCGGCCTGTGTTTCGTCGTGGGTCGCCGGCGAGGCGACCGCGTCCGGAAACGGGCCGACATGCCCATGGCGCAGTGCGGCCCAGTCGGCGAAGCTCTGGCCGTGGGCGTGGCGCAGGCGGGCTTCGGGCGTGGCATCGAAGCCGTGGGTCAAGTCGAGTCGGGATTCGGGCACCTGGGCACAGGCACTGTCGAGGCTCGCGTCGGCGACGATCTCGCCGCGCCCGAGACGCGATTCCAGAAACGCGCGCGCGCTATCCGGTAGCGGCTTGTCGAAAGTGTCGTCGCCCCAGCCGTTCCATCGCCGCATCGTGTCGTGCCCGTGGTGTTTTATCGAAGAACGCGATCGAGGCTATACGATCGCCAGGTCAAAAAAATTGACTTTACGCGCATATTCACTGGCAATGTAGCGACAGCTCCGACCGCCACGACCCATGCCCCAGGCCACCGTCGCCGTTTCCATGCTTCGTGCCCTGCTCGCCTATCTCGGCGCCCAGGGGCTCGAACCCGCGCCCCTGGCGCAGGCCGCCGGGCTCGATCGCGAGGCGCTGGCGCACCCCGAGCGCGCGGTCGACGCGGCGCACTACGAACGCCTCATGCAGGCCGGGATCGCGGCGCTGCACAATCCGCTGCTCGGCCTTGAATTCGGCATGGCCGCCCAGCCGGATCGCTGGGGCACGCTGGGGTTTCTGCTGCGCCACTGCGCGACGCTGGGCGAGGTGCTCGCCTACCAGGCTCGTTTCGCGCACCTGGTGAATGCCGTTGGCGAGGGCCGGTTCGTCGCGCATGACGATCACGTGGCGCTCGAATGGCACAGCGCGGGTTCGCGCATGCCGGCACTCGTGGAGGAAGCCTTCGGCGCCTGGGTGCGCTTCGCGCGCTGGGCCAGCGCGCGCGACGAATCGCCGACTCGCGTCGAGTTCAGCCACCGGGCCCAGGGGGATCCGGCGCTCTACGAGGCCTTCTTCGCCTGCCCCGTCGTGTTTTCGGCGCCCGCATGCCGGCTGTGTTTCGACCCCGCGCTGCTCGAGGTCGGCCTGCGTACGCCCGACGCCGCGCTCGCCGCGCACTTGAGCGACCGGGTGGCGGCGCGCGCCCGCGCCGCCGATGCACGCGATGTGCAAGCACGGCTCATGGCCTGGCTGAAGGAAACCATCGGCCACGCCACCCCCGACCTCGCTCGCGCGTCGCTGGCGCTCGATCTCGGTGAACGCGCCCTTCAAAAGCGTCTGCAGGCCAGCGGGACGACCTTCAGCCGCTGCGTGGCGGCGGCGCGTCACGAACTCGCGCTCACCTATCTGCGCGACAGCGGCCTGTCCGTCGGCGACATCAGCCATCGACTCGGTTTTTCAGAACAGAGCGCGTTCCAGAGAGCGTTCCGGCGCTGGCAGGGCCAGACCCCGTTGGCCTGGCGCCGCCAACGCTAGTCGACGGCGCCAGGCGAGATGCCCGCGCCGGCTATGCTGCGCCACCCAGGCTGGTCGGCCCGGCGGTCGCCAGGCGCGCCATGTCCCGCACCGCAACGGTGAGGTGCGCATGGCCGGGTTGATCGATCGCCTGCAGCTCACCCATGCGCGCCCCGACGAAGGCGAGCGTGCGCTCGTTCGCGGCGCGCCATTGCGCCAGCGGTTCGGCGCCGTCGAAATCGAGCACCTGGGCGACGATCTGCTGGTGAATGCGATAGCTGTCGCTGCGCAGACTGGTACGCGCCAGCGCCGCCCAGCGGCCATTCGCCGGCAACCCGTGGATCGCATGCTGCAGCCAGTCCACGGAGAGTTCGTCGCCGAGGGCGAAATACAGCCGTGCGACTTCGTCGATGTCACGCCCGCGATCCTCGGCCAGCGAGACGATATCCATGATGCCGCCGCCGGCGTCGGCGCTTGCGATGCGGCAGGCGAAAGCGTCGTCGAGACCCGCTTCGGTCCATTCGGCACGATCGGCCTGCCAGCGGCGGGCATAGCCTCCCACCAGAAAATCCGGCAGCTGTTCGAGCAACCGGCGGGCGCCGGCCTGATAGCGCGACACCAGCGAGGACAGATCGCCCTCGATGCCCGGCGTACCCAGCAGCCAGCTCATGGCGTGCTTGAGCAGGCCGATCACGATCTTGTGCAGCGCGTACTGGTGCGCGGTGGCCAGGCGGTTGTCCCAGGACTCGATTTCGCTGAACAGCGCCTCGCCGTCGAGCCAGGCATCGGCAAGCACGTAAGCCCGGACCGCGGCATCCATGCGCGCACCGAAACCCGCCGGCAGCCGGTGTGCCGTCGCTATGCCGAGCCGGTCGACCATCTGATTGGTGACCAGCGTGGTGATCAGCTCCCGCTTGAGGCGATGATCGAACACCGCCTGCGGGTACCGTTCGACCAGCGCATGCGGGAACCCCGAAGCAAGCAGATATTCGAACCAGGGATCATCCGGCAGGTCACCGGCGAGCACCGCATCGGCAAGCGCGATCTTGCTGTAGGAGATGAGCACCGCCAGTTCCGGCCGCGTCAGCCCCTGCCGGTTGCGCGCCCGCTCTTCAATGGTCTCATCGTCCGGCAGCCGTTCGAGGCGGCGATCGAGCCGGCCGTCGCGTTCGAGCGCCCGCATGAAGCTGATCTGCTCGTCGAAGCGCGTGAGTCCTTCCGCCTCCATGAGACTGATCTGTTGCGTCTGCAGATAATTTGTCGACAGCACGAGATCGATCACGTCCGGCGTCATCTGTGCGAGCAGCGCATTGCGATCCTCGCGGTCAACGGCACCGGCCGCTTCCACCGTGCCCAGCGCGATCTTGATATTGACCTCGAGATCCGACGAATCCACGCCGCCGGAGTTGTCGATGGCGTCGGTATTGAGCCGTCCGCCGGCGAGCGCGTATTCGATCCGTCCGGCCTGGGTGAGGCCGAGGTTGCCGCCCTCGCCCACCGCCTTGCAGCGCAGATCGCGGCCATCGACGCGCAAACCGTCGTTCGCGCGATCGCCGACCTGGGCGTGCGATTCCGAACGCGCCTTCACGTAGGTGCCGATGCCGCCGTTCCAGAGCAGGTCCACCGGCGCCTTGATGATCTGGTTCATCAGCGCGATCGGTGCAAGGCGTCGTTCCTCGATGCCGAGTGCGGCGCGCGCCTCGTCCGAGAGTTCGATGGTCTTCGCGCTGCGATCGAACAC
Source organism: Endozoicomonas sp. G2_2 (assembly GCF_017744135.1). Classification (GTDB taxonomy): domain Bacteria; phylum Pseudomonadota; class Gammaproteobacteria; order Nevskiales; family Salinisphaeraceae; genus Salinisphaera. The sequence continues at coordinate 26,668 of NZ_JAGHQU010000015.1, forward strand.
GCCGCCGCCGGCCGAGATCAGCGATTCGTCGTAGTCGCTCCACGCCGAACGCGGCATCTCGAACAGGCGCTTGCGCTCGGCGAAGCTCGTCGCCGGATCGGGATTCGGGTCGATGAAGATATGCAGGTGGTTGAAGGCCGCCACCAGCTTGATCTGTTCCGACAGCAACATGCCGTTGCCGAACACGTCGCCGCCCATGTCGCCGATACCGACCACCGTGAACGGCTCGGTCTGAATGTCGTGATCGAGTTCGCGGAAATGCCGCTTGACCCCCTCCCAGGCGCCGCGGGCGGTGATGCCCATGGCCTTGTGGTCGTAACCGGCGGAGCCGCCGGACGCGAAGGCATCGTCGAGCCAGAAACCGTATTCCTGCGACAGCCCGTTGGCGATGTCGGAGAACGTGGCCGTACCCTTGTCGGCGGCAACCACGAGATAGGGGTCGTCCGGGTCACGCCGCACCACGCGCTCGGGCGGCGCCACCGCGTCGCCGACGCGATTGTCGGTGATGTCGAGCAAACCGCGTATGAAGGTCTTGTAGCAGGCGATGCCGCGGGCCTGGCGCGCCTCGCGGGATTCGTCGGCCGGCGCGTTCTTGACCACGAAACCGCCCTTGGCGCCGACCGGCACGATCACCGCGTTCTTGACCATCTGGGCCTTCATCAGCCCCAGCACCTCGGTACGGAAATCCTCGCGCCGGTCCGACCAGCGCAGGCCGCCGCGGGCCACCTTGCCGCCGCGCAGATGCACGCCCTCGACCTCCGGCGCGTAGACGAAGGTCTCGAACATGGGCAGCGGCCGCGGCAGTTCGGGCATGTCGCCCGGATCCAGCTTGATGCTCACATACGGCTTGGCCTGCCCGTGTGCGTCGGGCTGGAAATAGTTCGTGCGCAGGGTCGCGTTGATCACGCCGTGAAAGGCGCGCAGCACGCGATCGGCGTCCAGACTGGCCACCGCGTCGAGCATGGCCGCGATTTCGTCCTGATCGGGCGCGGCGCCATCGTCGGCCGCTCGATCCGGGTCGAAACGGGACTCGAACAGCGCCACGAAGCGCGCGACCAGATCGGCGTGTCCGGCCAGCTGTTCCTGAATGTAGTCCGGCGAAAACGGCAGTTCGGTCTGCAGCAGGTAGCGGGTGATGGTGCGCACCAGCACGACCTGACGCGGGGTGAATCCGGCGCTGATGATCAGCCGGTTGAGGCCGTCGTTCTCGGCGGTACCGGCGATCACCGCCGCGAAAGCCTGCGCGATGCTTTTGCCGCGGCTGGCATCACGCAACGCATCGGCCTGCGGGTGATCGGCTTCGTATTCGTGTATCCACTGCGGCGTGTGGCCGGGGCGCTGGATGAGGTATGGCCGCTGGGTATGCACGGACAACCCGAAGTTCTCCAGCACCGGCATGGTCGTGGACAGCAGCATCTCCGCGCCGCTGCCGTAGAGCTTGAGCTGAACATCGCCGTCGGCGACGCCGATGACCTGAAGCACGGGCGTATCGCCGTCGTCGATGCCGGCGAGCACGCGCGCATCGTCGACGGCGGCCTCCGCCGAGAAACGCTCGCGATAGCCGGCGTCGAAAGCGCGGGCATACGCCGGCATGAGCGAACCGGCGTGCTGCGCGGCCGCCGCGAAGCGATCCGGCCAGGCACGCGTGGCGGCCATGAGATGGGCTTCGAGCTCACGGGTATCGAAATCGCCCTCGCCGTCGCCCTCGATCGCGATCTGGTAATGAATACGCACCAGGGCGCCGCGCAGGAACTGGGCGTCGGACTCCTGGGCACGGCCGTCGAGACAGCGCGCCAGCTCGCCTTCGATCTGTTCGCGCAGTTCCAGCGTATAGCGTTCGCGCGGCATGTAGACAAGGCACGAGAAGAAACGCGCATAGCGATCCCGGCGCATGAACAGGCGCAGGCGCTCGGTTTCGCGCATGCCGAGCACGCCCATGACCGTGTTGTAGAGCTCGTCCTCCGAGGACTGGAACAGCTCGTCGCGCGGGAAGGTCTCGAGGATGTAGCGCAGGCTCTTGGCGCTGTGCGAGCGCGGGCGCAGGGCGGCGCGGGCCACCACGTCGCGCACTTTCTGGCGCAGCAGCGGAATCTGGCGCGGGCTCATCGCATAGGCCTCGCCCGAGAACAGACCCAGAAAGCGATGGGCGCCGATCACGTTGCCGGTGTCGTCCATGCGCTTGATCGCGATCACGTCCATGGTTTCGGCGTGATGGATCCAGGACCGTCGGTTGGCCTTGGCCACGACGAGAATGCGCGCGGACTGGGTGTACTTGTCGAGCGCGGCCGCCGGCGCGACATAGCCGTCCGGGTCGAGGCCGGCGCGGTCCTCGCGCAGCAGACCGAGACTGGTGCCGGGCGTGTCGACCATGACCTCGGCGTCGTCGTCGCCGCTTTGCACCTCGCGCTGGCGATAGCCGAGCAGGGTGAAGTGATCGTCCGCGAGCCAGCGCAGGAACGCCTGGGTCTGCTCGCATTCGTCGATATCGACGCCGCTGGGCACGGTATCCAGCTCGGCGACGACCTTCTGCAGCTGGCGCCGCATGGCCTGCCAGTCGCCGACCACGGCCTGCAAGTCGCCGAGATTGTGCGCCACGCGCTCGACCAGCGCATCGCTTTCAAGACCCGTGGGCGCCGCGAACTCGAGCCGTACCAGCGACTCCTCGTCGCCGTGGTTCGTGCTTTCCGCTGCCGAGCGGATGTCGCACGGCACGCCGGACTCGTCGCGGGCGACGCGCATGATGGGGTGCATCATCCAGTCGATATCGGCCCCGGTCTCACGCACCGCCATGCTGATGGTGTCGACGAGAAACGCCATGTCGTCCGCGACAGCGATGAGCGCGGTATCGCAATGCCCTTCGCGGCCGTCGAGCTCGTGAACACGGATATGCGGTTCGCCGAGGCGGCGCGGCTCACAGATCAGCTCGAACTGGTCACAGACCGCAGCATAGAGGGCATCGACCGAACGCGCCGCGATGGCGTCGAGCGTGATGCCTTCGAACCAGGCATCGACAAAGCGCAGCATGAGGTCGCGCTGGCTTGCCGGCTCGTAGGTGCCCGCCCGGGCACGGACGTCTGCAACTATCGTGGCTATCGTGCTCATCACCCGCCGCCCTTTGGATACGCGTTGTCCGATGCCGCCACCCTAGGGCCTATGGCCGTTTTATGCGAGCCCGCGTTGGAGACCGCAAATCGTGTTCTGCAAGGCGCGAGTCGCCGCCTCGTGGCGTGCCACGATCAAGACTCGCAACGCCGCAGAGCATGATTTGCGGCCCAACCCTTCGGGACAAGAGCCGTTTTCCGGCAATCCAGCGTTCTAGCCCGCTTGCGCAGAATGACTGCGCGGCGCGCGCTACGCCTCGTCTTGCCGCCCCTAGTAAATTTTTTAGGCAGCGCTTGGCGCGGACGCGGATAAAACGGCCACAGGCCCTAGACCCAGGTGTATGGCATTAACAAGCGCTGTCGAGGCGGGCGCTGAGCGGGAAAACGCGACTTGTCGGCTTCGCCGGTCTGCGCGGGGTCAAAGCCGCCGCGCCGACGACCACCGTGTCGATCCCGATAAGCCGCGCGGGACGCGGTTTCGGGCGGGCGACGGGTTATTTGGTATCCGGCTGGTTGTCCGGATCAGCGGCCTGGAAGGCAGCTAGTGTCATGCAGGCGCGATGCACACGACGGATGGTGGGATACCCGCTCAGATCGACGTCATAGCGCTCGGCCATGGAGACCTGCGGCACCAGGCACACATCGGCCAGGCTCGGGCGCGCGGTAAAACAATAGCTGTTCTCGTCGTTCTCGCGGGCCTGGTTGGCGAGAATGGATTCCATCGGCGCAAAGGCCTTGTGGATCCAGTGCTCGAACCATTCCCGGCGTTTTTCGTAAGCCACGTTCATGCCGTCGCGCAGGTAGCGCAGCACGCGCAGGTTGTTCAGCGGGTGGGTATCGGCGATCGCGATCTGGGCAAAGGAACGGATCCGTGCGCGCTCAGCGATGTCGCCGTGCAGCAGCGGCCGTTCAGGATAGCGCTCCTCCAGGTATTCTAGAATGGCCGATGACTGGGATATGACCAGATCGTCCTCGGCCCAGAGCGCGGGAATGAGGCCCTGCGGATTGACGTTGAGATAGCTCAGCCGATCGCCGCGGGTATGGTCCATATCCGTGAAGATGGACTTGTACGACACACCCTTGTAGTTGAGAGCGATACGCACGCGATGCGCGGACACACTGCGATGATGCGTGAATAGTTGAAGCATGCCGCAACCCGGCTTGTGAACGTCTTGTGATGCCCCGATTCTAGCAAATGCGGGCCGCCGAAAACCTCGAAAGCGTGCCCGCGTCCCCCTTCTACCGACCCTTGTTTCGCATGAGCCAGGAAATCGATTCCACGCCCGTCACCCGCAGCGAGATCGAGCGCAATGTCCTGCTCGTGACCTATGTTCTCTACGGCCTGGGCTTCTTTTCGATCATCACCGCCGTGGCCGGCGTGATCATCAACCACGTCAAGCTGCGCGACTGTCGCGACCCCGTGGCCTACAGCCACCACCGCTGGCTGATGCGCACCTTCTGGTTCACGGTGCTCTGGTCGCTGGTCTGCCTGGTGCTCACCACCGTGATGATCGGCTTCATCGGCTACGTGATTCTCTGGCTATGGGGCCTGTATCGCTTCATCCGCGGTGTACTCGCCTTCGCCGAGCACCGCGCCCTGCCCGGGCCCACATCGTGAGCGTGCAGGAATCATCGCCGGCCGTAGAGACGAGCAACTTCGGCGTCACCTTCGGTTATATCGGCGCGGGCACGATCGCCGCCGCACTCTGGCTCGGGGTGGGCATTCTGCTCATTCCGGTGATGGCCGTGGTCGCGCTCGTGCACTGGTGGGCCGCGGCGGCGCAGACACCGCTGGTCGCGTCGCACCATCGCTGGCTCGGCCGGCACCATGCGATCTCGGTGCTGGCCCTGCTGCTCGTGCTGTTCGCGCCGCTGGCGGCACTGCCCACGCTCTACAACAGCGCGCTTACCGTGCTCAACACGCTGGCGTACGCGCCGCATCCGGTCGAGACCCTGGCCGCCGCCTGGCCGGAACTGGGCATCGGCACGCTCATGCTGGCGCTGTTCATCGCAACCGCGGGCTGGATTCTGGTCACCCTCTGGCTGAGCATCCGGCTGGTACGCCGGTGGCTGCGCTGGGCGGACCGGCGCGCGGCCTGAACGTTTGATTCGGGCCGGCGACCCGCTCCACGCGACACATCCAGTCAAAACGCCCGTGGGTCGAGTACGGACCGACGGGCCTGCAGAGTTGCGCTGCGGGCGCCGATAACACGCTGTATGCGCGTCATGAGGCGCCTTGGCCTTGTGTTAACGTCCATTCTTTCATTTGAACAGGATGCCGGGTGGATCACGGCGATTCATCGCCCCACGGCGCGCGGCTCGAGCAAGCTCGCATACCGTGAACGTGACCGGCATCGGGTTCCGAACACGATGGCCGTGCCGGCCATCCAGATCACTGGAGGGCGATTCATGGCCCAAGTCACAAGCAGCGGCCTGAGCGATCCGGCGCGCCTCGCCGAAGATTTCGAACAAGTACTCGAACGACTCGAGGCCGCGCGCACCTTCGGCAAGGCCATGCAGCAGCAACAGCTCATGGCCCGCGCACAAAAGCTGCTGCGCAGCCCGGAAGGCATTCGCCATCTGTATGCCTACGCGCCGCGTTTCGATGCCGGCGGCGTATTCGCCGGCGGTGACTGGGAAAAGCCGGAGATGCTGGTGCCGGCGCTGGTCAGTGGCACCCTGCGCGGCGGCGGCATCAACGCAACGCTCGAATGCCTGAGCGAGTTGCGCATGCTCGCGATCGCCGAAGGCCACAGCGATCACACCGGCATGCCGCCGAACGACGCCCGCCGCTTTCTGCAGCAGATACTGGCGAGCAATCTCGATCTGCTGTTTCCGGTGGCGACCGAGGAAACCCGCGAGGCCGACCCGGCCGCCGCAGAACGGGTCAAGAACCTGTTCGATTTCATTCTCGAACACCTGGGTACGGCCGCCATTCTCGACGCCCTTATTCAGGAAGCCGAACGCGTGCTGCTGCAGCGCCCGATCATGGTCCAGCGTGTCGAAGCGCTGTTGCGCGCCGCCGATCGCGCGACGCACGAGCTGCCCGACGACGACCCGTCCGTCGCGCGCGCACGCGAGTGGATGAACGCGCTCAACGGCCCGACACCCCTGTCGCGTGCCGGTACGCGCGACGACTACGCCGCCGCGCTCACCCAGCTGGATATCAACGCGCTTGCCGAGGAAGCCCACAATTTCGGCCAGGCGATGGCGCGCACCGGCCTGGTGTCGCCGCACCATGCGGATCTGTTGCGCCATCTGGTCGACAACGCCCCAGAGCTGGTCGGCCCGGCTCTAGCGCTCAACGCGGTGGGCAAGGTGAGCCTCGGCGCCCATCAGACGCTAATCTCCGATCTCATCCGCTTTGCGATCTGGCGCGAGACCGCGCGTTCCATCTACGGGCTGTCGAAGCTGCTCGAACAGGGCATGACCTTCATACGCCCGGTACTGCCGGGCCTGCGCCGGCTGATGGTGCTGGCAATACATCCGAGCGTGGGCGAACAGCTGCGCAACGCCAGCGAATGGCAGGACCCGCCCGACGCGAACGTGCTGCTTCTGGCGGGCACGCTGTCGGTGCTCGGCCAGCCACGCGGCGTCGATCAGGGCCACAACCCCACCTGCCAGGCCGCACGCGCGATCAGCCTGTGGGCACAGAACGATGTCGGTTATCTGCTGGAGCTGATCGCTTTCGCGGCCCGCGAAAACGAGCTGACCATGCACTTCGAGGGCCAGACGATCCGCTCAAGCGAACTGTCGTTCGGGCTGGCAACGACGCTGCATACCGAGCTCGACCCCGTTTCGCTGCTGCTCACCCCGCATCTCGACCGCATCTACATGGAAATGAGCCGGCAAACGATCGGCCGATCCGGCGACGGCCATCGATGGGTCAACCCGGAACTGCACGGCTGGTGGGTACACCGCGGCTTCGGCGAGCTACTGGATACAGCCACCGGCGGCGTCCACCGCTGCGACGATTTCATCCGCGCGTTCTATGCGTCGTATCACCCGCTCTACAACGGGGGGCGCGACCTGGTCTACGCCCAGCCCTGCGGAATCGCGACCACCGACTACAGCGGTGCGCTTGTCGGCTGGCACGCAATCTCCATCCAGCGCGTTGCCTATGACCCGGCCGGCGAATGGCGTGTCTACTTCTTCAACCCGAACCGCGACAAGGGTCAGAACTGGGGTCAGGACATCATCACCTCGACCCACAGCCACGGTGAACTCGAAGGCGAGTCGTCGCTGCCATTCGAACAGTTCATCGCCCGCGTCTATGTCTTTCACTACAAGAGCCGCGAGATCGGCGACGCCAGCATCGTGCCGGACGAGGCCGTAGCGCGTATACGCGCGTTGATTGCGGAAAGCTGGGCTGCGCAGCTGCCCTGGAACGACGGCTGATACCCCTTACGCGACAACGACAGGCATTAAAAAGGCCGCGCCGGGAAAGCCGGCGCGGCCTTTTTCGTTTCGGCTTGTACGTCCTGTCTAGACGTAGAAGTCGAGCTCTTCCTGGTGCCTGAGCAGATCACGCAGCTGGTGCGGATTGTCGCCAAAGAAAAACACCAGACCCCAGTGGGTGCCGAACGCCGTACGCTTGGTGACGGTGTCCTGCAGCGGGGCAGTGAGCTCGTGGAAATCGAAGTACGGATGCTCTTCGGTTTCCTTGGGGATCTCGAGCTTGCTGACCACGCGTCGACGCGGATAGACGCCGAAGCAGCCCGCATAGCCCTTGGCATCCTTGACCGGCTCGGGGAAGAAGTTGTCGATCTCCTCCTGCGTGGTCTTCGGATCCATGACCAGAATCGTGGCCTGATAGGCGTTGAAGCCATAGGCACGCTCGATCAGCTCGAAGGCTTTGAAACCCGGCGGACGGTAGGCGACTTCACCGAAGTACATGGTGCCGTCGGAGGTCACGAAGTACTCGGGATGAATCTGACCGAACTTGATGTCGAAGGTTTTGATGAGCTTCTCGATCTGTTCGGTAATCGCATTACGCCAGCTCTCGAGCTCCGGCGTGGCCGGCACGAACACGGAGTAGCCGAGCGTCACGTACTCGGAGATGTTCAGGAACTGGATCTTGCCGTCCCAGATCCAGGCTTCCACCGCGAATTCCCAGCCGTCGAGGTGGCTTTCCATGAGCAGCGGGTATTCGCTTTCCGGAATCGCATCGATCTCCTCGACCGTGCGGATCATCCGGTGGCCCAGGCAACCGGCCTTGTCGAACGCCTTCAGGTGGATCGGATCCTGGGGGTCGCCGTCGAGCTTGAGCAGCGTCTGGTTCACGCGCTTGAAGAAGCGATAGACATCGTCCATCTCGTGGGCTTCTTCGAAAATACCCACACGGATGCCGCCGAGCTGCGCGCGACGCTTCATCAGCGCCTTGTCACGGAAGAGCACCGCCTGGCCGTGCAGGCGCGGGTTGTCCATGAGCACGGAGTTGATAGCACCGGCCCATTCCACCGTCTCCTCGAACAGCGGAATGGCAACGTCAACACCCTCTTCCTTGAGCTTTTCCGCAATTTCCATGGAGCGGTCGTTCAGACGCTCGAAATTCCATGGAATGTAAGGGATATCATGCTGCTTGCAGTAGTCTTCAGCCCAATCCGGGGCGACGACCACATAGCGCCGATCAAAACGATCGGCAGCCTCGATCGCACCGAGCGACCAGCCCAGCAGTGCGACATAACCCTTTTCCGGATTCTTTTCTGTCATATTTGCCTCAAAGTCGGATTCTCTTAGACCGTAGCACAAACGCCGTGCGGCTGATGGTCAGCGCGTCCATGATCGACGACTGGGATCCATACAGCGACCACCTCTTGTACGCCGCGGCCGAGATGCGTGCAATACCGTTGGACAGCCGCTCCTCACGGGCGTTCGCGGCGGAATGGCGGCCGGCTAACGATTGTTGAAAATTGCCACCGGCGCGGCCGCCCGAACCGCTATTCGGACAACGGCCAGAGCCGCGCTGCGCCGCGCACGCCGGACGCATCGCCGTGGGCCGCCGGCAACAGCGGCGTGTCGATCGACTCGGCAAAGGCATGCTGTGCCCAGATCTTGGGTACTTCGCTATAAAGCCAGCGAATCTGGGACAGGCCACCGCCCACCACGATGACGTCCGGGTCGACGATGTTGACGACCATGGCCATCGAGCGCGCGACGCGCTGCAGCCATACCTTGAGCGTCGCCCCGGCCAACCGCTCACCGGCTTCTGCACGCTGCACGATCTCGTGCGCAGGCAGGTTGTAGCCGCCGCGACGCACGTGGTCGGCCGTCATGCCCGGCCCGGAAAGCCACGCTTCCAGACAGCTATCCAGACCACACCAGCACCGCGGTGGCTGGCGCGCCTCGGCCGACGTCTGCCACGGCAGGCAGGTATGCCCCCATTCCCCGGCCAAGCCGTTGCGTCCAGTGATCAGTTGCCGGTCGATCACGACACCACCCCCGACCCCGGTTCCCAGAATCACGCCAAAGACGTTGCCGTGGCCGGCACCGGCGCCGTCGCGGGCTTCCGACAGCGCCAGGCAGTCGGCGTCGTTGGCCAGCCGCACGTCGCGCGACAATGCAGACGCCAGGTCGGCGCCCAACGGCTTGCCGTTCAGACATTGCGAGTTGGCGTTGCGCAGGCGCCCGGTCGAGGCCAGCACACTGCCCGGCGTGCCCACGCCCAGCGGGAGACCGGCCTGGTCCACGTCCTGTTCCAGCGCATGGACCAGATCCACGATGGCTTCCACGGTCTCGCGATAGCCGCCGTTCGGCGTGTCGATCCGACGTTCGGCGCATACCGCGGCGTCGCCGTCGAGCACGATGCCGGCGATCTTGGTGCCGCCGAGATCCACACCGATACGCAGGCCGCGATCCGGGTTGGATACGCCGCTCATGTCACGCTCCTGTCATGGCGCGGCGCCAGTATTCCGGGAACGACAGCAAAGACAACGCGGACATTCGAGGGCAGACTCATGATTCGCAAGAAACTCCGATTTCTCGGCTATATTATCGCGACACGGCTGGTCGTGGGCGCCGTTCCCTTCGGCCGGGTGGACGGCGCCGCGTCGGAGGTCTAACCCCGGCGCTCCGGCGATTTCTCAACCATCAGGGCGTGGGCGCGATTGCCGCGTCCAGCAGCGCGCCGCAGTCATCATCCAGTTTGTGGGTGATCAGGTCGTCCGCGCGCGTGCGGCCGCGATTGATCGCCATGATCGGCAGCCCGTTGCGCGCCGCTTCACGCACGAAACGAAACCCCGACCAGACCATCAGGGACGACCCGACCACGAGCACGGCGTCCGAGCGTGCCAGCCCGTTCCAGGCACGGTTGACCGTGCGTCGCGGCACGGCGCCACCAAAAAAGACCACGTCCGGCTTGAGAATGCCGCGACAGACCGGGCAGTCGGGCACCACGAACGCCGCGTAATCCACGTCGCCGAGCTCGATGTCGCCGTCCGGTCGAATCGCATCGCTGTCGTGCAGCCACCCCGCATTCGCGGCGACGAGCATCTCCTGGACCCGGTGACGCGAAAGCCGCGTGTTGCAGTCCAGACAGATCACCCGATCGAGGCGTCCATGCAAGTCCACGACCGCTCGACTGCCCGCCGCCTGGTGCAGGCCATCCACGTTCTGGGTGACGAGCAGCGAGGTGGCGCCGGCCTTGCCGAGGCGGTGGAGCGCGTGATGGGCGGCGTTCGGGCGTGCCCGCGCCACCGCCGGCCAGCCTGCCATGCTGCGTGCCCAGTAGCGTTTGCGCTTGGCCTGCTGGCTGACGAACGCCTGATGCTGGATCGGCGTGGCGCCTTTCCAGCCGCCGTCCCGGTCGCGGTAATCCGGTATGCCGGACAGCGTGCTGATGCCGGCGCCGGTGAGCACGAACAGCTGCCGATGCGCATCGAGAAATTCCCTGAGCCGGTCGACATGATCGGCCCGCGGCGCAGCGACACCGGCATCGGAGTGAACGGCGTCCGACAGACTCAAGCCGATGCTCCCACGTTGATGCCGCGCGTGGCGAGGTCGCGCTCGAGCGTGGCGACATCGGTGAACTGTATTGCCTGCCAGCCGGCGGTGCGCGCACCGTCGACATTGATTTGACGGTCGTCGATCAGCAGGCAGCCGGCGGGCGCAACATCCAGCGCGGCCGCGATATGGGCGAAACCACGCGGGTCCGGCTTGGCGACACCCAGCTCCTGGGAGGCGAATGCACGCTCGATATACGCAAAGAAACCGAACTGTCGCAGCATGTATCGCCAGTGCGTCGCGTTGGTGTTGCTGTAGCAGGCAATACGATGGGCCGCGGCCAGGCGAGCCAGCAATGCGACGGTGTCCCGTTTCTCGCCAAGCAGCATGGCTTCGATTTCCGCGATCAGGACGCTGTAGTCGAGCGGACGGTCGAGACTGTCGTTCAAGGCGGCATGGAAACCGGCTTCGTCGAGCGTGCCGATCTGGAAACGCTCGGCCAGCGAGTACGGGGTCTCGACGAAGCGCTCGCGCAACAGCGGCTCGAGTAGGGCTTCGGACGTTTCACTGCGGCGTGCCAGCGCGGCCAGCGTGACCTCCGCGGGCGCCACGTCGACGAGCACGCCGCCGAGATCGAATACTAGCCAGGAGACGGGATGGTTCATGCGCGACAGTTTACGTGCGTCGGCGTGACACCGATGCGTCACGATTCATGCCCGGTACGGACGATACGACGGTGTGATCAATGAACCGAATCCTGCAGGCGGCCGCATTCGGCATCGTATTGGGTCTGTGCACCGGTTGCGCCGGCATACGCGAGGCCGGCCAGCCGATGCTGGGCGTCGGCAGCACTGTTCGGCTGCATACCGCGCTCGTGGTGCCCGAGCGACGCTGGAGTGTCTATCTGCAGGACAGCAAGCCGCAACGCCTTGCGACCATCGACGAATCGCGTGGCTATTGCGAACTCAAGGTGCATGGCCCCAAGCCGACGGCCCAGCATATCGCGCCGGGTGTGTTCATCGTCACCAGCGCCCGGCGACGGCTCGACCGAACCGCGGCGCGCGAGATACGAATCGCATCGATAGGCGCGCTCGCCAATACGGGATTCGAGCGGCGTTACCGCGCGTACGAGAGCGAAATGTCGCTGTCCGGCGCCGACGACATCCGGGCCTTCACCTGCACGGTGTTGCAGGAAGCCGGGCTCGGCCGCTACATGACGCTGGCCGAGGCCCGGTCCGTGGTCGGCGACGTGCTGTCGCTGCAGCCGGCGTCAGCTGTCGGCGTCGAGCAGTGAATTGACCTTGTTGATGTAGCCTTCCATCGCGTCGTCGGCACTGGTGCCCTTGAGCTTGGCCCAGGCATCGTACTTCGCACGACCCTTGAAATCGGTCATGCCGGGCCGCTTGCCCTCGACATCGCCAACGGTGGCCTGCTTGAAATGGGCGTATAGGGCGAGCAGATCGTCGTTGCTCGGGCGCGACGACAGCGTTTCCACATCTTTCTGCGCCTGTTCGAAGCGGGCCTGAAGGTCTTCTGCCATATCCGTCTCCTGGAAAATGCAGTGATGGTGAACGCCCAGTCTAAGCGCGCCGCCGCTGCCATGTCATGAACCGATGCGCCGGCGTATCACCGCTGGCGGCAACCGCTGTCTCGTCGACCAGTTCCCAGGCCGACCAGTCGATTTCGGGGAACCACGTGTCGCCCTCGTAGGCGCTTTCGATACGCGTGAGCTGCAGCCGGCTCGCGCGTTCGAGGGCGAGCGCATAGACCTGCGCGCCGCCGATCACCATCAGCTCCGCGGCACCATCCCGTGCCGCGATGCCGATTGCGGTGTCGATACCGCCGACGCGCTGGACCCCGTCGGCGACAAACGCCGCGTCGCGAGTCAGCACGAGATTGCGCCGCTTGGGCAGCGCGCGGCCGATCGACTCGAAGGTGCGTCGGCCCATCAGAATCGGCTTGTTCAGGGTCTGCTGCTTGAACCAGCGCAAATCGCCCGGGATATGCCATGGCATGCCGCCATCGGCGCCGATCACGCCGTTTTGATCCATCGCAGCGATCAACGTCAGGGCAACGCCCGTAGCGTTCGTTGGCGATTCGGTTGGCAAGCGGGACTCCTTGTCGAGGTCGCATGCGCCCACGCGACGACTCAGGCGTCGAGCGCGGCCTCGTCCTCGATATCGTTGAGTTCGATCGTGAATGTCGTGCCGGTCTGGCCGGTTTCGGCCACGGTGAGATCACCGCCATGACGGCGGCAGATACGACGACACAGCGACAAGCCGATGCCGGTACCGTGATCCGGCGAGCCGTTTTTTCGAAACGGCTGGAATGCCAGCTCGGGCGATCCCAGGCCGCGCGCATTGTCCGCATAGCTGATCCGCACGCCGGCTGGTGCGTCGTCGCTCGATTCTGCTGCGATACGAATGCGCGGCGGCGTACCGGCGCGGCGATAGCGAATGCTGTTGTCGATCAGGTTCTGGAACAGCGCCCGCAACTGGGCGGCGTCGCCGGTCAGGCGCCCGAGCGTCGAGATATCGAAAGTGGCGCCATGTTCTTCGATGAGCACGGCGAGATCGGCGCGCACATCGTCGATGAGCGTATCCAGTTCGAGCGGCTCGACTTCCACGCTGCCGGTATCGATACGCGCCAGGCGCAGCATGCCGCCGATCATGCCCTGCATGCGATCGGCTGCCGCCTGCAGGCTTTCCAGTTGGCGCCGGCCCTGGTCGGTCAAACGCGGCGCCTCGGCGGCCTGCAGCTGGCGGGCATTGTGCTGCATCTTGCGCAGCGGCTCGCGCAGGTCGTGGGCAGCTGCCAGCACGCCCGCCCGGTCGCTCGCGCGGTCCAGCGGCGTGCGCTGACTGGAGGTGGCCGGCGGTTCGATCGGCGCGCTGGCCACATCGGCCGACTCCACAAGCAGCGTGAACCCGTTGAGGCGGCCTTCCGGCGTGCGTAACGGCAGCAACCGCGCCGTACGCAACGGCGCCTCACCGCCGTCGATGGGCGCGACGTTCACGCTGATCGGCCGCCGCGAGCGCACCGAACGATGCAGCGCGATCGGCCAGCTCGCCGCGTCGCGCAGCTGGATACAAACCTCGATCGCCCGGCCGAGGGTGTCCTCCACGTCGCAGCCGAGCCAGCTGGCCGCGCCCTCGCCCATGCCGCTGACCCGGCCGGTGAGATCGATACCCACCCACGCCGGGTCGTCGGTGGCGCGGGTCAGATTAAGTCGATGGGCCGCCGCAAGGTTCTCGTTGGCCGCCACGGTGTCGACCGCGCGGCGCGGGCCGGTGGCACGAACGAGCACGATGAAGCCGGCGATGTCGTCCTCGCCGTCGAGACGCGGCGACAGATCCATGACGCAGACACGGCGCTGACCGGTGCGGGTCATCAGCGCGCCTTCCATACGTCCGCGCCCCTGGGCGCTGGCCTCGAACAGGGCACGCGGCAGCTCGGCTTCGAAGCGGCGCTCCTCCGGCAGCAACGTTTCCAGCCGCTGGCCCTGAACCTGGGACGCAATATGGCCGAGCAACGCTTCCGCGCTCGGATGCCATTCTTCGATCACACCGGCCGTATCAAGCAGGCACAGGGCGGCATCCGGCATCTGCTCGAGCAGCAGGCCGAGGGCGGCCGCGCCCAGGGACTGGGCGCGCGTTTCCGGTTCTTCGCGGAACATGGTGCTCACGCTGCTGCTTGTCCCCTACCCGCTGAAAGAATGAGCGACCGCGCCTAGTGAAAGAGCGCGCTCATCGGCGCGCTGTCCTGGAGCAGACGTGTGCAGTCCGCGACGGGCAGACCGGGCGCATAGAAAAAGCCCTGCCCGAACGCGCACTTGTTATCGACCAGAAATTGCCGCTGGTCGTTGGTTTCGACGCCTTCCGCGACCACCCGCAGACCGAGGCTCGCACCGAGGGCGATGATCGCCCGCGCCATGGCGCGATCGCGATTATTGTCGGTGACGCCCTGAAGAAAGCTCAAATCGATCTTCAGCGAGTCCACGGGCAGGCGCGTGAGGTAGCTCAGCGACGAATAGCCCTTGCCAAAATCGTCGATCACCACCTGCACGCCCAGATCCTTGAGTTGCTCGACCAGTGGATTGGTGTCGTCCGGGCCCAGCATGAGTGCGTTTTCTGTGAATTCCAGTTCGAGCAGGCGCGCGGGCATAGCCAGCCGCTCGATGAGCTCGCGCACCATGGGCAGGAAATCCTCGTCGCGGGCGTGCTGCGAGGACACATTGACCGCAAGCACCACGTCGTCGTCGAGCACACCGGCGTCACGCCAGCTCAGATACTGCTGGCACGCATGGGTCAGCGCCCAGCGCGTCAGCGCCCTAATACAACCCCGGGCTTCGGCGAGCGGCACGAATTCCTCGGGCGGGATCGGCCCCAGCCGCGGATGATTCCAGCGCGCCAGCGCCTCGAGCCCGACGACACGGCCGCTGTCCAGATCAAACTGCGGCTGATAGACCAGATGCAGCTCGTTCGCCTCGATGGCGGCGCGCAGCTCGTTCTCGAGACCGATACGCGATTCCGGCCGTCCGTCGTGCTCGCGGTCGAACCAGTGTGCGGTATCGCGCCCGCCCTGCTTGGCGAGATACATGGCGGCGTCGGCATTGTTGATTAGGGTGTTCGCGGCCGTGCCGTTTTCGGGATACGTCGCGACACCGATCGAGATGGTCACGAAGATCTTGTGCTCATCGATCACGATCGGCTTGCGAAACGACTCGAGCACGCCGTCCACCAGCTCGCGCACCACGTCCTTGTCGTCGGTATCCACCACGGCAACGAACTCGTCGCCACCGAGGCGGGCCAGCAACGGATGACCGCCACACTGTTCCTTGAGCCGGCTGGCCGACGTGGACAGCGCCTCGTCGCCCACGCCATGACCGAGACTGTCGTTGATCGACTTGAAGCCATCGAGGTCGAAATAAAGCACGGCGAAGGGATGGCGCTCACGCCGGGGCCGTTCGAGCATGTATTGCAGCCGCTCGAGCAGCACGGTTCGGTTGAACAGGCCCGTCACCTGGTCGTGGCGCGCGAGGTAGGTGAACTTGCGCTGGCTTTCGTAGTGCTGGATGGAATAGCGGATCGTGCGTTCGAGCAGCGTGGCGCTGAGTTCGCCCTTGGGCAGAAACTCGGCCGCGCCGGCTTCCATCACCGCCAGGTCGATGTCGTAGTCGTCGTGGGCGGTCAGAACCACGATCGGCGCACCGAGAGCGACCGCGGCCGGGCTGCGGATCAACTCCAGACCGGTATGGCCGTCGAGTTCGTAATCCAGCAGGCAGATATCGAACTCACCACGCCGCAGCGCTGCCAACCCGTCCGCATAGGAACCGGCCATGGTGAGGTCGTAACGACAACGCGGACCGGAACGCAGAAGATCCGCGAGCAGCGAACGATCCTCCGGATCGTTGTCCACGATAAGTACACGTACCGTTCGGGGTGGCGCCATATCTCCCGTGCCCAGTCAGCCGAGGTTCAGGCAAGTCTAGCGCAGAATATGCCGCCGTGACTGGCTGCTGAGCCGCGATCGCGTAGCGTTTGTCCGGCATCTATCGGCCGATTGCCGCAAACCTTGTGCGAACCGTCGCTATCTATGTTTCTGATCTGGCAGGCGTGCCTGTCGGCGCGGTCTTCATCGGGCCTCGCGCGCGATTCGCTGCGCGAAAAAGCGCTCGTTTCCGACTAAAGACGAAGCCTCGCGACGCGATCCACCGCCCTGCTTCAGACAGCGACCGGCGCGCTGATACGGGCGTGGCTGCGATAGCCCTCGAGACGAATATCGTCGAAGCGAAACGCGAACAGGTCGTCGACCGCCGGGTTCAACCATAGCTGCGGGGCCGCCAGCGGCGCCCGCGCGAGCTGCGTGTCGGCCTGTTCGAGATGATTCAGGTAGAGATGCGCGTCCCCGAGCGTGTGCACGAAGTCGCCCACCTCGAGATTGCAGACCTGCGCGACCATGTGCGTGAGCAGCGCGTACGACGCGATATTAAACGGTACGCCGAGGAAGATATCCGCGCTGCGCTGGTAGAGCTGACACGACAGCCTGCCGTCGGCCACGTAGAACTGGAACAGCAGATGGCACGGCGGCAGCGCCATGTCGTCGACCTGGGCCGGGTTCCAGGCGGTCACGACATGGCGGCGCGAGTCCGGGCTGTGCTTGATCGAGTCGACCACCCGCGCCAGCTGATCCACCGAGTCGCCGTTGGGCGCGGGCCAGCTGCGCCACTGATAACCATAGACCGGGCCGAGATCGCCGTTCTCGTCGGCCCACTCGTCCCAGATCCGCACCTTGTTGTCCTTGAGATAGCCGATGTTGGTGTCACCAGCGATAAACCACAGCAGCTCGTGAATGATCGAGCGCAGATGCAGTTTCTTGGTGGTAAGCGCCGGAAACCCGCGCGACAGGTCGAAGCGCATCTGCCGGCCGAACACGGACACCGTGCCGGTGCCGGTCCGATCGGCCTTGCGGGTGCCCTGATCGCGCACCTCGCGCATCAGATCGAGATAGGGCTGCTCGAGCGGCGTGACTTCGGGCGCGCTCATGACGTCACCGTGTCGCGGCGATAGGCCAGCACCAGCAGCAGAATACCGCCGAGGATCATCGGCGTGCAGAGCACCTGTCCCATGGTCATCCAGTCGAAGGCCACGAAGCCGAGGAAGGCATCCGGCTGGCGGAAGAACTCGGCGAAGAAACGCAGACAGCCATAGCCAAGCAGAAACAGCCCGGATACCGCCATGCGCGGCCGTGGCTTCGCCGCGAACCACCAGAGCAGCGCGAACAGCACCAGGCCCTCGAGAGCGGCCTCATAGAGTTCCGATGGATGGCGTGGCGCCATGTCGATGCGTGGATAGACCATCGCCCAGGGCACATCGGTCACGCGGCCGATGAGCTCGCCGTTGATGAAGTTCGCGATGCGGCCGAAGAACAGACCCACCGGCACGATCGGCGCGACGAAATCGGTGATGTCGAAGAACGCGCGCTGCGTACTGCGCGCGAACCAGCCCGCCGCGGCGAACACACCCAGCATGCCGCCATGAAACGACATGCCGCCCTGCCAGATATAGAACAGCTGCAGCGGGTTATCGATGAGCATGCCCGGCTGATAGAACAGCATGTAGCCGACGCGCCCGCCAATCACCACGCCGAGCACGACATAGAAGAGGAAATCGCCGACCTCCTCGCGTTGCCAGTGGATATGCGCCTGCTTGGTGCGCACGATCCCCAGGCCCCAGCCCACGAGAAAACTCAGCAGATACATCAGCCCGTACCAGTGCACGGCGAGCGGGCCTATGGCAATGGCGACGGGGTCGATATCGGGATGCACGAACATGGCGACGGATTCTAGCAGGAAGGCAATGACATCAAGTGGTCGGCGGTGCCCGGAAGATCAGCGCGTCCACGCATACATGAACACGTCACGCGGTGCGCCGTCGTAGTCTTCGTGGTTCGGGCGCTCCGACCAGCGCCGCAGTCGGCCCTCGCAGCGCATGCCCAGCGCCTCGAGAATCCGCATGGAGGCCTGGTTGTCCGGGTCGCAGGTGGCCCAGATCCGGTAGAGCTCGTCCAGGCCGCGAGCGATGTCGAAAACCGCACGCGCGGCTTCGAAACCGAAGCCCTGCCCCCAGGCCGAACGGGCGAGCACATAGCCGATTTCGGCGCCCTGCTCGCTGAACACGCATGCGACGGTGCCGATCGCGCCACGGGCCTCGTGTTCGATCATCCAGCAGAATTCCTCGCCGGAAGCCCAGCCGGTGGCGACGTCTTCCAGAAATTCGTGGCTGTCCTCGATATCCAGATGCCGCGCCCAGGTCATGTAGCGCGACACGACCGGATCGCTCGCGAATTCGAACACGGCCTCGGCGTCGGCCGGCCGCGGCTCGCGCAAAACGAGCCGCGGCGTGGCCAGCGTGTACGGCATGCTGATCACGGCCGACGCCGGTCCGGTACGAAGGAGCGCGCGCTTAGAACAGGTCCCGCTCGAACTCCTGCTTGTAGCGCGCAGCGAAGTCTTCCATCGAAAAGCGATGGTTCTGGGTGCCCGGACGCTCGATCTTGATCGTGCCCATCAGCGAAGCCACGCGGCCCGTGGTTTCCCAGTCCATGCCCTGCTGCAGGCCGTAGATCAGGCCGGCACGGAAGGCATCGCCGCAGCCGGTCGGGTCGGCCAGCGCGGTCGGCGAACCGGCCGGAATGTCGATGCGCTCGCCGCCGGCATAGATCACCGAGCCTTCGCCGCCCTTGGTCACGATCAGAGCCTTGAGCTGGCCGGCCATTTCCTCGAGCGACAGGCCGGTGCGATCGAGCATCAGCTGCGACTCGTAGTCGTTGACGGTCACATAGGCAGCCTGGTCGATGAAGCGCTTGAGCTCCTCGCCGTTGAACATCGGCAGGCCCTGACCCGGATCGAAGATGAAATCGATGCCGGCCTCGGCGAACTGTGCGGCGTGCTGGACCATGCCGTCCTTGCCGTCCGGCGAGACGATGCCCAGCGTCACGCTGCCATCGGTAGGTACGGTCTGCTCGTGGGCATGGCCCATCGCGCCCGGATGAAAGGCGGTGATCTGGTTGTCGTCCAGATCGGTGGTGATATAGGCCTGCGCGGTATAGGCAGTATCGACCTGCTTAAGATATTCGCGGCTGATGCCGTGCTTGTCCATCCAGTCAGCATAGTCGTCGAAATCGCTGCCCACGGTGCCCATCGGCGCGCCTTCGCCGCCCAGCAGTTTCAGGCTGTAGGCGATGTTGCCGGCGCAGCCGCCGAACTCGCGGCGCATCTCGGGCACCAGAAACGACACGTTCAGCATGTGCACGCGATCCGGCAGGATCTCGTTCTTGAAGTGGCCCGTGTAGACCATGATCGTGTCGTAGGCGAAGGATCCGCAGATCAAAGCTGACATAGATTGTCCTTTCTCTTGAGAAACTCAGCGCGCGCCGGAGCGCGCGGCGCTGCAAGATCAGCCGCGCATCATGCCACAGCCGGACAGCGCGGCCGGCTGATCGCAACAGGCGATCAGGCGTCGGCGGCCGTGGCCGACTCGTGCTTGAGATCGAGGTTCTTGGCCGCCGCGACTTCATCCAGCCGGCGTACCGGCAGTTTGACCGGCGCGTCTTTCAGGGTCGTGGCATCGGCCTTGGCCTCGTCCCAGATCGCGACCATGGCCGCGACGAAGGCATCGAGCGTTTCCTTCGACTCGCTTTCGGTCGGCTCGATGAGAAAGCATTCCGGCACCAGCAGCGGGAAGTAGATCGTCGGCGCGTGGAAGCCGTAGTCGAGCAGACGCTTGGCGAAATCGGTCGCGGTGACGTCGAGCTGCTGTTTCTGACGCTTGAGCGTGACGATGAACTCATGGCTGGCACGCCGGTCCGCGAAGGCCAGATCGAAACCCCGTTCACGCAGGCGCGTCATCAGGTAGTTCGAATTGAGCGTGGCGAATTCGGCCACGCGGGTCATGCCCTCGCGCCCCAGAAGCCGTGCATAGACATAGGCGCGCAGCAGCACACCCGCGTTGCCCATGAATGCCGAGAGCCGGCCGATGGTATGCGGCACGTCTTTCTCGGTAAGCCAGCGATAGGTCGCGGCATCGCCCTCGCCGTCCTTGCCGACGACCGGAATGGGCATGAAATCACGCAGGCGCTTGCCCACGCCGACCGCGCCAGAACCCGGCCCGCCGCCGCCATGGGGCGTCGAGAAGGTCTTGTGCAGGTTCATGTGGATGACGTCGAAGCCCATGTCACCCGGGCGAACCTTGCCGAGAATGGCGTTGAGATTGGCGCCGTCGTAATACAGCAGCCCGCCCGCGCCGTGCACGATTTCGGCGATCTCGAGGATGTCCTGCTCGAACACGCCCAGCGTTGACGGGTTGGTGAGCATGATGCCGGCGGTGCGCTCGGAGACCGCCTCGCGCAGGGCCGCGATATCCACGTCGCCGTCCGAATCGGTCGGAATCTCGACCACCTTGCAGCCACACATCACCGCCGTGGCCGGGTTCGTGCCGTGCGCGGCATCCGGCACCAGAATCTCGTCGCGTGCCGTGTCGCCACGCGACTCGTGATAGGCCTTGATCATCGCCACGCCGGTGAACTCGCCCTGCGCACCCGCCATCGGCGTGAGCGAGACCGCGTCCATGCCGGTCACGGTGGTCAGCATTTCCTGCAGCTCGTACAGGCAGGCGAGCATGCCCTGCCCGTGGCTGGCCGGCGCCAGCGGATGCCGGTTCAGAAAACCGGGCAGCGAGGCCAAGGTGTTACAGGCCCGCGGGTTGTGCTTCATCGTGCACGAACCGAGCGGATAGAAATGGGTGTCGATCGAGAAGTTGAGCTGCGACAGCCGTGTGTAATGGCGCACCACGTCCATCTCGGAGGCTTCCGGCAGCCCCACGCCCGACTCGCGCCGCAATGCGGCCGGAATGTCGTCGATGGCGGGCGCCTCGGCCGGGGCCTGCGCGAGTGCAAGACGGCCCGGGCGGCTGTGTTCGAAGATCAGCTTTTCGGTCATGGCGTATTCAGCCCCGCGCTTTCACACCGGGCTGCTTGCTTGCGGTTTGAGTTCAGACCTTGAGCGCGGCGAGCGCATCGTCGTAGTTCGGCTCGTCGCCGATCTCGGCGACCAGTTCACTGTGGAGAACGGTGTCGTTCTCATCGGCCACGATCACGGCCCGCGCGCACAGTCCGGCCATGGGGCCGTCGGCAATGAGCACGCCGTAATCCTCGGCGAAGCGTTTGTCGCGCATCATCGACAGCGTGGTGCCGTTCTCCAGGCCCTCGGCCGTGCAGAAGCGCGCATGCGCGAACGGCAGGTCGGCCGAGATCTGCAGCAGTGCGACGTTGTCCAGCGCATGCGCCTCGGCGTTGAAGCGCTTGACCGACAGCGCGCAGGTCGGCGTGTCCATGCTCGGAAAGATATTGAAGATCTTGCGCTTGCCCGAGAACGACTCGAGGCTCATGTCACGCAGATTGGTGCCGGTCAGGTTGAAGTCGACCAGGCGGTCGCCGGCGGCCGGCAGCTGCCCGGTCACCTGTGCGGGATTGCCCTTGAGCGTGATCTGTTGCGTCATGTCGGTCCTTGCTTGTGTCTGGAAAAATCGCGGCCGCGGTCTGTTCAGGCAGCCTGTGCCTGCTCGACGAGCACCGCCTGCAACGCATCGGCATAGACGTCGAGATCGGCCTCGGTCTTGGTCTCGGTGGCGCATACCAGCACGGTGTTCTCGAGCCCGGGATAGAAATCCGCCAAGGCGAGACCGCCGAACACGCCGCGGTCGGCCAGCGCTTCGAGTACGGCCGATGCGTCGCCCGGCAGGCGCAACGCGGTTTCGTGAAAGCAAGGCGCATCGAACACGCGCTCCACGCCATCGATGGCCGTGAGCTTGCTCACCAGGCGCCGCGTGTTGGCGATCGACGTCGCCGCGACATTCTCCACCCCCTGCGCGCCGAGCAGGCTCATGTGGATGGTCGCTGCCGTGACCAGCAGCCCCTGATTGGTGCAGATGTTCGAGGTCGCCTTGGAGCGACGGATATGCTGTTCGCGCGGTTGCAGCGTCAGCACATAGCCATCGCGGCCGTCGATGTCCTGCGTGCGGCCGACCACGCGGCCCGGCATCTGGCGCACATGCTTCTTGCGGCAACACAGGATGCCGAAATACGGCCCGCCCGAGGCCAGCGGCGCGCCCAGCGGCTGGCCTTCGCCAACCACGATGTCCGCACCCTCGCCAGCGCCCCAGCGCCCCGGCTCCTTGAGTACGGCCAGCGACAGCGGGTTGACCACGCCAATGGCGAGCGCGCCGTTGGTGTGCGCCCAGTCGGTGAGCGCGTCGACGTCTTCGAGGGCGCCGAAGAAATTGGGCTGCGGGATCACCAGCGCGGTGACGTCCTCGCCGGCCCAGCGCTCGAGCGCATCGACATCGACCGTGCCTTGGCGGCTATCGAAATCGATCGCCTCGAAGGTGATGCCCTGATTCGCGCAGATATTGTGCGCCACCTGGCGATAGAACGGATGCACGCTCGCCGGCATGAGAATCCGCGAGGCCTTGGACTTGCGATTGGCGCGCACGGCCATGAGCACCGCTTCGGCCAGCGCCGAGGCGCCGTCGTAGAGCGAGGCATTGGCCACATCCATGCCGGTGAGCCCGGTCATCATCGTCTGGTATTCATAGACGACCTGCAGCGTGCCCTGACTGGCCTCGGGCTGATACGGCGTGTAGGCGCTGTAGAACTCGCCTCGGGTGGTCAGCTCCCATACCGCGGCCGGAATATGGTGCTCATAGGCACCGGCGCCGATGAAGCACAGCCCGCCGGCGTCGGCCGCGGCGCGCTCGCCCATCAACCGCGACACCGCCTGTTCGCTGGCCCGGGTCGGAATCGAGTCGAGGCTGACGTCGCGCAGGCTGTCGTCGATCTCGTCGAACAGATCGTCGATGGCGTCCACGCCAATGGCGTCAAGCATCGACCGGATATCGTCTTCGGTATGCGGAATGAAAGGCATGGGTCCTCGCTGGTCGTCGAGCGCCGTCGGCGCCGCCGGCATCGCTGCGCCGACGGCGCGCTGGCGCGCTAGTCTTCCTCGTCCTCGACGATGCCTTCATAAGTGTCGGCATCGAGCAGGTTCTCGACCGCGTCCGGGTCGGAGACGTTGATCTTGAACAGCCAGCCCTCGCCGAACGGGTCTTCGTTGACCAGTTCCGGCGAGTCCTCGAGCTGCTCGTTGATCTCGGCAATCTCGCCGTCGAGCGGCGCATAGATGTCGGAAGCGGCCTTCACCGACTCCACCACGGCCACGGCATCACCCGCGCCGACCTTGGTGCCGGTTTCCGGCAGTTCGACGAACACCAGATCGCCGAGCGACGACTGGGCATAGTCGGTGATGCCGACCGTGCACGTGCCGTCGCCGTCGTAGTCGATCCATTCGTGGGTCTTGGTGTACGACAGATCCTTCGGAATTTCACTCATGGGGCTCCCCTTGCAGCTGATACGCGCAATGCGCATGAACGGATGGTGGGTCGAGGCTACTCAGAAAGCGCCTCAGTCGTCGATACGGCTCTTGCCGTTGCGCACGAAGGGATAGGCCACGATGCGTGCCGGCTGCCATTTGCCCCGCAGGCAGACTTCGACGCGCGCCTGCCAGTCCGCCGGCACGCGCGCGAGCGCGATCGAGCGCGACAGAGTCGGCGCATAACTGCCGCTGGTCACTTCGCCCTCGGCCTGCTTTTCCTCGACGCTGCTGTCGGCGGCGCGCACCGCGCTGTGGCTGCGCATCACGCCCCGGCCTTCGAGCACGAGGCCGACAAGCTTCTCGCCGACGCCCTGCTCGCGCATGTGTTCGAGCGCGTCGCGGCCCACGAACTCGCGCTCGGCCGGTTTGAAAGCCACCGTCCACGCCAGCCCCGATTCCAGCGGCGTACGGTCCTCGTCCATGTCCTGGCCATAGAGATTGAGCCCGGCTTCCAGGCGCAGCGTGTCGCGCGCGCCGAGGCCCACGGGTGCTACGCCGGTATCGCGCAGCTTTTTCCAGGCGCTGACCGCCTCGTCGGCCGGCAGCACCAGCTCGAAGCCGTCCTCGCCGGTGTAGCCCGTACGGCCGACCGAACGATCACCGTCGCTGGCGCAGCGAAACGGCTTGAGCTGCATGGCCGCCGCTGCAAAGTCCTCGTCCAGTACCGAGGCGGCCAGATCGCGCCCGCGCGGGCCCTGTACCGCGATAATCGCGAGATCCTGCCGGTGCTGGATATCGACCTGGAAATCACGGGCCTGGCTGTCGAGCCAGGCAAGATCCTTTTCGGTGGTCGCCGCGTTGACGACGATGCGGTAGTGCTCGCCCGCAAGGTGATAGACGATCAGGTCGTCGATCACGCCGCCGCGGGTGTTGAGCATGCAGGTGTAGAGCGCCCGTCCGTCCTCGTCGATCTTGGCGACATCGTTGGCGAGCAGCCGACGCAGAAAGGCGCGCGATTCGCTGCCGGTGATGTCCACCACCGCCATGTGCGACACATCGAACATGCCGGCGCTTTCGCGCACCGCCTTGTGCTCGGCGATCTGCGAACCGTAGTCGATCGGCATGTCCCAGCCGGCGAAATCCACCAGCTTGGCGTCATCCGCGACGTGGGCGTCGTAAAGCGGGGTGCGTTTGGCCATCGGATTCCCAGGTTGAACAGCGTGAAACGGACACGAGCAAAGTCGAGACTTCGTCCTGCCGCCCCTCTGTCCTGGCACCTGAGAGATTTGCCCCTTCGGTGAGTCGTGGTCGCCACGACTGCTCTCCAGAGTCGATCAGGCCGGCGCGTCATGACGCCAGCGGCCGCGTGGTTCGGGTACCTGAGCGTTTCCGGGCGGTGTGCGCCTTCGGTGACGGGCCGCAGCCCGTTCTCTCCCACGCGGTTCAATGACCGTGTCACCAACTATACCGGCGCGACCGACACAGTCCAAGCAAGACGGGCGTGACGACAGCCGGCCGGCCGATCTTGAACACACGGCGCGTGTCTCACGCCAAGGCGCGAAGACGCCAACAATGGGAGGTAACGACTCGCCAAGGCGCAGCCTGTCTTGGCGCCTTAGCGTCAGGCCGGCTTCCTGGCGGTTTCCGACGCGCCGCGATCGGCCGATCGCCCACGCAGCGAGTAAAAACCTATCGCAACAATCGCGGTCCGTCGGCGGCCAGGCCGACCGCATGGTGGATCATGATCTGGCGTATCGGTGCGAGATTCGAAGCGATGCCGATCGCCTGCTGACGCAGACTGCGCAGCAGCGGATTGGCGCTGCCGTAGACGCGCTTGAGCGCATCGGTGGCCCCCATCATCATCAGGTTCTCGGCCATGCGCGCGCGCTGGTAGCGGCGCAGGTAGGTCATGTCGCCGGCATCCCGGTTCGCTGCCCGCCCGGCCTCGAGCGCAGCCACCAGTTCGGCCACATCGAGCAGCCCGAGATTCACCCCCTGCCCGGCCATCGGGTGCAGCACGTGCGCCGCATCGCCGGCCAGCGCAACGCGCGGGCGGCAATACTCTCGAGCGTGCAACAGCTTGAGCGCAAACGCCGCGCGCGTGTCCATGCGCTCGATACGCCCGAGCACGCCGGCGCTGGCCTCGGTCAGGCGCGCGCAGAACGCGTCGTGATCCAGTTCGGCCAGCTCGGCGGCGAGCGCGTCGTCGGCGTGCCAGGCCAGTGAGCAGCGCCCATCGGACAGCGGCAGGAACGCCACGGGCCCGGTTTCGGTGAAGCGCTGCCAGGCGATATGCCGATGATGACGCTCGGGCGTGACCGCGCCGACCGTGCAACGCTGACCGTAGGCCCAGCCGGTGGTCTCGATACCGGCCGCCGCGCGCACCGGCGAATTCGCGCCTTCTGCGCCCACCACCAGCGCGGCGCTCACCGTGCTGCCGTCGTCAAGCTGCAGCCGTGCGGCATCGGCCTCGACGGCCAGGCTTTCCAGCATCGCCGGACAGTAGATATCGACTTCGGTCAGCGCCTGCCAGGCGCTGTCGACGACGAGATCGTTCTCGACGATATGCCCCAGCTCGGGCAGGCCCACCGCCGTATGTTCCAGAAACAGCTCGGCCGCGCTGCCGGCATCCCAGACCTTCATCCCCGTGAACGCACAGCAACGACGCCGCTCGACCGCATCCCAGAGCCCGAGGTTGTCGAGCACGCGCCGGGGTCCCGGTGCGATCGCGGACAGGCGCAGGTCGTAGTCGTCGTTCGTGTCGAAACGCTTCGGGCGTTTCGCCTCGACCAGCGCGACGGAGAAATCGGCCCGGCTCAGGGCCACGGCCAGCACGGCGCCCACCATGCCGCCGCCCACAATGGCGACATCGTAACGGGGTGTGCGTGTGCTCATGTCGACCCCTCGTGCGCGTTCGATGATGGGCCGGCCGGCGCCACGGCAAGGCCCATGCTGCGCCGGGCCATGTCGTCACGCAGCGCCGGCAACAGCGACAGCCCGAACAGGCCCGCGCCGCGTGCGTGATCGAGCCCGGGAATGCGGTTGGAAAACAAACGCACGATGGCGTCGGTGAAGTTGGCAACGCGATGCTGATCCGGCCGGCGCGCCTCGGCCCAGCCGTTGAGCAGATCGGCGCTGCCCGGGTCGAATTCGGAATCGGTCGCCAGACGTTCGCGCAGCATGGCCGCGAGCACCAGCGCATCGCGAATCGCCAGGTTGAACCCCTGCGCTGCGGCCGGATGCAGCGCGTGTCCGGCGTTGCCGATCAACACCGCGCGCTCGACCGCGGCACGCTCACACAGCACGCGCGCCAGCGGATAGCTGCCGCGCGGGCCCGCCAGCGCGAGCGCGCCGAGCCGCTCGCCGAAGACCGCCTGCATTTCGGCGATGAAATCGTCGTCGCTGGCGGCACACAGTTGCTCGGCGCATTCGCTGGGCAGCGTCCAGACCGCGGCACAGCTTGCGCGCGTACGCGGCAGCAGCGCGATCGGCCCATCCGGGGTGAAGCGTTCATAGGCACAACCGCCGTGGGCGCGTTCCGGTTCGACGATGGTGATGATCGCGCGCTGGTGGTAATCATCCGTGCGCGCCCCGATGCCGAGCGCACCGCGCACCGACGAGCGCGCGCCGTCGGCGCCGACCAGCAGGCGGGTTCGCAATGTCTCGCTCGCCCCGGTCTCGCGCGTGCAGCGGATCTCGATGTGGCCGTTCGTCTCGTCGCGCACGAGCGACTCGAAGCGCGCCGGTGCGACGACGTCGACCTGCGGCATTGCGGCAAGCCGCGCGCGCAACGCCTCGATCATGGTGAGATTGGGCAGTACGTAACCAAGCGCGGGCAGATCATAGTCGGCCGCGTTCACGCGCACGGTGCCGAACCGACCTTGCTGGGACACGTGCAGGCGCTTTATCGGCGCGGCGTCGCGCGCCATGTCGCCCCACAGCCCGAGCTGCTCGAACAGCGCGCGTGTGCCCCAGGCCAGCGCGGTCGTGCGCGCCTGCATGTTGGCATCGGCCGGCGTATCGAACGGCACCGCCTCGACCAGCGCAATCGACAGCCCGGTATCGGCCAGCGCACAGGCCAGGCTCGCGCCGGCCAGCCCGCCGCCGACCACGGCGATGTCGTAGTCGCGACTCACGCGCCGCCTCCGGACTGACCCTGTGCCATCAACGCCTCTATTTCGTCGGCATCCTTGGGTACGTCCGAGGTCAGCACGTCGCAGCCGTCGTCCGTAATCACGATGTCGTCCTCGACACGGATGCCGGTACTCCAGAAGCGCCGCGGCGCGGTTTCGCTGCCGGCCTGCACATACAGGCCCGGCTCCACGGTCAGCGCCATGCCCGGCTCGAGCAGCCGCCATTCGTCGCCGCTCTTGTAATCGCCGACGTCGTGCACATCCATGCCGATCCAGTGGCTGGTGCCGTGCATGAAGAAGCTGCGATATCGCTCGGTCTCGATAACGTCCTCGACATCGCCCTCCAGCAGCCCGAGCCGCACTAGCCCCTCGACGAGCACGTGCAGCGCCGCCTGGTGCACCGCATTGACCGGCTCGCCGGGCCGAGCGGCATCGATGGCGGCACGGTTGGCGGCCAGCACCACGTCGTAGAGTTCGCGCTGCGCGGTGGTGAACCGGCCGTTGACCGGGAAGGTCCGGGTGATGTCGCCGGCGTAGCCGCGGTACTCGGCGCCGGCATCGATGAGCACCAGATCGCCGTCCTTCATCGGCGCGGCGTTCTCGATGTAATGGAGCACGCACGCGTTCTCGCCCGCGCCGACAATGCTGGGATAGGCCCAGCTCATGCCGTCCATCTCGAATTCGTAGTGCAGCACCGCCGCGAGCTGGTACTCGTGCATGCCCGGCCGCACTGCACGCATCGCGGCGGCATGGGCGCGCGCCGAGGTCGCCGCGGCTTCGCGCATGAGATCCACTTCGGCCGCGGACTTGCGCAGACGCATCTCGTGAAGGATGCGGTCGAGCGACACGATTTCATTGGGCGGCGTGGCCCGGCGGCCCTGGCTGCGCAGCTTTTCCATGCGGCGCAGCACGTCGTGCTCGAATTCCTTGTGTGTGCCCAGGGTGATGTAAAGCCGCTGCCGGCCGTCGAGCAGCTTGGCGAGCCAGTCGTCGAAGTCGTCGATATCGTAGGCACTGTCGGCCCCGTACCAGGCCATCGCGCCTTCGGGGCCGGCACGGCGACCGACCCATATCTCCTGTTCCACATCGCGCTCGCGACAGAACAGCAGATAATCGCCGGCCTCGAAGCCCGGCGCGATCACGGCGATCGCCTCGGGCTCGGTGAAACCGGTCAGATAGCGAAAGTCGCTGTTCGGCCGGTAGGGATAGTCGACGTCGTTGTTGCGGTTGCGCTCCGGCGTGGCCGCGATCAGCGCGACCCCGTTCTCGCCGACGACCTGGGCGAGACGACGCCGCCGGGCGGCGTGATCGGTCTGACGATCCTGATGACGCAGATGCGACTGATCCCTCATTCAATCCTTCCTAAGACAAGGGCACTCGCCGAAAGAGCCCGGGTGCAAATGGCGGATACGCGCAAAACGACGCCGACCGCCAGACTAGTGCAGCGACTCGCGGCTCGTCGGGCCTTCGCGCTTGGGCTGGAGTTCGAGAAAGATCATCTGAACGCCCACGCGGACATATTCGACCAGCTCGGCGTAATCCGCCTCGGCGGTTTCGGACTGCGCCTCGTCGTCGCTCAGGCCGACCCGGGACAGCTCGGTAAGGTCGCTGACCACCTCGCGAATCTCCGGCGAGAGACGATCGAGCTCGAACTGACCGCTGTTGCTCAGGCCATACAGAAAGCCGTCGCACCAGCGCCCGAGCGCGCGTACGCGCTGCGCCAGCTCGACTTCGTCATCCGGCAGCAGCGGCTTGAAGCCCAGATCCGGATCGAACAACCCTTCCAGCGTCATCTCGCGCAGCGCATCGAGCGCGCTGTCGAGCGTGTCGGACTGCACGTCCTCGACCGCACGCGCGCCGCTGATTTCGTTGTCGATACACAGCATGCCAGTGAGGATGCCGTGCACCTCGCCCGGCGTCTGTACAGATTTCGCCTGTGTGAGCCCCACCTGAAGGGCTTCGAAGATGTTGTCCTGACTCATCGCGCTTCTCTATTGCAATGCCGCATGGTAGCAAAGCACGCACTCAAGACACGCCCGGCGGCGCGCCGAGCAGACACAGATACGCGAGGTTGTAGAAGGCGTGCACGCTCACCGGCACGAACAGGCGACGATGGCGCTCCCACAAGGCGCCGTACACGAGCGCCGGCACGAACGTGGCCAGCGCCCACCCCGGCGGATGCTGCAACAGGTGTGCAAGCGCGAAACAGGCGGCCGTGAGCAGATTGGCACGGGTCAGCGCGCCGACACGTCCGGGCAGGCGCGTCGCCAGCGCGTCGTGCACGCCGAGACGGAATACGATTTCCTCGAGCAGCGGCAGCACGCCCACGGCCATCAAGAGAGCCGGCGTACCCGGCCACCGCAGGGTCAGCGAAAGCGGCGTGCAAGCCGCCAGCAGCGCGACCGCCGGCAGGGCCGCGGCCAGCGCCAAGCCATAGCCGCGGTCGCGCCAGGGCGGCGCTACCGGCACGGCCTCAGGCCGTACGGCGCCTGCGCAGCGCCGCGCCCGCGGCCCCGACGAGCAGGAGCATCCAGAGCGGGTCGAAACGGGCGCTATCGGCCAGGGTGCAACCGCCGCCTCCGCCATCGTCGTCGTCATTGCGCGACGCACTCTCGCCGCCGGCAGCGGTCATCTCCATGGGTTCTTCGACGGTGACATCGTCTTCGGTCGCGCCGCCGAGAATCGCGTCGCTGCTGTCGTCCGGGCATTCAACGTCAGTAGCCAACACCCATCCCAAGTCCTGCAGCACGCATGACGATAGGCCGATCCCCCCAGAAAGCGACGCATCGACGATAGCGATTGGCTCCATTAGCTGATCTGGGCGCAATGATGTATCCCAGTGCGCGATCGAACTCGCGCGGCTGAGCGTGCGGGGCGTGTACAGACGCACGCGACCCTGGTTGGTGCCGGCGGTCAGGGCCGGCGCGCCGTTGGCGGTCGTGCTCGAACCGCCGAAGACCACGTCGGGCGTGTTGGTGAGGGAGTCGCGCCGTTGCGCGTCGCTGAGATCGGGCCAGAACGGCTGCCCGCTGACTTTAAGATCCTGGATTTGACTGCTGTAGATATCGGGATAGCGCGCACCGCTGGGCGCACGCGGGAACTGGCCCGGCTGGGTGTCGTCATCACTGGCCACAGCCACGAGCGACACAAAGCCGAGACCGTGCGTGAGTTCGTGGCCGACCGTGCTCACGAAGCTCGGCTGATCGTCGGGCGTGGCTCCGTCGATGCCGTAGTACCAGCCCTGCCCGCCCAGGCAATTGGCGTTGCTGTCGAGGCCCGGATTGAAGCGTGCCGCCACGTCGTTGACAGTGTTGGCGACCCGGCGGCCGCGTAACGCGTTGGCCAGTGCCAGCGGGTAGAAAGTGTTCGCTTCGCGGCTTCGCTGCGGCGCGAAATTGGCCACGAAGGTCGCCGGCGAAGCGCTGGCCAGGGTAGCCGCGGTACGTCCGCAGGCGAGACTGTCGTCGAACGTCGCCTCGATACGGATCGGCACGCTGCTCTGGACCCGGCTGCCGAGAATCGATGCCGCATAGCGGAACGCGATGCGGCGCTGTTCGCCCAGGGTCTCGCCGTCGTTGCCGCCCACCGGGGTCGCCGGCGTCGGGTCGTTGAAACCATTGTCGGCATCGTCGCCGACCACCAGAACGATCTCCGCCGCGCTCGCGCTGGCGCTCATGAACGCCATTGCGGTAACCGCCGGCACGGCCCAGCCGAGGCTGCGCCCCAGGTGCTGGCCAATCAATGTCTGGAGCGCGCGCATAGCGCCTCCCGTTCGCTTTCGCTGGGCGCGCTGTCGGCATGCCCCATGCGCAGGGTGCCGTCATCGCACCGCACGGCCTGCATCGCAGGGGCGGCGTCGGGCGCCGGCGTGAGCATTTCGTCGCCCTCGTCGTTGGTCCAGGCCTTCGGCTGGCCCGGACGCGTGCGCTGACTCGCACCGTCGGCGTCATCGCCGGGCTCGGCCTGCCCGGGCGGGGGCGCGTCGAGTATTTCGCCGGTCTCGGGGTCGATATGAATCTGCTGTTGCGCCGATTGCGCCTGCGCATCGGCGGCCTGTATCGCGCCGATCGACAGCACGCCTGCGAGGCCCAGCGAAACGACCGCCAGCGCTGCCGCCAAGGCTGACCGTGTTTTCATGTCTGTATTCCCGTTTTCGGATCTGTGCACGTGTGCGACGCCTTCTTCGTGCGCGTCTGCACGCAGGTATACCATGATCGCCTTGCAAAAAAGATGCGCGCGCAACAGGGAAACGCGATCATGGCAGCACTGGATTGGCAGGACACGCTGGCCACGTTGATCGGTCATCGCACGATCAGCAGCGGCAACGCCGCGCTGGATTGCGGCAACCGCGACGCCGTGGACGACCTGGCGGCCCGCCTCGAAGCGGTCGGTTTCGAGTGCAGCATCACCCCCATGCCGGGCCGCGACGACAAGGTGAATCTCCTTGCCCGGCTTGGCCCGGCCGAACGTGCCGCGGGCCATGGCCTCGTATTCGCCGGCCATATCGATACCGTGCCCTATGACGACACGGGCTGGGACAGCGACCCGTTCGTGCTGACCGAGCGCGACGACAAGCTGTTCGGGCTGGGCACCTGCGACATGAAAGGCTTCATCGCCATCGCTGCCGGCGTGGCCAGCGAATACGCGGCCCGCGATCTCGTAGCACCCATCAGTCTGCTCGTGTCCGCCGACGAGGAATGCGGCATGGACGGCGCACGCGCCCTGCTCGACGCGCATCGCGAACACGGCCATCGCCCGGGACGGTACTGCGTGATCGGCGAGCCGACCACTCTGGTGCCGATCCGCCAGCACAAGGGCATCTTCATGGAAACGATCGAAGTCCACGGGGCTTCGGGGCATTCCAGTAATCCGGCGCTGGGCGTCAATGCGATCGAAGGCATGTATCGCGCGTTGAGCGCAATTCGCGAACTGCGCGACGAGCTGGCCGAACGCCAGCGCATCGCCGGTTTTCCCGTGCCGCACGCGACGCTCAACCTGGGCGCCATCAGCGGCGGCGACAACGCCAACCGCATCCCCGCGCGCTGTCGCCTGGATATCGACCTGCGTTTTCTGCCCGGCATGACCATCGACACGCTGCGCGCCGAGCTGCGCGAGCGCGTCGACGCCGCGCTGGCAGGCAGCGATTGTCGCATTCGTTTTCGCGAGCTGTTCGCCGGCACGCCGGCGTTCGAAACCGCGGGCGATTCGCCGATCGTGACCGCCTGCGAAGCGCTGACCGGCCGCGACGCGACGGCCGTGGATTTCGGCACCGAGGGCGCGTTCTACAACGCTATGGGCATGGACAGCGTGATTCTCGGCCCCGGCGACATCGCCCAGGCGCACCAGCCCAACGAGTATCTCGCGCTCGATCGCGTTGCGCCGATGCAGCGCATCCTGCACGGGCTCGTCGCGCGCTTCTGCCTCGCCGAATAAGGGCCGCGCCCGCATAATATGACGATGAACACGCGCACCGCCCCGCTACAGGCCGCCGAAACGCCCGACAACGGCGCCGACACGCCCGCGCAGAACGCCGCGCTGGTCGCGTCGCTGCGCGCGAGCGCGCCCTATGTGCACGCACACCGCGGGCGCACCTTCGTGATTCATATCCCCGGCGAAGCCGCGGCCTCGCCGGCGTTCGCCGATCTGGTCTACGACATCGCCCTGCTGGCGAGCCTCGGCGTGAAGCTCGTCATCGTGTTCGGCGCACGGCCGCAGATCGATGCGGCCCTGGCCGACGCCGGCGTGGCCACGCAGTTCGTCGACGGCGTACGCGTGACCGACAGCGCCGCCCTGGCCTGCGTGAAACGCGCCGTCGGCAGCCTGCAGATGGACATCGAAGCCTTGCTGTCGACGAGCCTCGCGAGCACGCCGATGGGCGGCGCCCGAATCGCCACGGCGAGCGGCAATCTCGTCACCGCGCGGCCCGTCGGCATCGCCGGCGGCATCGATCACGGCCATACCGGCGAAGTGCGGCGCATCGACGTGGCGAGCATCAACGCGCATCTGGAACGCGGCGCGATCGTGCTGCTGTCGTGTATCGGCTATTCGCCGTCTGGCGAGATCTTCAACCTCTACGCCGAAGAAGTGGCGACAGCGACGGCCACCGCACTCTCCGCCGACAAGTTC
The DNA here is from genome assembly GCF_017744135.1 of Endozoicomonas sp. G2_2. Lineage (GTDB taxonomy): Bacteria > Pseudomonadota > Gammaproteobacteria > Nevskiales > Salinisphaeraceae > Salinisphaera. The sequence continues at coordinate 60,897 of NZ_JAGHQU010000015.1, forward strand.
GTGGTCCTGCATCCCGGCGCGGCGCTGCACGAGCGGTTTGCGGACACGCCGGCCGAACTCGATCCGCAGGCCGCCCGGCAGCTGCTCGCCGCGCCCGACGCCGCGCTCGAGCCGGCCGACCGGGCACGCCTGGAAGCGGCGATCGGCGCCTGCCGCGCCGGGGTGGCGCGCGCGCATCTGGTGAGTTTCGACAGTGACGGCGCGCTGCTGCGCGAGCTCTACTCGCGCGATGGCGCCGGCACCATGATCGCGGCCGACACCTACGACATCACCCGCACCGCCACGCCCGAGGATCTCGGCGGCGTGCTGGCACTGATCGAGCCACTGGCCGCGGCCGGCATTCTGGTCGGGCGTTCCCGCGAGCAGATCGAGCTGGATATCGGCCATTATCTGGTCATGGAGCGCGACGGCCTGATCACCGCCTGCTGCGCGCTCATGCCCTACGCCGACGAGGCCGTGGGCGAACTCGCCTGCGTGGCCGTACACCCCGACTATCGCGGTCAGGACCGCGCCGCCCAGCTGCTCGTCGAAGTCGAGCGCCGCGCCCGGCGTGCGGGGCTGGCGCGCATTTTCGTGCTCACCACCAAGACACCGCACTGGTTCGTCGAACACGGCTTCTTGGCGGCGGATCTGGACGCCCTGCCTCTGGCCAAGCGCGCGCTCTACAACTACCAGCGCAATTCCGCGGTGCTCATCAAACGTCTGGCGTGAGTCGGTAGGCGTGCGCAAGAGCGGCCACATTCCGCGCGTCTATCTCGACGCGGCCCTTGGCGTGGGCGACATCATCACGCTCGATGACGCGAAACGGCATCATCTGGGCACGGTGCTCAGGCTTGGCACCGAGGCGCCGGTCACGCTGTTCAATGGCGACGGCCACGAGTACGCCGCGCATGTCGACCATGCCGATCGCAAACGCATGACCCTGGCCGTTACCGCGCAACACAGCCCGGAGCGCGAATCGCCGCTGTCGATCACGCTCTACCAGGCCATCGCCCGTGGCGACCGCATGGACTTCGCTCTGGCCAAGGCCGTCGAACTGGGCGTGACCCGCATCCAGCCGGTGTTCACCGAACGCGGCAAGGTCAAGCTCGAAGGCAGCCGGCTGGAAAAGAAACAGGCCCACTGGCAGGCGGTGGCCGAATCCGCCGCCGAGCAGAGCGGCCGGCTCGTACGCCCGGCAGTCGCGCCCGCCCTGCCCCTTGCCGAAACCTTGTCCGACGGGGCGGAAGGCGACTGCCTGCAGCTGATGCTTGCGCCGACAGCGACCGGCGGCCTCGCCTCGATCACGCGAAAAAAATGTATCGCGCTGCTCGTCGGCCCCGAATCCGGCCTGTCCGACACGGAAATCACCGAGGCGACCCGAACCGGGTGGCAGCCGATCACACTCGGCCCGCGCGTCTTGCGTACCGAAACCGCCGGCATGGCGGCCCTCGCCGCGCTGCAAACCTGCTGGGGTGACCTCGCCGGCTGAGCGGCTTGCATTCGCCAGCTCTTAAAACCGCGTCCCGCGGTTCGTATCTCTGCGTGCGGAGCAAGCACGGCGATTAGGGCGTTTGGATTGATGCGCGCTCGGCACCGGGTGACTGAAAATTCCCGCCCCCGACCGGGCCTGCATTAAACACTTCTTCTCAACCCTAAGAGACGCCGAAACCCGAAGATAATTTGGGAATTACATACCGAACAGGTACAGAGTTTTGCGGATGGTGCGATTCTTCTACCGAGCGTAATCTTGATCGCCTGTTTCGCGCTGGCCGAGCCCATGGCTGCCCAAGACCCCGATCGACCGCCCGACGCCACGCAACGCTACTGGCCGAGCACCGTGCCACGCTGGATCGGGCTGGCGCTGTTCGTCTACGCCTCGGTGGCAGTGCTCGCACAAGCCAAGAACTTCCTCGTGCCGGTCGTCCTCGCCTTCCTTCTGGCCATGGTGTTCGCTCCGCTGAGGCGCTTTCTCGGCCGCCGCGGCATACCTTCGGCCGTGTCTTCTTTCGTTATCGTACTGATGTTGCTTGCCGGTTTTTTCGCGGTCGTCGCGGCCCTGGCGATGCCGGTGAGCACCTGGATTGAAAACGCGCCAAAGATCGAACGCCAGGTACAGGCCAAACTGCGCGACCTCTCGGCCTCGATCAACGGCATCTACGAGGCCAACAAAAGTCTGCAGCAGGCCGCAGCACCTGAAGAACCCGGCAAGGCCGACGTACAGCAGGTCGAGATGGCGGGCGACGGCGTGTTTACCAATGCCGTTTTATTGGCGCCAAGCGTGATGACTCAGTTTCTTTTCACTTTCGTGTTGCTGCTTTTCCTGCTGGCCTCCGGCGACATGTTTTATGAAAAACTCGTCCACGTCATACCCACGCTCAAGGACAAGCGCCGGGCGGTGCGAATCGTCTACGGGATCGAGCGGCAGCTGTCGCGGTACCTGATGACGATCACGCTCATCAATGCCGGCCTCGGCATCTGCGTGGGCGTTGCCATGTGGCAACTCGGCATGCCGAGCCCGCTGGTATTCGGCGTCATCGCCTTTGTATTCAATTACATTCCCTATCTCGGGGCGATCGGGGGCGCCTTCCTTGCCGGCGCGGTTGCCCTGGTGGCCATCGACGGCGTGAGCTGGACATTCATCGTCGCCGCGGTCTATCTGGGCCTGACGGCCATCGAAGGCCAGTTCGTGACCCCGTATTTCGTGGGCCGCAAACTGCGCGTGAATACCGTGATGGTGTTCCTGGCGGTGTCCTTCTGGGCTTGGCTCTGGTCGGCGGTCGGCATGATCGTCGCGGTGCCGCTGCTGGTGACGGTCAAGACCTTCTGCGATCACATCGACGTACTCCACGACCTGGGCGATTTTCTCTCCGAACGTCATGCCGAGTCAGAACCCGATCCCAGGGAACTACCCACACGATATCGCTCCTGAGTGGCTCGTACCGAACACGAGCCGGCAAGCGAAAGCTTCTAGCTCTCGCCCCGCCAGCGCAGCGGCACGGTGCGTAACCGCCGGCCTGTGGCATCAAACACCGCATTGACGATCGCCGCGGGAATCACCGCCGAAGTGGCCTCGCCGGCGCCGACCGGCGGTTCGTGCGGCCGGTCGACGAGCACGATATCGACTTCCGGTATCTCGACGAACGTCAGCAGCGGATAGGCGCCCCATTCGAGGCTCGTCACGCCCATGGGGTCGAAACGCACTTCTTCCTTAAGCGTACGCCCGATCGCCTGCAGCACGTTGCCTTCGATCTGGTTCTCCAGCCCGTTGGGATTCACGATCTGGCCGCAGTCGTGGGCGACGGTCACACGGCGTACGCGAATGCCTTCGCGGTCGCTGACCTCCACTTCGGCCACGGCGGCCACATAGGCGAACTCGTTCTCGTAGCAGGCGAAGGCGATACCGCGCCCGCGCTGGCCCTCGCCGGCCGATTCGACCTCGCGCAGGGGCGAGACGCGCGCGATCCACTCGGAACGGTCCGCGGCGCGCTCGATCACGGTCTTCGCACGAGGATCTTTAAGATGATCGAGCCGGAACGCCACCGGGTCGCGTTTCGCCCGGGCGGCCAGTTCGTCCATGAACGATTCGTTGGCGAAAGTGTTCTGGATCGCACCCAGCGTGCGCAGCGCCGAACAGCGCAGAAAGGACTGCTCGACCGAAATCCAGTGCACCGACACACGATATTGGCCGAAGACATAGTTGACGGGCGCATTGCGATCACCGCCTACGGGCGGCGCCTGGGCAACGCTGGCGCGTGCGAGGTTGCCGGCCAGCAGGTTGCGCGCGCCTGCATCGCTACTCGGCCGGGTCAGATGCGAAGGCGTCCAGTTGCGAAACGCCCAGGCTGCCACCCGGCCCTCGGCGTTCACGGCGCCGCGCAGGGCCATGACCATGGCCGGGCCTTTCGGCGCCCAGCCGTGCTCGTCCGCCCGGCTCCACTGCACCCGTACCGGCCGGCCCAATGATTGAGATATCAGCGCGGCGTCGCCCGCGGCATCGTCGGCGCCGTTGTGGCCATAACAGCCCGACGCTTCGGCATAGATCACGCGCACGGATTCGAGCGCCATACCCAACAGATCGGCGATCGACGCACGCAGCGGATAGACGCCCTGCGTACCGGACCAGATCGTGGCGCGGTCGTTCTTGACGTCGGCGATGGCACAGGAGGGACCGATCGAGTCGTGGGCCTGGAACGGCCAGCGATAGGTGGCTTCCAGGATATTGTCGTGCTCGGACAGGGCACGCTCAGCATCGCCGCGGGCTTCGATCTCGCGTTCGTCGGCATTCGCTGCCTGCAGTGCATCGTGCAGATCGTCCATATCCGGTAGCGGATATTTCGCTTCCCACTGCACCCGAAGCGCGGCGGCGGCCCGGATCGCCTGCCACTCGCTCGGCGCGGCCACCGCCAGGAAGTCGCCGATGCGCACCAGCTCGACGCCTTCGGGTATCGACGTCGTATCGACATCCTCGAGCCGCGCCACGGCGACCGCGCCGGTGGTCGGGGGGCGTATCACCCGCGCATGCCACATGCCGGGTACGCGCAGGTCCTGCACGTAGGCGAATCGGCCGAAGATCTTGTCGGGAATATCGACACGGGCAACCGAGCGGCCGACGAACCGCGGTGGGTTCGGCTGCTCGTCGCCGGCTTCGACGACGGCGTCGAAAACCTGCGTATCGACCAGTTGGCTATACGTCAGCGCCGGCTGGCCATTGCCGTCGACATGCACATGGCCCTGTCGTGTTTCCAGGCGCGCGATCGGCACGGAAAGCCGTTCGGACGCGTTGCGCAGCAACAGCTGCCGCGCGCTGCGGGCCGCTCGGCACAGCTGCATGCCACCGATCTGAATGGTCTTGCTGCCGGCGGTATAACCCTGGTCCGGCGTGAGTGCGGTATCGCCCTGGATGATCGACGTGGTGTCGAAGTCCACGTCGAGCGCATCGGCCACGATCTGGCGCAGCGCGGTTTCCACCCCGGTGCCGAGTTCGACCTTGCCGCTGTAGACGATCACGCGGTTGTCTTCGGTGATCGCAAGCCAGGCATCGATCCGGTCGCTGGCCAGCGGCTTGTCGTCGACCGGTTCGCCGCTGCGCACCACCGTGGCGGCAAGCGCGCGGGAGGGATCGGCAAGACTGAAGCCGATCAGCAGACCGCTCAGCCCCTGCAGCACGGCACGTCGAGACATCACCGGCGCGGCCATCAGGACACCTTCGCAGCGCGTTGCACGGCCCGCACGATACGCAGATGCGTACCGCAGCCACAGAGATTGGCCGATAGCGCCGACTTGATATCGGCTTCCGTGGGCGACGGATTGCGCTGGAGCAGGCCGTGCGCGGTCATGATCATGCCGCTGATACAGAACGCACACTGGGCGGCCTGTTCGTCGATGAACGCCTGTTGCAGCGGGTGCGGATCCTCCGGCGTGCCCAGGCCTTCGAGCGTCAGGATCGGGCGCCCGGCAGCCGATGCCACGGGCACCTGGCAGGAGCGAAGCGAGCGCCCGTCGATAGAGACGGTACAGGCGCCGCATTCACCCAGGCCGCAGCCAAAGCGCGTCGCGGTCAGGCCGAGCTCGTTGCGCAGCACGTAGAGCAGCGGCGTATCGGCGTCCAGATCGAGCGTATGGCGGCTGCCGTTGATGTCGAGGGTGAATTCAGCCATGGGCGTCTAGTCCTCGCGCGCGGCGACGATATCCGCGGCGGTAAATTGCGCGTCGTAGCCGCCGTGGCGACGGCCGATATAGTTCGCCAGCGTGGCGATCTGCTCGTTGCTGAGCAGGTCGCGGTAGGCCGGCATGAATGCGCGCCCGTCGGCGCCGGTACGATCGATACCGTTGAGGATCACGCGGATGAGGTTCATGCCGCGCGGGTCGCGCACGGCCGAATGCTCGATGAACGCACTCGACGCGCCGCCGACACCGCGACCATCCGGCAGATGACAGCTGGCACAGGCATTCTCGAACAGTGCTTCACCGGCCTTGGCGGCCTGTGCGTCGTGCTCGATGGCAGCGCTTGCCTCGCGCGCAGCCTGCACGGTGGGCACGTCGCCGGCGCGCGGTTCGAGCGTTCGCAGATAGGCGACCATGGCCTGGATATCGGCCTCGCTGAGATAGCGCAGGCTGTCGGTGACGACTTCGGCCATGGGCCCGCCGGCCACATACTTATTGGGCACGTGGCCGTTGTGCAGGTACTGCGCCAGCTCCGCGTCCGACCAGTCGCCGATCCCGTCCTCGCTCGGTGTGATGTTGAACGCCGCCCAGCCCTGCTGGACCGCACCGGCATATTTCGAACCCGTATCCAGGCCCTGCGACCAGTTTCGCGGCGTATGGCAGGCGCCGCAGTGCCCCAGCGCTTCGGCGAGATAGGCGCCGCGGTTGGCGGCCTCGCTACGCGCCGGATCGGGCTCGAACCGTGCGTCGTCGAAATTGAGCTGTTTCCAGAACCAGAGCAGCGAGCGGTGGTTGAACGGAAACGTCATCTCGTTGGCCGGCGGCCGGTATTCCACGGCCGGTTGCGACATCAGATAGGCCTTGATCGCCAGAATGTCGTCGCGACTCAGCTGGGTATAGGCGGTATACGGAAACGCGGGATAGAGATGCTCGCCGTCACGCCCGACGCCCTCGCGCATGGCGCGGACGAACTCGTCGTCGCTCCACTGGCCGATGCCGGTGGCATCGTCCGGCGTGATGTTCGACGAATACAGCGTGCCGAAGGCGGTATCGAACGCCACGCCGCCGGCCAGCTCGCGCCCGTTCTCGCGCGAATGGCAGCTCGTGCAGTTGCCGGCCCGGGCGAGATATTCGCCACGGGCGAGCTGATCGCCCGCAGGCGCCGGATTCGCAAACCCACCGCAGCCGAGTAAAACCAGGCCGGCCAGCAGATACGAACGCGCCGACTTTTGCAGGCGTAACCGCCTCCTACCCATCGGCACGGATCGTCTACGGTCGTTGCCGACAGGGTAACGAGAATAATCGTTGGGCATGGGGCGAGTTTTACGTTCGCGCGTGCGGCGTTGCAAGCGTGTCGGCTGCCGCGGCATGGGCGCCGGCACGCACCAACGGGAGCCCAGCCTGTGGCACAACCGTTGCCCCGCCACGCGACAACTCTGAGTCATACAGGCCGGCGCGAACCGGGCACGATGGCCGGCAGTGCGCGTGCGCTACCATGCGCGTTTATTCGTCATTGCAGCGGCGTGCTGGAGCACGCCGCCAGATTCAGGAGCCCGGCATGGCCACCCGCCTCGGCGTCGTGATGGATCCCATCGCGGATATCACCCCTTACAAGGACACCACGCTCGCGCTGTTGCTCGAAGCGATGCGGCGTGGCTACGAAATCGTCTATTTCGAGATGTCCGACCTGTTCGTGCGGGACGGCGTGGGCTACGGCACCGGTCGGCGCCTCGAAGTCTTCGACGACAACGACGACTGGTATCGCTTCATCGGCGAATCGGAAATTTTGCCGCTGGCGGATCTGGACACGATCCTCATGCGCAAGGATCCGCCCTTCGATACCGAGTACATCTACGCGACCTATATTCTCGAACTGGCCGAGAACGAGGGCACGCTGGTGGTCAATCGCTGCGATGCGCTGCGCGACGTGAACGAGAAGATGTCGATCAACCGCTTCGCGCACCTCACCGCGCCGACGCTGGTCGCCCGCCGCAGCGACGATTTCAAGCGTTTCATCGCCGAGCACGGCGACGCAGTGATCAAGCCGCTCGACGGCATGGGCGGCTCGCGCATCTTTCGCGTGAAGACCGGCGACGACAACATCAGCGTCGTGCTCGAAGTGCTCACTGAACACGGCACGCGCTATGCCATGGCCCAGGCCTACCTGCCGGCTATCAAGGACGGCGACAAGCGCATTCTCGTGGTGGACGGCAAGCCGATCGACTACGCGCTGGCCCGCGTGCCGGCCGAGGGCGAACTGCGTGGCAATCTCGCTGCCGGCGGGCGCGGCGTCGGCCGGCCGCTCACCGAGGCCGATCGCGCCATAGCCGAAGAGATTGGCCCCTATGTGCGCGACAAGGGCCTGCTGTTCGTGGGCCTCGACGTCATCGGTGACAAGCTCACCGAGATCAACGTCACCAGCCCGACCTGCGTACGCGAGCTGGACAAGCAGTTCGGCATCAATATCGCCGCCAAGCTGTTCGACGCCATCGAGCTGCGCCTGGCCTAGCGCTCTGTCATGTCCAGCGCCCGGGCCCGCTTCTGTTTCTGTCTCGCGATCGCGTTGATCGCCCACGCCCTGTTGCTTGGCTGGTCGACCGACACGCCTGAGCCACGCGGGGGCGACCTGCTTGCGGCCACACGCGCGGTGGGTAGCGCCGCAGCACCCGACGACACAGACATCAGGGCGGCGCAGAACCAGCGCGGCGAGGATTCATCGTCGCAAAATGCGGTGGCGGCCCGGCAACGTGAAGCCACGCAGGCGCCGGTCGAAGCCGCGCGCGCCGGGCAGAAGACGATCACCCGATTCGTCATGGTTTCCGAGCGCGCCGCCGAACAGACTGCCGTGGAACAACCCACGCCCCAGGCGCCTGTCGATACACCCCGCCCCGCCCAGGACGCCCGCGTGCTGGCCGCGGCACGCGACGCCCGCGCCGATTATCTGGCGGCCTGGCAGCGGCGTATCGAGGCACGCGGCAGCCGCAGCTATTCGCGCGAACAGCTGCAGGCGAATCAACCACGGCGGCTGACCATGGCCGTGCGCGTGAGCGCCGACGGCCGACTGCGCGAAGTGCGGGTCCTGCGTTCTTCGGGCAACAAGGCGCTGGACGCAGCCGCGCTTGCCATCGTCCGCGGCGCCGCACCCTACGCGCCGTTCGACCCGGCACTCAGCGAGGTAACCAACGAGCTGAGCTTCGCCTACGACTGGCTGTTCGAGCCGGGCGGCAACAGCGCGCTCAACCCGGCCGGCTAGCTTCGCCCGGCGGCCGTTCGGGCGGCGGCATTTGCCGCGCCGCAACGCGGCGGCGGATAATACGCGCATGAGCGACGGACTTTTTCGTAACCAGTTCCTGCTCGCGATGCCTGGTCGCGTCGGCGGCGATTTTGCCGACAGCGTGACCTTCATCGCCGAGCACAATGCCGACGGCGCCATGGGCCTGGTGATCAACAAGCCCAGCGACCTGTCGGTGCGCGACATGCTCGCGCATATGGATATCGAGGCCCATGTCTCGGCCGAGCAACCCGTCTTCTGGGGTGGCCCGGTACAGACCGAGCGCGGTTTCGTGCTTCATCGCGATGAAGGCAAATGGGAGTCGACGCTGAAGGTCGGCGGCGGCCTCGCCCTGACCACCTCTCGCGATATTCTGGAGGCGATCGGCAACGGCTTCGGCCCCAGCGATTATCTGATCACGCTCGGCTATGCCGGCTGGGGCGACGGCCAGCTCGAGGGCGAAATGCTCGCCAACAGCTGGTTGAACACACCCGCGAGCGATCAGATCATCTTCGATACCCCGGTCGAGACTCGCTGGGCTGCCGCGGCACGCCTGCTCGGTGTCGAAGCGCACCAGCTGTCCGGGCTGATCGGCCATGCCTGACATCGCCCTGACACCGCGAGGAACATTGCATGGCCGGTAGTCCCGACGTGATGCTGGGTTTCGACTTCGGCACCAAACGCATCGGCATTGCCGTGGGCAACGCGATCACCGGCAACGCCCAGGCATTGACCACGCTCCACCACAGCAACGCCGACGGCGCGCCCGACTGGCAGGGCCTGACCCGGATCGTGGCCGAATGGCGCCCCGGCGCTCTCGTGGTCGGGTTGCCGCTGGCGCGCGACGGCAGCAGCCAACCCATGACCGAGAACGCGCGCCGGTTCATGGACCAGCTCGGCGCGCATTTCGATATCCCCGTCCATGCCATGGACGAACGCTTTTCCACCATCGAAGCCATGGAGCGCCTGCGCACCGCGCGCGCCAACGGCAGCCGCGGCAAACGTCTGGCCAAGGGCGACTCGGATTCCATGGCCGCACAGGTCATCCTCGAAGGCTGGCTCGCCGGCGCCGGCCCCCGGACACAAAGCCCATGAACAATACGTCCCAGTGTTTCGACGTCGACGCGGCCCTGGCCGCGCTCGAAGCCCAGCTTGCGCCGCTTGTCGCGGCCGATCCGGATGCCGTGATGGTCGGCGTCGAGACCGGCGGCGCATGGATTGCCGAACGCCTGCATGCGCGCTTCGGGCTGACCGCGCCCCTGGGCACGCTCAACATCAGCTTCTATCGCGACGACTTCTCCACCATCGGCCTGCACCCGAGCGTGGGGCCGTCCCGTATCGAGGCGGATATCGACGGCCGCACCGTGATTCTGGTCGACGACGTGCTCTATACCGGCCGTACCGTGCGCGCCGCGCTCAATGAACTGTTCGACTACGGTCGGCCGGCCGCCGTAAAGCTCGCCGTGCTGGTCGATCGCGGCGCGCGTGAACTGCCGTTCGCGGCCGACGCCACCGGGCTGCAGATCGATATCGAGCGGGGTCGTCAGATCAAACTCACCGGCCCCGAGCCGCTGCGCCTGGAGATGCGATGAGCGGCGCACCGCACACCGCCATCCAGATCGACGATGCGGGCCGGCTTCGGCACCTGATCACCACCGAAGGTCTGCCCCGTGCGCTCATCGAGCGCATTCTCGACACGGCCGAAACCTTCGTGCCGGCGGCCGGCGCGCCGCCGAAGAAGGTACCGCTGCTGCGCGGCAAGACAGTGTTCAATCTGTTCTTCGAGAACTCCACGCGAACCCGCACCACCTTCGAGCTTGCCGCCAAACGCCTGTCCGCGGACGTGATCAACATGGACGTGGCGCACTCGTCGCGCTCCAAGGGCGAGGACGATCTCGACACCCTCTATACGCTGCAGGCGATGGGCGCCGACATCTTTGCCATCCGGCATCCGGAAAACGGCGCGGCCGCGCGCTTCGCTGCCCACGCCGCCGAGAACGTGGCGATCATCAACGCCGGCGACGGCAGCCACGCGCATCCAACCCAGGCCCTGCTCGATGTGTTCACCATTCGCCGCCACCGGCCGGACTTCACGAAGCTGTCGGTCACGATCGTGGGCGATGTCAGCCATTCGCGCGTCGCGCATTCGACCATCCACGCCCTGCGCACGCTTGGTACGACAGACATCCGCGTCGTCGGGCCCAGACGTTTTCTGCCCGATAACGCGGACGCGCTCGGCGTGACCGCGACCGGCGACATAGCCGAAGGATTAGACGGCGCGGACGTTGTCATGGGCCTGCGCATCCAGCGCGAACGCATCGCCGGCGACGCGCTCGAGGGCGTGGCCGACTATCACGAACGTTTCGGCCTCACCGTCAACAACCTCGCCCATGCGAAAACCGACGCGCTGGTCATGCACCCCGGCCCGATCAATCGCGGCGTGGAGATCAATGCCGATATCGCTTACTGCAATCAGTCGGTGATTCTCGAACAGGTGCGCAATGGCATCGCCGTTCGCATGGCGGTGATGGCGATCATTGCGGGGAACAGTAACGCGCGTTAGCGCTCGCTTGGCCAGCTGGAGCTGAGTGCAGCGCAGATTGCTGTTCGTAGCTTTGTCTTCGGGTGGCACGAGTTGATCGCACTCGCGATTCTAGATCCCGAGTCTTTTGGTCCACTCACGAGGTTATCGACCCTTTTGTTTCGCACTGCTGGGCGACTCACTTTCTTTTGCTTGTCCAAAAGAAAGTAAGCAAAGGAAAAAGACACCCGGATTGCGCGCCGGCACTTCGTGCCGGTGCACTGCGATGCTCGGTCCGAAGGGATGCGGCCCTAGTCAGTTAACTAGGCTCGCGTCGCTTTGGCGACGCTCAAACAGCTGTCCGCACCGGCGCAGTGCGCCGGACGCCCTTCGGCCCTGTGCTTCTCGTCGCTCCACACGGGGCCCGAATACAGGCGCGGCGGCACGACGCCAGTCGCTGGAACGGCTGCCGAGTAGAGATTGGATCGGGTGGCTGCGTTCCGGGCGGACTCGCCTTCGGCGTTGTCCGACCAAAGATCGCTTCGCGATCTTGGCGAAGCGTCAGCGAGCCGGTCTTCGTTTGTATCAGGCCCCCTTGGGCGTAGCGCCGAGCAGTGGAGGCCACAAGCGGATAAGACAGCCGGATGTTTGAGTCGCGCGCAGCGCGGCGAGTTTCCGGCTGGCCCGCTTGCGGACGGAGCCGCGCAGGGCACCGATGCGTAACATCGGCGCAAGACAGGGTGCCTTTTGTTTTGGTTACTTTTATTTGGGCAAGCAAATAAAAGTAACTCGCACTACAGTGCGAAACCCCAAGCTCAAATCACCCGCTCAGTTGATTCAAAACTCGCGGTCACAGAATAAAACTTCCTCACACCCGGCCGACCGAAACCCCAACCCTAAACGATCGGCGGCTCGCCAGACTCACCACGATCATCAAAATCGTCCGGCTCATTATCGGACTGATAGGCCTCGACACGGCTGGCGAGCTTCTGCGCGCCCTTGACCCGCGCCACGTGGTAGAGCGCGTCACCGGCATGCGCCAGCGGCAGATACGAGCGGCCGATGACGATACCCGGATGCTCCGAGGTCACCGCCACCTCGGTCTCGCCGAACGGGTCGGCGATATAGGCCAGGACCTGGTCCTTGCCGACATATTCCCCGAGCTCCACGAGTGAACGCAGAATGCCGGACTCCGGCGCTCGCTCCCAGTTCGAATCCAGCGCGACCACGGACTTGTGCGGCGCACGCTTGCCACGTTTCGGCAGCATGCCCAGTTCACGCATCACGCCCGAAATACCGCGCACGCCGGCCCGAATCGAGAACTCGTCGAAGCGCAGGGCCTCACCCGCCTCGTACAGCAGCAGCGGCACGCCCTTCTCGTTGGCATGTTCGCGCAGCGAGCCTTCGCGCAGGCCGGCATCGATAAGCAGCGGGCAGCCAAAGGCCTCGGCCAGACGGCGGGTGGTGTCGTTGGACAGATCGGCACGGATCTGCGGCAGGTTCGACCGATGAATCGCACCCGTGTGCAGGTCGATGCCGTAATCGGCCTTCGCCAGAATTTCGTCGACGAAGACCTTGGCCAGACGGGCGGCCACCGAGCCCTTTGAGCTGCCGGGGAAACAGCGATTCAGATCGCGCCGATCGGGCAGATAGCGCGAATGCCGCAGAAAACCATGCACGTTCACGATGGGAACCGCGATCAGCGTGCCGCGCAGCTGCTTGAGCCCCCGCAGCTTGAGCAGGCGACGGATGATTTCGACGCCATTGAGTTCGTCGCCGTGCACCGCCGCGGACACGAACAGTACCGGCCCGCTACGCTTACCGCGGATCACATTCACCGGCATGGTGAGCTTGGCGTGGGTATAGAGATCGGCGACCGGCAGGTCGATCGTCGTGCGTGTGCCGGGGGCGACGGTCTGGCCGCCGATACGCAGCGGCTTGTGGGCGGTGGCGGGTCGGGGTTTCGAGGTGTTGTCGTTATTCTCGTCGGTCATGCGCAGAGCGTCTCGGAACGGGCGAAGCATAAAAAAACGGCAGCGCCGTAGCGCTGCCGCAGTCCAGTATAGCCGCTTGTCCGGCCCTGCCGATCAGCCGCCGCCGCGGGTCCGGGTCTTGCCGCGCTTCGAATAGGTTTCGATGAAGCCGATAATCTGACCGGCGATGTCCTTGCTGGTCGCGGTCTCGATGCCTTCCAGGCCCGGCGACGAATTCACTTCCATCACGACCGGCCCATGATTGGAACGCAGCAGATCCACGCCGGCGACATTGAGCCCCATGATCTTGGCCGCGCGTACCGCGGTGGAGCGCTCTTCCGGCGTGATCTTGATGACGCTGGCCGAACCGCCGCGATGAAGATTGGAACGGAACTCGCCCTCCCTGCCCTGGCGTTTCATCGCGGCCACGACCTTGTCGCCGATCACGAAGCAGCGGATATCCGCGCCCTTGGCTTCCTTGACGAACTCCTGCACCAGAAAGTGCGCGTCCAGGCCGCGGAAGGCGTCGATCACCGATTCGGCCGCGCCACGGGTTTCGGTAAGCACCACCCCCTTGCCCTGCGTGCCTTCGGTGAGCTTGATCACGTAGGAGTTGCCGCCCACCAGATCGAGCAGATCGTCGGTGTCGTCCGGCGAGTGGGCGAACCCGGTTACCGGCAGGCCGATGCCCTTGCGCGAAAGCAGCTGCATGGAACGCAGCTTGTCGCGCGAGCGCGAGATCGCCACCGATTCGTTGAGCGGATACACGCCGATCATCTCGAACTGGCGCAGTACCGCGGTCGCGTAGAAAGTGATCGACGCGCCGATACGCGGAATGATCGCGTCGAAGCCTTCCAGCTTGCGGCCCTTGTAATGAATCTCCGGCGCATGCGGCACGATGTTCATGTAGCAGCGCAGCGGGTCGATCACGGTCATCTCGTGACCGCGCGCCTTGCCCGCCTCGATCATCCGGCGGGTCGAATAAAGATTGCGATTACGCGACAGGATGGCGATTTGCATAGTTGGAATCTCTGATTAAGCCGAACGCGGATCGCGTTTGTGTCCCAAGCCGTGTGCCTGCAAGGCGCCCCGCGACGCATCGTGGCGGGCCCCACGATCAACTGGGGCAACGCCGCAGGCGCGCGGCTTGGGCCAAACCTCGAAATGGCCGGGCTTTGGCGCACGCCTGGTCTGCGTCATTCGTCGTTCATGTGCAGGCAGCACATTTCTCTCCTCATTCCTTGCCAAACGCGCGCCAAGACGCCGGCGCGACCGTGTTCGGCTTAATCAGAGATTCCTTACTCCGGCGGTCGGCCGGTGAGAAAGGATGCCAGCGGGTCAACACGGATCGACCGCATGGCCGTACGACCAACGAGCATGCGGAATAACATTGTATCGCGTGCGGTCAAGGTAATCTCGATTGGCCATTCGCGATCGGCCATCCGGATCGGGGTCTGGATTACGAAACGCCATTCGCGATGCCCGCCGGAATCGCGCACGCTGCGCTCGTCGACCACGGGCGCGTTGCACCAGGTCACGGTATCGGTATCGCGCTGATAGGGGTGCACGCCAAAGCGCGCGATCTTCACGCCGGCGTCGTGCGCCACGTCGAGTTCGAAGGTATGCAGCGCCGAGGTGCGCGCCCCGGTATCGATCTTGGCCTTGATGTACTCGATACCCAGGCCGGGCAGGCTCACCCACTCACGCCAGCCGATCAGCGTGCCCTCGGCCGCGCCGGGCGCGCCGATCGAATTCTCGCCACTACAGGTCATCCACCCATCCGGGATTGCGATTCAGGCAGGGATCGTCGCCGCAAGACCCATGCCTTGGCAAGACGAAAAACCGCGCTAGACCTGGGCAAAGGCGAGTTTGCTCTGCAGGTTCTCGCGCGAATCCGCATAGGCGAGCGCCTGTTCCGGCGTGATCTGGCGGTTGCGCACCAGCGTGAGCAGCGAGTCGTCGAAGGTGGCCATGCCGTCGCCGCCATCGCCTTCGGACATGGCCTCGCGCACGCTGTCGATGCGCCCCTGGCGGATGAGGTCGGCGATATACGGGGTGTTGAGCAGAATCTCGAACGCGGCCACCCGTTTGCCGCCGATACCCGCCACCAGACGCTGCGAAATGATCGCGCGCAGGTTCAGCGACATGTCCATGAACAGCGCTTCGCGCGCGGATTCGGGAAACAGCGCGATCAGGCGCTGCAGGGCTTGGTAGGCATTGTTGCCGTGCAGCGTGGTCAGCGCGAGGTGGCCGGTGCCGGCCAGCTGCAGCGCCGCCTCGGCGGTGGCCAGGTCGCGGGTCTCGCCGATCTGCACCACGTCCGGCGCTTCGCGCATGGCCGAACGCACGGCGCGCGCAAAATCGAGCGTGTCCGCGCCCAGCTCGCGCTGGTTCACGATCGAGCGCTTGTGGCGATACATGAACTCGATCGGATCCTCGATGGTGAGGATATGCCCGTTAGCGTTCTCGCTGCGGTGGCTGATCATCGCCGCCAGCGTGGTCGACTTGCCGGAGCCGGTCGCGCCCACCACGATGACCAGCCCGCGCTTTTGCATTGCCAGACGCTTGAGCACCGGCGGCAGGTCGAAATCGTCGAAGGTCGGCACGTTGCCGATGTTGCGCAGAACCATCGCCGCGGAGCCACGCTGACGAAACGCGTTCACACGAAAACGGCCATGGTTGCCGAGCCGGAAGGCGAAATCGACCTCCTGCTCGCGCTCGAATTCGGCCCGCTGGTCGTCGCTCATGATGCTGGTGACCAGTGCCTCGATGGCCTCCGGCGTGAGCGGCTCGATGGTCTTGCTCTTGACCGGGTAGATCTCGCCCTCGACGCGCAGCATCACCGGCGCGTGCGTCGTGAAGTAGACGTCTGACGCGCCCTTGTCTATCGCGAGCTGCAGATACGGATAAACCTGCTCGGCAACCGCCGTGTTATCCGCCATGGCCGAACTCGTCCTCGTCGTCCTCCGGCTCCGTCGCACGCATCGACAGCGAGCGCACGCCTTCGTCGTCGTTCAGGTTCTTGCGCGCACGCTCGCTGTTGAGCTTGATGTTCAGGCGCAGCTCGTTCTGCGAGTCGGCGTGACGCAGCGCTTCGGTGAAGTCAATCTCGCCGGCCTCGAACAGCTTGAACAGGCTCTGATCGAAGGTAATCATGCCCTGCTCGTTGCCGCGGCTCATCACTTCCTTGAGCTCGCCGACCTTGCCCTTGAAGATCATGTCCGCGACGTGTGGCGTGTTGAGCAGGATCTCCATCGCCGCACAGCGACCGCCGCCTTCCTTGCGCACCAGGCGCTGCGAGAGCAACGCGCGCAGGTTGAGCGACAGGTCCATGAGCAGCTGCTCGCGCTTGGCCTCGTCGAAGAAGTTGATGATGCGGTCCAACGCCTGGTTGGCACTGTTCGCGTGCAGCGTGCACAGCACCAGATGACCGGTTTCGGCGAAGTTGATCGCGTACTCCATGGTTTCGCGGGTGCGCACCTCGCCGACCATGATGACATTCGGCGCCTGGCGCAGCGTGTTCTTGAGCGCGTTCTCCCAGGACTGGGTATCCACGCCGACCTCACGCTGGGTCACGATCGATTTCTTGTGCGGATGCACGAACTCGATCGGATCCTCGATGGTGATGATGTGGCCGGCCGCGTTGTTGTTGCGATGGCCGAGCATGGCCGCCAGCGAGGTCGACTTGCCCGAGCCGGTCGCGCCGGCCATGATCACGAGCCCGCGCTCGCTCATGACCACATCCTTGAGCACCGGCGGCAGGCCGAGCTGATCGAAATCCGGAATCTCGGTATTGATCACGCGCATCACCGCACCGACGCGGCCCTGCTGCACGAACGCCGATACGCGAAAACGCCCGAAGGGCGGCGCGATGGCGAACTGACACTCCTTGTATTCGTCGAACTCGCGCGCCTGGCGGTCGTTCATGATCGAACGCACGATCAGAGCGGACTGCTCGTGCGTGAGCGGCCGCTCCATGAGCGGCGAGATCTGGCCGTCGTGCTTGATCGCCGGCGGAAACCCGCTGGTGATGAAAAGATCCGAGCCGCCTTCCGAGACGAGCCGCTCGAGCAGAACGGTGAGCAGCTTCGTGGCCTGTGCGCGATCCATGGCGTTGCCTTTTCGAGTGGTCTAACCGGCGAGTGCGTCGCGGTTGGCGGCCCGGCGGGCGGCCTCGTCGCGCGCGACCACGCCGCGGCGCACGAGATCCTGCAGACACTGGTCCAGCGTCTGCATGCCGGCCGACTGGCCGGTCTGGATGGCCGAATACATCTGCGCGACCTTGCCCTCGCGGATGAGGTTACGGATGGCCGGCGTGCCCATCATGATCTCGTGGGCGGCGACACGCCCGCCGGCTTTTTTCTTGAGCAGCGTCTGCGAGATGACCGCGCGCAGCGACTCCGAGAGCATCGCGCGCACCATGTCCTTCTCCGCGCCCGGGAACACGTCGATGATGCGGTCGATGGTCTTGGCGGCGGAGCTGGTATGCAGGGTGCCGAACACGAGATGGCCGGTCTCGGCCGCGGTCATGGCCAGCCGGATGGTTTCCAGATCGCGCAGCTCGCCGACCAGAATAGTGTCGGGGTCCTCGCGCAGCGCGCTGCGCAGAGCGGCCGCGAAACTGTGCGTGTCGCGTTCGACTTCGCGCTGATTGACCAGACATTTCTGGGATCTGTGCACGAACTCGATGGGGTCCTCGACGGTGAGGATATGGCCCAGCTCGCTCTGGTTCTTGTGGTTGATCATCGCCGCAAGCGTGGTCGATTTACCCGAGCCCGTCGGGCCCGTGACCAGCACCAGGCCACGCGGCATGCTCGAGATCTCGCGAAAGATCTTGGGTGCGTCCAGCTCCTCGAGCGTGAGGACTTCGGAGGGAATCGTGCGGAATACCGCCGCCGCGCCGCGGTTCTGGTTGAACACGTTGACACGAAAGCGCGCCAGATTCGGAATCTCGAAGGAGAAGTCCGTTTCCAGATGCTCGTCGTAGGCCTTGCGTTGCCGATCGTTCATGATGTCGTAGACGAGATCGAACACTTCCTTGTGTTCCATCGGCGGCAGGTTGATCCGCCGCATGTCGCCATCGACTCGAATCATCGGCGGCAGGCCCGCCGAAAGGTGCAGATCCGAAGCGTTCTGCTTGACCGAAAAGGCCAGTAACTGGGAAATATCCATGAGCCCCCGACGTACTCCCTGCTATGCCGGCCGCGTTATCCTAATCCTAACCTAACGCCGCCAATTAAAAAGCTTTTCATGACAACCACCCAGCCCGGCGACCACAACATCGCCACCGCACTGGCCCGCGTGCGCGAACGCATCGATGCCGCCGCGCGCGCCGCCGACCGGGATCCGGCGCACGTCACTCTGGTCGCCGTTTCCAAGACGAAGCCGGCCGCACGCGTGGCCGAGGCCCTCGACACTGGCCAGCGCGACTTCGGCGAGAACTATCTGCAGGATGCCCTCGCCAAGATCGAAACCCTCGCCGCGCGCGACCCTCTCTGGCACTTTATCGGCGACATTCAGTCGAACAAGACCCGTGACATCGCATCCGGTTTCGCCTGGGCGCATGCGGTGGATCGTTTCAAGATCGCGCGCCGCCTGTCGGACCAGCGTCCCGACGGCATGGCGCCGCTCAACGTATGCATCCAGGTCAACATCGACGGCGAAGCAAGCAAGTCCGGGCTGGCGCCGGACGACGTGCCCGAACTGGCCGAACAGATCGCGGCGCTCGAACATGTCAGGCTGCGCGGCCTGATGGCCATTCCCGCCCCGGCCGATGATTTCGAAACACAACGCCGCCCCTTTGCCGCGCTCCGCGCGCTGATGGACCAACTCAACGCCGACGGTCACACGCTCGATACCCTGTCCATGGGCATGAGCGCCGACCTGGAAGCCGCCATCGCCGAGGGCGCGACCCACGTGCGCGTGGGGACCGCCATATTCGGCGCGCGCGACACCTGATTCGCATTTCGACAGACCACAGGAAATCTTTAATGGGCAAACAGGACGACCTCAAACGCGCCGCTGCCGAAGCCGCCTACGAATACGTCAGCGACGGCGAGTATCTCGGCGTGGGTACGGGCTCGACGGTGAACCACTTCATCGACGTGCTCGCCGAGCGCAAGCCGGACATTCCTGGCTGCGTGTCCAGCTCGAAGGCCACCACCGAGCGCCTGCGCGCCGCCGGTTTCGACGTGGTCGATCTCAACAGCAGCGGCGAACTCGGCGTCTACATCGATGGCGCCGACGAGGCCAACGAGCACCTGGAACTGGTCAAGGGCGGCGGCGGCGCGCTCACCCGCGAAAAGATCATCGCAGGCGCGTCGCGCACCTTCGTGTGCATGGTCGACGGCTCCAAGCGCGTGGACCTTCTCGGGCGTTTTCCGCTGCCCGTGGAAGTCATCGAGATGGGTCGCTCGAGCGTGGCGCGCGCGCTGGTCAAGCTCGGCGGCGAACCGGAGCTGCGCAGCGGGTTCATTTCCGACAACGGTCACCCCATTCTCGACGTGTTCAATCTCGAGATCATGAACCCGATCGAACTAGAGGATGCGATCAACGCCCTGCCCGGCGTGGTCACGGTGGGCCTGTTCGCGCGCCGCCCGGCCGACGTGCTGCTCGTGGCCGCCGACTCGGGCGTCGAGACGCTCAAGCGCGGCGGCTGATCAGCGGTCGAGTGCAGCCGGCAGGCGTAGCGTCGCCGACAGCCCGCCCGCCGCGTTGCGCTCGAGCGCCAGCGTGCCGCCGTAGGCCAGGGCCAGGTCGCTGACAATGGCCAGGCCCAGTCCGGAGCCGGGCACCTCCTCGTCGAACCGGCGCCCGGGCTGGATCGCGCGCGCGCACTGGTCCGCATCCATGCCCGGGCCATCGTCCTCGATGGTCAGCGTGAGCGTTTCCGCACCACTGGCCACGCGCGCCGTGATCACGCCGCGGGCCCACTTGCAGGCGTTCTCGAGCAGGTTGCCGAGCATCTGTTCGAGATCCTGGCCTTCACCGGCAAAGGCCAGCTCGGCGGGTACGTCGGTGTCGATGACCACGCCGCGCTCGCCGTAGAGTCGCTGCAGGGTGCGTTGCAGCCGCTCGAGCACCGGTGCCACCACAGTGGCCTGCCCGCCGCGCCGCCCGCCGGCAATACGCGTGCGCGCCAGATGCCAGTCGATCTGACGCTGCATGGCGTCGACCTCGTGCTGCAGCCGCTGCGCGCGTTCGGCCTCGCCGTGACGCTGCATGCGCGCGGCCTCGTTGCCGACTACCGACAGCGGTGTCTTGAGTGCATGCGCCAGGTTGCCGGCCTGACGACGCGCCCGCTCTATGAGCGATGCGTTATGGGCCAGCACGCTGTTGAGATCCGCGACCAGCGGCGATACCTCGCCGGGGTAGTCGTCGGATAACCGGTCGGCCCGGGCGCCGCGAATCGCGCCCAGCTCGCGGCGCAGACGGGCCAGCGGCTGCAGCCCCAGCCGCACCTGCAGCGCCGCCGCGCCGATCAGGCCCAGGGCCAGAACGCCGAGTGCGATGGCGATCGTGCGGCGAAAATCGGCAACCGCCGCCTCAACGGGCGAAAGACTCGCGGCAACGGTCAGGCGCAGCGGCGCGTCGGTTCGCGGCAGCGTGACGCGACGCACGACGGCCAGCAGCGGCATGCCCCGCGGGCCTTCGATGCGCTGCAGCGGGCCGCCGTCCGGATCGGGCGCCAGCGCCTGGTCCCAGAGCGAGCGCGAACGCATCAGCACGGTGTCGTCGCGGTCGACTTCCCAGTAGTAACCGGACAGAACACGCTGATACAGCGGGTCGCTCATCGCGCGCGGATGGGTAAGACTGCCGTCGGCCGCGGTTTCCAGCTGCGAGACCAGCTGCAGGAAATCCGCGTCCAGACGGCGGGCAAGCTCGTCCTCGAGATGATCGCGAAACAGCACCGACAACAGCACCCCGGTCGCGACCAGCGCGAGCACGATCCACGCCAGTGCGCCGAGAAACAGCCGCCGCTGCAGCGAGGCCCGGCTCACCGGCTCGAATCCGCGGCGGCCTCGTCGCCAAAGCGATAACCGAAGCCACGCTCGGTATGGATTACTGCCCGACCCAGTTTGCTGCGCAGCCGGCGGATGAACACCTCGATGGTGTTGGAGTCGCGATCGAAATCCTGGGCATAGATATGCTCGATGAGATCGCTGCGGGACACGATCTCGTCCGCGTGGTGCATCAGATACGACAGCACGCGATATTCATGGCCGGTGAGCTTGACCGGACGCCCGCCCACGCTGACGCGTGCGGTGCGCGTGTCCAGCGTCACGCCGGCCACCGTGAGCACCGGCGATGCCATGCCGCTGGCACGGCGGATGAGCGCGCGCAGGCGGGCCAGCAGCTCTTCCACGCGAAAGGGTTTGGCCAGATAGTCATCCGCACCGGCATCCATGCCGTCCACCTTCTCGTGCCATTCGCCCCGCGCGGTGAGTACGAGCACCGGCGTGTTCATGTCGTCGGCCCGCCAGCCGCGCAGCACGCTCAAGCCGTCGAGCCGGGGCAGGCCGAGATCGAGCACGATGGCATCGAAGGGCTCGGTGGCGCCGCGATAGGCCGCGTCTTCGCCGTCGGCCGAGAGGTCGACGGCATAACCGGCTTCGCCGAGCGCCTCGGCCAGCTGCTCAGCGAGCGTGGGTTCGTCCTCGACCACGAGAATACGCATCAGTCCGCGGCCCCTAGTCCGGCGTGCCGGGCGGCACGCATTCGAGCGCGCGCAGGCGCCGCCCTTCGGCCTCGAGCAGGCGCAGATCGGCCGCGTCGTATTCCAGCTCGGCGACGTCGCCCTGTGGGCCGAGCAGCTTGATCTCGTAGATCCAGCGGCCGTCGTCTTCTTCCAGCTCCATTTCCACGAACCGGCCGCGGCACTCGCGCTCTACCTGCGCCAGCAGCCGCCCGAACGGCTGGATTTCGCCGGCCGCCAGCGCACGGCGCGCGGCGCGTGCCTCGGCGGCATCCGATTCGTCGGCCTGCAGTACGCCGACACCGCCGGTCGCACCGATCCCCACGAGCAGAACGAGGGCGGTCGATAGAAGAACACGTCGCATCGCGGCATTGCATGGCCGGCGCGATGAATTGGCGATTAACACGATGTTCACCATGAATTCGATGCGCGCTGTCCAGACTGGCTTCCGAACTCAACGCAAGGAGGACATATGTCCCGTATCAACCATCGTATCGCGCCCTTCGCAATCGCCGCCGCCCTGGTCGCCGGCCCCACCGTCGCCCTGGCCCAGAGCGCCACGAGCGACAACACGAAATCGATCGTCGATGTCGTGCAGATGCTGGAATCCAAGGACTACACGAACATCGAAAGCATCGACCGCGACATGGATCGCTACGAAGTCGAAGCCACCGACCCGGCCGGCCAGCGCGTCGAACTGACCCTCGACGGCCAGAGCGGCGAGATCCTGCACAGCGAGCGCGACGACGACTGATCGCCGACGCACGCACGGCAAGGCATGGCCCGCCTGGTTTCAGGCGGGCCATTTTTTTGGTTCATCGCACTTTACCGGGAAACGCGGCTTTGATTTTGAGGAAGAAGTAGTCGGCGTTACGAAAGCCATAGGCTTGGCGTTTGATGACTTTAATGCGGTTGTTCATGCCTTCGAGCACGCTGGTA
>NZ_JAGHQU010000016.1 GCF_017744135.1 Endozoicomonas sp. G2_2
GTCGTATCGTCTCGCATGGTGGTGGCACCTCTTCTGTCGTCTGAAATCAGTGATTGGTCTTACTAATTTCAGCAGGTGGGTGCCGCCTCCTTCAATCGCTCATACACCAGAAATGAGCGTAGCTCTCACTAGAAGCAGAGTACCTCGAAATCGCTGATCCAGACGCGTTCGCTGATCGCGTTAAGGAAGGGTATATGCCAAACGCCGGGCAGGAAGCTCCATCTGTTATCTCTGTCAACATGCATGCTGCCAGCGCAGTGGTTCTCGAATTCTTGGCGCGCGCATTCCCGTTCCGGCTCGACGGTAACGTCGAGTTCGCTCGGGTCGAGTATGACCTAGCTTCGGAGGAGCGAAACCATGTTTCGGACGGAATTTTTGCTTCTGACTCCTCGAGTCTACTTGGCATAGGACTCCGCAGGCCTTTGCTTGACTTGCCGGCACTGGAGGACCCGGAATGATCGTTCGGCTTAAAGAAATCTTTGAACGGCTTGCAACGTGGTGGCGCGGTGATCTAAAAGTCCTTCAAGCAGAGGGGGATACGCTGCCGAGACGCATACCGCACGGGCGCCTTATTCATATGGTCGATGCGGGCGAGAGTTGGTCTGTAGGTTTTCAATGTCCGTGTGGTTGCGGCGACGTCATTGAGTTGCTCCTACTTAGAGCAGTGAGTCCGCACTGGACCCTCTCGGTAGACGGCCTCCGCCGGCCGACTTTGTACCCGTCTGTTTGGAAGGCCACCGGCTGCAAATCACACTTCTGGCTTAAAAATGGACGGGCAGTTTGGGCAGGGTCCAATCTTTCGGGACACTAGGAGATTGGGTTTAAGCAACTTTTTTAAGTCCGCTTTGGGTCGCTATCGGCCAGAAGCCGCCGTCGTGATAATCGATTCGGGTAGTTTCCAATGATGCTGGACACTCTGGATGGGTGCGCTACGTGATAGCAGGGTATGTTCGAGGCCCGGCTCGGAGTGCCGCTTTGGATTCGAAGAAAGCCTGTAGTCGTAGAGACAATCGACAACTACAGGCATGTTCTCGTCAGGCGGCAAGTTGCCCACCCGGGCCGAAGAACTCGTAATGCAGATCCTGTTCAGGCACGCCGCGTTCTCGCAGCAGGGCATGAACATGCTCAAGCATTGGCGTCGGCCCGCAGAAGTAATAGGCCGCTAGCTGTTCACCGACCATCTCGTCGAGTAGTGTTGCGTCGATCAGGCCCTCACTGTCGTGCAGCCCGGCGGCCCGATCGGCCTCGCGAGGCACGTCGTAGCGTACATGAACGCTGAGGTTCGGATGCTCGGTCTTCAGCGCGTTCAATTCGTCCGAAAAGGCCAGGACGGCGCCGTTGAGCGCGCCTTGAATAAAAATGATCGGACGCGTGCTGTTCGAGTTTTCAACGGCGGCGTGCAGCATCGAGATCACAGGCGTCACCCCCACGCCGCCGGCGATGAACACCAGCGCCTTATTATCGTTATCAGGGATGTCGAGCGTGAATTCGCCACAGGGCGGGCTGAGCTCTACGCGATCGCCGGCATAGATGCGATCGTGCACGTAATTCGAGAAGATGCCGTGCGGTGCCTCCTCCGCGGCTGCGGGCTCGCGCTTGACGCTGATGCGGTAGTAATCGCTGCCAGGCGGATTCGAAAGGCTGTAATTGCGCATGACCGTCTGGCCATTCGCGAGAGTCGCACGAATGGTTATGTACTGCCCCGGCGCATGGGCAGCTAACGGTTGGCCGTCCAGCGGCTTGAGATAGAATGACGCGATGTTGTCGCTGCTTTTCTCGCGCCGATCAACGATGAACGACTTGAAGCCGTGCCAGCCGTATACCGCGTCCTGGGTGCTGTAGATCTGTTTCTCGCGGGCGATAAATATGTCCGCCAGTACGGCGTAAGCCGCTGCCCATGCGTCGATGATGTCGTCGGTCGCGGCTTCGCCGAGCACTTCGCGAATCGAAGCGAGAAGGTTGTCGCCGACGATCGGATAATGCTCGGGCTGGATGCTCAGCGATGCGTGCTTCTGTGCGATCAGTTCGACGGCGTCGCCGAGCACGGCCGGGTTATCGATATGCTGCGCATACGCCAGGATCGCGCCGGCCAGAGCGCGCTGCTGGCTGCCCGAGTGCTGGTGCGCCGGGTTGAAATAGTCACGTACCTCCGGATTGACGCGAAACATCCGTTCGTAGAAATGCCGTGTCAGCGTTTCGCCGTGCGCCTGCAATACCGGTAACGTCTGTTTGACGATCGATTTTTGTTGATCCGTAAGCACCGTTGTCTCCAAAATAGGTAAGTGACATGCCAATTAATAATTGGTATGTTAGTTACCGAATTAAGAAAGTCAAGCCGTCATGCAACTGACCACACATACGGACTATTCCCTGAGGCTGCTGATCTATCTGGCGGTTCGAAAAGAGGGCATGCCGGCGACGGTTCAGGCGGCGGCCGATCGCTATTGTATTTCTGCGAACCATATGGCGAAGGTGGCTCAGACCCTTGTGCTATATGGCTATATCAACAGCCAGCGAGGCCGCGGTGGTGGGCTGTCGCTCGCAAAACCGGCGACCCAGATCAATATCGGTGCGGTGGTTCGTCGTACGGAAAATCTCAGGCTGCTCGAATGCTTTGGCCCGAACTCGACCTGTCCGATCGATCCCGCATGCCGGTTGAAGAATATTCTGGGCCGCGCGCAGACCGCGTTTCTTGAGGTGCTCGATGAGTATTCGCTGGATGCCCTCGTAACCAACGAAGACGAATTACGGATGTTGCTCGGCGGCGCGTAAGCGCCACGGCGGTTTCGGTTCACACCAGGCGGGAGCAGACCATGAGCCAAACACCGGGACAAAAGCGCAAGGAACTGACACCGGATGCCGAGCAGGCGTGGCGAACGTTCAGCAAGGCGGTATTTGCCGAGGGCGAACTCGATGCCAAGACCAAGCAGCTGATTGCCGTCGCTGTGGCGCACGTTACGCAGTGTCCACACTGTATTGAGGCGCATGCTCCGGCGGCCAAGCGAGCCGGCGCGACCCAGGGTCAGGTCATGGAAGCAATCTGGGTGGCCGCAGAAATGCGGGCCGGCGGCGCTGTCGCGCATTCACATCTTGCGCTGGATGCGTACGACAGCGCACCGGATGACGGCTAGATGTACGGCGCCTTGAAAGAACTGTTGGGTATCGAACATCCGATCCTGCTGGCGCCCATGGGCAACGTCTCAGGCGGTGCGTTGGCGGCTGCCGTGAGTCATGCGGGCGGTCTCGGCCTGATCGGCGCGGGTTACGGCGATGCGGACTGGTTGGATCGTGAATTTCAGAAAGCAGGCGAAGCGAGGATCGGTGTCGGCTTCATAACCTGGGCGCTGGCGCGCAATGCGTCTCTGCTTGATCTGGCGCTCGCCTACGAGCCCGAGGCGGTGATGTTCTCGTTCGGCGATTGCACGCCATTTCTACCCGCGGTGCGCAAGGCCGGTGCGAAGATTATCTGTCAGGTCCAGACGTTGGCGCAGGCGCGTGATGCCGCGGCTGCCGGCGCGGATCTGATCGTGGCCCAGGGTACGGAAGCGGGCGGGCACGGTGGGACACGGTCCACATTGACCTTGGTTCCGGCCGTCGTGGACGCCGTGGCGCCAACGCCGGTCGTCGCTGCCGGCGGTATCGCCGACGGGCGTGGACTGGCTGCCGTATGCATGCTCGGGGCTTCGGGTGCGCTGATTGGCACGCGGTTTTTTGCCAGCGAAGAGGCGCTGGGCCATGCCAACGCGAAACGCTATATTGTCGAA
Source organism: Endozoicomonas sp. G2_2 (assembly GCF_017744135.1). Classification (GTDB taxonomy): domain Bacteria; phylum Pseudomonadota; class Gammaproteobacteria; order Nevskiales; family Salinisphaeraceae; genus Salinisphaera. The sequence goes on from NZ_JAGHQU010000016.1 coordinate 3,765, forward strand.
AGCCAAGGCGATGCAACAGTAAGAACGCGCGTGTTCGATATTGTGCGCGGCTATCCTTGGCCGGTGCATATCACCGGTCGCGTGCCGCTCAACCGCTTCTCGGAGCAGTGGCATGGGCGTGAAGATGCCTTGTCTGCCGATCTGGCCCATCAGCAGATACGCTACCGCGAAGCCGAAGCCGCGAACGATACCGATACCACGGTTGTGTTTGCCGGCGAGGCTGTGGATTTGATCGATACCATCGAGCCGGCGGCAGCGATCGTCGCGCGGCTCGCAAGCGAGGCGTACCGGCTGATGGGGATTCCTTCTACATCCGACGCGAAAATTGGGAGCGTGCGATGAGCCAGACATTCAAGGTTGGCGATCATGTCGCCTGGAATTCCGAGGCCGGTCAGGTCAGCGGGCGTATCACCAAGGTCCATACGCGCGATTTCGAATACAAGGGCCATATGCGGCGTGCGTCCGTCGACGAACCGCAGTATGAGATCGAAAGCGACAAGACCGATCATATCGCGGCTCACAAGGAATCCGCGTTAACGCGGATCGAGTAAAACAGCGCCGTGTCGAGTTCTGTCTTCTATACCGTCGGCCATTCGACGCGTACGCAGGAAGAGTTGATCGATCTGTTGGGCGTGGGCGGGGTCGATCATGTTGTTGACGTGCGAGCCATGCCGCGTTCGCGCACCAATCCGCAGTTCAATCACGATGTCTTCGCGATGAGACTCGCGGCCTCGGGTATCGGCTATGACCATAGCGAGGCACTGGCCGGTCTGCGCAAACGTTCGAAGACGGTCGCCGACGAGATCAACGGCTTTTGGCGCAACCGCAGCTTTCATAACTACGCGGATTACGCGCTGAGTACGCGCTATCAACAAGCGATCGAATCATTGATCGAACTGGGCCAATGCCATGTCTGTGCGCTCATGTGTGCCGAAGCCGTATGGTGGCGCTGTCATCGACGCATCATTGCTGATCACTTGCTCCATCGCGGCGAGCGCGTCTGTCATCTGATGAACAAGGATCGTATCCAGTCCGCCGAGATGACCTCGGCCGCACGTACCGGCGACAATGGCATGTTGATCTACCCCGCGGCCGAGTGAGTGCCGGGCCGCCTCGCTTATGCGCTAGCACGGCGATACCCATACGCGGGACGCCGAGCACGCACAATTTGATCGCCCGGCAGGCGTACCAAGCGTTGCGTCTGGTCGAACGCCTGCCTACCCTGTGTCGTCGAGGCCACGACCTCTCCCAGCTATGGGCCGGAAACGACCGGGACGACCCGGCACCGCAGGAGAGACGCGTGCCCTGGATCATATTGTTCGCTGCCGGCCTGTTGGAGATCGTCTGGGCGTTCTCAATGAAGCAATCGGCCGGCTTTTCCCGACTCACCCCGTCGGTCGTAACACTCGTTGCGATGGTGGCCAGTTTTGGTCTGCTGGCGATTGCGATGCGCACGCTGCCGCTTGGCACGGCCTATACGATATGGACCGGGATCGGCGCGGTGGGCGCGTTCTTCGTGGGCGTGTTGGTGCTCGGAGAATCGGCAAGCACACTACGCATTCTGGCGCTGATCCTGATCGTGGCTGGTCTTGTTCTGATGAAACTCGCGTCCGAAGGATGATCTATCGCTGAGACGCGGGCGTCCGCTCCGTCTGCTCATCGACTTTGGCGAGTGATTCCAGCGTTTCGTTCAAATCCAGCCGTCGCATCGCGCTGATCGCCACTTCCAGCGCGCCTTCGCCGCATAGCCCGGAGATCGAGGCGTCCTTGTAGCCGGCCAGTGCCGCTTCGATACAGGCATCACGCACGCCCGCGGCGATTGTCAGCTCATCGGTTTTCATGGCTAATCCCTTGGCGCGAGTCGCACCTAGCGATGGCGAGCTTCGGGTTGATCACGCACCTCGAGCACACGCAGCTTGAGCGTATCGCCGCCTGGCACCTGCCACTGGATCATCTGATCGACCGCAAGACCGAGCAAGGCGCTACCCACCGGCGCGAGTATCGATACCTTCCCAGGGCTGCCGTCCATATCCTTCGGATAGACGAGCGCGAGCTCGAAACGTTTTCCGCTGTCGACATTTTCGAACGCGATAGTGGAATTCATCGTCACCACATCGGCCGAGATCCCGTTCGACGCTACGACATGAGCACGGCCAAGTTCAGCCCGCAACTCGCGTATACCGGGCACGCTGTCGCCGGTTTTGTCGAGCAACGCGTCGATACGTTCGTAATCGGTTTCGGTAACGATGATCGGTGGCTGATCCATGAGGTTGTCCAAAGCTTGTCGCCTATCAGCGCGACTCTATGAGTGGGCTAACCCGTTATTAAAGCATAGTACAGGCGGTGCCGGAACAAGTCGTCGACAGGCAGTATCGCGGGCGCCGATTGGTTCTGATCCGTCGGGTTTCGACCGCTGGGGCTGCCATGAGCAGGCTTGCCGAACGTTGGCGTGCCGCATGGCACGTCAGCTCCTTCGCAAGCCGACCGGCGATAGTCTGCTAGGTACCAGGCAAAGCAATGCCGTCTTCATGCATACCGCGCCGATGCGCGGCGATGACCGCGCCGCGATCGATATAGCCCACGAGTTTGCGATCGTCCTCGCGGCTGACGACCGGCAGACGGCCGATATCGTGATAGAGCATTCGGCGTACGGCTTCACGCACCGTTTCGTCGGGATAGGCACGAACGACATCGGTTGTGCATATCGTATGCGCGGTCAACGGATTGGCCGCTGATTCCGACTGAGCGCGGAGCACGTCGCTGCGGGTGAGGATGCCGATCAGGGTCTTGTCGGCGTCGACAACGATCAGTGCATCGCTATGGCTTTGTGCGTCGGCTTCCAGGCCCAGGCGGGTCGCGACCGATGCCAGGGACGCGTTCGCGTCGATCGGCTCGGAGTGCGTCTGCATGACCGAAGCGATATCGGCGCGCTCGAGCGGGTCGACCTCGAATTCCTGGTTCACGCGCAAGCCGCGGCGCGCCAGTTTCTCGGTCATGATCGTGGTGCGCATGTAGAGAATGCTTATTCCGGTCGCGATCACGCAGACCAGCATCAGGGGCAGTATCGCGTCGTAGTTGCGGGTGATCTCGAAGGCGAAAACGATAAGCGCGAAGGTGGCGCGGGAAGCAGACGCAAACAGGGCCGCCATGCCAACCAGCGCAAACGCCGCCGGCTCGAGCGGAGCGCCCGGCAAGAGTGCGTTACCCGCGATTGCGAACAGCGCCCCCAGCGCCGCGCCGGTCATGAACATGGGGGCCAGCAGCCCGCCGGATGTACCCGAACCCAACGACACCAGCAGAGCCGCGGTCTTGAATACGGCGATCGACAGCAGTGCGGCGACCGCGAACTCGTTGTTGAGCACGCCCGTGATCAGGTCGTATCCCACGCCCAGCACCTCGGGCGCGAACAACCCGATCAGCCCAAGGCCCAGCCCACCCAGGGCCGGGCGCCAGATATCGCCGATCGGCAGCGCCTCGAACGCGTCCTCGACCACGAACAGCAGCTTGCTGAAACCCACGGCAACAAACCCGATCAGGATCGCGAACAGGACATACGCCGGTGCGTTGAAGGGCAATCCGAAGTCCACGGCATCCATCGCGAACAGCGGGCCGTCGCCGATGAGGGCATGGCGCAACGCGGTGGCCACGGCCGTGGCGATGACCAGGGGTATGAACGAGCGTGGCCGAAACTCGAAAAGCAACAGTTCGATTGCGAGGATCACGCCCGCGAGCGGGGTGCCGAAGATCGCGGCCATCCCGCCGGCCGCGCCACAAGCCAACAGCACCTTGCGCTCCGCTGCCGTTGTAGAAACCACTTGTCCGAGCAGAGAGCCCAGCGCGCCCCCGGTCTGGATGATCGGCCCTTCGGCGCCAAAGGGCCCGCCGCTCCCGATCGCGACGACCGTAGATATTGGTTTGAAGATCGCTACCCGCAGAGAGATACGGCTGTCGCTGGTCAGCACGGCTTCCATGGCTTCGGGGATGCCGTGGCCCTTGATCTTGGGCGAGCCATAGCGGGCCATCAGCCCGACAAGCAATCCACCGATGGCGGGCACGATGACGATCCACGCGCCAAGGTTATGGTCCGCGACGCTCGGCAGTTCAAACGAAACGGCTTGCATGAACGTGACGTTGAGCGCGAGCGCGATGAGGTTGAACAAGGCGTACGCGACCAGCCCCGCCAGCAAGCCGGCCACGCACGCAAGCACCGACATATGTACCGCGCGCAAACGTTCGTGGCGGCTCATGAAAGATTGATTGTTCACGGCGAGCGTAAGCAGAGGTTGAACGGATCGCAAATTCTGCCGGAGACTGATGTTGATTGCAGGTATTAATCGACGGACCGTAGCGTTGCGTTTCTTATTAAAGGTAGGATGATTGGTTAATAGGTCATATAGGAGAGATCATGAAGTTGGCCCAACTGTCGCGCGGCTCGCTCGTGGAGTTGGTGATAGACAGTCTTCGAGAAGCGATCGAAACGAAGCGGTGGCCCGTCGACGAACGCATTCCGACGGAGTCGGCCTTGTCCGAGCAGTTGGGTGTGAGTCGGAATACGGTCCGAGAGGCCGTACGCGTGCTGGCGCATGTCGGCCTGCTTCAGGTCCGCCAAGGCGATGGCACCTACGTGCGCGCGCAATGCGACCCGGGCGAAACCTTGCGCCGGATTGATCGAGCCGCGCTGCGTGATCGCATCGAAGTGAGGCTGACCCTGGAGGTCGAGGCCGCACGCTTGGCGGCCGCGCGACGCAATGATTCCGACCTGCGGGAGATGCGCTGCACGCTCGATGCCCGCCGCGACGCCGGCATGGATCTGTCTCAGCGCATCGATTACGACGAGCGATTTCATCACGCCGTAGTTGCCAGTGCGCGTAACAGTGCGCTCTCCGATCTTTACGCCTACTTCTCGCGCGCGATTCGGAACACGATCGAACGCACGGAGATCGATCTCGATCTGCCAGAGCCGACCCAGGCCGATCACGAAGCGTTACTGCAGGCGATCGAAGCAGGCGATGCAGAAGCAGCCGAGTCTGCGGCCCGACACCTCTTAACGCCGTCGCTGACGGCTCTGACATCCGAGCGTTAAACCATGCGTCGCTTTATCGATGGGTTCACCATGCTGTTGCTCGGCGCGATCGTGCTCGCCGCTTTTGTGCCCGCACGCGGCGACGCCGCGGACATGATGGGTGTGGCCGGGCAGGTCGCCGTCGCGCTGCTGTTCTTTATTCACGGTGCAGCGCTGTCGCGCGCGTCGGTGCTGACCGGCGCCGCGCACTGGCGGCTGCACCTGTTCATATTCGCGATTACCTTCGTCTGCTTTCCGCTCGTCGTACTGCCCATATCGGGGCTGGCACCAGTTTGGATACCACCCGAACTGGCACTCGGCTTTCTCTACCTTGGCGCCTTGCCGTCGGCGGTTTCTTCGTCGATAGCATTTACGGCAATGGCCGGCGGTAATGTGCCCGCGGCGGTCTGCAGTGCAGCGGCCTCGAACGTCTTCGGCATGATGATGACGCCGTTTCTGTTAATACTTCTTGCGCAGACTGCCGGCGGTGATGCATTCGCCGTGGGTGATGCCTTGCGGGATATCGTTGTGCAGCTTCTCCTGCCCTTTGCCGCGGGCCAGGCCATCAGGCCTTGGGTCGCCGACTTTATGGACCGGCATGAGGCACTTTCGTCACGCTACGATCAAGCAGTGATCCTGATGATCGTCTACGCCGCGTTTTCGAAGTCGGTGGCCAGCGGACTGTGGCACGACCTGCCGCTGGGTGCGATTGCACTCGCAATTGGTCTGTGTGCAGTTTTACTCGCGGCCATGATCGGTATCGCAATGGGCTTGTCACGGAGACTTGGCTTCAACCTCGCGGACGAGACCGCAGCAGTATTTTGCGGCTCGAAGAAGAGCCTGGCGTCGGGTCTACCCATGGCGAATGTTCTGTTTGCCAGCAATCCAGCGCTCGGTATGATCGTGCTGCCCATCATGGTCTACAACCAGATTCAGATCGTGGTCGGTGCGTTACTGGCCAAAGCTTATGCGAAACGCTTGCGACGCCAGACGGTGAAGGAGCCGGACACATAAGTCTCGTACGGTACGCTTGTGTGAAGAACTTATCCAAGAGGTATGTCCGCTTTGGGTCGCTACCTGATCACGGGTAATCGGTCGGATATTGACGGTTCCGGTCATCAAAAAGGAATCGTCATGGAGTATATCGACCAATGGAAAGGCACTTCTTCTAAAGGGTCCATCATTCCGTGGAACAAAGGCCGCCTAGTTGGTCCAAAGCCACCGCTAAAGCTCAAGGAGATCTGGGGCATTCGGGTACGGCTACAGCTTGCGACCCAGACGCGGGATCTCGCACTGTTCAACCTCGCGATCGACAGCAAGCTACGCGGGTGTGATCTGGTTAGGCTGAAGGTTCAAGACGTCGCGCACGGTGGCCGCGTACTGTCCCGCGCCGCGATTGTTCAGCAGAAAACGGGCCGACCTGTACAGTTCGAATTGACAGAGCAAACGCGTACCTCAATCGAAGCATGGATAAGCGCCGTCGCGCTGCGACCCAATGATTATTTGTTTCCGAGCCGGCGTCGGGTTCTCCACATCTATCCACGCGGCAATACGCCCGAGTCGTTAAATCGTGGGTTGAGAGCATCGGCCTTGATCCTCTCGAGTACGGCACGCACTCGATGCGTCGCACGAAAGCGACGCTGATATATAGTCGAACGCGCAATTTACGCGCCGTGCAGCTCTTGCTGGGACATACGAAGCTGGAAAGTACGGTGCGCTATCTGGGCATCGAGGTCGATGATGCGCTCGAGATGTCGGAGCAGACAGAAGTATAAAGGGCATCGCTGCCGAACGAGTTAGCTCTAGGCTCGTTCGGCGCGTACGCCTACCGGCCAAAAGCGGACTTATCGGTTACTCTTTTGTATCTAGGGAGAGCGACGGTTTGCGCTTGCATTATTCAATTTAACGGGACCGTGCCAGCTAGGGCTGCTCGAACCATTTTGTCCACTTCCAGTCTAGTTTGGCTTTGGTTCTTAAATATCGAATTGAAGGTGGTAAGCAGGATCGCCGACTAAGCACTTGAAGCGAGATGTTTTTTGTCGTCTACGTTGGCCTGGCTTGAAGTGCTTGAGCGTCAAGTGTCTGTTCGAACGCGTCGATGAAATGCGAGCGGCTGCGCTCGTTGCTGTGGATACGCCATAGCGGACGCGTTAGTTCCAGCGTGCTCAGCGGCACCGCCTGGATATCGCCGCGTGTGATGGCGGGCTGTGTTGCGAGCGAGGTTACATAGGCCAGGCCTGCGCCCGCGGCCACGGCGCGCAGCAGGCCTTCGGGCTCGTCCATGACGAATTCGGGGTGCGGCGGGGCGTGGCCTGCCATGGCTATGCCGTGCTCGAAGACCGCACGCGTGCCCGAGCCGCGCTCACGGCCGATCCACGGCCGCTGTGTGAGTTCGGCGAGTGAGACGCTGTCGAGATTCCAGTTCGCCGGGGCAATGATCTGGACGTGGTCGGTCTGCCAGTGTTCGGCATCGATATCGTCGCGTGTCGGCGGGCCTTCGATGAAGCCGACGTCGGCTTCGCCGGCGGCCACCCGGCGCTCGGCCTCCACGCTGTTGCCCGAGCGCATATGCACCCCGAGGCGCGGATGCGCGGCGCGCAGATCAGCCAGAATCGATGGCAGCAGATAGCGGGCGAGCGTGGTTGAGGCGGCAACGCGTACCTTGCCCACCAGATCGTCCGATCGCACCTGCAAGCGATCGGGCAGCGCGTCGAGCTGTGCCAACGGGTTTTCGATGAAGCCGCGTAGCCGACGCGCGTCGGCCGTGGGTTCGAGCCAGCGGCCGCGACGCTCGAACAGGGGAGTGTTCAGTCCGTCGGCGAGCTCGCGTAGCGTCTGGCTGACCGCGGCTTCACTGAGATGCACCCGCTCGGCCGTACGCCTGACCTGGCCAGTTTCCATCATGACGGCGAAGACGTGGAGCTGTCGGAGGGTGAACTTCACTTAAGTCATTCCTAAGTGTCATACAAGCAAGGTTTGATTGTAATGCATTGGGCGCCGGATCAAGGTAGAGCCTAGAAATCTAACGATCGACCGAATCACACGGTCTGTTTTCACCATGTCGACCGCGCCTCTGACGCACCTCAGCCACCCGCGTGAACTGATCCGTCATTTCACGCCGAACTGGTTCACCGCCACGATGGGCACCGGGATTCTCGCTTTGGCGCTGGCCGCGTTTCCGTGGGCGATACCGGGGCTCGCGGCGCTCGCCGAGGGCCTGTGGTTTTTCAATATCGGCCTGTTCGTGCTGTGCACGCTGCTTTACGCCGCGCGGTGGATTTTCTTTTTCGATAGCGCGGTTCGTATTCTTAACCACGGCGTGGCCTGCATGTTCTTCGGCGCCATCCCGATGGGTCTGATTACGCTGGTCAACGGGTTTCTAGTATTCGGCATCAATCACTGGGGCGATACGGCGGTGCGTATCGCGGCTGATCTGTGGTGGCTCGACGCCTTCATGGCGCTGGCCTGTGCCTGGTTCGTGCCGCTTTTGATGTTCACGCGCCAGGAACACGCGCTCGAGAATATGACGGCGGTGTGGCTGCTGCCCATTGTGGCCGCGGAGGTCACGGCCGGCTCGGGCGGGCTGGTGGCGCCGCATCTCGGCGCCACGGATGAAGCGCGCGCCATGATCTTTTTCAGCTATGCGCTGTGGGCGACGTCGGTCCTTCCGGCGATGGGTATTCTGGTCGTCCTGTTTCTGCGCATGGTCCTGCACAAGCTGCCGGGCAAGGACATGGCCGTCTCGAGCTGGCTGTCGCTCGGGCCACTGGGCACCGGCACCCTCGGTCTGCTCACACTCGGCAGCGCCGCGCCCGAAGTGCTCTCGCAACCCGCCATTGCCGATGCCGCCTACGGTTTCGGCATCATCGGCGGCGTCATTCTCTGGGGCTACGGGCTGTGGTGGCTGGTCGTGGCCATGCTCACCACGCTCGTGCAGCTGCCCATGGGACTGCCGTTCAACATGGGCTGGTGGGGGTTCACCTTTCCGCTGGGCGTGTATTCGGTCGCCACGCTCAAGCTCGCCGAGCTGACCGGCATTGCGTTCTACGAGGTGTTGGGCGGGCTGTTCGTGATCCTGCTCGCCGGTTTCTGGCTGCTGGTGACCGCCCGCACCGTGCCCGGCATCTATCACGGCTATCTCTTCCAGGCGCCGTGCCTGTCAAACGAAACCGGGCTGCACGATCCGGACGCGCCTGAGGCCGCGCGGTGATGCCTGTGCGCCACGCACGTGCTGTGCCGTACACGGCGGCGCATGAGCGCGGCTATGACTTCAGTTTTCGGCCGGCGTTTCCCGGGTGCCGGCACGGCGCGGCGCCCGCGGCCCGCTCTTTTCCGCTCTCTCAATACAAGAACAATCAGGCATCGCCTGCGCGATCTGATCGTCGAGAAAGCCTATGCTGAACGAAAATTCCGATACCGAACGTCCCATGCCCCGCTGGGCCAAGGTGCTCGACCAAACCACCTGTATCGGCTGTCATGCCTGCACCACGGCCTGCAAGGCCGAGAACGAGGTGCCGCTGGGTGTCTCGCGGACCTATGTGAAGTCGGTCGACGTCGGCGAGCATCCCGATGCGCGCCGGGCCTTCCAGGTCACGCGTTGCAACCAGTGTGTGGATTCGCCCTGCACGGATGCCTGTCCGACCGGCGCCATGCACACTCGCCCCGACGGCATCGTGGATTTCAACAAGGACATCTGCATCGGCTGCAAGGCCTGTATCGCGGCCTGTCCGTATGACGCGATCTTCATCAACCCGGAAGACAACTCGGCCGAGAAGTGCAACTTCTGCTCGCACCGGATCGACTCCGGGCTGGAGCCGGCCTGTGTGTCGGTCTGCCCGACCCAGTCGATCATGGTCGGGGACTTGAACGACCCGGAATCCCGCGTCGCCCAGATGGTCAACCGGGATCCGGTATCCGTACGTAAGCCGGAAAAAGGCACCCAGCCCAAGATGTTCTACAAGGGCGCGCATCAGGCCACCCTCGACCCACTCGCCGCGGCTCGTCCCGATGGGCCGAACTATGCCTGGGCGCAGGCGCCGCAGAATTCGGGTGCGTTTAACGACGGCACGGTGCCCGCGGGTAACCCCCTCGGTGGCAATTCCTCGGCCGCGGCCAAGCTATCCTACGACCAGCCGCACAAGCGACCCTGGGACTGGCGCGTCTCGGCTTATACCTGGACCAAGAACGTCGGCAGCGGAATTTATCTGCTGGCACTGATGCTGGTAGCGACCGGGCTGATCGAGCCGAGTAACCCGCTCTGGCGCTGGGTCGCACCCATTGGCGGCGGCTTCTTCGTGGCCGTGACCTGTCTGCTGCTTGTGGCCGATCTGTCCCATCCGTTCCGGTTCTGGCTGATCTTCTGGCGCCCGCAATGGAACAGCTGGCTGGTGAAGGGCGGGGTGATTCTCGTGGCCTACAGCACGCTGCTGGCTGTCCATTTCGTGCTGAGCATCTTGGGTTTCAATACCGTAACTGCTTGGCTCGGCCTCATCGGCGCGCCGTTGGCCGTGGCCAGCTCGATCTATACCGCCTGGCTGTTCGGCCAAGCCAAGGCCCGCGATCTATGGCAGAACCCGATGCTGGCCCCGCACCTGCTCACCCAGGCGATGGCCGCCGGCTCGGCGATCGCGGTGCCGTTTGCCATGATCTTCGCCAATGAGGCGGCCGTGGATTTTGCCTGCTGGTGGACAGCCGGCGCCACACTGCTGCATCTCGCGTTCGTGGCCAGCGATTTCGCCTCGCCATCGCCCAGCGAACATGCTCGAGTGGCCCACTACGAGATGACGCGCGGGCGCTTTTCACGGTTTTTCGCTGCCGGCGTGGCGCTGTCGGTGATCGGCCTGGCCGCGCCTTGGCTGGGCGTCTGGGTCTGTGCCTTCGCATTCCTCGGTCCGCTGGCCTATGAGCATGCTTTCGTCCAGGGCGGCCAGGCCGTGCCGCTGGCCTGATTGTTCGGAGTAAAGACGATGAAACCAAGCCATCTCATCAAGACGCTCAACAAGCGTATTGCGGCCTTTCGGGCTGATACGGAGGCCCGCGGCGAGACGTTCTATCAGGGACCGAGCCGGATCAACCTGGCCGGTTTCCCGCCCAAGGAACACTGGGACGACTGGATCGCGCTCGAGCCCGTCAAGGGCACAGGCAAGCGCCGCGAGAAGCACTATATGCTCGTGCCGACCACCTGCTTCAACTGCCAGTCCTCGTGTGGCCTGCTGGCCTACGTGGATCGAGAGACGATGGAAGTCCGCAAGTTCGAGGGCAACCCCGAACATGCTGCCTCTCGTGGGCGCAACTGTGCCAAGGGGCCAGCCACGCTCAACCAGATCACCGACCCGGACCGCATCCTCTACCCCATGCAGCGCGTGGGCGAGCGCGGGGAAGGGCGCTGGAAGCGCATATCCTGGGACGAGGCACTCGACCAGCTGGCTACGCGCATCCGTGCGGCGATCGTCGAGGATCGCAAGCAGGAGGTGATGTATCACGTCGGCCGCGAGGGCGAGGATGGATTCACCGAGTCCATTTTCCAGGCCTGGGGCATGGATAGCATCAACACCCATACCAATATCTGCTCGGCGGCCGGGCGCACGGGGCATCAGTACTGGATGGGGTTTGATCGGCCGTCCAACGACTTCGCCAATGCCGAAGTCATCCTTCTGACCAGCGCGCATCTGGAATCCGGCCATTATTTCAACCCGCATGCCCAGCGCATCATCGAGGCCAAGAAGCGCGGCGCGCGGCTCATCGTGGTCGATGTGCGGATGTCCAATTCGACCACGCATGCCGATCACTGGGTCTCGCCGTATCCGGGCAGCGAGGCCGCGATCTTCCTGTCGATCGCCCGGCATCTGATCGAAACCCGAACCTACAACCGGGATTTCGTCGCCCGCTGGTGGAACTGGCGCGAGTTCATGGCGGCGCGATATCCCGATGATCCCGACACCTTTGAAGCGTTCGAGGCGCGGCTGGCGGAAACCTACGCCGAATACACCTTCGAGTATGCCGCCGCCGAGGCACGTATCGATGTCCGCCAGTTGGTGGCGGTGGCCGAGACGGTGGCCGGCGCCGGCACCAAGCTCTGTACCCAGAACTGGCGTTCGGCTGCGGCCGGCAATCTCGGCGGCTGGCAGGTGCCACGCACCTTGTTCCTGCTCAATGCGCTGATGGGTGCGGTGGCCACCGAGGGCGGCATGGCGCCGAACGCCTGGAACAAGTTCGTGCCCAAAAACCCGATGGACACCGAACATCCGGACTGGTGGAACGATCTCATCTTCCCGGGCGATTTCCCGTTATCGGTCAACGAGATGTCGTTCCTGTTGCCGCATTTCCTGAAACAGGGCCGCGGCAAGCTCGATACTTATTTCACCCGCGTTTATAACCCGGTCTGGACCAACCCGGGCGGCTTTGACTGGGTCGAGGCGCTGTCGGACGAGTCCAAGGTGGGCCTGCACGCCGCCCTCACCCCCACCTGGAACGAGACCGCCCACTTCGCCGATCTGGTGTTGCCGATGGGTCATGCCTCCGAGCGCCATGATCTGGTGTCGATGGAAACCCACGACGGCCGCTGGATCTCGTTCCGCCAGCCGGTGGCGAGAGCGGCCCGCGTGCGGCTTGGCGAGACCATCACCGACACGCGCGAGACCAATCCCGGCGAAGTCTGGGAAGAAAACGAATTCTGGTTCGATCTCACCTGGCGAATCGACCACGACGGTAGCCTGGGCATCCGCCAGCACGTCGTCTCCAAGACCGACCCCGACCGGCCGATGACCCAGGACGAATACTACGCCTGGATCTTCGAAAACTCGGTGCCGGGCCTGCCCGAGGCCGCCGAGGCCGAGGGGCTGTCGCCGTTGGCCTATATGCGTCGCTATGGCAATTTCCAGGTCGGCCTGGGCCCGGATCAGCACTATGAAGACGAAATCGTAGGCGACGCGCTGGGCGAGGCATACACCGATGGACGCGGGCGCGTCTTTACCACGGCGGCGGTCGATTATGGCGACGGCCCGACGCCGGAAGCCGACGCCAAAGGGCGTTTGCCGGTCGGCGTAGAGATCGACGGCGCGGTACGGCGCGGTTTCCCCACGCCGAGCGGGCGGCTGGAGTTCTATTCGGCCACACTGGCCGCCTGGGGCTGGCCGGAATATGCGCTGCCCGCCTATATCAAGAGTCATATCCACGCCGACAACCTGGCGTCCGACCAGATGCCGCTGGTGCCGACGTTCCGCCTGCCCACCCAGATCCATACCCGCGGGGCGAACTCGAAGTGGCTGGACGAGCTGGCCCACAACAATCCCGTCTGGATGAACCCGGACGACGGCAAGCGCTTGGACGTGGCCGACGGGGATCTCATCCGGGTGCACGCCGATTTGGGCTATTTCGTCGGCCAGGCGTGGATCACGCCCGGTATCCGCCCCGGCGTGATCGCCTGTAGTCATCACATGGGGCGCTGGCAGTTCACGCCCGGCGGCAATCGTGAACAGCGCACCATGGAAACCGATATCGCCCGCGCCGGCGACGATTGGACGCTCACACCCGTGGCCGATCACTCGCCCATGGCGCCGCAGGAAGGCCAGGATGCCGCCCGGGTCTGGTGGACGGCCGTGGGCGTACACCAGAACCTGACCTTCGGCGTGCATCCGGATCCGATCTCCGGCCAGCACTGCTGGCACCAGGGCGTGCGCGTGACGAAGGCAGAAAGCGGCGACCAGCCCGGCCAGGTCCATGTCGATCGGTCGAAATCCACCGATGTCTTCTACGAGTGGATGGGGCGTACGCGGCCGGTGGTCACGGTATCGCCGGACGGCAACCGTCGCCCGCGCTGGATGCTGCGCCCGATGAAGCCTCGCGGGGATGCCTACAAGCTGCCCGAGGGGTCGGCATGAATCCCTTGAGTGCGCCCTCGGCCGATCTCTGGCGGCTGCTGGCCCGTGCGATGGATACGCCGACCCGCGAACATATCGGGCTGTTCGACGCACTCGGCCTGGCCGCACCCGAGGCGCTCGAGGCCCTGCAGGCGGCCCACGCCGAGGCGTTTGTCACCCAGTGCGCGCCTTATGTGTCGGTCTATGTCGGCGAGACCGGCCAGATCGGCGGCGAGGCCGCTGCCCGTGTGGCCGATTTCCGGCGCCTGCTCGGAGCCGAGGTCGACGCCGATGCCTCGGATGCCATCGCCGACGTGCTGGCCGACTATGCCGATCTCGTGGCACTGGCCGCCGACGATGCCCAAGCCGCGCATGCCCGAGTGGCCCTATTTTGGGAACACATCGCCCCCTGGGCCGGCGTATTCGCCGATGCACTGATCCGCAGCGCGCCGGCGCCCTACGATGGCTGGGCCGGGCTGTTCCAGGCCGCTCTGGGCGCCGAGGCCGTGAATCTGCCTGCACCTACGGCGCTGGCGCTGCACCTGCGGGCGGCGCCCGGATGGCAACCGCCCGCAGACGACGCCACCCACGCCGATGTCGCGCGTGCGCTGCTCGTGCCCGTGACCACCGGCGTCGTACTCACCCGCGCGGATCTGGCCACGGCCGGTGCCGAGCTTGGCATCGCCTTGCCGGTCGGCGGGCGGGCGTTTTTGCTCGAGACCCTGTTCCGCGCCGATACGCCGGCCACTGAAGCCTGGCTGGCTGGCGAAGCGGCGCGTCAGGCCGACGCGCGGGCCGTCGACGTCGAAACCTTGGGCGAGACGGCGCGTTTCTGGGTCGAACGGGCCTTTGCCGCGGAAGAGCGCCTGTCCGCGGCCGGCGATCGTCGTCTCGGCCCGCGCGCCGCGCACCGAAACACGCGCGGGCACGGAAACGCCTCCAATGAAGCGTCAACGCCCGGCCATGAGGAATTGATGTCATGAGTGAATCCGAGTCCGGAAAGCGGGATACGCAAGAACACGAGCCGGATTACCGCTTCACCCTGGCCAACGAGCGCACCTTTCTGGCCTGGATTCGCACTGCGCTGGCGCTGCTGGCCGGCGCGGTCGCGGTGGTGCATCTGGTGCCCAGCTTCGCGTTCGACTGGACGCGCGAGGCCCTCGGCGGTTTGCTCGGCATCATCAGCGTGGGCGTGATCGCTGGCAGCGCACTGCGCTGGCGGGCGGCCCAGAATGCCATGCGCCGGGATGCACCGCTGCCTTCGACCCTGATGCCCTGGCTGCTGGCTGGGGCCGTGATTCTGGTCGGGCTGATCGTACTCGGGCTCATGATTGCCGTGGTGGCCACGAAACAATGAGCGCGCCGCAGCACGCCGGGGGTTCGGAGGGTTCGTCCATCGCCGACCGGGCCGGTCTGCAAGCCGAACGGACCGACCTGTCTTGGGTGCGCACGGGGCTGGCTGTCCTGGCGAATGGTGGCCTGCTGATGCTGCGCCAGGACACAACGCATCCCAGCACGCTGCAATTGATCGCCGGCGCGATCGCGCTGGTGCTCGCCCTGCTGACACTGGCGATCGGCTGGTGCCGAAAACGCGCGCTCGGTGCGCGGCCGTTGCCTAGCGCCTTGGCGGCGTCGGTCGAAGTGGCCCTGCTCGCTGCGGGCGCCGTACTCCTCGTGGGTGCCAGCCTGATCGCGCTTTTGTGTTAGTGAGAATATGGATTGGCGATGACAAGAACCGGACATCGACGCTGGTAACGCAGCGAACCGGCGTGGAACGTAGGCGGCTTCATTGGGACGCGGATGTGCCGTCGGCGCAAACAGAAGCCGGCAAGGCTACGAGCAATATAAAAGGGAGGAAAATCATGAAAGACGATCACAATACAACCGACTTGCAGCGCCGTGCGCTATTGCGTGGCGCGGGTTGGGGCGTGCTCGGCGCTGCAGCCATCGGGCTGGGACCGGGTCGCGCTTCGGCGGCCGTGTCGAGCCAGACCGGCGAAGCCATGCCGGCCTATATCGGCCCGCAGGCGAACCCGCACTGGAATTCGATCGGCCCCTACGTGGCTTATCCGCAGAAGCGCCCGCTGCTGCGGCTGACCGACCGGCCGGTGCAGATCGAGACCCCGCGTGCCTATTTCGACCGGGCGTTTACGCCCAACGACGCTATGTTCGTGCGTTATCACCTGCCGGGCGAACCCAATCATGTGGATCTCGCCAAATGGCGGCTGGAGATTTCCGGCCAGGTCGACAAGTCCATGTCGCTGTCGCTCGCGGATCTGCTCGGCCAATACGAGCCGCACGACGTGGCGGCCGTGCTGCAGTGCTCGGGCAACAGTCGCAGCTATTTCACGCCGCGCGTGGGCGGTGGCCAATGGGGCAACGGCGCCATGGCCAACGCCAAATGGACCGGTGTGCGTCTGCGCGATCTGTTGGACGCCGCCGGCATCACCGACAAAGCAGTACAGATCCAGTTCCAGGGGCTGGATTTCGGCAAGGGCCCGGCCGGCTACGGCTCGCATGCCTTTTTGAAGTCCTGGAATATCGATGATCCGGTGTTGGACAAGGCGATCGTGGCCTATGCCATGAACGACGCGCCGCTGCCCATGCTCAACGGCTTTCCGGTGCGCATGGTGTTTCCCGGCAAGTTCGCCACCTACTGGGTCAAGCACGTGACCTGGATCCGTGTGCTCGACCACGAGGACACCAATTTCTGGATGGCCAAGGCCTACAAGATTCCGGATACCGAAGATGGCGCGACCACGCCGGAGGCGGTGGCCAAGGGCGAGGTCAACATGGTGCCGATCGGCGTGGCTGAGCTGCCGGTGCGTTCGTTTATCGCCACACCCGACGGCGCCACCAAGGCCGTGGCCGGCCTGCCAGTGACCGCACGCGGCGTGGCGTTTTCCGGCACCGGGCCGGTCACCCAAGTGGAGTTTTCCACCGACGGCGGCAAGCACTGGCAGGCCGCCACACTCGGCACGGACCACGGCCCCTACAGCTTCCGCGAGTGGCATGCCGTATTCACGCCCGACAAGCCCGGCGAATACGAGCTCGCCGTGCGCGCGACCGACGCCGCCGGCCATGTGCAGCCGGATCACGGGTTGTGGAATCCCGGCGGTTATCTCTGGAACAAGATCGAAACCCAGACGCTGACCGTCGGACCGGCCGTTTAAACAAGGGGAGAAACATCATGATGACAAAACGCGATTTCTTCGCGGGCCTGGGACTGGCTGTAGCGCTGGTCGGGCTTGCCTCGGCCGCCTGGGCCTACGAATCCGATGAAGCCGGTGCCAATCTCAACGCGCCGGACTATGTCAGCGAGGGCCAGTACGAGACCGGCCGTCTTGGCGAGGTCGACCAGCCGCAGCCGCAAGGCTTCGATACCGGCTCCAGCTACGGCATCAACGGCGCCTGGCCAACCTATGTGCCGGCGCTCGCCGACGGGGCAGGCAAGCAGAAGGTCCAGGCCTACTGCTCGGTGTGCCACAACACCACCTATATCAGCATGCAGCCGCCGTTACCGAGTGAAAAATGGGCCGAAACGGTGCACAAAATGCTCAACACCTTCGGCGCCAAGCAATATATCCCGAGCGAGGCGGGGCCCGAGATCATCGATTATCTGCAGGCGCACTACACGCCGGAGACGATCGGCAACAACACCTATAGCGACGACACGCAAGGTGGTGATTCGGCCGGCGACTCCAAGCCCAATGGCGCCGACAAATCGAAGACAAATGCGGCAGATGCGGCCGTGGCCCCGGCTGACAGCGACTCGCAGGGCGCCAAGATCTACGCGCAGAACTGCGCGGCCTGCCACCAGGCCAACGGCGCCGGTATTCCGGGTGCCTTTCCGCCCCAGGCCGGACACACGCCCGCGCTGCTGGCGGCCGACGGCGGACGCGACTACCTGGCCCATGTGCTGCTGTTCGGGCTGAACGGGCGGATCACGATCGAGGGCAAGACCTACAACGGACAGATGCCGGCTTGGGGTGCTGCGCTCGACGATGCCGACATCGCGAAGGTGCTTAACTATGTGTTGACGGCCTGGGACAATAACGAGTCACTGCCGTCCGGATTCAAGGCTTATGACGCCGCCGAGATCGCCACGGCACGCAAGACAAAGCTCTCTGGAAAGGATGTACACAACGCGCGCAGCGAGCTTGGGTTGGATGGCGCCGGTAGCGCTGAATCGACAACGTCTCACAAGCAGGCGCCAAGCAAGCCTTCACAGGCGCAAGTCTCGCTTACCACGGCCGTGCCCGAGCCGGTGTACGCGACGTTGCAAAACAGCAGCGCGGTCCAGGGTTTGGGGACAGACAGGCGATGGTCGGATATAGGCAGCGCACATTACGATGCCATTGGCCCGAATGGCCGCGAGTTGCTGGTCGGCAATATAGATACCGGTGCGGTTTATCTTCTGGATACTGCGACTGGCCGTAAGCGAGTGACTTTCGACCTTGGTCAGCCGACTCAGGGCGTTAAAATTTCGCCTGACGGAACGCGTGGCCTCGCTATCGTTCCAGGCGCCGGGATCGCTGCGGTATTTGATCTCAAAGCCGGAAAGTTGATCAAAAAGATCAAGGTCGGAAAAACACCACACAATGCAAAATTCTCCGCCGATGGCTCGACGGCATACGTCACGTTACAAGGTGGCGGCGCGATTGCCACGATCGACATGGAGAGCCTGCAAAAGACCGGTGAGATACCGGTCGCCGGCATGGCTCAGCCGCATAATCTTGATTTGTCGGCCGACGGCAAGCGCCTTTGGGTACGCGACTTCATCGGGCATGTGGCGGTAGTCAACATCGCTAGTGCCGAAGTGCTGGCACGGATCGATATCGGCCCAAGCCACGGCGGTATCGATGTCGTGCCCGGTGGTCGTCTAGTGGCCACCGATGCTATCGGCGGCCGTAGCGTCGTTCTTATCAATGCCCAGACTTACGAAAAGGTTGCAACTATCGACGTCGGTCAAGGCCCACATGGCGTGCGCGCGAGCGCCGACGGACGTTGGCTTTATGTCGGCGTTACCGGCGAAAACAAGGTAGCGGTCATTGATCTTGCGAAACACAGTGTCGTGAGGGATATCGGGACCGACGGCGAGTTTCCATTTTGGCTCGCGGTTGCTGGCAATTCATGAAACGGCCAACCGATATTAGTTAATTGAGTCTGTATAGCGCGTGCGAAGGAAATGCCGGTATGTTCTTGAAGTACCGGCCTCGACGGTAGCTTAGTGGAAAACTTTGAAGTGCTCGGTGGTGGTAGCATCCTATTCACGATCGTCGATATAGAAAATTGAAGATATAGAGCAGCGTTTTTACAAAGAAGGTCAAGTGCGCTTATTGACCCTGGTAGTCGATAGTAAATGTCCGCTTTGGGTCGAAAGCCGACCATCTCTAGATAACTGCCCACGTTCAAGCAGCGACCGTTGAGAGAGGTATCTGTAAGAACAGGCCAAATACTTGTGTAGCTAAATTTTTTGTCAGCGAAACGGCCGGTGTCGAGGGCTGGTTCTTCGAGCCTCAGCGATTATTCAGAGCGTGAATCAGCCCTTGAAAGGCAATCTCACGATCAGTTGTCCGGGTGACCGTGCCGGCGGTGATTAGGCCAGCGATAACCGGCGTCACCTCATGTAGCGTGGCTTCCACAACTCTGTCAGCGAAAACGCGCAGGTCTTCGTAATCCTCGAGCAACCCGTAAGCACCGCCGTGTAGAAGTGCAGAGCGACCTTTGCCGTATACCTCTTTCACGATCATAACTACGGTCGATTCTGGGGTGGTGTCGAGCGCGGCGTGGAGAAAATCCTTGATGTATTTATCTTTGCTCATGTGTCCGGACATCACGTCCAGGGCTGCGCCGTAAGCGACTACAGCGTGGCTATCCGATAACTGGCGACGTGCGCTGCCGAGCCAATTCAGGGCATTCGCCCAGTGCTCAACCAAAGGGTTGGCGGTATCTTCTGCGCGGCCCTCGACATATTCCGTTAGCAGTTCGCCCGCCGTATCAAGAAATCTTTGCTGGTCGTTCAAGTTAGACCGAATTTGGTTAGGCGCAGCACCAATTCCAGGGCGAGGCGACTTCATCGACCATAGCTTCTTGCCATCGCTGAGCGTGGAGAGATCATTTGCCGGCTGTAGATAATTCCGACCTGCCATAACAAGATTTGCGGCGTTCGATGAATTAAAGCAGAGACCGATCACGTCGAGCGCGAGAGACACGACAGTGCGGGCCTTTGTCACTGCTCTTTTAGGGTCGTGCTGATCGAAGGTCACGGAAGCAACCCAGTCATAGCCCCGTAGGAAGCGTATGTATCTGGCCGCGTCATGTCTTGCTCTAGGGTCTTCAGCAAACACTTGGAGTCCGTCTAAAGACATCTGATCGATGTGCCTTCTTGTCTGGGCGTCGTTCACGAATTCCGCGAGCCAATCGGAGACACGTCGAAAGGTCACGGGTCCGATGGAGAGCGGGTCAACGCCATGCTCGCCTCGGAAGAGGACGACCGGAATATGTTGCGTTACATCGTGCAACATCGCTTCGAGCTGTTCTTCGAGTATTCGACAATGCTCATGAAGTAGAAGATCGAGTCCGTTGTCGCCGTCTGGGAGGTGCGGGTTCCGGCATTGCTCGTAGAACGTCTGACCCATCGCGAGCAAACAGAAAAACTCGAAGGTGGCTTTCTCAAGGTTGGCATGAGGAAATCGTCCTGACGCCCAGTACCGACCGACTAGCTCTAGTGCGGCAAGGTACCCATCCTCCGTGACCGGATAGCTTTGATCGTCGGGAACCGGGATTTTGCGCGACTCCATGAGTGTCACATCGGGGTCTGTCTCGCGCTTGGCATTATCCTGTTGTTCGACTACGCCGTTATAAACCCGTTCGAGTAGATTTCGATCGATAACGCTTGCCATCTGTGTTTATGCCACGGTGCACTGGAAAAGGGATCAAAATCTCACATTCCAGAGGCCTAGTGCTACAACGACAAGACTTGGCCTCGGAACCTGCGCTTAACCTTAATTACTTAGCGCTGCATCGCGGCGGATCGGACAATGAACGCCCACATGAGTCGATGATATCGACGTACGGTTCCAGCATCGCATCGTAGGTCGCGCACTGAGCCTGGTTCGACGCCAACGCATCGATCAACACGTCATCGAAAATGATGTCCTCGAAGGTGAGGAGATCGCTCAAGGTTCGTGAGATGTGCGGAAGCTGCGACGCACCCTGTAGACGACACGCCGTGCGTAGGCGATCGACGGTCTGCCGGGCCCGAGACATAGCCGGGCAATGATCATCGTGCGATTTCTTGTTCCGGGTTCGCCGCGCTGGATCAAAAAAGGTGACGCGATCGGCCCGCGTCTCTGCATGTGGCCGCGTACTGGCGGTGACTTCGGCCTGGCGCCGCGCTCTTATCTGCTCGATCCGGCGTATGAGCTGGGCACAGGGCAGGATCAGTCGTGCGATCAGGGTGCGTAGTGCCTGGCGATCGGTGTCCAGGTCTGCGATGAGCGTGTCAGCGGCCCGTTGATACCCTGTCGCTACCTGTCGACCGCGGCGCATCTGGTCTTCGGCACGTCTGATCGAGCGTGGCACGAGCCAACCGAAACACCGGGAACGCTCGTAGAGTGCCGCCCGGCCGGGGCTGTTCGCGGCCCAGTCGAGATATTTCCCCGCCGGCCCACGTATCGCGTGCAGGCTCTGGTGTCCCTTCGCCCGCAGAGTGCCTATATGGCGCCGTGCGCGCAGTTCGAAGCCATCAGCACGGGTCAGTGCGTCCAGTGGCGGCAGTCGCAGGGTGTGGAGTGATCGCGAAAGGGATTCGAGGGGCATGTTTTCTGCGTCGCTCAGCAGGACTCCGAGATCCTGAAAGTAGCGATCGATCAGGCGTTGCCACTGCCGCAATCGTTCAGGCGAGGGCAGAGGTTGGCCCAGCGTCCCGCTGAGATCATCAACGGGCAGAGTGTCCAGCCGATCGATGAGGCGGCGCGGTACGTTGTTCGCCTTCGAGATAGCGGGCGCCCCATTGGAAGTGCCGGCGCCCCTGGGGGCGCCGTGCTCTTGTGGTGGGAGCGCAGAGCGGACGCGATTATCAAGGTGTGTCATGGACATGGTCATGCCGCCTTGGTGGCCTGCTCTGCGGCCTCCATCAGTTCGCGGTTCAACACCTTCTGACGTTCGAGCAAGGTTTCGAGCAGGTCTTGATCCTCGAAATCCCGGCCTTGCTGAGTGATCAGACCGGCGTGCTCCTGTTCGAGCGAGTCGATACGGGCCTGAATGCGCGCGCCGCGCTGGTTAAGGCTGTCGAGCAGATCGTTGAGCACCGCCCACGCTCGCTCGCCGCTTCGGCCAATGACCTCGTAGAGCGGTACCGCGCCGTCGAGGATCAGGCGGTAGCCCTTGCGGTACTCGCTGGTAAGTCCGTGCTCGATACGCCACTCGAAGCCTCCGAACGTGCCGAGATACAGGCTGGTGCTGTGACCCCGTAGCGCGTCCTTGCCGAAGGCGCGAACCGCCTTTTGTGCGGTGTCCGCGTCCTGCACGCGCTGGCCGTTGGCCAGTTCGAGCACGCGTTCGCCCGAAAGCACGTTCATATCCTGCTGGTGGCCGTGCAAACGCCGCTGTGCGTCGTCGAGGTGATAAGCGATTTCGCTTAGGCGTCGATCAATACGGGCCTGCGAGTTGCGGTGGTAGCGATAACGCAGCTTGAGACGGTCTACGCGATCATCGATTTCGACCTTCTCGCGGATGCGCGGATCGCCCGACGCCAGCGCCATGATTTCGGCATATTTCGGCTCGACGGTATCGGCAATCCGACGCTGTGCTTTGTCCGGCGAGGTCAGCGCTTGGGTGATGAATCCGGCCTTGCGCTTCAACGTCTCCCACATAAATTCGGCGTAACTGTCCCGCGTTACATAGGTGTGGATTCGTACCGAATCGTGCTCGTTACCTTGCCGCAGGCCGCGCCCGTCGCGCTGGTCGATATCGGCAGGGCGCCACGGTGCATCGACGTGGTGAATATCGCTGATCTTGTCCTGGGCGTTCATGCCCATGCCCATCTTCGCGGTCGAGCCAAGCACGACCCGCAGCTGCCCGGCGCGCGCAGCGGCATAGAGCTGCTGGCGCTGGGCGTCGGTCTTGTAGTCCTGCGCGAACGCGATTTCCTCGGCGGGCAGGCCGGCGTCGATCAGCAGCGTGCGCAGTTCCGTGTAGATCGAGAAGCGGTGCGACTTCGGCGTTCCCAGATCGCAGAACACCAGCTGCACGTTGTCACCGCCACGCACGTAGTAGTGATCAATCGTCTCGGCGACCTGACGAAGCATGCTTCCGGGGTCGTCGTTGGCTGCCGGGTCGATCAGCCGCATGTCGAGGCTGGCATGCCGCCCGTCATTGGCGATTTTCAGTATGTTGTCGTCGCGCTTATCCACCGCACCCGATCGGCATAGCGCCGCGCGTTCGCCTAGCACCTTCATGTACGCGATAAGTGCATCACTCGGCTCGGCTACGTGGTGGTGACGGTCGGCCTCCGGCGTCGGCAGATCGAGGTCGTCAGCCATTTTCACATCGGCGAAAGAGCGGAACAGCCGAACCAGCTCTGGGACGTTCACAAATCTGCTAAATCGAGAATGGACGCGGTATCCGCTACCTTCCGGGGCACGTTCGAGAGCGGCAACCACCTCGCCGAAAGCAGCGGCCCAGGAATCGAAATGAGCAATGTCGTGCTCGGCGCAGAGGTTGGGGGCCAGATACTTGAGATTGGTATACAGCTCGGTCATTGAGTTGGAAATCGGCGTACCCGATGCGAACACGATGTTGCGCTGCTCGTGCGGCGACTGGGCCATGACCCAGCGGGTTTTCATAAACAGATCGAGCGCGCGCTGAGAGGCCGCATTTGTCACGCCGGGGATCGATCCCATGCGGCTTCGAATTTCGAGATTTTTGAACAAATGCGATTCGTCAATCAGCAGCATATCCACGCCGAGAGCTTCGAAGCACAGGCCGGCGTGGTCGCGCGCCTCCTGGTTGGCGAGCTTGTCGAGACGTGCCTCAAGCCGCCGTTTTGCCATTTCGAGGTTCTTGATCGAGATACGGTCGCCGTTGTTGGCTCTCGTCTCGTTAATCAAGTCTTCGTACTCGGCGATTTCGTTACGGATGAACTGCTCGACGTACTGATCAGACAACGGCACGCGACCAAACGACTCGTGCGTCATCACGATCAAGTCCCAATTCCGCGAGCTAACTTTCGCGAGGAACTGACGGCGACCGTGCTTGGAAATATCTTCCTTGCGCGCGATTAATACATTGGCGCCCGGATAGAAGCGCAGGGCTTCGGCGGCGAAGTCATAGAGTAGGTTGTTAGGCACTACCACCATTGGCTTGCGAGCCAGCCCGAGGCGCTTGGATTCCATCGCGGCGGCGACCATCGAGCCGGTCTTGCCCGAACCCACGACATGCGCGGCGTAGGTGTTGCCGGACTCGACTACGCGCCATGCGAAGTTCGCCTGATGCGGGCGCAGCGTGCGCGACAGCGACAGGCCGGGGAACGTCAGGTGCGACCCGTCATAGATGCGTTCAACGCGGTTGTTGAAACGCTCGTTGTAGATCGAGCATAGATGATCGGTGCGCTGTCCTTCCGACCATAGCCACTCAGCGAAGGCTTCCTTGATTGAGGCGAGCTTTTCCTGTGCCTCGTTGCTCGCATCGAAATCCTTGACCTTGTTTCCGTGGGTGTCGTACGTCCAGACCACCGGCAATTTCTGATTCAGCGCGTGTTTGATCAGCTCAATAGGCGAGAAATTCGGGGTGCCATACTGGGCAAAGGTCGAGCGGTCGCAGTGGTACTCGGATATATCGACTTCCCAGAGGCCAAGCGCCGGAGTGAAGCTGACAGCGCCATACGGCACGTGCCGATACGCCGGCACACCCCGGTTGTTCCGATTGCCCGGTGCGGCTTCCATGCCGAGCAAATGGCCGGCGAACTGGTGATAGACCCACTCAGGCACCCATGGCGCGCCCAGGTTGACGTCGATTTCCCCGGCGCCCAACGGCTCCGGCTGGATCGCCTGCAGGGCATCGACGTTTTCGCGGTAGTCGCCGTCTGAAAGGGCGGCTTCGCGTGCTTCGGCGAGCTTGACCACGACATTGCCCGACAGGTAGCGGCTGGCCGTCTCCCATTCATCACTACGCGGGTTGCGATAGATCGAGCCGCGCAATTCTTCGCGAATCTCCGGCCATTCCTGATCGAGCAGGGCGCACAGGCGATCGGGCAGCACCCGCCCGTGCTCGTTCAAGCTGACAGCGAGGGCGTCATGCGGCGTCTTGGCGCGTTCGACACGCTCGGGCAGGCCGATGGTGCGCTCGGTAAAAATCTCGGTCTTCGTCGCCGTCTGCGTCTTCTCGTCGTAGTGCTCCAGCGACAGCAGCACGGCAATAGCCGGATCGTTGCACATGGCGCGACGATTGGCGGGTTTGCTGATCGGTCCGTAGCGCTTGGTCATGGCGTCATAAGCCCGGTGCAACTTCGCCTGCGCGGCGTGCAGATCGACAAGCGGCGCCTGCTTCACCTGCGTTGCGATGACCTCGTAGGCGGCATCACGTACCGGAATCATCAGGGCGATGCGCTTTTCGGCGGTCTTGGAGACCTTCACGACTTCGAGCACGCCTTCGGCCCCAACGACGCAAAGCGCGCCGTTATCTTCGAAGGTGAAGGCGCCGACCTGAATGCTCGAAAGGCCATCACCGCCCAGCTGAACCGTTTGTTTCTCGATCTGCTGTTCGACCGCATCGGCGGCCTCGACATAGACGCCCTGCGGCAACTGGTCAGCCATAGCCTGATAGCCGTGCGAGGAGTCGGCGCGTACCAGCAGCTCCGGGCCAAAGCGACCCTGACCGATGACGCGCTCGCCGAGCACCGCTTCGGGGTGTTCGTCGAAATAGGTGTTCTGCTGGATCGATCGGCCGTTGTCGGCCCAGTCGTCCACGTTGACCCAGGCCAGCTCGCCCGGATCGTCCATACGGGCTTGATCGCGCTTCTGCAGGAACAGAACGTCTGCGGCGACCTGTGTATTGGCGCTGTCCTTGAATGCCGAACTGGGCAGGCGAAAGGCGCCGCAGAGGTCGGCACGCTTGGCAATCTCGCGGCGCACACGGTTATCTACCTTGTCGAGCGTACCGTGGGTCGTCACGAACGCGATCAGGCCACCCGGACGTATCTTGTCCAGCGTCTTGAGAAAGTAGTAATCGTGAATGCGCAGGCTCGCGAAGCGACCCCCGGTATAGGCGCTATCCGTCACGCCGAAGTCACCGAAGGGTACGTTGCTGATTGCCAGATCGAAGCGATTGTTCGGCAGGCGCACGGATTCGTATCTGTCGGCATGCACCGTGGCGGAGGGATAGAGACGCGACGCGATTGCGGCCGCTTTGGGTTCGCACTCAACGGCGGTGAACTCGCAGGCCAGATCATTAGGGCGTCGGCCAATGAAATGCCCGATGCCTGCGGCAGGCTCAAGCACCCGGCCACCCGTGAAACCGAGCTTACGAACGCCCGACCAGATCGCATCAATCAGCGCTTCGCTGGTGTAGTAGGCGGTCAGCACGCTACCCGTGATCGCCGGCCAGTCGGCGCCATCGATATAGGTACGCAGCGTGTCGCGCGTCTGGGCGTACTTGATGCGATTTGCAGGCGTGACTTCGTCGAGCACATTCGCCAGTCCGCCCCAGCCCACGTAGCCCAACAGAGCGTTTCGCACCGAATCCGACAGGGCATCGCCCTCGCGATCAGCCTCCGCGTCGAGCGCGGCCAGCGCATCGAGGTTCGCCTTGAGACGATCGGCGTCCTGCCATGCCCCCTGATCGATCATGCCGTCCGGCAGGCAGACGTTGTGATCTTCGCTCGTATCGATCGATACGACGGTTGCACGGCGCTTGCTGGCCCGTGCCTGGGCCTGCTGCGCCATGACCTCGGCGTGAGCTACTTGGATTGCGGCAACAATGGCGGCGCCGTCGTCGTCGAACAGGGAAAGTTGGCTTGCGGTCTGTGTCATTTCTAGCGCTTCGGTGTGTTCCGATAGAGCTAGACTCGGGCGCGCTACGAGCGCCGCAAGCGGTTATTTCGTGATGCGTTGTATGCTTTGAGAAGCGCAGAAATTTCACGCCCTGTCAGGGTGTTATCGTCGTATCGCGGGAACCATGAAAGTATTTTTGACAACCTTCGTCATCGTCACGCCGATCGCATACATGGTCTGGAGCGGGGCGGATAATCCCACTGTCGCGGCGGCAATCACCGGGCTGGTAGTCGGCGCCGGCATGTCGGTTGTGTACGCGCAGAACCCGTAGCGCGCCCGACCCCACACAAAGAAAAGGGGCGGTCATCACGACCACCCCTTGAGGTATGCCTACTCGGCGTTATCGCTGTCGCACACGGGCCGGCGTCATGCAGCGTTCTCGACCGTAAGCTGGCCGTGCTCGTCGAAGCTGACGGTGAACCGCTTGTTACGGATCGTATCGAGCGACGAGATACTGCTCTCGCCCAGAGTGGCAGCGACCACACGGCTCATGTCGTCGCAGTAGATCGCGCGAACTTGGGCAATCAATTCGCTCGTCATCGCATTGAAGTAGTCAGGGTCGAACGTGTCGTTTTCGCTATCCCAGAAGCTGATAAACGTCTGGAAGGCATCATCGTTGACCGTGGCCGGCAACAGCACTGGCTTGCCGTCCGCCTGTGGAAGCGCCCAGTCATCGAAACGAACGGTGCCCAGTGGGCCATCCATCTCGACGGCCTCGCAGATGCTGGCCCGGAAGCGATAATGGATTGACTGCAAGGTCTCGGTCACGACTCGGCCAGTCGCCCGATAGCTCAGGCTCGTGTTATCGAACTCGCTCAGCATCGGGTGAATCCAGTGCCCAGCGTCGTACTCCGATGTTTCTATTACCACCGTGTTGAAGTGGGCCAGATAGATGATGGTCGGGCTGACCATTTCGTCGTCCTGGTGTTCTTCTTCGAGTGTGTCGCAAAGGGCGTTGTATTGGGCCCGTGAGATCACGAGATCGGCCGCCTCGATCTCTTCCTTCGTCACCATGGGTCGGTGCGGCCAGTAGCGTCGCGCGTCGTCAGTATTCGAGCGCAGAATCGCGCTTTCGTCCAGCGTCATCCATTCACATTTTTCGGATGCGAGCAGAGGGATGTCGTTGAGTAGATCGAGACAGCCTACCCGCTCCAACAACTCAATATCGAAGCGTGATGCGAACGCCGCGGCGTCCAGTACAGACTTCATCCGGCGCACATACGCACCCAAGAGCGCGCGGATCACCGGCGCGATCAAAGCTGCCGATTCACGCATGTCGAGCAGCTGTGCCCGATCAGGCAGGCGGGCCTTGAAGCGCCGGCTATCGAGGTGGACAACATGACCGTAGTCGAGGCCCGCGTCCGTGGTCTTCAAGATTGCTTTGGCCGTCTCGTAATCATCGGAGTCTGCGACCAGGGCGCGGCGCGACGGGCCGGTTACGGGCAACCCCTGTAGGTAATACGTCGGTCTGACATTGCGCGTGGCCAATGCGACCCTGCCCACCGGGCTATCAACGAAACGCTCGTCGTCATCCGCGTCCGGGCGCTCGAGTTCTTCGCCGTTGAGCGTGACCGGCAGTGGAAAACCCCGCACGAACGAGCGCAAGTCCGATTCGAGGTGTTTCGACGACACCGTGATTCCCGACAACCCGATCGTCGTACCCGCGACAGACGATGGCTCGGCGGTGACGGGGGTGGGCTGGCGCGATAGCAGCAATTCGGTATTGCAGCACATCCGGTCGCCGTTCGATACGACATCAATGAATTCGGCCGCACAAAGCGCGCTGAGAAAGCCGATTCCGAACGGCTTGTCGTCAGCCATGGTCTCGGCATCCCAGCCTGACTCGCAGATGGACACGAGGCCCGACCAGTCGCGGATGCCGCTGCCGTTATCGACTACGGTCAGACGAGAGCCGTCCTCGTAGTCCTCGATCGTGAAATCGATACGTGTCGCGTCGGCGCGGCGAGCGTTCTGCAGCAGTTCGCCGAGAAACGTCGTGGAGTTCGTGAAGGAGTTGCGAAGCAGGTCGAGGAGGCGGTCTTCGTTGACGCCCATGGTGACGGTCTGGCTCATGTCTGTAGTCCTGAGTGGTGTGTATCGAGCCACTTCAGGTTCGGCCCTGTGGGGTGCGCCGCAAGGGAAAATCACACATGAGGGCAGGCGCAAGAACAGCGTCGTAGGGTCTCGCGACCGGCCAGATGACGGTGGTGCCGCGGGCCGCCAACATAACGGCGAGCGTGTTGTGATGGGGTCAGTCGCCCGACAAGACGGAGGCTCGCGGGCAGGGCACCCGCAAGCCTCTTTCGGTCTCAACTACTCGCAGTCGAGATAGAGGTTGCGATCGCTGGAATTAACACGCCAGGACGAAGGCGTGCTGGAGGACGCGCTTGTCCAGCCACCCCGGTACTCGTTCCTGCCGTCATCGTTCTCGTTGTAGAGCCGGCACTTTGTAAGCCCGCCACCGGAGGCCGCCGCAGTCGCCATCCGCACGCCGTATTCCGAGCCGATGTCCGACGAATCGGCAGCGAAGGCGGGTACAGCCGCTGCCATCGAAAGCACAACAAATACCCCAAGACCATTCATTCTCATAGCACACCAGTACAACTATCTTGATGGCCTAACCGCTTCCAATAGTAGGGAAGCGAAATGACGCCATGATGACGATCCGGTGAAATTTTTTGTGACACCTTCATGACGGTGTGAGCGGGCGCCGGCTCTCGGGCGAGTGCCTGAGTCACACGACCACTGGCACATCGAAACGGCCGCCCGTGCTCGAGCGCAGCGGGAACGCGGCACTGCGGAGCACCTTCAACACATGACGTGACCGCCCGGCATGAAACAGACGGCGGATCGTGTAGTTGCTAAGTGCGGAAATCCGCTCGCTCGCGACCATGTCCACCAGCTCGTCCACGCTACCGGCCTTGGGCATCAGGATCTCCAAGATATCGATGAAGTCGCGCAGCTGGGCCTGTGCATCGGGGGTGAGCCGCGCCTCGGGGTCGTAGATCACCCGGGCCGGCAGACCGGTCAGATCACCCAGGAAGCCCAGACTCACACCGAGCATTCGCGCGAGGGCATAGATATCGATGTCGTTGTCGACGTAGGCGTTCTGATCGAAGTTCAGGGGCAGGGTTTTCGTTGTCATCGCGGAACTCTCGTTTGGTGATGCCGGCAGGCGCTGGCGGTAAGAGCAGGCTGATCCAGCTGTTGAGCGCCGCAAGGTGTTCGTCGCTGTTGCGAATCCGAACGGATGGCATAAGCTGTATATCCATACAGTAAACGCAGACGACATGAACACCTGGCAGAGAATGATTTGCCTTTGGGATGGGAACGCTTTTTTCGCGGCGATCGCTCAGATGGACAACCCGACGTTGCGTGGTCGTCCGATTGCGATAACCAATGGCATGAAGGGCACCGCGATAATCACCTGCTCATACGAAGCGCGGGCTTATGGCATCACCACGGGCATGCGTCTTCGTGAGGCGCGCAAGTTGTGCCCGGAGTTGATCCAGGTGCCGTCGCAGCCGGAGCGATACGCCGAAGTCTCAACCGCGATCATGGACGCGCTCCAAGTGGTATCCCCGGATACGGCCCGATTCTCGGTGGACGAGGGCTTCATCGACCTCACGCGAGTACAGCGACTCCATCGTATGGATGCATACGGCTTCGGCCGCTGGATCAAGCGCGTGATTTTCGACGCGTCGGGGTTGCTGTGTTCGGTGGGCATCAGCGGTGACAAGACGACGGCGAAATACGCCGCGAAGCTGCAGAAGCCGGACGGGCTCACCGTCATCGAGCCCGATGTGGCAGAGGCGAGGCTGGCCGATGTGCCGGTGACTGACCTGTGCGGCATCAGCGACGGGATCGGCGCATTTCTCGCCGCCCG
Source organism: Endozoicomonas sp. G2_2 (assembly GCF_017744135.1). Classification (GTDB taxonomy): domain Bacteria; phylum Pseudomonadota; class Gammaproteobacteria; order Nevskiales; family Salinisphaeraceae; genus Salinisphaera. The sequence continues at coordinate 34,626 of NZ_JAGHQU010000016.1, forward strand.
CGGCGTCCATCGCTGCGGCCAGATGAAAAACATTCCAATTTCCGCGCTCGCGCAACGCTTTGGCAATCCTGGCCGGCGCCTCTGGCTCATGGCCCAGGCGAAAGACCCGGAGCCGGTGATGGAAGACACACGCCCGGCCAAGACGATCGGGCACGGCAAGGTGGTGCCGCCGGATACCCGCTCGCGTGAACTCATCGAGACCTACCTCATGCACATGGCCGAGAAAGTCGGGCGGCGGCTGCGGCGCAACGTGCTGGAGGCTCAGACCTTCAGCATCGGCTTGCGTACCGACTTGGGCACGATCGGCGCCAAGGCGCGGAGTGTGACCCCGACCGACGATGGCGCCGCGATCTATGCCTTGGCCCGTGGCTTCTTGTCGTCGCGCTGGGATGGCCAGGGTGTCTCGCAGGTACAGATCAACGCGCTCGATCCGCGGCCCCGCTCGCAACAAGCCGACCTCTTCGCTGAAGGCGCACACGCCAATGCGCCCCTGAATACCGCGATCGACGAGATCAACGCGCGCTTCGGTGGCTTCACGGTTCACCGTGCGCCGTTGTTGGCGCGCTCAGAAACCCCGGACGTCATCGCCCCGAGTTGGCAGCCCGGCGGTTCGCGAGACTCGATCGGCCACTGATGAGCTGGGCGGTACGTTTCATTCATGACGGGCGTGAGCTGGTCAGCCGGTTCCCGTCGGGCAAAGCCCTGTTGCCGGTGTCTACACGGTGCGGCGCGCAGATGGTGCTTGGACGGTGGGGCCGGCGCCCCGGCGAGACCGGTGTGTTACCGCTCGGCGGCTGGGCCCATCGCACGCATCTGCAGGCTGATGTCTGGGCGCCCTACGCGCCGCGATCGGCATTGCTGCCCGTGGTGGGCTTCGCGGAGCGGGACGTCACCGGGCGCGAGCGATGGTTCGAGGTAACGCGCGGTACCTACATCCAAGGGGTGGTCGCACGAGTGGACCGGGAGTGTCGGATCTATATCGTCACGTTGGACTGCGCCCCCGACGAGACGGAGTTCGAGCGATGGCCGCGCCTGGTGACCTGGGTACCGCGCTAGCGCAAGGGCGCTGCGCTACCCCTGATGCTGGTCATGTCGATCGCGATCGAATGCCGCGGTATCGCTATCCGGGTCGAAGAATGCGAGGGATTTCACGCGGCTGATGGCGCGCCGGTAGGGGAGATTCTCACGCCAGCCTTTCCAGTATTGCTCGAACGAGAACGGCCGCACGTTGTATGCCTCGGTTGTCAGAACCCGACCAACCGCGTCCACTAGGGCGTCCCATCGCGCTTCGAAGGGATTGCCGAGATAGTCACGTACCAATTCGCGTAGACCAGGGCTCTGCCCGTGATGACGTTTCACGTACTCGTCGAGGCACCGGGCACGTTCGATCGATCTTGAGCGGTGCGACGCGGACAGGAACGCTTCAGCGATTTTTCGGACGAGATCCGTTTGCGTCTTGTCGATGGCCGCCATGTCTTGCAGAGCCTGCCAGTCGGCATCGTGACCCGGCGCAGTTTCGTTGGCGCGCTCGAAGCTGTTGGCGAGATTGCCGAGCACATGCAATGCGACATCGACGAGCTCGTTCTCGTCGCTGCTCAGATAGGTGCGTAGCGGATTGTCCTGCTCAAGCTCGGGAATCGCACGCTTGACCGCATCGTGTCCGCGTTTCAGCCGCGAGTTGATCAGGGCGCCGGCACGAACCTTCTTGATCGCCATGTCTTCGGTGCGAAATGCGCCGCTCATCACCTGGGACCGGGGGGTGGACCTGCGCCCGTAGCACGTCTTTTCATGGTCGCAGATGCGCCGACATACCCAGTGGTAGTTGTCCGGGTCGTACGCGTAATCGGTATTGGCGTCGATGACCATGAGGCAGCCGCACTCTGGACAGCTTGGACGTGCATCGGTCAAATCCGCCATTAAAAAACCTCGCGCTGAGTTATCGGCATGCCTGCATAATGCAGACACGGGTATCAAAAAAATCCCTAGCTAGGTCAACAACATAACGCAGCATCCGCTGCGAACGCGATGTGCATCAGCAGGGAGGAACGAAGATGCCGTATGCGACCGTCAGTTCAAGGGATGGATCGCTGCAATCTGGGCAAAAAATAAAATGGCGGCGTCGGGTGAAGCCCACGAAACGCCCGACGCCGCCTGTTGCCGGGGCCTGTGGCCTCTACGACAACGGGTGGAGCGGCCGGCATCCACCAACCACCGGCAGTAGCGCTGCGAAACACAGCGCTGGGCACCATACGCGATTGGAAGAGAAGGTCGCTCACACCCCTATAAAGGGGGTGGAGAGGAGTCTCTCCAAAATCGGCATTAAGCGTCGGCGTTGTTCGCTTTCTTGATGCCGCGTTTGACCAGGTCTGCCTCGACGGCGTCGCGCATCTCGGCGGTCAGTTCGTTATCGGGGATGGGTGTCGCCTCACCGAAACGGGTCAGTGACATGCTGTCGTCTTCTTCGATCTTATAGACCAAAAGCTCGCCAGCAGCGCGCACGACGCCGAGGTCATTGGGTAATCCGGTTCGCGTTACATCCGACATCATGGGCTCCTTCTAGGCCGCCTGCTCAGCGTACTGGCTCAGCGGGTTATCGAGAAAACTGGTGTTGGGCAGGACTTCGCGCACGCGACGCTGAACGTCATCAGCGTCGTCGGTTTCTGCCACCTCGTTGAGTGCGGCCACGATTTGTTCGACGGTGGTGGTCACTTGGCCATCGGCGTTGCACGGCAGGGACTCGACCTGATCCATGCCCGGTCGCCACCAGCGAATTGCGCTGTCGTATTCGTACTTCTGCTCCGCGCGTGCGTCGAAGGGCGTGCCGAGCGCGATCAGCACCGCCTCAGTGGTTTGCATCTCGCCGTAGCGCGCCTGTGCGTCGTACAGGATCACGAGATCGTCATCCGAGAGGTTGATGCCGAACTCGCCGCAATCGATGTCATCGAATGTATCGAGATCGGATGAGTCGATGCTGAACTCGGCAGTGATGTGATCGCGCAGCTGTGCATGGGCGAGGGCGTGGCGCGGAAAGGTTATTTCGCCGTAGAAACGATCAGCCATGTGAATACTCCTGCTCGGTGCCTGATTGGGTGAGATAACAGCTTCGGCCCCCGCTCAGGCGCCGCAAGCGCTATCCGCGGCGAACGTACCGGCGAAATCTTGCGTCATGGAGAACCCGGCAGCGTGGCGAAGCCGTTCTGCACCGCCGCGGATGTATTCGCCGTAACGCTCGCAGGCCAGCCAGCGCCGGCCGAGGCGTTCCGCTGCCACAGGCAGTGTCTGCGACCCGGCCATGATGTCGACCGCCAGATCACCCGGCTCGCTGAGGAATTCCACGAGGAAAGTCGCGAGAGAGACGGGAAACGGCGCGCCGTGGCAGGGCAGGCCAAGCGAGACGGCCTCACGCTTATAGCGCTGCTGATCGGTGCAGCGATGCCCGAGCGACAGCACGTTGCGCGGGATGCGCCCCGGTGTGACGTTGGCGAACGAACGGCCCGGCCGCAGCCGATAGGCGCCGTCCTGGCTACAGGTCTCGCGGACCTCGCCGCCGGCGGCCATGAGTGCGGTATGGCGAGCACTGTGAGGCTGGAGCACGCGGCGGTTGTCGGCGCGTACCTGATCGGGATCGTTGGTCAGCCAGAGCAATGTCTCGTAGCCGGCGTTGAGTTGGACCCGCTGTTTCGACGCGTACTGAACGGGTCCGGGTGCCTTCGAGGGGTTGTGCCAGATCAATGCGTCCATCTTCCACAGGCCCAGTCGGTCGATGAGCGCGAGCGTCAGGCGTTCGATATAGGGCACACGCGCCGCACAGCCATTCTCGAAGACCTCGTTGCCGAGTACGAGCACGATGCTGCCGCCGGGCGCCAGACGCGCGACGACACCTTCGAGAACGCCGCACAGCCAATCGACATACTGCTCAGCGGCGATTCGGCCATAGGCGCGGCCCTTCGCGATCGGGTAGGGCGGCGAGGTCACGCATAGGGTCACGGGTTCGTCGATACGGGCGATGACGTCGCGGCAGTCACCCCATACCGCCACGCCGAGATCGGTCGAGAAGGCGACCAGGTGCATCCCTCGAACCGGGCGGCGCAGCTTGTGCTTGCCCTCGGCCGTGATCCGCCAGCGTCCGCGGTCAACCCGCTCGATCAGCCCCTGGGTCTTGAGCGTCTGCTGGGACCAGCGCGCCGCGCGGGCATTGGCGTTGTAATCGCGACCCTCGCTAGCGCCGGTGAACAGTTCCATCTGAAGCCCCAGATCCTCGGCGACGGCTTCATATAGCTCAGCGTTGGTCAGCGCCCCGCCGTGCTCGGCGTACGTGCGTGTGACGGCCGTATCGATCGCCGAGCGTTCGATGTCATGTGCCGATATTGATCCGGTCATGGTGAACCTCGGTTGATCTTGCAGCCGGCCGTGCCAGCGCGGCCACTATCACCTGGGTATGGCTTGGGTGTCTTGACGGGTAAGCGCATCAGCCTGGAAGCTCGACCCGCATCGATCGGCCCTGCTGGCGGATGCCGTGCGTCACGCGGGCCTTGTCCGCTGCATCCGCGAAGTCGACCTCGTAGACCTCCGTGGCTGCGTCCTCAGCCATGAAGGCCACCCGGACACGCTCGCGACCGTCATCAATCACCGGCCATACCCGCACCGCGACATCGCGTTTCTTCCAGCCCCTCACCAGGAACGGCCAATCGACACGGGCATGGTCGATCGGGTACCAGCCCAGATGATCCCGAGCACACAAGCGGGCCGTCATGCCGAGGCGCCGGATAGCAGCCAGATCGAGCGGCGTCGCACGGTCAGTCGATCGCACGTAATGCACCGCGAGTGCCGCCGATGCCTCGCAGCTGATCGACCCAGCGGCACAATCAAATGCGAACGCCATACGCTCGCACAGCGAGGTCATGGCGTAATCCGCATGCGCCTTCGACACGGCCGACTCGACATCGGCAGTCATTGGCGGCGCGATCTCGAAGGCTGCATCGCTGTCGCATCGCTCGACGGCACTGGGCTTGGCTACCTTGCCCTTCGACGCATGGGTGATCTCGCTTGTCTGGCTCAGGCCCAGACGATCGACGGTTTCGTTCACCGCACGTTCGATTTCAGCCATGGCATGGGCGGACAGCTTGGCCGTCGAGATGCAGGCGACGGTCAGCGACCGGCGGACCCAACACGTATCGTCCTCGCTCAGGCAATGTGCCGCGCGCGCTGCGTCGAGCATGTCCTGGGTGATGTCTTCACGGTGGGCGACTTCAAAGAAGTTGCACAGCGACGCCGTGACCCGCACGAGGAACGGGCCATCGTGGTCCACGTAGTCGCAGCCCAGCTGATCGCTCTCGATCGAGTCGTCGGTCAGGTAGTGCAGCTGCTCCAGCGGCAGGCGTAGCACGCTCGGCGTCGCATCGAACACGTGGGTATCGATGGTCTCGGCGTAGTCATGCTTGGGGCCGACCCATCGCTGGGCGACGAACTCAATCGTAATGTGGCGGCTGGCGTAGTCGTGGTGCGTCGTCATGGTGTCGTTTCCGTGTGGTCGGTGAGCACGGACAGGTTCGGGCGCCGCGCGCGCGCCGCAAGCCGCGCGATCAGGCAGGCGATGGTCGGGGCAGCCGCAGATCGACCCGGAAGTTGGATGTCAGCGTCGCGAGGTCGTGGTCGAAAAGCGCGCGCCAGTTCATAGGATCATTGGACCTGAGAAGCGCGCTAAGACTTCTGGGCCTGCCTTCCTGCTGTCGATTGATCGAGAGCGTGGTGGGGCGCATTACCCACATGAGGTCGCCCGCACTGAAGTCCCCGACCACATGCCAGAGCAGCTTGAGACGATTATTCGCGTACAAGCGCTCGATCGCCGCATGAACTCGACGCGCGTGGGCGATATCGGCCTCGAAGCTGACAAAGGGGCATGCGATCAGGTGTTCGCCCTTGCTATGGCCTTGGCAGCTTGAAAACGGCGCGACGCCCTCGAAGCTGTCGAGTAGTTCGACCAGAGGCAGCACCTTGGGATCGATCGTTTCGGTGCCGATGACATCGCCGGGTTGGCCTGTGCCGCGCGATTCCTCGGCGTGTAGCAGGAAGGGTTTCATACTCGATAAAGCCCCGCCGTGTGTAGCACCTCAATGGACTTCCGTAACTGTCAGTGCCTTGAGCTACAGCGGCTGTGCGGCCCTACGCGGCACGCAATGCTTGGCCAGAGCCTCCTTTCATGCGGGGAAGCCCATATCGAGTTCATGAGGATGGCGGGACAACAGAAGTCACAGTGGAGCCACGGTCAGCTGTGCGAGATCGCGGCGCGCTGGCTCAAGCGACCCCACAGCAAGGGCGGGCCAGGCTGCAAGCTGGCTCTCATCGAGCCACGCAGCGGATATGACGGCGAAGCACCGGATGCGATCGGGTGGCGAAGTGCCGGCTTCCTGGACGGCACCTATCTGGTCGAGGCAAAGACCTCGCGCGCCGACTTCCTCGCCGACGCACGCAAGACCCATCGATTGGCCTCCTCCGAGCAATCCGCGCTGGGGAACTGGCGGTTTTACCTGTGCCCGGAAGGTCTCATCGATCCGGGGGAACTACCGCCCCAATGGGGTCTGCTCTGGGCAACCAGGCGCGGCGGGATTCAATCGGTCGTCAATCCATTGGATATTCGAAACACCCTCGAAATGCGTGAGGCAGTTGCGTCGCACCGTCTCGAATCCAACCGCGAGCGAGAGCTGTTCATCTTGGTCGGGATGCTGTCTCGTATTGAAACGCCCGAACGTCTCAACGACTTGCTGCGGGTAGCGAACCGAACGAATGCGAGCCTGCAGCGGGAACTCGATCGAGAGCGAAAAGCCAACCGCCGCTTACGCGAACGACTGGTGGAGCGGCTGCAGGAGCAGCCTGAATGGGCCACGAGCCCGATAGCACGGCGTGTGTCTCGTCACGGCGGAGGGTAGTGTGCGTCACGTGCGCGGTGCGACATTGTAAGTGCGCCGGATTGAACGTCTATTGTTGATATTTTCGTCCTGTTGTTATGTAAGGCGATACGAACAGAAGCCGCGTGGTTCAGCCGTTGTCCGGTCGTGACGCGGCCGCATTGGTCATGAGCTGCATCATCAACGCACGCCGCTGCGCTTCAGGCACTGGGGTGCCGTTGATCACGATCTCGTCTGCTGCTGCACTGATGCGCGATACAACGCGGTCGCCTTCGATCCTGGCAAACCCCTGATCCACCATCTGTTGGACCTTGGCCAGCGCGAGGTCGGCGTTCGGCGCTATGCCGGACCACGCCCGAATCAGGCTGATATCGAACGCAAGATCGAGATCGATGTGAAGCCGTTGTATCAGGCTCACCATGGGCGGGGTCTTTGAAATGGCCACAGGCGCCTCGGCCTGATCCAGGCTCATTGTCACGCTCGCATTCATGCCGCCGCTGCGGGCATCGAACTCAGGGATAGCCAGCGTCATGGAAGGGGTGCCGGCCACGAAGGCTTTCAGGGTATTGCCAAAGGCCTCGGCGATCGCCTGCGAGCGCAGCTGCTCGCTCATGGCGGATTGCTCGGCTTGGGTGATCCGTTTCGACAGACCTCTCAGCGCGTCGATACTGATGCCGTCGAGGCGATACTCGATCGTGCCCTCATTCAAAGCGAGATTGGCCGGGGGTGGCCCGGGCAGCTGCATCGTGACGTCGGAGAAGTTGAACGCGGTGCGTGAGCCGAACGTCACGTCGTCGTCGTTGATATGCACATCGTTGTTGATGCGCGCGGAGAAGCCGATCCGGGTGTCCTGGCTGGAGTCGGCGATGTCGACGCGATCAAGGGTAATGATCGCGGTCTGATCCCACACGCCGGGGTTGGGTTTATCCGGATCGAAGGCGACGCCTTCTGCTTTGATAGATCCACCCTTGAAGGCGGCGTTCACGGGCCCGTCAATGATCGTCAGGCCGGGAATCGTGAATTGCATATCCACCACGTCGCCATCGGATTCGAGCGTACCCTCCAGCCCGTCCCAGCGAACGTCGGCCGCGCCATCGACCACGCCGCGCGTTTGCGGCGAGAAGAAGGTCATTTTCATGTGGCCGAAGAGCGGGACGGTCGCGGTGTAGCTGAGCGGCGGTCCGTCAAAGAAGTCCGTCAACGTCTGCATCGAGCCATTCGTTGACGTGACGCTCTCGAGGTAGCCCTCCATCGAAGCCCAGTTGAGCGCCGGCAACGGGCCATGATGAATATCGTAGACCGAGCGCATTGTCACGGCCCCGTTCCGAGCGGTGACGCGGGCCTGTGAACTGAACCAGCCCCGTTGGTACTCGGATACTTCCATCGACATGCCCGCGGTTTCGCCCCATGCCACCGCGTGCTCTTTGAACACATCCTCGATATGCATGCCGACGAAATAGGGCGTCACCAATCCGCCGACGACCAAGACACCCGCGACTGCGGGCAATACAACTTTCTTGTCCACTCCGATCCCCCTTATTTCGTCGTGATTGAGCCGAGCCTAAACGACCGGAAGACGGTATGCCGAGACTTGGCCGATACCCATGAAAGGGCTGTCGACCAAGCGATGCGGTCGCAAGGCCCAGACAGCTTGTGGTTCAGTGCGTGGCTTGCTTAGAGACGACCCGTGGCGAGCGTGCTTTCGAGTGTCCAGTCGTAGAGGTCAGCCACCTCCCACGCGATCGCCAGTTCACGACGCGCGGCCTCCGGGTCACTTTCGTAGAGCGTGTTGAGGCATACCGGGTCATGCCCGTCCTTCTGCTCCTTCGCCACAATGACTTCGTGCGCCGGCCCCTTCGCGTTGCGAACCGCTGAGTGGGGCTTGACCTTGTAAACCATGATTTCCTGCGTGTCTCGAAACTTGATCGCCATCTTGGCGTCCGGCCCGCATAGGTTTTTCGCGCGCCGCTTGACGTCGCTACGCACAAGATCGACCGCGACCATGTGGCCGATCAGCAGATCGAGATCCAGCGGCACTGACATATCTTTGCCGAGTTCGACCTGCTTCTGGCGCGCGAGGAATTCTGTCGCCTTGGCCAGCAAGTGTTGCTTGCCCTCGATCGGGCGCAGAGCGACCGGCTCGCCATGCCCTCGGTTCGAAGCCGTTGCCGCGCGCTTGCCGTCGATATAAACGCTGCCGGTGAACGCGTTGGTCTCTTCCGACAGGCTCGTATGGTGTTTCACGCCTTTGAGTTCGATTTTCATGCGGTCTGCCCTGTGTGTGAGTGCGGTTGCTACGGGGCTAGACTCAGACGCGCAACGCGCGCCGCAACCCTTTTCCGAGCCGCTGTCAGAACAGACTCCGCTGGGCCGGCTTGTGGTTGATGATCGAGGCCAGCGATTGACCGCTGGCGTGCATCGTGTACCCGGTCTCGTCCTCCAGCTGCATGTACTCGGTGGCGAGGTCGGGATGCACGCGTGCTGCGTGGCGTAGGTCGTTATACGAGCCCATGATGCAAAACTGGCACGACAATCGTTCATTACCGCCCGCGTAGGCGGGGTGGGGCGACTGCCCGGCCGCGCGAATGGTGTCGAACACGCGTGATTTCGACCAGCCGTGAATCGGCAGGTGGTCGTACCAGGTGCGCCGTCCGTTGGTCTGCGACGCATTGACCGACCAAATCGGGCGCTTTCGTCGGGCCGGCGACTCATCGGCACGAAAGCCCAAGCAGTTCACAACGGTCGTGAAGCCGTGTTTCGTGGCGTATCGGCGGACTTCTCGCGCGATCGGCCCGCGCTTGAGATCGCTCGTGCATTGGCGCTGCGCCGGAGATGGCCAGGAGGGCACGTCGGGCCGGCGAGCGTGGCGCCGGCGCACCATGTCGAACAGCGTCTTGTTGGCGCGCGCCACGATGAAGGGCAGTGCCGCGGACTGGGCCTGGCCTTGCGCCAGCGCTTGCGCGCCAGGCCACTCGATCGCGCCCAGGCTCGCGTGTACGACGAGCAGTTGCTCGGCGGGTATGTCGGCCTGGAGTAGGGAGATCAGCATCGATTGCGAGTCAGCGCCGCCACTATGACTGGCCACCACGAGTGCGCCCGACGAGACGAGATCCGCGAGCGACTCGGGTATTGCGTGAGCCGGAGTTGAAGCCATGACCTTGCAGCGTTGATGGGAACGCTATGCAGTCTCCGCCGGCGCGAGCGCGCCGCAACACGGCATCTTCGATGACGGTCGATCGACTGCTGGTTTCAGGGTAGAAAGCCCGCCGGGCTAGGGGGGTAGCCCGGCGGGAATAGAACGGAACGGTGCGCTGGGGGGCGCGTTCCGAGAAGCACGAGAGCTTTGAGATCGATGTTCACAGGCATGGGGGACCGCGTTGTGACCATCTGGCCGACGCCCGTTGAGCGTCGCTTACCCCCTTAAAGGGGGTAGGAGTGGAGCACCCTCAGCTATTCGTCCGAAAAGGGTTGTTCAACCACTCTGAGAATCCCTCGCGTAAGTCGAGATCGTCGGTTGAGAACTGCGCTAGCGCCGCAATCTGGTCAGGGGACAAGGCGCACCACAGCAGCTCATCCCGCTTTGCTTGATTGAGGTCGAAGGCGAGTGCGCCCCTGGCTCCCACCGTGCTCGTGCTCGCAAGAACGCGCAGCGTCGGGGGAACATCACGAAGCCTCGTGTACGCGAGGTCGCCGAGAGGTTCGCTCGTCAGTCTCTGGGCGATGTGATCGCCATGCTGATAGGTGTTATGCACGAGCTGCGTGATGCGATCGCGACAGCGCGTATCGCCGACCCGATAGAGCAGGGTCAGGGCGTCGGCCTGCCAACAGAGCCACCGGATGATCCGCCCGCCGTCTGCACTAAGACGTGGCGTAGCGATCAGGCCGATAGGCGCTCGAATGATGGGCGTGTTGACCATCCTGTCGCGCCGTCCGAGCGAGGCGCGTAGCGTGGTCGCGGCACGCTCGAACAAGATCGCGATATGTGCCTGATCGGGTGCTTCGCCGATCAGCATGGCCAGATCACCGGTCTGCGCCTCGACGGTGCGGCGTTGCTGGGCGAATAGATCCGGCTTGAGCCTCGGAGCCGAACGGGCACGCTCAAGCCATAGATTCACCGCGCCGCGTTCCGTGAAGTCTTCTCGTCGTGGTGGGCTTGCCGTCGATGCAACGCGCTGTGCGGGAGCCTCGTGACGTTCCCAGACGATCAGTTCGCGTGGGTTACCACGCTCGAACACCCCCCGTTCGATCTCGGGCCCGGTCGCGGGCTCGGCGATGAGCCCATCCGCGGCCAATTTCGTCGTCATGCGTTCGACCCACGGCGTCGGCCACGGCCATGCCGCGAGCGTGTCGTCGTCGGGTGCGTGGTAGATCACCAGCCGCGCGTGATTGTCGATGGCCACGCGTATGACCGCCTCCGGGGCGAGCGCGCATGCCTGAAGCCATGTCGCGACTTGAGCGGGTGGCGGGGCCTGGTTCACGGTGACAAGGCGGCTGCAGTCCCTGGCCATCCCGCAGGCTTCGAGTGCCTGGGCAATACGTGAGGCCGCGGTAACGATGGCACGCCCCGATCCGCGCGCCGCCGTGCTCCATCGCCGGCCCCGCGCGGCGAGCAAGACGGCACGAGTGGCGTGCTCGCGTGCAGTGTCACAGACGCTGCCAGCCACCGCGTCAATCAGTGGTTGGGCGTCCGCTTCGGCTTGGCGCAGGTGATGGTAGGCCCGGATCAATACCGGCATGACCACCTCGTACCGCTCGCGAGCCTCTCGTGAGTACAGCCGCGGTTCGATGTCCGCCGCGGTCAGACCATCGAGCACGAGCAGGTGATAGCCCAGGCTCATGCGGCCGCGGTCACGATCGAGCTGAAGCATGGCAGTGGTATTGCGGGTACCGCATGTGGCGTGACTGAAACCCTCGACGCGCAGGCGCACAGCGGCATGCCCTTTATGCTGACACACGGTAGCGATCGAGCAGCGCTCGGTCGCGTGTCGAATCTGGTCTGGCTGACGGTGGACGGGATTGGTAAAGCAGTGCGGTGCGGTATCGACATCGATCAGGGCAGGCCAGTATCCCGACACTGTCGCCTCGGGCGCGAGACGGGCGAACTGATCGGCGAACAATCGACCCAGGGGCACGGCGTCCCGACCCAGCAGTCGCGTGTCGTCGTCATCGGCAATGAAATCGAAGATCGCGGCCTGGACATCCGTATCGAGCAGATTCAATCGGCCGTGCAGTGCTTCGAGGTCGAAGTGCCCGAACAGCGCGTCACGGTCGTAGAGACCCCACAGCAATATGAGCAGGCGCTTATACATCAGCGCGATCGAGTCCTGACGATCACGGCTATCGGCATAGTTCACGTCGTCGAGCGTGATTCGCTCGCCGTCGATGCCCTGGAACGGACGATCCATGTCATCGCTCGTCGGGAACAGGCGCGGCAGATAGTCGAGCGGGGAGAACACCGCATCGACACGATCACCGTCGCGTACCAGCAGGAACACCGCCGCGTTGTAGCCGTTGTAGACCATGTTCGCGAGGGTGTCGTTGTAGTCGCGCCGGTGGCGCCGGTAGCGCATCGCAGCGATACAGCGTGTTTCGGGCAACAGGCGATCCCGAAGCTCGGTATCGTCGCGCAACAGGGCCGCGAAGGCGCCGAGGTCACGGAAGTCTGCACCGCCGAACTCGACGTTGATCAGCGATTCCTCGTCCATGAACAGGCAGCGCTGGCGTATCGCGTAGGCACCGTGATCGGGGCTGCGATCGCCCTCGACCAGTGTTTCAACAGCCACGTCCTTGCCGGTATAGAGCTCGAGTGTCGATAAGGCGTCGAACACCTTCTTGGCGTCGGCGACCATTGCCTTGGCTTGGGCCGACATCGCGGCCGCGCGCTCCAGATGAAACGGCGAGATGGCTTTGGCCAACCGCTGCAGCTCGTGACTTTCTCGGGTGATCAGCTCCGCACGCGCACTGACCAGCGCGACCTGATTGCCGGCCGCGGCCTGAAGCTGTGCGAGTTGGTCCGGGCTGACAGCCTCCAGCGAGTTTGACGTCGCCCCCGGTGCCGGCAGGCCGGCGACCGGTTGGTATCCGGCAGCCAGCTCCGAATCCGGGTTGTCTCGTCGTTCGGCCTCGATCGCGGCAATCACCGCGGTCGAGTCGCTCGATAGGGTTTCGATGCGGGTCTTTGAGGCGAGGATCTGACCCTCGATCTCGGCGATCTCGGCATCGCGGATGGCTTGCGCCTGTTCGGCATCGATCGGCTCGAAGCCATCCAGGAACTCACGCAGCAACAGGCGACGGCTGTGGTGTGAACTCTCGCTGGGATGATGGCGCAGAACGACCGTGTGAGGGACATCGTCAACGATCTTGATCTCGTCGATCATGAGCATACGACCCGCCGGAATCGTCACGCGGTCCCGGGCCCGATGGTCGCGCGTCGCCCGCCAGTACGCCCCAGGCGCCAGGTTGTATTCACGCTCGATACGGGCGACACGAGCGGCTGACGGCATCAGATCCTGTGGCATGGCGGTATTTGGTGGCTTATAGGGAGAAACAGCCCTGCAGCGATGCCGCAGGGCCGGAGGTATCTCGAGAGCCGCCTATTCGGGCGGCGGAGTCACGGATGCGGTCGAGCCGTGCTCGAGCGCGTCGAGCCGGATGGCTTCCGCCAGCCAGAGCAGGGCTTGGCGGGTGCGGCTGTTGCGGCCGCCGCCGGCGCGTGTACGAATACGAATGCTTGGGAGCGGGTTGGGCTCATCGTCCGGTATCTGCTCCCAGTCCTGCATCATCAGGTGCACGTCGCTGTCAGCCGGCGAGACCATCACGCGCAGCCAAGAGCCGCCTTTGCGGCCCTTGTCGTCGCACAGCACCTCGTAGCTGGCGCCGGCGACGACGCCCTCGGGCCAGTGCGGGCGAAGCACGTTATCGGAGGTCGGCGGTTCGTGATCGTCCAGGTTGGGCAGGTTGTTGGGCGAATCGAGCATGAGTTGGCTCCACGGGTGGGTATGTCCTGTAAAGCCACCCTCGGACCAGTGGTGCGCGCCGCAACCCTGTTCTCGCGGCCATAAAAAAACCCGACACGATTGGCTCGTGTCGGGCAGTTGGTATTAGATTTGGTCGATCTGCGTGCTTGGATTAGAACGAGCTAAGTCTCGTTCCACTTCATGGCGTTGTGTCTCCAGCCTTCCTCGTCCTGGGGGTCGATCCCAGCCGCTAATTCGTTGCAGCTATCGCAGAGCCCATTGGTGAAATTTTGGGGTTCATCGTACTCATTACAGCCAGGGGTAGCGCATTTTTCTAATTCGGAATAATGCTCTATAAAGCAGGAGTCACAAATTACTTGGCGATCTACTAGCCAGAACTGGCTGGTCTTAACGTTATGATTTTCGTGGGTACACAATATCGGAACGGGGGAAGGTTTGTGTATTTCTTCAACCTCTGACATAGAAGCCTCCTGTTTCGTGCAGCGTTTTGAGAATGCGGCGGAGCAAGCTGATCTCAGAAACGGTCGTCCAGCCTACTCGCTAGACTGCTTTCTAGCCTAGCCCGCACCTCCAGTAGCGCAACCTGGTTGACAGGTCGGCTACTGGAACGCCCGCGAGTCGCACAGGCTATGTGGGCATATACGCCTTGCCCTGTGCGTTCCAGGGGCTGGGAACGAGGCCACCGGGCAGGTAGAGCGGATGCTCCGGGTGGCCTTCTTTCGTCACTCGCAGGGCGGTCCAATGATTGGTGAGTGCCGCGACCTCACGAAAGCGCTGCGCGGCGAGCCGGCGGGTGGCCGCCTTCCCCTTGGGGGTGCCCCAGCAGGCCAACAGAATGCCGTCGTGCTCGCGACAGTAGCGAACGGCCGCTTGGATCGCTTCATCGTTATGAGTGCCTACGGGGTCGCTCATGACGGCGAGGTCGTCCGGGTAGGGCGATACCGCCGCGAACGTATTGACCTTGATCAGCATGCTGCAGTCGAGCATTTCCGCCAACGTCACCTCGCGGGTGATGGTGGGGTCGTTTCGCGCTTCCGCTGCGACGCTGGGGTTGTAGCCACACGAGACCAGCGGCCGGTCGCCGAACATCGAGATCGGACGGCAGAGGGTGTAGCGGTGTCTGCGATCGGGCGAGAAATTCGCCGCCGCCAGAATATCCACGAGCGCCTAATCCTCGGTCAGAGCTGACCAGCAAAACAGCCGGTGCAGCAGAGCGTGATACGCGCACATGAACTGACGCTCCCAGCGGTTGGCTTCGACAACACCGGGCTGGCGGCCCGACAGACACGAAAAGGCGCTGGGGGTGCACAGCTCAGCCACCCAGCCATCGCGAGAGCACTCGCTACAGAACTCGCCCTGAGAGTCGCGCGCGACGTAGGTGCGGCCGTGGTGCTGGCAGAAATCGCGGCAAGTACAGGAAACGCTCATGGCACGGTCACAACAAGCCCAGAACCGTCGCGAGCATGATTCCGATCACGGTGCCCGCAGCCAAAGCCCACAGCCGTCTGGGTGCGCTTGAGACCGAAATCGATACGCCTTGCGTGGTGGCCATCGCGGTTACTCGTTCGCCATGGCCCGGTGATGACCATCAGCGGCAGAACCATCACTGATATGAAGACGAGGGTGTTGAACATCCGTCACTCTCAGGTCGAACAGGATCAGGGCTCAATCGAGCCCTGTCGTTGCTGTCGTGTTTTGTCTGGGGTTACACGCTCCCCGGATCAAAAGGGATGTCATCATCCAAATCGTCGTCGAACCCAGGGTCTTGCCCGGTAGCGGCAGGGGCAGGCGCCTGCTGCTGCGATGGCGTCGGCGCCGGCGCGCTACCGCGACTGCCTGCGGCGTAGTCTCGCGCTGAAGATGGCGTGCCCTGCTGGCGGCCGCCGCCCGAGCTGCCGCCATCGCGATTACCGCCGGCGGAGTCGAGCATCTGCATCTCGTTGGCTACGATCTCGGTGGTGTAGACGTCTTGGCCTTCCTTGTTCTGCCACTTGCGCGTCTGGATACGGCCTTCGACGTAGATCTTGGAGCCCTTGCGCAGGTATTCGCCGGCGACCTCGGCCAGCCGCGCGAAGAACACCACGCGGTGCCATTCGGTACGTTCCTGCATCTCGCCGCTGGACTTATCGCGCCAGGTATCGGAGGTGGCCAGATTGACGTTGGTCACGGCGGTGCCGCCGGCGGTATAACGCGTCTCAGGATCAGCGCCTAAGTTACCGATTAATATGGCTTTGTTGATTCCACGAGACGCCATAACCTATTCCTTTTAAGGGCGGCCTGAAGTGGCAGGCCGGTGATAGAGGTGGTCGTTCATCGACCGTTGTGATTCATCATCGACCGTCAGCTGCGCGCCGCAAGTGCGGCGTCCATGCGATCGGCATGGCCGAGGCCCAGGGCGTAGCCGGTGGCGGTATTCAGGTCGAAGTAGTGGCGAACCTTCCAGAGCTCGTCCAGGGCGTTGCGTATCGCTGCGACATCGACCGTCGATCGATCGGACGCGCGCAGTCTGTCGTGGGCGAACTGGCCTGCAAGCATCGCGCCGGTAAAGTGAACGTCGCTGCCCTCGATCATCTCCCGGTGACCACCGCAACGGATGAGCTTCATTGCGTGTTTGGCGCTCGATTGCCCGCCGAGGCGTGCGCTGCGTAGCAAGCTGCCCAGCTTCGGGTCGTGGATAGCGTCGCGGTTTCCCATACCCCATGAAAGGGTCGCTTGGGTGAGCGATCTCGGCTGGTGAGCGTAATTAGCGCTTTTCGCACAGGCGAATACGGCGCTAGGTGGTATGCGTGGCGGGGTTCGCGGGTAATGCCCAGGTGCTCAGCACCCTCTGGGTCGTCGCCGGCATCGCTTGTTTCTCCCGTGTTGGCACGGTTGCCGAGATCAGTCGTCCTCTGGGATTTCTTCCAGCAGCGCAAAAACGAAGGCCGGGACGCGGTACCCCTCTGAGCGCAGCATCCTGAGCGTCTGGATACAGCTCTGCTCGTCGGGAGCATGGAACGACCCGCCGTCGTGAGGGCCGCCGATCATTTCGCGCGGCGCGTTATGAATCACCTCTCGCTGCTCCCGGTAGGCATCCAGATACGCCTGCGATCCGACCGAACCGATACGCGGCAATTTGGGTATGTCGGCAGCGATTCGATTCTTGGCCACCTCGATCGCATAACCGCCGCCGATGGCTTCGTAGCAGTAGACGTCACAAGCCCAGTTCGCGGAGCTGAATCTGCAGATGCTCATGCTGGGGTTTCCTAGTTCGTCCGCAAGAATTTCGCATTCTTGGTGTTGATCAGGCCGCCCGGAGTGCTGTTGTAGATCGTGGTGCCGCCCATCGGGTCAATGAACTGACCGCCGCCAATCGATTCATAGCGCTTGCCGGTCTTGGTGTCGATGCGATCGGGCACGCGTGCCGGCACGGATGGCGCGTTGTCGGGCGGCTGACGGCTGGCTTCGCGCCGGGCTCGTCGCTCGGCCATACGCTCCGAGACGCTTGGCATGTCGGAGTAACGGGTTTCTCGTCGGCGAATATCCGCCAAGGCCCGTTGGGCGCCGGGTTGGCGCGCGCGAGGTCGAGGCCGCGGCTGGGCACGACGCTGGTGTTGGTACCGGGCGACATCGGCCGGCTCGATCGCCCGCGTTGTATTCGGCTCAAGACGAGCCTCGGATAGTGTCTCGATCACGTTCGGACATGCCTTGTCCGAATACCGAAGTGAGCCATCGGCCTGCCGACATTTGTAGACCTGGGCCTGTGTCGCAGTGGCGAAGACGCTCAGGCCAATGATGACCAACCATCGCTGACGCATGGCTTGCCTCCCTGTCTGTCGTATGGGCCTTCAGCAGACGAGACTGAAGGCGTTCAGTTCTTCGTCGAGGCGCGCTTCGAGCGTACGCAGGGCTTCATCCCGTCCCTCCGGCGAGGGCCACGGCTTGCGCCAGCAGCCATAGCGTGCGATCGCGTCCAATCGGTTGGATACGTCCGCCGGGTGGTCGGCCAAGCGCGCGAAACGGTTGCCACGGGCGTCGAGAAGTCCGACATGCGCGACACGGCTGGTAATGATCTCCAGCCGCACACGCTGGTTCCGGCGCGAACTGAAAAGGCGTCGATCTCGGGTGGCCATGAGAAACAGCACCGAGTCGCCGGCAACAACCTGCGTGCCGCAGTTGATCGTGTGCTCCTCACTGGCGGCTATCAGCCCGGCCATATCGCACACGAAATGGCGGTTCAGGTTCGCGGTCTGGCATCGCTTGACCGCGGCGCCGAAGTCGGCGGTAAGAGCGGGTGTCGCGGTAGAAAGAATCATCGGCATATCGGTGTCTTCGAGGTGTGGTTCTAGCCTCGTCTGATGGATGCGCGCCGCAACCCCTTATGACTTAGCGAGTTAGCGTAGTTCTTCCGCCAGTATCGGCACGTCGGCCATGCAGTGAACCCGGCGTGCCGCGACCCCGCGATTCCACGGGCGATCCATCAATACCGTGCGGTCGCTGGCCCCATGGCCGGTCGCGGCCAGGTGGCCCGCGTTGTCGTCGACGAGAAAGGCAACGTCCGCTCGCTCGGCGAGGAGCGTCGCCTTGGACTCCCCCTGACCGAACAACACGATGTCGTTGGCGCCGATGCCCAGGGGCGCCAGGGTGTGTGCCGTGATCTCGCGTGCCCGTGGATGGAACTGTCGAGCGGTCCATGCCTCGATGCGATAGCCCATTGCCCGCAGCTGCTCGACGCTGTCGCGGGCGTCCGGCTCGAGCGCAATGTGTTCGAGCACTTCATGTTCGATCAGCAGCGTCAGAAAACGCGCGAGCGGTAACTTGAAGCGCTCATGGATCACATAGTCGGTCCAATGGCGCCAGTCCACGTCGACCGCCAGCTCTCGCGAGATCATCGCGGCTATGGGATCACGCAGATTCGCCAGCGTGTCGTCGACATCGAGCGCGATCGTGCGCTTCGCCGGGTCGACAGCGCTCATGAGGATGCCTTGACGTGGTCACGATAGACCGCGTTGCCGAGCACGCCGAAAACCATGGGCAGGGTCAGCACCATCAAGGACAGCATCGTGCCGCTGAGGAACAAATGATGTAGCTCGGGTGTGTCGTAGATGATGAACAAAACCATCTGCGCGCCGACCGTCATCATCGCGAGAACGTGAAGGGTCACACCGACCACCAGCAGATTGAATGCAAAGCTCGGCAGCTTTGCGATAACGCCGCGGCCGTCGCGCCCGCGTTGGTAGGCGCCGAACATGGCACGGCTGATCGCCAAGACCACGATAAGGCCGATGGCGAGTCGCAACAGCAGCCATGTGCTGAGACCAGGGGTGACGATCATCTGAAGCTCCAGGCCGAATTGAAAGAAGGGCCAGGCCACCACAACCCGGCCCCTCCGAGGGTCTAGCGCACCCATGACGTGGGATGCGGTTGCCGTGGCCGATTCACCCCGGCGGCAACACAGGGGACTCAATGAGTACCGACCGACTCACTCCTGCGCATCTTCAACCCGCGGAGTCACGGGCGGAGACCTTGGCGATACGCTGCCACTGCACTTTATCTCTACAGCTATAAAGCAATACAGGAGAAGCGTTTCCCTGTTTGGTCCGAATATCGGGTCATGCGGATACCGGTTCCTGCTCGAGGTCACCGTTGACCAGCAGCAATTCGCTCGATTCCGGTGTGTAAGTCACGCCACAGCCCGGGCAATCGTCGTCGACTTCGCAGTACCAGCAGTCCGTCCACGACTCGTTGCAGTCCTCGCAGTGGTAGGCGTTTTCGAGCCAGCGTTCTTCGTTGGCGTAGATGCCCGAGAAGGGGTTGCACATGGTCTGGTCCTGCTCCGTTGTTTCGATGGAGTCAGGTTCGCGCCCCGGCAGTGCGCCGCAAGCCCTTTTCACGTGTTTACACGACGACAGTCTCGACGTGCTGGAAGTGGCGATAGTTGTCGCGGTCACGCCGCGCGTTGAGCGTGCCCTGGACGAACGCAATCTGCCCATCATCGAGCAGGTAGCAGCGGTTCAGCATGTCGTGGTACTTGCCGCGCCCACTTGATTGCACGTCGCCCACGACGCGCTTGTCGCGCAGAGCCTCCGAGAACTCCGCGTAGGTCAGACTCACGAGGCTGTCGAGCACGCTCTTTTCGTTGCCACGTATGCGCCAGATGAGAAACCCCGCGAGGATATTGCCGGCCAGTATGGCGACACCGAAGCGGATAACTTCCGGCAGCTTTTCGCGTACGACATCCCAGTCACCCGTGCCTGTGATCGCGGAGTAGGCCAGCAGGCCGAGATACAACAGGGCCGCGAGATCGGCGAAAAAGGTCACGCCGAAGACCGGCGCAAAGACGAGTTTAAGAACGGTATTGATATAGCGCGTGCGCTTGAGTCGCCTGATCGTCTTTGTCGTCGGCATCGTGGTTTGTCTCTTTGTTGTTGACGCGTCGTGGTCAGGGCCCTGGGCGGGCTCAGATCGCGGAGTGTTCGTGGAGGAAGTCGAAAAGCGCGTCCGGATCGTGCCGGGCGTAGCGTTGAAAGAGCATCAGCTTTGCGGGCACGCAGGGCATGTCGGCCAGCGCATCCGACCAGCTCATCTTCAATGAGGACCGCTGGAAGCGTGAGAGAACGTGGGGCAGGTCACGCGGACTGAACTCCACCCCTTTGTCGGGGCTGCGGCGCAGAATGTCGTCGGGTCGGTATCCGTGGCCTGAGTGCCAGATCAGCGTTTCGCGCTCCAGGCGCAATCTGTTCGAGGACAACACCATCGGAATAAAGCAGGTTTCGATGGCGCGCTCTTCAGCCGGATGAATGAAGTAGATGCCCGCGCCAGAGGCAGTCATGCCGCGTATGTGGATACGGGCACGGGCGGTCTCGGAGATCGCCTCGGGTCGGAGCTCAGGGTCACGTTCGAGGAGCCAGGCGAGAGCCATGTCGAGTCTTTCGAAGTTCTGGGAGGCCTGCGTTCCCATGAGTACCCTGAAGGCGCGCTCACCGTTGTGGAAAGCTAGGTGCTCCACGACCGCGCCTTGGCCGGCGGCGACGCCGCTCCAGATCGGGCGTGTATGGGCAATCAGGCTTTCGTAGATAGCATGGCGCTGCACAAGCGCGTCATCGACAGGGTAGGGCATGAGCAGTGAAGTCTGTTTCGAGCCAGCTGGTGGCAGGCGAAAAAAAGCGCCGTAGCCAACCAGGGTGATCGGCTTACGGCGCTAGAAATGAACCGGCTTTCACCGGACGAGGGTCTTGTTCCGCGTTGGTCACAGGCTAGCTGGTGAGCAACAGGATCAAGACGATGATCAGCACAGCGGACATCTGAATTACCTATCGGTTTTGAAGTGGCCTATTCAGACTGCCCCGCGCGTAGCGCGCCGCAAGTGGTATTTCGAACTTTTTTCGATCGCCTCACACGAGGTCCAAAAGCGCCTGCTGAGTCGCTCGCGGCGCGTTGTCCGCGAGGTGCGCGCGCGGTGTGGCCTCGGCCTGCCAGACAGCCAGGCTCTCCTCGGTAACCCCAGGCAGCGCGCTCTGAAGGCTCGGCGCCACGTTCGCCAGGCGCTGTGCCCGAACGTCTTCGTAGAACAGATCGCACCCCACGAACGAACGCCCTTCAGCCTTGGCGACCGCGGTAGTCGTGCCGGACCCATCGAACACGTCAACAACAAGTTCGCCCGGATGGGTATAGAGCAGGATCGCGCGGCGGGCGAGCATTGTCGGATACTGCGCCGGGTGGCCGCCGCCGGCGGCACGATCCGGGTGGTTGTGGCCGACGTTGCCGATATCGGCCCATACATCGCTGGGGTGGGCGCCTAACGGATTGCCCGATAATGCGCCTTTGTTGGCGCCTTTGAACGCCCGTTTGCCCGGTTGCTTCTGGGGCACGCGCGCGGCATTCGCGTTGAAGTGCTTCGGCTCGCCTTTGCTGAGTACCAGCGCGACCTCATGGCGGCCAGAGAGGCGATGCTTGGGCGTCAGGCCGTGCGGCACCGTCCAGACGACGCGGTTCTGAAAGGTCAGGCCCATGGCCCGCAGATGTTCCAGCAGCACGCAGTCCAGTGGCATGAGACCGCCATCGTCCATGCGCGTCGATCCGACCTGGAGGAACAGCACGCCGCCGGGGGCCAACGTGCGTGTCATCTCCGACAGGGTCTGGAGCATGAAGCCGAGATAGAAGTGGTGGCGCCGGCGGTCGATGGTGTCGCTGCCCCCATAGGCCTTGCCGACGTTGTAGGGAATCGAGGTCAGGTGCAGCTGTACGCAGTTGTCGGGCATCCCGTCGAGGAAGTCGAGCACGTCCGCCTTGTGCGAAGCCTGAAGCACTTCAGCCAGGAAGGCCTGCTGGCGCGCGGCGCGCTCACGGCGTCGCTCCTGGATACGCACTTCGTGTTTGCGTGCGCCCAGTCGGACCGCCGCGTTGTAGACGCGGCCCCGTGAAACACCGTGGGACGCAGCAACGTCGGCATAGGTCATCTGGGCAAGGGCTTCGACGAGTGTGTGGTCATCGACGGTGGGGAGGGCGGCGGCAGTCATGAATAGCTCCAAGGTGAGATAGGGCAGTTCTCGCGCCAGCTCAGAAGGCCAGCGGGCCGGGACCGTCCATGACGGCCGGGTCGATACGCACGCGGCGGGGAAGCACCGCGAGTATGTTCTCGCCCTGTCGGCTCGGAATGATCGAACGCTCGTCGCTCTTGGCTTGCTTGAGGATGCGTCGGGCAAACTCGCCCGAGACCGAGCTTCGCGGCAGGTCTTCACGCTCGCAGAGCTGGCGACCGGGCGCGTAGTGAAAGCTGCGCCTGCGGTACATAACGCTGGTCGAGCGGGTCGCGGCGACTGTGACGATCTCGATGGCCTGTGGCTGATCCCGGCGTTGCCGGATCACTTCGACCATCGGCAACCGGCTGGCCTGTTCATGGCAGAGGCTGAATGTCTTCTGCACGTCCTTGCAGCTCCAGCACAACTCCCCGTAGACCTTGCCGTTACTGATCGCCGCGGGGTACTGAAAGAAGCCCTGTAGCAGATGATCGCCATGAAACGCGATCTCAGCCCAGCTCACTACCCGAACCATTCGCGGCTGGTCCTGAAGGCTGTCGTGCAGACGCAGAATGGGCGTGCCGTCCTGGGTCAGCGTGGCAATAACCACCATCCAGCGGTGCTGGTCGATCACCAGACCGGCCACCGGCAACATGGGGGCGTAGGGAAACTCGTTCGACTGGTTGTTGGGCATGACGGGCGCGGTGTGTGGTGTGACTACCGTTATGCACCGTGCAGTGGGCGCCGCAAGCCATTTTCAGGTCGTCTAACCCAGCCCGGACCATGAGAAAGCCCCGCAGTGCGGGGAATCGATATTCGGGTTATCGCGGTACCAGCGGCCTCACGGGCGGGGCGTCACTGGTATAACCACCAGAGCATTTCCCCGGTATAGAGCCGGTAGCCCTGATAGATAACAAAGCCGATCACCCAGAGGCCGGCGAGGAACTGCAGACCCTCCTTGGCCACCGATTTCCCATTGCGACGTCGTTCCTCGCGAAGACGTAGCCGGATATAGCGTTTGCGCGCTTTCTGATTGTCGCCGCCGGCATCGACCAGGGCCTGTGCCATCGTGGTCGCGTCGTATTGACGCGTCGCAATCTCGTCACTGACCGCGGTCTTGGCGCGGCGCTGGCTGACGTATCGCCAGACCGCGAACCCCACGATGAGAAGAACAGCCCATGCGATGCATTCTTCGAGGGTCTTTTGGCTCATTTGCTGACTTGTTCCTGGTTGCCGAACGGCTCTGGTCGCGTGCCATCTACGCAGCGCGTTGGCCCTGATGACTGATGGCAAATGCGCTGAAGTCGCCAACGGCGCGTACCGTGCGAGCGTTCCATTGCGACAGCAGCCCTTCTGCAAAATATCGGCTGGATGCCGCGGCTTCTGACCCGTAATCCAGATCGACGATCAGGACATCCCGTCCGGCGACCGGCCACCGAAAGCCTAGATGTGTAACCCCACCAGGTTGTTCACGGACAAGCCGAGTCGGCTGACGGGTGGTTGATAATCGAGACTGGCATGCGGTCGATGCCAATTGTAGTGGTGCAGCCAGTGCGGCAGATGAGCCGCACGCTGATCTGAGTGTGGGTAAGACCGCGCGTACGCCCATTCGCGCAGTGCGGTCTGAATCAGTCGCTCGGCCTTGCCGTTGGTACGCGGCCGATAAGCCCGCGTGCGGCGGTGCCGAATACCCAGACGACGGCAAGCACGGGCGAACACCCAGGACTGATAGCAGGCGCCGTTATCGGTGAGCACGCCCCGGATAGTCACACCCAGGTGGCGGTAGTACCGCACGGCCGCGATCAACGCACGCCAGGCGCTGGCGCCGCTCTCATCCGGCCTGATCGTCGCCCAGCTGATTCGGCTGTGATCATCGATGGCCACATGCACGTAGTCCCAGCCGGCGCCGCGTGAGCGGCCGGCTTGCCGATCGCCGGTCACGCGATGCCCAGGGCGCTCGAAGCGCCCCAGCTTCTTGATGTCCAGATGCAGCAGATCACCCGGCGCGTCGTGTTCGTAGCGCCGCACCGGCGGTGCCGGGTGAAGCGCCGAGAGCCGGTTCAAGCCAGCCCGGCGCAACACACGAGCCACCGTCGATACGGGCACGCCAACCGTCTCGGCGATATCTCGATAGATCCGGCGTGCTCGGCGTAATGCGATGATCCGATCGCGCTTGGCCGAACACAGCTGATGCGGACAACGCGTCGGCCGAGAACTGCGCTCGACCAATCCCGGCCAGCCGTGCGCTTTATAACGGTGAAGCCATTTGTAGGCCGTTCGCGCGCTCACGCCAACCGCCTGTGCAGCCTCGACCGGTCGCAAGCCATCATCGACGATGCGCTGGACCAAGTGGGCTCGACCGTGAACGGTCAGACGCGCATTCTTGTGCGTGTTCATCCGGGTTGCTCCTCGAACTGACGGACTTCGAACACCCATCAGCTTCGGGACTGCGGCCCAGATGAACAACCTACTGAGAGATCACACCTAGATGCGGCAAGCCGGGCGGCAGTACCAGCGCATGGATGCCGTCAGCGCGCAGTTCCTTGGCCAGTTCCCATGCGCCTTCGCCGGTGATGATCTGGATTGCTCCCGTCGCGGGTATCGAGCGCGAGTAGGGCGGGCACTGGGTCGGCGCACGGCCATTCACGCGATCGCGAACGATTGCGCGCCACTGCTCGTCCGCCTGCTGGCGGCGTTGGCGGGCGGCGAGCTGCGCCTTGGTCGGCTTGTGCCAGAGCCCTTGCGAACGCAGCGCCTGAATGATCTCTGCCTGATCGCAGCCGGCATGGCAGTACACAAGCGGGCCCGTGTCGCCTTCGGCGATCGAGAAACTCGGCGAGCTGTCGTCATGGCCGGGTACCGGGCAGCAACATGCCCAGCGGCCCGGCCGAATACGCTTTGCGTCGAGCGCTTGGGCGATCTCGGCGGCGGTGATGCGTTCGTTGTGTGAAGCGGTGCGGCACATGGCGAAAGGTGCTGTTGATCTGTCAGATTCAGATTGGCCCGCGCGCCACGCGCCGCAACCCCTGCACGTGGCTAGGCGACGGAATCCATTGGGGACTGAATTTCCGCTGGGTCGACCGTGCGCGTCGTGCCTTCCGCCCAGTCCACTTCGTAAATCGACAGACCTTTCCAGCTGTGGCTCTCGTAGGTTTCATTCACCTCGCTCACGAAGTCCGGGTCATGGATGTCTTCGTCGATCT
Organism: Endozoicomonas sp. G2_2; assembly: GCF_017744135.1. Lineage (GTDB taxonomy): Bacteria > Pseudomonadota > Gammaproteobacteria > Nevskiales > Salinisphaeraceae > Salinisphaera. Next base: position 60,209 of record NZ_JAGHQU010000016.1, read on the forward strand.
CCATCGTGGTCCGGATCTGACGTAGCGCGCCGTCCAGATCGTTGTGGGTGGTCAGCCATTCGGAGTAATCATGGTTGAAGGACACGACGAACGATTTCTGCGGCGCATCCTCGATCGTTTCCAGCAGCGCGCCTGAGCGCGCGTACAGGCCCTTCATGCAATCGGCTTCGATCTCGGAGTAAGCATCTGCCGTCAGGTTGCCAGAACTCAGGTAGTGACCCAGGTCGCACGCGCCGCGTGTTGCGAGGGCGAGTAGATCGGTGAGCTGGCCTTGGGTGAGCTGAATCATGGGCATGGGGCGCTCCTTCAAGCGTGGTGTGAGTCGTTGAACGCAGCGTGTGGGTGCGCCTTGTTCGATCTCAGCCTCGGCCCCGTGCAGCGCGCCGCAACCCCATTCGATGGCCCGTACTAGGCGTGATCGACGACAGCCTCGCCGCCGGTATAAAGCAGCGTTTCATGGCAGCGGGTGCATCGATATCGGCGCGGCTCCTTGAGTGCGCGCCGGTGTCGCACCGCCCCCAGATAAACCGTTTTCTCGCAGGCACAACGATACGGATAGCGCGGGGTGCGTCGTGCCGAAGTCGTCGACATCGAATGGCACCGAGTGGGCTCTTTGCCGAACGCGCGCATGATGGATTTCCATTCGCGCCCGTGCGGGGCAACGCGTTGTCCCCAGGCCCATCGAGTCACGACATGGGCGACCTCGTGGGGAATCGTCTCGTCGATCATTTCATCGGGATAGCGCCACAACAGATCGGCATTCACACGCAGCAGGGCCGGCATTTCGCGCGTATGCCGGGGCGCATGGATCGCCATCCCGGCCGTGCGCCCCTGGAGATCGAAGCGAACGGCTGGCATGGGCACCGCGCCGTCGCGCAGTACGGCGGTGTTGGCGTGCTCGATCCAGCTTACGACCGCGGCCTTGGCCCGTCGTCGCAGCTCGTACTCCGCCGCGTTCCGACAGGGCTGTGATTTCATGCGGCTGCCGTAGCCCCGCGCCTGGGTCATGTGTCGTCTCGTGCGTGTCTCGTCCCATAAAGGGCCTGGCAGACAACCAGCGGCCGCGCCGGGGTCCATGAGCACGATCGGACAGGCTTACCGGGATTCGAGGTTACGCTGCGCCTGACAGAAAGCGGGTGGGACAGGGTTACCGGGATTCAGGCTCCCAGCGAGACGAGCGCCTCATGGGCTCAGCTCGATTTTGGCGATAGGTAGAGGTCAATGGAGCCTGGGGCGGCCATGGCCGTGTCGTTGCCATAGGGGCAGGGGTCTGTCGGTGCGGCTCATGTCTGGCCATCGCTCGGCGTAAGCGCGGCGTTGTCGTGGGTAGGGCATCCACTGGCGAGGTGTGGTTGAGGGGGGCTTCGGTTTGGAGTGACCTACCGGGTCTTCTTCCTTGGCTACGAAAGCCAGGGCGAGCTGCTCCTGCGGTGCGGTTGGCCCCTGAACTGTTGGACGGGCAACGGCGACGGCCGGGTACAGATCCCTTTGCATTGGCCCACGCGCGCAGTCCTCAAGTCCCAGTTCGCCTTGTTCATGAACAACTACTGGCAGCCGAACCGGTGGTAAGGGCAGACGGCGAGCCAGCTTCTGACCGACTTCGATCAGCATGTGCTTCCATCGTGTGAGCACAGGGACGGGGCCTGTGCCGGCGCGATCCGGCTTCCAGATCGCAGCGAGACGGCGATCGGTGAGCCATTTGGCGATCACGCTGCGACCACGAAGCCAGAGGCTGGCCAGGGGCGAGGCCAGGCGCGCCGGTTCGACCCAGTCGTAGCAGGTCGATGTCTTGAGCAGAGCATGCAGCGTGTCGCGATTTCCAGCCGAGCTCGTGTAGACACGCAGGCACGGCAGGCCGATGGTCAAGAACTCCCGCGCCTTTTTCGTGCTGACATCGCTCGTCACGACCACCTCGACAGCCAGGTAGCCTTCGCGAGTTTCGAGTAACAGATCGGGCACGCCTTTCAGGCCCAGCGACTTCGTGAGCTGTTTGAAGCCCGGGTCGCGATCATCGAGTGCGCGCCGGATATTCAATGGCCCCGGCACCGCGCCGATGGAGTAGATACCCGCCGTGCTCGGTACCGGGATCGACACACGGGTCTTGATGTATTCGATGACGTAGCGATGTAGATCGGTCTCGCCCGTGCAACCGCGATCCTGCGCAGCCCTCTTGTGGCGGAAGTGGTTGCGTTTACGCTCGGGGATGCAGGCGACCATCGGTTCGTCGCACTGAGCACAGCGCCAGGACCGCCCTCGATCTTCGGCACGTAGATCAACTGCCATGACAGTTTGCCCGGAATCGCGATCAATGGCGTACGAGTTCTTTAAGGTCTTGAAACGAACATGCACGGGAGGCCCCGTTGGAAAAGGAACCCCGATCCTCAGCGCAGGAAGCGATGACAACCCATGAACAACCGGGTAGTAACCGGTTAGGCGAGGCTGTCGCAGTGGCGCAAGCCTTTCTGCAGCACTACGATCGCCCCGATCGCGACACGCGACCCGTTCAGCTCTTCCGCGCGCTGGTCGATCTCACGCGTGCAAAGCACGACGCCGGCGCATTGGAATCCTCGCACTACGAGTTCAGCCGCGATGAGCTGATTGGTGAGATGCCGGATACCGGCGGTATCGACGCACACGGCAACATCAACAGTTGGTGGCGGAAGCTCGAAAGGTGGCAGTCCAATCAGGTCAATGGTCTGATCAAGGATGCAGCCCAGGACTTGGGCTACCAAGTTGTCCCAGTCGCCCACCGGCTCGCCTCGAAAGGCGGCCCTCGCAATCAGACGACGTACCGACTGATCGCGGAGTCATCGGGGGAACAGGAATCTCCGGCGACCCAGGCAATCCCTTCTGGTTGTATTCGATACGAGCGCGCGAGCGAACAGATCCACAACAGTTGGGTCTCGGTGCTCGGATCGGAACTGGGGCGCACGAAGCTGTTGGCTTGGCTTATTGCCTGCCTGGTCGTTGCCGTGCTTGCTGGGGTCTGTCTGGCCTTGGCTATCGTCAGCGCGATCAACGGCGTCAGTGGCGGCGTGCTGGCGGGGGGAATGTACGCGCTGCTGCTGGGCGGCTTGGGCTGGTATTGGCTCGCACCGATCGTGCTGACCGTAAATAACGTGGTCGCTCAGGCCAGTGTGTGGCATACGCCCTGGAGTGAATCAGACCCGATGCAGATCGTTCTGGAGCGTGATGAAGCCACGGATGCCCGGCGTATAGCCCTACGCAAGTACGAGTCGAAATGCGGAGTGCCGAACTGCGGCGGCGAGGTCATGGTGGGCCGCGGTACAGGCGACATGAAGGGGAGATTGATCGGGCGATGCCGCCGTAGCCCCAACGAGCATATCTACACGTTCGATCACCAGACCCGCACGGGCTTCCCGCTGCGCACCGCGGCCAGTTGGCACGCTCACACTCGACCCGAATAGGGCGTCCACGTGCGGCTTTAGCCCCGGCGCCGGATCACACGGCGCCGGGATGTAGTGTCTATTGGCAACCGAACTTCGAATGCAGCCCGAGCGCGCTCACGGCATCGAATGCAGTGAAGGCGATACCGTCTGGCGTATCGCCCCAGCTCGAGCCACCCGCAAAGCAGACCTGATAAGCCGGAGCATCCCCTGCAGGCTCGAACACGCGTATTGCGATATCCCGCGCGAGGATGTCGCGGTTCCATACGCCAATGAAGTTGTCGACGGATTTGGTGATCGCATCGGTGACGGCCGCCGGGCTGTATTCCTCCTCGATGAATCCCTGCTCATCGAACATTTCGAGATCGCATGCTTCGCAGAACGTCGCCAGGTCGGCGTAGTCGTGCTCTTCGGCGGTGTCCCAGTCGATATTGCCGATACGGTCTTCGAACATCGCCGCGCCCTCGGCAATGACCTGGTCTCGCAGACTCGCGTCGATCGCGACCGGGCCCTGAAGGATTACGCCAATCATGGATGCGCCCATCGTTTTCTCCTGTGCAGTGGGTCAATGTGGCTGAGAAGCCAGGTTCAGCCCGCGCACACGCGCCGCAAGCCCTGTGTTGTGGGTCGGCAGTGGGGCTTCAGTGGCCTGCAGTGGTATGAGCGCGCGCCTGGGCAACAGCCATAGGGTCAGATCGACCACGGCAGGGCTGTGTTGCCGCCGCTCAGAAGGCCAGTAGCCCGCTGCCACGCACTCGCGTACTGGCACGTCCTCGCCCGCGCGGCCGGCTCACCTGCAGTACCTGGGCCAGCGTCTTGTCGTCGTAGTCCACGATTCCGGCCAGGGATTCGGCTATCACGCCCTGTGGGGCATTGCTCATCGCGACATCGTAGAGTTCGCTGACCACCTCGCGCAGATGCGCCATCGTGTCAGCGTCTCGACTGCTTTCGCGGATGCAGCGGCACTCGCTCTCGCCATCGGCGTACAGCAGCGTCCGGACACGCCAATCGACCGCACAGCCATCGTCACAGAGCCGAACCAGTACATGGTGCTGCTTGAGATTGCAGCCCTTGTCGATATGGAAAGCCACCACCGAAAGCCCCCAGCTCGCCGCGTCGTCGGGCAGCTCGACGAGCTTCGCCGGCGCCCACAATCGACGCTCACGACCGCTGGTGCGCTCGAAACAGGACAGGGCCTGGATGTCGTCCATGCTGTTGCCGCTTTGGCGGGTGGTGACCTCCGGGCCCAGTTCCATTCCGGCGCGCGTGTGGCCGCAGATGTGCTGCTCGCCGTCCACGCCCGCGGTCATTGTGATGATGATCGGGTCAACGGGATCGGGGTAATACCGCAGGACGTCGTGAAAGGGCGTGTGCATGATCGAGGCCGTCTTGATGAACTCGGGGCCATATTCGCCCGCCCCGCGCGCGCCGCAAGGCGATCTAGGGCTTCAGCTCAGAACGCCAACTGACCCGATCCACGCACGCTCAGCAAATCGTTGCGATCGCCGTAGACTCCGTATCGCGATAACGGATGGTGGGCGACAAACGGGGTGCAGCGATTCGGGTACGCCAGGCATTCCCGGATCGCCCGCCCCGCGTGCTCGACACCTTCCTCGTCATCGCGCAGTTTGTCGACCCTGGTCGCGCCGAACTTGTAGACGCGCGTGTGGCGGATGCCACTGCCCCTGCCATCGATCAGGATCTCGGTGTGCATCAGCTTGTCATCGCCCAGCCCAGCGAACGTGGACAGGCGCGTACGGCGCTTTTCGCGCTCGGCCATGAGTTCGGTGTGTAGCGTCTCGGCTTCGAAATCGATCACGCCCCACGGCTTCTGATAGGTCGCAAGGGCGTTGCCCCAGACATCGTTCGAGTGGTCGCGGATGTCACAGAAGCATTCGTATAGCCGCCCCCACGTCCGGGAGGTGATGTCGTTTCGAGTGGTCAACGTCTCATCGGTACCGGGACCGAACAGGCCGAGCGCGAGCTGATTGTCCTCGTTGAGTGTGACCGCCACTATCGACCAATCGTCTGCGGTGTGGCAGTTCACCATCAGTGGCCTGACGGGCGTCACCCGTGCGATATCGCCCTGGCACAAGTCGCGTGGGGTCGTGGTCATATCGAATTCCAGATTGCGGGAAGGGTGGGGCTCAAAAGGCCAGCAGGCCGCTGCCCCGAACGCGCGTCGATACGCCCATGCCGCCGAAGCCTGCAGGCATAAGGCGGGAAAGATCGTGCTCGACCATCTGCGGGCAGACCTGCGTGCGCTGGCTTGCGGTGCCGTTTTGCAGGCCGATCAGTTCGCGCGGTGCGTTCGGGTCGGGCTGACGCGTCGAATCACCAAGCCAGAGTTCTTCTGTCGGGTCGCCAGCAATCTTGTGCGACTCGGTCGAGATCGCCGATTCGCCGTCGCCGCGGAAGGTGCGGATGCACAGGTTCGATTCCTCATCGACAGAAAAGAACTGGGCATAGAAATGCCGGCTGCGCTGGGCCTGGCTGAGTTCGAGCATGGGTTTGATCGGGCAGCGTACCCAGGCGCTCGCCGGCAGAACGCCTTCGCCCGTGCGCGGCTGTATACCCATCAGAACCGATCGCGCGTTATCGAGCTGGGTCTCGGTCGCGTCGGCCCGCATGGGTCGGCGCCCCAGAGGAGCGTGCGAACTGGGTTCGTAGAGCCGTAATTCCGTCACGCCTCGATCATTGATCGCCGCGAGCACGACGCGCCAGTAGTTGCTCGCATAGAGCGTGTAGGCAACCGGCCACGCCGGGGTGCGAAATTCGAGGTCGGTTGATGGCTGCGTCATGGCGTATCGAGCGGGTGAGTGCTGTAGATACACCATCGCCCGCCAGCCAGGCGCCGCAAGTCAGGCTTCGAGGGTGCGCCTGTATCGGACCTTATAGCGGTCCAGTGTCTCCATGACCGCTTTATGATTGATCAGCGGCATGGTGTGGATGTGAGCGATCTTGTCGAGACCGCGTTCGTAAAGGGCGACACAGTCCTCTTGGGTGAACCATGAGGGGTACAGAATGCCGTCGACATCAGGCAGGTGGTGGTAGACGAAATCGGACAGCATCTGGCCCTGGGTATGGTCCTGGTCGTGGATCACGTTGGGTCTGAGTGCCGCCCGCATCAGGTTGTCACGGCGTAGGTCAACGAGGCTCATAGGCTCCCCGGAACCGCCGTAGCGGAACAACACGCGCGAGGTCAGTTCATCGATATGCAACGTAAGGCCCTTTTGCTCGACAGAACGATTGCGCACGATCGTTTCGGCCGTGGCTGTTCGGACTGACTGCGCCAGGTAAAGGGCGCCGAAAGCGGCCTTGTCCGGATCGCTATCGAGGGGCAGGCCGCTGAAGCGGCTCGTCGAGACCCCGAAGCCGAACGGCGAATTCGCGTGCCTGCTGGGGCAGATACGCGCGAAACTTTGCTCAAGCCGATAGGTGACAGTGATCTCGGCGAAGGCCGCGGCGTCATAGGACGCCACTAGCTGAAGGCGCCTTCTCGTTCACGACCCAAGGCCGCTTTGACGGCGCTGACATCGCCCGCCTGCAGCCTCTCCAGTGGCGTATCACCACCCAACTCGTCTTTGCGGTTATTCAGCCAGATCCAGGCTCGCCAACCATTGCCGTGCTCAGCAACCACGGCATCCAGGCCGTCGAGCCAGACAGGCCCGCCAGGCGAGCGATTCTCAGCGAACTGGGTTTTCGGATACACCGGGCCGCCAACCTCACGACCAAGGCCGATGATCGTGCCTTTCTTGTACCGCGCGTTGATCGTCTGGCGCGACGTGCCCAAGTAACGGGCCATCTCTTGTCCGTTGAGCATTTCATCCCCGGAAGTCTCAGCGTCCGTAGGTTCACTCGCACGCTCATATAGCATTTCGAGTGCTTGGTCATGCGACAAGATGTCGGCTGGGTCGTCGCCGGGCGCGCCCTTGCCTGCGGATGTGCCGCTTTTCGCCTTGGGCCGTCTCCATGTGGCTACCTTCTCGAGTGCCGCATCCACACTGTTACGCAACGCCCCTGCTGTGAGCGCAGCCCCAACGGTGGCCGCAGTGCCTATTTCGTATTCGCGAATCAGGCTAGACACTGGGAAAAACTCAGGAACCAGTGCACCCGCCGGCCGTTCGCCGCCAGGCACTGTGTGGCCGATCAGCGTGCGCCTATTCTTGGAAGGCGTGAAGCCCAGGTGGGTCTTATACCGGGTAAACCGCTTCGCTGTCCGCGGACGGATATAACCCTTTTTCGCACGCGCATCCATGACGCGGTTCTCGGTCTTCTTGGGCACCTTGTTGACGTACGTAGCTGCCACGGACATGACAATCTGACCGAGTTCGGTCTGATGATGACGGTCTAGACCTTTCATCTCGGCCGTGAGCCATTCACTCAGCGCGTCTACGCGATCTCCGGAATTTTCAGAAGCCATGACGTAACCCTCCTTGGACGTCTGACCAAGATATTGTCCGCTGCTGTCACGGCGCTGTCAAAAGTGTAAAGCGCCGCCGATACGCAAGGTAATACTCAGAAGTCGCGTGAGAAAGAGTGGGCCATCGTCATCACCTCGTCGTCCTCATCGGCACGCTGGGCCTGTGCCACGGCTTCGGCATCGGCGAGGGCATCGAATCGGCTGTCATCGGTCGGCGGCGCCGGCGGCGCGGCGGGTTCGCCATCCTGGTCAGGCGCGCGTGGGGTCGCTGACCCGCGGGTACGGGGTGCCGCGCGCGCCGGGGCCGGCGCATCGCTGGGCACCGGGCCTTCGCGCTGTTCGCGCTCCTTGTCGGCGTCATCGCGCTCGCGGGTTGCACAGATGCTGGTCTCGCCGTTCGACCAGATGATCTTGTCGATCACCACCGGCCACGACTTGCCGCTGCTGGTGCGGATGGTCACGATCTCGCCCACGGTTACCGCGCCGTCGACGACACAGCCCCAGTCGCCATTGCGCAGCCTCTTGGGTTTGGCTTCGGTGCGTGTGGTTTCGTCGGCCATGTCGATCTCGATCTCCTTGTCACCACCCTAAAGGGACGCTGACACCACTATCCAGGCTAAAAAGCCAGCGGCAGGTCCGTAGCGCCGGGCAACAGCGTCGTCGAGTGAAACGGCCGTGACAGGCGCGTGAACAATCCTGCGATGGTTATATCGCTGGCCTGGCTGGCGAGGTCGAAGCCATAGGTGAACGAGTGTTTCACCTGATCGTTCCATGTGTGCTTGCCGGCAGTGTTGAGCACCTGTCGAAAGTAGCGCACGGCCTCTTCGATCCGGCCCACGATTTGGTCATGCACGATAGCCATGCTTGCACGGTCAGGCTCGTAGACCAGTGTGGTGGCCCGGGCGCTGCAGCGTCCGTCGTTCTGCCGCATCACCGAGGCGCTGACCTGGTGCAGGACATCGCCCGAGTAAAGCAGATACCCGGACACATGCAGACCGGGCAGGTCGGGGTGGCGTTGCCTGGCCTGGACCGACCCCTTCACGATGCGCTGGCTGTACGGCGTCGCCAATGCATCCGTCGACCACGGGTCGAACTTTTCGCCGCGCTGGACACGGCACAACGGGCCATCGCTGACCGGCTGCTCTTCGCGTATGCCCACGATATCGCTGCCCAGAAACACGACGCCGCTGGCGATCGGGTGGTAGCGCGAGAACCATGGGGAATCGGATGGGTCGGTCATGCGTAGGCCCGGCTGTGTTCGATGGGTTCAGCTTCGTGCGCCGTGTGCGCGCCGCAACTGCTCAGAACGCCAGCGCCGCATCGGGTGCGAAGTTTTCAGCCCGTGCCGCCGTGGCCAGACGCCGACTGGTCTGCCAGTGCCTATTGATCGTGGCGGCATCCATCTCGCGTGCTCGGGTGAGGGCGATATCGAAGCGTTGCGTACGCTTCATCGCACACATCTCGTCATGGACTTTGGCGATAACGCGAAGAAACTGGTCGCTCATGTCCTTGCTGGACACAATCGTTTCGGGAGAGGTGCTAGGCGTACGGGTGACGCCAGGGCCATAGACATTGCTCTGGGACCAGACCACACACAGCCCATTTCGTGGGATCACGTTAACCATGCGCTGCACGATCAGCCCCTCACAAAGCGCATAGCCCGAAACCGACAGGCCGCGCGGGTAGTCGTGCCAAAGCAGACCGTATGGTGGCCGGGGTATCACAGAATCCTCGTGGCCCACCGTATTCTCGATCTCCAGCCAGAAGTCCCGCGCTTTCCAGTTCGACATCCAGTCGAGCCGGCATTCACGCTCGCGCCCGAGCTGGCCCTGGTAAACCTGGGCTTCGCGAATCGCGACACTACCTGTGGCGCCCTGCTTCAGGCGTGAGGTCGCGACCGGCAGCGTCGGCCAGACCGAGAAGGGGGTCATGTCGTTGTGGGATTCGTGACTCATGGGTGCAGTCGTCCGTGGTTCGGCAAAGGGCACGTGGCCGGCGTGGGGCCGGCGATGTGCGATACGAACAGCTTCGGGCGCGGCGTGTGCGCCGCAAGGCCCTAGAACGCCAGCGGCGCGCCAGGTGCGAAGTTTTCAGCCCGTGCGGCCGCCGTCGATGCGCGGCTGTCCTGCCAGCGACGTTCGATCTGGGCCTCGTTGAGGGCTCTCGCCTGCACGATGGCCGTATCGAAACACGGGTCATCACTTTTTGTGTGCAGCCAGTCGTGGGCGTGGGCGAGCTGTTCGAGAAAATGCCGGGCCATGCCGTTGCTGCTGCACTCGATGCGGGCCTCGGTCACGCATTCCATCGTCACGCCGGGCCCGTAGGTGTAGCGCCGCCGCATGATCTCGCGTCGTGCGCCCCGTGACACGATGAGCACCATCTCCTGAACGATCAGCCCGGCGACGACCGCGTATCCCGAGACCGACAGACCGCGCGGGAAGTCGTGGTCTCGCGTGCCCACCGGCGGCTGGGGGATCGGGGTGTCGTCATGGCCGAACAGGTGGTCCATGTCGTTCCAGTAGCCGGGCGCCTCCCAGGGGCTCAGATCGTCGTCGCGCAGTACGCGCTCGCGATCCAGTTGGCCGTTGCAGACCTGTGCTTCGCGTATCGAGACCGGTCGCTTGGCGCCGCCTTTGGGTTGCGTGGTGGCCACGGGCATCGTCGGCAGCGCCGACAACGGGGCAATCCGTTCGTGTGTCGTGCTCATTTGCGCTGCAGCCCGGCGATGATCGTGTTGCCCGAACGCGGGATCAGTTCAAGCGTTGAGCTGTACTCCACGCCGTTGATCGTGCAGCGGCGCAGCGAGCGCAGGGTCAGCGAGCGCTGATCGTCGTTGACGATGGCTTCGAATAGGCTCTGGCCGTCGTCGGACAGGAAGACGACGCGGGGGATGTTGGAATCCTCGTCGTGGATCTCGATACGCATGGCGATCTCCGGTGCAGTGGTGGCAGTGACTTCAGACTGCCCCGGCCGATGCGCGCCGCAAGGCCTGCCGACGCGATTGGGGCCGCGGCGCCTTAGAAGGCCAGTAGCCCGAAGCCGTTGACACGGGTAGAGCACAGGCTGACCTGTCGGGTCGCGGGGATTTCATCACTCAGCGTGTCGAATCGGGTCTGCAGGGCTTGCGGCATCATCACGGCGGCCCGCACGAGCGCAGATTGGCCCACGATGCCGACGCCATCGTCTTTCCACCGCTGCATCGCCGCCATGCCCTGTTCCAGCATGTCGCTGAACATTCGCCCGGCTTCCTTGTGCTCGCCGGTGAGGGTGGAGATGCTGTTCCACGGGCCGATGCCGCCGTTCTCGAACGCCCGGTTTTGAACCACGACGCTGGCGCGGTTATCGGGCAGTGGGGCGAGTGTGACGTTGTACTGGAGGAGGTTGTCGTTCAGACGCAGGCAGTAGCCCGACACCGAAAGGCAGGGGTCGCTGCGCAGCTCATCCACGGCCGCCAAGCCCCCGGCAACCACACTGGCGGTCCAATTCTCTTCAGCGTCGTAGGTACGGAACGCGTTTTCATCTTGCCAGCGGTCGGGATTCACGCCGCTGAGAACATCCCCCATCTGAACCTGCCGACGTAGGCCGGGGCCGTGAGCCAGAACCTGCGCTTCGCGCACGCCGATAACTCGATTGTCCTGATCCTTCACGATCGCGACGGGCACGGTCTCACGCGTGGACAGGGGGGAATTGGAGGGGACGGATTGATTCATGGCAGGCGCCGGTGGGAGTGGTCACCGCCAGAATGAAACGCACCGCGCGCGCCGCAAGCGCCCCGTGACAACTATCAACGAATGCGTGCGATCCCCATGCCACGCCGCGACCGGCCGCACAGGGTGGCGTCTCACGGGATCGGCGTAACTTTCAGGTAGGCGACGTGCCCGGCGGCGGCATCTGAATGCGTGGCTCGACGCGGTGCGGGCTCGGGCGCGCTTTCGATCGTATCGGAGGTGTTGTTCTGGTCGTACCAGCGTGCCGTGTTCACGCAGAACCCCATATCGATGCCGCAGGCCTCGCAGGTCTGGCGCCCCGTCCAGCCGAACGGCTTATGCGCGCGCCGGTCGATACATGGGCGTAGCGGCACCTTCGGGGGGATGAAGGTAATCCCACCCTCGGCACGCATGAAACGCCCGTCATGCACCGTTTCGGCATCCAGCTGCTGTATGCGCGGCGGCGACGCGGCGTTGGACGTATGCACGGGCGCAATCCGATAGGTGTGTGGACTGTCGTCGTGTATCGAACGGTAGATCGCTTCGACGATGAAGCGATTACCGAATCGGTCCGCGATCAATTCGCCAATGCGAAACCAGTGATAGGGCCGGGGCAGGCATATCTCGAGCGCGACGCTAGCCATGGGAACCGCCCTGTGCCTGCCGGCGTGTGGAAGCCGTCCCCGTATCGCCATAGGCTTCGCCGTAGTGTGCGAAAGCGCGCGTCAGCGCCAAGTGGCCTTCGGATGCGACCGCATCAAGATCGGGCATCACGCGGGTGTGTACGTTCTTGTCCCGGCGAGCCGACAGCTGCTGCTGGGCCTCGATGAGGTGGGCGGCCACGGAGCTGGGCGATTCCATGCGCGAGAACAGGCGCTCGGATGTCGTTTCGCAGCCGCGCCCATTCTCGTCCACGGCAAAGACGATCTCGCGCGAAATGGTCAGTACCAGCCGAGAGGCCGATATCGGGGTGACATGGAACTCGTGTGCCGTGAGGTCGGGCGAACCCTGCAGGAAGTCGTAGGCGGCCAGTCGCAGCGTGCCGTTGAGCTTGAGCGACAGGGCCGGATCTTCGACCAGTGGCTCTTCGATGAGCCATGTCGATTCTTCGGCCGGATCACCCGAGACCATGGGCGCCTTGGGCAGATGAAACAGCGACGCGACTGCGTCGGTTCGGTCGTTCTCGCTCAGGCCGCGCCAGCCACGCGTTGTCTCGGTACACATGACTTCGATGACCGGCCAGTGGTCACGGCTATTGCAGTAGATCGGCCGGGCAGCGGTGGGTGTGAGTTGCATCGGAAATAACCCTCGTTTCGACATGGCCATACACTGCGACGCCGCGCAGGCGCCGCAAGCCGTTCTCTGGCACTCACGCTGTCAGTATCAGTTTGATCCAAGAAACATTGTTCGCTGCTCCATGAAAGGAGCAGGGCGACAATCGATTCGCTGTAAAGGGCCGGCGGCCCAAGGGGGCGTGCGCGCCCGCAGCGCTGTGTCGGGGCAGCGGATCGATGGCAATCGGCCACCGGCCGGGCCCGTTATTCTGCCAATCAAGGCAACGGATTGAGTCCGCGCGGCGCGCTCAGGGGCGCAGATCAGGCGGGTTGCGACGGGCGAATGACACGATGGCCGGGCGGCCAGCCGGCGTCATGACCGGCTGACCGCGACAGGGGCGGTCGTCAGACCTCGACGATGGTCGCAGGCGCGCTACACATGCCGGAGCCAGCGCCGATGGGTCATGAACCTGCGCATCACCCAGATCGCGCCGGCCACGGCGGCGGCACCGCCCAGACGGAAGCCGATGACTTCGTGCCATTCGAGCGGCGATCCCGAGTAGTCCGTGAAGATCGCGAACAAGCCCGCGAACATGACCCCCATGACGAACAGGAAGGGGATGCCTTCGCCTCGCACCAAGCCGATGTGCTCGTAGGCGCCGCAGCTGACACAGGTGTTGGCGTCTGGATTGATCGACGATTTACAGAACGGACACTGTTGTCCGTCGCTTTGCGGGGTGTGTTGTTCTTCCACGGCGGAGGTCTCCTGTGTTCAGTGAGGTATCGGGACAGCGGCCCACGCCCCCAGAAAGGGGCGCTGGGCCAATCGAAACGCCCTGATTCGACTCGAGGCCGGCGTGATCGGGCTAGGCGGGGAAGTCGTAGTCCTGCTGGGCGGCGTACTCGGCGGTCTGGATCAGATCGTCGAGCGACACGAAGTCGCCGGGATAGCTGGCGATGGTGAACACCGCCGAGGTCCGATAGCTGCCGTCTTCCTCGCAGCTCTCGCGATCCGCCTCCGCGTCTTCTTCGGTTTCGTGCAGATGCAGATAGCCCTCGCCGGAGGAGCCGCCCTCCTGCATGACGGCGTAGAGCGTCTTGGGCTCGTGCGAGATATTGAGCTTGTCCGCGATCAGCGCATCGATGCCCGCATCGTCGAGCGAGCTCATGACGCTGTCATCGGCGGCGATCTCGTGGATGCGTTCCGGTCGGTTGTACGGGTCGCCGTAGCCGGCTTCCTGGTAGGTCCGCAGCGCGGCGATCACGGTGGCGAGTTCGTCGTTGTCGAGGGCGAGATGGATATGGCTCATGGGGTCGTTTCCGAGGTGGTGTGAGTAGGGCGGGTCGATCCCGCCATCACAGCCTCGTCCCGTGTCTGGGCGCCGCAAGCCCTGATAACGCCAAACGCCGGGCGCTGTTGTGCGTATCGAATCGGCAGCGCTGACCGGGTCGCCGACCCGTCGAACGGCTGAAACCCCGAACGATGTTCAGGGTATCGGGGCGTCGATGAAAAACCCCGAACGGCGTTCAGGGTTATTGATCCAGGCGATACCTCAGAAGGTCCGCGCCGCGTGCAGTTCAGGGTATCGGGGCGCCGATGAAAACCCCGAACGGCGTTCAGGGTTATTGGTCAGGGCGATGTCTCAGAAGGCCAGCGCCGCGCGCGGGTTGTTCAGCTGTGGGGATACGAGCCTGCCGGCTGCCGTCTTCACACCCAGCAGCTGTGCGTACAGGCGATTCGGGTCGCAGGCGATCAGGGTGTCCAGCGGGTGGGTGATCGCGCCTTGCGCGCCGGCGTTGCGTGCCCAGTCGGCGGCATTCTTCAGGTTGCGTTGGACATCGGCGATCTTCTTGTGGCGTTTCGTGCCCATCTCGACCCGCTCGCCATTCGCGCCATCATTCAGGATCAGCGAATTGTGTTCGATGGCCCCGTCGGTCGGGGACACGCGCAGCCGCTCGACGTGCTGCACGAGGTGGCCGCTGGCCTCGATATGAAACGCCACGGCGCACAGGCCCCAGCCGTTCAGATCGTAAGGCCCGCAGGAATGGCCGGGTTCGCTCATGTCAATCTGTGCACGCGCGCTCTGACGCTGGTAGAAGCTCAGTTCCTCCAGCGACTGGGTCTGCTCGTGCCCCATTTCGACCGCCCGCGTATTGAAGCCGCACAGGATCGCGGTGCCGTCCGGGCGATGGGCCTCGGTGAACACATACGGATCGTTGGCGTCCGGGCTGTAGTTGAGCAGGGTATGGGAGAGCAGGGCGGCCATGGCGGTTCGTGGTGTGAAGTGACACGGCCAGTCTCGGGCGCGCCGCCGACGCCGCAAGTCCTGAAAATACCCCGAACGATGTTCGCCGTATCGCGGCCACAAAAAAACCCCGCCTGCTCTCACAGACGGGGCTGCACATGACCGGACCCGAGGGTTAGGCGGGACTAGGGTAGCCCGGTCGATTGAGTGTGCCGTTGGTTTGTCGCGATGCCGAGCATGGGGATGCCCGTATCGCTGCGTCACACTCAATCCCTTTGCAGCGTGCCACTGCGCTGGTTGCTCCGTATCGATACAAAGCACCCTGCTCTGTAGCGTTATCGGCCTATCGCTGGAAAATATTTGCTGCCAGCTCCCGTAGACCCAGTGTGACGCCGAAACGCCCGGCCAGCTCGTGCCACCTAGAACGCGGCGGCAGCCGCTGCGAAGCCATACATGAGCACCAGCGCGACAGACGTATAGGCCGCATTGAACACGGCCACCCATGACGTGATCTCGGGCGTGGTAACCAAGAAGACGATCAGCGCGATGGACACGGCCATGACCAGACAGGCGATGCCAATCAGAATGACGGGCTTATGAGGCTGCTCGACGCGTCTCAATAGGTCCGCGCGGATGATGTGAAGCAGTGCGAGGCTTGCAGCGACCATCGCGGCGACCGGCAATTCGGGACTCGCCAGAAACCCTGCGAACGTGCCATTGATCCCATTGGCAATGCCCACAACCGCAAACGGCAGGAACACGAGGGCGAATTCGATCCCGGTCGCTCGATACGCCCGCTGCTTTTTCGTCGTGCCGGTGACCGGCTTGAACACCATCCCGGCAACAGAGGGGATCAGTAGCGCCATGAGTATGTAGCACGCCCAGAAGGTCGGCGAGGTTACGAGGACAAGAACGTAGGACATCGGGGGTTCCATAGAGCGATTCCGTGCAGTGCGGTTCGTATCGGTCGGGATGCGATACGAGCCGCTGTGAGGGCGTCAGGGCCGCGATGCGCCCCGACGCCGCGTCAGGACGCCTAGAAGGCGAGAACGGCCGATGCGCCGCAGTTCAGGGTGGCCGATACGCGTTTGTGTGCCCGCAGGTTCCATACCTGCATGGCCTCGGCGCAACTGCCGAAGAAATTGTCGACGGCATCGCCCTCATTGCGGCGCAGCTTCGCCAGTTCCCGGCCGAGCGAACCGCTGCCGGTGACGGCGCGCTTGAGGCCCGCCAGCGTCCACGGCCCGTAGCGGTAGGTCGTGTTGCCGTCCTTGAAGCGCACCAGCACGTCGCCGCGATCGGCGGACGGATCGAAGGCAATCTCGGTAACGGCGGTGCTGTCGGGCTGAATGATCTTCATGGGGTCTCGCTGTGGTGTGTCCAGTCACTACAGGCTGGCCCGCGCCCTGCGCGCCGCAAGCCCTTTCATGCGATTGCGACAGGCACGCAGGGACAGGCCCGGACAGTGGCGGACAGGCGCGTACTCGCGGGGTGGCGATCCCGATGGGCCTCGGCGTGCCCCAGCGACGATGACCGCGCGTACTAGAAGGCCAGCGTCCCGCCGCCGTGCTTGAGGATCGGCAGGGACGGTGCCGGGGACGGCGCGAGGCAGGCATCCGAGAAGATCCGGCCGATGTCGTGCTGCTGGGCCTTCGGGCAGATCGTGCGTGGTTTGGCTGCTGCGGTGTCCATGACACGACGCGCCGCCCGGTGGTCGCGATAGACCTTCGAGCCGCGGTGGGTCGAGTCCAGTTCGCGGGTTGGATTGAATGCGTAGGAGGTCTCGCAGATCACCACGGGCTGCGCGCCGTCGCCGGTGACCCGCGTCACGAACAGTTCCGAGCGACTGGCCACGTAGCGGTAGAACGCGGCGGTAAAGGTCGAGCCGCGTGTGGCGCGCGATTGGTAAACCATTGGCCTGATCGGGCCACGCGCCCAACAGGATTCATTGGGCTGGCCGCTCAACGAGATCAGGCGGCTGCGCTGCTCGATGTATTGCTGCTCGGTCGCATCGCGAGTTACTGTCAAATCTGGTGTATGAGGAAAGAAGCTAGGCGGCTTTCCTGCTGAGTTGTCGCTCGTCTATTCCGTCGATGAATTGGATGCCATCAATGACATCGGCGAGTTGCTTGAAGCCGCGTA
>NZ_JAGHQU010000017.1 GCF_017744135.1 Endozoicomonas sp. G2_2
GGAAAGCAGATTAGCCTCGGGCATGGCGGTGGCCTTTCTTGGTTGCCTGGAATGCGTGGTAGCAATCCAAGCTTAAGCCATGCGGTCACCGCCGCCTTTCACGCTTATCTGCGAAGAACCTTTTTTTCTGTCTACGCGCCGTGCGCGACCTCAGTCGAGGCGCGTGCGTATCTCCTCTAGGAGCCCCGCTGATGCGTCCTCGATCATGTCCAGCACGCGTTCGAAACCCTGCTCGCCGCCGAAATACGGGTCGGGTACGGCTTCGCCGCGGTATCGCGCGCTAAATGTGCTGAACAGGGCGATACGCGCGCGCACCTTGCCCCGGGTGTTCGCCATCTGTTCGAGGTCTGCCAGGTTGTCGGCATCCATGGCCAGCACATAGTCGAATCGTTCGAAGTCCGTCGCTTGTACCTGCTGTGCCCGCAGATCGCTGAGATCGATGCCCCGGGCTGCCGCGGCAGCCGTCGCACGACGGTCCGGTGGCTTGCCGATATGCCAGTCGCCCGTACCCGCGGACTCGATATGGACGCGATCCGCCCAGCCTGCCCGCGCCACCGCTTCCCGAAACACGCCGTGCGCACTCGGTGAACGACAGATATTGCCCAGACAGACGAAGAGAACGGCGATTGGTGTGTGGCCCGTCATCGTTCTGCACCCGCTTTGGACATCAACTGCTCGACCCGTGCCAGATCGGCCGGCGTGTCCACGCCCGGGCCCGGCGTAGCGACCGCCTCGACCAGGGCAATCGGTATATCGAGATCGAAGGCGCGAAGCTGCTCCAGCGATTCGGCGCGCTCCAGCACGCCGGGCGCGGCCGCGGAAAACCGCTTCAGCGCCCCGACACGGTATGCGTATATGCCGAGATGTCGGAACGCGCCCGAAAACTCGCGATTGTCGCTGTCTCGATGAAACGGGATCGGCGCGCGACTGAAATAGACTGCCCGGCCTCGCGCGCCGGCGACGACCTTGACCACGCTGGGGTTTGCGAACTCCTCGCCACTCAGGATCGGCGTGCAGGCGGTAGCGATGCCCGCCGACGGGTCGTTGTCCAGAGCCGCGCCGACCTGATCGATCAGACGCGACGGCATCAGCGGTTCGTCCGCCTGAACGTTGACCACGATCGCGTCGTCGGACCACCCGCGCTGTTCGACCACCTCGGCGATTCGATCACTGCCGCATTGGTGATCGGCGCGCGTCATGCAGGCCGTCGCGCCGGCATGTTCGGCCGCGGACGCGATCGTCTCGGCATCCGTGGCCACGCATACGTCGGTTGCCCCGCTCGCCCGCGCTGCGCGACAGACGTGGGCGATCATGGGCTCACCCGCAATATGCCGCAGAACCTTGTCCGGCAGCCGCGTACTGGCCAGGCGTGCAGGAATGACGACAACGAAACTCATTGAGATACGGCCTCCTTTGCGCCTCGCGCATGACGACACAGCCGATCAAGCAAAGTATCCACACGCCGCGCGGCCCGGTCTGAAAACACCAGCGTTGTGCCGACGCGCCAGTGTCGCGCGTCCGCCAGCGCGGCGCACTTCACGGCGTCCTTGTCGGTCATGAGCACGGGATAGTCTTCGGCAAAGCGTATGTGCGTGCCCGCGTATTCGTGATGGTCGGGCATGGGATGTTCGATCACGTCGAGTCCGGCCTCGCGCAGCATGGCAAAAAAACGTGCGGGATCGCCGATACCGGCCACGGCGTGTACCGGGGTCTCGAGAAAGTCGACGAGCTCGCGCTGCGTGCCGGAGACGATCCCGTGCACCGTGCCCGGTACGAGCCAGAAGTCCCCGTCGGCACCGTGTGTGAGCGACAGGTCCACCTCGTCGAGACGGCTTGCCGGCTCGCGCAACGGTCCGGCCGGCAGCATCCAGCCGTTGCCGAGGCCGCGCCGTGCGTCGGTCACCGCGATCTCGCCGTCGCGTGCCAGCGCGTAGTGTTGCAGCCCGTCGTCGGCGAGCACGATGTCGACGCCATTGTGCTCGACCAGCCGACGCGCGCCGCGCGGCCGGCGCGGGTCAACCACCACCGGCACGCCACTCGCCCGCGCGATCATCAGCGGCTCATCGCCGCAGCGCGCGGGCGACACGTCAGGCGTCACCTCGAGCGGATAAGTCGCTGCCTTGCCGCCGTAGCCGCGCGAGACCACGCCCACCTGCAATCCGCGGCCCTTGAGTCGCTCGATGAGTGCGAGCGTCAGCGGCGTCTTGCCGCTGCCCCCCACCGTGATGTTGCCGACCACGAGAACCGGCGCACCGACTTCCACGGCGTCGAGCCAGCCGCGGCCGTAGGCATTACGGCGCACGGCCACGACGGCGCGAAAAAGCCAGGCTAGCGGGCGCAACGGCCACCAGGCGCCGCCCGCGCTATACCAGCTGCGCTCGAGCGCCGCGCGCAGCGACGAGCCGAGCGCGCTCATCGGGTCATGGTGTTTGTGGCGTGCACGCGCAGACGGGCCCGCAAGCGGCCTAGTCCGGCCGCGCGAACTGGATATCGTGCAGGCTGCGATAATGCCCGCCGATGCGCATCAGCTCGTCGTGCGTGCCCTGCTCGACCAGCTCACCGTCATGCAGCACCACGATACGGTCGGCGTCCTGAATCGTGGACAGCCGGTGCGCGATCACGAGCGTGGTGCGATCCTGCATGAGTACATCGAGCCCCTTCTGAATCGCTTTCTCGGACTCGGTGTCGAGCGCCGAGGTCGCCTCGTCGAGGATGAGAATCGGCGAATCCTTCAACAACGCCCGCGCAATCGCGATGCGCTGACGCTGGCCGCCGGACAGCATGATCCCGTTCTGCCCCACGAGCGTGTCGTAGCCGTTGGGCAGCGACTGGATGAACTCGTCGGCATAGGCCCGCCGCGCCGCGTCCATGATCGTCTCGCGATCCGCGCCGCCCAGCGCCCCGTAGGCGATATTGCCGGCGACCGTATCGTTGAACAGCACGACGTTCTGGTCGACGAGGCTGATCTGCTGGCGCAGGTCCGCGAGCCTGTATTCCATCAGTTCGTGACCGTCGAGCTGGATGCTGCCGTCGCTGTAATCGTAGAAGCGCGGCAACAGCGACAGCAGCGTCGACTTGCCGCTGCCGGAGCGGCCCACGAATGCAACGGTCTGCCCCGGCTTGATCTCGAAATTGATATCGCGCAGCACCGCGTGCTCGGTAAGCGGATACCGGAACGACAGCTCACGCACGACGATATCGCCTTTCGCGCGTTCGATCGCACGCGTGCCGTGGTCATTTTCGGTGGGCTCGTCGATCAGCTCGAATATCGCGCCTGCCGCCGCCATGCCTGCCTGGATGGTCGCGTTCACGCTCGTCAGGCGCTTGATCGGCCCCATCATAGCCATCATTGCGCCAAAGAACGTGGCCAGATCACCCGGCGACATGATCCCGCCGCCGGTGTCGCGCACGGCCACGGACACCACGAACGCGACCGCGAAGGCCGCGATCAGCTGGATCACGGGCACGCTCGCCGCGCTCGTCGTGGCCTTGCGCATCGACATGCGCCGATTGCGCTCGTTGATGCGATCGAAACTGTGGCGTTCGTGCGCCTGCCCGCCGAACACCTTAACCACACGCTGGCCGGTAAGCACTTCCTCGCTGACGTGCGTGATGTCACTCATCGACTGCTGAATGCTCATGCTGTAGCGACGGAAACGCTTCGAGACATGACTGACGATCACCGCGATGATCGGACCCACGACGAGCGTGATCAGCGCGAGCGACCAGTTCACCCAGAACATCAGGAAGGTGAAACCCACGATGCGCAGCGAGTCCTGAATCATGATCGTGATGGCGCTGGTCGCGGCACCCGAGATCTGGCCCGTGTAGTAGGTGAGCTTTGCCGTCGTCTTGCCGGTCGAGTTCGCATCGAAGAAACTGGCTGGCAGCCGCAGAAACTGCGCGAATATGTCGCGGCGCACGTTGTAGATCACCCGATTGGCAACCCAGGACATGCCGTAGCTCGAGCAGAAGCCGAACGCGCCACGCAGCAGAAACAGGCCGAGCATGAACACCGGAATCCAGCGGATCATCCAGGGATCGCGGTCGACGATACTGCCGTCCAGCAGCGGCTTGAGAATATAGATGAGGCCCGTATCGGCCGCCGCGTAGCCGGCCATGCCCAACATCGCGATACCCAGCCACTTCTTGTGCACCCAGGTGTAGCGCAACAGGCGAGGATATATCTCGCCGATCGGCATGTGGGTCTCGATTTTCTTCTTCGCCAAAATCCGAAGCCTGTTCCGTAGGGAGAGTCAGTGTCGCGATAACGGGCATGGCCCGCTCTGGGGGATCAATTGCCGCTGCCTGTCGCGATCTCGACGTGCGCAAAGCCGGCCTGCGATGCCGAATCCAGCGCATGCACGACCGCGGCATGGGTCGCGCGGCCATCGGCGCGCACCCGCAAGGCGCGATTCGGGTATTGTGCCCGCAGCGCCTGCAGCGATGCGACCAGCGCATCCGTTTCCGCCGGTTTGCCGTCCACGCGGTAGACACCCTCGCCGGTGACGTCGACCACGAGCGCGTCCGCAGCCGTGCTGGGCTGAGCGGTGACGGCAGCCGGCAGTTCCAACGGCAGGTCGCGCTCGTCGATGAAACGGCTCGACACCATGAAAAAGATCAACAGCAGAAAGACGATGTCGATCAGCGGCGTGAGGTTGACGGACGGCTCCTGATCGACCGTTCGTCGCACGAACTTCATGTGGTGCGCTCGGCACGCTGCAGTTCGATCAGCCGCACCGCCCATTGTTCGAGCAACAGCCCGCGTTTTTCTACCAGACCGTTGAAAAAGCGATAGGCCACGAGCGCGGGAATCGCCACGCAAAGCCCGGTCGCTGTGGTGACCAGCGCCTGCCCGATACCGCCGGCCAGCGCCTGGGCGTCGCCAAGGCCCGATTCCGTCATGGTCGCGAAGATGCGAATCATGCCGGCCACGGTCCCGAGCAGACCCAGTAGCGGGGTGATCGCGGCGATCGTGCCCAGCGTGTTCAGGTAGCGCGACATGTCGTGGGCGGCCTGGCGCCCGGCCTCCTCGATACGCTCACGGCGAATATCTGCCGCCTCGGTTCGCGTGGCGAGTACCGCAGCCCAGACACGTCCGAGCGGGCTGTGCGCTTCCAGAGCTTCTCGATCGGGCGCATCGAGTGCGGGCGATCGTGCCAGCTGGTCGCGCTGCGCGACGAGATTCGGCGGTGCAATGCGCAGCGTGCGCAGTGCCCAGGCGCGCTCGATCACGATTGCGAGTCCCAGTACCGAACAGATCGCGATCGGCAGCATCAGCCATCCGCCGGCCGCCAGCATTTCCGCCATGCCTCTCCTTTGCGCTGTCGGGCGAGACGGCATGATAATCGCGCGCGCCGATGCCGGCCACCCGGCGCGCTCAGGGCACGTGCCAGACGCGCGGCACCACATGACGCCAGCGCCGGATCTCTATCGCGTCGGGCACCGCCGGCACGCGCACCTCGACGGCGCCGGCACTGGCCGTGTTCGAAACCTCGGCGCCGATATCACCCAGGCGCTCTATCACCTCCGGCGCCGGAAACCCCCAGCGGTTCTGCCACCCGGCCGAAATCAGCGCATGGCCCGGCGATACCGCGTCGAGGAAATCTTTCGACGTCGAACTGCCGCTGCCGTGGTGGGCCACCACGAGTACGTCGGCGCCGAGCCGCACGGGAGCGCGCTCGACCAGCAGCGCTTCGGTCGCGGCTTCGATATCGCCGGTCAACAAGGTGCGCCCGCCGGGGCCATCGACAAGAACCACGCAGGAGCGCATGTTGCGCGGCGTCTCGGGACCGATATCGCGTGCCGCCGGGTAGAGGACGAAAAATCTCACGCCGTCCCATTGCCAGCGCTGCCCTGCCCGGCAGGGGCGCGCGCCGCCGGCACCGATACGCTGCTTCACCGTCAGATCGCGCTCCACCGCCGCGGCACCGCCGGCATGGTCGATATCGGCGTGGCTGATGATCATGCGATCGATCTCGGAACGGCCCACGTGGCGCAGATAAGGCACAACGAACGTGGCCCCGGCATCGAAACCGGTGCGATACGCGGGGCCGGCGTCATAGAGCAGCGTGTGGTGGCGCGTGCGCAGCGCCACGGCCAAGCCCTGACCGACGTCGAGTACCGTCATTCGATAGGCGCCGGGCGGGATCTCTTGAAATAGTGGCCGCCACCCCAGCAGTGCCGGCAAAAGGAAGATCGGCGCAAGCCAACGCCCGGGCAAGCCCCGAGGCAAGAACGCAACCACCACGCCCACGACGGCGAGCAACAACGCAATCATGCCCGGCATGGCGATGGCGACGGACGCGGGCGGCCAAGCGGCAATGCCGGCGAGCACGGGCCAGCCATGCGCCAAACCGGCTGCGACCGCGACCAGCAGCGGCGCGCCCAACGGCGGCCATACCAACGCTACCAGCACCGCGATCAGGATCACCGGCACCGCAAACGCCGCCAGGGGCACAAGAACGGCGTTGACCAGTGGCGCGACGAGCGACGCCTCACCGAAAAACCAGGCCGTGACCGGCGCGAGACCTGCAACCAGTCCGAGTTGCAGAACGCCGAAACCGATAACCCGGCGTGCCGCGGCCAAACGCGCGAGATAGATGAGCCAGGCCACCGCGCCAAACGAAAGCCAGAAACCGGGCGCGTTCACGGAGGCCGGCGACCACACCACCACCGCGATCGCGGCCATGGCGAGCACGCGCGACGCCGCCATACGCCGCATCGACAGCAGCGCCGCCAGCCCCGCGGCGACCATGATCAATGCGCGCTGCGTGGGTAACGCAAACCCTGCCAGCAGGGCATAGACCAGCGCGCCGAACAAGGCGATGGGCGCGGCGACCAAGAGCGCCGATACACCCGGGGTTAGCCGCAGTGCCAGCCATCGCGCAGCGAAAAACAGCCAACCCGCGATCAAACCGATATGCAGTCCGGATATGGCCACGAGATGACTCGTGCCGGTCGCGCGCAGCACATCCCACTGAACATCGGTGATGTCGTCTCGTGCACCGAGCGCCAACGCCGCGATGATCCCGCGCATCGGCGCGTCGCCCAGCGTCGTGTTCAGCCTATCGAGAGCGGCCGCCCGCCAGCGATCCATGGACTCGACCGCAGGTCGATCGCAGCGGCCCATTTGCCTGACATAGCCGGTTGCATCGATGCGCTCGCGCCAGAGCCAGGCTTCGTAGTCGAATGTGCCCGGGTTGGCGGAACCGTGCGGCGTATCGAGTTTGATCGCCGCGCTCACACAATCGCCCGGGCGCAGCGTGTGCGCCGGGTCGTACCAGGAGATTCGAGACCGATACGGCGGGCTGTCACGCGCAAGGACAAAGCGGCTGCGAAACGCGTCGTTCGAGACCAGGCCTGCCACTCGCCCCGTCAGCGAAACGGTGTCGCCGCTACGCGCCACGGGCCAGCGCGAATCGATACGCTGGCCCATGTCGATACTCGTCCACGCGCTTGCGAGCAGCAACGCTGCGACGATCGTTCGCCCCGGCCAGCGCCGCAGACAAAACACAAGGCCCACGAGCAGCCAGACGAGAGAGACCGGCTCGGGTCGCAGATAGGTCGCAAGCGTGCTCGCGATCACGGCTACCGCGAGTACACGCGGATCCGACTCGAGCGCACGTAACAGAGGCGCCACGTTCGTTCGGGGCCGTCCCGAAATACTGCCTGTAACCCCATCGCCGACCATGACCGCTCCGGCACGCGACATCGGCGTGCCTTATCGTTATGCGGTTACTGTATCGGCCACGATTGCCGCAAGCGCACGCCGCACACCTGTCGCACCGCGAAGGTGGCGCGTAGATGACCTACGGGTGTGCTCACCGCGGCGCGAAACTCGACGACGCAACCGCGCCGCGGATCAGACCAGGGCGGCGTCCTCTGCCGGCGCGAGATGCCCGTCCTCAAGTGTCCAGACCTGGTCCATGCGCTGGGCCAGTTCCCGGTCGTGGGTCACCATGACCAGACTGGTGTTCAACGACTCGTTGAGCTCGAGCATCATGTCGAACACGCTCGACGCGGTGCGATGATCCAGGTTGCCGGTCGGCTCGTCCGCGAGAATACAGGCCGGACGCGTGACGAGCGCGCGTGCGACGGCGGCCCGTTGACGCTCGCCACCGGACAGTTCGGTCGGCTTGTGCTCGAGGCGATCCCCCAGGCCCACCTTGCGCAGCAGATCGCGGGCCGCGTCGAGCGCTGGCGCGGGCGAACCGCGCCGGATCAGCAGCGGCATGGCCACGTTTTCGACCGTGGTGAACTCCGGCAGCAGATGGTGAAACTGGTAGATGAAACCCAGCTTTTCGTTGCGTAGCTTGCCGCGCGCAGCGTTCGAGAGGGTGGTCATGTCCCGCCCGCCGATCCGCACTTCACCGGTGGTGGGCACATCCAGCCCGCCGAGCAGATGCAGCAACGTGGACTTGCCCGAGCCGGACGCTCCGATGACCGCGATCTTGGCGCCCGGCGCCACGTCGAGGTTGATATCGTCGAGCACCGTGACCGGCTCGCGCACCTCGGTGAATGTCTTAGACAGCTGCGTGCAGCCCAGCACGCTGGTGGCTTGATCACTCATAGCGCAACGCCTCCGCCGGCTGCACCCGGGCGGCGCGCCAGGCCGGGTAAAGCGTGGAAAGGAAAGACAGCACGAGCGACAGCAGTGCAATCCGCACCACGTCGGTTTCATGCAGCTCGGCCTTGAGCTGGCTGATGTAGTACACGTCCGCCGACAGCAGATCCGTATTCAGCAGGCTTTCGAGCATGGGCACGATATGTTCGATGTTGATCGACAGCAGGATGCCCAGCGCCACGCCGACCACCGTGCCGATTACGCCGATCAGCGACCCCTGCACCATGAAGATCGCCATTACCGACTTCGGCGACATGCCCAGCGTACGCAGAATCGCGATATCGCCCTGCTTGTCGGTGACCACCATCACCAGCATCGACACGATATTGAACGCCGCCACCGCGATGATCAGGCTCAGGATGATGAACATCACCGTCTTCTCGGTCGCGATCGCGTGGAAGAAGTTCGCATGCTGACGGGTCCAGTCCGATACCCGCTTGCCCGGGTCGAGAACCACCTGTAGCTGGCGGCTGACGTCCGGTGCATCGAACATGTCCTTGAGGTGCAGACGCAGGCCGCTGACGCCGTCCTTCATGTTGTAGAGCGTGGCCGCGTCGCCCATGTGCACCATCACCATGCCGCGGTCGTACTCGTACATGCCCACCTTGAAGACGCCGCCCACGGTGAACCGCCGGAAACGCGGCACGATGCCGGCCGGCGTGATGTTCGCCTCCGGAATCATCAGGTCGATCTTGTCGCCCACGCCCACGCCGAGCAGCGTCGCGAGTTCGGCACCGATGACAATGCGGTACTTGCCTTTCTCGAGTGCGCCGAACTCGCCGGCGACCATGTGATCGGCCACGTCCGAGACGTTGCGCTCCTGCGCGGGGACCACACCACGAATCATGGTGCCGGCCATGTTGCGCCCCGAGCGCACCATGCCCTCGCCACTGATATATGGCGCGGCACCTTCGACGTCCTTGATGCGTCGGTCGACCTGCGTCTCCAGATCCTGCCAGCCCTGCAGCGCGCCGCGCCCGCTGGAAATTTCCACATGGGACGCCATGCCGAGAATACGATCGCGCAGCTCCGCCTCGAAGCCGTTCATGACCGACAGCACCGTGATGAGCAGCATCACCGCCAGCGCGATTCCCCCCATCGAGATGGAGGAAATGAAGGAGATGAAATGGTTGCGCCGCTTGGCCCGTGTGTATTTCAGGCCGGCGTAGAGTTCTAGGGGTCTAAACATTGGCGCGCATTAAAGCATAATGGCGTTCATCGGCGCAGGGGGTCTGCTGCCGACGAGCACACCGGGGGAAATCGGTCATGCGCATGAGAACGTCTGTGTTTCTATTAGTTCAGGTCACGGGGCTGATTTTTCCGGCCGCCGGCGCGTTCGCTGCGAGTGCGCAAGGCTACGGCAGCGGCGAGCACAGCGCGCCGCAATCGCAAAGTCATACGGCGCAAACCACTACGCGGGGCACGGTGCTGGAGATGCCCGCCGCGAGCGATGCCGCGGGACAGGCATCTTCGCCGCCCTCGGCCCGCCCGGACACGCCCCCACGCGGGATGACCAAATCCCGGGTGCTGGCACGCTACGGCAAGCCCGTCAGCCAGAGCGGGCCCGTCGGTCAGCCGCCGATCTCGCGCTGGGACTATCCCGACTACCGGCTTTACTTCGAGTACGACCACGTACTGCATGCCGTAATCCCGGATCACCCCGAGCCGATTGCGCATACCGAAGAACTTCAGACCGGCAACTAGATGGCAGAACGAACCCCGGCGCCCGAATGGGCGTCGCAACAGGCCACCCTACTCGTCTGGCCGCGCGCCGGCGGCGACTGGGGCGACGGCCTGGCGGCGGCACGCGATGCCATTGCCGAGCTTGCCGCCGTGCTTTGCGCCTACCAGCCGGTAATACTCGCGGCCACCGACGCCGAATGCCGGGACGGTATCGCGGCCCATGCGACGCTCGCCGAACTCGACCGCCTGACGGTCGTCGACGTGCCCAACGACGATATCTGGGCGCGCGATACCGGGCCGATCACGGTATTCGACGACGGCGAACGCCGCTTTCTGGATTTTCGCTTCGATGGCTGGGGCGGCCAGTTCGCCGCCAGCCGAGACGACGCCTTCACCGCCGCCATCCACGCAACCGGCTGTCTCGGCGCCGGCACACTGGAACGCCACGAGCTCACGCTCGAAGGGGGCAGTATCGAGGCCAACGGCGCCGGCGCGCTGCTGACCACCGAACGCTGCCTGATCAAGGGCCGGCGCAATGATCATATCGATATCGATCGCGATCACGCGGCCGCCCTGCTGAGAGAGGCACTCGGCGTCAAGACCGTGCACTGGCTCACCGAGGGCGACCTGATCGGCGACGACACCGACGGTCATATCGACACCCTCGCCCGCTTCGTGGCCGCCGATACGATCGTCTATCAAGGCTGTCGGGATCGAAACGACGATCACTACGCGCCGCTTGCGGCGATGGCCGAGGAACTCGCCGCCCTGCGCGATGCAAACGGCCAGGCTTATCGACTCGTCGAACTGCCGCTGCCCCGGCCAATTCACGACCCGGACGACGGCCACCGCCTGCCGGCCGGCTATGCGAACTTTCTGATCGCCAACGGCTGTATCGTCATGCCTGCTTTCGACGACCCGGCCGACGACGCCGCGCGCAAGATCATCGCCGAACTGTTCCCGGACCGCGATATCCACACTGTCGACAGCCGCGCCTTGATTCGCCAGCACGGCGGCCTACATTGTGCCGCCATGCAGATTCCGGCCGAGCCGAACTAGATGAACCGATCCGATCCCCTGCGCGTCGCCATCGCGCAATACGCCTGTACGCCCGATCCGGCCACCAACCTGGATACGGCCGTGACCTACATCGAGCAGGCCGGTGCGGCCGGCGCGAAGCTGGTGCTGCTGCCCGAACTGCACAACACGCCCTATTTCTGCCAACGCGAAGACCCGGCGCTGTTCGATCTCGCCGAGCCGATCCCCGGCCCGTCGACAGAGCGCCTTGCCCGCGCCGCGGAGGACGCCGGCGTCGTAGTCGTGGCCTCGCTGTTCGAGCGCCGTGCCGCCGGGCTCTATCACAACACCGCCGTAGTGCTGGACAGCGACGGCACGCTCGCCGGGCGCTATCGCAAGATGCATATTCCGGACGATCCCGAGTACTACGAAAAGTACTACTTCACCCCGGGCGATCTCGGCTTCACCCCGATCGACACCTCGATCGGCCGGCTCGGCGTGCTCGTCTGCTGGGACCAGTGGTATCCGGAAGCTGCCCGCCTGATGGCACTGGCCGACGCCGAACTGCTGATCTATCCGTCGGCGATCGGCTGGGACGACGTGACCGACGACAACGCGGAACAGACCCGCCAACTCGGCGCTTGGCAGGGCGTGCAGCGCGGCCATGCGATCGCCAACAGCCTCGCCGTGGTGACCTCCAACCGCGTCGGCATCGAAGGCGACAACGGCACCGAGATTCGTTTCTGGGGCCACAGCTTCGTGTTCGGCCCGCAGGGCGAAACCCTGGCCGAAGCCGGCGAGAATCCAGAACTGCTCGTCGCCAACGTCGAGCTGCAACGCACCGAACAGTTGCGACGTATCTGGCCGTTCCTTCGCGACCGGCGTATCGACGCCTTCGGCGACATCACTCGCCGTTTTCGCGACTAGAACGCCGTTTTCCACCTCAGGCGCTGGGCTCGTTGCGGTCCGGCGGTTGTGCAATAATCCGCGCCCTTGCGATGACCAGTCTCTCCGAAAAAACCGCGACCGTGCGCGCGCTCGCCCCGCCGCCACTGCGCCCGGGCGCCCACGACCGCTGGCACGGCCTGCATGGCTGTGCCGCCGCGCTCGCGCTCGCGCGTGCGGCGCACGACCACACCGGGCTGACGGTTGCCGTGGTCGCCGACGAACACCGCGCCTATCGGCTCGAGGAAGAACTGCGCTTCTTCGCCGCGGCCGATCTCTCCGTACGCCACTTCCCGGATTGGGAAACGCTGCCCTACGACGTGTTCTCGCCACATGCGGATATCGTCTCCGAACGGCTGGCGCTGCTGCATGCCCTGCCCGGCATGGGCCGCGGCATTCTCATCATCGCCGCCGACACGCTGCTCCAGCCGCTGCCGCCGACCACCTTCGTCGACGCGCGTGCGATGGTGTTCAAGGCCGGCGATACGCTGGATTTCCACGCCCTTCGCGAGCGCCTGGAAGCGGCGGGCTATGCCGCGGTTTCGGAAGTGAGAACGCACGGCGAGTACGCGATTCGCGGCGCGGTGATGGATCTCTACCCGATGGGCACAGACACGCCCTACCGGCTCGATCTGTTCGACGACGAGATCGAAACCATCCGGGCCTTCGATCCCGACACCCAGCGCTCGACCGACAAGCTGGACCAGATTCGCCTGCTGCCGGCGCGCGAGTTCCCGCTCGACGAGGACGCCATCAAGGCGTTTCGGTCGCGCTATCGCCAGCGTTTCGAAGGCGATCCGGGGGCGAGCATGATCTATCGCGATGTCTCGCGCGGCATTCCGCCGGGCGGCATCGAGTCCTACCTCAATCTGTTTTTCGACGATACCGCCTCGCTGTTCGACTACCTGCCGGCGCAAAGCGCGGTCATCGAACTGGGCGATGTCGATGCCGCCGTGAATGGCGCCTGGCAGTCCATCGAATCCCGCTACGAGCAGCGCTCGGTCGACCCCGAGCGCCCGCTGCTCGCGCCCGACGAGGCGTTCGTCACCCCGGCGCGACTGCGCACCGGTCTCGATGCCATCACCGCTGCCCGCATGGTGGACGGCGCGGACGACGACGGCGAAATCTTCGACGTCTCGCCCGTACCCGCGCTCACGGGCGCCGACATCGTCGCCACCGGGCGTGCGCTGCGTGCCTTCTTCGACGAATTCGACGGCCGCATCCTGATCACCGGCGATTCCGCCGGCCGCCGCGAGGCCCTGCGCGACTGGCTGACCTCGCTGGGGCTGTCGCCCGCGCGGGCCGAGGGCTGGTCGGATTTCGTCGACTACAACAAGCACATCGCGGTCACCAGCGCGCCACTGGAAGCCGGCGCGATCCTGGACGGCGATTCGATCGCGATCATCGCGGAAAGCCAGCTCACCGGCAGTCGCCCGCCGGCCAAGAAACGCCGGCGCGTCCAGCGCGACCCGGAAACCTCGATCCGCGAACTGACCGATCTCGCGCCCGGCGCGCCGGTCGTGCATCAGGACAACGGCGTGGGCCGCTACAAGGGCCTGCAGAAGCTCTCGGCCGGCGGCGTCGAGAACGAATTCGTCACCATCGAATATGCCGGCGGCGATCTGCTCTATGTGCCGGTCGCCTCCCTGCATCTGGTGCATCGCTTCACCGGCGCCGATGCGGAAACCGCGCCGCTGCATCGGCTGGGCAACGACCGCTGGGCCAAGGCGCGCAAGAAAGCCGCCAAACGCGCCCGCGACGTCGCCGCCGAGCTGCTCGAGATTCAGGCCAAGCGCGCTTCGCGCCAGGGCGTTTCGATGGTGCCGGACGCCGACGACTATGCCCGCTTTGCTGCCGGCTTTCCGTTCGAGGAAACGCCCGACCAGCAGCGCGCGATCGACGAAGTCCTGGGCGATCTCGAACGCGACACGCCCATGGACCGTGTGGTCTGTGGCGATGTCGGCTTCGGCAAGACCGAGGTGGCCCTGCGCGCTGCCTTCGCGGCGATCTCGGCCGGCTATCAGGTCTGCGTGCTCGTGCCGACCACCCTGCTCGCCCAGCAGCACTACCAGAACTTCGCCGATCGCTTTGCGGACTGGCCGGTGCGGGTCGCCGCACTCTCACGTCTGCGCACCGGCAAGCAACGCGACGAACTGCTCGCGGACATGACCGCGGGCAAGCTGGATATCGTCATCGGCACCCATCGGCTGCTGCAGAAGGATATCCGCTTCAAAAAGCTCGGCGTACTGATCGTCGACGAGGAACACCGCTTCGGCGTGCGCCACAAGGAGCGCATCAAGAGCCTGCGCGCGCAGGTCGACCTGCTCACGCTTACCGCGACGCCGATTCCGCGCACGCTGAACATGAGCCTGTCCGGCCTGCGCGATCTGTCGATCATCGCCACGCCGCCGGAATCGCGCCTGGCGATTCAGACCTTCGTATCGCGCCAGGACACCGCGCTGATCCAGGAAGCCGTACGCCGCGAAATGCGCCGCGGCGGCCAGGTCTACTACCTGCACAACAAGGTCAAGGATATCGAGCGCAAGGCGCGCGATCTCGCCGCGATTCTGCCCGAGGCGCGGATTCGCGTGGCCCACGGGCAGATGCACGAGCGCGAGCTCGAAGCCGCGATGCTCGATTTCTATCACCGGCGCTTCGATATCCTGCTCTGCACCACGATCGTGGAGTCCGGCATCGACGTGCCGAGCGCGAACACCATCATCATCGACCGGGCGGATACGTTCGGCCTCGCCCAGCTGCATCAGCTGCGCGGGCGTGTCGGGCGCTCTCACCATCGCGCCTATGCCTACCTGCTCACGCCGCCGCGCGAGTCGATGACGCCGGATGCCGAAAAACGCCTGGACGCGCTCGCGTCGCTCGGCGATCTCGGCGCCGGTTTCGCGCTCGCCACCCACGACCTGGAGATTCGCGGCGCGGGCGAGCTGCTCGGCGAAGGCCAGTCCGGTCAGATTCAGGAAATCGGCTTCGATCTCTATCGCCAGATGCTCGATCGCGCCGTAAATGCGTTCAAGCGCGGCGAGGTGCCGGAAGCGGATGCGGACGAGCTGATGTCCGCTACCGAGGTCGAGCTGGGTGCCACCGCCCTGCTGCCCGAGGAATACATCCCCGATGTGCATATGCGCCTGGTGCTGTACAAGCGCATCAGTGCCGCCAAGGACCACGGCGCCCTGCGCGCGCTCAAGGTCGAGCTCATCGACCGCTTCGGGCTGCTCCCCGAGGCCACCGAAACGCTATTCGCCGCCACCGGGCTCAAACTCATGGCCAGCCCGCTGGCCATCGCCAAGA
The DNA here is from genome assembly GCF_017744135.1 of Endozoicomonas sp. G2_2. Lineage (GTDB taxonomy): Bacteria > Pseudomonadota > Gammaproteobacteria > Nevskiales > Salinisphaeraceae > Salinisphaera. The sequence goes on from NZ_JAGHQU010000017.1 coordinate 15,578, forward strand.
TCGAAGCCGGGCCGGATGTCGGTCGTCTCAATTTCGCACGCAACAGCCGTATCGACCCGGCCCGTCTGATTGCGCTGGTTCAGGCCGACGCAAAATCCTACCGCCTGGAAGGCGACGCCCGGCTCGTGTTCTTCAACGACATGCCGGATGTAGAAACCCGGGTCGAGCGCATCCAGACCCTACTGGAAAAACTCGGCGCGCCGGCATTGAACGAGACAGAAGCGGCGGTAAACGAACGCTAGCTGCCCAGTCACGATCGGCCCCGTCATACGGATGGTCGTGCCCATCCGCTAGCCGATCCGTGCAAACCGGTCGCCATACCGTTCTTGTAGGCGTATTGCCGCCGGATAGCCGGATAATAACGGCTGGGAATGCGCCGACACGCCGTACGAGTCACGCACGGTGGGCGGGTAATAACCGCTCGGCCATCTCACGCGCATGGTCCAGGGGCGCGGCCTGGCGGCGTAGCGCCGCGGTGAGCATCGCGCCTTCGAGCAGGAAGAACCACTGCTCGGCGACGCCGGCAGGATCAGGGCACTGCGCCGCCCCGGCAAGGGCCTCGAGGCGTGAACGCATAGCCTGCTTGTGCGCGTACACGATCGCCTGCGCAGGATGCGAGGCATCAGCGATCTCAGCAGCGGCGTTGACGAAACCGCAACCGCGAAATTCATCCGCGACAGCCCACGCGCGATACGCCGCAAAGATCGCGTCGAGCTGGCCTGCAGGGTGAGGCTGTGTACCAAGCGAATTCGCCAGCTCTGTCTCCCAACGCCGATCCCGCGCACGCAGATGCTCAGTGATCAGACCGTCCTTGGAGCTGAAATGAGCATAAAGCGTCGCTTTGGTGACACCGGCCTCTGACGCGATTGCATTCACCCCCACGGCGTGAATGCCGTGTTGATAGAACAGTCGAGAGGCAGCAGCCAGGACGCGCTCACGGGCGCCGGGCTTCGCCGAAGTAGTGCGCGGACACATCGGGAATCTTTGACCTTTTACCATACCGACCGGTATGTTTAACACTAGCACTAGCGAAGTGCTGATGCATTTCAAAAGCCCGGAGCGTATATGACCGACCGCATCCAAGCGGTAACTTTCGACGTGCTTGAAACACTGCTCGATATCAACCCGATCAGTCGCCGTCTCGAAGAAGTCGGTCAGCCTGGGACAGTCCTGGATCCGTTCTTTATGCGCTTTCAGCGGGATGCGATGGCGCTGACGCTTGCCGGCGAGAACGCGGACTTTACCGCCACCGCCCGGCAGGCGCTGCGTACCGAGACACGCCAGTCAATGTCGGAAGATGCCATGGCGTACGTACTCGAGGGGTTTGCGACCGTACCCGCGTATGCCGATGCGTTTCCGGCGTTAAGCAGGCTTTCCGACGCGGGGGTCTCCATCGGCTGCCTGACCGTCGGCGATCCGAGCAACACCCGCACGTTTCTTGCCGGTGCAGGCCTGGAGCGCCACGTCGATCAGGTCATAACTTCGGACGCGGTGGGCGTGTGGAAGCCCGCACCTGCGGTTTACCATCACACCGCCGAGGCGCTGAATTGCCAGCTCGACCGGATGGCGATGGTCGCGGTGCATGCATGGGACTGCCATGGCGCCAAGCGTGCCGGCGCGGCGTCAGGCTGGTGCTCGCGGTTGGAAGGCGAACCCGGCGATGTCTTCCTGCCGCCGGACGTGCGCGGCGATGACCTTGTCGAAGTTGTCGAGGGGCTGCTGGCGCTATAGGAGCGACCGTCTCGCTGTCGCGCGCTGCATTAATCTGTTGACGGGACACGCGGGCTTAGTCGCCCGCATGGCCGCGCATATTGGCGGCGCTCAAACCGACGACGGCGCAGCCGGCCGCGCCGTCAGCGCGAGAACACGGTAGGTGCGCTAGGCGAGCCGGGGCGTCAGAGCGACCAGCAAACGCTCGATATCGGCCATACCCTGCGCGAGCGTGGCCTCGATCTCGGCGTGGATCGCCGCCCCGCCGCTACGCCCGGCGGCCTTGTTGACCACGACCGCACAGCAGGCATAGTCCAGCCCCGCTTCGCGGGCGAGCGCGGCTTCGGGCATGCCGGTCATGCCGATGATGTCGCAACCGTCGCGGGCCATGCGATCGATCTCGGCGGCGGTTTCCAGGCGCGGGCCCTGCGTGACACCGTGCACGCCGCCCGCGGCGGGGTCGAGGTTGAGTTCGCTTGCGGCCTCGACAAGCGCTTTCGACAGCGTAGCGGCGTAGGGCTCGGTGAAGTCGATATGGTCGAGCAGCCCGCCCTTCTCGTCGTCGTAGAAGCTGTGCGCGCGGCCCCAGCTGTAGTCGATGATCTGATCCGGAATCACGATACGCCCGGCATGCATGGCGTCGGTGATGCCACCGACGGCCGCGATGGCGATCACCTGGCGACAGCCCGCATCGGCCAGCGCCTGGATGTTGGCGCGATAGTTGATGCGATGCGGGGCGAGCTTGTGGCCCGGCCCGTGACGCATGACGAAGCAGATGGCGCGACCAGCCAGATGACCGCGCACCAGCGGCCCGGAGGGCGCGCCCCAGGCTGTCTCGATATCGGTATGTGTCTCGACGGCTTCCAGCGCCGCCAGATCGGCGAGCGCGGTGCCGCCGATGATGCCGATGGGCGCGTGATCACGGCGGGTCGATTCAGTCATGCGGACTTCAAGCGTTGGTCAGTCGTATCGGCGACAGGCGCAATGGCAACCGGCGCGATCATGCGCGCGCCGATGCGATACGCGACCTGCTAGGCGTGCTTGGGATGCTGGTCGCCGTCGACCGCGTAGACGGCCGGCAGCTGGCGGAAATAGCCCTTATAGTCCATGCCGGCACCGAACACGTAACGGTCCTCGATATCGGCGCCGACGATGTCGGCGTGCACGCCCGGCGCACAACGATCGTGGTCTTTCTTGAGCAGCATGGCCGTGGTGACCGATTCCGCGCCCTGGGCTTCGATGGCGTTGATGATTGCCTCCAGAGTGTGGCCTTCATCGAGAATGTCGTCGATGATCAACACGTGACGGCCATCCAGACGCAGGCCGGGGCTGACTTTCCAGACCAGTTCGCCGCCACTGGTCTCGCCGCGGTAGCGGGTGGCATGGAGGTAGTCGAGTTCGAAACCGAAGTCGAGGCGCTTTGTGATCTCGGCGGTCGGATGCAGGCCACCGAACATGACACACATGATGATCGGCGCCTTGTCCGACAGCTGCTCGGTGATCTTCTGCGCCATGCGGTCGTAGCAGGCGCTCAGGCCGGCCTCGTCGATGAGGCAGTCCGCGCTGGCGCGGATCGCGCAGGCTTCGTCGTATCGTGCTTGGTCAAAACCGCTCATGCTTCGCCTTCTTCGGTGGGACTATCCGGGCCCCGGGTTGATTGCGCGCGCGTGCGTTCGCGCGCCATGGCCTTGTTGCGCTCGGATTGTACCTTCTCGGTGTCAATCTCTTCCTGTTCGTCGTCGCCCCCGCGCCTGGCCTGGGCGACGACCAGATCGTCCGGCACGTGCATGGTGCGCGTGGGGAATGCGATCGCGGCGCCGTGATCACGCACCACGTCCTGCACGCGCTGGAGCACGCTCTGCTTGACCGCCAGGTATTCCGCCCAGTCGGTGGTGTGGGTATAGCAGTACACCAGCAGGTTAATCGCGCTTTCACCGAGGCTGTCGAGATAGGTGAGGATCACCTGATCGCTGTCGATCGCCTCGTCCGCGTCGAGCATCCGCCGCACCTCGTCGACGATGTCCGGAATCGCCGCGGCGTCGTCGTAGCGCAGCGCCACCGTTTCCATGATTCGCCGGTGCGTCATGCGCGAGGGGTTCTCCAGCGACACGTTGGAAAACACCGCGTTGGGCACATACAACGGGCGCATGTCGAAACGCCGTACCGTCGTCGCACGCCAGCCGATGGCTTCGACCACCCCTTCGATCTCGCGGTCGGGCGAGCGTATCCAGTCACCGACTGAAAACGGCCGGTTGAGATAGATCGTCAAGCCGCCGAAGATGTTGGCGAGCACGTCCTTGGCGGCAAAACCCAGGGCGATGCCGCCCACACCGGAGAACGCGACCAGTGCCGACAGCGATACGCCGAACACCTGCATGATCATCAGCCCGGCCGTGATCAGCGCGGATATGCGCAGCAGCTTGCCGATGGCGTCGGCGGTCGTCGGGTCGATGGCATTGTCGCGCCCGGCCGCGCGCGCGAGCATGTTCGCCCCTGCGGAACGGATCAGCCGAAACAGAAACCACGTAAACAGCGCGACGAGGATCACGCCGCGCACCTTGGGCAGGTAGCTCAGCCATTCCAGGCCTTCGTCGGGCCGTGCCAGGCGAATGGCCACCGACAGGCCGACGACCCAGATCACCCCTTGCAGCGGGCCGTTGACGCTGTAGTAGAGCGCGTCGTCCCAGATATTTTGGCTCTTGCGCACCCGCCGCCCGAGCCAGGCCAGCAGGCCGCGCGTTATCAGGTCGAGCAACCCGGTCGCGAACACGACACAGAAGATATCCACGGCCAGGCCCCACTGGTCGCGCAGCCCCTGGTACGCCGCGATCAGCTCCTGCAGCCACCCCCAATCGGTCATCGTCTACAACCCGTTCTCGTATTCCTGCGCGAGCTGCGCGTTGAGTGCGCAAGCTGCCTGCCAGCGCGCGTTGTCTTCCAGCGTGTGTGTGGCGTCGATGCCGTCGGCCGGGCCGCACCGCCCGTGCAGCGCCTCGCGGCGCGTGCAGGCCGCGTCGTCGCCATAGCGCACGTCTTCGAGGATTTCGAGCACGCCGTTGCGGTCGTTGCACACGGGCAGATAATCGCAGCCGGCCTCCTGGGCAAGCTGCGCACGCTCGCGATAGCTGCCGATCACGGCCGCGCCGCCCATGCTCAGGTCGTCGCAGAACACGCAGCCGTCGAACCCGTATTCACCGCGCAAAATCTCGGCGATCCAGCGCTGCGACAGGCTGGCGGGCAGGTCGTCGACTTCCGGATAACGCACGTGCGCCATCATCAGCGAATCCAGCCCCGTTTCGATGAGCGCGCCGTACGGCGCCATGTCGTCGGCCAGGCCCTCACGATCGCGTGTATCGACCGGCAATTCGGCGTGCGAATCCGCCACCACATAACCATGGCCGGGAAAATGCTTTGCCGTCACCGCACTGCCGCCGGCGTGCAAGCCCTCGCCAAACGCCTGCGCCAGAATGCCCACCTGCGACGGCTGCGCGGCAAACGCGCGGTCGCCGATCACGGTGGAGGCGCCATAATCCAGGTCGACAACCGGCGCGAGCGGCATGTCCACGCCAGCACGACCGAGCTCGACAGCCAGCAGCCAGCCGATCTCGCGTGCCGCGTGCAGCCCCGCGTCGCGGTCACGCGCGGCGAGCGCGCCGATGGCGCGCATGGGCACCACGCGGGTGAAGCCGTCACGAAAGCGCTGCACACGCCCGCCTTCCTGATCCGCGGTAATCAGCAGGTTCGGGCGTACCGTGCGCATGGCCGCCGTCAGCTCGGCGAGCTGCACCGGATCACGATAGTTGCGCGTGAATATTATCGCACCGCCCACTGCAGGGTGGGCGAGAATCCGCTCGTCCTCGTCGGTCAGCGTGGTACCCGCGATGTCGACAATCAACGGCCCGGGGCGCGGCGTGCGCTCACTCATGTATCTCTACCTTGGTTCCGACATCCACGCGCTCGAACAGGTCGATCACGTCGCTGTTGGTCATGCGCACACAGCCAATGGATCCCGGCTTGCCCATGACCGCGGTGTCGGCCGCGCCGTGGATATAGATGAAACGGCGCATGGTATCGACTGCGCCCAAACGGTTGCGACCGACCTCTTCACCACAGAGCCAGAGGATGCGCGACAGAATCCAGTCGCGACGCGGCGCGGCCTGCGCGAGCTCCACGGAATAGACTTCGCCGGTGGGCCGCCGGCCCTTGAAGACCGTGCCCGGCGGCGCGCCCGCGCCGATCTTCGCGCGAATCCTGTGTTTGCCGCGCGGCGTCTGGTGGCTGCCCTCGAACTCACCGCCGCCCTTGGCCGCGGTCGATACCAGGTACTGTTTGACCTCGTGATCGTCGCCGTCGAACAGCGTCAGCGTCTGCGCGGTGAGGTCGATCTCGATGCGTTGCGGGTTCGCCATCAGCAGCTCCAGCCGGCGTAGGGCGTGAAGGCCAGCGCATGATTGTAGTAGCGCGCGTCGTCCGTGACGTCCTCGCCCAGCCAGGGCGGTCGCTGGAACGGCTCATCAACGCTGTCCAGCTCGATTTCGGCGATCACCAGCGGCGCATTGTCGCCCGCGAACTCGTCGATTTCCCAGGTATGCTCGCCGTACGCCACCCAGTAGCGCGTCTTGATGACCGGCGGCGCCACGCACAGGCTCGCCAGCATCTCGCGTGCATCCTCGATCGGAATCGGATACTCGTATTCGGCGCGCACACTGCCGACCACGGCGGCTTTCACGTTCATGTTTGCGCGGCTGCCCTCGACCCGGACCCGCACCGACGCGGGGCCGTCGCCGCAGAGATAGCCTTGTTCGAAATCCTGGCTGGCGTGCGCATCCACGCGCCAGCTGTCGCCCGTCACAAGAAACTTGTGCTCGATCTCGGTGGCCATCGTCACCCCTCCTTAACGAATACCGCCATCGACTCGACGTGTGCCGTATGCGGGAACATGTCCATCACGCCGGCGTGGGTCAATCGGTAGCCGTACTGACCCACCAGTTCGCCGGCGTCGCGCGCGAGCGTGGCCGGGTGGCAGGAACAGTAGACAATGCGCTCGGCCCCGGTCGCGGCAATGGCGCCGAGCATCTCGGCTGCACCGGAACGTGGCGGATCGATCAGCACGCGATCGACCTTTTCATGCATCCACGGCGCGTCGGCAGGCGGCTCGAACAGGTTGGCCACATGCGCCTCGATGTTGTCGGCGCCGTTGCGGCGCGCATTGTCTCGCGCGCGCTCGACGAGCCCGTTCTCGCCCTCGACCGTCACCACTCGCTGCGCCTTGCGTGCCAGCGGCACCGAGAAATTGCCCAGCCCCGAGAACAACTCGAGCACGCGGTGGTGGCCCTGCACGTCGAGCAGCTCGATCGCCTGATCGATCATCCGGGCATTGATGCCGGCATGGATCTGGACGAAGTCGTTGGGCTTGAAATACAGCCGCGCATTCCAGGCCGGCAGATCGTAGTAGAGCGCCGGCGCGTCGTCGTCGAGCGGCGCAATCGTGTCTTCGTTGCCCGGCTGCAGGTAGATCGAGAAATCGAAACGCGCGCCGAAAGCATGCAGGCGTTCGCGATCGGCGGCCGTGGGTTCGTCCAGCACGCGAAAGACGAGCGCGACGGCGTTGTCGGCTGCCGCGACCTCGATTTGCGGCAGCCGCTCGCGAATGGACAGGCCGTCGATGAGTTCCGCGAGATCGGCGAGCCTCGTGCCGACCGATTCGACCAGCACCTCGCAGCGATCGAGCAAGGCGATGAACGGCGCGCCGCGTTCGCGAAAACCCACCAGCGTACCGCCCTTCTTGGGCACATACTTCACGCCCAGGCGCGCGCGCCGGCGATAGCCCCAGCGCGCATCCACCAGCGGCGCCAGAACCGTGTCCGGTGTGACCTTGCCGACGCGTTCGAGCGCGTCCAGCAACTGCTGCTGCTTGAACTCGAGCTGGGCGTGCTCGCCCGCATGCTGCAGCGCGCAGCCGCCACACACACCGAAATGCGCGCAGCGCGGGGTCACGCGCTTGTCGGAAGCGGAAAACAGCGTCTCGAGGCTGGCTTCCTCGTAACTCTTCTTGCGCTTGGTCGGCCGGTAAAGGGCACGCTCACCGGGCAGCGTATCGGCCACGAAAACCGCCTTGCCGTCGACATGCCCCACGCCACGCGCATTGCTCGCGAGGTCGGCGATGTCGACTACCCCTCGTTCGGCCGGCTTGCGCCGGCGCTGGCGACGACTCATGCGCGTCGGTTCCGCCGCGCGTGCGCTGAATGCATCGAAAAACGGCTCACGGCTTGTCGTACACCCCGGTCGACAGATAGCGATCGCCGCGATCGCAGATGATCATGGCGATGGTCGCATTCTCGACTTCCTGGCCGAGCGTGAGCGCGGAGAACACGCTGCCGCCCGACGACGGGCCCGCGAAGATGCCTTCTTCTCGCGCGAGGCGCTTCATCGCCGTCTCCGCGTCGTGCTGTTCGACGTCGATCACGCGGTCGACACGCTCCGGTTCGAAGATTTTCGGCAGATATTCCTCGGGCCAGCGACGGATGCCCGGAATCTTGGATTCACCCGCCGGCTGTACGCCGATGATCTGAATATCCGGATTCATTTCCTTGAGATAGCGCGAGCAGCCCATGATCGTGCCCGTCGTACCCATGGTGGCCACGAAATGGGTGATCTCGCCGTTCGTCGCGTTCCAGATTTCCGGGCCGGTGGTTTCGTAATGGGCCCGCGGATTGTCCGGATTGGCGAACTGATCGAGCACCACGCCCTTGCCGTCGCGGTGCATCTCGGCGGCTAGATCGCGCGCGCCTTCCATGCCTTCGGCCTCGGACACCGAAATGATCTCGGCGCCGTAGGCCCGCATCGAGGCGCGGCGCTCCTCGCTCATGTTCTCGGGCATGATCAACACCATGCGATAGCCCTGCATGGCCGCCACCATGGCCAGCGCGATACCGGTGTTGCCCGAGGTGGCTTCGATGAGCGTATCGCCCGGCTTGATCTCGCCGCGCTCGGCGGCGCGCCGGATCATGCTGTAGGCGGGTCGATCCTTGACTGAACCGGCCGGATTGTCGCCCTCGAGCTTGGCGAGCAGCGTATTCGAGGCATGCACCGAATAGCTGTCCGGCAGACGTTGCAGGCGCGTGAGCGCGCTGTTGCCGACAAAATGGTCGAGGGTGGGATACGCGTTGTGCTTGCTGTTCATTGGCGAAGTCTAGCAGTGCAGGCCTTGGCAGGTTAATGCCGTATAGCAGGTATGCGCCGGGCCGAAACCACGGGCCTTTCAGCGCAGGGCGCGGCGCCCGGCGTCCATCGCGGAACGCATCTCGCGCACCGCCTCGGCGAGACCGACAAACACTGCATCCGCGATCAGCGCGTGGCCGATGTTGAGCTCGACGATGGGCTCGATGGCGGCGATGGCGCCGACGTTATCGGTGGTCAGCCCGTGGCCGGCATGAACCTCGATACCCAGATCGCGTGCCTGCAGCGCGGCATCCGCGATTCGCTTGCGCTGGGTTTCGCGTTCGGCGTCGTCTGCCGCGTCCGCGTAGGCCCCCGTGTGCAGTTCGATCACGCGCGCGCCGGCTTCGGCCGCCGCGTCGATCTGGCGGGCATCGGGATCGATGAACAGCGCGGCATGAATCCCCGCCCCGTGGAGACGTGTCAGCGCATCGCGCACGGCCTCGATCTGGCCGACGATATCGAGCCCGCCTTCAGTGGTCAGCTCTTCCCGGCGTTCGGGCACCAGGCAGGCATCGCGCGGCTTGAGGCGGTCCGCGATGTCCAGCATCTCGGGGGTGAGTGCCATCTCGAGATTGACGGGCACGTCACCGGCGCCCGTCAGCGTTTCGACATCGGCGTCCTGAATATGGCGACGGTCCTCGCGCAGGTGCACGGTGATGCTGTCTGCCCCTGCGGCCATCGCCGCACGCGCGGCCTCTGCCACGTCGGGATAGCGCGTGCCACGGGCTTCGCGCAGCGTGGCGACGTGGTCCACGTTCACCCCGAGACGCAGCGGCGCGTGGCCCGTGTTGTTGTCGTTCGTCATCGTTGATCTCCGGAAGAAGCGGTATCGGCACGCGTCGCGTGCGACGCCTTGAATGCCTGCATTGCTTTGAGCGTTTCCACCGATTTCAAGGGCCGACCACCCAGATGGGGCGCAATCGCAGCCTGCATGAGCGCGCGTGCATCGTGCACCGCCGCGCGGTTCGGAAAACGCCCTTCGAGCAGGCCCACGAGCGCGGCGCCGGATACCTGAAGCGCATCGCCCTCGCGAACGCTGTGGCCGCGCCGCAGGCCGCGCTCCGTGTCGTAGATATAGTCGCCATCGGCGCGTACCGTCTCGCCGCTGTCGCTGGTCGCGTCCAGCGGCACGCCGTAACCCAGCTCGTCGAGCAGGTCGCGTTCGAAGAAGCGCAGTGCCACGACGGCCGGCGCACCCTCGGCCAGCGCGGCGAGCAATGCCGCAAGACTGTCGTGGATCGCGGGGTGGGGATCATCGCGTGCAGTGAGGCGCAGAACCAGCTCGCACGCGTAGAAGCCGGCCATGAGCGCATTGCCCGTCAGCGCGTGGGCGCGGATCGTGTCCACGTCGGTCAGCGTGTAGAGTTCACCCCGGCCCGACCAGGACAGCTGCAGTGCTGCCAGCGGTTCGAGCACTCCGCGCCAGCGCGATTTCGGCCGCCGCGCGCCCTTGGCAACGAGCCCGATACGGCCATGCTCGCGCGAGAATGCCTCGATGAGAAAGCTCGTATCGCGCCAGGCGCGTCGATGCAGGATGATCGTCGGCGACAGTTCGACCCGCATAGCCCTGTCCTGCGCTCAGCCCGGGTCTAGTGACCGAGATCGCGCACGCTGGCTTCGCTGTCGATCCAGTTCTCGCGCACCTTCACCCACAGCCGAAGATCGACGCGGTGCTCCAGGCGGTCGACGAGATCCAGACGCGCGGCGCGGCCAATCTTCTTGAGCATCGCCCCGCCCTTGCCGATCACCATCGCCTTGTGGTTTTCGCGCGACACCCAGATACAGGCATGGATCTCGATCTGTTCCGCGCCCTGCTCGAAACGCTCGATCTCGACAGCCGCCGAGTACGGCAGCTCCTGCTGCATGTGCATCGTCAACTTCTCGCGCACCGTTTCGGCGGCAATGAAACGCAGATTCCGATCCGTATACTCGTCTTCGGGGAACAGATACGGCCCTTCGGGCATGCGCGACGCGCATTCGGCCACGATGGCGTCCAGATTCTTCTGTTTCTGCGCAGACACCGGCGCGACAAAAGCGAACTCACGGCGCGCGTTCATCTGCTCGATGAACGGCAGCAGCTCGGTCTTGTCCGGCACGCGATCGACCTTGTTGATGACGAGCCCCACGGGCGTGCGCAGCGACGCGAGGCGCGCCAGTGCAGCGGCATCTTCGGCGCGCCACTGGCCGGCTTCGACCACGAACAGCACCACATCGATACCCGCCAGGCTGGATATCGCGGTTTCGTTGAGCACGCGGTTGAGCGCGCTGCGCTGTCCCGTATGCAGGCCCGGCGTATCCACGAGCGCGATCTGCAGGCCGGGCTGTGTCAGCACGCCGACGATCCGATGCCGCGTGGTCTGCGGTTTCGGCGTGACAATGCTGACCTTCTCGCCCACGAGCGCATTCACCAGCGTGGACTTGCCGACATTCGGCCGGCCCACGAGGGCAACCATGCCGCTTCGGGTTGTCGGTTCGTCGCTCATTGCGGGGCGTCCTTGATAACTGCGGTGTCCGTGTCTGTGGCGTCGTCGTCGAGCATCTCGAGCATGCGCCGCGCGGCATCCTGTTCGGCCTTGCGACGTCCGCCGCCCTCGCCTTCCACGGCCAAGCCCGTGTCGGCGAGTACGCAACGCGACACGAAATGCTGGCAGTGGTCCGCGCCGGTCACGCGCACCAGTTCGTATTCGGGGCGATTGCGTGCGCGTGCCTGCAGCCATTCCTGCAGTCGCGTTTTGGCGTCTTTGAGGCTCGCCGCGCTCGGCAGGTTGGCCAGACGCTCGGCGTAGAGATGGGCGATCACACCACGCGCCGCGTCGAAGCCACCCTCCTGAAATATCGCGCCCAGCAGCGCCTCGACGCCGTCGGCAAGTATCGAAGCGCGTCTGCGGCTGCCGTTGCGCAGCTCTCCGGGGCCCAGCACGATCGCCTGGCCGAGTTCGATCTCGTCGGCGATTTGCGCAAGCGTGCGCTCACGCACGAGTGCCGCGCGCAGCCGGGAGAGATCGCCCTCGGGCGCCTCCGGGCATTGCGCGAACAGCGCTGCCGCCACGACGAAGTTCAGTACCCCGTCGCCGAGAAATTCGAGACGCTCGTTGTGATCGGCCGCCGCGCTGCGATGGGTGAGTGCGCGATCGAGCAGCGACCGATCCTCGAAGACATAACCGAGCCGCGCTTCCAGCGTCGCGCGGGCGTGACTGCGGTTTTCGGCACTATCCGCCATCGGTCCCCGTCAGCGGTGCGCTCTCTTCGAAAGCATAGACCAGCGATACACCGAACATCAGCGGCCGACGCACCTCGTAGGCGATGGACAGCTCGCGCCCGCCGCCGGCCACCCGGCTGACGGCCACATCACGCCCCTTGACGTTATCCACGTAGCCGGCATCGAAACGGCGCTGGATGGCGCTCTGGATCTGCGCGGCCGGCGCGGTCATGAGGTCCGGCTGCTCGCTCGCCCAGTCGATGGTCTCGCGAATATCGTAGGCGTTGAGATAGACCGGCACGCTCTTGATGCCCACCAGCAGGAGCAGCCCGGCCGTGAACAGCACGTAGATGATTGACCACAGGGTCATGCCGCGCTGATAACGCATGGCGATGACGGAACGCGGGTTGCCTCGGCTTTCGGACATGGTCGTACTCGTGCTCATGTGACTAGTGCAGGATATTGCCGATCCGGTCGAATCGCACGTCAAACTCGCCGAAATCGACGCTCATCCAGATCATGAAGGCCTTGCCGACCAGATTCTTCTCGGGCACAAAGCCCCAGACCCGCGAATCCGCGCTATTGTCGCGATTGTCGCCCATAACGAAGTAATGGTCCTGCGGCACCGTCACGCTCACGTCGGGACCACGCCGGCCCTCGACCTGCAGGACCGGATGCTCGACACCGTCGGGCAGCGATTCCACGAACTCGCGCATGGTCGCGAACGTATCGGCGTCCGGGCCGTCGTAGACACCCAGATCCTCGAGTGCGACCGGGTCGCCATTGATGAACAGATGCTCGTCCGCGTAAGTGATCTGATCGCCCGGCATGCCGATCACGCGCTTGATGTAGTCCTTGGTCGGGTCCGGCGGATAGCGAAACACGACCACGTCGCCGCGCTCGGGTTCACCAAGATCGAGAAACTTGCTATGAAACACCGGCGCGCGCAGGCCGTAGCTGAACTTGTTGACCAGCACGAAATCACCGACCAGCAGCGTCGGCACCATCGATTTCGACGGAATCCGGAACGGCTCGAACACAAAGGCACGCAGCAACAGCACGGCGATAAGAACCGGGAAAAACGAACGCGCGAATTCGATCACCGCGTTGGGCTGCGTGTCCGCGCCACGGCTGCGGCGCAGCACCAGCCGATCGACGAGCCAGACGAGACCCGTAACGAGCGTGGCGATGGCCAGCCATGCCTCGAAATCCATGTGGACGTTGTTCATCGCCTACGCACTCCCGCGCGCTAATCGGAATCGTCGGTGGACAGCACCGCGAGAAAGGCTTCCTGGGGGATTTCCACGCTGCCGACCTGCTTCATGCGCTTCTTGCCTTCCTTCTGTTTTTCCAACAGTTTGCGCTTGCGCGAGACGTCGCCGCCGTAGCATTTCGCGGTGACGTTCTTGCGCATCGCCTTCACCGTGGAGCGCGCGATGATGCGCGTGCCGATGGTCGCCTGGATGGCGACGTCGAACATCTGGCGCGGCACGATCTTCTTGAGCTTCTCCACCAGCGCCTTGCCGCGCTCGTAGGACTTGTCGCGGTGCACGATATGCGCGAGCGCATCGACGGGGTCGCCGTTGATGAGCACATCCAGGCGCACCAGCTGTGCGGCCTGGAAACGCGCGAAGTCGTACTCGAAGGACGCGAAGCCGCGCGAGACCGATTTCAGCCGATCGAAGAAATCCAGCACCACTTCCGACAGCGGCAACTCGAAGTTCATGGACACGGAATTGCCCATGTACTGCATGTCCTTCTGGACGCCGCGCTTTTCCATGCACAGCTGCAGAACCGGGCCGACGAACTCCTGCGGCATCAGGATGCTGGCGTGGATGATCGGCTCGCGGATTTCCTCGATCTCGCCCACGCTGGGCAGCGACTGCGGGTTGCTGATCGCATGCACCTCGCCGGAGGTGGTCAGTACTTCGTAGACCACGGTGGGCGCGGTTGTGATCAGGTCCAGGCCGTACTCGCGCTCGAGACGTTCCTGCACGATCTCCATGTGCAGCATGCCGAGAAAGCCGATCCGGAACCCGAAACCGAGCGCGGCAGAGGTTTCCGGCTCGTAGTTGAGCGAGGAATCGTTCAGACGCAGCTTGGATAGCGCGTCGCGAAAATCCTCGTACTGATCGGAATCCACGGTGAACACGCCGGCGAAAACGCGTGGCTGGACCTGCTTGAAGCCGGGCACGCGTTCGGCACAGGGCGCGTGGGCATGGGTGAGCGTGTCGCCCACGGGGGCGCCGTCGATATCCTTGATGCCGGCGATCACGTAGCCGACCTCGCCCACCTCGAGCGCGTCGAGCGGCTTCTTCTTGGGCGTAAAGATGCCGACATCATCGACCTGATATTCGCGCGCGGTGGACATCACCTTCATGCGATCGCCCTTGGCAAGCCGGCCGTTGCGAATACGCACGAGCGACACCACGCCCAGGTAGTTGTCGAACCACGAATCCACGATAAGCGCCTGCAGCGGCGCCTGCGGATCGCCCTCGGGTGGCGGAATCCGGCGAATGATGGCTTCCAGCACGTCGGTAATACCGTCGCCGGACTTGGCCGAACACAGCAGCCGGTCGGTGGCGTCGATACCGATGACGTCCTCGATCTGCTGCGCGACCCGGTCCGGATCGGCCGCCGGCAGATCGATCTTGTTCAATACCGGCAGGACTTCGAGATCCTGCTCGATGGCGGTATAGGTGTTGGCGACACTCTGCGCCTCGACACCCTGGGAGGCATCGACGACCAACAGCGCGCCTTCGCAGGCGAACAGCGACCGGGAGACTTCATAGGAAAAGTCGACATGCCCTGGCGTGTCAATGAAATTCAGGTGATAGGTCTCGCCGTCCGCAGCCTGGTAATCGAGGGTGACCGCCTGCGCCTTGATTGTGATGCCGCGCTCACGTTCGAGATCCATCGAGTCGAGCACCTGCTCGGCCATTTCGCGTTCGGTCAGGCCCCGGCAAGCCTGGATGAAGCGATCCGCGAGCGTCGACTTGCCGTGGTCGATATGCGCGATGATGGAGAAATTGCGTATGCGTGATTGCATCAGGACTTCGTTGCAGCGCGCGGTGGCGACATAAAACAATCGCCCCGGCCGAACCGGGGCGATGCGATCGTTGCAGAGTATACGCCGTCGCGGCCCGGCGTTTCAGCCGCTGGCGACGCCGCGGTCAATCGCTGCCGGGGCGCATGGCCAGATAAAGACGATTGCCCTCGCGCAAAACCAGCAG
Organism: Endozoicomonas sp. G2_2; assembly: GCF_017744135.1. Classification (GTDB taxonomy): domain Bacteria; phylum Pseudomonadota; class Gammaproteobacteria; order Nevskiales; family Salinisphaeraceae; genus Salinisphaera. The sequence continues at coordinate 30,941 of NZ_JAGHQU010000017.1, forward strand.
CGCGACCGGGCCCTTGGCGGCCTCGAGGGCGGCGCGTAGTGCCGCGGCATCCTCGACGTTCTTCGAGCCCACGGCAAGCACGACATCGCCGGGCTGCAATCCGGCCTGCGCGCCTGCGCCCTCGCCGACTTCGGTCACACGCACCCCGCCCTGCTCCAGTTCGAGTTCGCGGCGCTGCGCCGTATTCAGCGATTCGAGCGTCAGACCGTAGGGCTGGCGGGTCTTTTCCGCCGGCTGCTCGCCGGCGCCGCCGCGGGCAAGCAGATCCTTGGGCAGCTTTTCGATCTCCACATCGATCTGCTCGCGTTCGCCCTCGCGCAGAACGGTCACGGTCGCGCTACGGCCCGGCTCGACCGTGCCGACCAGCGGCGGCAGCGCGGCGGCCGAGTCGACCGGATGATCGTTGAACGACAGGATGACATCGCCCGCCTGCAAGCCGGCCGCCTGCGCCGGGCTGTCGGGCATGACCCGCGCGACCAGCGCGCCTTCCGGGCGCTTGAGCTTGAACGACTCCGCCAGTTCGCGATCCACGTCCTGAATCTGCACGCCGAGCCAGCCCCGGGTCACGCTGCCGTTGTCGCGCAGCTGGTTCGCCACATCCATGGCGATATCGATCGGAATCGCGAACGACACCCCCTGATAACCGCCCGTCTGGCTGTAAATCTGCGAGTTGATGCCGACCACTTCGCCCTTGAGGTTGAACAGCGGCCCGCCAGAGTTGCCCGGGTTGATCGCAACGTCGGTCTGCAGGAACGGCACGTACTGATCGCTGGCGAGACTGCGCTGCTTCGCCGATACGATGCCCGCGGTCACCGACGTCTCGAACCCGAACGGAGAACCGATGGCGACCACCCAGGAGCCGACCGGCAGCTTGTCCGGATCGCCGATACGGACGGTCGGCAGATCCTCGGCGTCCACCTTCAGCACCGCGAGATCGCTGTAGCTGTCCTGACCGACGAACTCGGCAAGCAGCTGACGCCTGTCGTTGAGTTTGACCACGATCTGACCCGAATTCGTCACCACGTGACGATTGGTGAGAATGTAGCCGTCGGACGAAATGATGAAGCCCGAACCCAGCGATGGATGCGGCGAACCACCCGGCCCACGCGGCATGGGCATCGGTGAACGCTCGTCGCCCGGCGCCTGGCCCTGGCCGTCCTCGAAGAAGCGCCGCAGCCACCCTTCGAGCGGGTTGTCGCTACCCGGGCCGGACTTGGACTCGTTTTCCTCGTCTTCCGCCGGCACCGCGCTGATATTCACGACCGCGGGTGACGCCTGCTTCACGAGCCCCGTGAAATCGGGTAGCTGCCCGGCGCTGCTAACCGGCGCGGGTTCGTCGCCGCCGCAGCCGGCCAGCAGCAACAGCATGGCGAAAAGCAGGACGGTGAATTGCGCGGGACGGAAACAGGTATTCATGGCGACTCGCTCTTCGCTGGCGTGGCAAAACACGTCTTTTTGATATTCAAGGCCGGGCCGTCTGGCCGACATCGCCGCAACCCCGTACGCCGCTTTCGGCCGAGCGCGGTCAGTGCGCGGTTTCCGCGGCCTTGGTTTCACGCACGAGATTACGGGCGATCTGCTCGACGGTTACGGCCGGCACCTCGCCCACCACGGTGATCTGGGTATCCTCGACCACATGACCGAAGGCGTTGACCGCACCCATGGTGGTCGCGCCTTCCAGGGGTTTGCGCAGGCCGGCCGGCGCAATGAACGCCGAGACCGTGGCCACGCCGTCGGTGAACAGCATCTGACGCACGAAACCGGACTCGGTCACGCGACGCACGCCGTCCTCGGCCAGTTCGAACCCGGGCGGCAGATCCGTGGGTTTCCACGCATCTTCGGAGACCGGCTTGTCTTCGACCTGGACCGCTTGGTGCTTGACCACACGAAAGCCTTCGATGTCGTAGCCCGGCTCGAACTCGCTGTCGGCAATGGCATCGGGAAAGTCGATCTGCGTGAACATGAGCTGCTCGAGCACCTCGTTGTCGCGCATGAGATCGAGCTTGAGCGGCAAGCGGGTCTGCTCATCGATGAGCATGCGATAGCCGTAGCGAAACGCGTCACGCGGCTCGATTCGCACGAGGCGCCCGATACGGTCCGCGAGCCGGCGCTGACCCATGTCGCTCACGGTGTAGTGTTCGCGCATCCGCTCGGCCGAAAACTGGGCGACGCTGCCGAGCAGGCTTTCGCGCTTGTGGCGGGAGATCAACACCACTTCACTGTTCGGCAGAATGGAGGTCACCACACCGCCGCGACGAATGACTTCGCGCGGCTGGCCGGTCAGCGAGACGAGTCGTTCCTGCTCCAGCCCGTCGCTGTAGCGGTGGATCACCCGAAGTGTGTCGAGCTGACCTTCGCGCAGATAAACCAGAATCCCGCGATAGTTTTCGCTGCGTACGGCCTGCGAGGCATTACCCAACAGGTCGTTGAGCGAACTCTTGGACGGTGCGTCGTCGGCGGCGTGGGCAGTGCCGGCAAGCGCGGTGAAGACGAACAACCATAGGAACGCTGAAAGCGCTCGTGTCACTGCGTCGTTTCCTGCCCATAAGTGGCCACGCGAACAAAACCGGGTGTGGTTCCGGACATGCCGTAGCCCCGTGCCAGCCCGTTGTGCTCGACCAGATAGCCGTTGAGTTCATCCTGGAGGTCCGGGTCCGACACCGACCAATGGTCCGCGGGCCCTTGCTGAATCGCCGCGCTGCTCGGCCCGGCCTTGCGCAGCATATCGCTCGACAATTCATTGGAGGCGACCATTTCGCCGGCACCGCCGGCCGACGCGGCCGCCACCGGCGACGCGGCGCTGCTCGCCGTGGAGGCGACAGTCGCCCCCGGGGCCGTACCGCCAGCGCCATCGCGCTGGAGCGGGTTACTGACCAGCAACACGATGCCCGCCGCGGAAGCCACTGCGGCGAGCCCGGCCATGCTGCGCCAGCGGCGGCGTGCAGCCACCCGCATGGGAACGACACGGCGCGCGGCCATCGACTCGGGCTTGTCGTCGGCAATGGCGGCCATCACGCGCGAGGAGAAGTCCTGATCGAGCGGCACCGCGATCTCGCCGCTGTGCGCCCGCAGCGTGGTGCGAAGCCAGTGCTGGCGGCCCCAGCTGTCGCGCAGCTGGTTATCGCGCAGCAACGCGCTGATCACCGAGTCGGCTTCGTCGCGTGTCGCCTCGCCATCCAGGAATGCGGAAAACTGCTCGTTCATGCTGACCTCACTTGTCCGAAAGGGACACCAGTTTCTGCTCGATCGCCGCGCGTGCACGAAATATACGCGATCGTACCGTACCTACCGGGCAATCCATTGATTGTGCGATCTCTTCGTAGCTCATGCCATCCAGTTCGCGGAGCATGATCGCGGTGCGCAGGTCCTCCGGCAGTTCGCCGATGGCCGCGACCACCGCATCCCGGATTTCCTCGCTTTCCAGCAACGCCTCGGGCGTGTCCTGCTCGGAAAAACGGTCGGCATGACCAAAGGCCTCGGCGTCCGCGACGTCGATGTCCTGACTTGCCGGCCGGCGCGAGCGCGCTACCAGGAAGTTCTTGGCCGTGTTGATCGATATTCGGTAGAGCCATGTATAGAAAGCGCTATTGCCCTTGAATCCACCCAGTGCCCGGTAGGCCTTGATGAATGCTTCCTGTGCCACGTCCGGCGCATCCGCCGGATTGACGTAGCGTGCGACCAGCTTTACGACCTTGTGTTGATACTTGCGTATGAGCAAGTCGAACGCGCGGTCGTCGCCGGTCTGGGCACGTGCTACCAGTTGCTCGTCACTGACGTCTTCAGTCATCTAGATGCAGCGCCGAGCAACCGTGAAGCAGGAGCAATCGATGCGCGAATTCACCTCGTGTTTGTGGCGCGTCAAATCGCCGTCACACACGTAGACCGCGGATTCAACAATAAGTTCGCTATGAATTTGCGCTATGCTGCCAGCGGTCATCTGCCTGCCACACATTCGAATGGGACGCCTCGCGTCGAGGCGCTCAGTCTATCGACGCAATCACGTTTCGTCATGCCAGACACCGATTCACAGCCTTACCCGCGGTTCGATGTCGTCGTCGTTGGCAGCGGCGCGGCCGGTCTTACCCTGGCCCTGCGGCTGGCGCACAGCGGACAGCGAATCGCGGTTATTTCCAAGGGCGCGCTTGCCGAAGGCAGCACGCTCTACGCCCAGGGCGGCATCTCGGCCGTGCTCGATGCCGACGACAGCGTGGAAGCCCATGTGGCCGATACCCTCGCCGCCGGTGCCGGCCTGTGCGACGAAGCCGCGGTGCGTCATACCGTGTCGCACTCGCGCGAGGCGATCGAGTGGCTGATCGATCGAGGCGTGCCCTTTACCCGTGCCGACGGCAATGAGGGCGATGCCGGCTATGCGTATCACCTGAACCGTGAAGGCGGCCACAGCCATCGCCGCATCATTCACGCCGAGGACGCCACTGGCCGCGCAGTGGAAACCACGCTGGAAGGCCTGACCCGCAAGACGCCCGAGATCACGGTGTTCGAACACCACATGGCGGTCGAGCTGATCATGATGGCCGACGACGACGAGCCGCGCGGACGTTGTCGGGGCGTGTATGTGCTGGATATCAAAGCCGACGTCGTCCGCACCTTCGCCGCCGACCGCGTGGTGCTCGCGACCGGCGGCGCGAATCTGGTCTATCTCTACAGCAGCAATCCGCATGCCGCGAGCGGCGATGGCATCGCGATGGCCTGGCGGGCCGGCGCGCGGGTCGCGAACATGGAATTCATGCAGTTTCACCCGACCTGCCTGTTCCATCCGCAGGCACGGTCGTTCCTGATCAGCGAAGCGCTGCGCGGCGAAGGTGCGGTTCTGCGCCTGGCCGACGGCAGCCGCTTCATGCCCCGCCACGATGCCCGCGCCGAACTCGCGCCGCGTGACGTCGTCGCCCGCGCGATCGACGCGGAAATGAAACGTACCGGCCAGCCGCATGTCTGGCTGGATATCACGCATCACGACAAGGCCTTCATCGAGAAACACTTTCCCGGCATCAATCAGCGCTGCCTGGAACTCGGCCTCGACATGAGCCGCGACCCGCTGCCCGTGGTTCCCGCGGCACACTACACCTGCGGCGGTGTGATCACGGACCTCGCCGGCCGCACGGACATTGCCGGTGTCTACGCGGTGGGCGAATGCGCATTTACCGGCCTTCACGGCGCGAATCGCATGGCCAGCAACTCGTTGCTGGAATGCATCGTCTACGCCAGCGCGGCCGCGGCGGATATCGCTACACGCGACGAAACACTCGAGCCACTGGCGCTACCGAGCTGGGACGAATCCCGCGTTACGGATTCGGACGAGGAAGTGATCGTCGCGCACAACTGGCAGGAGCTGCGACGCTTCATGTGGGACTATGTCGGCATCGTCCGCACCACCAAGCGGCTGGAACGCGCGCTGCACCGCATCGAACTGCTGCGACGCGAAATTCACGATTATTACGGTAGCTTCCGCGTCACCCCTGGCCTGCTGGAACTGCGCAACCTCGCCCAGCTGGCGGAGTTGATCATTCGCAGCGCGCTGGATCGGCGTGAAAGCCGTGGTCTTCATTTCATCCGCGACTACCCGCACACCCTGCCACGCGCCATGCATACGGTGCTCTCGCCCGAGCCGAAGCGAACCGCGAACGGCGGATTCGGGGTGAGCTATCGTCCGCTCTGACCCGCCCTTTCGCTCAGGCATTCGGGCGATGGGTTGATATTGGGCGCGCGCAGGAACGCGGCGACGACACGTTGGGCGCAGCGGTCGTATAGCGTGGGTACATGGGCGGCGCCCGGAATATCGGTTCTCACGGCGTTTGCGCGCCGCGCCATATAGGCATCGCTCCAGGCCGGAGGCGTTGCCCTGTCCGCTTGCCCTGTCACCACTAACACGGGCGACGATCGCTTTGTGTCCCTATCGGGCGGCGCCAGGGATGGCACCTGCCAATGCCGGCACGGCACCGTGCGCCGCGCGGCGTCCAAATAAGGCGCGACATCCGGCGCCTGGGCGATTGCGGCTTGCCATACGGATTCATCGAGCCGTGGCTGCAGCGCACACCGCACGCTCCAGAACACGGCCTCGCTGCGTTCGGCATCGTTCGCCTGCGCGTCGAGCCGTTCCGCCAGGGGACGAAGCGCGGTCGGGTCACCACGCACCGCGCGCTCGAGCCGCTGGACGGTGTCGACGACGTGCCCGGGTTCATATGTCGACAGAAGCACCATCACCAGCAGACGGTAAGGCGTGATCCTGAACCGACGCTGCGCCGACGGCCTGAGCCCCAGAGTAATAATCGGCGGCGTCGTATAGTAGCGCGCGAGCAGCGTGGCCACGGCGAGGCGCGGATTCGTCGACGCACAGCCACGCTCGCTGCAGACGCGCACCAGCTCATCGACCGCCCCCTGGAGTTGTAGCGGCAGGGCGGTCGTTTCGTTTTCAGTAAAGGGCACCATGGAATCGAGGATGAGCGACGCCACGCGCTGTGGATGTCGCTGTTCGAAAAGGCGCGCGATTCTCGTTCCGTAGGAAATTGCCCAGAGATGAGCCTGCTCGATATCGAGCGCGGCCATGAGTCCGTACAGATCGCGCAGCTGCGCGCGCGGCCCGAGTGCTTCGGCCGTCGCCCTGCCGAGGCGCCACCGGCACTGAATCGCCTCGCGCGATTCTGTCGCTACTGGCGCATCCGTCGCGAGTGCCTCGGGTAGCCGCCGCGGTATGACCGCGCCGTCCCCACAGGCGGGCCGGGGCCGGCTCTGGCCGGTACCACGCGGATCGTAGAGGACGATATCGTGCGGCCAGCCCGCATGCTGTTGCCAGTTGCGCCACCGCGCGAGCGCCTCCGGGCCCAGGCCCGCGCTGTCTCCCGGCCCGCCGGGAAGATGGATCACCGGGGTCGGGTCGATACGCCCCGGCCTGGCACGAAGAACGACGAACCGCAGACGAACCGGCGCCTGGGCCAACGTTTCTCCGGGATAAAACCATCCACAGGTCATGGCAGCGGCGCTGGCCTGTAGCGCCTGCTGCGGGCAAGCGTCCTCTTCGATATACGGCGCTGCCATGAGCGCGGGCGCCGAACAGAAGATCAGCGCTACCGCGAGCAGCACCCGCGAGACCGCTCTTGGTCTAGGGCCGCGCACGCAGACTCGTGCGCTCGCGCGATTGCGTAATCGTCAGCCGTGCACGCAGATGGCGATGCCCGTCTTCGCTTAGCGCATCGCGAAAAAGCGCGCATGAATACACGCGCAGACGCGCCTGTGCAGGACGTAACCCAAGACAGACGAGATGATGGCCGACACACACGGCGCTCGTGACCTGGCCCTCATGCCAGTTGCCGGATGCGGTCTGCCAGTGCCACACCCCATCGCCGCCGCAGCGCAGGCGAACGATGGCCCCGGACGTGCGCAGGCCGGCGCGCCGCCATGCATACGTGCCTGCTATAGCGATACCGGGCAGGAGCAAGGCTATCGGCGGCCGGTAGACCGCAATTGTGGCGATGATTACCGCCGCGCTGGCATGAAGCAGCAACGCAAGATATTGCAGGGTCGCCGATGGCCGCACGCGCAGGTGCAGCGTATCCGCGAACGGGTTGGTCACGACCTAGCGGCTCACGCCCTGCGGCCGTTGGAACTGGCGGATCCGCGAGAGCAGATCGGCCTGAAGCGCATGGGACGGCTCTGCCCGCCCCATGACCAGCATGTAGAGATCCGGGTCTTCCATTTCGACGAGTTCGAGCAGGCCTGCGCGTTCGCGTTCGTCAAGGTCATCGTATTCACCCGCGATGAAGCGTTCGAGCAATACGTCGAGTTCTTTCATGCCGCGACGGCAAAGCCAGCGTATACGAGATTTTTCGCTCATGGATTACCTGTAGCCGGGCGCGCGACCCGATGAAAACGGCCCGCGTCGAGGCGGGCCGTATGCGATCGAACCTAGCCGCGGCGTTCGAGCAGCAGCTTCTTGGTTTCCTGGATGGCCTTTGCCGGGTTCAAGCCCTTTGGGCAGGTATTGGTGCAGTTCATGATCGTATGGCACCGATACAGCTTGAACGGGTCTTCCAGATCGTCGAGCCGATCGCCCGTGGCCTCGTCGCGCGAATCCACGATCCAGCGATAGGCCTGCAACAGCACCGCCGGGCCGAGATAGCGCTCGGGGTTCCACCAGTAGCTCGGGCACGCGGTGGAGCAGCAGGCGCAGAGAATGCACTCGTACAGGCCATCGAGCTTGGCGCGATCTTCCGGCGTCTGCAGACGCTCACGGGTCGGGGCCGGGGTGTCGGTCTTGATCCACGGCTCGATGGATTCGAGCTGCGCGTAGAAATGGGTCAGGTCCGGCACCAGGTCCTTTACCACCGGCATGTGTGGCAACGGGTAGATGCGTACGTCGCCTTCGATGTCGGTAATGCGCTGCGTGCACGCCAGCGTGTTCTTGCCGTCGATGTTGAACGCGCAGGAGCCACAAATGCCTTCGCGGCACGAGCGCCGGAACGTCAAGGTCGGATCGATCTCGTTCTTGATCTTGATGACGGCATCGAGAACCATCGGCCCGCACTTGTCGAGGTCGATGGTGAAACTGTCCACGCGCGGGTTCTCGCCGGACTCCGGTTCCCAGCGATAGATGCGGAACGTCTTGGTATTCGTCGCCCCCTGGGGCGCGTCGAACTTCTTGCCCTTGGCAACCCGCGAGTTTTTCGGCAGTCGAAATTCAGCCATGACAGGCCTCCATTACTCAAAGACGAGCCGCCGGCACACACTGCCGGCGGCCATAATATTGTCAGTAGGTACGCTTTTTCGGCGGAATGTGCTGCATGTCGTCCGACATGGGCTGCATGTGCACGGGCCGATAGTCGATGCGCGTATCCGGGCCGCCGTCATGCCAGATGAGCGTGTGCTTCATCCAGTTCTCGTCGTCGCGCTCGGTGTACTCTTCGTGGGCGTGCGCACCCCGGCTCTCCTTGCGGTTGGCCGCCGCGTGCATCGTCGTGATCGCACAGCCAAGCAGGTTCTCGAGTTCCAGGGTCTCGACCAGGTCGCTGTTCCAGGTCATGGAGCGATCGGTCACGCCCACGTTGGCAAACGCTTCGACCTCCTTGCTGATCTGCTCGGCGCCGGTATCCAGGCTTTCCGTATTACGGAACACCGCCGCATATTTCTGCATGGAATTCTGCAGGCTTGCGCGAAGCTCCGCAGTCGGCGTGTCGCCCTTGGCGTGCCGCAGGCGATCGAAGCGGCCCAGGGCCTTTTCTTCCGAGGCCTGAGTATCGCCGCGCGGCGGCGCGCCCTTCTTGACCACTTCCGTGCAGCGGTGCGCGGCGGCGCGGCCGAACACGACCAGATCCAGCAACGAGTTCGATCCCAGGCGGTTGGCGCCGTGAACCGACACACAGCCCGCTTCGCCGACGGCCATCAGGCCCGGCACCACGGAATCCGGGTCGCCGTCCTTGAGCGTGACCACTTCGCCAAACGCGTTGGTCGGCACACCGCCCATGTTGTAGTGCACCGTCGGCAGCACCGGGATCGGCTCCTTGGTGGCGTCAACGCCGGAAAAAATCATCGCGGTTTCGGTGATACCCGGAAGGCGCTCATGCAGCACTTCCGGGCCGAGATGCTCGAGGTGCAGCAGCGTATGGTCCTTGTTTTCGCCCACGCCACGGCCTTCGTTGATCTCCACCGTTTCGGCACGGCTGACCACGTCGCGCGACGCTAGATCCTTGGCGTTCGGCGCGTAGCGCTCCATGAAGCGCTCGCCTTCGGAGTTGGTGAGATAACCGCCCTCACCGCGCGCGCCTTCGGTAATCAGGCAACCTGCGCCGTAGATGCCGGTCGGGTGGAATTGCACGAACTCCGGATCCTGCAGCGGCAGGCCGGCGCGCAGCGCCATGCCCATGCCGTCGCCGGTGCACGTATGCGCCGATGTACAGGAGAAGTAGGCACGACCGTAGCCACCGGTCGCCAGAATCACCTGCTGGGCGCGAAAACGATGCAGCTGGCCGCCCTGCAGATCCCACGCCAGCACGCCGCGGCATTCGCCGTCCTCGGTCATCAGCAGATCGATGGCGAAGTATTCGATGAAGAACTCGGCCCGCGCCTTGAGCGACTGCTGGTAGAGCGTATGCAGCAGCGCATGCCCGGTGCGATCCGCCGCAGCGCAGGTGCGCTGCGCGGTGCCTTCGCCGAAATGCGTGGTCATGCCGCCGAACGGACGCTGATAGATACGCCCGTCTTCCGTGCGCGAGAACGGCACGCCGTCGTGCTCGAGCTCGATGATTGCCGGAATGGCTTCCTTGGTCAGGTACTCGATCGCGTCCTGATCGCCGAGCCAGTCGCCGCCCTTGATGGTGTCGTAGGCGTGCCAGCGCCAGTCATCCTCGCCCATGTTGCCCAGTGCGGACGCGATACCGCCCTGTGCCGCCACCGTATGGCTGCGGGTGGGGAAGACTTTCGTGATGCAGGCGGTGGAAAGCCCTGCGTCGGCCAGCCCGCGCGTGGCGCGCAGACCGGAACCACCGGCGCCCACCACCACGACGTCGTGCTGGTGGTCGATGATGTCGTAGCTCTCGCTCATCAGGCGGCTCCTACTAGAATCATGATGACGGAAAAGATGGATGCCACGGCGAGCAGGATGTTGACGAGCTGAAACGTGATCAGCAGCGCCATTTTCATGCCTTCGTGGTGAATATAGTCTTCCACCACGACCTGCAGGCCGAGCTGCGAGTGGTAGAAGATCGCCGCGAGATAGATCGCCAGCAGCGAGGCCTGGATCGGCGAGGACAGCCAGTCGGTGACGCTCGAGTAGTCGGCGCCGAGCTGCGAGGCCAGGCAAGCGACGAACCACAGGGTCAGCGGCACCAGTGCGACCGCGCTCACGCGCTGGACCCACCAGTGGGTAACCCCCGTCTTGGAACTGCCCAACCCGCGCGCACTCGCGAGTGATGAACGAATACTGCTCATTTCAAAGTCTCCCGGAACACGAAATCGATGGGGATCGGGCCCTGCTCAGGCAATGAACGCCCAGATCCACACAAACAGGGTCAGCGCGGCGGCGACGCCGATCGCGGCATAGCCGGTCAGGCGCGCGGTCTCGAGGTCCAGGCCGATGCCGACATCCCAGACGAGATGACGGATGCCGTTGCACAGGTGATAGAACAGTGCGAAGGACCAACCGAACATCAGCAGTTGACCGAACCAGGACGCCGCAAAGCCGTTCACGCTGGCGAACGCATCCGGGCCGCTGCCCGCGGCGATAAGCCAGATCGCGAGGAAAACGCTGCCGATCGAGAGCACGATGCCCGAGGCACGGTGCGCGATCGAAGTCAGCATGGAAATCTGCCAGCGATAGATTTGCAGATGCGGCGATAGCGGACGGTTGGCCTGTTGACTCATGAAGGTCCCCGAATGGCGGTGGAAAACAATTCTTATTAGGGGTGTCAGAAGTCGATGCAGCGCCCGTTCTTCTCCCAGTCGCCATAGCGCACGGGATCAGGGCCTTTGCGGCCACCGTATTCACGCGGGAGATCATCCGACTGGGGCGCGGGCGAGGCCGTGGAATCGGAAACGCCGGGCGCGCGATCTTGCTCGGCCGAGCTGGCGGGCGTGGGCGCCTGGGGCTCGTCCGAGGCCGGCAAACGTTCGTCTGACATGGCAATACTCTAAACGGGTGACATGTTTCTGGCAATGTGAACGATCGCTGAATCGGCCGCATCTCGCAGGGCCGAACAGGCGCTTTACGCACAGGCTAGAATACGCCCGAATAGTGACTTGGATGCAGCCATGACCGATGCGGAATCGCACAGCGGCGCGGCGCTCGGCGCCATCGCCGTCGACGGCGCGGACGCCGCGGAATTTCTGCGCGCGCAGCTGACAAACGACGTGATGCGCCTCGGCCCGGACCGCCACTTTCTCAGCGGCTGGTGCGACGCCAAGGGCCGCACGTTGATGGTCGGTCGCATCTGCGAGCGCAATGGCGCCTATCTGCTGATCGTGCCGCGCGAAATCATCCCCGCCCTGCTCAAGCGGCTGCGCATGTTCGTGCTTCGATCGAAGGTCGATATCGCGGACTGCAGCGACGAACTGCATATTGTCGGAGTAAGCGCAGAGAACCCGCCGCCAGCCAATCGGTGCGAAAATCGTGGCGCACACCAGTGGCTGGGTTTGCCGGAAGATGTCGACGGCCGGGCGCGCGCGCTCGTGATCTCGCCCGCCACAGACCACGCAACACCTCCCGACGGGATGGCGACGGATAGCGAGGCCTGGGAGCGCCACGAGATCGACAGCGGCTTACCCTCGATCCGAAGCGCGACCGCCGGCCTGTTCGTACCGCAGATGCTCAATCTGCACTGGCTCATGGCGATCGACTTCGACAAGGGATGCTACCCCGGCCAAGAGGTCGTCGCCCGGCTGCACTATCGCGGCACCTTGACGCGCCGCATGTTTCGCCTGCGCTGGCGCGGAACCCAACCTGCGGTCGGCGACGACGTGACCGACGAGTCCGGCGACCGTCAGGGCACGATCCTGCGTTCGGCGCCCGCGACCGACAGTCGCGCTGAGGGCACCGCGCTCGCCGTGCTTAAGGTGCGCGCCGTGAACGACGCCCTAACCACCGCGAGCGCGCATCTCGAACTCCTGGCCCTGCCCTACGCAACGCCCGACTGACGCCGCAGCCGTTACGCCCTCGTCAGGCTTTAGGCACGCCCTGAGGGCGCAGCTGCGGAAAGAGCAGCACGTCGCGAATCGCCGAGCGGCCGGTCAACAACATCACGAGCCGGTCGATGCCGATACCCGCACCGGCGGTTGGCGGCAACCCGTATTCCAGGGCATTCACATAATCGGCGTCGTAATACATGGCTTCGTCATCGCCGGCGGCCTTGGCCTCGGACTGCGCGCGGAACCGTTCGGCCTGGTCTTCGGCGTCGTTGAGCTCGGAAAATCCGTTCGCGATCTCCCGGCCGGCCACGAATAGCTCGAAACGCTCGGTCACGTCCGGGTTGTCATCGCGCCGGCGTGCCAGCGGCGACACTTCGGCCGGATAGTCGATCACGAACGTCGGTTGATCGAGTTGATGTTCCACGGTCTCCTCGAACAGCGCCGTGAGCCACTTGCCGTGGCCCCAGGATGCCTCTCCGCGCACGCCGGCGGCTTCGCAAGCCGCAATCAAACGATCTTTCGAATCAATATCCTCTACGCCGAACTTCGTGTTGTACTTGAGTATGGCGTCATGCATCGAAAGACGCTCGAACGGTGCATCGAAGCACACAGCATCTTCATTGCAGGCGTCGGGATGGCGCTCGGCGACCATTGCGGACAGCGTGCGCAGCAGCGCTTCGATTTCGTCCATGAGGACGTGGTAGTCCGCATACGCCTCATAGAACTCGAGCATCGTGAACTCGGGATTGTGCCGCGTGGACACACCCTCGTTGCGGAAATTGCGGTTGAGTTCGAACACTTTTTCCAGCCCGCCGACCACGAGCCGCTTGAGGTACAACTCGGGCGCCACCCGCAGATAGAAGTCGTGATCGAGCGCGTTGTAATGCGTGACGAACGGCTTTGCCGTTGCGCCGCCCGGAATGGCTTGGAGCATGGGTGTCTCGACCTCGAGAAACCCCCGGCTCTCAAAGAAGTCGCGCACGCCGCGCACGATCGCGCTGCGCGCCTGAAACACGGCGCGCGAATCCGGATGCATGATCAGATCGACGTAGCGCTGCCGGTAACGCGCTTCCGTGTCTGACAGGCCATGCCATTTTTCCGGCAACGGCCGCAGCGACTTCGTGAGCAAGCGCCATTCGCTGGCCCGCACCGACAGCTCACCTTTATTGGTGCGCGAAAGCTTGCCGCGCACGCCGACGATATCGCCGATGTCGAGCTGCTTGAATGCCTTGTAGGCCTCTTCACCAAGCAGATCGCGCTGCATGAAAAGCTGTATCCGGCCGCTGCGATCCTGGAGCGTGGCAAAGCTGAGTTTGCCCATCACACGCTTGGCGAGCAGGCGCCCCGCGACGGCCACTTCATGCCCGGCCGCGTCGAGCGCATCCGCCTCGTCTTCCGCATGTTCTTGCTGCAGGTCCCCGGCAAGCGCATCCGGGCGAAAGTCGTTGGGGAACGGGTCACCGCCGGCGCGCCAGGCCTGCAGCTTTTCCTTGCGCTGTGCGACCAGGCGATGAGTGTCGGTATCGTTCGAAATCGAATCGGTCATTGAAACGGGTCCTTGTCGCGAGTCCTGCGGGCTAGAGCCCCTGCTTGAGACTTTCCTCGACGAACACGTCGAGTTCGCCGTCGAGCACGGCCTGTGTGTTGCCGACTTCCACGCCGGTGCGCAAATCCTTGATACGTGACTGGTCCAGCACGTATGAGCGGATCTGGCTGCCCCAGCCGATATCCGACTTGCCGGCTTCCGTGGCCTCTGCCTGCTCTCGACGGGCGGCGAGTTCGCGCTCGTAAAGCTTGGACTGAAGCTGCTTCATCGCCGTCGCGCGGTTCTTGTGCTGTGACCGGTCATTCTGACACTGCACGACGATGCCGGTGGGTTCGTGCGTAATTCGCACCGCCGACTCGGTACGGTTGACGTGCTGACCACCCGCGCCGCTGGCGCGATAGACATCCACACGCAGATCGGATGGGTCGATATCGATGGATATATCGTCGTCGATCTCGGGCGCGACGAACACGGCCGCAAAAGAGGTGTGCCGGCGCGCGCCTGAATCGAAAGGCGACTTGCGCACCAGCCGATGCACGCCGGTTTCGGTCCGCAGCCAGCCGTAGGCATAGCTGCCGGTCACCGCGATTGTCGCGCTCTTGATACCGGCCACGTCGCCCGGCGACAGCTCGGTGACTTCAGTCTCGAAACCGCGCCGCTCGAACCAGCGCAGATACATGCGCAACAACATATCCGCCCAGTCCTGGGCTTCGGTACCGCCCGAGCCCGACTGGATATCGACGAACGCGTTGCTTTCGTCGGCCTCGCCCGAGAACATGCGGCGGAATTCGAGACGCTTCAGGTGGGATTCCACCGTGCCCAGCTCCGCTTCGATGTCGGCGAGCACGTCGCTGTCGTCCTCGGCCGCGGCCAACTCGACCAGCTCTGCGCTCTCGTCAAGTATGGCCAGCGACTTGTCCATCGGACCCACGACCTCTTCAAGCCGGGCCTTTTCCTGGCCGAACGCCTGCGCCTTGTCGGGGTCGTTCGCCCAGATGTCGCCCTGCGCCAGTTCCGCGTCTATCTCGTCCAGCCGATCCTTCTTTTCAGCGTAGTCAAAGATACCCCCTGAGGTCGCCGAGTCGCTCGCGCAGATCCTGCATTCGGGTGTTCACAGCGTTGGTATCCATGGGCTTTCCAAAGGTCTGGGTGTGCGTTGCGGGCGCGGATCATTGCAGCTAAATATTTACAGCACAAGCCACCCGATTAATTGCTAAATCCAGTGATAGGCCCCATAATCCGGTTGCACGTCACCGGTTTGGGAACGCTTGTTCGCCAGGTTGGTGAATGGGACCGCACAACAAACCTAAACCCGTTCAAGGGAGTTTTGAACTATGAAATTTAAGCAACCACTCACCGCAGGTGTTGCTGGCGCGCTGGGGCTCGCCTTCGCGACTGGCGCCATGGCGCAGACCGATACGCCGCAGGACAAGCGCTTCTATGTGGCGCCGATGATCAGCTACGGCTTCTTCGATAACGATGCTGTGGGCAGCTCCACGAGTAGCTTCGGCGAAGTGAACACGGACAACGACGACAGCATCGGCGGCACGCTGGCGATCGGTAAGCCGATCAACAGCTGGTTGAACCTCGAGCTGTTCGGGTTCTATTTCAACCCGGATCAGCGCCTCAGCAACTCCGCAGGCAGCGACAGCGGTGGCGACGCCGATCTGTACGGTTTCGGCCTCGACGCGCTGTTCTTCCCGGCCCGTGACACCCTGCCGGTCTACGGTATCCTGGGTGCGGCCTTTGGCAAGACCGATCCGGGCTTCGGCACTATCGACGTCGAAGGTGATGGTCAAGGTCCGATCGGCGTTGGCGACGATGCCGATACCGACTTCCTGGATGCCGGTCTGGGTTACATGTACCAGCTGAACGACTACGGTCTGGCCGTTCGCGCCGAGTACCGCTATCGTTACACCACCGTCGATACCGCCGACGTGCTGGGCGCCGGTTATGAAGACCAGCGCTATGACGACCACATCGTCTCGCTGGGTCTCCAGATCCCGCTGGGCGCGCCTCCGACGGCTCCCGAGCCGGCTCCGGCCCCCGCTCCGGCACAGCCGATGGATAGCGACGGCGACGGCGTCATCGATGCCAACGACCAGTGCCCCGGCACCCCGCGCGGCACCGAGGTCGACGCACGTGGTTGCCCGATCGAGAAGAAGGCTCCGATCGTCCTCAAGGGCGTGACCTTCGAGTTCGATTCCGCCAAGCTCACGATGCAGGCCGAGAACCGCCTCAACAACGTTGTTGATGCGCTGCAGGCCAGCTCGGAAGTCAAGTTCCGCATGGACGGCTACACCGACAGCATCGGCACCGAGCAGTACAACCAGGGTCTCTCGCAGCGTCGTGTGGATTCGGTCAAGCAGTACCTGATCCAGCACGGCATCTCTTCGAGCCGTATCACCGGCACGCAGGGTCATGGCGAGTCCAACCCGGTTGCGACCAACGAGACGGCCGCCGGCCGCGCTCAGAACCGTCGCGTCGAGCTGAACGTTACCGAGCAGTAACAATCAGATAGACTGACTGTTCTAAAGTCGGGCCCGGCCTCTTCGGAGGCCGGGCTTTTTTTTGCGCGTTTCAAACACCAAGGCCCGCATCACGGCCCGTCAAGTTATGGTTATGCCGAGACGTGCGCGGTAAACGCTCGAATACAGACTAGGCTGAGCGAACCATGAAAACGCCCGAATCGATACAGACATTGCTCGGCTCGGTGGTCGCAGAACGCGAGCCGGGCCGGCTTCTGCTCATCGGCGCCACGGATGCGGACGCATCCCGAATCACGGCGTGTGCTCCCGATGAGTGCAACGTCGTGCGGCTTTCCGCCGATGACAGCGCGACTTCAGCGCTCGCAAACGACGTGCGCTTCGATCTCGCGGTCGTGATTCATACGCTGGAGAGGTTGTCGCCCGAAGCCGGCAAACGGCTTCTCGGACGGCTGCGCAACGTGCTCGCGCAATCCATTGTTGCGGGCGTGCGCGCGCGCTCCGACGATACGGACGATCACACGACGTGGTGCATTTCCGACTTTATCGCCATGGGATTTCGCCAATGCAGGACAAGTGCGCAGCTCGCCGGGGGCTGGTCGGTTTATCGCTACGACATTCATGACTACAAGACAACGCCCGACTGGCTCAGCTCACGCTATTGGGCCAATCCGAAGCGCTGGGACAAGGAGCGCTGGTGACGTCTATAGGGTCATTTGCGCCGTCGCCGGTACGCGCTCAAGCGACCAGTTGTCCGTCGCCCAGGCCAGAACACGAGCAACCGATGCCGTTTGGAAAGCGGGGGGCGGATCTTGACCGAGCAGAACGAGACACCGATACAACTGTGCCCCGGGCGCATGACTCTCGAGCGCGAGCGCGCCGGTGCTCTTGCCGAGCTTTTCACCCCCGGCATCGACGAGGATAGGCAGATGCCCATATGCCGGCGGCGCCCAATCAAACGCGTCATATAACGCGATCTGGCGCGGCGTCGACGAGAGCAGATCCGCGCCGCGGATTACCTCCGATACGCCCTGCTCGTGATCGTCGAGAATGGTTGCCAGCTGGTACGCGGTGATGCCGTCCGCGCGACGTATGACGAAATCGCCAATGTCTCGATCGAGACGCTGCGTATATACCCCCTGCACGTGATCGTTCACGGCTCGGACCCGGCTGTCGACAATGAACCGTACGGACCGGGGCTCACGGCCATCAGGCAAGCCACCTCGACAGGTCCCGGGGTATACAGGCCCTTCAATACCGTGCGTACCATCCTGCGCTTCTCGCCGCGTACAACCGCAGTCGAATGCGTGGCCGTGTCGCTTCAGCCAGCGGATCGCGCGCCGATAGGCTTCGCGGCGACTGCTCTGGCGCAGGACAGGACCATCCCAGACGAGCCCGAAATGGACGAGCGCATCGAGAATGGCGCGCTCTGCGCCGGGCTGTACACGCGGGGTGTCGAGATCGTCGATTCGCAGATACCACTGCGCGCCCTGCGCGCGGGCCTGCAAATAGCTACCGAGCGCCGCGAGCAGTGATCCAAGATGTAGAGGGCCGCTCGGGGACGGCGCGAAACGACCGGCTAGTGCGACCATGGCCGGGCCGGCAAGCCGAAGACGGTCGATCGCTTGTGTCTCGAATGTCCGCTCGCGCCGGAGCAGCAGGCGAACGCCGCTGCGAATCCTTTCCGACCGGGCAAAGGTCGTGACATTCGACGTACCTTGGGCCGTACGACCTCGTATTAGAGAAACGACCGAGGAAGGAATTTGGTCGGGGTAGCAGGATTTGAACCTGCGACCTTCTGCACCCCATCTAGCTTTAATGTCGGCCCTATTCCTTTGTTCTTCAAGCATAATAGCGGTTTATGATGGCGGACAATTCGGACATACGCGCCCTATCTAATCAGATAGTTACAGAGCGGTTTCGGTAGTTTGTCAGCCGATATTTACCTTGTCGAGGATCGACGGATCATCGTTCTTGGGGCTGCCAACGCGCTGGCCGATCGGCCAATATTCGTAGCTCGAGTACCGCTGTTCCCGGAGAATCTCGTACCCCTGGTCCACGTCTATATCTGGATCGATCCACGAGCGCGCACCAGCGCCGGTAAGCGCCTGTGGCTGCCGGTTATGGATATGCGCGATGTCTTCGCTCGGCTCTCCTGTGAGGATCGCGAACGTCACCTCGCCCGAAGCTGAATGATCTGCCGGCAAGCGAGAGGCCTTCGACCAGATGCCGGCGAAGAAAAACGGTTGGGCATCGGCGGGTCGGATCGCATATGGCTGCTTTTGTTCGCCGCCGCGTTTCCACTCAATCCAATAGTCAGCGGCCACAACGCACCGCTGGTGCTCGAAGGACTTGGCGAAGAGCTTTTTCTCAGAGGCTGTTTCAGATCGCGCGTTGATCGGTGCGAGCTTCGTGTCGCCCGCCCAGCCGGGAATGAATCCCCACCATGCGGGGCCTAGATTGATCACTCCAGTCTCGGGATCAACCAGAGTAATTAACTGAAACGTCCCTGGCGGTCGGTTATAACTGACGTTATCCGAAAGCCGGGCCGAGATCTTGCCGCTGACGATGCGCGCAAATTGCTCGGCGGGGCTGTGCCTACCGTATCTTCCACACATAAATTCGCGCGATGTCGGACATCTCTTATCAAAACCAAGCTACCGGCATATGCGCTGGGTGCACTGAAGAACGCGCGCTACCTTGCCGCGCAGCCTTTTTTAGGATATCGCGCTCCTCTTCGGTGCGGCGCAGCCGTGCGCGCAGCTTGAGGATCTCGCTTTTCGCCTCGACCAGCTCGTTGGCCTGCTGCTCGGTGTTATCCGGCTTAACCGCCTTCACCCATTTGTACAGGCTGTGAGCCGACACGCCGAGGCGCTCGGCGACATCAGCTACCGGATAACCGCGATCCAGTACTTGCCGAACCGCTTCATCCTTGAATTCCGGGGTATATCTTTGATTGCTCATTACACTTCCTCCTATGCTCAAATCATAGGCCAGAAGTGTCTAATGGACCCGGGCAAGTCCACTGGTCGCAGTGAGCCAAGCACATCTTACGTAAGACTTTAGGCGTCGATCATCCCCCTGTTTTAGTGGCATATTGATCCAAAGTTCCAGAGTTTAAGTGGCCGCTTCTGCGGCGGGTTAAATCCTTGGACTAGAACCAAGCGCTAATTAATACGAAAGATAGTCGGTCACGCTATAGCCTCACATGCGAATTCCCGCAGGATCGCAGGAGTGCAAATGCTCTCTTGATCAATTCCGCGCTCTCCACATCGCACGGCGAGTGGATGTTCATCGTGAAGATTTTGACCTTGCTTGCCGGTTGCCTTAGCTAGCGGGTGCCCACCCGTAGCCTCAAGCAGATCCAACATCGGCTGGTACAGCGCTGAAAGCCGAAGATGGGGCAAACGATGCTGTAGCCTTTGAAAAATACGAAAGCCTTCGGGGTCGAGGTCGCCCCAGAAGGTCAGGCGTTCGCATGCAAACGCCGCTGCCGGTGTAGGCGGCTGCCCGGCGCGCACCAGGCGAGCGTAGTCCCGGGCCTCCACCGCACCTGCCAGTCCCCGGCCGTAGTCCTCGCCAGCCATCGACAGGCCGTAACCGTAAGTCACCATCCAGGCCAGTGGCAGATCAGCGGTCGCGGCAACTGCCGCTTCGAAAGCCACCGGGTTCTCCACCAGCACCACGGTTTTAGGCTTCGGGGGGCCGGCCATCATGAGATGCCAGGTACGCCCGGTGGACAGATGACCGGCCAGCCCGAAGCGGCGCAGAGCGAGGCTGGGTAGTGTGTCCAGGAGCTTCGAGGATCCGAGTAGGTAGCGGGCGCTGATTACGAAGCGGGGTACGCCCTCCAGACTGTCCTGCTCAGCCCGCAACCGCTGGAGCCCGTTAATCAACCGGCCCATGTCCTGCGGCGACCAATCGGCCAGCTTAGAGTACAACGGCGCCAGCGCTTCCTGATCTATGTCCGATAGGCTCTCGTCGGCCATAGCGGCCTGCCATGCCCTTTCGTCGGCCGTCACAGTTTTCGCCTGGAGGCGAAGCTCGATGAGCGTCAGGGGCTGGCCTTGAGAGTTAAACGAGCCGTGCAGCTCATTAAGCTCTTTAAGCTCCAACAGGCCAGCCCGCACCTCAGGCTCGGTCAACTTACTGACCCGAGCCACTCGGGCCACCAGCGGGGTTGGCCGCATGGTCCCCGATGCCGGTTGCAGCTTACGCAGCGCCTCGCGGACCTTCGTGGTGCTCAATGTACGTCTCCCGGCCCGGGCGTCTGTTCCAGCCGCAGCTTGCCGATGACCACGCCTTCGTGGAGCTGCTGTTCCTCGATGTTGGTCCAGCCGCCCTCGGTGCTGGAGTGGGAAGTGCCGAACAGAAATACCGGAAAGTAGTCAAAATTGTTGACGTATTCCGGCGGGTGAATGAAGCCGATCACCTGAAGGCGGCCGCGAGTGTTCTGGATCTCAGCCATGCCGGCGTCGATCAGCTTCTTCTTCGACAGGTCCGAGAACAGGCCGTCGATCAGCATGATGGTTTGCTGATTTTCGCGCGCCTTCCGCCGAGCTGCGGCGGTCGGCAGCCGGCGAGAATCCCTCTCGGTAGAGAACTCGGTCAAGCGAATGAGCCAGGCCAGCGTCATGGCAGTCTTCTGTCCGGTGCTCAGATGCTGGGTCAGCTCGTGAAACTTGCCATCGCCCCGGATCTCCGGTGATGAGAACCGGATGCTGGGATCCTTGAACAGCCGCCGGTAGCACATCTCGCGGATACGAGCGCGAATCTGATCCTCGGCCCGCTGATCCTCGCTGGAGTGATGTCGCGCCTGGTTCATGTCGTCCTGCAACACCGACACCTGCCCGTGAATAGTGGTCCGAATGTCACGCACCAACTCCTGAGCCGACTCCCGATCAAGGGCCGTGGCCTTGATCTCGAACCGCAAAGCATCCGGGTCCTGCGTATCCTTGGCCACGCGCTGGAGGATTCTGAGGTGTTGGCCCGCGCTGGTGATCAGGTTGCCCATGCGATTGATCGCCTCGTCCATGCTGACCTGGGCCGCGGTGCTCACCGCCTCCAGCTTCTCCTTCGCTGCCTCACGCAGCCCGAGGTAGCTCTCAGCCAACCGGTGAACACGATCGGCTTGGTCGAGCCCTTCGACAGGCCGCAAATGCTCGCGCTCCGAGGGTCCCAGATCACTATCTTCGGCTCTCAGGCTATTGATCAGTTCCAGCATGCGGCCAACCTGGCGGTTACGGTCGGCACGGTGGTCGCGCAGGCTGCGTCGCTTGTGCTCCAGGTCGAGCTCTCTCAGCTTCACGGCCAGTTCGCCGGCGGTCTCCTCGATGTCGTGGAGGTCCATGACGCGCAGCGCGTGTCGCAGGTTGCCGGACGCGATGCAGATCTCGTGCTCGGCGAGCTGGCCCCCGTCGATCGCCCCGGGCTTGAGCTCCGCGCTGAACGAGCGGGTCAGGCGGTCCTGTTGCAGCAGTTCGGCCAGCGCGTGGTCCACGGCGTCCCGCGCCTTCACGTAGCGCGGGCGATCCCCGCGCGCCTGCTCGAGTTGCTGTTGTGCCTCCCGGAGAAGGCGGGTTTTCTGTTCTCGCGCCCTCTGAGCATCCGCCCTTTCTTGTTCCGGCGTCTGGCCATCGGCCCGTCGTTGCCTAATGTCTACGTACTTGGCGGCGCGCTTGAGGGTCTGCTGGAAACTTACCCGGTTCTGCGCCCGATCCAACGTTGCCTCGATTCGCTGGCCCTGTTCTTCGCGGGTGACCTGCCAGGCCGGGCCCTTCAGCTTCACGAACGTCTGCGCCTGATCCACGCGCCGGCGTTGCTCAGGCGGGTAGGCCTGGCCCCGCGCCTCATCAGCCTCCAACTGGGACGTCTCGGCCATGTTTAGGCGGCCCTCGGCGGTTTCTACGCGCTCCCTTGCACGCCGGGTGGCATTTGCGGCCCGCTCCACCGCCAACTTTGCATCAACCACCGCTTGATTCCCGCCGGCTTGCTCGAAGGCCGCGGCGCCACGGATCATTGCCAAGCTGTTGCCCGTGAGCCGTTCGTTGATCGCGATTGCTGTCGCCTCGTTGTCTCCGTGCTCGGTACGCGCTTCGGGCAGACGCGTCTCCACGTTGGCTGTCAGCGCGTCGCGCGCTTCGCGGGCATTACTCACGGCCTTCCCCTCGGGCGCCAGCCGTCGACGTTCCGCTTCGAGCCGCTCGATGGCTTGATCGGCGGCGGCAATCTGCGCTCTCAGGTCCTCTTTGCGCTCTTCGATCTTGGCTGGATCCAGCAGACACTCCACATCCAGCGTGCGTAGGCCGGCCAGCAGCCCGGTGGCCCGGTTATCCTGAACATCGAGCCGACCCTCGCGGGCGTATTGCACCAACTCACGGCCCACGAAACAGGGCAAGCGCATCTCTGCGGCTTCCAGCGAGGCAGCCGCGCGCTCCGCACCCGCCGCATCCGAGCCCACCGGCGCGAACAGCAGCGCTGAGAAATGGGTCAGCACTTCAGCGCGACGCGGCCCCGGTAGGGAGAGGCCATCGATGAACTCATGCAGCGGTTCGGCCGGAATATCGGTCTCCGACAGATGCTGCAAGGCCGCCCGGTAACGGGCATCGGGGGCTGCCAGCTCATCGGCCTCCAGCGCCTCCAGTTGAGCTTTTAACTCCTTACCCTCAGCCTTTTTCTCATGCCGCTCAATGCCGGCCTGTTCACGCCTAGCATCCGCTTGCTGCAACCAGGCAGCCGGGTCGGCGTCCTGCCCCTGCTGAGTCCGGAAAGCCAGCAGAGCGTGCTCCAGGTCCTGGAGGCGTTCGATTTCGCGCTTGAGGTCGGCGCGCTTGTCGGAACAGGCTTGCAGTGTTTTTCGCTGATCTTCCTCGAATCCGGAAGCCCGGGTCTCAGGGAAGGCTTCGGCAAATCGTTGATGCACCGCCTGCTGCTCGACCAGGTGCTCGTGCCGAGCCTCGGCTTCATCCTGCTCCCGTTTGGTCGCGTCACGCGCTTGTTTGGTGGTGTCCAACCCGTCTCGCGCTTCTTGGGTCTGGCGCCTGGCCGTTCGGTATCGCTCCTCGGCCGAATCATGCTCGGCCTGAAGCTGTTGATGCACGAGCGCGGGGTCAGCCTCAGACCCAAACTCAGCAACGAACTGGGCCCAATCCGGCAGCAGGGGCTCGAGGCGTGCCGAGCGCGCGGTGAAGGCGTTCATTTCTTTCTGGGCTTCTTGACGCTCCTCGTCCACGAGATACACCAACTTATCGGCGTGCTCGGCTTCCTCGGGCTCAAAGAACGGGCTCGAACGCACATCCAGGTAGGCCTGACGGCCTTCCTCGAATTCCGTGTGCTCATTATCAAGTTCGCTGATGCGCTCACTCAGCCTGGTTATTTCATCGCCAAGGCGCCGAACCTGATCGTCGGCGGCGTTCATCGTCTCCTCAATCTCGTCGAGCTCCACACGCACGGGGTTAGTGGAAGTAGCCCGCGTCATCCACTCGTAGGCGATTTCTAGGGCTTCGCTCAGGTCATTACGCACGTGCGGGCGCAGATTCGGCACCAGCGGCAGGAGCCGCTGAGCGTCGTCGATCGAGTAGTAGACGCTGCGGTGGCCCTTGTCATCTGCGCTGACGGGCCTGAGATCGCAAGTTGGCTCAATGACTTGCGTAATTCGTGTGCCTTTCAACTGGTTGCGACTGGCGATCTCATTGAGTCGCCTGACCTTTAGCCCAGATGCCGCAGCCAACCCCACGTCTCTCACCAGCACCCCTTTCCCCGCCCCAATCACGGTGTGACGGGCAAGCTGGCCAGTCAGATCATCGTCAGGAAAGCTCACCGTGGGCAGCCCTGGCAGCGGGTCGTTGCTGATCTGCTCACGCAGTGCGGCCAGTGTCAGGGCGATCGACTGGTACTGGCCGTCGTAGCGCTTCTGTGCCGCCTCGGCCTCACCGGCGGCGGCATCCGCGGCATGGGTGCTTTCCTGCACCCTCTTGCAGCGGTCGAATTCTTTTTTCGCCGTCTCAATATCGCGCTCGTTTTGAATCGAGCGATACAGGCTCTTAAAGATCGTGTCCTCAAGGTAGTGCTCGTCCTTTTCGGCCACGTCCCCCATGATTCCCGACATGATCTCCGGGGCCAGCACGTCGTAAAAGAAAGTCTGGTCGAAACGCTCAGCATCGCGCTTCTTGAGGTCGAAGAACTGGGCGGCCTGATCACCGCTGCCGGCCTTCTGGTATTCAGCCAGTTTCTTGGCATTGCCGCTGGCGATAAATAGATCCATCTGCCGGCGCCAGTCCGACTCAGTCACACCCCAGCTGGCGCGATCGCCCCCCCGGACGCTTTTCTGGAACACCCCGTTGGGCAGTAGGCCCGTTACACCGTCGAGCGTGCCGATGGTCGGTGCGTCCTCGAAGGTGCCCCGATAGAAGTAGTAATTACGGTCTCGGCCTCGGCCCCGGAACCCGCAAAGTCCAAACACCCACGTCTCTGCAGTAAAGGTCGACTGGCCGGTCGGGCGCGCTTGCAGCGCGTCTTCGGTCAGATCAATTAGCTCAATTCGGACATGCCCCCAATGGCCGCTTTTATCGGTATGCGGAGGCAGGCAGGCATATACGCGGCTCATGAGGGCCCGGTCCCGCGAGATCAGCCCTACGATGGCATTGGCCAACGAAGTTTTGCCGCCGCCGTTATCCAGGCGAAGCGCGGTGGACAGGCCGTAGAACGGCAGGATGGTGCCGCAGAAACGGGGCATCCACGGCAACTTGGGATCGTCGCCGCGGCCGTTAACGTAGTTGGTCGCCTCGAAGCGGTTAATTCCGAACATGCTAATCGTCCTCGTCTTCGCCGTTGCCGCGACGGGTGGCCAGATTGGTGATCTGCGCCAGGGCGTCCTCGCCGGGATCGAGCAGAGCCAGACCACGGTCGTAGTTGCGTTGGATTTCGACGGCGCCCAGCAGTGTCTGTTGGTACACCGGTTCTTCTGCCGTGCTGGGCACAATCGTCAGCAAGCCGGCCTCGACCATGACCTCGCAGAAGGCAGCCACGCGCCGCTTGAAGTCCATTCCGTCGGCACTGGTTAGGATGGTGAGTACCTGCGTGGCATCGTCGGTCTCGCCAGCAGAGCCACGGAGCCCATCGCAGTGCTCGCGCAGGGCAGTCTCCAGGCGCGAAGCGGGAAATCTGGCGTCTTGATAGCGGCTGGCAGCAGTCATTCCGCGGTTGATGTAGGTATAAGTCACCGCCAAGTACATCAGCCAAGTGTGCAGAAACCAGACGCCGGCGCTGGCGCGCGTGTCCCCCTGCTTGATCTGCATGCGTTCGAGTACACGATCACGCGAGAAATACTGGGGTGGTTGGGCGTCGGCCTGGCGGGCCAGCATCCACAGCTGACTATCCACCTCGATGCCCGGCATCTCGCCGCCTTCGTAGCGCAGCAACTCCAACCCCTGACCGGCAAGCAGCTCCCGAAACTGCTGCATCACATCGGTGTCCTCGGCTGCGGCCAGCAGGCTAGCGATGTGATCCTCACCGGTGTGGCGGCGCCGACGGGGCTTGGTCTCCACATAGCGGTGGCGCAGCAAATAAGCGTGCACCTCTCCAACCTCAGACCACTGCATAGTTGTCTCCGTCAGGCGGTGGGCCAGCGGCGGCGTGATCCTCACCGCGTAGCCGTAACTCCAAGTCATCCCCGGTTAGCGCACGGTGGCCATCGATCGGGATTCGCATCGCATCAGCCACCAGGCGCATTTCAATGGCCTCGTCCTCGACCAGCCGCCGCGGTGCGGTGAAAACGCCCACGAGCTGGTCCACCATCGATTGACCGTGTGCGGACAGCCACCCCTGTGTGCGCGCCTCGGACAGCCGAATCGGCCGCTCGAACAGGAGCTGGCGAATGTGTTCTCGATGAGCCTCCAGAAACAGGTCCATCGGCGTTATCCGGTCATCGCCTTCCTCGGGTCGCGCCACCGGCGCGACCGCTACCTCGGTTTCGGTGGAAATCGCCGGCAGGATGCCGTCAAAGTCGGCGAGCGCCGCATGGGGCCAACAGACCGCCAGAGGGCCGGACTGTGCATGGCAAGCGGCAACCAAGGCTTCGTCGGGAGGACACAGCGCCAGGTACGCCGCAAGCCCCGGCAGGTCACGCACTCCGACCGGCTTTTCCCCAGCGCTGGTGATGTGATGGATAAAGTCGGCATACATGCGGCCGAGCCGCTCCAGCAGCCGCAGCGCGTTGTAGAGTTCGAGGCTGAATTGCTCGGCATCGGCGCCGCCGTGCTGCCCGGCATGACGATCCATCGCTTCGGTGATCTCTGACGTTCCCAGCAGCTCTTGGGCATCGACAACTGCCGCGTTGGTCTCGCTCAGCGCGTTGTTGTAGGCCTCGGACTGGCTACGGAACATCTCGACGCGATCGCCCCGGCCAGGCTGCTCACGTGTGTTACGGATGTCCTCTGCGAGCTCAGCGATTTTCTGCAATACCGTCTTGAGCGCATCCTGGGCCTCGACGAAAAGCCCGTCCCGCAGCGCGCCGGCAATTTCCAACGCCCGAAAGCGAGTCAACAGGAAGCTGCTGGCCGATGAGGCCAAACGGATGGCCTGGCGGCCGGTTCGGGTCAAGCGAGCCCGATCTGCACTTTCATAGGCCGGGCGTTCCAGCAGCGCAGCGGCTTCTCTCGTCGCGTCGATCTGCTCGGGCGCTTCGGGCACCCGCATCCATGACTGGCTCGGCGTAGCGAGGAGGATGACGACGTGCTCGAGATCCTCGTTCGAAAGCTCCGGGTAGTGCCCTTGGATTTCTTCGAAGCAGGGTCCGAGCGCCACGTAGTCATGGCTAAATATGGTTTCCTGGGAGTGGAGATAGCCGAGAAGACGGGCACCAACGTCCAACCAAATACCTTCACCCCAGCCTGGCCGGTCCTCCGTAACACGGTAGGTGCCTACGCCCGGATGGCGTGCTAAGTCATGTAGGTCTACTAAACGCAACACTGACCGGAGAAGAGGTCGCAAGTCCACTGTTCTTTAGTTTTTTTCTTTCACGCAAGCATACCGAAGCGGTGGGTCATTTAACGACCCATATCGATCATTGAGGAACTGGTTATTGCCCCCCCTTTTACATCCCACGGGGTACCACGGAAACGACAGGTTAGCTACGGCGACTCTTCGCGGCCCCAGAATCCAACCTCAGAACTAAGTGCACAGTTACCGACACAGCCGATGCGTGAGTTGACTGCGCCCTGTTCGGCCCGAACGGCAGACGCTCTATCGTGGGCGTGTCTCGACCTCGGCATGGGACAGGCCGAGCTGGTGAACGACGCGGATGACGGCATCGATCGTCTTGAAGGCCGGTAGGCGCCGGCGCCCGTTTCCACAACCGCCCATTCTTCGCTGCCGAAACGGACCACGATGATGTATTCGTCGGCGTAGATCGGATCGCGATTGACCTAGGCGCGAATCTTGCCGCGATAGAACGCGATCGCAGTGCGCAGATCGAAGAGTTTCATCGGCTATCCGTGGTCGAAATTCCCGCGTGGAACTCGCGCGCGCGATCGGCGCAAAGCCTTATATGGCGGGCGTTTCAGGCGGTCGCATTTTTGATCAAAAATGCCTAAGAATTTTCTCAGATCAGCTCGCGTTGGGGCTTCGCGGCGTTGCCGTGACCGCCGTAGAGGCGCAGATGCTGGGCGGCCTGGCGCAGATAGTCCGCCGCGGTGGCCATGGCGCACAGATCAGCGAAGGCCATGGGCTCGAGCGCGGCGCGAACACGCGCCGGGTCGTTGCCGGCCGCGTTCTTGAGGGCCTGCTTGAGCAGTGCCTCGGGCACGGGCTCGTAAGCCTCGGGTGATTTCCACGACATCAGGGCCGCGACATCGCGGGCGCGCAGATCTGTGGCGATATCGCGCAGCATTGTTGCACCGGTCTCGAGGGTCTGCTGATCCTCGCGCGTCTGGCGGCGCACGAACTCGTAGCAGGCGGCGTGTTCGGCCCGGGCCATGCCGGCGATGACCTCGGCCATGGGCGTGTCGTGGTTCATGAGGACGGCGTACAAGAAGAATCGATGCGTATTGTGAGCCAGACCGGGTGCTGGCTGCGAGCCGTCATGCGGGCGCTTTGGCCTGCTCGATCATGCGATCGATCCGCTTGGCCGTGACAACAGTGCGATGGTTAGCTTGCCAGAGCCATCGCACCCATACGGATATGCGCTTACGCGATCTCAATCGCAAATAGGGGATAGCGCATCGTCGCTTGCTGGCAACGCGCGCTCGGCAGCGGCTGCCTTTCGCGTCTCAATAATGTACCGACGTACCTTACCGAGCATTTGGCTCTGTCGACGAATCGCCTCGAACTCATTTTCGAATAGCATCGCCAAGTCGATTTCCCACTCTTTGGCTCGAACACGGCGAAACGCAGCGGCAGAGTAACGCATGGACTTGCCCCGCGGCAGGTATTGCAAGGCGGGCTGTCGCCTAGTGTGGTTGCCAGAACGGTAGCGCGGTTGCCAATACTTCGCGCGAAACCATTCGATCTGTACTGAGCCGTTGCGTAGGCGCACTCTCACGCCGATAAAGCCCCATTCGTGTTTCGGCCGTAGTTTATGGTTCCGGTGATGTGCCTCCCAGAACGCTTCGGCCGCCGCGAATGCGCGCTCGTAGAGAAACTGAGCGCCTGCGAGCGCCCCTTCGTAGGCTTGGTCGAGCCCCTGTCCTAGCTTGTCTTCTGTGTCGTTCACTATATCGCCTCGATCGTGTAGCGGTGCCCTGCCCACTTCACTATCAAGTGGGGCGTTGGGCCAGATATCCTTCCTGCGCACGCGCGCGCGGAAGTAAAGGGTGTTTGGAGTAAGAACCCCTTTATGAAGGAGATATTTCGGGTGCCTGCCAGACTCCGGTTCTGACTCCGTTTTTACTGCCTATTGAAATGGCACCCAATTACGTAAAGGGTGAGAGGTTCAGTTAACCATTTACGAATAAGGGGTTATTGCTTTCTTTGACCTCCTTCATAATGGATTAGCCATTTCAGATATCTTGCCGTCCGGGCAAATAGTTGCGAGGGCGCAAAGTTCCGATTTTCGTAACTTTTCGACTTTTCAAGGCGGCAACGTTCCGCTCGCGCAGCGAATACCGCTATGTACATTGGGTGTAACGGTTCGCAGACCTCGCGTATGCGCGAGTGCGAAATAGAGGGCGCTGGGGATGTAGCCCCCCTTACGTAACGGGCGCTCTTAAGCGCGTACTTATAAGTTCGTTGGAACGGGCTGGTTACAGAGGCAGACCCGTTACGCCGTTCGACAAGCGTTCGAGGTTAAGACGCGAACGCGTAAATCCGGCAACGGCCTGCCCAAAACGTATCTTGCTTCGGCACAGAACTAGACGCGTGAACCCACGAGGGCCCCAATCGGGCCCCGGCCGGGGCCCGATTGGGGCCTTTTGCGTTTAGCGTGGTTCGAATCGGCCGTCTTAGGGCCCCGACTGGGCCCCTGCCGGGGCCCAGTCGGGCACTACCGGCGCTCATTCGATATGAGGAACAGCCCACGAGCTATGGCGAGGGTTAGAAGAGTAGTCACTTACTAATCGGTGGACTCGAAACGTTTGCGACTGATGCGTGCCGAGGCGCTGTAAGGACTGCGCGCGAGATAAAAGTAACGCTATCAGGGATTGGACGCGCCGCTACTAAGTTTGCTGGCCCGAAAAACCCGAGACACACCAGTGCGCCGGATCGATCTTCTGCTAGCGTCCAGGTCGGGACTTACAATCGACGAAGTGTGAATGCTTCGAAGACTGATCTTTGCGCAAACGTTCCTGCTGTTCCTCGCGCTTGGAAATCACTGAGATATACAGAACTCCAAGGCCCAGAAGAACGGCAAGGAGCTGGATCGCCAGGATCACATAGGTCGCCATAGCAGGTCTCCGCGACGTACTTCGATAGTTAAGAGTAGCAAACCCGCGAGCGATAGACGGGGCCTGCCCCTTCCTCATCGAGTATTACTACCGCCCTCGGTCAACTATATGGCTCTTTATGCCTTGGGTACCGTCAGCGCAGGCTGTTAGGGCGCTGGAAGCCCAGAAATACGCAGATGCAGAATCGCCTTTTCGGCGTCATCCCCCCACGTTTCTAGCAACGGTTCAACGAATGGCTCTTGGATCGCTTACGGCTGAGTCTGACAAACTGGAAATTTTGTAGAAGGGTCATAGTGAGGCTGGGTCCTTTTTAAACCGCGTACCGGTTGCTGAGCGCACTACAACTATTTACCCCGACCGACCCACCGAGTTGCCCCGACCGTGTAGCCGACCGCCACAGTTCTTCTATGCTTCGCCGGGTCTCCAACGCCCTGGTAACGACCGTACTCGCCTTTATCCTGGCTGTACTCGGCTTCTTCGTGCTCGTAGCCTGCGTCCTGCCCGTGGCCGCACATATCGATGCGGGATTGCGGGGTCAATTCGATGTGGAGTGTCGCGACATGACTAAGGCGGCACTGCGATCGCATATCGTGCGCCACCTCAAGCAGCATGACCGTAGCGCCGAGGTCGCTTCGCTAGAGCTCGCTGGTGAGCCGCGCTACGACCAATCAGACAAGACGGTCGATTTCCTCGCTGTAGCGTTCGATACAAACCGGGCTCAGCAGACCGCGATGGTCGGATGCTTTGGGAATGTCGAAATCAGCGTACGGTGATTTGCCGGCAGTCGACGACATAGGCTCGAAAACAACTCGCCGATAGAGGGCTTGAATGTGCCCTGCCGCTCGGCGTCACCTTCATCGAAAGCGCGACGCCGTGCTTCCGTGATCGCGGCGCGATAGATGCGCCCGTTTCGCCACTGACTTCAGTATCCCTCGGAGTGTTGCTCGCTGCGTGCCATCACGCGTGCGCCCTTGCAGAAAGGCTCACGATAGCGCCAGTAATAGTAGTCGCCCGATGCATCCTCGAGCACCAGCGGTTCTTGGCACTCCGCGCACGCCGGTTTGGGATCAGCGGGGGCTGAGCTGCACATGGGTATCACTCGTGGCGGTCATGGCCTTCATACGCCGAACGCCGCCCTACTCGGCCCACGGATTGATAACGGGCACCCCGGCAGCCTCGAACGGCTCGATGTCGCGCGTGGCCACGCTGAAACGTGCGTCGCGGCAATCGCGGCGATCTGACCATCAGCCATAGGCAATACACGGCCGCTGGCCCTGACCGTTGCGCTCATCTGAGCGAACACCTCGGCCTCCCGCTGGTCGAACGGCAAAATGCGCTGGTCGAACAACGCCCGTAACAAACGGGTCAGGCCATGCCACAGATCATTCTGGCGTTGGCCTACCGACATCTGCTCTACCCCCGCCAACAGTTCAGCCAGGTTGACGGCCGTAAGGTAGAGCGTCTCGGGGTCCTGGCGGTCCAGCCACTGCTTTACCAGCGGGTTCGCCTGGGGCTTCATGGGTTCTGAGACGACGTTGGTATCGAGAATGATCACTCGAACGTCGCTGGCTCGAGGGGTGAATCGTCGCGGTTCGTTGGCAACTCCACGCCGCCCATTTCCCGGCCGAACTCGGCGAGCGCTGTGCCGAGGCGCGTCTTCGGGCGCACGGCATTTTCGAGAATGGCGCGCAGTTCAGCTTCCATGCTGCGGCCGTGCTTTGCAGCCCGCACCTTGAGCGCACGGTGGGTTTCTTCGGAAAGGTTGCGAATGGTGACGGCTGACACTGCTAGCACTCCTGCGCATTGCTCGCAGTGCCAGCGTAATCCATCAATCGCTAGCGCGCACGGGAAAGCCGAAGCGGAACGGCAATCGCCGAACCGCCTCGGTCTGCCTTGTCCTGTTAGATGGTGGGCTCTTTTCCGGCCAGCCAATCCGAGGAGCCGATCGCGGACGCCTTCGCCGTATAGCGCACGGTGGCGTTACGGGTATCGATGGTCGCCTGAACGATCGCCAGCAGACAGCCGGCACCAGCGGCAGCAGCCGCTGAGCATCGTCGATCGAGTAGTAGACGCTGCGGTGGCCTTTTTCATCTGCGCTGACGGGCCTGAGATCGCAGGTTGGCTCAATGACTTGCGTGATTCGCGTCGATTCACTCAAGCGATCGACCTCCGCGCCGCCCGGCCCCATCTGAGCCACTGCACTGGATGACGATCAAGCACTGAAAAGCCTGCGATCCCACCAGATCGGCGCGGGCAATGTGTGCTCGATCTGCGCGCACTCGGAATGCGCCGGGTTGATCAGGATGTTCGACTCGATCCGGGCCACGAACGACGGCGCGATGAGTATTGCGCTTCGACGCCCCTTTACCCAGTCGTGGCCGAACTCGCGGGCGACCGTGGGCAATGCCGTGTCCCAACCGGGCAGCGCATCCTTGGTCACGATCTCGTAGGACAAGCCGCCCGGCAGCGTGATCTCGATGTAGTGCTGGTTCGGTGGCATGAGCCCGTTCGCATGAACGAGCTTTTCGAGCATCGACGTCGAGTAGTGCTCGCCGGCGTAGATGACGGGGGTAGTCATCGTGTTCCATCGCCCCGGCGCGATAGTCGAACCGGTGCCGTCGAAGATGGGATAGCGCCCGTCCGGGTCGCCGATTCGATACGCATACAGCGTTCGATCGAGTCGCTGGCCGCTCACAAGGCGCTGCCATGCTCCAGACGTCCCAGCAGATCCTCAACGGCTTCCAGACCGGCGCTGTTCTGCATCGCGACTGCCATCGGCGCCTGGTCGTCGAACAAGGGGTGTTTGCGCTCGAGAAAGGCACGGGCGGTTTCATCGTCCTGGTAGACACGAACCGCGGCCGTCCAGGCTCGCGCAACGCGATGCGCCTTCTCGCTGTCGTGAGGATTGAGGGGTTGCCGCATCTTGCGCCGTCGCTGAAGCGTGGGCCGCGCGACAATGCGGTGCACGAACCCCTTGTCTCCGGGTGCCACCGCGCGTTGCAGATGCATGAGCGTGTTGACCGGGAACCCGCGCTGGATGCGCTCAGCCATGAGCAGCACGGATGAGCGTTCGGAGTGTTCGAATCCGAGCACGCGTTCAACGGCAGTGATGTCTTCCATAGAAAGGCTCCAAACGCGATGCGTTCACATGAGCCTATATTATCGCTCGCACGAGCGCATGGCTACCGGGGTCTTGCGGTGCCTGTCCCTCGGACGCCGTATATACCCCACGAGGGCATCGATCGTGACAGCCCCTAGCGTTGGACTCTGGCAGGTAGAACAAGCGGAATTGATGCGTTCACGACCAATCGAGCAAGGAACTGGGTTCATGCAAGAGAGCTAAGATCTGCGGAACTACCTGGGCGCTCCGGCGGACCTTGGGCCCCGCCAGAATGATGAGGAGCTGCGGGCGGTCTATCAGGCGGCGTCGTCGCGCCTCGGCAGCAAGCTCGACACACGGACCAAGAATATAAAGGTGCTGTCTAATGCGGCCGAGCTGATTCGTGTCGGCCACTCGTGGGTGACGTCAAGATCGCGAACGTGCTGTATCTGAATATCGCGATCGCCAGCGTACTCTATCTGATCGTCCCACCAACCGACCGGCTGACCAATCAATGCGGTCAGCCGCCTTTCTGGGCCAACTCACGAAACGGAGAAAATCATACGCTAAGCCTCGTCCAGCGTTCGCAGCGGTTTTGATCGCCGAGCGACTGTTTTTAATCAATGGGGCGCTTGGCCACAGCATGCGCTTTGCCACGGGCGATCAGCTAGCGGTTAACGGGGAACGCTGCGGCACCGGCGATAAGCAATGCCAGCACAATACTGATGCAGAACAATAGTGAGGCCACACCAGCCGCCATCGCGCCGGGGATGACCAACATCATGAGATTATCCACTGTCTCCGTGATCGCGATCGACGCGGTATCGGCGGCCAGAGTGAGTTTGAGCGAGGCGCTGAAAGAAAGTGAACCCGGCTCGGAGCAGCAGCTGCAGCATGGTCAGG
Organism: Endozoicomonas sp. G2_2; assembly: GCF_017744135.1. Taxonomy (GTDB): domain Bacteria; phylum Pseudomonadota; class Gammaproteobacteria; order Nevskiales; family Salinisphaeraceae; genus Salinisphaera. Next base: position 65,480 of record NZ_JAGHQU010000017.1, read on the forward strand.
AAATAGCCAAAAAAGAACGCGAGAACAACCGCAATCGCGATAGTTGCGACCGAACCCCGTAACCATGCCAACCACCTCAGCAATAGCGCAGCCGCTCAGGCAGTATATGGTTGCACTGAGTGCGGTCTGGTTCAAAGAAGCGCCGCCGGTGTGCGTGTGGTGCGATGTCGAATTCATCGGTGACTCACGGTCCCATATTCGGTAGCGACATTTGTTGCAGCAAGGGATCTAGCCCGGCTATTTACGGCGCGGTCAGGGGCTTGTGTTAACGCCCGATCGGCGGCCGCCCGCGGGTGCACGCATGCGCCGCCGGTTCGTATTTTGCGGCGGCTCGGGCGGCTGCTCTCCCTCGGACAGGCCCTCGATGATGGGACAATCCGGCCGGTGATCGCCGCGGCAGTGCTCAGCCAGATGCTGCAGCGTCTCCCGCATGGAATTCAGCGCTTCGATCTTGTCTTCGAGTTCGGCCACGTGCGCCAGAGCCACGGACTTGACGTTGGCGCTGCTGCGACTGCGGTCGCGCCAGAGGGACACCAGCTCGTGCATCTGCTTGACGGAAAAACCAAGGCTTCGCGCCCGCTGGATAAACTTCAGGGTGTGAATGTCGGCATCGGTATAGACGCGATAGCCGGATTCGGTGCGGCCTACGGGCGGGATGAGATTCACCCGCTCGTAGTAGCGGATCATCTTCGCGGAGATACCGGATGCTTCGGCGGCTTGGCCTATGTTCATGATCGCCTCATGCCTCAAAGGGGGCTCGACCGGTCAGGCTTCGACCGCCGAGCCAGTTTCCGGGATGAAAAACGCGTCCGCGTGCAGACCGCCGGCCCTCAGACCACGTTGGGTTAGCAGGTCCTGCGGCGCGTCGACCATGGCGGGCGGCCCGCGACGTAAGATTTCCAGCTGTCGAGATCGGCCAGATCCTGGCCCACGGCGTCAGTGACCCAGCCGGTGCGCCACGCTCCAGTCGCTGTCGCCTCGGACAACGTTAGCATGGCGTTCGGCCAACGCTTCAAAATGCCCGTCGAAGTACAGATCGCGCGCTGTGCGAACGCCTTGGTCGATGTGGATGGGCTGTTGCAGCCCACGGGCAAGCGCCGTTCCCACGATCGGGCCGGCATGTTTTCGCGCAGAAACGAAGTGCCGTAGGGCCCTTCGACGGGCACTTCATCATCAACCGCCAGGTTTGTCGCCACGCGTTGACTGGCCGCCTCGCCGGCTCGCGACCTCCTCGTTCGGCCGCGGCTACCGGGCCGCCACGGTCGTGGCGGGACTTTGCGATGCCGGGGCTTCCTCGAACCCCATGGGCGGCGCGAACCGACGTAGGCGCAACGCATTGCCGAGCACGAAGATGCTGGACAAAGCCATCGCAGCCGCCGCAAAAATCGGCGACATCAATACCCCATACGCCGGGTACAGCACGCCGGCGGCGACCGGGATCAGCGCGGCGTTGTACGCGAAAGCCCAGAACAGGTTCTGCTTGATGTTGGTGATCGTCGCGCGCGACAGACCGATGGCGTTGGGCACGTTGCGCAGGTCGCCGGACATGAGCACCACGTCGGCGCTTTCGATGGCGACGTCGGTGCCGGTGCCGATCGCCAGGCCGACATCGGCCTCGGCCAGCGCCGGCGCGTCGTTGATGCCATCGCCGACGAACGCCAGCTTGCGGTCGTTCCCCCGCAGGCGCTTGACCGCTTCGACCTTGCCGTCCGGCAGAACCTCGGCGATCACCTCGTCGATGCCCAACCGCCGGGCGATGGCATTGGCGGTGCGCTGGTTGTCGCCGGTGATCATGGCCACGCGCAGCCCCAGACCGTGCAAGGCCTCGATGGCGCCGGGTGTCGATTCCTTGATCGGATCGGCGACTGCGATGATCGCGGCCAGACGGCCGTCGATCGCGGCGTAGAGCGGCGTCTTGCCCTCGTCGGCCAGGCGGCTCGCGGTCTCCGCGAACGCGGTCACGTTCAGATCCATCTGGCGCATGAAGCGGTCCGCGCCGATCGCGACGGCGCGCTCATCGACGGTGGCGGATACGCCGTAGCCGGGTGTGGCCTCGAAGTCGGCGGCCTTGATGAGCTTAACGCCCGTCGCTCGCGCGGCCTCGACGATCGCCTCGGCGACCGGGTGCTCCGAGTGGGCCTCCACGGCGGCCACCGTCTGCAGCACGTCGTCACGCTCGAAACCGTCGGCGGTGACCAGATCGGTGAGCTCCGGGCGCCCCTTGGTCAGGGTGCCGGTCTTGTCCAGCGCGATGATGTCGACGCTCCGCAGGCTCTGCAGCGCCTCGCCCTTGCGAAACAGCACGCCCATTTCCGCGGCCCGGCCGGTGCCGACCATGATCGAGGTCGGCGTGGCCAGCCCCATGGCGCAGGGGCAGGCGATGATCAACACGGCGACCGCGTTCACCAGGGCGAACGTCAATGCGGGCGTGGGACCGAACACCAGCCACACCCCGAAGGTCAACGCCGCAGCGGCGAGCACCGCCGGCACGAAAACCCCGGTCACGCGGTCAACCAGCGCCTGAATCGGCAACTTGGCGCCCTGCGCGGCTTCGACCATGCGGATGATCTGGGCCAGCATGGTGTCGCCGCCGACCTTGGTGGCAGTGAACGAGAAACTGCCGGTCTTGTTGAGCGTACCGCCCACGACTTCGGCGCCCGCGCTCTTCTGAACCGGCACCGGCTCGCCGGTGATCATGGACTCGTCGACGTAGGACGTGCCTTCGGCCACCTCGCCGTCCACCGGCACCTTTTCACCGGGGCGGACCTGCACGATATCGCCGACCTGCACATCTTCGAGCGCCACTTCCACGGGCTCGCCGTCACGGATCACCCGGGCCGTCTTGGCCTGCAGCGTCATCAGACGCTTGATGGCCTCGCTGGTACGCCCCTTGCTCAGCGCCTCCATGTAACGCCCGATCAGGATCAGCGTCACGATCATGGCCGAGGCTTCATAGTAGACGTTGACGGTGCCCTCGGGCAGCACGCTGGGCAGAAAGGTCGCCACCAGCGAATAACCGTAGGCCGCACTCGTGCCCAGCATGACCAGCGAGTTCATGTCGGGGCCGCCGCGCATCAAGGCCGGCCAGCCCTTCTTGTAGAAGCGTAGACCCGGCCCGAACTGTACGAAACTGGCGAGCACGAAGAACAGATAGAACAGGTTCTGCTGACCGAGCGTTGCCATCAGTCCGTCGTGCAGGCTCGTGAATATGTGGCTACCCATCTCGAGCACGAAGATCGGCAACGTCGCCGCGCCCGCGAACAGGATGCTGCGCTTGAGCGCGCCGATCTCCTCGGCCCGCGCCTGAGCTTGCTGATCGCCGCTGTCGTTGTCCGCTACCGTGCGGGCCGCATAGCCAGCGTCACTGACTGCAGTTTCCAGCGCCTTGGCGTCGACCATGCCGGCGACGTGGCGCACCTGCGCCTTTTCAGTGGCCAGATTCACGTGGGCTTCCAGCACACCGGGCACGGCCGCCAGGGCTTTCTCGATACGGCCGACGCAGGACGCGCAGCTCATACCTTCAACGGCCAACTCGATCGTCTCCTCGACGATCGAATAACCGGCTTGCTGAATCGCGGTCTGGACCGCGGCCGTGTCGGGCGCGGATGAAAACGTGACCTCGGCCCGTTCGGTGGCCAGGTTCACATTCGCCGACTCGACCCGATCGACGGCGCGCAGGGCTTTTTCCACGCGGCCGACGCAGGATGCACAGCTCATGCCAGCGATACCGACACGTAGGGTCTGCCCCACCGGATGCGAGCCCGATGGATCGTTTGATAGTAGAGGTTCTACAGAAGCCATGACGGTTTCTCCGGTGCGTTGGGTGCCATGGCGACGGAGTATCAACGTTGCCACGATGGGAAGGTCAAGCGGTTATTTTCGTCCGGTCCGGTCATCCGCTCCAATCGTCGACAGGGCGTTTTCCAGCCTTGACCTTCCACGCGTGGCAAGCACCAATGTTTGCTCGACGTCAATGTATCGCTCACTTCGAGACGACCGATGAAGCGACCTTTTCAAGGAGACCACCCCATGACACAAAAGCCCCCGCTCCCGCCCTTCACGCAGGAGTCCGCTCGACAGAAGGTCCGAATGGCCGAAGACGCCTGGAACACGCGCGATCCGGAGAAAGTCTCGCTGGCCTATACTCCGGAAAGTGTCTGGCGCAACCGCTCGGAATTCATCGAAGGCCGAGACGCTATCGTTCAGTTCTTGACGCAAAAGTGGCAGCGGGAACTGGGTTACCGCCTGATCAAGGAGTTATGGGCGTATCACGAACGCCGCATCGCAGTGCGTTTCCAGTATGAATGTCACGACACCGCTGGCCAGTGGTTTCGCTGCTACGGCAACGAGCAGTGGGAGTTTGACGACAACGGCCTCATGCAGCGCCGGGAAGCCAGCATCAACGACGTACCTATTGAGAAAGAGCAGCGTCGCTTTTTGTGGCCACAAGGGCCACGACCGGAAGACCATGCAGGATTGACCGAGCTCGGGATGTAGCGCGCCAAACGAGATTCACCACTGCGAATAGCTTGACCTTCCCACCGTGGGAAGCCTCACGATTGATTTCACATTTCCAATACAGGAGCCTGCGATGCAGCGTTATACCGTTGAAGATATGTCGTGTGGCCATTGCGTTAACACCGTTACCCGGGCAATCGAACAAACCGACCCGGATGCGACCATCAACATCGACCTGGAAAGCAAGGTTGTGGCAGTGGACAGTACCGCGGATGATGAAAGCCTGCGCCAGGCGATGCGATCGGCCGGTTATGAGGCGGAGCCGATCGCCTAGCACCGACGAGCACGATCCGTTTCGTTCGCCCCGGTGCCGCACGGCCGGCGCCGGGGTTGAACTCCCAAGGACCAGTCCGTCGAAGCAGCGACCAAATCCAACAACGCAGGCGCCGCGCGTCGCCCCGTAGACAAGGAGCGCTCCATGCACACCGAAGACATCAGCCACTGGGAACACGATCACAGCTTCGGCCAGGATCGCCCCCGGGCGGGCGAGCGTCGCACCCTGATCGTCACGGCCATCACGCTGGTCACCATGGGCGTCGAGATCGCCGCCGGCGTGGCTTTCGGTTCGATGGCACTACTCGCCGACGGCATCCACATGGGCACCCACGCGCTGGCGCTGGGCATCAGCGCGTTCGCCTATATTTACGCGCGGCGTCACGCCCACGACCCGCGCTTTACCTTCGGCACCGGCAAGGTCAACGCGCTGGGCGGCTATACCGGCGCTCTGCTGCTGGCAATCTTTGCCGCGGTCATGGTCTGGGAGAGCGTGGAACGGGCCCTGAACCCGGTCGCGATTCAATTCAATTGGGCGATCGCCGTGGCCGTGGTGGGCCTGATCATCAACGGCCTGTGCATGTTGATTCTGGGCGACCATGGTCACGAGCACGGACACGACCATTTTCATGGGCACGCAGCCCACCACGCGCATGGCCACGACGCCCACGATCACGGCCATGGGCAAGACCACAACATGCGCGCGGCCTATCTGCACGTGCTGGTGGATGCGCTGACCTCGTTGCTGGCGATCTTCGCCCTGTTGGCCGGGAAATACGTCGGTGCGGTTTGGCTCGATCCTGTGATGGGCGTGGTCGGCGCCATCCTGGTCGTGCGCTGGGCGAAACAGTTACTGGGATTGACCACAGGCGTGCTGCTGGATCAACGCGCCGAACCCGACGTTCGTGAGCGGCTACGCGAGGCAATCGAGTCGGCGGATGACAACCGTCTGGCCGATTTTCACGTGTGGTCGATCGGGCCAGGTATTTATGCGGCGGCGTTCAGTATTGTGACACACCACCCGGAGTCGCCAACCTACTACAAAGCGTTGATCCCCAATGACTTGGGTATTGTCCACTCGACTGTGGAAGTCTCGCGTTGCGCGTGAAGGATGGTCGTCTTGAGTTATTCCATAGGCCAGTTGACACAAAACGCCAATACGGGCGTTGAAACCATCCGTGTCCACGAACGGCTCGGCTTCGTGCCGGAACCACCGCGCACGCCCAGCGGCTATCGCCGTTCTCCACCCGGCGCCATGGAACGCCTGCGGTTTATTCAAGGCGCGAAGCGGCTGGGCTTCTCTCTGAACGAGATGGGCAAACTATTGGCCCCGTAACACGCGCGACCAAGCAAGAATACGGCGCTCCCAATCGCCGGCTTTTACCTACATCTGGCCCTGTACGAACACAGGCCACGCCGGCGACGGCCCAACCAACACTGAGTCTGTGTCTGATGGACGACGGGCTATTCTATATTCCAAATAGTTAACTACTTCCGACACCCTCAACTCACGTTGTTACTCAGCACATCACGCTCTTGATTTTTAGCCTAACCGCATCTACATTCGATCACATGCGTTTCATGTTCGCACTATCGCTTTTATTGGCCGCGTTTGCCACGCAGGCTAGCGGACAAACGCCACCGCGCGTTTCTATCCAGCTCGCCGGCGATCACGCGCAATCCACAGTCGGCAGCGAACCAAGAAACGCCACTCCTACCGCCAACGATGAACATCATGATGGCTCCGAGGGTCATAAGCACCATAAGTGCGCATCTGTCGGCCATTGCGCAGCGAGTGCCATAGGCGCTAGCAATTTCTTGTTCAAAACGGATTATTATTCTGCGGTAAAGCCTGCTGCCCTTAATCAAAGTGAGGTTGGCAGCGGATTTACTTTACCACCATACCGTCCTCCCGCCAGAGCGTCGTAGCCTTTTCGCATTGGCAGCGGCTCAAACGCGCCTGGATTAGCAGACTCTAATCAAATTTGCTTGTGTCCGCAGGCGTACGCCGCGCTCCGAGCTATAAACGCAAATTGGTAGCTTGAGGCTAGACGAACTGGTCAATTGCGATCGCGTTTTGCAGCTTTATCGTTGATATGAATTACGGGAGTGAACTCATGCACATCTCAAATGTTAATCCGTCTACATCACATTGGTTTATCGCGACTTCTCTGTTCCTCAGTAGCGCGATATTTATGACCGCAAGCGCTGGTGGGGCAGGCCATGAAGCCGAATCGGCTGACACCACAGCTTCAGGGAATACTCAGGCGGTGGTAAGAGTCGAAGGCAGTTCCGAGACAGCGCCGTCGCCTAGCCGAGGCAACACCGGTCCGAGAGGCGCCGACGATTACGACGTCATTGACCACTCGGGCGAGCCTGGGCGGGCGTCCGAGAATGTCCCCACACGTGGTGCGGAAAAGGAAAATCAGGAAGGCGAGGACCATACTGATCCGCAGTCGCATATTCACGCTGGCCCTCACACTCGCGACTAAATTTCGATTGGAGAAAATAGCGTAACGTCGCTTAAGCAAGGGGACAGCGATGAGCTGTCCCCTTCCCGTGCCTCGCAGCTTAGACGACCCAGCGAATTCGGACAGCTTAGGAAGACGGCTTGGAATTCAATTTAGCATTCCGATAGCGAACGTAGACCGTGCGAGGTTAAGGCTTTTTATGGCCTTCGTAATGAGGGTGTAGACAAACCTTGTAAGCCGCTGAATAAACGCGTGTTTCTCGAACTGGGCTTTTGAAGCCGATTTCGGAAAAAGGGAATAAAGTCAGAAGGTTACTACGGCGCTTCCTTTGAATTTATCTACACCCTCAATGTATATAAGGATCTATTCACACACTTACACATGAGCCTTAAGAGGTGATTCCTATCTCTGGCATCGGTGAAACTGCCCGGCAAGTCGGAATGTCCGTCGATACGCTGCGTTATTACGAGAAAATTGGGCTGTTGTCCCCCGTTGCGCGGGATAGCCGAGGGCGAAGGCGCTATGTCGCGCGGGATCTCGCCCGTCTACATTTCATCCAGCGCGCCCAACGCTGTGATTTTTCGCTCAACGAAATCCGGGTACTACTCGAATCCCGGAGCTGCCGTGATGCCGCTCGACCGGAAGTCGCGCGATTGACTGAACAAAAACTGCAAGATATTCGAACCCGTATGGCCGATCTGGATCGGCTGCAACAGGAGCTCGGGAACCTTTTGCAGCTATGCCGCGGCAGCGACCAGGGTTGCCCGATCATCGACGGACTCGACGCGCCGACTGAATAATCGGAAGCACAAAAGCGCAAATAATTCTTGACCTGGAGTCAACTCCAGGTACTACGCTCCTTTAAACACCATGCGCGGCTTGACCGAAGTTGGTTGAGCTTGGCTAACAAGGAGCACCTCATGCAAACCACCCTACTCAGTATCGACGGCATGCACTGCCAAGGCTGCGTGCAGATCGTGCAAAACGTGATCGAACAGCAGGCCGGTGTCAAAGGCGCCTCGGTGTCACTGGACGCCAGGCAGGCGCGTATCGCGCACGATGCCAATCAGGTGTCGCCCGAAACGTTGGCCAAAGCCGTTCGGGATGCCGGTTACACGGCCGAGCCGGCCTAAGCCTTGGAGATCGCACAGGCCGGAGTACTGGCCGCCGGCCTTGGACTGCTGGCTTTCGTGGAGCCGTGCTCGGTGGGCAGCCACCTCTTGTTCCTGAAGTTTCTGGATCGACTGCCGGAGCGTCAGCGTTTGTACCAGACGCTGGTTTTCACCTTGGCCCGGAGTTACTGTCAAATCTGGTGTATGAGGAAAGAAGCTAGGCGGCTTTCCTGCTGAGTTGTCGCTCGTCTATTCCGTCGATGAATTGGATGCCATCAATGACATCGGCGAGTTGCTTGAAGCCGCGT
>NZ_JAGHQU010000018.1 GCF_017744135.1 Endozoicomonas sp. G2_2
ACGCGGCTTCAAGCAACTCGCCGATGTCATTGATGGCATCCAATTCATCGACGGAATAGACGAGCGACAACTCAGCAGGAAAGCCGCCTAGCTTCTTTCCTCATACACCAGATTTGACAGTAACTCTGCGACTGGCGGTTTCGCCTTCAAAGCCCAATTCTTCATGCATGCGACGTGCGCCGATCACACCATGCTGATCCGCATGAATAGAGCGGATGCGCTTGAGAAGCCGCCTGTTGTCTCTCGCGCGCGCACTGGGCTGGCGAGCTCGCCAGTCGTAGAACCCGCTGGGTGAGACCCTTAAGCAGCGGCACATCAGGCGTACGGGATACTGGTTGCGGCCACACTCGATCGCCTGATATTTCAGGACGATTCCTTGGCGAAGAATGTGGCCGCGTCGCGTAAAAAATCCCGTTCCTTTTTGAGACGGGCATTCTCGCGCTTGAGCCTGGCAATCTCTTCGTCGCGCGGCGTGCCGGTACCACCAAAGGCCACAGCACCTGACTGCTCAAGCTCTTTGCGCCATCGACCGAGCATCCCGGCCCCAAGCCCCAATTCGCGGGCCACCTGCGCCAGCGTGACCCCGGGTTGGCGGGTCAACTCGACCGCCTCGCGCTTGAACTCCGGGCTGTATCTTCTTCGCTTAGACATAAACACTCCTTCGGCGCATTCTGCACCTTCTCTGAAGTGTCCGTGCTAGCGGGTGCTAACCCCTTGCAGGCTTCAACGTTTACGACGTCTATGCCTTCATAGCGACTGCTTTCGTACGCCATGACTAGCAGTTTGCGAAGCAATCTTGGCAGGCCACCGGTTAGGCGCCACAATGCGGCGGCGTCTCCGCATGCGTCGATTTGGAAAACTTCTGGCGCAATGCGCACATAGCCGGCTATGAGCGCTCGCCAATCAGGCGAGTTCGAGTCATCTCTGTCCAGGTGAAGGACGCGACTCAGTAAACGATGCCTATCTTCTTGATTGCGTTGTTTCAACCGATGAATGAGACTGTAATTCGCCGCAAAGAGAAGGGGTACGCCTAGCGCTCGCAAACTCAACAACATACGCGTTACGAGCGTATTCGCGTTTGAACCCTGGCTAACGAACTGGAATTCATCCGCGGCGATTAACGCCAAACCGTTCCGATACGCAACGTGTTGCAACATCTGTTGCATCGCGGCCGCATTCTTACCCACGCTCCGAGGTGCGCCCGCCTGGAGTGCGACCTGTTCCAACATCGGTTTGACGGATGCAGTTGCGGATAACTGGAGGCGCCATGCGGCTTGCATGGGGAAATCCGCATGATGTTCATCCACAGGCAGCAGTTCGTCAGTCGGCAACACGCGAACGAGCGCGCGCAGCAACTCGCTTTTGCCGACGCCAGCGAGCCCGGTGATACAAATTGGCTCGATTGGCGACGGCGGTAGTGACCCGGCATATAGCGTTGTGATGAAGTCTTTCCGGCTCGCGTAGCGGGCGCTGATTCCCGCGGATGCGCAGCGCAAAATTGACGCGATGTGGCGAGCAGCGTTCTCCGAAACATGGTAGTGATTGTCGAACGCCTCGTTGAGTCGAGCGATTGCGTCAAAAGTCGCAAGCTCATCCAAGTTCCGAAGAGTTTCCGGTGTCAATGCCGCCCGTGCTCGAATGTGATCGAGGTTCGTACAGTTTGCTAGGCGTGCGATCCACGGGTTTACAGTGCTCATCGTAGAGGCTCGTGCTTGACGCTACGCCGCACCTTGGCTCGCCCCGGCCGCCTTTGAGTGCGGTCGAACTCTGCGCCTAGCTGTTTTTCAAACTCAATGTCCCCATGTAGGCGCGCCGCGCGCTTGTTCTCCGCCTGAGCCGCCTTGGCTGCACTGATCCGCCGACCATGGGCTTGCAGCTCGGTTAGCGATAAGCGCAATTGATCGGAATCGTCGCAAAACGGCAACTGCGCCTCCACCTGATATAGGCGACCCTCGAGATTGATCCAGGCGTGGCGCAGGCACATCGGTAGGCAATACCCCTCGATACTGCCAGCGCCCGCTTGGGAGCTCAGCACATCGTCGTCGCCTTCGGCCAGGATGAAACGCAGATGGTTCAGTTTTATCCCGTTGCGGTCGATACCGAAGATAACCGGTTGCAGAAACGTACGAACAGCGTGTTCGAAGGTCATGGAGCGGCCCGCTTTGCGGCCACGTTCTTCCAGGTATGTCCAAATGGCCATGGGATTGGCGCGCACGTTGGCCGCGGCCATTTCAGGAGTCAGACGGGCTGACGCGTCGCTTCTATGGTTATGTTGAACTGCTCGCCAAAGCTCCTGACGAGCGAGACCCACCGGCGACAATCGGCTCACTGGATGGGACGGGGCCTCGGCATTCTGGTCGCCGCGTGGATGGGATGACTCGACGATGGATTTACTCTGCCCAGAATAGGCCGGCGATAGTTCGCGGAACGGCACCTGTTCGGCAAGAGCTGCGCCCGAGCCTGGTCCTCGATCCGTGATGAGCGTTGTCATCAACCCGGGAGACGGCACCTCGAACACACCAACATCCAGACCAAATAGCTCCAGGTATCGTCGTAGACCGATGGCTGCACAAAAACAGGCTGCCGCGTATGCGGCCGCCGCCTCTCCCCCCAGGCTGAATCCGATACCGAACTGCGCCCCGGATACGGTATCGATCAGTTTTACTGTCACAACCCTAGGCAGCGGATTGCCAGCCAGATCTGACGGGTGACTATTCGACCAGTAGCCGTCAGACTCCACGCGCTCGAGCAGATTGGCCGCATGCTGTGCATAACGGCCACGCGACATCGCCCGGTTGTTGCGAACCCACTCGGGGCCACGGCGATCGACCTGTATTTGCGAGCGCCCAATTGTTTTTGACAACTGGTACTCATACTGCCGAAATGTCGGAAAGGGCTTTCCATCAGGCTGATAAATTTCAAAACCGCCATCAGACCGCTTTGCAACCTTGCAACCCCAATCTCGCCGCAGTGCCGTGACATGTATTTTTGACAGGGGCGCACCTAGGTGTGTAAACCCACCACATTGTTCATGGATAAGCCCAGGCGGCTGATCGGTGGTTTGTGCTTCAGGCTGGCATGGGGTCGGTGCCAGTTGTAGTCATGCAGCCAGTACGGCAGATAGGCCGCGCGCTCGTCGGCGTTCTGATAGACATGGGCATACGCCCATTCGTGTAGCGCGGTCTGAATCCAGCGTTCGGCCTTTCCGTTGGTACGCGGCCGGTAGGGCTGCGTGCGCCTGTGCTTGAGTCCGAGTCGGCGGCAGGCCTTGGCAAAACGGCGGGACCGATAACAGGCCCCGTTGTCGGTCAGCACGGCTTTGAAGCGCACGCCCAGACGGCGGTAGTAACGCAAGGCCGCCATTAGCGCTCGGACCGCGCTGGCCGCGGTTTCGTCCGGCCAGATCGTGGCGTGCGCGACCCGGCTGTGGTCATCGATGGCCATATGGACATAGTCCCAGCCGGCACCGCGGGACTTGCCGCGTCGATCGCCCGTGACGCGATGGCCGGGGCGCGTAAAACGATTCACTTTCTTGATATCCAGGTGCAATAGATCGCCCGGCGCGGCGTGTTCGTAGCGCTGCGCAGGCTGTGAGGGTTCAAGCGCCGATAATCGATTCAAGCCGGCGCGTTGAAGCACGCGCGCAACCGTCGCGCGGGGCACGCCAGTCTGACGTACGATCGCGCGATAAATAAGCCGTTGTCGGCGCAACCGGATAATACGGGTGCGCTGCGCTTGGCTCAGCCGGTGCGGACACCGTCGCGGTCGACAGCTCCGGTTGGCCAACCCGGCCCAGCCTTCGCGTCGATAGCGATCCAACCATTTGTAGACGGTGCGTGGACTCACGGCCATGGCCTGGGCGACATCAACGGGTCTGAGTCCTTGTTCGATCACGCGCCGCACCAGCACCTGTCGACTGTGCGTCGTGAGTCGCGCATTCTTGTGCGTGTTCATCCGGGTCGCTCCTTAGGTCTGACGGATTTCAGCACCCATCAGCTTCAAGGCTTGCGGCTCGGATGAACAATCTACTGAGAGGTCACACCTAGGCGCCGATAGCGGCGATACGTCTCGACGATGAGCGCCTGATCCTGCTCCGAAAGCCGGGGCGCGTTCCGAGTCGCCCGCCGCTGCGATGGTCGACCAAATGGCCGATCGCCGGCACCGTGCGCCTTGCGCTCCCAATGCCCGATCCGATGGTAGGTCGGTGAGAGCGCCACGTCATTAAAACCAAATAGCACGTAGGACACGAACCAAGTGCGAAAGCGCATTCGATTCGCACCAGCCGCTCCTGCATAGCGGTTCAGCGTTGCTATCGGGTCATCGGTCTCAAGAATCTCCTCCCATCGATCAACGGCGGGGGCGAGTAGTCGAAGCCGACGCTCAACGCATTGGGTATTCGCAGCGGATCTGCTTGCGCGGTCGACTTGTCGATCAGCAATGTCGTTTAGCCAAGGGGGCAACGCACTCTGAACCGCCGCGTCGTGAATCGCTCTCGAGAGCAGGCCACGCTCAAACTCATCGCGGTCCATCGCGAGCATATATGGGCGCGCGACGAGACCGTTCGCCGCCCGACCGGGCTTCGTCGGTACGAACCAAACGAGTAGTACGCGACTGCGTCGAGCTTGGCTGGCGAGAAAATAGTACGTGCGATCATCCGTCAACGGCCCGTACCCGCCGGGAGCGATCAGCTGTTTACCGATATTCATACGGTGGACCGACAGAACCAATCGCCATAACGAGCGAGTGCGTCAATTCGCTCTGGACGGAGCGGCCGGTCAAACAGAATGCGGCTGAATAGATCAACCCGAATCTCTCGGGCCCAGATCGCTGCTAATAGCGTGTCGCGAAACTGTTCGAAATCGATGCCGTATTGCCAGCTCAATTGTTCTAACAGTGTGTGCGGCGCGACATCCGATCCCACTATGCTCTGGCAGCGACCGACAATCTGTGCACGTACTGTCGCAGGGAGGGGTGGCCGGCTTTGCGCCGAAAAAATATCGCAGAGATTGTTCACGAGCTCCGGCGGCAATTCGCTGCCGGCGATCTCATACGTCGGAATTCCGGCGCGGGCGTAATACGTCCGCTCAATGGCGTGGCGGGCGACCGCGGCCCTGTTTGCCCGCGTAGGGCGTCGCTCCGTGTAGTCGTTTAGCCGACGTGTGAATTCCACACGCGCCGACTTGATATTCCAGTTCACGCAATATGCGCTCGCCCCAGGCACCGCGGGATCAATAAACAATAGAAAATCACCCACCAACGGATGTGGCATCCGGCGTCGCACGCCGCCCTCATCCACAAACGACAGCCGCGGGTGCATCGCCTGGTAACCGAGTTGCTCCGCGACCGGCCACGTGCCGGGCAAAGGGGGAAGGTCGGCTACGACGCCCTTTGACGGATGACCGTGTAGCGGATGAGGCGAGGGCCCTGGGTCCAGAACTCTCTGCTCGTGGATATCGAAAACCTCCGGATTATAGAGCGCCAGTAGGACCACTCCCCGCTCAGCCAGCGATAAAAGATGAAGGGCCCGGTTTAGCTTGTGCGCGGCGTGGATAATAGTCGGGCGCGACCCGCGCGGCGCTTCTTCTCGGACGGCAAGGATGGCCGGCTGATAGCGCTCGCCCCAGGCTGGGCGATTCGGTGGTTGTCGACTGTAGTACCGTTCGACGCGACGAATGGCAGGGCTCTTTCGCAACATACTGCGCTCCTAATGGACGACACCCGTTGCCGGGCTGCTACCCGAGGCGCAAAGTGAGCGCAATAAGCCGCTTCGAAGCACTTGACATCAGTGCTTCGCTGCCGGAATATCAGCAACGTTCCGCTCCACTGGAACCGATTCTGGAAGCCTGCAATCGCGTCAACGGTTGCGGGCTTCTGCGTTTTACGCCTCGATATTTCTAGTGCTCCGGATTCACACCTCCCGGACCGGCTCGTATAACCGGGTCATCATGTGGCGAGCCATTCGAAACCGGCGCCTCTTTCAGGCCCAGCGCCACGGCGACGCGATACGACTCCCCACGGCGTGCTGCGCTCCGCCCGGATAACACCGCATAGACGGTCTGGCGCGTGAAGCCCCTCGCGTCGGCCCACTCGCCAATAGCGACGCCATTGCGCACAAACCACTGCCGCGCCTGCTCTAGGTTCATTCAACTTTAATAACCCATACGACCCTACAAGGCAACAAAATTTCGTATATTTTCGAACTGATTTATAAGTTTTTGTAAAAGCTGATATATCTAGTTCTATTCTCGCGCGCGCAGCGTGTGCGCTGTGGCGGCCGTCACAAATCGCGCGATTCACCGGCCAGCAACCAGTATCCGTCGAAGCCCCGACGCGCTATAACAGGACAATGGTGCAAATCCCGTTCGATTTCGGCGGTCCAGTCAGCTGGCTACCAGACGAGACGTTATACAGTCTCGTGAGCCGTATTCATCGTTTGGCTGGCCACGCGCGCGCAGGGGATACGTGCGAGCTGTTATTCGGCCATCGACAGGCAGGCTCACAGCACGATCTACCCTGCAGGATCGACGAACTGTGCCGACGAACACGCGGCAATTTCGGCCCGGCACGACACATCATACGGCGTCGAACCCTGGCCGCGTACTACCTGCCCATGCTCGACGCAAGAACAGCAAGCACCACGATCGCGACAATGCGCGGCCCCTGTATGGGTTCGTTAAAATATAAACTCGGGCTGCTGACTAGCGGCTTTGGGGCAAGCCATCCCCTACGCGCTTGCCCCACCTGCATGGCTGAAGATGTCGCTCATCATGGTGTTGGCTACTGGCATCGAAACCACCAGTGGCCTGGCGTTTGGTATTGCAGCTCGCATCGATGCGCTTTGCTCGCTGCACACGTAAAACGCGATGCGATCTCTCGTTTCCAGTGGCTGCTACCCACCGCAATAGCACCAGATGCTTGGCGCGGTACGGCCAAAGACGCCCGGCTTGATGATCCGACGGTGATCGAACACGGCCTGGGAATGGCTATGATGGCGCAATCTCTCGCGGCGCTGCCCTATAAGACGCCTCTCATAGCGAACCGCTTGGCCAATACGTACAAGGCTGCTCTCGTCGAGCAGGGACTAACCCGCAGTGGGGGACGTCTGCGTATCAAACCCTTTGGAGGCGAGCTGTCTCGGTTTGTCGCCCCTCTGCGTCATCTGCCGGACTTGAGCGCACTGCCCGCTACCGCAGACGAGGCGGTGTCGCAGTTCACTCGACTGATTCGAAGACCCAGTTCGAAAGCTCACCCACTTCGCCATTTGGTCATGGCGATGTGGCTGTTCGGATCCTGGAAGGCGTTTTATAAAGCGTATACAGCCAATGAACCGACGACTGAAACGCTATCGAACACCGGCCGCGCCGCTCTCCGCACGAAAGCCGATGAAGTCCAGCAATCGGAAACCGTACGAGCACGTGCCAACGCCTTGGTGGCCTATGTGGCCTCAACCGGCGCTAGCGCCCGTGCCGCGGCGCAAAGATTCAGTGTCGACACACAAACCGCGATCCAATGGTTGGCTGCCGGCGAGATCACGATACGCCGTCGCCCGAAGAAACTGTCGCCAGATCTAGAGCGACGCATCATCGTCGCGCTTGAAGCGGGACAATCGAATCGTGAGATTGCGGATCAGGAAGGCGTATCCATAGCGACCGTCGGACGGATCTTGCGCTGTGACACGGACCGAATTGAGCGATGCCTCCAAACGCGCCGCCAACGCGCCATCCGCACGCATCGTCATATATGGCGTCGATTGCTTGCAAAAGGCCGTGGATTGAGTCCCCGGGCGGCCCGCCTTGCCGAGCCGGCTACTTATGCGTGGCTTTACCGCAACGACCGTGCCTGGCTCCTGAGTGAGAACGACAGAACACGTCTACCATCAGCGGGCAACAACCGAAGACTGGATTGGGATGCGCGTGACCGCGATTTCGCTCACCGCATAGATGAATACGCCCTCGAATCAATACGTCAATCGACAACCCGGGTAACCTTTCGAGCCTTGCTACAGCATGTCGATGGCCTGGGCGCTAAACGACACAGTCTGCATCGCTTACCCCTTACCGTGAAATCAATCGAGCGTGCGCTAGCGCATCAAGGTCACAAACCACAATCTAAGCTGATCGATGATTAAAGCGCCGGCTGTGACGGCTTTAGAGCCAAGGCCGTTCTCCCATTCGTTCGAATATCAGCGCTTAGTTGCCGGGTTTGACGCCATTGCCGCAGACGGTTGCGGCCCCTCATCGATGAGGTACGTCGCACTTCCACAAGCGCGCTCACGCCCTTCTCGATCTCTACCGCGGGCTTTGTGAACCGAGTCTAAGCGGTATCAAAATGATCGTCTGGTAGCGTCGGGCGCGCGTCCGACACGATTCTCTGCGCGCACTGAACTAGTGGGAATTTGCTGCTTTGGCGGATCAGAGACTCAACGCAGTCGTAAGAGATCTGATGGCGCCGGCATGCGTCGTACAGAGACTGTCCATCGTAGAAATCGAGCACGGCGGTCATAAGGCTAGCGGTCGCCAGACCTGCCAGATTCGGTGCGCCGCGACGCTGGAGCTGTCCAGCTACGACGACCCGACTTTTTGCCAGAACGAGTGCGGTATGACTGTAATTGCCATGACACTCGTAATACGCACGCATGAGCGCATTGGAAGGCACGCTATTATCAGTGCGAGCACTGCTCGCAGGGCTATCTTGGCGAAAACACTGCGCCGCTTTATCAACATGATCAAACAAGACGGTCGACAACAGACATAGTCGTGGAAGCCCGCAATCTACGCCTAGTAGCGCGCGTTCCAATGCTTCGCCGACGTCGCATTTCCGCCCGTCGATCGCTGCTAACAAAGCCTCGATCTCTTGAGCATCACTCCGTTCTTGGACGTACCGAGCAAACGGCACGACAGCGAATTGCTTGCCCTTATGGCGCCTAGCGATCTCGACCGCGCGGTGTCGGAGCCGCGCCAGCGCGGTCTTGCCATCCACTTTAGCGGGGAGCCTGCAGGCCAAGGTTCTCAGTAATGCGGCGTACCGCATCGTAATACACGCGCGAGAAACGCTATGGTGCGCGCCGTGATCGATAACCGGCGGACCCGTTAATGGCGACGCCCGGGTTACCGAAAGCTGACACTCATGTTCGACGCAAACTTGTACACCCGGTGCTTGATGAGGGGCTCTCCAGTACGCGAATCCAAACTCGGAAAGGTCCTGCTCGAGGCAGGTAGTACAAAATCGATAAACACCTAGCTTAGAAGCGACCACGTCAGCGCCTAGTGTCAACGTGGACAGATCTTTGTCATTGGAGGCGCGCCTTAGGAAATTGGCGCAGGTATGATCGACCAATAGCCGAGTAACGGACGTCCCAAACCCATCAGCCACCGCAGTAATCGATGGATCGACCGTTGGAAACAATCGCCTGAATAGCGGTTGCACAGAAGGCCGCTCAGGAACAGGCAGTCCATTTAAGCGGGCCATACGGCCCAAGGCGCCCGTGAATAGTTCCTCCGGCAGTAACCGCGGCACGATCAAACTGGTCATCGACTACGACTCCCGGTATGCCGAAAAACCGCGAGGGCATCCAACACGCCGGCGATCCGGCGCGCACCGGTCTCAGTTCCATCCCAGCATTCATCTAGCGCTGTATTGAGTATCTGCCGGCCGGCGGCAGCCTCATCCTCATGCGCACCGCAAACGAATTCACACATTCGCTTGTAAACACGAGAACGACTCGGCAGGTCACGCGCCAGCAGACGCGACACCTGTCCCTGATCGCAGCCGACCGCTCTCGCAATATCCGCCTGACGAAGCTCACGTTGACGCATTCTCGCGCGAAGTGTCGCAGGGGCAATCTCGTGACGTAGAACCATCGATATTATATATGCATATTTACATATGCATATACAATATCTGATGTGATCAATCTTGTCTCGCGCTCGCCTCCCTATGCGTAACGACGATCCGACGGTGCACGTACTGCTCGTAGCGAATTCGATGCGGCGGGCCGACTCACTAGCTTCTGTAGCGACTATCCCTCTGGTTTTGGTAGCGTTTCAAGTCAGAGTCCAAGTTCAGCTGGCTGCTTCTGCGGCCATTTGGACTCTGGATCGCAGCGCCACTAAAACCCGGGGGAGGGTCGGCAGCTCAACGACCTGGCCGAGCGGCGATGAGCTCCGAGGCGCGTACCGTTCGCCACCCGCAAGCAACGATTCCATGTAAAGATCAGGTCGGTCCGCGCGCTCAGAAATTCCGCATTGATGTAATGATCGGTCCCGACCAGAAGCGTTTTGCCGTTACGGTGTAAGGATTCGATCGTAGGCCACGCGCAACACCAGCACTATGTATCGATCGTTCCTTCTAAAGATCGTTTGGCGCGACTAGTGACTGCACCTCGGTCACCGCCTCTCCAAACTCTTCAAATACACCTTCCAGACTTTTCGCTGACCTAAGCGATGTTTTCAGAACGCAGCGATGCCTATGCCGTTCCGCACACTCCAGTTTCCACGCCTGCGCCACTACACTGCGTCGCTGTTGCTGGCGCTCAGTGCGGCGCCCGTATGTGCAGGATTACCCAATGTGTCGGCGATGGTCGCAGCCGTGCCCAAGCAGGCACTGGAAACCGATGTCCTCGTGATCGGCGAAAACCATCGCAAGGCGGGCTCTCATGCGTTCACCCTGGGCCTGATCAAACGCGCGATCAGCTCGGATCGCTGCGTTCACTTCGCACTGGAAATCGGCGCCGATCAGACGGCTGCTTGGCAGGCGCTGTCAAACAAAGAACAGAGCACGCCTGCGCAGTTATCCACGATTCACGATAGCCCGAGCCTTAGGGCACTGCTTGCCGACACCGCCGAACTGAGCCGGCGCGCGTGCTTAAGGCTTGCCGGGGTTGACGTGGCAGAGGGCCAAAACGCGCCACAGCCCGGCGGACGCGACGCCTTCATGGCCGAAGGGATCGCGGACCTGGCGGACCCACGGGTACTGACCATTGCCCTGTTGGGCAATAACCACGCCCCGCGTCATGTGGACTGGAATTTCGACGAACCCGGGCAATCCACAACGCATTACCTGGACGCGCGAGGGCTGGATACGTTCGTGATCGTGCAGGACTGGAAAGCCGATAGGCGATCACCGCGGATGTTCACCGAGGACACACCGGAAGCCGTGCAGGCCTTCAATACGCTGCAATCGCATCGAAGCGTCATACGAGCGCAGTCATTGTCGCGCTATGCCGACGTATTGATCGTCTGGCCCGAGGAACTCGCTTTCAACACGCCGTGATCACTGAGCAATCGAAGCGTGCTACAGCCATCTCTCAATATACACAATTATCGGGTACCCCGATAATTATCGGTATACGCGATAATCGTGTATATCGGCCGCCGTTTGGTCGGCACAAGCATCACATCCGAAAGCTTCTGCCATGGCCGTGCTGTCGCGTACGGCTGACCCCATATATGACTTGATTGAAGTATCATTCTTTCTTGAAGCACTGATCAACAATCGGAGAATGGATGATGGCTGAATACGTGCCTGCTATCGCTCTGCTTGGCGGCGCCGGCGTCGTTCTTTACGTCGCCTGGATTTTCGGGCGCCACGCATCGAACGACCGATAGAGTCTCGATTCGGTCACCAAACCCCGCCATCGTGCGGTTTGTCTTGCGATTTCAACGCTCAACGACGCGATCACCGAGCTTGAATGACGCCGTGGCCCCGTCGCCGCCATGAAAGCGTCTTCTCGAAAACCCGCGTGCGCGGAATGATCCGCGGTATAGGTCACGGGATTTTTCCGAAGGCGTCCGCCGTCGCTGTCCGCGCTCTTGGCGCTTCGAGCCTCGGCATGGCGTTCCTATTCGACGCGATACAGCCGCATCAAGCATCGACTCCGTGCATCGCCCGCCCCAGCACCTGCTCGACCCATTCGGTACCGCTTTCGGTATCGGCCAGCGTGATCGGGGCTTCGTCTTCGAATACCGGATTCGGGTTAGTGAGCCAGTGCAACGCATGATCCCGGTTGCCGAACGCCTCTTCCGCAAGCGCGATGATCTTCGCTGCGCGCAGCACGGCTTCGGAAACCGGCTTGGATAGCCGCTTGGATTTGCTCTTGCCCGCCGATATCAGCGTCGTGCGCGGCACGACTTGATCGAACAGGCGATTCGGTACGCCGCAATGCTTGCGAGCGTACCGGGCGCAGGCCACAGGCAGGCCTGTCCGGATCACCTGCCTTACCTTGGCGGGATCAGCCAGCTCTTGGGCAGACAACGGTATGAACCGCTTGCCGCCCAACAGGG
Source organism: Endozoicomonas sp. G2_2 (assembly GCF_017744135.1). GTDB lineage: Bacteria > Pseudomonadota > Gammaproteobacteria > Nevskiales > Salinisphaeraceae > Salinisphaera. The sequence continues at coordinate 12,282 of NZ_JAGHQU010000018.1, forward strand.
CGAGCGTGCGTTCACTTTGGCTGATCTCGACGTTCGCGCTCATCGCCCTACCGCACTGCCAATATCGTCATTATATAGGTCGACACTGAGAGGACAGACCATGGCTGAATACGTGCCTGTCATCTCTCTGCTGAGTGGCGCCTGCGTATTCGTGTACGTTGCGTGGATATTCGGGCGCAACGCATCGAACCTCTGAGCGCATCTCGGATCGGCTTCAAAATCTTGCGATCGAATATATTGCGCTGTGTAAGAACACGTTGTTCGTGCCTCGCTATCATTCCGGGCGTCGCCTAACGCATGAACAGATTCGGCATGATTGATCACGATCGGACGACACAATTGCGCCACGAAACCAAACTTGCAGGGCTGACCGGACCTGGCCGCAGTCATTGGTCCCTATACCCGCAAGCTCGTGGGTTGCTTGATGCAGCCGCTCTGGGTCGTGAAATCATCCTGCTGGATGCGCTACTGATGGTCCTGATCCCAGGGTGGATGACCTGATCGGCGAAAGGTCGTCGAATGCCGTGATCGAGGCCCCCGACTCTTCGCTCGGCCGATCCATCGGGCGGCGGGACCATGGCCCCTGCACTTTGAATCGGCGAAACGCGCCTCACGGGACGAGCTGCCTGAAGTCAAACGCGTCAGCGGCTGACGCCCCGTGTCGGTACGACCCGAGGTCGAGCGCTAACAGGTCGAGGTGGCATCGGGGAATCGCGGCTGAGCGCGAGCACCGACTCTCGGCCTTACCGCAACACGTCACGCATGCTCGCGTGTTCGGCTAACTCATCACGTCTCGCGCGACTTCTGACCTCATGGCGCGTGCGTCGGCCGTCTATCAACCAGTCCGGCGTGTGCGACACCGCTGAACAATATTTACAATTTTGACAGTGTTTATTGCACGGTGAACTATACCGATGTCAGACGTACCAAGGAGGTAGGGGTCATGGCATCTCAAAGTGTAAGTGACCGCGGCCATGAATTGACTTCATGGCTTGACTCCCAGTTCGCCCGACTCGATGAAGACCGGCAGATATTGATCGGCCGGTTGGTCATGATCCTCGTCGCGGAGAATCTCAGTCATAAGGCTGACGCTGTGACACAGGCTGCCCGGACTCCACGAGACCCCATGGCGGTGGGCGCGGTTCAGCAACACAGCGAATTGATCGCTGAAATCATGCGTCTTGAAAAGCGCATGAACCCGCCGATGGGACAGGAAGTGGATTACCTGGCGTCGACGAACGCGCCGGTCATCGCGTTCTTCGATCTGGGGCGCAAGATGCAGGCCGACATGCCCCGGTCGGCAGCGTCCGGGGCCCTCACCGACCTGACGTATTCGACCCAGCGGCCGGGTCAGACGCCGCTAGATCGCGCCTTTAAGATCATAAAGACAGCTGTATCCCGCGTAACGTCCGAGCCAACGGATGGGCCACACGACAATATCGGGCCGGGCTTTCTCACACGCGAGCAGGCGCAGGGGAAACTGGATGCACGAACGCAGCCACCTGACCCGGCGGCGACTCAAGGTGAGCAGATGCTGTCCGCCCGAGAGATGGCCGATTACCTGACGGCCTCGCATACGACGATCTACAACCGGTACAAGGCCGGTCGGATCATCGGCCTGTCGCAAGAAGTTGGCGGCGTGGTCTTTCCCAGGACACAGTTCGCCGCCGACGGTGGGCCACGCGGCCCGACCTGGTTGCCCGGCCTGGACAAGGTGGTCGCGATTCACGGTAACGGCTGGCCGGCATGGCTGTGGCTGAACAGCCCGCGCGACGCGTTTGATGGCGAGTCGGCCCTGGACCGGCTGCGTGCCGGCGATCATGTTCCGGTCATCAACGCGCTCAACCGCGAGGAAGATGGGGCCTTCGGGTAATGGCGGCGTACGATGCGCATGCGTGCCAAGAGATTGTGCGCGATTACACACTCGATGAATGCTTCGCACCTGGTCTACGCGTCTATCGCGACGCATTTCCCGGTGTACCGGTCAACGTGGTCATCCTCACGGTGCAGGCGCCGGGTTGAGTGTGGGCGGCTACCCTGCGCTGTCGATTCATGCCACGGCCGTTAGCGTGAAGCCCACGTGAACGGCGTCAAAGGGAAAGATAAGCTGGCCTTACTTCGGAAGCTGGCGCTGGCGTTCGCGCCAGGTCGATCAACGTTTCTATACGGATGAGGCGTTCGGTGTGGGTCGTTACCGACGGATGCAACTCGTCCACTTCGGCGCGCAAGCGATCGACGCGTTCGGTTACAACGGTCAACTCGCGTCCGGCCGCGAGCAGGTTCTGCCATACACTCATCGTCACGCTCCGATCAGCTGTGAGACGCCAGCCATAGCCGTCATGCCCGAACCACCTGAATCAAAGTGCAAGAGCGCAATGGCCTTCGCGCCACTACCGCCGGTGGAGCGCACCAAAGAGTTGATCGCGACGCTGCGTGCGTTGATCTTGATGCTGTGCGTCATCTCGTTTTCTCTCATCGCATGGCTTGTCACCGAAGGCCCATCTGCCAGCCCCCCTACTCATGGTTGCTTGGCGCCATCGTGCAGATTGGACCGCTCTATGGCATCTTCATGCTGTCGTTTCTTCTTGAAGCACTGATCAACAATCAGGGGACGGATCATGGCTGAATACGTGGTTGAATACGTGCCCATCATCTCTCTGCTCAGCGGCGCCGGCGTCTTCTTGTACGTGGCCTGGATATTCGGGCGCAACGCATAGAATCTCTGAGCGCGCCTCAAATCATTCCGGTTATCAACGCGCTCAACCGTGAGGAAGATGGGGCCTTCGGGTAACGGCGGCGTACGATGCGCACGCGGGGCCGGGCTTGTTCGAGCTGTGTCCAACTCGGCGGCAGCGTGTGGTCGATCGCGTTCATCACGACCGCGTCATCGGATCCAATACACCGCTCGTTTTTTCACACCTCGGAGACGCTGCCATGGTCGATACGACACTCGTACTCAATGGCGACAAACGGATTGCGGTCCGATAACAACCGTTCGGACGTCGCCTTTCCTTTAATTACTGGCACTTGTAGAAAGTCGCATCCTCTACCAACGCACCAGAACGACACGACACCATCTGTGAATCTCGCAGACACAACGGCGCAAAAACCACGTCGGCCCTCGGGCAAGAAAACACGATGGTATCTGCAGGAACCGCAGATGCTCACCCGTCACCCCAGCCGGTCGTGCAACGTCACACAACATGATTCGATTTGCCCTGATCGCAGACCACGGTCTTCTAGCGCACGCTTTATCCCTACGCGGAGAACACAACCGTGCCTGCACCATCTACAGAACTAAAAGCGTTTAGAGAGCGAGGCCGAACGCCGGATATGTCCCGCGCGAGGCAGAGAAGGCGACGACAGTCTCGCTGAACGTTTGCCATCGTAGTAAGACGGTGCGGCCCCGATAAGACCGCTATGGCGAATTCAGTTATGAGCTACGTTTATAACTTGGTAGTTCATGTTGTGCGGTCACGGCGCGTCACCCGATTACGTTCATCGACTCGTGTGCGCATTGAGCCGGCACGTACAAGACAAAATGTCAGGCACGCGTAAGGGAAGCGGCTTCGCAGACAATACGCACGTCGGCAATTTCAAGTACAACTCGCGCCGAGTCTGGTGGGCAGCCCCGAGTTCGCCACTACGTGACCCGCCAGCGCAATGAGAATGAGGCCGTCGCAGGTCGCGAAACAGAGCAGATACGTGCGCAGGCCCGCGACGAAGCGCAGCAACATGTCGCGGCACAAGAGCGCGCCCATGAACGCATCCATGCGGCGGAGATGGAATCAAAGGGCCTGGCAGAGTCGATCAAGGTCGTCGAAGGTGAACGTGACCATCAGATCGAAAAGCTCGCGGCGATCTCGCAGGAGTTGGAAAGTAACCGGTCATTCCCCGACGTTATTGCCAACGCGATCGATATCAGATTGCATGGGATTGTCGGCGAAGTGGTCTTTCCATAGCCGCGGGGTCAGTTCGGCCACCCGACTGGCCGGATGCACGCCCACGCGCTGGAGCACGTCGACCAGATAAGTGTAGGGATCGACGCCGTGCAGCCGGCAGGTGCTGATCAGGCTCTGGATGATGCCGACGTGTTCGGCGCCGACCTCGGACCAGCAGAACAGCCAGTTGCGCCGCCCCATCGGGATCGGACGCAGTCCGCGCTCCAGATGATTCGTGTCGATCGGCACATCCGGATCGGTCAAAAAGACCCCGAGCGCGCCCCGGCGCTCGAGCGCATAGGCGACGGCCTTGGCCAGCGGATGTTTCGGCTCCAGATCCAGACGCTGGCACTGCACATCGCACCAGCGCCAGAAGGCGCGCACCGCGGGTTCGCTGTGCTGCGAGCGCGCCGTTTGCTTAGCCAGGCCTTCGAGGCGTTTGTCTCGGATCTCGGCTTCGACCCGATAGATCTCGCCGATCAGCGCCAGCGCCTGCTGGGCCTGCGGATCACTGTCCAGCGCGCGTTCGAAGTATCGTCGGGTATGCGCCCAGCACTGGGCGTGGGTCACGCCCGGGCGGTTGTCGGCATAGCGCGCATACGCGCCGTAGCCGTCGGTGATCAGCGTGCCGGTAAAATGATCGGCCAGCGTGGCTTCGATATGACTTCGTGCGCGCGTCGCGGCAAACGTGAAGCTGATCTCGTCAGCGTCGCCATACAGCGGCCAGAAGTAGGCGGCCTTGAGTTGGCCGGCGCCGGCGCGCCCGGCCTTGATGGGTGTTTCGTCCATGGCCAGAACCCGGCTTTCGAGCACGTGCTCCAGCTGCGCGGCATGGATCGGCGACAGCAAGGCCGCGGTGCGACCGACCAGCTGGGTGAGCGTCGCGCGCGCCAGCTGGATGCCGCCGGCGGCCAGACGCTGATGCTGGCGATACAGCGGGATATGGAACGCGAACTTATCGACCAGCATCCCGGCCAGGAAGCTGGCGTCGGCCAGACTGCCGGTGAAGATCGCGCCGGGTACGGGCGTGGTCTGCGGCGTGGCGCTATTCCGCGGCTTGATCACCGGGGCCCGGTATTCCAGTACTTCGTAACTGGCACGCCGCTGGGCCAGGCGGAAGGTGCTGTGGGTGGCGATGACTTCGCCGTCTTCGAGGCCTTCGGGGGGTGCAACGTCGATCACGCGCACGGGCACGGAATCGTCAAAGCGTAGGCCGGTGTCGTTAACCGCGCCATTGCGTGTTTTCTTGCGGCGTGTGATCTCGACGGCTTCGGTTGCCGGCGGCGCCGGCGTATCCTCGATCAGGCCCGTAAACAGGCTGGCCTGGACCGCCGGATCGATTTCGACGCGCTTTTCCGACTTGGCGCCGAACAGCTGACGCTTGAACCAGTCAAGCTGGTGCTGGGTGGCTTCAAGCTGTGATTCGACCGCGGTCAGACGTTCACGCAGCGCGGCCATATCCGCGAGCGCATCGTCGTATTGCTGTGCCGGAACGGTCGCGGTCAAACGCCTGATTCCTCATCGGTTTCAAGTCATTATTATACCCGATTCAGTGCCCTTGAAACGCCCGGATGCCAACGTTTGCGGTGTTTTTTGATCACCAGATCCAGGCCTTCGATCAGCCCCTCAAAGGCGGTGTGCGATAGCGCTACGGCCGGCGATGACGCCGTGCGGTTGATGCCGAAGCGGCCGGCTTCCAGACGCTTACTCCAGACACAATAACCGCCCGCCTCGAAGTACAGGCATTTGAGCTGCGTACGCCGACGATTGACGAAGACAAAGCCCTGGCCGCTCAGCGGATCGCTGCCGAGTTCCCGACGCACCATCGCCGCCAGCCCGTCATACGAGCGACGCATGTCGGTCGGCTGGGTACACAGCCACAGCGTGGCCGGCGTTCTCATGGACGACGCAGGCGCAGGCATACGCCGTCGCCCAGATCCAGTTCGATCGTCCAGCCGCTGTCGGTATTCCCCGGCTCATCGGCCAGCGGGGCAAACAGGGCGGACGGTGTCGATACAGGCGCCTGACTCGTCCGCAGACGCCGCTTCCAGTGTTGAAATGAGCTTTTGGACAGACCGCGCTCGGCGCAGAAGGCGACCTGGCTCTGGCCGCTCGCGGCTTGGGCATCAATCAGCTGCTGCCATTGTTCGGGCGTGTGTTTCTGGCGCGGCGAATGCGACATGGCGATGACTCTCGGGGTGATGGCGGTGAGAGTCACCATAGCTAGCGCGTACTCAGGCGAGAATAACGTCTTCGTTTAACCGCTTACGTTGGAAACGGCGTTGACCCGCCGCGACGAGGTCACGGCACAGCTGGAGATGTGCGTGGCCGAACGTGCGACCGCGCAGACGCTGGCCACGGAGCGTCAGCGCATAATTGACCGGCTGGAAAAGGAACGCGCCGCGGCCGCGCGGCGAGCATCAAGGAAACATACGTGAGCATGAGTCCGATACGTTCGCTGAAATCCGCAACTGTGTTTGGCCCGATTTTATCGCCCGCGTCTGGCCGGTCGGACCTCTGATAGAGCTGTTATTTTCTCTCAGGTATCAGCCAAAAAGCGTGCTATGTGATCCGAGTCGTGCCAACCGAAGCGTGTGATCATCGGCGCTCCAGTAAATCAATAGCAAATCGGGTTTGATATGACATTCACGATAGCCTGCCCAGTTGCCACTTAGGCTGTGATCGCGATATCGAGCAGCCAAAGGCCGGTCCGTGGCCAACGCCGTCAACACAGCCTCGAGCATCTTATCCAGCGTGTTCCGATGCTTTCCCTTGGCTTCTCGCTTGTAATCGCGTTTGAAGGCGGACGATCGCTCAATCGTCCGCATGCAGGTCGGCCATCAGATCATCGACCGTTTCAAAGCGCCTCCCCTTGCCGGCCTCAAGCTCGGCAATGGCCTCGCGTGTTGTGGCAGTGGGCACCTTTACATCAAAAGGCAGACGATGCTCGTCAGCGACCCTCAGCAGCAACAAACGAATCGCATCAGAAACAGTCAGTCCCATGGCCTCAAGCGCTTCAGAAGCGCGTGCCTTTGTATCCTCGTCAATACGGGCGCGCACATAAGTGTTGGCAGTGCTCATCACAAGAGTCCGTTAGTAACCTTACCAATACTGTAGTCCTTTTGTGACTACATATTCAACCGAAACGTTACCGATTCGCGCGATGTGTCCCGTTTCAAGCGTTGACCGATTTCACATGTTTGGATTTGCCTCATGTTCATTGCACTACTTATCGTGACCTTTGGCCTTGCGCTGGCCACGAGCGCGGTCGTTGCACGCCTGTTCAACGGCTCGATCACCGGCATCATGGATCTGATCACACCCGGCAAGATGGCCAGCTCGTGGCGCCGCTATCTTTATTTCGCGATCTGTGTCGTCGGGGTTTCGGGCGGCGTGCGAATCGACCAGATCGAGCGCTATATCACACCCCAGCTACGCGAGACGCAGGCGCTTGCGCTCACAGGCGATCGCTGGATACTCGAGGTCTATCGCACGCTCATCGGGACACTGTCGAGCATCGCCTGGCTGCTGCTCGTGTTCTTCGTCGTCGCGCTGGTCGTATATGTGATCAAGCGCGGCCTCGAGCTGCGCGCAGGGCATCGGGACGCCGAGTCCGCGCCGAATGCGAGCGATGAGGCGCGGAAGTCCTGAGTCTGCGAAATCGATAGACGGGAGATGAGCACGTATGCTCGATAATCCGATGACACGGAAATGGCCTGATGGATAGTCGCATCTACAGGATACTCAGCGTCGCCAACGCGATGAGTGCCAGTCGCGGTTCTGATAAGGACTGTGCCTCCACGGGTGAGCAGATTGCGGGTGCGATCGTCGCAGGGCACCATGAATGGGCAGGTTTCACGGATAGTGATGGCTACAGCGATACCATTGCCATGATTGGGCGACTGGGCCAGGAGTGGTTCGAAATCGCCCGCCAAGCGCAAGACACCTCTCGGTAATTGTCACCCGTCTGACTCGAGGACAAGCCGCGAGATTTGAGCCCGGCGGGCGTGTCGGACAAACGATAAGCGCCGTACGGCGAGACGTTCGCCCCAGGTGTCGGTGTCGAAAACATGAGACCGGGAGTATTCCTTAACCCGTTCGCAACCGTCCGCGGAAACGGGGCAGAACCCCTAGGATTGCCGGCTCGTTCGAGATTTCGCCCGGCACTGTCCGTGCCCGGCGTAAACCAGGCGCCGGTTGGCAGAATTACTACGCCAGGCATCAACGTGTCGCTGACGGATACGCCGACCAGACAAGCGCCGCGCTCGTTGAACAGCCGAGCGATATCACCCTCGCAAAGTCCGCGACTCCTGGCGTCTTCTACGGCGAACGTGGCGATTTCGCATCCGTCGATCTTATCGGCCTGACTGTCGCCGACGCTATCGAGTTGGCTATGGAGGCGGTTCGCCGGCTGCGGTGACAGCAGGTAGAGCGGAAACGGTGCCTCACGACGACTGCCAAGCCATTCCGTAGGCTCTATCCATGATGGATATTGTGAACAGTCGTCATACCCGAAGCCAGCAATCTCATACGAGTACAGCTCAATGCGGCCGGACGGCGTGCTTCGAGGGTGAGAACCCGTTATCAGGAACAGCACGTCTGCCAACGGCGTTGCACTCGGCGCTCTACATCGATCGTATCTGTAGCTAGGGCACCAACCGCGACATCGCTGAAAGACTGACCGCCCTGGCGTGCGGCGTTCAAGAATACGCGAAACTAGACATAACCTCATCTGTACTGACGACTTTGCAAAACTCCCCGTTTAAGCTAGCTAAATTAATTCGATGGATTTGTTCAGCAGTAATTGACTCGCCCCTTATGTCCTTTCGATCAAATGTCGCGGTACTGTCGGCAACCAGCCGAACCGTGAAGCCAAGATCACTTGCCATGCGTGTCGTGGTCGAAACACAATGATCAGTCGTAAATCCGGTGATTACGAGCTTTAATAAGTCATTATCGCGAAGGTATGCTTCTAGGCCCGTGCCTAGAAACGCGTTGTGGACAGATTTTGTGAAAACGACTTCATCGTTTGAGGGTGCGGTTTCGGTCTTGAAGGCATATCCTGGCGAGTCCGGATTGAGAGGTGAGTCTGGGTTGGCGGATCGGTGTCTGATGTGAATTATTGGTAAGTTCCTAGATCGCCATAGCTGAAGTAAGTTGGCCATGTTCTGTTCGGTTGAAGAATTGTTGCGTGTGCCCCAAATAGCATCGTCGAACGCATTTTGAACGTCGATTAGGATCAAGGCGGTGTGGTCCATAATTTTCTCACTTGGGTTCTTGGCTAGAAACGCGAAATCCATCGACGCGTAACCAAGTCATCACGGATTGTTGCGCAATGCACCGAGCTTTTCGGCTTGGCGCCTCAGCGACAAAAGGCGGCGGTCCAGATCGGCTTGAACAGAGTCGCGGATTTCCCCAGGCGCAGTTGTAGGCAAGCCGGCGTTGAATGGCGGACAGGGGCTGTATTCCAACTGCAATTGGATCCGTTGTGCGACTTCGTCGCCGAAAATAACTGCGATCAGTGTGAGAGCGAAATCGATACCGGCCGTTACGCCACCACCGGTCACGAGATGGTCGTCGCAAACCACGCGTTCTGCGACCGGCGTGGCGTCAAAGCAAGTCAGCATATCTCTCCACGCCCAGTGACAGGCCGCTCGCCTACCAACGAGCAATCCGGCAGCGCCCAGAATCAGCGATCCGGTACAGACTGACGTGACGTATTTCGCACGGGCCGCCAATCGCCGGATCGAAGCCATGAACTCGGCGTCTTCAGCCGCGTCCAGGCACCCGAAACCGCCCGGCACACATAGGATGTCGCAGGCCTCGATATCACTCAGATCTGTCAGGCCCGAGAGCGTGAAACCGTCCAGCTGAATCGATCGGGCCTCTTTCGAGGCCACAATCACCTCGCACCCGGGACATCGGCTCAGGAACTGATGCGGACCGGCAAAATCCAGCGGAGTGAGGCCGGGGTATATCGGAAAGACGGTCTGGACGGGTTGAATCATGAGCGCTTACCTACGCCGAGCTTTTGAAGCACGTTAGCGCTGTCGGTGCTAGGCTGAAACGACGTATTTCCCTCTTTTTCAGCCATGCCGCATCAAGTCGGCTTCTTTATATACCCCCGGTATCAGATACTCGATCTCGCCGGCGCGATGTCGGTGTTTCAGACCGCTGGCGCGCTGTCGGCGGACGCTGTCTATCAGCAGCGGGTCGTATCTGCGGTCGGCGGCCAGATCGAAAATAGCGCGGGCCTCGCAGTGGAATCCGATCGTCTACGCTTCGATACCTTCTTCGATACGTTCATCGTCGTGGGAGGCGGCAATACCGATGTGGTCACGCGGCCCGACCAGCAATTGATCCGGCGGATCTGCGAAAAAAGTCACCGCGTGGCAAGTGTCTGTACGGGCGCGTTCATTCTGGCCGCCTCCGGCCTGCTCGATGGCCGACGGGCCACGACCCACTGGGCCCGGGTGGCGGAACTGAGAAGACGTTACCCACGAATCAGCGTCGAACCCGATCCGATCTTCATTCGAGACGGTCAGATCTGGACATCGGCGGGCATCACATCGGGAATCGACATGGCGCTTGCGATGGTTGCCGAAGATCACGGCGATGATCTCGCTCGCGATATCGCGCGCGAGCTCGTGGTCTATTACCGGCGACCCGGCGGCCAATCTCAATTCTCCGGAATGGCCGAATTAACGCCCGAGTCCGAGCGCATCCAACGTGTCCTGGACCATATCCGCACACACCTCCAGCTGCCGCTGAAAGCCCCCGATCTCGCCGCCGTCGCGAACTTGAGCCCCCGACAGTTCGCGCGTGTATTCCGTCGCGAAACCGGAGAAACGCCGGCAAAAGCAGTCGAGCGGCTCCGCGCCGAAGCAGCACGCCAGCGTATCGAAAAGCACGACCGCCCGATCGAGCAGGTCGCGATCGATATCGGGTTCGGCGACTCAGAGCGCATGCGTCGTGCGTTCATACGCTGGTATGGCCTGTCACCCCAGACGATACGGCGGGCCGCGCGAACACATACCAAGCCTCGTTGAAAACCAGCGTTAGCAGGATGTCTTTCACGTTTTATAGATGTAAGCTGCATCTATCAAAGCAGAGCGCGCCGGCTCGTGACGACATGTCACGGAAAAGCATTTCACCCTGTTCCCGATCTGCGATCGCTGTACCGTGACGAAGCGGCACAACATCAGACCTACATTCGATGCGCGCTGTTGTGCTTCTATTTTTAATCGGAGATTGGCAATGAAAGTGGTCGCGTTTGATGAGTTCGGACCTGCAAGCAATCTTCGCGTCGTAGAGCATCGCAAGCCGAGCTGCGACAGCGAGGAAGTGCTGATCAAGACACGCGCTGTCAGCGTTAATCCGGTAGACGTCAAAACTCGCCAGGGTGGCGCCTTGGCGAGCAAGTTACGCGCCCACCTGCCACTCGTGCTCGGCTGGGATATCGCCGGCGATGTCGTCGAAGTGGGCTCGAATGTAAGAGATCGATTTACCGAGGGTGACGCCGTCTTCGGCATGATTTGTTTCCCGAATCCGCCCAATGGTTATGCCGAATACGTGGCGGCTCCGGCAAGTGATATTACCCTTGTACCCACCGGCATAAGTTATGAAGCCGCGGCGGCATCGACGCTCGCTGCTCTGACCGCTTGGCAAGCCTTTACGCACTTTGGCCATCTCCGAAGCGGCGATACGGTTCTGATTCACGCGGCAAGTGGCGGCGTCGGCCATTTTGCCGTGCAGATAGCCAAGCACCTTGGCGCAAATGTCATCGCCACCTCGTCGGGCCGCAATAAAGCGTTTGTCGAATCCCTGGGGGCCGATCAACACCTAGACTACAAGTCCGTGAATTTCGAGGAGACGCTGAGCGATATCGATTTTTGTCTTGAAACTCAGGGCGGTAAGCACTTCGAAAGAACCGTCAAAGTCATGCGGCGCGGGGGGACGATTGTCAACCTGCCATCGGGATTAGAGGAAGACGCCAAAAACGCTGCCGATACTAAAAAACTCCAAGTCAACTACTTCATGAATGTCTTTCCAAGCGGCAACGACATGTCCGAGCTTGCCAACCTGCTTGGCGACGGCGTAATTACACCGCATGTGTCGAAAGTATTCGATTTGAGCGAGACCGCTTCTGCCCATGAGCAGATCGAAACTGGCCGGACCGTCGGAAAGATTGTGATCCGACCGTAAGCTCGCCTCAGCTTCATCTCAGCGTTACGACATACGCCAAGAACGCGCGTAGTTTGCGCAATGATCAAGTAACCAGTCGATTCGCATTCGCTTGCCTGGGCCGGGCCGTTACTGCTTTTCTAGCGACACCGCGAAGCTACGGCGACGATAATCCTAGCTTTACGATGCTTTAGCGACCTCCACCACTGCTTGAATTCTGTATTGGATGACGTGTGACGCGTCATTGGCACACTTAAAGGCGTTTTGGTCCGCGAATGGACGTGAATAATCCAGCATAGTATGACGGCCTAGAACAGCGGCCTCGAAAAAATTCCGTCATTATTCTACTGAGGCGGTAAGAAGCGAAGATTCTAAATCGATTTCCGCATTAATCGTCGAATGCTCGCTTGAGCTCACTGACAAGACGAATTGCATCCTCCTCAGAGGCGATATTGGTGAAACCCAGCAGCAGGCCGGCCCGGTCGGTATCGTCGGCGAACCACGTCGAAAGAGCCTCAACTTTCAGACCGGCCCCTTTCGCTCGCTCAGCCAATTCGACGTCGCGCTCTTCGCCGACGCACCGAGCCAGAAGGTGCATACCGCCAGCCTGTAGCTCGACAGACAAGCGATCGCTCAGCGCTGTTTGCAGCGCCCGCTGCAGATAGCCTCGACGTTGCGCGTACAAAGCACGCATCCGTTTGAGATGACGTGCAAAATGCCCATCCCGTATGAAGTCCGCCAACGCTGCCTGTGGAAGTTGTGGGCAACCGTGACCGTAACGGCTCAGCGTCTCGCCAAAGCGCACGACTTCCGATGGCGGCACGACGAGATAGGCTAGTCGTAATCCGGGAAATAGAACTTTGCTGAAAGTACCGGCGTAGAGCACCCGACCGGTCCGATCGAGACTTTTCAATGCGGGAATCGGCCGGCCTCGGTAGCGATACTCGCTGTCATAGTCGTCCTCGACAATCCAAGACTCATTGTCGTTAGCCCACTCGAGCAGAGCCTGGCGACGTGGCAGCGTCAAAGACACACCAGTGGGGCTTTGATGCGTCGGCGTTACAACCGCCATCTGCGCACGCTCGGCCTTACTTCGGCCCAGGTCGACATTAATCCCGCCGTCATCGACATCGATCGGCGTTAAGACCACACCCGCAGCCTCAAGCATATACCGCGCCTGGAAGTAGCCCGGCTCCTCAAACCAGCTCTCATCACCTTGGCGCAGCAATGTGCGACAGATAAGACTCAGCGAGTCGCAGTAGCCGGCAGTAACGATGATCTGGTCAGCATCGCAGGCAATGCCGCGAGAAACGCCGAGATAGCCGGCCAGTGCTTGGCGCAAACCAAGATCACCACGCGGATCAGGGTAGCTAAGCAGGCCCGTATCGGACATCTTGAGACGACGAGTGATCAGGCGCCGCCATAGTCGAATGGGCACTGCGTCTAGTGCAGGCGAACCGAGCTGGAACGGCATCGGTTGTAACCGCCCTACTTCTTCCGGCTTTTGCGGCAAGTCCTCCGCCGTTTGAGCGACAGCGAGTGGTATTCGCTCAGGAACCAAGTGCGGCGACACAACAGTGCCTGCGGCACCGCGAGATAGAAGATAGCCCTCGGTGGCGAGTTCCTGATAAGCCAGCTCCACTGTGCCACGCGCCAAGTTGAGCTCGCTCGCCAGCGCGCGAATCGAAGGCACGCGGTCGCCAGGCCGGAACCGACCAGCGGCAATTGCCTCTCGAAAGCGGTGATAGAGCTGTCGATGGAGCGGCGTATCTAAACGCCGATCTGTGTCCAAGTGTTCGCGCAAGCTCATGTCCCAGTCGAATGAATCGAATTTGGCTCTGTTGCCTAGGTCATTTCGACATCAGTATGTGTCATTCGAGAGCCGGGGCCACATCCTATGATTTTTGAGATTGTGCCAGTATTGGACGAGAAAGACTGCCATCGCTGTTTCGAAGTGATGCGTGAACTGCGGCCGCATCTCACGGACGCTACAGCCTTCACAACGCAGGTTCGACGACAGATAAGCGATGGTTATCAGCTGTATGCCGCTTGGCGCGCGGAAGATGTTTGCGCTCTTCTGGGCTATCGAGTCTGCGAAAACCTGATGAATGGGCGATTCCTATTCGTCGATGATCTCGTCGTGCATAGCGAACACCGTGGTAGCGGAATAGGCACGCAGCTACTTGGCTTCGCTCGCAGCAGAGCAATCGAACAAAAATGCCGGCAGTTGGTATTGGATACCGGGTTGAGCATGTCCTTGGCACAACGCTTCTATTTCCGGCAAGGAATGCTCACACGAAGCGTGGGGTTCTATGAAAACCTTACGGAAGGGTGCACGCCATGACTTGCGCGCTATTCATACATTCGAGCCCCTACGCACGGCACGCCCACGCCTACCAGCTCGGGCTCGACATACTGGACTACACCCAGCGCGGCGCCCTTCCCGCAACGGTGATCGAGCGCGATCTGACGAGCGATCCACTGCCCCCGCTCGATGACAATTACGCCACCGCACTGACAAGCGGGGCGGCCCATACCGACGATCGGTTCGCCTTATCAGAGAAGCTGATCAGTGAACTAGAGTCAAGCGACACGCTGCTGCTCGCTATGCCAATGCACAATTTTAGCGTACCGGCGGCGTTCAAACTGTGGATCGACTACGTGGTTCGTATTCACCGCTCATTCACGAGCACCAAAACCGGAAAAGTCGGACTGCTGACCGATCGTCCGACCACCATTCTGGTCAGCTCCGGCGGATTCCATTGCAGTGAGCATGCCGTGCAGCCGGACTTTCTATCTCCATACGTGAAGCATGTGCTCGCGACGATCGGCATATACGACGTTGTCTTTCATTATCTAGAAGGCCTGACATCCGGCGAGTCCGCGGTCGCGTCGGCATTGCGAGCAACCCGGCGCCAACTGCAGAACGCCGGATTACTGGATCGGCACAACGACTACGCTCGACGAGCCAATCGCTGACGATTGGTTTTCGAAGGCACTGAATTCACCAGCGAAATCGGTCAAGGAGATCTCATGTCCACCCTACGTCTGCCATACAACAAGCTTTCACCAGGCGCATACCAAGGGTTTCTAGAAAGCAAGAAAGCATTGGAAAAAAGTCCGCTTGGTTCCAGCATGATTGAATTGGTCAACCTGCGAGTCTCGCAGATCAATGGCTGCGCGTACTGCACGCAAATGCACTCGGAACTGCTGCGAGAACGCGGCATCGAAAACCAGAAAATCGATAGTGTCGCGGGCTGGCGCGTCAGTAATCACTTTACTGATCGCGAAAAAGCCGCACTCGAATGGGCTGAATGCTTAACCCATGTAGCGGAAACTGCAGCACCGGAAGAAATTTACGCCCCGCTTAAAAAGCATTTCAGCGATGTCGAGATATCCGATCTCACGTTTGGAACAGCGCTTATGAATGCGTTCAATCGTCTCGCAATAGGAATGAGGCTCTAGTGTTATGAGGCGACTAGGGAGCTGCTGAAAAAGTCGTGAAGTTTTCTAAGTGCATGGTTAGGCGGAGATTTCGAAAACGTAAACTCAGCAACTTACGAATCTCGACGACGCTACTTCCTACCGCTAACAGCTTATTGCGAGAGTTTTTCAGCACCGCCCTAGAGTTGCTTGACCACTGAATGCTTCTGACCAATTGCGATCCTAAACAGAAATTTACGCTTCGGTCTGCTCCAGCCATTTCGAGTGCATCTTCCACCTACTGACCTTCTTTCGAAAATCAGATGATAGCCGGCTTGACAGCGGCCCGTGCACGCGGACGCATTGAGGCCGTCTTACGGCGCTATCCAAAATCGATAAGGCGGTAGCCGCCGCTTCAATAAAAGGACCAATTATCACGATGACCCAGACAGCCGGACGTCTCGACTCTGCCATCTTGACATTACACCGCCATCTTCCTGGCGTTCGAAAGCTGTTTAACGCCTTAGTAGCGTAACCGGTCATTCCCCGACGTTATTGCCAACGCGATCGATATCAGATTGCATGGGATTGTCGGCGAAGTGGTCTTTCCATAGCCGCGGGGTCAGTTCGGCCACCCGACTGGCCGGATGCACGCCCACGCGCTGGAGCACGTCGACCAGATAAGTGTAGGGATCGACGCCGTGCAGCCGGCAGGTGCTGATCAGGCTCTGGATGATGCCGACGTGTTCGGCGCCGACCTCGGACCAGCAGAACAGCCAGTTGCGCCGCCCCATCGGGATCGGACGCAGTCCGCGCTCCAGATGATTCGTGTCGATCGGCACATCCGGATCGGTCAAAAAGACCCCGAGCGCGCCCCGGCGCTCGAGCGCATAGGCGACGGCCTTGGCCAGCGGATGTTTCGGCTCCAGATCCAGACGCTGGCACTGCACATCGCACCAGCGCCAGAAGGCGCGCACCGCGGGTTCGCTGTGCTGCGAGCGCGCCGTTTGCTTAGCCAGGCCTTCGAGGCGTTTGTCTCGGATCTCGGCTTCGACCCGATAGATCTCGCCGATCAGCGCCAGCGCCTGCTGGGCCTGCGGATCACTGTCCAGCGCGCGTTCGAAGTATCGTCGGGTATGCGCCCAGCACTGGGCGTGGGTCACGCCCGGGCGGTTGTCGGCATAGCGCGCATACGCGCCGTAGCCGTCGGTGATCAGCGTGCCGGTAAAATGATCGGCCAGCGTGGCTTCGATATGACTTCGTGCGCGCGTCGCGGCAAACGTGAAGCTGATCTCGTCAGCGTCGCCATACAGCGGCCAGAAGTAGGCGGCCTTGAGTTGGCCGGCGCCGGCGCGCCCGGCCTTGATGGGTGTTTCGTCCATGGCCAGAACCCGGCTTTCGAGCACGTGCTCCAGCTGCGCGGCATGGATCGGCGACAGCAAGGCCGCGGTGCGACCGACCAGCTGGGTGAGCGTCGCGCGCGCCAGCTGGATGCCGCCGGCGGCCAGACGCTGATGCTGGCGATACAGCGGGATATGGAACGCGAACTTATCGACCAGCATCCCGGCCAGGAAGCTGGCGTCGGCCAGACTGCCGGTGAAGATCGCGCCGGGTACGGGCGTGGTCTGCGGCGTGGCGCTATTCCGCGGCTTGATCACCGGGGCCCGGTATTCCAGTACTTCGTAACTGGCACGCCGCTGGGCCAGGCGGAAGGTGCTGTGGGTGGCGATGACTTCGCCGTCTTCGAGGCCTTCGGGGGGTGCAACGTCGATCACGCGCACGGGCACGGAATCGTCAAAGCGTAGGCCGGTGTCGTTAACCGCGCCATTGCGTGTTTTCTTGCGGCGTGTGATCTCGACGGCTTCGGTTGCCGGCGGCGCCGGCGTATCCTCGATCAGGCCCGTAAACAGGCTGGCCTGGACCGCCGGATCGATTTCGACGCGCTTTTCCGACTTGGCGCCGAACAGCTGACGCTTGAACCAGTCAAGCTGGTGCTGGGTGGCTTCAAGCTGTGATTCGACCGCGGTCAGACGTTCACGCAGCGCGGCCATATCCGCGAGCGCATCGTCGTATTGCTGTGCCGGAACGGTCGCGGTCAAACGCCTGATTCCTCATCGGTTTCAAGTCATTATTATACCCGATTCAGTGCCCTTGAAACGCCCGGATGCCAACGTTTGCGGTGTTTTTTGATCACCAGATCCAGGCCTTCGATCAGCCCCTCAAAGGCGGTGTGCGATAGCGCTACGGCCGGCGATGACGCCGTGCGGTTGATGCCGAAGCGGCCGGCTTCCAGACGCTTACTCCAGACACAATAACCGCCCGCCTCGAAGTACAGGCATTTGAGCTGCGTACGCCGACGATTGACGAAGACAAAGCCCTGGCCGCTCAGCGGATCGCTGCCGAGTTCCCGACGCACCATCGCCGCCAGCCCGTCATACGAGCGACGCATGTCGGTCGGCTGGGTACACAGCCACAGCGTGGCCGGCGTTCTCATGGACGACGCAGGCGCAGGCATACGCCGTCGCCCAGATCCAGTTCGATCGTCCAGCCGCTGTCGGTATTCCCCGGCTCATCGGCCAGCGGGGCAAACAGGGCGGACGGTGTCGATACAGGCGCCTGACTCGTCCGCAGACGCCGCTTCCAGTGTTGAAATGAGCTTTTGGACAGACCGCGCTCGGCGCAGAAGGCGACCTGGCTCTGGCCGCTCGCGGCTTGGGCATCAATCAGCTGCTGCCATTGTTCGGGCGTGTGTTTCTGGCGCGGCGAATGCGACATGGCGATGACTCTCGGGGTGATGGCGGTGAGAGTCACCATAGCTAGCGCGTACTCAGGCGAGAATAACGTCTTCGTTTAACCGCTTACTTAGTAGCGTTAGCCTTCTTTCACGATGGCTGTATAGCCGTCGGGCAGACATATTAGCCCGAGTGCTGGCGACTGGATACGATCGCACAGGGTCTCGACGGTTTCATGATCGATGGCAGAAGCGCCGCTGTTGCTTAGATGGCTATGCCAAGTCCCCACGCAATAGAGAGTATAACCACTCGACTCGGCATACTCTTCCAAAGCGCTTACTAAGCCGCTCCGGCCTAAAATGAATCGCTCTCGCCGCCGTTGGGAGTCTTCGGGCGCATCCAGCACGTCGATGACGGTGATCGTACGGCGCAGACTGGACAGTGCGCCAATCAATACGCCGCCAGTTTCCACGCTCGCATGACTTCCAACGTCTTCCTGTATCTTCTCGTGTGCCCGTGGAGATATTCGGATCTGCCACTGGTCGTTATTTTCCGGCACGATGACCTTGAAAGGCTTAATCGATTCGCTGGCCCACGCCAAGCTCATGCCATCCTGGCTGGCTTGGCCTAAGTAAAGTTTACCCTGCTCTGGCAACCGATCAGTTCGCCACTCAATAAGTTTCTGCGACATGGCCGCCGCGAAGAGCGAGATACGGGCGTCGGACATGACGATTGTCGTCGTGCCGCACCCCTGCCCTACCGCTTGACGACTCATCTGTGATTCATGCTGAAGGAGAAGCTGCCGTAAGCCGTCGTCCGCGCGCGCGAGGGCGTACGCCTCAAGAGTTAAATCGGCGGTGTTCGGATTACGCTCCATCCCTTCCAACGTCAGAAGCCCAAGATGCCCCTGCCCGTAAAGTGCGCTCTCGATTATCCGGGCACGCAATTGTTCCTCGGGAATCGCTGCCAACGCTTCACGAACCGCCAGCGATGCGGTTGAATTCAGAATTACAGAGGTATTTCGCGGCACGGAGCGACGTAACGCCTGTCGGTCATATCGCCAGCCGACAGCGTCTTGCCGTATTGCCGTAGCTGGCTGATCGAGGCCAGCTAGAACCGCGCACATGATATCGGCCTTCGGTGACAGCCAAGTAAGGCCGTAATCGTCGACTGGAAGTGTCAACGCGTGGCGAGCACTGTTGTGAGGCGACAGGCATTTTTTGTCGATAACCACCTGGGGCGCAAGGCCAGCACGGCCAAGATGCGTAGCGATCTTAGAGCCGACGCTGCCAGCACCAACTTGGACCAACGGATATATGTCCGCTGGCAGCGCAACGCCCGATAATTCGGCAAGCAGGTTTTTAGAGATCGCATCGTGTAATGCCACTGGGTAAACAGGAACCTCGATTGAGGGCTCTGATGTGAACTCCTTATCGACCTGGAGAAAGTACGGGATAAGTTCGATGTCGGAATTCGACCCAAGCACCGTGATAGGGCGTCTGGCCACGAGAATGATGAATAACGGCACCTTGCCCAAGTCTTGAGCTCGCTTTGAAAGCCGTCGTGACACCAATGAGAGAGCCTCCATTAGCTCTGTGCGGCAGCCATAGTCCGCAGCTCGCCCTGCTAAAGTCTGAAGATCGGCAACAGTTTCGGGCTCGTAGCGATCACAAATAATCGGCGCGCCAGTTGATGCTTTCGCCGCAAAAACGAGGACGGTGAGGGTCCGTCCGTGGGTGATAGCAGATTGAGCTTGTACAGGCGATTCGACGATCCAGTCCGCCGTCCGCTGATCCAACGGCAAGGCGTTGTCAGTCACGCGGGCCATTAGCAGGAAGCCTTTATGAGGACGATTGCCTTTCTCCGGCACACACCGCATATAGCCAGTTTCTAAAAAGCTATAACCACCACGGGACTTTATGCGGTTCCGCAAGGCCGCCCTGTCCAAAACCACTATGTCTTCCAGACGATCACGTCGAACCGGCTCCCAACCGTGGTTAGGATCAATAAGCGTGTCTTTGGCCGCTCGGTGCAGCCAATCGACGACCTGATTCAGCAGGCCGTCGATACCTCGGTGGGCAATGAGCTCGCGAGGATCGCCCTCAAAATAACAGGGCTCGGGAGCCTCTTGCTCGGCTCCAGGTTGGATGTGCGCTAAATTGCGATTAAATTCAGGTCGTAGCGTGACCAGCGGCGCATATTGAGGATACGTCGCTGAAAACATCAGGCGGATAGGCTCTTCCAGCTTCACGCCGCTTGGACTTTGGCCCTGGGCTCGCCATTGCGTTGGTAAGTTGACTTGTATTAAACAATCAACCTGCGGGAATTCTTTAGTCGAATCAGCGTGCACGTTCGCACGAATAACATGAGGGTGTTGCCGTATCCTCGCTAACGCGGCTTGAATAAGGGTCGGGAGCTCCTCTTCAATAACCTGAGCTTCAGCCATGCGGCAACGGATCTCCTCGTCCGGCATCGCTGGCAATAATCGCCGGTGCCGCGGCTTTTACCGTTGATAAGCAAAGTCCATCGCGATCGACCTCGAACTCTATAGGCGCAGGCTTGCTCGGCTTCGGCGTTTCACCGGTGCATTTAAACACGCCGGAAACCGGATCAAGAATGTCTTTGTACTCCCGCTTAGCGCGAGTACAAGGCGGGTCATTATCGTCATCAGTCACTGGTTTGCTGCTGGCGATAATGTGAGCCCCGGACAAAGCCTGACCTAATGCCTCACGTGCATCACGGCTTACCTTCGCCCGTTCGCCCCAGTCTCTCCAGCTATCGCGTGATAGCGAGCGCCAAGAGCAGTGGTGCGGTGCTTGCAGAAGATCATACTCGAGCCACTCGGTATGATTCGCATGTCGCTTCCACATGCGCTCCCAAATACCAACCCGGGCATCGCCACCAGTTAAGAACCGGCATTCGCCTCCGCTCGCTCGCAGGTGAAAGCGGAGGACGACGCTGGAATCGTTCTTCGTTAGCGCCGCTTCCTCCTCCTGCAGATCAGGTCCCGGCAACGGTCCGAGCAGACGTGCGGATAGCCCGGCGTCTCGCTGCCCGTTCACCTGCGAGATCACTTGATCAATCTCGACAAGAATATCCGTAAGATCATTGGTCTTGCCGTGCTCATCATGCCCGAGAATCAGAATGCGATCGCCATCACCCACGGTGGCGCCGGCTTCTCGATAGCGTTCGACTCGTCGCTTCGCTTCACGATTAAACGCTCTTGCGTCATCGCATAGCAGATTAGAAGACGAAGCGCGACGGAAAATGAGCGGCGAGGACCAGACTTCGCGAATCAGTATCTTTCCCTGTCGATACTCCTCAGGCGCGCCCAAATGAAAGTGCTTCTGCAGTCCTCGACAGTGGTCTTGATCAGGATGACTGAGCAAAAAAGCATCGACATAGGGGTGGTCTTGACCATCACGCTTCAAGCGTTCTCGTAAGTCGCCAGCGACATCACAGGTCTCATCGTCAGGATCATCAGCAGCTTCGCGAATATTGATGTCGATCAAGATGGTCCGCCCGCTGTCCAGCGTAATCAGCGTCATATCGCCATCGCCGACGGGGAAGAAAGTGATTTTCGCAGCCATCGTTAATACCTCTCGTGCCGCGGAGCCAATTGCCAGAGCCCCAATTACCAATTACTCTATACATAAAGAAACTAATAGGTCAACTAACTATAGGTACCGCGTATGGAAGCTAAGCATTCCTCCGGCTCGAATATGCGATGGAGCGTTGAGCGACGCCTTGAGTTCATAGAGTTCCGTCTTTATTGGGAAGGCCGCATTAATCGTTCGGATGTGATGAGTTTGTTTGGTATTTCTGCGCCGCAGGCCTCCGCAGATTTAAAGCGCTATCAAGAACTTGCGCCCGACAACATGCACTACAGCGGAACTCGTAAATGCTATCTGGCTAATCCAGACTTCAGCCCCGTAATCTCGCGGGCGAACGCACACGAATACTTGGCGCGTCTACGCTTATTGGGCGAGGGATTACATGGGAACGACGAAAGCTGGCTAGGAGCCGTGCCGGCTTTCGATTCGGTTCGGCCACCTACCCGCCAAGTCGAACCACAGAAGCTTCGACGCGTCTTGGATGCAATCCAAGGCCGGCAAGCAATGGAGATTCGTTATCAATCGATGTCGCGACCTGAGCCAATTTGGCGGTGGATCAACCCCCACGCTCTCGCATTCGATGGGTTCCGATGGCATACCCGTGCGTGGTGCCAGCTTAGACAACAGTTCCAGGACTTCGTGTTTGCACGGATGCTCGACATCGGCGACCTGGCAGCGGTCGAGGGCGATATCCCACAAGACCTTCAATGGCAGCGATTCATTGTGATGCGGATCGGCCCTCATCCCGAGCTGCAGCCTTCCGCGAGAAGAGCTATTGAACTCGACTACGGCATGACCAGCGGAGAAATGGCGATACGTACGAGGTTGGCATTGAGCTACTACCTAGAGCGGCAGCTCGGTCTAGACTTTGAAGCGCCGAAAGTCTCGCCCCAGCGCCAGCAAGTCGTACTCCTGAACCGTGAAGAGATCGATGAGGCGCGAAATACATTTTGAAAAAATCCGCTACGGGTGCGCGCTTACTCGAGCATCAATAACTAGGACTTGGCATGGCCACAGACTTGAAGCGTGAGAATGCTGCGGCGTTAAGCACTATATTATTGGCGACCTTCGCTTCAGTAGCTTTGATAGAAGTCGGGCTCGGTTGGCTGCTCAATAACGCAGGCGAGCTATCTGAGATAGGGATCGTGGCGCTAGGGACCGTTCTAGCTGGCCTTCTAGCCAACATTGTTCCAGCACGGCTAAAGCACGCGATAGTTTTCGCGGGGCACCGCTACGCGCTACCTGGACACCGCTGTAATCGACTCTGTGCTAGGGATGCGAGAATCGACCTTTCCTTAGCAACTGAACGCTGGCCGCGACTGTTTTCTGAACAAATGCCGGATAGCGAGCGCAACCCGATATGGTATCGAGAGATATATAAGCCAATAAAAGATGATCCGGTTGTTAGGCAGGGCCATCGTGCCTTTCTGCTTTATCGTGACGCTGCTGCCGGTGTGACGCTGCTATTTTTGGCTGCGCTCATCTTTCAGCTCTGTAGCAATTGGATTCCGGCTTGGGGCGTGAGTATTTGGTCACTCTCGTTTCTATTCGCTGAAGACTTGGCGTTATTGACAGCGGCCCGAATTGCAGGGAATCGCATGACAGTAAATGCGGTAGCACTAGCCTTGGATTAGAGCTTAATAAAAAATTGACTTCAAAACGCAACACCGACTATATCGGCTTGGCCGAGTTATCGGTCGGGGAGGAGTAATCTGTTGCGTTCTGGCAAGCAACACACGGCAACATAAACGCGCGATCGCGCTGCGCAACATTTTTTGGTTTCAACATGGCTGCAAGCTATAGCGATTTCACATTAGTTAGATCGCAACACCGTCCGGAGTTGCAGCCTTGATCGACACGGTGCCGCTTCGTGTGATCATGCCGCTGTTGCTTGAGAAAGAACTACCGAACTGGCGATGGGCAGAACGCGGCGAAACCTGGGAGAGCATGCGGCTCGATTTTCTGGGCGAACCGAGCGGGCGGCTGTCGTCGCTTTTCGTCTCACGGGAATCAGGGCAGGCGATCAAGAAAATCTGGAATAGCCTGATCAATACGGGGATGTTCGGCGACATCAAAGTGACTTGATATAACCCGATGCGAAATAGCGCCATGGCCACCTACGACCCTGCCCGGCCGAGACCGAACCTCGATCAGTTCGTGCCTCGTTTTAGAATTATCCAGAGTGCCAGGATTATCGCGATCCAAGACAATGAGGACGGCTCCAGAGCCGCAAGATGGGTCATAAATTCGAGCATATAAGTCTCCTAGTTGCTTGGTATTTTAGTTCGCTAGAGATCGCCTTTCCGCTCGTTTTGAGAACGGCGAAACACAAGCTCTACTGGTATTTACTTAAATCCAAACTTGAGAAGAATCCGGGCCTATCTTCAAAGCTCTTGAGTCTC
This sequence comes from Endozoicomonas sp. G2_2, assembly GCF_017744135.1. Lineage (GTDB taxonomy): Bacteria > Pseudomonadota > Gammaproteobacteria > Nevskiales > Salinisphaeraceae > Salinisphaera. The sequence goes on from NZ_JAGHQU010000018.1 coordinate 36,578, forward strand.
AAAAGCAGGCAAAAATGAGACTGGTGCAATGATGCTGGATACCCTCGTGCCGGAACACGCTGAACGCGTTCAGCATCGTTTATTTCGGACAAAAAAAAGCCGCCACGGGGAATTCCGTAACGGCTTTCGCGTTCACTGGCCTATAAAGGCTGCGCTTATAGCTTTGGTTAGTCTGCCTGACTTTACCGTGTAACCGGCAACATCACAAGATAATGGAGGCCCAGTCGGCTCTCCTTAAGAAGTGAACTAGGGGTTAGAGGCAGACTGGGATTCCGAGTCTGCGTCGTAGTAATAATAGCCCACGATCCGCTCGGCACCGCTGCGTTGATCGGGCTCATACGTCAAAACGGCTTGAAACGCACTAAAAGCCGCAATGCCGAGCACGATCGCCACGATGACGTAATACAGACGCCAGCGATCGCCTAGCGTCCGCCGCAAAGTGTCGTCTATTCAAATAATTGCGTTCCCCAAGAAAACGTATGTCGTTACTCATGTAGCTTCTCGAAGAAAATCTTAGTGGACGCCGGACGAGAAAACTTACGATGTTAACCCGCGACCACCGGCGGCTCCTTTCGCTGATCAAGATATTCGGCAAGGCGTGAACGTAATTCTGGATCATCGAGCGTCGCAGATTGCGCCTTGCCCGGAAAAATCTTGGAAGCGACATCGGCTTTGAACTGCTCTGCAGCACTAACGACGTCTGAGGCTACACTTAAATAGCGCCGACTGTGGCGCGGCTGGAAGTCGCTAAATAAACCGAACAAATCGTGAAATACCTGAACCTCACCGTCACAGTCGGGCCCCGCGCCGATGCCTATTGTCGGAATACGCAGCTGCTGAGTGACCGCGTCAGCTATTTCGTTGGGCACGAGCTCTAAAACGATGGCGAATGCACCCGCATCCTCCAGTGCTTTGGCATCCTCAATGAGCTTGACCGCGGCCTCGAAAGAACGCCCCTGAACTCTCGGCCCACCGAGCGTATGAGTGGATTGCGGGGTATAACCAAGATGGCCGCAGACGGGAATACCGATCTGCACGAGACGCTTGACCGTGCCCGCTATTTCAACGCCGCCTTCGATCTTGATCCCGCCGATGCCCGTGTCCTGCATTAAACGGCCCGCGTTGCGCATGGCATCTTCATGGCTTACCTGGTAAGTCATGAACGGTAGGTCCGCAATAACAAGCGCTTGGGGCGCACCGCGCTTCACCATGCGGCTGTGATAAATCACGTCGTCCAATGTGACGGCCAAAGTGGATTCCTCGCCTCGTACAACCATGCCGAGTGTGTCGCCTACCAGAATCAAGGGAATACCGGCCGCCTCGCACATCTGGGCCATGGTGTAATCGTATGCAGTCAGCGAAGCAATTCGCTCTCCTTTTTCTTTCATTAGCAGCAAGCGAGACGGGGTGATTGATTTCATCAAGCTATCCTCGAATATCGTGTGAAGCCGGTAGCCGCAACACTCCATTAAGAGAAAACTTAAGTCAATGCTAAGATAAAACTTAAATTGCTAAGCTATTTCTAAGAGCCATGACGCTCGAAGACCTTCGGATATTTGTTGCCGCCTGTGGCGCGGCTAATCTAAGTGCGCTGGCGCGCGAGTTAGGCCGTACCCAATCCTCCGTAAGCCAACACATCACGCGCTTGGAAAAAGAGTTCAGGGTCGCCCTCATAGAGCGCAGTACTCAAGGCATCCGGCCTACGAAGGCCGGCCGTATCTTGCGTGAATTGGCACTCGACAGCCTCAATTCAATCGAACTGGCGCGGGAACGAATCGGAGAGCTGGCTCATTCCGAAGCCAAAAAGTTAGTCGTGACGACCGGCAGCACAACGGTGCGGCATTTTTTGAAAGACACAGTGGTGCGATTCAGGCGCCGCCATCCGGATGTCGACATCCACTTCGTACCGGCGGGCACGACAAATCGCTGTTTTGAACTCCTTAAAACGGGAAAGGCCGATCTCGCACTTATCACCACGCAGGACTCTGCGCCGGGTATGGCCACTCGCACGCTCGCAACGCAAGATTTTTACTTGCTCGTGAACGAAAGCGACGATTTCGCAAAAAAGACGCAAGTACAGATGAAAGAGCTGTCCACGATTCGCTATCTAGGACTCTCCGAAGGCACCGCCCATCGGCATCTAATTGACCGCGCGGCAGCAGAACAGAACGTTCAGTTGAAAGCCGAGCTCGTGTTCGATGATTTCGACACCGCCAGCGTTTTTGTGGAGCTGGGATTAGGACATGCAATCGTGCCGGCGGTGCAAGCCTACAACTTTGTCCAAGGCGGTAAAGTTCGCGCGATTCCGGTAGTGGATATTCCCTCCATTTCTTTTGGTTGGGGTTTCCGGCACGGGAAATACGTGTCATCCCTTGCGAGTGGCTTCGTCGATTTATTTGACCAAGAACTCAGCAAGATGGCGTCCATTCCTGGCTTACATCTTATTAAAGCGCTGGAGTAAAACGCCGCTGTAAGCGGTGGATGCGTTGACCTACATGAGCCAACATTTCGAGACGATAATCTCGCGGCGTAAATTGAGCCCGGCACTCAGCTGCGCAAAAGCACTCGAAGGTTTAGCCAAAGAGTTAGGCCGATCTGCGTCGTAATAGTGCTCGCCCATGATCCGCTCGGCACCGCTGCGGTGATCGGGCTCGTACGTTCGGACTTGTCCGGGTTCATTAGACACTTCTAGCCTATGATTGGACTTGTCCGGGCTCATTAGACACTTCTGGCCTATGATTTGAGCATAGGAGAAAGTGCAATGAGCAGTTAGCGAATATACCCCGGAATTCAAGGACGAAGCGGTCCGGCAGCGGGCTGACCGACCGGTCTGAATTGCGCTATGGCCGACCAATCAACAATAAGTACCGCGCCTCAACATCGCCCGTGTTGACGATGGTATGAGCGCAATCGGCCGGCAGAGCCGCTGCGTCGTCCGCGACCAAGGCGACACGATGCCTACCGGATTGGATCTCGATTTGTCCCGATAAGACAATAAAGGCCTCTCTCGTGCCGGTTTCGTGCGCTGGAAACGGCCCGGCCACTTCCCCCTTAGCAAGCGTATACCGCACGACTTCCGTCCCGCGATACGGGTGTAGCACCGCCTCGCGTAGCACGCCCGTCTCATTCTGACGCATGGAAACAGTTTGGCCAGCGCGCATGACAGCAACCGGTTCTAGCGGTTGGCCAATAAGCTCAGCGAGCGGTACACGCAGTGCCTCGGCGATTTGCAACGCGTTGGACAGGCTCGGCGATCGTTCGGCCCTTTCGATTTTGGAGAGGGCGGCACGCGATACCCCGCTTATTTCAGCAAGTTGCGCCAAAGTGAGACGACGGGTTTGTCGTAATCGCCGAACCGCGATAGCGAAAATATTCTCCATTAGTAGAATTTTTCTCCGATTAGCTATAGCCTGTATGAAGAAAGAAATCTCTTATCAGAGAAAATTGTGCTACAGCATGTGCCGATTAGCAGCGGTGGATATTCGTGACAGCGGTTTGGGCGGCATTGCCGATCATCTTCGCGCTTTGTGCCGTGGGTTTGTCGATGAAACCAGCCTACGCCGGGACCTTGGCACTTATAGTTGCTGTCATCATAGCGCGCGTATCTTTCGAAGCGGAGCTTGGTGACCTGCTAGCCGCAGAATGGGCGATGAAAGACGTGATGTTAGAAGTCGCGCTCATCATGCTCGGCGGGCTGTGGCTCAACGCCGTGTTGCAAAAATACGGCGTCCAGTGCGCGCTCGGTCACGCCTTGATTGATCGGATGAAGCACCCAAAGCGCGCGCTTTTGTTAGTGGTGCTGGGTATCGTGCCGTTTGCAGAATCCGTGACCGGCTTTGGTGTGGGTGCGATCGTAGGCATTCCGCTATTACGCCTGCTAGGGCTATCGCCGCAGCGCGCGGCCATTTGCGGGCTGTTAGGCCTGGTCAGCGTGCCCTGGGGTTCGCTAGGCCCGGGCACACTGGTCGCAGCCCGCTTGACCGGAATTGATTTTCAGGCCTTAGGCGTGATCAGCGCCCTACTTTCAGGTCCGGTAATCTTCATACTCGGCATGTTTTCCGTGCTGATTGGACTCGGCACGCAGTGCTTGAGAACAGCTTGGCTCGATCTCTTCTTCAGCGCAGGAGCACTGTGGTTCGGCATTACTGTCGTCAACGTGACGATAGGTACGCCACTGGCAGGCGTTTTGGGTAGTGCATTCGCCATTGGCGTGTTGTTGACGATTGCTCGTCGGGACAACACGCACCCGGGATTGTCACCTTCGTGGCCGACAGCTGCCCTCAGGCCATATGCGCTACTGATCGGCGGATTGCTGGCCACGCATCTCCTTCCGGTTTCAAAAATACTTGGAGAGTGGACCCCGCTGGTTGCAAGTCCCGCCACTTGGCTGCTGCTGACATCCGTAGCAAGTCCATGGCTACTCAACGGTGAACCACCGCATCGGTATTGGCCAAGTGCATACGTCCTTAAACAGTGGCAGCCGGTGGCCATAACGACAATATTGTTTCTGGCTCTCGGGGTCGTTCTTTCATCCAGCGCCATGAGTCAAACAATGGCCCAGACAGCCGCGCGGTTCGGCTGGATCTACCCGGCGATAGCGCCTTGGATTGGTGGCTTGGGCGGATTCTTGACCGGCTCGAATACAGGCGCGAGCGCCATGTTTGCTGCCAGCCAAGCTCAAGTCGCGCTGGCTATCGATTACCCAACCGGGATTATGGTTGGCCTGCAAAACGTCGGCGCCTCCGCCGTGATCATGGCGGCTCCGCCAAAAGTTGTGATGGCCCTCAATATCGCAATGGCGAGTGGCGACGAAGATACGCAGCTCGACGAGAATAAACGAGTATCCACTCGCACCGTGATGGGCTATGTGCTCTTGGCGGACGCGTTGGTTTTGGCAAGTTTGTCGATGATTGGCTTGCTCAGCCAGTAGCTTGGATACAACAAGAACGATGCAGATCACAGGCTCGAAAACGTCTTGTCTCGCCAAGTCATTCGAGAGGGCCACGAGACACATCCGGAATCCAACGAGACGGCTAGCGCAGCGACGATCCCTATGAACCATGACCACACCACCCGCATGAAGCAACCATCAAGTCATTCGAACCGAATTAACGGCGTAGTGCTAATGGCGGTGGCCTCTTTAACCGTCCCTATCGTCGATGCGAGTGCAAAATATCTGAGCACGGATATTTCTCCATTTTTCTTAGCTTGGGCACGCTTCGCAATAGCGGCGCCCGCTTTCGGCGTGTTTTGCAAGCTCCGACGAGGGCATATTCTCTTCACTCGGGACACTCGAGATATTGCAGCAGTAGTCCCGCGAGGCCTTGCCCTAGTCATCGCCATGACGTGTGTTTTTTTGGCACTCAGAAGCGTTCCGCTATCGACAGCCTTCGGTGGATACTTTATAGGTCCTGTGATTGCCACGGTGCTAGCACGCATATTACTTGACGAAACCATCACACGCATTCAGTCCTTTGCAACAGCTTTGGGCTTTCTTGGCGCCCTGCTGGTGCTGCAACCTGAGATAGGGTTCAGTCAGGGCGAGCTGTTTGCTGCATTAAGCGGGTTAGCTTTCGGCGTATATCTGTTATTAACACGAGAAGCAAGCAAAAGGCTCGGATCACTCGATACGACATTGATTACACTCTTGACTGGAAGTATCTGTCTGTTCCCTTTCGCTCTTCGCACATGGCCAGAATTGACCCTGACGAGCTCTGGCCTTCTGTTGGAAATGGGTTTATTGACTGCGTTCTGTCAATACTTCGTCATTCGAGCGCTCGTCTTAGCGCCGACTGCGGTGGTAGCACCTATCGCTTATCTAGAGCTAATTTCCGCTTCTCTTCTGGGATTCATTATTTTCGGGAACCTGCCGAGTACGCTAGCGATCGTAGGGCTAGCAGCTATTATTGTCAGTGGCACCATATTAGCCAGAAGATAAACGGCAAATGAAACGCTAACGCCGCAGCCACTTATCGACCAAATCTAGCCATGATTGAGGCTTTCAACCAGCATAGGTCAAATAAACTATCGTCTCCGAGTTATGATCGACCCATTTCGCGGCATAATAAAATTATTTAACGGTCTAGCGCAGCGTAGGCATAGTTTCGCGTTTGACTCCGCCCAGAAGATAACTAGGGAGAGGTAAGCCGCACGACTGCCGCCTCCGTCGGATCTATCCCCTTAGCTCGTGAATTGGGCAGACGTGGAATATCTCGGCAACTTCAACGTATCAAGTCTGGCGCCGGCTTCGATCCGTCGACCATCAGTTCAAATAAAAACTTTTATTCGAAACTGGATCAGCGACGATAGCAACCGCGATCGTTGGACAAATCACATAATCTAGAGAGGCATTTGATGTCTAGAAAAGGCGAACATAATTATTCCGCGACCGTTATCTGGACCGGGAATTCAGGTGAAGGTACAAAGCACTACCGCGCCTTCTCTCGCGATCATGAAATTACCTGCGGAAGCAAACCCACAATAAAGGGGTCATCAGATCCAGCGTTTCGCGGCGACTCGTCGCGCTATAACCCAGAGGAACTCCTGTTAAGTTCACTTTCGGCATGTCACATGCTCTGGTACCTCCATCTCTGCGCAGACTCCGGGATCACCGTTTCGAATTATTCGGATCACGCTGAAGGTCGAATGATCGAGACCCAAAATGGCAGCGGTCACTTTGAAAAAGTTTTGCTTAAGCCAGTCGTAAATATTGGTACGAGCGACGATAAAGATTTAGCAAAATCGCTGCACGACAAAGCACATTCGTTCTGCTTTATCGCAAATTCAGTCAATTTCGATGTTAGGTGTGAGCCCGAGATTGTTGTTGGCTAATGTCCCTCCAGTTGAGCGCTCGAAGCTCGCGCGCTATGAAGATCTTGCACGGCATTCTGCGATCATCCACTTATTCGTTACATGAGTGAGAAATGGTGTTAGGGAACCGCGACTGATACCCCTGTTCGTTGAATCGGGCGTCAGTTAGTGGCCATCGCAGAATCACTCCCCCGGCACTTCGCCGACGGTAGTTCTACGCTAGGCCGTTCTGTAGTCACCTTCCCGAGAATTAATGCAGGTTCAGAATTGGAATTTCCTCGGACCATGAACCGAGGAAGTTCCCCAAAGAAATCCCGCTACTCCGACTGCCAGATTCTTGCGATTCTCAAACAAGCCGAAGCCGAAAGCCCGTGCTTGAGCTCTGTAATGAGCACGGCATGAGGTAAGCGACGTTCTACAAACGGCGCGGCGAGTACGGTGGCGGAGCGGCGAGGGCCCGGTCTTGCAACGCCGCATCAAGGAGCAGCGCCCCACGTCGCGGTCACACGTCACCGCGATAGCTTGCAAGCTCTACCGCCTGCCCGGACGCTAAAGTTCCAACGAAAAATGTGGCAGTGAAAGACCTGGACCCACAGACTGGGCGTCGCCGTTCTGCATGATTCGCTCGTGCAGCCACACAACTCGCGCGGCGCGCTTATCCAGCCATTCGAAAAAGTACTCGCCGCTGAATACGGCTACTACTTGGTTTATTCCGAGCGATCAGCTAACCAGCCGAACGTCAGCGCGTTCCGGTCATGGCTCTTGCACGAGACGAAGGCCGGCGAGCCGCCATAGAACCGGTTAGATGCCGCTCAGATGCAATCGATCACTCGATCGGCGTTGGCAGATGCCGGATCAGCTTATCGAGCAGGCGATCCAACTTCGCCTGTTCTTTTTCGGTGAGCCCGGCTAGAACACGCGTCTGGTTTGCGACGTGCTCGCCAAGCATCGTATCGATCGTTTCTTTGCCGGTTGCGGTGAGTTGAACCAGCACACCGCGTCGATCCGCCGGGTTTTTGGCACGCTCGATATGCCCTGCGCGTTCGAGCCGGTCGATCCGATTGGTCACGCCGCCCGACGAGATCATCATCGCTTGATACAACGCGGTCGGCGTTAGCGCGAATGGCGCACCGGCGCGCCGCAACGTCGCCAGTACGTCGAATTCACCCCCGTTGAGCCCATAGCGCTTGAATAGTGGTAGCAGATGCTGCCGCTCCACCAACTGTGCCGCTTCGGATAAGCGACCGAGTACCTGCATCGGAAAGGCGTCGATATCCGGTCGCTCGTGCGCCCACTGTTCTGCTGCGATATCCGCGCGCTGTTCGAGCGAATCACCGTCTATTTGTCTTGACATTAAGATACTTTATATTAAGATTTATTCGCCGATTTCGCGGAGCTCCCAATGAATACAAGCCCTGCCTCCCGTACGAACGCGATTGTTTTTTACGCCGCAATCATCTTACTAGGCCTGAATCTTCGACCGATCATGGCGGCTGTTGGTCCGTTGCTGGAAATGATGCAAGGCCGTATCGGTCTGACCGATGTCCAGGCCGGGTTGTTGACCACCATTCCAGTGTTCGCCATGGGTGCTGTGGGCTTGCTCGGGGGCGTGGTTCAGTCGCGCTTGGGCGTGCGACACGCGATTCTGCTGGCCTGCCTATTCATCGCCGTCGGCAACGGACTGCGCTGGCCTTGGCATTCCACCGACGGATTGCTGATCACGGCGGCGCTTGGCGGCACCGGCATCGCGATCATTCAGGCGCTGACTCCGACCTATATCAAGCAGAGTCCGACCGGCGACGCGGGCCGCGGTATGGCGCTGTTTACCACCGGCATCATGGGCGGTGCGGCACTTGCATCGGCGAGCGTCGCGCCAATCGCACAGACGACCGATTGGCCTTTTTCGCTTGCATTGTGGGCCGTGCCGGCCATCCTTGCCATAGCCATCTGGTCTGGCGCGACGCGGCGGCATTCGCCCGAACCCGGTGCACGGGCTTACACCCTTCCCTGGCGGTGCGGCCGTGCCTGGTTCCTGATGCTGTTCTTCGGCATCGGGACCGCAGCCTATACGCTGGTACTGGCTTGGCTACCGCCGTTCTATGTACAGCATGGCTGGAGCGCTGCCAGCAGTGGGCTATTACTGGGCGGGTTGACGATATGCCAGGTGGCATCCGGCCTGATCCTTTCATCGATCATCACGCGCTTCCCGGATCGCCGCCGGTTGCTCGCCGTGATCCTTGGGCTGATCTGTGTTGGATTGCTCATGCTGATAATCGCCCCGAACCAACTGGCTATCCCGGCGATCCTGGTGATCGGCGTCGCAATCGGGTCGCTGTTTCCGCTGTCGCTGATCGTTTCGCTGGACCATCTGGACACGGCGGCCGCCGCCAGCAGCCTGATGGGCTTTGTTCAAGGCGGCGGCTATATCATTGCCAGCGCCATGCCGTTGCTGGCAGGTGCGATTCGGGGAATGTTCTCCTCGCTTGATATCGCCTGGCTTGTGATGGTGGTCGCCCTGCTCGCGCAGATCGCGATGGTGCCGCGGCTTCGGCCCAGCGATCGACTTGAACCGGTGACCTGGACGCTCAAGACAGGTCGTCATTAATACGGCACATCAATAGATAAATGATCGGGTTCATAGGGCGCGTGTGCGACAACGCACGCGCCGCGGCCGTCGGCCGCCAAGCGCTTGAAAATCCAGGACAGACATACGCCGGCCTTGATTTTCGAGTCCGTTGAAAACGGCTGACCGAGCCAGCTGTGTTTGTGCCCGATTGATAACCCGGCTGGACAGGCCGGAGGGATCGGTAACACTCGCGCCCGGACACAGGTCACAGGCCAAGGCATTTCGTGCGGGCCAATCGAGAGCGAATAACCGGTCAGACCCCGCTCAGAGGCCGAGACTTGCAGACGAGCCGCCTCTGCTAACCGCAATACGTTCACGCAGACCACGAATCTGTGTAATCGATGGAATCCGTGGATTACTCAGAACAACCGGCGCCGCTCAGCCGCCTAAGACATGCACCAGATCAACGACACCATCCGCCCCAAAGCGGGGCAGACACTATTTAGGTGATTTGCTCACCACCATGAAACCCGGGCGGCATGGCAGGTATCTACAGCCGAGCCTAACGCCGTGTCGCCAGAATAGAAGCGGCTGCCACGGCGATCACGCCGGCCCATTGCGTCACATCGAGCGCTTGGCCGAGCGCGACGAGCCCGACCAACGCCCCGATGGCCGGCTCCAGGCTGACGAGCACGCCGAAGACGCCGGGAGACAGACGCCGGATCGCGATCAACTGGAGTCCGTAGGGCATCACGCTTGACATCACCGCTACGCCCAGACCGACTGCTAGAACCGTCGGTTGCAGCAACGCGGTACCGCCCGCGCCGATACCTAGCGGCAAACTCAAAAGCGCGCCGACAACCATAACCAACCCGAGCCGGAACGCGGCCCGCTCGCCATGAGCCAGTTTCTTGGACAGCACGATATAGCTGGCCCAGCAGGCTCCGGCGACCAGTCCGCACGTAATGCCGATCGGTTCCGCCGCCCAGGCGTTGCCGGTCAACGCGAGTACGCCGAGGGCAGCCAGCCCCGCCGCCGCTATATCGCGTGCACCGCGCGACGCGGACAGTGCAAGCATCAACGGCCCGATAAACTCAAGCGTCGTGGCCATGCCGAGCGGCAGCCGTGATACGGCGGTGTAGTAGGCCAGATGATGGACACATAGCAGCGCACCACACGCAGCAATCAACCAGCCCACCTGGGCCTCGGGCCAGACGAACGACCGCGTCCAAACGAGCAATACGAGCGCCGCGCCGGCCAGGCGCAGCGTGACCACCCCTGAGGCGCCGACGAGCGGAAACAACACGGTCGACAAGGCTGCGCCGCCCTGCAGCCCTAGCAAGCCAAAAACCACGAGCGCCGGTGCCGGTATGCGCGTCCCAGCTTCGGATGCCATTGCTTTCATATCCATGGGCGCTATGGTGCCAGAGGCGCCGCTCGACGCCCGAGAGGTGATCAGGCCGACCAGATCAGGCTCGCCATCCGCCCAGTGCGCGCGCCGTCGCGGCGATAGGAATAGAAGCGTTTGGCGTCGTCGATGGTGCACAAACCTCCGCCGTGGATCGACGTGACCCCGGCGCGTTGAAGCCGCGCGCGGGCGAGCGCATAGATATCGGCGAGATATTTGCCGGGCGTGTCGCGGCTGCATCCGACGGCGCGCTATCGAGAAGCGGCGAGGGCTAGGTCTTGCAACGCCGCATTAAGGAGCAGCGCCCCACGTCGCGGTCACACGTCACCGCGATAGCTTGCAAGCTCTACCGCCTGCTCGGACGCTAAAGTGCCAACGAAAAATGTGGCAGTGAAAGACCTGGACCCACCTTCCTCAGCGCCGCGTCGCGGGGCGTGAGGAACACAACGGGATGTGCGGGTCCCGCAGATATAACGCCCCAAAAAAACCAGCCCTGCACACGGGTTGGATAATACAATCGAATCTGCGAACACAGCAGATTCGTAATCATCGCGATGGCCCGTCATGAGTTGTCACGCAACACAGTGCGATTTGCGTCAATCGCAAATGGCGACTGTGCGACCGAGGTATTAACGCGGCCCGGAAAACACAAATTTGTGCACCACTTCTGAAGAACCAGGGCCAAATACGCTACCACTCGCGCACAAGGACATTTTCGTTTACATAAAGCGTCCTACGGTCGCACCTGCCGACCTATCCTTCCCGCCGTCGGTCGTCGATTAAGACAGCACCAGCTGGCGATCGAGATCGATGTTGACGCATCCGATGAGCGGTCGAGCCGAACCGCCTTCGAATGATCGGGCGGATTGGGTATCAGCGCCCAAGCATTCGATTCTTGAACGCCCGATTTACTCGGAGATGCCAATCTGGGCCAGCTACAAGGTCTTGCAAACGCGTTCCCTGATGCGCTCTACCTCTGAACGTACAAGCACAGCTCATCGACCGCGTTGCGTCTACCGATAATCCAACGCCTCGTGCTGAGCCGGCCATCAGGCGCCGAATTGAAACACCGGGCGTCTCCTTGCCGAACTGAGTTATCTGATATCGGTCGCCTGTCCGGCAACACATCGCCTTATGGCGTCAATCGAAATAACAACCATTTATCGGACATTACTTTTACTTTGATTACCTGAACTTACCGGAATACGAGCGCCGGCTCACCGGACGCGGAAAACACAAAGCCATCTGCGGATTCCGCAGCTTTAGCCGGCGCGACAAGCGCTCCGGCGCTCGCGCGTCGCCCGTGATGCATCGACGTTCGAACACGCAGCCCGAGCAGCCACCCCAACCGGCCGGTCGTCCCTGTTTGTGGTCGTCGTACTCGGGTTAGACACCACGCAAGACGAAGTCAAACGCCGTCGTCGATATATCACCTCGACGCTCGTGATCCACGCACCCGCCTGCATACGGTCGGGACAGGTCCGTTCAGCACATGGGATGGCTCGGCATCGAGACCTGGCTTGAAGCGCTCGACCGTCGCTATCGGGAGCACCGATGGAAGAGCATGGCGCGTGTCATGCGGTCAGCGACACAACGCGCGTAATAAAGCATTGGACGTCCTCGTCGCTCAAGATTAAAGCCTACGCCGCGCCTGCATCGGGTAATCAGACTAACGTCATCGACAGCCGTCGGGAGCCGAGATGAGCCTGAATTGCGCATTATCGATTGGACTCGCTTTCATTGCAGTCACCCGCCTCATAACGCGTTCGAATGTCGCGAACTGCGCCTGACGGACAGCACCGCCATTTTCGATATCTCTGACGTCACGGTGGATGGCCAAGGCGCGAGATCCCGCGACGCGGCCACATTCTGGATCCAGGGGTCGCATCACGGCTACTGTCACGGCATGATTCAGGCATGGGGGACATTCAAGCAATCTCACGGGCTGGGCACTTGATGCCGCGGGCGTCATGCGTCACGTAGAGGAAGTCTCACGCGGGCTGGCCTGTGGTTGTCGCTGTACCGACTGCAAAAGGCCGCTGATCGCACGCAAAGGCGAGGTTCGTGTCGAACACTTCGCCCATCAGGCCGGCGCGAACTGTCCTGCCGACCTGGCGCTCTGGCATGCCGCACGCGAAGTGCTGCTGGAGACTGCCGCAACGCACGCCGAGACCATGGTGCTGCCCAAGGCCGACCAAGCGCGCCTGGAACCGGCGCCTAAGAACGCGGCTGTGGATCCGACATCCGCGCAGCAAACGCTGACGACGCGGATACCGATCACACTCGATGCGCGCGTGCATGATGTCGTATTTACCGGTCTGGGCCATCGCCGTGATGCACACAGGCACGCGACTGACTGTGCCGGTGCGCTGGTAATCAATCTGCGCACCCTGTCGCCGCAGATCACACGCGGCGCACTCAAGGACGCCATCCTGCGTCGTGCGCCGCGCACCTGGACGGCGGCACGCCAGTGTGCCTCAAGCCGCGCCCAGTCAACCGAGCAGCAGCCCCACGACCAGCGCGAACTCGCCGCCCACGCTGAACGCATCTGCGACCAACTCACCCAGCCAGGTCACGCGGGAGCCGAATCACTGCCCTGGCAGGCCCTGCGCGCACGCGCACTCAACAAGCTCGAAGCCAGCGATGAGCAATGGCGAAGGGCGACGATTGAGCCGCGTATACACGATATTCAACGTCCTGGGACGGCCATCAGCGCGACCGCATACGAATACGCGGCCCGTGTGGGCACCAAAACGGGCACGGCACGGGCATTGGTGGTTATCGAACTCGGCGAGGACACTCTCAAGGCGGAAAACAACCGGCAGACCCGCTACAAGACCCCGACGCTCGTGATTCATGCACCCATGAGCAACCAGGGACACCCCGGTCGCGTCACCCACATGCATTGGCTGCGAATCGATCATTGGCAGAGGGCGCTCGACGAGCGCTATCAGCCCTTTCAGACCGAGGAAGACACCCCATGAGCCCGTCGTTTCTGCGTCGTTGTGCCGACGCGCCTAGACCTGTGAGAACACGGCCGTGCGTCGACTGCGCCGGCATGGACGATCGAACGCACGCCCCGGCATTGGTCGTGCCTGTCTCTCTATATAGGAACACGCACGGCGATCATTCGCCACTCCAGCCGCCTCGTTCGGCGCGTGAAGGAATCCTGCTATGAAACTTCGAGTCATCACCATCGTTGGCCTGACCGTCATCGCTGCCGCCCTGCTGGTCACGCCCTACGTCGTGGGCCAGAACATCGAAAGCAGTTTCAAGGCGGAGATCGCACGCGCCGACGAGGGGATGGATTTCGACATCAGACTCGAGCGTTACGACCGTGGCTGGTTCAGCGCCGTGGCCGACGTCACCGGCGCATATGAGGGGCATCGGGTTCGCATGACTTATGACATCACGCATGGACCCTGGCCGAATCTGAATTGGGCCTCCATCGAGGGTCGCATCACCGACGCCCAGGAGCCCGACGGGCAGCGCATGGCCTGGATGTCCATGTTCGATGGTGACGACGTCGCGGCGTTGACGCTCGACTCGACCATTCCGTTCACCGGTGGCATCGACATCGAGCTCTTTTCGCCCGCCGGTCGCGCACAGCTCAACCCGGAGACCCAACTGGTCTGGCGCGGTCTGACCGGAATGATCAGCCAGCATGGCAACCAGCGCGAGCTCCACATCGACATGCCCGGCCTGAATCTGACGGAGGGCCAGGGCATCGGCAAGATCGCCGGGATCACGATCGACGGCCATGGGGAGCGCGATAGCGCAGACGCCCCGCTCTGGAACCAGAAATTCGATGTGAGCGTGGCGAGCGTGAGCCTGGACGATCCGACGCAGGACGTCAGCCTCAACCTTTCAGCCAGCCTCGCCCATGAAAGCAGCCCGTCTGCCGATGGTCAGACGTACGGCATGAACACCACGCTGGGCGTCAGCGACCTCACTCTGGACCCCGGCGGCCAGGAAGAGGTCGTCAGGATCAATAGTGCCGCCATCGCCTACCGTCTCGAAGGCTTCGAGACCAGCGCCTTGAATGCACTGACTGATTTCATCGCAAAGCATCAGGACAACACGCTTGACGAGACGGCGCGCCAGCGACTGCAGCAGATCATAGGCCAGGCGCTTGCCGGGAATCCGAAGCTCACGGTCGCGATTCCGCGTGTCGATTCGGCCAGAGGACAGATGCAGGCTGAGCTGAGTCTCGCACTGGCACCCAGCTCGTCAACGTCACAGGGCACGGCCATTAACGTGGCCGCGCTGATGGACCGAATGCGCCTGGAGGGCAACACGGCCATCGACATCAGCCTCCTGCGCCAGTGGGCGTCGGCGTCCGGCGAGAACGGCCAAGTGACGCTCAAAATGCTCGACGATCTGGTGGATCAAGGCTATTTCCGTATCCAGAACGAGCAAGTCGCCTCGGACATCCAGGCCAGTGCCCAGCTGATACGCATCAACGGTCGTGTCCTGTCCGATGCCGAGCGTCGGGCGTGGCTGATGATGGCGTTCGGCGTTCTAACCGGTCTTGATATGTCCAGCGCAAGCGGCCAGCCGTGATCGGCGCCGCCCCGACCCTGGTTTTGATCCGCACGTCGCGCCCACACGCGTCAGGGTGACGCCATGACCCAGAGAAACGCCGCGGCGTACGCGCTCGCCCCCGGCGCGCTGACCACGCTGCTCACCGGCGCCACCCTGCTCTACCTGCTCTGCGAGCTGGCCTTCAATGCGGCACTGATCGACGCCGTTTCCGATCATCACGCCGCGGATCTGGAACGGATCGGGCGCCTGCTGGCCGGTTGCGGGGCGGGCCTCATGCTGCTGCGCCTGTTTCGACCGACGCGACCCCGCCGCATTGCCGCGACCTTTGCCGCCGGGCTTGCCGCAGGCTATATCGCCCAGTACGCGATTCTCGAGATGGCGCTAGGTTCGGTCACGGACCAGCAACGCAAGGATGCGCCCGACATACTGCTGCTCGAGCAGGCGCTTGCCGATCGCATCATCACCCTCGACGGGCTCGATCCGGCAATCGTCGAGTCACGTGCAGCCTATCTGAGCTTCGTCACCCTGCTCGGCTACACCTCGTGGTCACGCGAGGCCGACATTGCAACGATCGCCGAACACCGCGGCCGGCTGCGACAGCGCCTCGCGCTGGATCGCGCACATACTTGCCGATTAGCCGCCGCTGCTAACCGCAAGACGTTCGCGCAGACCACGAATCTGTGTGATCGGTCGGCGATCTCGCCGGACTGCGACATATTGGACGTCACTTTTACTTTGATTACCTGAACTTACCGAAATACGAGCGTCGGGGCCCGGACGCGGAAAACACAAATCCATCTGCGAATTTCGCAGGCCCCGCGGCGTAACGAACGCGCCGCCACCCGCGTCGGATAACATAGCGGGATCTGCGAGAACCGCAGATCCGAACGCGCCCTACCCACCTTCCGTGCGCGGTCAGGCTACACAATGCAATCTGCGTCGATCGCAGATCCCAACCGTCCGGCGAGAGCCGTTCGAACGGTCCGGAAAAACACAGGTGCGTCTGCGACTTCCACAGGACCGGGGGAGCGGAGTGCGCGACGGCTCGTGTGCGCGGACATCCTCGCTTACGCCAAAACGTCCTACGAAACTCACAATGTCAGGCGTGCATTCCTCGCTGGATATATGCGACCCGGCGAAACGATGGAATTGCCGAGTAGAGTGAAATCCCACCCGGCGTTCCTTGCGCAGCCATCAACCGCGCCGAGGGGAAACTGAGCCAAGGCGGACTTACCATACCCCGTCATCGAGCCAATCTGACCGGCTGGGCGGTCGATAGCGACGGCCTGATGCGACATATAGAGGAGGTGGCACGCGGCCTGGCGTGCGGTTGCTTCTGCGTCGAATGCCAGCGACAGCTGGTCGCCCGTAAGGGCGACATCCGCGTCGCACACTTCGCCCATCGCGCGAATACGGGTTGCGAACCTGGCGTGGCACTCTGGCATGCCGCACGCGAGATTCTGTTAGATGCGGCGGCCGCGGGCACACACACGTTCGCGATACCCACGGGCAATGACAAGCGACTCGGACTGACGCCCTCGAGCCAGCCCCGTGCCCAACGGCCAGCACCTGCGATCACGATCACGCTCAACGGCCGGGCGCATCAGGTGCTTCTGCGCGGCCTGTCCAATCGACGCAAACCCCGAGAACATGCAGCAACGACTGAGAAGAGACTCGAAATCGATCTGAGCGGCATTTCGCCTTTCGAAAGCCGTCAGAGCCTGCGTGACACCATTCTTTACCGGGCACCCCGCCGGTGGCAATCATGCGAGAAACAACCGGCACCCCGCGGATCGGCGCCAGAGCCGGCAGACCGGACACAGCCCACGGCTGCAACGCGGCAACGAGCCCAGCTGATCTGTGATGAGCTCACGCACCCCACGGCCGCCAGACACCGGGCCCTGCCCTGGCCTTTCCTGCGCGCGCGCGGAAGGAACAAGCTGGAAGCGACAGATGCGCAATGGCGACGCGATACGGTCCAGCCCCGAATCGTTGAGCTCGTGCGCCCAGGCATCGCTCGCGATGCATCAACGTTCGAATACGCAGCCCGGGCGGCTACCCCCACCGGCGACGCATCCGTGTTGGTCGTCATCGTGCTCGGGTTAGACACCACCCAAGACGAACTCGAGCGCCGTCGTCGGTATATCACCCCGACGCTCGTGGTCCACGCACCCGCCGATGCATACGCCCGCGACAGATCCGTTCAGCACATGGAATGGCTCGGCATCGAGACCTGGCAGGCAGCGCTCGACCACCGCTATTGGGAACACTGATAGAAGAGCACGTCCCGTGACATGCGGTCAGCGACCCAGCGCTATATTCCTTATGTACCTGGACCAGTGCCTAACGGCAGTCGGCGACCCAGCCGACTCCGATCGGAAATACTTCAAGAACGTGAAAGCCAACGCGATCGCCGCCCGGTTCGATCCATCCGAGTTTGGCGATATGCGTGCCTGATGTCGAAACAAACCCAACCGGGTCAACGCTCAGGCAGCTATCGACCCATAACGGACTCGACCCTAAAGCTGATTTGGTCCCAGCACGGGCAAGAAGCACTGTGTCGGTGTCGGTGTCGGTGTCGGTGTCGGAAGGAGGCTGACATGTGCTCTTGGGTGGAATGGCCTCTATCAACGGAAACGTGCAGTTTTCCGCGTCTTACCCCGCCTGAATCTTCATAATTGCCGTTCGCGTCGTGGAGACTGCATCGGTGATTCGTTCAACATGACGCGGAAGTGTAGATGCTGGTAACGCATCGTGCGGAAACCAGTCGATTGCATCAGCTTCTGCGCCAAGGCGAAGACTGCCGGCAATTCTCACGCAACGAAAAAGGGACACAAGCACTTGTTGATCAGGTACAGAATAAAGCCCCACCAGCTCTTCGACTCTTACTTGCAACCCAGCTTCTTCTTCCACCTCCCGGACAACGGCTTCCCACGGTGCTTCACCAAACTCGACTCCGCCACCCGGCAGATTCCATGCGTCCATATCTGTCCGGTGGCATAAAAGGACGCGCGAGGCACGATCCTGAACAACTGCAAATGCACCAAGCTTTTGCATCTTTCACCAACCCGGTTTCAGACTTTTAGCACCCAGTCCACCCATCGAGTTAGATCAGACTTCGCTTAAAACGCTGCTCGATCAACGGGGTCCCGGAAAATTCGAGCGATTTCTCGGCCCCATCTCGCGCCATCCCCTGCGCCTCATAAAAACTAGTCGCCCTGACGTTAGTACGCAAAACCCACAAAGCTAGCTCGGTATAATCTTCCTCACGAAGTAGTCCGCAAGCGTCCTCGAACAGTGACTTGCCAACGCTGGAGCGCCATGAGACGGGCTCCACATAGAGCGCGTAAATTTCGCCGGCGTAAGGGCGCAATTCAGCGTCACGCGCTTGCCCAAACGCGATGAATCCACAAACAGATTCTTCATGGACGGCAATCATGACATGTGCAGCCAGGTTGCTTATAACGCGCTTCCATTCGGATTGCTGATGCTGGACGCGCATACCGTCGAGATAGGGCTGCGGGACGATTCCCGCATACGCGCGCTTCCAACTTATCACCTGTACTTCGGCGATCGCGTCCGCGTCTAATATCGTAGCCTGTCTGCGGACAGTCAGCATATAGCAAGAAAATTTTTCGTCAGTTCCATGATGCTTGACACTACATTGCCGTAGCGCGGCAGAAACCTTCAAGGTCAGCTATTGGCCGTAATCGGACATAGAGAACATTTATCAGGTTTGCTGTCTTCGGCTCTCGATGATGAGCGGCTGAATCCAAGACGGACCACTAACCTGATTTGTTCGTACCAACACATTCACTTGTTTGTGGACGGTCACGAATGGCTGGACTCCAAACAGGTGTGCTACTCCATGTTAGGAGGCGGTTGGATTTAGACAGCCCGAATCGCGCTGCGAATGGAGTCAGCCGTTCGATTGATAGGCATCGAGCACACACCTGGCGCGTGGCATACAGTGATGGAGAACATAGGCAAGGTTGGCAGCCCCGAGTCGGACGCAAGCACTTGAAAGTCTGATGGAACCACGGATTCCAGGCAGACAGTTATTGCCACATCCCCGGCGACTGAAGCCATGGCGGCTTCGAGATCGCCATGCTCGAATCGGTGAACCCATGGAATGTTGTTCTTTCGGAGTGCCTCGAAAACCGAGGTACGGAATACACATCGCTCACTGACAAGCGACAGCGGCAACGGTCGCCTCTTGTAGGCCTGACCGCCGGGACCGGCGACCCAGACTAGGCGTTCTGAGATCAATCGATTTTCATTCGCGTCATCCCCGGGGGCCTCCAGAACCGACACATCGATATCGCCCGAAATCAACAGTGCTTCGAGCTCGGAAGAAGTGCCGCTGTGTATCGACAACTCGATGTTCGGATCGGTCGTCGACAGCGACGTCAAAATCGAAGGCATGTAGCGGCGAATGAGATCGCAAGGAATGCCCAGTCGTACGGGGTCGGCTTCCTTATAGCCTGCTGTTTCGGCGAGAAAACGATCATTGCGCTCTATCATTTCTTCGGCGTAACGCAACAATCGGGTGCCGTCAGGCGTCAGTTCTAATCCGTGATGATGTCGGTGCAGCAGACGTTGGCCCAGAAACGCTTCTAGGCGTTTGACCTGCTGACTCACGGCGCCCTGCGTCAGATGCAGCGCATGGGCCGCTTTGGCCATACTGCCGTAGTTCACAACCGCAGCATAGCTGCGCAGAAGACGAATCTCGAGATTCTGTGGCATCGCCTTGTCCCGAGGCTTTAGCAAGCCTAATAGCACCTATTATAAACATTCGATTTTCGTGCGCGCTTGCACGTTACAACATCAACCCTGTTCAGGCTCTTAATTAGGGGCAAGTGAGGTGGGCGTTGCTGATAATTCTCGTCTTGGTCGCTACCGCTCGCCGGCGAAGCGAGGGCGTCGGCCACGGCATCAGGCACCCAATGTGTGGGGCAAAATTAAGTTGCTTTCGGTATTGCGACCAGCTTGGCCAGCCTGGGGCGCCAGCTGGCGTGGGCTGGGCAGTTTTTCACGGGAGCTACGCTCATTTCTGGTGTATGAGCGATTGAAGGAGGCGGCACCCACCTGCTGAAATTAGTAAGACCAATCACTGATTTCAGACGACAGAAGAGGTGCCACCACCATGCGAGACGATACGAC
>NZ_JAGHQU010000019.1 GCF_017744135.1 Endozoicomonas sp. G2_2
CGTCGTATCGTCTCGCATGGTGGTGGCACCTCTTCTGTCGTCTGAAATCAGTGATTGGTCTTACTAATTTCAGCAGGTGGGTGCCGCCTCCTTCAATCGCTCATACACCAGAAATGAGCGTAGCTCCTTGGCCCGTGCCGGCATGATGACCGGACTGGGCGTGCTCGCGGCCGTGATTGGCGCCCGATTCCTAGGCATCCAGCACGGCTTGTGGATGGCACTGGGCAGCTTGTATGTCGCACTCGGTTTGGCATATCTGGCGGGCGGCGCGCCGTGGCTGATTCGCCAGAGCGACCGGCTGCTGCCCCACGTCCCAACGACGTCCGGGGGCGCCGCGCTCGGCGTTTTGTTCGGCTTCAATATCCCGGCCTGCGCGGCGCCGTTACTGGCGGTATTGCTCGGTGGCGCAGCCGCCCAGGCCGCCGCCGGCGGCGGAATGGCCTATGGCGGCGTGTCCCTGCTGATCTTTGGCCTCGCATTGTCCAGCCCGCTCGTGCTCGCGGTGTTCACCCAACGTGGAAGGCGGCTATTGAATGCGATCGCCCGTTTCGCCGCCCGCATGCCGCGCATCACCGGCGCAGTGCTCGTACTACTCGGTGTTTGGTCCATCGGGCTGGCGTTGTGAGGCCGTGTCTTGCGAGCGCACAGCCGGGCAGTTTCTTTTCGATATGCGTATCTGCACGCGGAGTGACCTATGAGTACCGTGACGCTGGAAACCACGCTCGTTTGTCCAGCCTGCGGGCATAACGCCCCGGAGACCATGCCGACCGATGCCTGCCAGTACTTCTACGAGTGCGGTGGCTGCGGTGCCTTGCTGCGCCCCGAAGCTGGTGATTGTTGCGTGTACTGCTCTTATGGGTCGGTGCCCTGTCCACCAGTGCAGCAGGACGGCGACTGCTCATGTTGAGGCGAACACGCATTGTGCACCGCGCGTTCTCCATTAAAAGGTGATGCCATGAACAAGACAACCGCAAATTCCGACGCGCTTCACCCGTGGAGCGATGACACCACTGGCGATTCCGGCATCCGCAGCGTGCGCGCCCATATCGGCGGCATGCACTGCTCGTTGTGTACCGGCACCATCGAACGGGCACTGGGTGCCAAACCCGGCGTCCAGCGGGTGGCGGTCAGCCTGACCCACGAGCAGGCGCTGGTCGAATACGACGATGGGCAGACCGACGCCGAAACCCTGATGGGCACCCTCCAGCAGATCGGCTATACCTTGAGCGATCCGCGCAAGGTCGAGCCGTTCGAACGGCAGGAGCAGGCGCTTGCCATCGAGCGCAACCGCTTCCTAGCAGCGCTGACACTGAGCCTGGCCGCGGTGGGCCTGATCGTGGATACCACCAGCGCCTGGACCCTGGGCCTGTCGTCGCTGGTCTATGTCAGTCTGATCGGCTTCGGCTATGCCGTGCTGCGTGGGCGCGGCCACGCCACTGCACTGGCCGGCAGCGCAGGGCTGGCCGCCGGCGGGCTGATTCTATTCGCGCTGCGCGCGAGCGGCATGCTAGCCGGTTACGAGCCGGTGCTGGTCGCCGCGCTCGCGCTCGCCATGATGTTCGGGCTGGCCCGGCATATGCTGGTGATGGCTGTTCAGGCGCTACGCCGTGGCATTCTCAATCAACACGTACTGGTCGAGATCGGCGCCTTCGCCGGTCTGATCGGCGGGGCGATCGGGTTGGCAGCGCAACCGCCGGGTTATCCGACAGCGGCGTTTTTTGCGGTGTCGGTGATGGTGCTGACCTATCACCTGTTTTCCGAATGGCTGTCGCTGATCGTCAAGACCCGCAGCGCACAATCGGTCAAGCGGCTGCTGGATCTGCAGCCCGAGACCGCGCACGTGGTCACCGATGACGGCGAGCAGGATAAGCCCGTGGCGCAGGTTGCAGCCGGCATGACCGTGCGTGTGCGTCCTGGCGAGCGCATTCCGGTCGACGGCGAAGTGACTGACGGCGGCTCGGCGGTCGACGAATCGTTGATCACCGGCGAGCCGCTACCGGTGGAAAAAACCACCGGCGACAGCGTCGTCGGCGGCGCCATCAACGGCAACGGCACCCTGCTGATCCGGGTCACCGCGGTCGGCGACGACAGTTTTTTGCATCAAGTGATATCCAGTGTCGAAGACGCCCGCGCGCTCAAGCCCGGCCTGCTGCACATCGTCGATCGGGTGTTGCAAGTCTATACGCCGACGGTGCTCGCGATTTCCGCGCTCGCTTTTCTGGGGTGGGCCCTCGGGCCGCTGGCCTTCGGCGCCGACCCCGAATTCCAGCGGGCGGTGTTCGCCGCGCTGACGGTGCTGGTAATGGGCTATCCCTGCGCGGTCGGCATCTCCGCGCCGTTGTCGATCGTGCGCGGTGCCGGCGAGGCCGCGGACAAGGGCGTGCTGATGCGCACCGGCGAAGCCTTCCAGGCGTTGCGCAAAATCGACACCGTGGTGTTCGACAAGACCGGCACGCTCACCGAAGGCCGGCCGGCGGTGCGTGATATCCATGGCGTCGATGGCAACGACGACACGCTGCTGGCGGTTGCCGCGGCGGTGGAAGCAGCGTCGGAGCATCCGCTGGGCCGGGCCGTGGTCGAAGCCGCACTTGAACGCGGACTGGGTTTCCCCGACGTGGCCGATTTTCAGGCCGAGTCCGGCCGCGGCGTGACAGCGCAGATCGACGGCGAGACCGTGCGGGTCGGCAGCCCGGCGTTCCTGAGTGCGGCCGGCATCGCGTTGGATGCCTTGCAGGAACGCATCGACGCTGCCGAACAACAGGGCCACACGGTGATTGTCGTGGCCCGCGGCGATCGCTTGCTCGGCGCAATCGCGCTTGGCGATGCGCTGCGCGCCGACACCGTCGATACCATCGCCCGCTTGCACGAGTTGGGCATCCGCACCGCCATGCTCACCGGCGACAACAAGCGCACTGCGACCCATATCGCCAAACGTGCCGGCATCGACGACGTGTATGGCGGCGTGCTCCCCGATCAGAAAGCCGAACGTCTGCGTGACATGCAGCACAACGTGCGTCTTGCGATGGTCGGCGACGGCATCAATGACGCCCCGGCGCTGATGCAGGCCGATATCGGCATCGCCATGGGCTCAGGCACCGACATCGCCATCGACGCGGCCGATATCATCATCCTCAACGGACAGCTCGGTGCGGTCATCACGGCCTGGCAGATCAGCCGCTGGGGCTATCGCAAGATGTTGCAGAACGTGGGCCTGGCTTTTTTGTTCAACGGCATCGGTATTCCGCTGGCAGCCACGGGCCTGATTTACCCGGTGTGGGCCATGGTCGCCATGGCGGCCAGCGTGACCGCGATCTTCGTCAACTCGCTGTGGCAGCGGCCAACGATGTTTTTCGATGCGGTGGCGAGTGTGGCCGACTGAACGAAAAAGCTCGCCGTTTATCGATTTTGACATGGAGCCGAGCCAATGAGAGTGGAACGACAAGTGTGGTCGCTTAATCGATGGCAGACCATTACGCTGATTGTATTGCAACTTTTATTCGCCGCCTGCGCGACCAGCGTTCTGATTTACCGCGCCCAAGGCTGGGCGCCGGAGGTGATCAATTTCGGGTGGCTATCGTATCGCGCCTGCAACATCTATATCTCCCTTGCTTTGGTCGCGTACTTCGTCGTTGGTTTGTGGCGAGG
This sequence comes from Endozoicomonas sp. G2_2, assembly GCF_017744135.1. Lineage (GTDB taxonomy): Bacteria > Pseudomonadota > Gammaproteobacteria > Nevskiales > Salinisphaeraceae > Salinisphaera. The sequence goes on from NZ_JAGHQU010000019.1 coordinate 3,646, forward strand.
GCATCGTTATATCGCACCGCTGCTTACGCTGTTCGTGCTGTTTCATTTGGTTGAGGGGGCGATCATCGGCTTCTGGACCAAGGCGATCCTGCAACTCGCGGCGCTCGGTGTGTTGAGTTGGAGTATCTGGCCCGCGCTTCGTACGCCCGCGCCGCTGAAAAGCAGTTCAACCAACAGGGCGAGATGACCGGACTTTGGAATCAACGCCGAAAACAGGCAAAAGCGACGCTGCAAACCCATGGCCTCAACCGTCGCCGCTGCCCCGGGGGGAAGTCCGTGCCGCCGCATTGTCGTTCCCCTTACCGTTGTTGCCATCGCCAGTAACCGGGCACCACGGATTGTCAGGCACGCCGGCGCAAGGATCGGGCATGGGCGGCTGATCGGGTAACGGCAGCAGTTAGGCCCCGACGGCGCGTTCGTGCGCACATGGGGCGGGGGCCGTTCGGGGTCAATATCTTTGGCCCGTTCAAGGGTTGGTTCACCACCGTCAACTCGGTCGCCGTCGGCCCGCAGGGCAACGTGTTCGCCGCCGACTTCTATAACGATCGTATCCAGAAGTTCGATGCCGAAGGCGACTATTTGACGGCCTTCGCGCCGGATAACGTCGGCGGGCCCGGCCATACCGAAACCACGGTGGCCGTGGCCGCCGACGGAACCGTATTTTCCGCCAACTTCAAGGGCAACCGGGTGGAAAGATGGCAGCGCCCATGACTTGCACCATCTGCGATTAACTTACCCCGACGGCTGCTGCGTTGCCCGGCCCTCTTAATCTGTTCGAGGAATAACCAAGCCGAATCCGTCACGACAGCCACACCGGCAACGTGCTCGGCTGCCGGGCTCAGGCGCCTGGGAGAAAAACTTGACTCCGTACCACAGTCCGGACTTAATGTTTACGCTTGTGGCATGAATAGGTCGTTATCTTGAAATCTCCGGTTGCCTTTCGTCTATGGGTGTTCGTACTGGCGGTACTTACCGTGCTGCCCGCGCTCGCCTTGGCGACAAGTGTTAATGCGCAATCGCTGGATCAGAAAACGGCCCAGGCTTCGGTGGTTCCCGTCACCGATACCGCGGTCATGGCCGATAGCCATTGTAACGGCGAGATCTTTTGCCAGGCGCCTTGCGCCGTCGGCTGTGTTGCCTTGGTCGACATGCAAAAACCATTGCCGGTTACGGTGACAGCCAGGCAGCGCCCGGATGCCCAACCGGGCCATCCCACACCGCCCCACGACCACGAATTGATTCGCCCCCCGCTCATCTCCCGGATCTAGCTCTTTTCCAGGGCGCGCGCATTGGCATGCGCGGCTCTTGTTCAGCATTTTCCGGAGATGACACATGTCCCCTGGCATATTCACGCGCTATCGGCGCGCGCATGGCGGCGCCCGCGAGTGGGCGTTCGCGACAATACAAGAAATCGCCTGCGTCGGCGTGCTGCTGGCCGCCGTCCTGTTGCCCGCCACGCAGGCGCTGGCGCAAGACACCGCGTATGACTCGGCGCGCCTCGAACCCGACACGCTGGTCGCGTCGGTTCTCGATCGCAACGCCGGTCTGGCCGCGATGCGCTCGGCGGTCGACGCCGCCGAAGCGCGTATCGAACCCGCCGGGGCGCTGCCTGACCCGCAACTTTCGGGTGCGGTGGCGCCGGAGACCATTGGCGGCTTTGAAACGCCGTCCGGACGTGAGCGCAGTACCAATATTCGTTTCGAGGTCAGCCAGGATTTTCCCTGGCCCGGCACCTTGGGTCTGCGCGCGGACGCTGCGCGTAAAGAAGCGCTCGCGGCCGACGATAACGTCGCGGCGGTGCGGCTGCGCCTAGCCTCGGCCACCCGCTCGGCTTATGCCGAATGGTATTACGTACACCAGGCGCTGGAGATCAATGTCGCCAATCAAGACTTGGTGGATGAGCTGCGCCGGATAGCGGAAAATCGCTACGCTGCGGGATTGACCGGCCAGCAGGATGTGTTGCAGGCCGAGGTTGAACTCCAGCGCCTGAAACACCAGGCCATCAAGCTGCGACGCATCAAGCGCAGCGTGCGGGCCAAAATCAACAACCTGCTCAATCGAAAGGCCACCGCGCCCGTTGCCGGGCCGGCAGGGTTGCCCCTCCCCGGAAGCTTGCCGCCCTATAGCCGCTTACGCCGCAGCGCCCTGTCCAGTCATCCCGAACTGGCGCAAATCCAAAAGCGCATTGCCGCCGATGAGGACCGCGAAGCGCTGGCCAGAAAAGCGTTCTATCCCGACTTCAAGGTCTTCGGCGGCTATAACAGCCTGTGGGACGCCGGCGAGAAACGCTGGATCGCCGGTGTCGGTATCAGCCTCCCGCTGGACCGCAGCAAATACCGCGCTCGCCTCGACGAGGCCAAAGCCGAGACCATGCGCACGGAATACGAGCTGGCAGACCGCCGGACCACGCTGCTGAGCCAATTGGAACAGGCCCACGCCGCGGTGGAGGAAGCCAAGCACGCCATCGCCTTGTACGAGAACGAGCTGATCCCGCGCACGCTGGAAAACCTGGGCGCCGCCCGATCCGAATACGGCGCCGGCGGTGGCGCGTTCCTGGATGTGATTACCGCCGAGCAACGCAAGCTCAACGCGGAACTGGAACTGGAAAGCGCCCGCGCGGACTACTTCACCGCGCTGGCTGAATTGAGGCGCTGGAGCGGCGGCGAGCTGACAGGCATCACGGTGCCGGCCGCCATGAATTCCGAGGAGTTTATGCATGAATAAGAGATTAGTGATCAGCGCCCTGATCGCGATCCTGGCGGCGGCCGGCATCGGCGGCTGGCTGCTGTTGCGCGACGCGGGTGGCGCCGACGCCGGCCCGGCATCCCTGGCCCAGGCCCCGACCTACCAATCGGGACCGTTTCGACTCGCAATTGCGGTCTCCCCCGAAACGCCGGTGGTCGGTAAAAACCGGCTGGCCATCCGGCTAGAAGACAGCGACGGCAATCCAGTCTCCGGTGCCAGCATCAAGGCGGTGGCCACCATGCCGGCGATGGGGGGCATGGCGGCCATGCAGGCCCCAGCCGAGCTCGAAGAGACCGAGCCGGGGCGCTACGCGGGTCCGTTCAACCTGAAAATGAGTGGTGCCTGGCCGCTAACCCTGCAGATCAAGAAGGCCGGCCTCGGCAAAACCCGGATCAGCTTCGACCTGGCGACCGGTCGACAGGGCTTACAGCTCGCCACCGGCGGCCGTCGCCTCGGCGGCGGAGCCAAGGGGGAAATGGATTCAGGCGGGCAAGTCGCCGACGCAGCTTCGGACATGCCCACGATCAACCTCGATAACCGCCGGCGGCAGCTCATCGGCCTCGAGACCGGCAAAGTCGAACGTCGCCAGCTGGTGCGCGAGATTCGCGCCGTGGGCGAGGTGGTCTACGACGAAACCGAGTTGAGTGATGTCACGCTCAAGTACGACGGCTGGGTCGGCAACCTGAAGATCGACTACGTCGGCGCGCCGGTCGAGCGCGGCCAGATGCTGTTCGGCATCTATAGCCCCGAGTTGTTCTCGGCCCAGCAGGAGTATCTGCAGACCCTGCAGCGGCTGTCCCGCCGCGGCCCGGACGACAGCCTGGTTCAGGCCGCCCGCCAGCGGTTGATGCTGTGGGATATCGCCCCGGCGCAGGTGCGCGCGATCGAGCGGCGCGGTGAGCCGATCAAGTACCTGCCGATCCATGCGCCGGCGACCGGCACAGTGGTAGAGAAGAACGTGGTCGAGGGCTCGGCCGTCAAGAAAGGCCAGATCTTGATGCGCATTGCCGATCTGTCCACGGTCTGGATCGATGCCCAGGTCTACGACAGCGAGCTGCCGCTGATCGATGCGGGCATGACCGCCGAGGTCACCCTGCCCTATCTGCCCGACGCCCACTACGAGGCCGAGGTCGACTACGTCTACCCCTACTTCCAGGGGCAGACTCGCACCGGCCAGATCCGCCTGTCGTTGCCCAACCCGGACGGGCGGCTCAAGCCAAACATGTACGCCGAGGTCGAGCTGCAGGCCGATCTCGGGAAGCGTCTGTCTGTACCCGAGTCGGCGGTCCTGTTCTCCGGCGACGCGCGCGTGGTGTTCGTGGACCTTGGCGACGGCCGCCTGCAGCCGCGCTACATCGAGACCGGCCAGCGCAACGAGGACTACATCGAAGTCACCTCCGGGCTGGAGGCCGGCGAGACGGTCGTGACCTCCGGTAACTTCCTGATCGACGCCGAAACACGCCTGAAGACGGGGATCAAGCAATGGTGAGCGAAAAAATGCACGGCGCCGGCGACCGGCCGGACTGGATCCAGCGGCTGATCGCGTACTGCGCGCGTAACTGGCTACTCACCCTGATCGTGGTAGCCGCGGCCACAGCCTGGGGCTGGCGCTCGCTGGACGGCGCGCCGCTGGACGCGATCCCCGATCTGTCCCCTGTGCAAGTGATCGTGTTCACGGACTGGCCCGGCCGCAGCCCGGACCTGGTCGAGGACCAGATCACCTATCCGCTGGTCACCTCCATGCTCGCCGCGCCCAACGTTGAATCGGTCCGCGGCCAGAGCTTCATGGGCCTGTCGTTCGTCTACGTAGTCTTCGAGGGCGGAACCGACATCTACTGGGCGCGTTCGCGAGTACTGGAATACCTCAACTCGGCGAGCAAGGACCTGCCGGAGGGCGTCAATCCCACCCTGGGCCCGGACGCCACCGGCGTCGGCTGGGTATACCAGTATGCCTTGAAGGATACATCCGGTAACCAGAATCTGGCCGAGCTGCGCAGCATCCAGGACTTCAACATCCGCTATGCCCTGGAGGCGGTCGACGGCGTCGCCGAGGTGGCCTCGGTCGGCGGCTACGAGAAGGAATATCAGGTCAACGTCGACCCCAACAAGCTGGCGTCTCAAGGCTTCTCGCTGGACCAGGTGATCGAGGCGGTGCGCGAGTCCAACAACGATGTCGGCGGCCGGGTGCTGGAGGTCTCCGGCCACGAGCACTTCATCCGGGGCCGCGGCTACGTGAAATCCGTCGATGATTTGAAGCATGTCGTGCTGGGCACCGGGCCCGGCGGCACACCCGTCACCCTGGACCAGGTCGCCGACATCCACCTCGGGCCGGCCATGCGCCGCGGCCAGGCCGACCTCAACGGCGACGGCCTGACCGTAGGCGGCACCGTGGTGATGCGCTACGGCGAGAACGCGCTGGACGTGATCGACCGCGTCAAGCAGCGCCTGGACGAGGTCCGGGCCTCGCTGCCCGAGGGCGTGGAGATCGTGCCCGTCTACGACCGCTCCTCGCTGATCGAGCGTGCCATCGACACGCTCAAGCGGATTCTGACCGAGGAGATGCTCATCGTCTCCGTGGTGCTCCTGGTGTTCCTGCTGCACCTGCGCTCGGCGCTGGTGGCCGTGATCACCCTGCCGATTGCGGTGCTGCTGGCCTTCATCCCGATGTACTACCAGGGCCTGACCGCCAACATCATGTCGCTGGGGGGCATCGCCGTGGCCATCGGCGCCATGGTGGACGCCGCTATCGTCATCATCGACAACATCCACAAGCGGTTGGCCGCCTGGCAGTCTGGCGAAGCGCCGCCCGAAGAGCTCGCCAAATCGCGCACGGCGGTGATCATCGAAGGCATGCAGGAGGTGGGACCGTCCATCTTCTTCTCGCTGCTGATCATCGCGGTGTCGTTCCTGCCGGTGTTTGCCCTGGAAGGCAGCGAAGGGCGTCTGTTCAAACCGCTGGCCTATACCAAGACCTATTCCATGTTCTTCGCCGCGCTGCTGTCGGTCACGCTGGTGCCGGCCCTGGCCGTGCTGCTGATTCGCGGCAAGATCCGCGGCGACAAGAGCCGACTGAACCGTGGCCTGCAGCGGGCCTACATGCCGGTGGTTCGGGCCGCGGTCCATGCCCGTTGGCTCGTCATCGGCCTGGCCGCGGCGGCCCTGGTGGCCACAGTGCCGGTGTATCAGCAGCTCGGCAGCGAGTTCATGCCGCCGCTCAACGAGGGCTCGATCCTGTACATGCCCACCGCCCTGCCCGGCATGTCCATCGAGCAGGCCAATCAAACGATTCAGACCATGGACCGCCGGTTGAAGGAATTCCCCGAGGTCAAGCGTGTGTTCGGCAAGGTCGGGCGCGCCTCCACGGCCACCGACCCGGCCCCGCTGAACATGTTCGAGATCAACATCATGCTCGAGCCCAAGGACCGGTGGCGCGAGGGCATGACCTGGGACAAGCTGATCCAGGAGATGGACCAGGCGATGGACTTCGCCGGCATGCCCAATATCTGGTGGATGCCGATCCAGACCCGCACCGAGATGCTGGCTACCGGCATTCGCTCGTCGCTGGGCATCAAGGTGCTCGGCCCGAATCTGAAAAAGATCGAATCCACCGGCATCGCCATCGAACAGGCTCTGCAGGAAGACCCACGGACCGCACCGTACACGCGCAGTGCCTTCGCGGAGCGTACCACCGGCGGCTACTTCCTGGACTTTATCGTGGATCGGGCCGCCGCCGCCCGCTACGGGCTCAACGTCGGCGACGTCCAGGACGTGATCGTCGCCGCCATGGGCGGCCGTGCGGTGTCGCAGACGGTCGAGGGCCGCGAGCGCTACGACATCCTCGTGCGCTACGCGCGTGGCTTTCGGGATGACATCCAGTCGCTCAAGCGCACATTGGTCACCACCGCCGACGGTGCCCAGATCCCGATCTCCCAGGTGGCCGACATCGAGTTCACCACCGGGCCGCCGAGCATCCGCGACGAAAACGGCCAGCTCGCCGGCTACGTGAACGTGGATGTCAAATCCGAAATCGGCATCGTCGACTATGTGGCCAAGGCCAAACAGGTGGTCGCGGACCAGGTCGACATCCCGCCCGGCTATCGCCTGGAGTGGGCCGGCAAGTTCAAGTACTACCAACGGGCCGCGGCACGCCTGCAAATTTTGGTGCCGCTGACCATCGGCCTGATCTTCTTCATGCTGTTCATGCATCGGGGTTCGCTGGTCGAGACCGCGATCATCATGCTCAGCCTGCCGTTCTCGCTGGTCGGCAGCGTCTGGCTGCTGTGGGCGCTGGGCTACAAGCTGTCCGTAGCAGTCGCCGTGGGCATTATCGCAGTCTCCGGCCTGGCCGTGGAGCTGGGCCTGCTCATGATGGTGTATCTGGATTTGTCCTGGCTGCGCTACCGCAACGAAGGACTGATCCACAGCCACACGGACCTGATCGCGGCCATCGAAGTCGGCGCTACCCACCGCATCCGGCCAATGTTGATGACAGGCCTGGCCCTGTTCATGGGGCTGATCCCCATCATGCTCAGCCACGGCTCGGGCGCTGAGATGATGAAGCGCATTGCCGCGCCCATGCTCGGCGGCGTGGCTTCGGCGCTGGTCATGGTGCTGATCGTGTTCCCTGTGATTTTCTCGTTCTGGCGGGGACGCGGTTTGTCGCGGGAGGCCGACACGGAGTCGGGCACAACCAGACCCGGAGGACATCGTGACGCTTGATCGCCGCCGATCAATACAGAGACTCGCGTGCCGGATAGAACGGCGGGTGACAGACCCTGGGCACAGCGCCAGCCCCCCGGCATCCGTAGCTTCCACAAATCGAGGACCTCGTTTCAACCACGCTAAGGAGCAAGACCATGAAAATACTTGAAAGCATCTACCTCACTCTCTTCGCCCCGTTCGCCGGCATCGCCAACGCCGCGGAGCAAACCGGGCCCGGCCGGATGGGCGAGGGCGGCATGATGGACGGAGGAATGATGAACGGCGGCATGATGATGGGCGGGCCGATGATGTTCGCCTGCATGCTATTCGCGCTTCTTGTCCTCGTCGTGCTGGTGCTTGCCATCGTGGCGCTCGTCAAGTATCTGCGCAGCTAGACCGGTCATGGGGGCCGGAAACTACCGATCGTCGATGGCCCGTCAATATTCGCCATGAACGAGAGCGACCACACCCGTCGGCGGTGGATGGCGAGTGTAACGAGTATCGGCGCATTGTCGCCGGGATTCCTACTCGTCGGCGTTAAAAACGAAGCTGAGATTGATAACGATAGAGATGTTGGCACCATCGTGACAGCGCGAAAAGCCCATTTGACGTTGACGGGGTCATCTCACGAAACGGAAAAATCGTACGCTAACTGCGACGCTTGTCCGCAGCGTATCGGCAACGCTAGTGGTTATTCGCCAGGGCCTTGACGATGCGGCAATCTTCGATCCGCCCCCCATGGCAGGCATGGATCATATCGTCCAGTGAGTTTTCCAAAGCTTGCAAGGTCGCAAGCTTGTCACGCACGGCTTCAAGATGCTTTTCTGCGAGTCGAGCGACGTCTTCACAGGAAGCCTCACTCTGATCGGCATGTGTCAGGAGCGTGCGTACATCGTCTTGGCTGAAACCCAGTTCCCGGCAACGTTTGATGAATATGAGCCGTTCAAGGTGAGATGTGTCGTAATAGCGCTGACCCCCCTCACTGCGGCCCGCTTCCGGTAGCAGACCTACATCGCCATAGTAGCGGATCGTGGCCACGCCTACGCCCGTGCGTCGGGCGAGATCGCCAATACGCAGATCGGATTGCGTCATGAATACCTCGTGCTTGAAGCTCTAGCAACTCGAGGATTTATCGTGGCGCTCCTATCGCCCGCTGGCAACTCAAGCGTAGGAATATCGTGTGTGCAAGCAAGCATTGATCAACCGCGTGCCGGCGCGCAACATAACAGTATTCCCGGGCCTGCTCGCGGTCTATAGCGTGGCTTTGCTTGCTGGCGCGCTTCTGCCGCTAGCTTTCGCGCCGTTGGGTTGGTATTGGCTCGCCGTGCTGTCGCCGGCTGCTCTATTCCTACTGGCCGCCCATCTACCGAAACGCCAAGCGCTCTGGACGAGCTATTTCTTCGGCCTGGGTTACTTCGGCGTAGGCGTGTCCTGGGTGTTTATCAGCATCAGTCGCTACGGCAGCGGGCCTGCGCTTGCCATGTTCCTCACTGCGGCCTTTGTGGCCTTGTTGGCCTTGTTCCCGTGGTCAGCGATATTTCTCGTGCGCACCTTATGCTCGCGGACGGGTGGTTTCGCACTGTGGCTTGGATTGCCGGCGGCATGGGTATTGAGCGAATGGGTCCGGCTCTGGTTCCTGACCGGCTTTCCTTGGCTTTTTCTAGGTTACAGCCAGATCGGCACACCGCTTGCCGCAATCGCACCGGTGTTTGGCGTGCTGGGCGTGAGCTTTGTTGTGGCCGTGATGGCAGGTGCTCTGGCGTGGACGATGCTTCGTTTCAGCTTGTGGCGCCTGGCAATCACAAGCGGCGCACTGGTGGCGCTATTGCTCGGCACATCACTGCTTGATCGTGAATGGACCGAGCCGGTCGCCAAACCCCTGTCCGTCGCGCTTGTGCAGGGGAATATGAAACAAGACAGGAAGTGGAAGCCGGAGGCGCTCGCGTTCACCTTGAGGCGCTATCGAGCGCTTACCCAACCCTACGCGGGAACCGACCTTATCGTCTGGCCGGAAACCGCCGTGCCGGCGTGGTTCGGTCAAGCCTCTGAATATTTAGACCGATTCCAAACACGCCTCGGCGCACGCGGATCGACCCTGATACTCGGGATTCCCGTGCGCACCGACCAAGGCCAGGCATACAATGCCGCCGTCAGTTTGGCTCGTCCGCGTCGGTTCTATTACAAGCGCCATCTGGTGCCCTTCGGTGAATACGTCCCACTGCGCGGACTCGTCGGCCCATGGCTCAATATCCTGGGCGCGCCGGTAGAAGACTTCAGTGCAGGCCAGCGACCGCGACTGCTATATGCCTCCGGCGTGCCCATCGGTGCATTGATTTGCTTTGATGTGGCGTTCGGCGCTGAAGTCGCCGACCTGCTCCCGGCCGCGCAGTTGTTGGTCAACCTGAGTAACGACGCCTGGTTCGGGGATTCCCTCGGGCCGCATCAACATCTGCAAATTGCGCAAATGCGCGCCATTGAGACTGGGCGTCCGCTCTTACGTTCAACCAACACCGGCCTCACGGCCATGATCGACCACAACGGTCAAGCGCTGGCCCGCGCGCCACAGTTCGAGTCGACTGTTTTGCCGGCAGAGGTTACACCGCGCACGGGGACCACGCCCTACGTCCGCTGGCGGGACAAGCCGGTACTGGCTTTCATTGGGATCGCGCTGAGCATGCTCGTTTGGGCAGGGAAAAGGCAAAGGGATTCTTCGCGCTGACTGCTTGACCCTTTAGTTGCTAGAGGTTTTATCGTCGCTATATGTTCAACAGAGTCGGTGCACGATTGCGCCGGTGGAGGTAACACGCGATGGCCGATTGCGGCTGTGAATTCGAGGCCGAAGACCAGGCCCAACAAAAGGCGCTCTACTGGCTGCTGGCGATCAATGGCGTCATGTTTCTGGCTGAATTCGGGATTGGTTTGCTGGGCGGCTCCACCGCGCTGATCGCCGATTCACTCGACAACTTCGCCGATGCGGCGGTTTATTCTGCCGGGCTGTATGCGGTGGGGCGCGCCGTCCATCACAAGGCGCGCGCGGCTTCCATTGGCGGCGTTGTGCAGATATTGCTCGCTTTGTTCGCCTTGGGCGAAGTGGTCCGGCGGACCGTTATGGGCAGCGATCCCGAGCCCGCCTACATGATAGCGATGGGCTTGGCGGCACTTGTCGCGAATATCACGTGTTTGCTCATCATCGCCCGCCATCGGGAAGGCGGCGTCCATATGCGCGCGAGTTGGATCTTTTCGGCCAACGATGTGATCGCCAATGTTGGCGTCATTGTCGGCGGCGCGCTTGTCTACTACTTCGACACGCGTTACCCCGACCTCATTATCGGTCTGGTCGTTGGTTTCATCGTCCTACGCGGCGGTGTCCGCATCCTGAAGGACGCGCGCAAAACGCGAGACGAACTTCAGGCATCGTCGCCCACGGGAGCCCTTTGACGTGGCGATATATACGTGCACTGCGAACAGGAGTCACAGCTCGTGTCTACGGGGTCGATAGGCGGCACGCTGAAAAGTGCTAGCCCGACCGACAAGCTGCGGTGGCTGGGGTTGTCTCTTGCGCTGCTGCTCGTAGATCAAGCAGCCAAGTACGCGGCCAGCACCTATCTTGACTATGGTGAGCGCAGAGCCGTCACAGAGTTTTTTAGCTGGACACATCTACATAATACGGGTGCCGCATTCAGCTTTCTGGCCGATGCGGGTGGGTGGCAACGGGCATTCCTGATCGGTGTCGCCGTTGTCATATCGGCCTTTCTGTTGCGCTGGCTGTGGCGCGGGGTGACTTCGCAAGGTCAAGGGATCGCGCTCAGTGCGATTTTAGGCGGTGCGCTGGGCAACTTGACGGATCGCCTGCTACGCGGCTACGTCGTGGACTTTCTCGATTTCCATTTCGCACAGTACCACTGGCCGGCATTCAACCTGGCCGACGTCTGGATCACAACCGGCGCTGCATCACTGATGTGGGCACATGCAAGATACCGCGAGTGAGCGTATCGGCCCGATCGCTGAGTCCCGGCTCGGGCTGCCCGAATCCCCACCGCTGGCCGGGCACGCTAGAGTAATTTTGAATGACAAGTACGGCTCGATACCTGAATCTCTACCGACCAAAAGCATGGAAAACACCATGAAGCTATTCGTAGCATTGCTGTTGAGCCTGCTTGGCTCCATTATCGGGATCGCCCCTGCCGCGGGACAGACCGGCCCGGGCCGCATGGGCGACGGCGGTCTGATGAACGGATCAATGATGCAATGCGGCATGATGGGTGGCCCGATGATGGCCGCGTGGGTGCTGTTTGCACTTCTCGTGTTGAGCGTATTGGTGCTCGCCGTGGTGGCGCTGATCAAATACCTGCGTAGCTGATGACGACTATCGACCCCAGACGCCGCATGCTATTGCGTTGCGTGGGCGGCCTTGCGGGTATCACCGCTTTGACGCCCACAGCTCTGTTGACGGCGTGTAAAGACAACGCGGCCGCGGGTACGAAACGCGAAGGCGCGGGCCATTACGGCCTCGAAAATGGCCCCTTCGACGTCGACATTCGGCTGCGCGCGCGTCCGGATACCGTGCCCATTTTGCCCGGCACGCCAAGCGAAGTCTGGCGCTACACGGCCGAACTGCGTAATGGCCCCGCGGATACCATCACCCCGGTGGGCGACAGCTACACCGGGCCGCTGATCCGGCTGCGCCGCGGCCAGCGTTTCCACGCCCGGTTGGAGAACAGCCTGCCGGAGGACACCACCGTGCATTGGCACGGGCTGCACGTGCCGCCGGATGTGGACGGCCAGCCACGGCTGCCGATCAAGCCCGACGAAGCCATGACCGTAGCCTTCGATGTGCGCGACCGCGCCGGGCTGTACTGGTACCACCCGCACCCGCACGGACCGGACGGCGGCCGGGTGGGCTTTCAAAGCTATGCGGGTTTGGCCGGCCCGCTGGTCATCGAGGACGAGGCCGAGCGCGCCCTGGGGCTGCCGGCCGGGGATCAGGAAATGATCCTGGTTCTGCAAGACCGCCGCTTCGCCGGCGACAACGAGTTGACCTATATCGGCAGCGGCATGGGCACCATGATGACCCGCATGCGCGGCTTTCTCGGCGACCGCATCCTGGTCAACGGACAACCGGATAGCGCACGCGAAGTCGCCACCCGGCCGTACCGTCTACGAATACTCAATGGCTCCAACTCGCGCATCTACAAACTGGCCTGGAGCGACGGCCGGCCCATGACTGTGCTCGGCACCGACGGTGGCCTGCTGGCGGCGCCGCGCCAATATCCCTTCGTGGCCCTGGCGCCGGCCCAGCGCATCGATCTGTGGGTGGATTTATCCGCAAACGACCCCGGCGATGAACTGCGCCTGCTCAGCGACAGCTACCAGGCCGGGATGATGGACAACATGATGGGCGGCGGAATGATGGGTAGCGGCATGATGGGCGGCGCAGACCTCCCCGCAGGCACACGCGTCCCGTTACTCGCCTTGCGCGTAACACGGCGCGAACGCGGCAAGGAACGACTGCCTGAACGTCTCGCCGAGGATTTGCAGACGCCACCGGTCGAGCGCGACACCCCGTTGCGCCGCTTCAAGTTGGGCATGGTCATGATGCGCGGCTTCGCCATCAACGGCCGCCGGTTCGAAGGCGCCACCGTGGCCGACCACGAAATCGTGCCCCTGGGACACACCGAGGTCTGGGAATTTGTCAATGACTCCATGATGCCGCATCCCATGCACGTGCACGGGCTGCAGTTCGCGGTCGTCGGGCGAGAGCAAATCGGCGGCCGCCGGGGCTGGAGCGGTCTGGCGGCCGGACTGGTCGATTCCGGGCTACACGACACGGTGCTTGTGTTGCCGGGCGAACGCGTGCGTGTCGCGTTGACCTTCGCCGACTTCGAGGGGCTTTATTTGTATCACTGCCACAACATGGAACACGAGGATAACGGCATGATGCGTTACTACCGCGTTCGTTCATAAACCGAGTTACTATCGTGTATAAAAAACCTCGACTCCGTACCCGGCTTCAGTCTTGTAAAGATAAAATCCAAGCCCTATAGTTTTTATATGAAGCGGTTCATTGCCCAATTGCTCGTGATGATCGTTATGCTCGGCAGCGTACTGGCGAGCCCCGCGGTCATGGCATGGTCCATGGAGTCCGAGACCCGGATGGACGATTGCGCACTTTGCCAGAACGAGTTGTCGAATCAGCCGCATTCGGCATCGGCTACCGCCAGCTGTGCCGTGGCCGCCTGCGCGATGGTCGCCAGCATGAACCGTACCGATATACCGGTTTTTCATCCGGCGCCCGCGGCGCTGTTTCCTTCCCCGTCCGCCCATCGCGGCCGGCTGCTGGATGGCCCCGATCCCTTCCCTCCGCGTGACCTCCACGCCTGATCCGACGGGCGCCTAACGCGCCACGTTCCTCGGATTCTTCCTGGCGGTCGCTCGGGCAATTTGTGCCCGACCGCAGCGCTCCGCAGCACACGATCGTCGTGACCCGACGAAATACGGGTAATGCGAAAACCGTGCCCCTGAGGATGAATCCGGACACATCGATTCAAGTCACGTGGAGTCATATTCCGATGAAGAACATTCTAATTCGCGCCATAGCGATGTGGTCGCTCCTGGCGTTTGCCTCGGCCTTTACCGGCATCGCTTTCGCGGCGCCGATCCAGGCCGCCCTGTATCACAACCCCGGCTGTATGTGCTGCGAGAAATACGCCGACTACCTCAATGAAAACGGTTTCGACGTCGAAGTGCTCGACACCAACGATATGGCCGGCATCAACCGTCAGCACGGCGTGCCCGCCAAGCTCTCCTCCTGCCACACCATGATGGTCGGCAACTATGTCGTCGTCGGCCATGTGCCGGCGCAAGTAATCAACAAACTGCTGGACGAACAGCCCGATATCCGTGGCATCTCGCTGCCCGGAATGCCGATGGGATCCCCCGGCATGGGTGGCGAAAAGCAGGAACCTTTCGTGATTCACACGCTGAGTGATGACGTTTACACGACGTATTAGGCCTGTCTTCAGGCAACCATCGAGGAAATCAATGGTGAAAAGCTGCAATTCCGAAGCATCGACTTCGTCGTCCGACTCGGGTCATCCGGCCCGGCGCTGGCTCGAGCCACGCAGCGTGCTCGTGGGCGGCTTGGTCGCCGCGGTAATCGGGCTCGTATTCAACTGGAACTGGGTCGTGGCCATCGGGGCCGTGCCGCTGCTGTTCATCCTGCCCTGCATGATCATGATGGGCTGGATGATGTGGAGCATGCGACCGAAAGCTACTGATGATTCAACGGCCCGACAGGAACCAAACACGCAAACCCGTTATTCACAGCAGACAGCGCCGTTGAGCGCGCCTTCTGCACAATCCAAAGAGGACTAGAACCATGCGTACAACAGTAAAAACGATTATTGCCGCCGCTCTGATCGCGGGCGCACCCGCCGTACTCGCCGCCACGCCAGGCGACGATACCCAGTCGGCACCCGCGGACAACATGGGGCAGATGATGCAAGACGATAGTGAAAAGGGTCATGGCATGGGCATGAACAACAAGGACATGCCGATGATGAAAATGATGACCCGGATGAACGACATGATGGAAACCTGCAACAAGATGATGCAGAGCAAGATGGAGAATATGAACGGCCCGGACGGTTCGACCGACAAGGGCTAGACACGAATGCGCCGGCGGCCCCAATCCCGGTGGCCGCCGGCCTCTTCTTGATCGAACAGGAGTATAGAAATGAGCTTACATCTAGGCGATACCGCCCCGAATTTCACCGCCGATACCACCGAAGGCGAGATCGATTTCCACGAATGGCTTGGCGACGGCTGGGGCATGTTGATGTCGCATCCGGCCGACTTCACACCGGTGTGCACCACCGAGCTGGGCGCGGTCGGCGGTCTCAAGGAAAGGTTCGCCCAGCGCAACGTGAAAGCCATCGTGGTCTCGGTGGATTCGGTGGATGATCACAAACGCTGGTCGGCCGATATCGAGGAAACCCAAGGCCAGTCCGTGAACTTCCCGATCATCGGCGACTCCGACCGCAAGGTCGCGGAACTCTACGACATGATCCACCCGAACGCCGGCGACACGTCGACCGTGCGCAGCGTGTTCATCATCGATTCCAACAAGAAGATCCGGATGACGCTGACCTATCCGAAGAGTGCCGGGCGTAATTTCGACGAGATTCTGCGGGTGATCGATTCGTTGCAGCTGACCGACAACTACAAGGTCACCACCCCGGCCAATTGGCAGGACGGCGACGACGTGATCGTGTCGCCGGCGTTGTCCAATGAAGAAGCCGAGAAGCTGTTCCCGGCCGGCTGGAACGAACTCAAGCCCTACCTGCGCATGACCAAGCAGCCGAACAAGTAACGACTGAGAGTGTGCTGCCCCGGATACAGGCGCGTCGCGTTGCTGTATCCGGGGCGTTACCGGCGATCACGTCATGAGCCGTCCGCGCTGGGTATGGACCCGATCGATGCATGACGTCGGCCATCCAATCAAAGGCTTGTTTCCGACATGCAAACCCAAGCTCCGTACCAAGAGGTTGTCGCGGAATACGCTCGGATTGCGGGCCGCTATGATCGGAAGTGGTCGTTCTATATCGAGGCGACGATGCAGGAGACGATCGCGCGTTTGCCGCTGGGCGAGGAGGATCGATTACTCGATGTGGGCTGCGGAACGGGCGCCCTGCTTTATCGTCTTGCGACCGTTCATCCCCCAACTCGGCTCGTGGGCGTGGATCCGGTACCCGCCATGCTCAAAATCGCGCGCCGCAAACTCCCGTCTGATATAGCGCTTCATGAGGGATGGGCAGAGCAGCTCCCATTTGCCGACGCACAGTTCGACCTCGTCGTTTCCTGCAGCATGTTTCACTACGTCGCGCGGCCGCTCGACGCGTTGATCGAAATGCAGCGCGTGCTGCGACCCGGCGGCCAGCTCATGCTCACGGACTGGTGTGGCGATTATCTGATGTGCCGGCTGTTCGAGCGCTATCAACGGCTGCGCGCTCATGCGCACGCACGGACCTATCGAACGCATGAGTGCGCTCGAATGCTCAAAGAAAGCGGCTACGCCGCCGTGCAGATCGAAACCTACAAAATCAACTGGCTCTGGGGGCTCATGACCGCCCGTGGTACCCATGTTCAAGCTTAATTTCCTACCGAAACGAAAAGATCGGCGAGAAGCCCGATGGCGATGAACGCAGATTTGCTGTTCGTCTGCCTGGCGTTGGCCGCACTGGGCCTCGTATTGTTGGCCGTGGTCTTCCGCACATTGCTACGCACCGCGCGCAGCGGGTGGCTGATAGCGGCTGTGGTGCTAACCGCGGCATTGCTTTGGATCGATATCGTTATCCTCTGGTGCTTGGTCGAATACACCCTGTTTGCTGTCGATTTTAGTAGCGATGGTTTGCACGCGCTCCTTGAGCGCGCTGGTCCCTGGGCGCCTGCGGCTTCCATCGGCCTGATGACGGCTCACTCTTTCGTGCCGTTTCCGGCCGAGGTGATCGCAATCGCCAATGGCGTCGTCTTCGGCTCCGGGCTGGGTGTACTGCTCACCTGGGCGGGTGCAATGATCGGCGCAATACTGAGTTACGAGATCGCAAGGGCCCTGGGCCCGGCCGCACGGTCACGCTTGGTTCCGCTGCGTTACCAGGCGCGGTTGGATGCATTCGTGAGTGATAGCAGTATTACGACACTGCTGACCGCGCGCCTGATACCGATCATGTCCTTCAATCTGGTCAATTACGCCGCGGGACTCGCCGGCGTGCCGCGATGGACGTTCGTCTGGACCACCGGCGTGGGTATTTTGCCGCTGACCGTACTGAGCGTACTGCTCGGCAGTCAGGCGCTGCACTTTCCGGCCTATATCTGGATTCTCGCAGGCATTGCCGCGCTGATCTTGTTTGGCGCGGCGCGACTCACTCGATCGCGTGTCGCATATGAGAACGACGGCCGTCGCGCCAAATCCGAGACCCGGAATCGCCGCCGAGAAAAGACCACACGATGACGATCTGGACGAATCTCCTATTGGCGATGTTTGCCGGCGTGCTGCTAAACCTCACGCCGTGCGTTCTTCCCGCTTTGCCCATCAAGTTGCGCACGATCGCACGTGTGGTGGGCAACGGTTCGCGACAACGCTTTTTGGCAGCGATCGCGCTGCTGGCCGGCACGCTCACCTTCTTCGGCGCGCTCGCTTTGGCGACCGCCATGCTGAACTGGACCTGGGGCACCCTGTTCCAGGCGTTCTGGTTTCGCGCGGCCCTGGCTTTTCTGCTTGCCGGCCTCGGCGTTTACAGTCTCGCGGGCCGCGGCGTGCAACCGCCCCAATGGGTCTATCGCGTCCAGGGCAACGGCTATGCTGAACCCTACTTTGCGGGTTTTCTCGCGGCCGTCTTATCCGCGCCCTGCACCGGACCTTTCCTGGGCGGCGTTATGGCATTTGCTCTCACGCAGACGCCAAGCACGATCTTTGCCCTGTTCATGGCGGTGGGCGTTGGGCTGGCCTTGCCCTACCTCATCCTCCTCGCGCAGCCCGGGCTATTGACACGTATACCGCGCAGCGGCGTGTGGCTGTCGCGAGTCCAGCAGGTCATGGGCTTGATCCTTCTTGCCGGCGCGACATTCTTTGCAACAACCGTTCTCGTCGAGCGCGTCGGCACCCTGCTGTGGACCGCCTGGCTCGGGACTCTGGCTTTCTGGTTGATCCGTGCATTGGTGGTCGGCCCCGGACTCGGCGCACGTTTGGTACCGGCGCTCGTTTTGGTGATTGGCCTGAGCGGCGCCGTCGCACTTGGCTTTGATGGGAACTCGCACGGCCAGAACGCGCTACCTTGGCAACCGTTGACCGAACACGCGCTGGCTGACGCCCGCGCCGTAGGCGCGCCGGTGCTTGTCGAGTTCACGGCGGATTGGTGTATCAACTGCAAGGTTCTGGAACAAACCGTTTACGCCGACGCCACGATTGCGCAAGCCGTCGATGCAGCCCAGATGCGCGTTCTACGCGCCGATCTCACCCGGCCGGACGCTGCGCTTGACGCCTACCTACGATCCTTCGGTGGCGCCGGCCTGCCTTTCGCCGTGGTCTTGAAGCCAAACGGGGCGGTTCACCGGCGCCTACCCGATCTATTTACGGTGGGCACTTTGAAAACAGCCATCGAAACCAGTGGAGAGCAGACGCGTGTCGACCCGTAAAAGTTTTGTCCTCACTTGGCTATTGCCAGCGACCATCGCTATCACGGTCAGCGGCCTTTTTCTTTTCTGGCAATGGACAGTGCCTGGTACGGAATCCGAAGTGCAATCGACGACCGACCAGTCGACCGTTAATACCCGGGATGGCAAGCAGGACGTTGTTGACCTCTATACCGCGTCAGAGTCATCAACAGCCTCGAAGTCCGTCCCACCGCAAACACAGCGTTTTAGCGCGGCCCACGTGGATCTCGATGCAACGCGCGAAGGCGATACGATCCAAATAGAACTGGACATCGCATCGGAGTGGCATATCAACGCCAATCCCGCCTCCTTCGACTTTCTTATTCCGACCGACATCAAAATATTTGCGAACGGCGTGCTGTTATCGACCGAGGTTGCGTACCCAACGGGTGAGGAACTCAGCGTCGGCCTCGAAGACCCGATCCGGGTGTATTCGGGCAAGGTTAAGTTGATAGCGGCCCTGGATGAAGTTGTCGACAACGACGTACCCACCGTCGAGGCTGTGGTACAAGCCTGTAATGACTCGGGGCTTTGCCTTCCGCCCTCAACGCTTTCTACGTCTATTCCGAGCACCGTGAACCCATCGCTACCTTAAGCTGCATATGAGCTTCAAAAAACCTCTAAGGCCTCCGGTCGATAATGCAAGCAAAGCGGAGAACATGTCCGACCTTGCATGCGTGCGCTTCGCGCCTTAGAACCACCCAACCTCGATGATTTAAAACTTTCTTGCTCGAGCAAAAACTTAGGCGACGGCCATTGCTAGCCTCGTCTATTTTGATATAGTCAACATGATGCGTGCCTTCTTGGTTCTAATTTTGCTGTTGCAAGCTTTGGTCGCCCAGGCGGGCGTTCCGGGGATATCTTGCCTGCACGATTCCGAGCACGCTAACGCGGAAACATCCGCTGTTACGAACCCGGGTGCCACGGCCAGCGGGCATTCACACGCGACCAAGCACGTCGAGGGTAGTGGCGACTCCCCATCGCATGATCGATGCTGTTGCTCGGTCATGGGCCATTGCTCCTCTAGTGCGGTCGACACCAGCTTCCCAACCGATGCGCTGTTTCCCCCTGCGGCGCACTTGGTAAGCCGTGCGCTTGTCGCGGTCGCCCCCGGGTTCGACCACCCCCCCTATCGGCCGCCGTCTATCCGCGTCTAATTGAAGCTTCTGGTGCATTTCACATGCGCCAAACATCAATCAGGACGGTGGTTGCGGCTTCTGCGAAGTGGTCTACCGGGATTTGTCGAGTGGCACCAAAACTTGGTGTTGATCTTGGCTAATATTCCCTAGATCGCTCCACCGCGTCACCGTTCCGACGGAGACGCAGCGTGCGAACTTTGAAAATTATTGTTGCGACGTTAGTCGTGAGCCTGCTAATCGCAGGCGGCGTGGCAGCCGGCATCATTTATTCCGGTGCCTACAACGTGGCCGCCACGAGCGAACACTGGCCGATCACGCACTGGGCTTTGCAGAAAACGGTCCATCGCTCGGTTGAAAAACAGGCCGCCCGCATCGAAGCCCCGGAGCTGGGCTCTGGAGAACAGCTGCTGGCCGGCGCGGCCAACTTCGACGCCATGTGCAGCGATTGTCACGCCTCGCCCGGCGGCCAGCAGTCAGTCGCGGCGCGCGGCATGTATCCCAGACCACCCGAGCTCACCCACGCGGCCAAAGAGAAAAGCCCGAGCGAAATCTTCTGGGTGATCAAGCACGGCATCAAGGCGTCCGGCATGCCCGAGTGGGGCTCGTCACACAGCGACGCAGACATATGGGCTATGACCGCGTTCGTCGAGAAATTGCCGGGAATGTCAGCGGCCGACTATCACCAAATGCTGGCGCGGGCCGAAGCGAACGGCGTCGGACACCACGCCATTGGCGGCGCACCCGATCATGGTGGTGGAAACGCAACTCGCGAAGTGGATGCGACGACCGGCTCGAGTAAAGGCCATAACGACGCGCACAGCGCCGGCTCGAACGAGGAGCATCACGATGAGGGCACCAAGGGGCCAGAGAGCGGCGGCGACTCAACCGCGGGTCACGACGATGGGCACGCGCATTAGGCGCGCAATCGTCGAAACACGGCTCGCATGTCATCCGAACCAATTGAATAACGAGGATATTTAAATGACTCGACATACACACGATAGCGACCGACGTCGCCTGTTGCGCGCCATGGGCGCGACCGGCGTGCTGGCCGGCTTCAATGCGTTGTTACCAGCCTATGCCCGCAACGGCCTGGCCGCTGGCGCGGCAAGATACCTCGACACCGCCGCCGCTCAGGTCCCGGGCGGCGCCGCACGCGATGTGGTGATGGACGTCCATGTCCGCCGCGAGATGATCGATATCGCCGGCGGTCGCGCGTCGGCCATTACGCTGAACCACACCACGCCCGGCCCGATCGTCGAACTCTGGGAAGGACAGAACGCCCACCTGCGGGTGCATAACCATCTCGACGAGTCGACCTCGATCCACTGGCACGGCATTTTGCTGCCGTTCCAGATGGACGGCGTGCCCGGCGTCGCCTTTCCCGGCATCGATCCCGGCGAGACCTTCGAAGTCGATTTTCCGGTGCGCCAGGCCGGCACCTACTGGTACCACAGCCATTCCGGGCTGCAGGAGCAAGTTGGCCAGACCGGGCCGATCGTGATTCATTCGCAAGGCGACGACGGCATCAATGCCGACCGCGAGTACGTCATCGTACTCAACGACTGGACCTTCGAGGATCCGCATCGTCTGCTCGCAAAGCTCAAGGAAATGAGCGATTACTACAACTTCAGCGAGCGCACGCTCGGCGATCTGGCCGAGGATTTTCGCCAATCCGGCGTCGCCACCACGCTGAAGGATCGCCTTGCCTGGGGCGACATGCGCATGAGCCCGCGCGATATCGCCGACGTCACCGGTTACACCTATAGCTACCTGATGAACGGCGTACACCCGGATGCGAACTGGACCGGCCTGTTCACGCCCGGCGAGCGTATTCGCCTGCGCGTGATCAACGCCTCCGCGATGACCTATTTCAACGTCCGCATGCCGGGCTTGCCGATGACCGTGGTAGCGGCCGACGGCAAGGAAGTGCAGCCGGTCGAGACCGACGAGTTTCAGATCGGCGTGGCCGAGACCTTCGACGTGGTGGTCGAGCCCCGGGCCGATCAGGCCTACACGATCATGGCCGAAACCATGGACCGCAGCGGCTATGCCCGCGGCACGCTCGCGCCGCGGGCGGGCATGGTCGCGCCCGTGCCGGCGCTGCGCGAACAGCCGCAGCGCACGATGGTGGATATGGGCATGGACATGAGCCAGATGGACATGGGCGGCATGGACATGTCGCACCGCCAAGGCCAGAAGGCGATGGATCACGGCTCGATGCAAAAGATGGCCATGCCCCAAAAGGAATCGGGCATGGCCGGGATGTCGCATCAGGGCCACAAGATGGCCGACTCGAAGATGTCTGGAAAAATGGCCGGCATGGGCCACGATATGAAAAAGATGGCCCATGGCACGGGCCCGAATGCCGGGACCATGGGTACGGGCGCAATGATGGAACAATCCGGGCCGGTGATCGCCAAGCACGGCCCCGACATGCACGGTGCCGGCAATATCAACATCGCCAACGTACAGCGTGATCGCCTCGCCGAGCGCGGCACCGGGCTGGAGGACGTCAATCATCGCGTGCTCACCTACAGCCAGCTGCGTAACGTCGTTCCAATGCAGGACCGGCGTGAACCGTCGAAGACCATCGAGATCCATCTCACCGGCAATATGGACCGCTATATGTGGTCGTTCGACGGTGTGAAGTACTCCAACGCCACACCGATCGAGTTTCCGTACGGCGAGCGGATTCGGCTGATCATGGTTAACGACACGATGATGGAACATCCCATCCATCTGCACGGCATGTTCATGGAGCTGGAGAACGGCCAGGGCGAGCACCTGCCGTTCAAGCACACCCTAAGCGTGCTGCCGGGATCCCGCGCATCGCTGCTGATCACGGCAGACGAACCGGGCCGCTGGGCCTTTCACTGCCATCTGCTCTATCACATGGAAATGGGCATGTTCCGCGTCGTGCGCGTGAGCGATCAATCCGGAGACAAGAATGCTTAAACAATCGACCCCAACCATCCTCGGCGCGGCCGTTCTTCTTTTGGGATCTACGGCCCCAGCTTTTGCGGCATCCGATGGCAAAGCCGATCTCGACTCGGTCATCCCCCAGGGGCCCGTCGAGCCCTCAAGCGGGGCGCCGCTGGCCTGGAAAAAGCCCATCAAAGATCAGCAGATTCATAAGTTCTTCCTGATCGATCGCCTCGAGTACGGCGACGTCGAGGGCACCAACAACTATCTCTGGGACGCTCAGGGCTGGATCGGCGGCGACTACAACAAACTCTGGTTCAAGACCGAGGGCGAAGGCCCGATGCGCGGTGGCTCCCCCGAGAGCACCGAATTTCAGGCGCTCTACAACCGCACGATCTCGCCGTTCTGGAGTGCGCAGGCCGGTCTGCGCTACGACGTCAACCCGAATCCGGACCGCGGCTTTGCCGTGTTCGGGTTGCAGGGCTTGGCGCCGTACTGGTTCGAGTCCGACACATCCCTGTTCGTCAGCGAGGACGGCGACGTAAGCTTTCGCGGCGAGTTCGAGTACGAGCTGCTGCTCACCCAGCGCCTGATCCTACAGCCGCGCGCCGAAATCAATGCCTCAGCCCAGGATGTGCCGGAATACGGACTGGGCAGCGGTCTCAATAACACCGAGATGGGGATCCGGCTGCGCTACGAGATCAAGCGCGAGTTCGCGCCTTATATCGGCGTACGCTGGGAGCAGACCTATGGCGAAACCAAGGACATCGCCCAGGCCGAAGGCGAGGAAACGTCGTCGACCGCTTTCGTGGTCGGTATCCGCGCCTGGTACTGATAGGGAAATCACCGGATGTATGGAGGGCGTTCATCTCATTAGCATGTCTGTGGACTTCGCGTACGGGCTTGCAGCGAGCCAAAGAGGATAAAACGCAATGGCGTTAACGGGCCTACTCACCATCATGGGCACGATCGTGGCGGGCGCCCTGCTGTTGCAGTGGGTTGCGGCACGCACTCGTCGCGATCGCGTGGTCGAGCCGCAGAAGATCCCGTTTCTCGGGGGTAGCGCACCGAACACGCACGCCTGGCAGCGTTTTCATGTGCGTTACTACTCGATGACGCTGCTGTTCATCGCCTTCGAGATGGAGATGATGTTCATGTACCCATGGGCGGTCGTGTACGTCGCCGAAGGCGTCAAGGCGCTCGCGGAGATGGGCATGTTCCTCGCCATCCTCACGGTGGGCATTCTCTACGGCTGGCGCGAAGGTATCTTTCGGTGGCAGTGAAGATGCTCGAGCGCCTGGCGGCACGCGCTCCCGTGCCGGTATTCGTGGCCATGGGGCGCGACCGCGCCCCTGCCGTCGAGCGCTTGCTGCGGAATGCGGATATCGACGTGACCGCCACACCCCGGCACGCCAGTATCCTGTTGGTCGCGGGCCGCGTCCGGGATAGCGACCAGGCCTACCTCGACCGGCTCCACGACCAGCTCCCCCACCCACGCGCCACGTTCTGGTGGGGGGACGAGCCTCAAGCCGACGTGGACGACGCCCAGCGCGCTGCGTCATCCGACGATCCAGTAATTTCTTTACGTGCGCTTTACCGCAACCTGATTTCCGGCGCCCATGCATCGGAGACGCACCGGCTCCCGGACGAGCCACCCGCTCCCTGGCGCGGCAAGGGCGATCACGGTCAGGGCGGCGAAGGGATGATGGGTGGCGTGCCCTACGGGCGCATGATGCCCATGCCGCCGACGCCGGATATTCGCGACGGGCTAACGCTGGATGTCTACACCACCCAGATCGGCCCGTTCATGCCGTACTGGCCCGCTGGACTGGTACTGGAGGTGACGTTCCAGGGCGACGTGATCCAGTCAGCCGAAGTGGTTAACCCAACCTATCCGCCGCGCGACGTCGATCGCGTACCGTTCGATCACTTGCTGCACGAAACGACGGCCCTTGCGCAGATCGAGCGAGCACGCGCTGCGCACCATCTCGTGTGCATCGCCCGCCTCCTGTCGCTCGTCGGATTGCCAACACTGAGTCGGCGCGCCCAAATATTGGCGGCACGCGTACGCGCGAACGAGACCATCGCTATTGCGCCGCTGCGAAAAGCGGCCGCCCGATCCGGTTTGAAGGCTGCACTCGCGCCGGGGCTCGGTCGGATCGATGACCGACTGGCGCGTGAACTCGGCGGCCCGGTACAACGCGCTGCCGGCCACGCCATCGACCACCGCAGCGACAACCCAACGTACACACGACTCGACTTCACGCCGGTCATGCAAACACAAAGCGACTGTCGAGCGCGTCTGGCGCAGTGGTTCGACGAAGCCGAACAAGCGCTGGCGCTCGTTTCGGCGGCACCCGACGCGATGATCGACCATGGCGCACTTATCGAGGCGCCATGGGCGCATCGGGCACCGCCGATCGATTATCGCGTAACCGAGCTGTTACCGGGGCTTGAATGGAGTGAGGCGCTGCTGGTGCTCAACAGTTTCGATAGCGCCGCGCTGTGTCGCATGGCGCCACTGGAGGCCCCATGACCCCGATCGTTCTAACCATGACCTGGGTCGCTTTCCTCCTCGGCATGGCGTGGTACATAGCCGTGCTCGACGGGCTCTGGGCGGCCGCGCGCGAAGGTCGACAGCCGCGCGCGCCGCTCGCCAACCCGCTCTACCGGTGCGCCACGATACTGCGTCAACAGTCCAACCTGACCGAAGCGCCGGATTTGCTGAACTGGCGCTTGGCGCCTGCGCTGTACGCTGGGCTGGCTGGTACCGGTGTCGCACTCGTGCCTTTTTCCAGCACCAACGTACTTGCGGACCTCGAAGTCGGCATCGTCTGGTGGGGCGCCGTCGAAGCGCTGACGGTTGTGGTCGTCTTCCTGCACGGTTGGTCGGCCAATTCCCAATTCGGCCTGATCGGCGCCTACCGCTATGTCGCCATCGGACTGCCGGTGATGCTGATCAGCATGTTCGTGCTTATCGCCGCGGCGTTGCCCGCCGAGTCGCTGGCTGTTCCGAAGATCATCGAATCCCAGCGCGAACTCTGGAATGTCATCCGCCAGCCGCTCGGGCTCCCGCTTTTCCTGCTGCTTGGCCTGTCTCTAAGCTTCAGAGGCCCGTTCAACTATGCCGACTCGGCGGATATTGCGGGCGGCACCGCGGCCGAGGTATCCGGCGCGCCGCGACTGGTCTGGGAATTCGCGCGGCTCGCGATGCTTACAGCGGTGGCCACCGTAGCGGCCAGTGTATTCCTGGGCGGCTACCTGGGGCCCTGGCTGCCCGGGCCGGTATGGCTGGTGCTCAAGACCGCAGCCGTGCTTCTGGTCCTGGTCGGCCTCAGCCACCAGCTGGCTCGGATTTCGCCGAGTCGGATGATGACTTTGATCTGGACGGTGCTACTGCCGCTATCGTTCCTGCACCTGGTATGGGCCGGAGTATTGGCGCTATGAACGTCACCGATATCACATTCTGGATCTTCGCGGCGATCGCCGTGGTAAGCGGCTGGCGCGTGTTCTGCACCGACTCGATGGTTCGCGCCTCGTTCCTCCTGATGCTGTCGTTCATCGCCGTCGGCTTGATCATGGTCTTGCTGAACGCGCCATATCTCGGCATCGCGACCGTCTTCATGATGGCAGTGGAGATGATGGTGATGGCGTTGTTCATGGTCATGTACATGATGAACCCGGCGGGCCTGAATCCGATGATGATGGTGCACCAGCACCGTTTCTCGATCGCGGCCGGCGTCTTCCTCTTCGCGGCACTGGCCGGTCTGATCATTGTCACGCGCTTTGCCTCCAACCCGGTCGCACCGGGCACCGAGGTCGTCGCCGGCCTCGGCAAGGAACTGCTCGGCGACTCGATGCTGATCTTCGAAACCGCCGGTGTCACGCTGCTGGCAACCATGGTTGCCAGCGTCATTCTGTCGAGCCGCAGCGGACGCTTCGGCGCCGCCGATACGGGCTCGGTACCGCCGCCCCTGGAACCGGGTGGCGAGCCGGCGGGCCGTCAGCCGGAACAGGGCGGCGGCCACGCCCATCATCACCACTGATCGAGAGGCGCTCATGACACTCACAACGATATTGGTCGTCGCCGCCGCGCTCATCGGCATCGGGCTCTACGGCACGTTGTCGCAACAGTCTTTCGTGATGCTGATGATGGGCCTCGAACTGATGCTCAACGGCGTCATGCTCGCAGCGGTCGGTTTCTGGTCGCTTACCGCAGGCGGCCTGCCGACAGGCCAGCTGCTGACCATTATCGTGATGGCCGTGATGGCGGTCGAAATGGCCGTAGGCTTCGCATTGATCACTGCGGTCTACCGCAATCGCCAGGCTGATGTCACCGAAGGCCTGACGACGCTGAAGCATTGATCATGCTCTGGCTTGTCGCCCTGTTTCCGCTTTTCGCTGCCGTCATCGTTCATGCGTCGCCGATGCAGCGCCGTCCCGCTCTGGGCGCTACGGGCTGTGGTGTGCTGCTGGTCACACTATTGCTGACGGTTTTCGCGGGCCTGGAGGGCTGGGTCGGACGATTCGCCTGGAGTACCCCGCTTCAGTTCGAGGTGGTACTGACCTCACGGTCGGTCGTCATGGCGTTGCTGGTACCGGTCATTGCGCTACCCGTGCTGGCCTACGCCGCGGCCCACGAACGCTTGCAGGGTTTGAACCGTCTGGTATCGCTGTTACTGCTGTTCGTCGGCGCCATGCTGTTGCTGGTGATCGCGGCCGACCTTATCACCCTGCTTATCGGCTGGGAGCTAGTCGGCGCCTGCTCTTGGGCGTTGATCGGGCACGAACGGCAACGCGTATCGCATGCGGCCTCGGCGCGCTACGCATTCGTGATGACCCGTTTCGGCGATCTCGGACTGTTCGTCGCGGCCATGGTCGTGTTCAGGGATACGGGTACCTTCGCTTTTGCCGCGCTCGAAACCCTCGGTGGGCCGCAGCAAACGATTCTGGTTGCCGGGATCGTACTGAGCGCGGCCGCGAAATCCGGGCAGCTCCCGTTCGCGCCGTGGTTGTTTCGTGCCATGGACGGGCCGACGTCGGTGTCTGCCCTGCTGCATTCGGCCACCATGGTCGCTGCAGGGGCCTATCTGTTGATCCGGCTCGAACCCATACTCGCTCAGATGCCTTGGTTTGGACCTGCCTCAATCGGCATCGGACTCGCCACGGCGCTTGCAGGCGGTTTGACCGCCCTGCTCCAGCCTCACGCAAAGAAATTGCTCGCGGCTTCCACCTCTGCACACTACGGTTTGATGTTCGTCGCGGTCGGCGCTGGCTATCCTGAAATAGCGCTGCTGCATCTGGTGGCGCACGCGGTATTCAAGGCATTGCTGTTTCTAAGCGCCGGCATCGCGGGCCGTCAGGCCGTGAGTTTCAGCCTGACGGAGATGGGCTTCGGGCGCGTCCTCCCAATCACGGCCGTGGCAACCGCGGTCGGTGCGCTCGCCTTGGCCGGTATACCACCCCTGGGCGCAGCGTGGACGAAGGAAATGATGGTCACGGCCGCCGGGCATTTCAGCCCTTGGTTGGCGTTTGCCGTCATGCTTGCCGGCGCCCTGAGCGCGGCCTATGCCATGCGCTTTGTCTATAGCGCCTATGGCCCTAGCGCCAACGATAGCAGCGCCACGTCGCGAACGACCGAAACCATAGCGACCGGTTCGCTGGCTGCCACCAGCCTGGCGCTTGCCCTACTCTGGCTGCCAGGCATACAGCAGGCGTTGGGCGGCTGGTTCGCGACCCCGTTTCCGGCGCCCCCGGCCTGGGAGACCATCGGCTCGTTGCTGGCTGTCGGTGTCGGTCTGTACGCCGGCCTCCTGATCGCGCGCCTGCACCCGGCGCTGGGCGCGAGCGGCGCGCTCGCAAGCTGCGCCGACTGGCTTGGCCTGCCCTTCGCGATCGATCGCTTGATCGGGCGCCCCATTCATGCGCTCGCACAGCGCTGCGCAGGATTCGACGATGCCATCATCGATGGCGCCGTGCGCCGAATCGGCGCCGGCGGGCTCTTCACAGCGCGTGTCGCCTATCGAGGGCTAGACCGTCTTGCCGACGGCCTGCCGGAGGGCGCCAATCGCTGGTTTGCCCTGAGCGGCGATGACAGCCGCCGTTTCCAGACCGGGCTTTCACACCACTATCTTGCCTTCATGGCCGCGGGCGCCGTGGTGTTGGCGATCATTCTCTTTGTGGGGCGCTAGCATGCTCACGGCCACCATTCTGATCCCGCTGCTGGGCGCGCTCGCGTTCAGTTTCTTACGCCTGAATGAACCAGCGTACCGATGGCTCGCCTGCGGCGTAGGCAGTGCGCCGTTGCTCCTGCTCGCAGCGGTCTGGCTCGGCTTCGATACCAGCACGGACGCACCCGCGTTTCAGTACGTTGTCGACTATCCGTGGATTCCGGCGCTCGGCATTGGCTGGCGTATGGGTGTCGATGGTATCGCGCTGGTAGTCGCCACAATGAGCGCCCTGCTGTTCGTCGCGGCGATCGCTTGGCCCGCCGAAACACGAGGGCGGGCGCGAGAATACTACGCGTGGTTTCTATTTCTCGAAGCGGTATCGCTCGGCGTGTTCCTTACCCTGGATCTGGCGCTGTTCTATGTCTTCTTCGACCTGAGCCTGGTCGGTCTGTTCTTCCTGATCGGGCGTTGGGGCCACGGCGATGCCGAGCGAGCCGCGATCAAGTTCTTCGTCTATACATTTGCCGGTTCTTTGGCCATTCTGCTGGCGATCATCGGCCTGGTGCTAGCGACCGACCCGCTGACCTTCGACATGCGTACGCTGATCGCCGAACAGGCACTCGCAGGCATGGACCTGCGCGCGACGCTAGTCCTTGTGGGATTCGTCGTCGGCTTCGGTATCAAGACGCCGTTCGTACCCCTGCATACCTGGCTGCCGCCAGCGCACGTGAATGCGCCCGGTCCGGCTTCGGCCGTGCTCGCGGGCGTGCTCCTCAAGATGGGCGCCTATGGTCTCATTCGCATTCCCTATTCGATGCTCAGCGAGACCTTCGCACGCTATGCTTTCGCGCTGGCCGTTCTGGCGGTCATCTCGATCCTCTGGGGCGCGTTGGTCTCGATGGCGCAGCGCGATCTCAAACGCCGCATTGCCTATACGTCAGTCAATCATATGGGTTATGTGCTGCTGGGTATCGCCGCGGCCGCAACGATAGGCGGCGAGCAGGCCGCGCGGCAGATGGCGTTAACCGGTGCCACCGTAGAAATGGTCGCACACGGACTGATCACCGGCGCGCTGTTCTTAATCTGCGGCGCGTTCTGGCAGCGCACCGGCGACTACGACCTCGAGCAGTACGGCGGTCTGAGCCAGGTCGCGCCGAACCTCACACGTTTCACGGTTCTCGCGTCGTTCGCGAGCCTGGGTTTGCCGGGGCTCGCCGGTTTCGTTGCCGAGCTGCAGATATTTGTCGGTGCTTTCAGCGTCTATCCGTGGCTGGCCGCCATCGCGCTGCTGGGTATTCTGATTACCGCCGCGCTCTTCCTGCAGATGCTGCAACAGCTGTTTTTCGGTGAGCTGCCGGCGGACCGCAAGAGCTTCGGCGATCTCGCGCGCGTCGAAATCGGCGTCCTCGCCATACTCGCACTGCTGATCGTGGTGATCGGCATATATCCAAATTGGCTGCTGACACCGATCAGCAGTGCAACCGCCTTATTGACGGCCGGGTTCTAGGATGCCGGTCAGCGACGTTCTCCCCGAACTCAGCGTTCTGGTCAGCGCGGTGGTGCTGCTACTGGCGGCGAGCTTCATGCGCGAGCGCGATCAGTGGTTGGCTGCCCCGGGCGCGCTCATCGGTCTGACCGTGGCAGCCGCGTTCTGTCTGGCCCAATTGGGCGAGGCCCCGAGACTGACTTTTTCGGGGGTCTGGGCCCTCGACGGCGCCAGCATCTGGGCGCGCGTGATCATCCTGGCCACGGCTGCCTTGAGCGTTCTGCTGACGCCCGAATGGCTGCGCAGCGACCGGCGCCACGGCGAATACTATGCGATCTTGTTGTTGGCCACACTCGGGGCCATGCTGCTTGCCGGCGCGGCAGACCTGATGCAACTGATTATGGCCGTCCTGCTGTCCTCGGTGACGGGCTATACGCTGGCCGCGTACCACCGTAGCTGGCCGCTGTCGGTCGAAGCCGGCATGAAGTATTTTCTGGTTGGCGCGTTGGCGAACACCCTGCTCGTGCTCGGAGTGACGTTGATGTTCGGGCTGTTTGCCACCACGGACTACGGCGAGTTGGCCGCCCGCACGAACGACAGTCCGCAATGGATGACGCTCGTCGCCTTCGGCCTCGTCGTTGTGGGTGTCGCGTTCAAGCTCGCTGCCGTGCCGGCCCATACCTGGATGCCGGATGTCGCCGAGGGCGCGCCGCCGCCCGCGGCCGCCTTTCTCACTATTGCACCCAAGGTCGGCGCGGCCATCGCGCTGGCCCGCTTCGTCGATCTGTTCCCGCAGCAAGACATTGCCTGGCGCGCCGTGGTTGCTACGATCGCGGTCGCGACCATGACCATCGGCAACCTGGGCGCGCTTGCTCAGAATGACGTGCGGCGCATGCTGGGCTGGTCCTCGGTCTCGCAATCCGGCTACGCACTGATGGCGGTTGTCGTGCTGGGGCTCGACCCCTATGCCCTGCCGGCTTTGCTGTTCTTTCTCGCAGGTTATGCCGTCGCGAACCTCGCAGCATTTGGTGTCGTGACGCAACTACGCGGGCGCACGAACCTGGCCGACTATCGCGGCCTCGCCACCGCTCATCCGCTGCTCGCGGCCGCACTGATCCTGAGTTTCCTATCGCTGGTGGGTATTCCACCGCTTGCCGGTTTCGTCGGCAAGCTGGCGCTGTTCGTCACCACGATTGAATCCGGCTACGCCTGGCTGGCGGTGCTCGCGCTGGTCAATACCGTGGTCTCGCTCGTTTACTACCTACGCGTGTTGGCACCCGTATATTTCGCCGAGCCGGCACGGCCCATGCACACACTCGGCTACTGGGCGGCACTCTCTGTCTTCTTATGTGCGTCGTTTACCGTCGCTCTGGGCGGCTTGGCGGATCCTCTCTGGCGGATGCTGTCACAAGCGACCCTAATTCCCTAGGCAGCTACTGAAATAGCCTTTGAGTGTTCGCACGGTGCTCGGCCGGAAAAGTGAGCCGATGCGGATGCCGACATCGCCTATTCTGAGCAGATTTGCCAAATGACTTGTTCTTTCAGAACATTTCGACGGTCGCACGCGTTTCGAACGGCACAAGGCGTAACACTTCTAATTTGACCGATGAAACACTCGACTAGAAGTGGTGGCATTAACCGGTTTTTAGTCTTCGAAAGCCTCGGCCTGCTCAGGCACGAACGCTTCGAGTCCTGATATTGGTTTTGTGGCTCCTACACTACGCCGACTTGCCACCTGGCGATCATGAGCTTCATTCAGATCAAGCGTCTCGCTCCGGTCAGCAATTAGAGTTTTGGCTCGTTTGATTTGCTCGTCGGACATTAAGCTCAGGAGGAGCGCCTGCTCTTTTAAAGCCGCTTCTAGCCCTTTGTTTGCTGCTAATGAAACCCACACGTAGGCCTCGACGAGATTGACCTCATCGCTCTGCGCGCGCTGGTACAGCTTACCAAGGTTGTACTGAGCGACCGCAGAATTCTGTCTTGCTGCGCGCTTAAACCATCGCCGAGCCTGCGTCAGGCTTTTATCAACGCCCCTGCCCTGGGCGTACTTCACCGCCAAGTTAATCTGGGCATCGACGTGGCCCTGCGTCGCGGCTTTCAAGTACCACCGAGTGGACTCGACGTCGTTTTGGAGCACCCCAATGCCTTTTTCATAACACCATCCGGTATAAAACTGCGCGGCCGCAAAACCCTGCTTTGCAGCCAACAAGTAATACATTGCGGTGCGCTCACGTCGATTTTCGTGAGCTTCTCTACCTTTGCGATAGAGTTCTGCGAGACTGAATTGTGCAGGAAGAACTCCTTGGTCGGTCGCTTTTTGCAACCATTGCATTGCAGCCTCCGAACTTTCCCCAAGACTAGGGCTTTGGCGCAACAAAAGGTACAAATTGTATTGGGCAGCCGCATGACCTTGCTCAGCTGCCTTGCGCAGCCAGCGATACGCCGCGGCGGCGTCCTGTGTCACGCCTTCTCCCACAGCCAATGCGCCGCCTACTGAATTTTGTGCGTTAGGGTCGCCACGCTCCGCGCGCTGCAGGGTGGACTCAAAACGCTCTCGGATCACTTCGCTTGTAGCAGTAATTTCGACCGCGAGAGCGTTGCTATGGTCCAGAGTAAGTAAGCTCGCGAATATGGCAATAACAACCCGAACAACTTCACACTTCTTTGCCATGGTTACCACCGTTAACGCTACGCAATCTAGCGGCGTGCTGCAGGCCCCGCGAGATGCGAGCTAGCGTTTTGATTGGTTTCCGGCTGCAATGTGCTGTGTCCGACACCAAAATCCCGCTGCAGCAGTTCTTGCAGCTTGGGGAGAACTTCTTCCCACTGTCCGATCTGGTCGAGCTTTATTTGCGCCGATAACGCATGTCGGCTCGATGAGAGAGACCAAACATGAATGTGGTGGGCCTCCACAACACCCTCGACCTCTGCCATAGCGCGCTTCAGATTATCGATATCGACATGACCGGGCGTGCCTTCCATAAGGACGCGTAGAACATCACGTAGAACGTTAATGCTCGCAAAGCCGATCAGCACACTGATGAATAGTGACAACAGCGGATCAATCGGGAGCCATCCCGTGAGATAGATGATTAGCCCGGCCAGCAACGCTGCGACCGAGCCCGCCAGATCACCCATCACGTGCAACAACGCGGCACGCACGTTCATGCTTTTCTCGCCCCGCATGAGAATCCACGCGACCGCGATATTGACGAGTAAGCCTATAAAGGCAACCACCATGACGGTGGTTCCACCTACTTCCTGTGGGTTTGCAAGCCGCTCGAAAGCGGCTACGACAATCCAAACGACAACGCCCAGCATGAACAGGACATTCACCAACGCCCCGATAACTTCGGCGCGGGCATAGCCATACGTGTGTTTTGTCGATGCACGCCGCTGGCTCAGCCACGCAGCGAATGCCCCAATGCCGAGAGACATGGAATCGGTGATCATATGACCTGCATCAGCGACCAGGGCCAATGAATTGGCCCAGAGTCCACCGATCACTTCCACAATCGCGAACCCGGTCGTGAAAACGAGAGAGATGATCAGTAGCTTACCGCTGGCATGCCCGTGGCTATGACCGCCGTGGTCGTGCTCACTCATCTGAATCTCCTGCCTTCGGCGAGTGGCGAACGGCGTTTTCATTGCGCTGTCCGTCGCTGATTCGAATGGCATCCCGCAAGTCCGAGATGAAAACCTTCCCATCACCAAGATGGCCTTCACCGGTACGCGCACTTGCCACGATCGCGTCAACCACCCTATCTGCAAGGGCTTCCGGCACGTCGATTTCGAGCTTGGCCATTTTGACCCGCTCCAATCCGCCGTCTTGGACATGGCCGTATTCACGCAGGTGCACCACAGCAATCCCGGGTATGCCGTCAATGTCCGCCAGGGCTGACATCACCTGTTCGAGCATGACCTCTCGTACATAAGCCTTGATTTCTTTCATGGTCAGCCTCCTTCTTATAGCTCTACTTCGCGACGTGGTTCGGCGAACCAGCGGTACACGGCCGGCAAAACCAATAGCGTCAGGAGCGTTGAGGTCACGAGCCCGCCAACGACTACCGCAGCCAAAGGCCGTTGCACGTTAGACCCAATACCGTTGGCCATGAGCAGTGGAATCAAGCCCAGAATCGCTGTTAGGGCCGTCATGAGTACGGGTCGCAGCCGATGTTCTGCGCCGGTGCTGACCGCTTCATCAAGCTCCATACCGTGATCACGCAACTGATTGATATAGGAAACCAGGACTACCCCGTTTTGAACGGCCACGCCGAACACGGCGATAAAGCCCACCGCAGCGGGGACGGATAGATACAGCCCGGATATCCACAGCGTGAAAATGCCGCCGATGATTGCAAACGGCACGTTCAAGAAGATTAGCGCCGCATAGCGGAGGCTCGAGAATGCGCTGTAGAGCAACAAAAATATCAGCGCCATAGTTATGGGCACGACGAGATAAAGCCTTTTCATGGCCCTCTGCTGGTTCTCGAACTGGCCGCCGAAGTCGACGAAATAGCCGGGGGGCATGTCGATCTCGCGATCGATGCCGGCACGCAGGTCATTCACGACGCCGCCCATATCGCGACCGCGTACGTTCATCTGCACGTACAGGCGCCGGCTGGCGTTGGAGCGGGAGATCTGCTTGGGGCCGGTATAAACCTCGACATTCGCCACGCGAGACAACGGAATCAATGCGCCGTCGGGTGCTCGAAGATTCAAGTTGCGAATCGCGTCGATCCGCTCGCGCTGGTTCGCCTGCAGACGCATGAAAATATCGAACCGCCGCACGCCGTCAAAGACCTGGCCAACGGAGGCGCCACCGACGCCGACGGACACGGTGTTCAGCACATCGTCCACGCTGATCCCGTAGCGTGCCAAGGCCTCGCGATCCGGTTTTATTACGACCTGCTGCTTGCCGCCTTGCTGTTGGGCTCGCACGTCCACGGCGCCAGTGGTGTTGCGCGCCAGCTCTGCAACCTGCTGGCCGACCTCGGCAAGCTTGTCGAGGTCGTCACCGAAGATACTTACGACGAGCTGTGCTTGAACGCCTGAGAGCAGCTCGTCGGTTCTAAGCTGGATCGGCTGGGAAAAGTTGTTCGCCAACCCGGGGACACGCGCTGCGAGCCGTTCGGACATCGCGTTCTGAAGGGCCTCGTAAGAGCGTCCGCTCTGCCAGGCATCGAGAGGTTTCAGGTTGATCGTTGTTGCGACGACGTTGACTGGCTCCGGATCACCGCCCACCTCGGCACGACCGACACGCGAATAAGTGCCGGTGACTTCTTCGAACTCGCCGACCGTATCCTGGACCCGCTTACCGTATGCAATCGCGGAATCCAGGCTCGCCCCGGGCGGTAGGGTGGAGCGAACCATGAATGTGCCTTCCCGCAGGGTCGGGATGAACTCCGTACCCAACTGCGGAAACACAGCGAGGCTGGCGATGAACAACACGACCGCCGTTCCCACTACGACTACCGGAGCCTTAAGCGCGGCATCCCGCATCGGCCGATAACCCGCTTTCATCCATGACACGAACCGTGGTTCCTGCATCGTGGTCACCCGTCGGAATGCCAGCACGGCCAGCACGGGAACCAGCGTCAGGGATAGCAACAGCGCTGCGGCCAACGCGAAGCTGATCGTATAGGCCATCGGCGAGAACAGTTTGCCCTCGACACCCTGGAGCGTGAACAACGGCAGGAACACGAGGATCACAATCGCGACAGCGAACACGATCGGCCGACCGACTTCACGCGCCGCGGCCCCGACCAGATCGGACATGCTCGCGGCTTTAAGGTCACGTTCCTCAAAATGCCGGAAGATGTTTTCGATCATCACGACCGAGCCATCGACCATCATGCCAATGCCAATTGCTAGGCCACCGAGGCTCATCAAGTTCGCGGATAAGCCCGACACGCGCATTGCGATGAATGCCACGAGCAGTGATAGCGGCACACTCGACACCACAATAAGCGTTGACCGCACGTTGCCGAGGAACAGATACAGCAAAACAAGTACGAGTACAGCGCCAATTAACAGCGCTTCGACGACCGTGCTAGTTGCCTTGTCTACCAGTTCGGCCTGCGAGTAGTAGACCTTGGCGACCATCCCGTCGGGCAACGACTTGTTGATTTCATCAAGCTTGGCATTGGTATCCTCGAGGACACGCTGTGTATCCGTTCCGATCAGCTTGAGAACATAACCACCAACGGATTCCTCGCCGTTAGCGATTTCCGCGCCGCGTCGAATTGCCCGGCCATAACCAACTTCGGCGATGTCCTGAATATAAACCGGCTGGCCATTACGCGTGCCGACACGGGTGTTGCGCAGATCGGACAAACCTTGATCGCCCGACGACACCCAGCCGTAGCCGCGAATAATGTATTCCTCACCACCGCGCTCGATGAACGAGGCACCGACGTTACGATTATTGCGCTCCAGCGCTTGGCGCACATCCGCCGGGGTCAACCCGCGGGCGGTCATGGCACTCATGTCCAAGCGCACTTGGTATTGCTTTTCGTAACCGCCGATCGAGAGCACGCCCGTGACACCATCGACGGTTCGCAGCTGCGGCTTGATCAGCCAGTCCTGCGCTGTCCGTCTTTCCGTAAGCGAGTAATCTGCGCCGGGCTCGTTTTCGACCGAATACATGAGAATTCGGCCGAGCCCGGTCGTAATGGGCCCGAGCTGCGGCTCGCCTAGACCTTCGGGGATATTGCGACGCGCCTCCGATAGCCGCTCGTTCACGAGCCGGCGGGCAAAGTAGATATCCGTGCCGTCTTCGAAATAGACGTCCACACGCGATAGCCCGAAGATGGACGTGGACTGTACTTTTTCGAGGCCCGGCAGCCCGTACATGCTGATCTCGATCGGATAGGAGACCAGTGTTTCAATGTCTACCGGCGACAGTCCTTCGCTAGCGGTATATACCTGCACGAGGGCCGGCGTCGCGTCCGGAAATGCATCCACGGGTAGTGCACGCAGCGAAAAATAGCCGCCGATAGCCAGCGCGAAAACTGCGACGAGCACTATGAGCCGGTTCGCCATCGCCAGGCGAATAATTGCGTTAATCATGACGCCCTCCTAGTGGCTGTGTGCGGCGCTACGGCCACCGGCGGTGAGAGCAGCTTTAAGATCGAATGCGCCGCGCACGACCAGGGTGTCACCAGCTCGAATCCCTTCCCGGATTTCTACCTGGCCTTGGTTTTCTGCGCCGGTGCTTACCGGTCGAAACGTGTAAGCACCCTCATGGTCGGCGGGCACGAATACGCCTTCACGCTCACCGATTTGTTGCACCGCGTCCACGGGAACGAGCGCAATACGTGAGCGCTCACCGCTAGACGCCCCGGCGTCGATGTTGGCGTCTGCAAACATGCCGGCTCTAAGCAAACCGTCGGGATTTTCGACGACAGCGCGGGCACGTACCGTTCTGGCTTGTTCGTCGAGCTGTGGCGAGATCCAGTCGATCGTGCCCACGAAGGTTTCATCCGGCAGTGGCCGCACCGTGAAGCGCACTTTTTGGCCTGCTTCCAACACCGGCAAGGCTTGCTCGGCCACATCGATCATCAACCACATTCGCGTGTTATCGACGACATGGATCGGGGTTTCGTTGGCGCTCAGCGTTTGGCCGGCGACCAAGTCGCGTTTCGCGACGACGCCATCGCGTGGCGACGAAAGTTCCAGTCGCGACAAGGGCTCGTCCCCGCCACTGCTAATGGCGTCGACCGCCGCATTGTCTAGGCCGTAGA
This sequence comes from Endozoicomonas sp. G2_2, assembly GCF_017744135.1. Lineage (GTDB taxonomy): Bacteria > Pseudomonadota > Gammaproteobacteria > Nevskiales > Salinisphaeraceae > Salinisphaera. The sequence goes on from NZ_JAGHQU010000019.1 coordinate 41,768, forward strand.
GCTTGAGCTCAGCACGCTTGGCGCGTCGCTCGGCCTTGGCTTGTTCGTATGCGGCACGAGACTCGGCCAAATCCGAATCACTCACGATCTGATCCGCAGCCAATTTGCGGTCTCTCGCATAGGCGGCCTGGCGCGTGTTGAAGCGCGCGGCCGCGGTGAGATATGCCGCCTTTTCCTTGCCTAAAGCGACACTGTCGAGTACTGCAAGCGTTTCACCGCGCGATACTGCTTCACCCAGATCCGCCGATACCTCGACCACCTTGGCTTGCAATCGCGGGCCCACACGAGCGACGCGGTCAGCATCGAAATGCAGAGTCGCTGGGGCTTGGATCGACGCGTTCGCCGTACCGCTCTCTGCCGGGCCGGTGGCGATATCCAATTGCTCAAATTGCTCGGCGCTAAGCTTGACGCGATCCGGATTTTCTTCGCCGTGCCCCTCGTGGCCACCTTCGCCTTCGCCCTGAGCTGATTCGTGTGCGCCTTTTTCGGCGTCGCCGTGTTCCTCTCCTTCGTGGCGGGCTTCGTCGTGATCTGCATGATCGCTTTCTTGCGCTTGCGCCGACCCGGCGGTCTGCGGCCCTTCGGCGTCGCCGCTGTTGGAGTTACAGCCCGTTAGCAAGAAAATCGCAGCGAGCAGTAGAACGGGGATTCGGATGTGCCTCATGGATTTCTGTCTATTCATTGCGATGCTCCGCGGCTGTCCATCACGAGCAAACCACCCGTGGCGCGCTCTAGATCGGTGCCGGCCGTAACCAGCGCGCCAAGCGCGTCGAGGTAGTCGCGGCGCACATCAAAAAGGTTGTTCTGCGCAGAGGTAATCGCGGTTGCCCCCACCTTGCCGGCTGCGAATGAGCGTCGGGTGAGCTCCAGAGAACTCTCCGCGGCCTCTAAAACCGCATCACTTAGCGCATCTGCTCGTTCGCGCCCGGCGTCATATGCACTGATGGCCGAAAGCACCTGCAGTCGAACCTCGCGCTGAAGGTTGTCCTGATCGAGCTGTGCTTGCGCTAGATCAGCGGTCGCAATCTGGCGCTCGCCTTCATAGCGATCCAGCAGCGGCAGCTCGAAACCAACACCGCCGCCGGTGATATCCGAGCCACCTTTGTCACGACCACCCGCTTCCTCGCGGTAAAAACCGAACACGGTGAGGTTCGGTATGATTTCGCGATTGGCGAGCGACAATTCCTTTCGAGCGGCAATCACGCGCGACGCAGCGGCCTGCAAGTCCGTGCGCCGCTCGACGGCGCGCGTCAGCAAGCGATCACGATCCGGCATATCGAGCAGCGCAAAACTCAGATCGCCCTCGATCGCGAGCCGGCGCGTGGGATCGATCGCGAGCAGGTCCTTGAGTTCCAGCCGCGCCTGGGTCGCCGTATTTCGAGCCGCGGCGGCGAACGCACGTGCTCGCTGCAACCCAAGACGAGCTGCGTTGGATTCGATTCGGGTACCTGCGCCTGCGTCGAGTCGCTTCCTGGCGTAAGTCTCGAGCTGCTCGTTGGTATCAACGACGCGCTCGGCGGTGTTTACTGCCTGCTCCGCGACCAAGACAGAAAGGAACGCCGCACGCACACGCGCCGTCGTTGTGGCCGCCAGGAAATCGTAGTCAGCGCGCGCGGCGCCCAACCTACTTGTCGCAGCGTCCTCGCGTAGACCGCCCTGCCCAGCGATCCAGAATTCTTGGCTGAGCTGAATACCGATGTCGGTACTTGAGCCGTTCGGCTGATCGCGCTGGCCGGCTTCCAGTTCCAAGCGCGGGTTAGATGGCACAGGGACATCCGCGTGAATGGCCTCGCCACCGAGGCGTTGGATACGCAGACGAGCCGAACGCAGCGTCGGATTATATTCGCTCGCCCAATTCAGGGCGGCATTGAGAGTCAGAGGTTGAGGTATCTGCGTGACCGCGGAGGCGGACAGCGAAACCCATAGCATGCAAAGTCCACAGGCAGCTTTGCCCGGGAGAAAACGGGGGAAATACATTGTGAATCCTCATCGCAATAGAAGAGGCGCCTGCAATGAAGCAGCGCCCGGCGAAGAAGATTCAGGCTATGGGGGGGTCGACTAGGGGGGTGTGAGCCAAACTGCGATAAAGGTCGCGATGTCGTCCATTACGCGACGATATTTTGTGGAGCTCCATATCCGGCGTGCCACTTTGTATTCCTACCAAGTGAGCGGATGCATGGCTGCAGTGATCATTATGTTCAGCGCTAACGCCGGAATCGGCACCATCTACCGCAGTGGACTCAACGTGAGAGTACGTTTCGCCATCAGATGACGGCCAATCCACGTGGCTCGCCCACGCCTGCGCACTCAGTGCCACAATCACTGTGAGCACTATCGCCACAAGTCGTTGTAGATTGGTGCGGGACGACGGCATGCGTTGGAAGCTACCACACACGCTACCCGAAACGCTACAACGACCGTGACGAGAAATTCCGTAATGCAATCTGCGAGCATACCCCTGAGCGCTATCGCGTATGGCAAGATCCGGCTACCGACCAGTAACGGGAAATCATCCGCCGCTGATCATGAGTCAACCGAGTTGCTGAACTCCCGCGCGCAAGAACATGCGAACGCGATCTATCCGCTTGCCACTATGCATCGATGACTTTCCTTCCTCGATACATCGATGGGGCCACCTACGCCACCGCACCTAGAGCCACGCCTTAGGTGCCGTGGAGAATACACAAGCGATAAATACACGTACTGACATCGCCTGTATCTCGACTCGCCCGTTGACAGGATCCGATTGCCCCAAAAGCTCCGTCCCCGCGGCATTAACTGGCCCCCCCCTACCGCTTACCGCTATCACGACCGAAGCATTCGCCCGAACCTGTCGAGTTCTCAAGGCCGCTCGCACGCTCTGCAGTCTACCGCCAGACTTTGCACCACATGCCAAGTCGAAAAGTCATACTTTCGCAGGCGGCAATACCCTAAAGACTGCCTCGGCAGCGCCCTAGCATGCAGCGAATTTGGTCAATACTTATTGTGTACGACCTCTGCGAGCTTTCTCCTCGATTGGGATAGACAAATGTGCCCGCTCAGCTACGCAGGTATTTGACCAGCGCTACGATAGCGAGCACCAACCCGACAAGCACCAGGAGTACGAACAACATCCAGACGATCATCATCGGACCACCCATCATGCTGCATTGCATCATTGATTCGTTCATCATGCCGCCGCCCATGGGGTCCGGGTCGCTCTGACCCGCGGCTGGGGCGATGCCCACAATGGTGCCCAGCAGGCTCAACAGTGGTACTACGAATAGTTTCATTGTTTACTCCAAACTTGTGCTCTAAAGAGCTTGTATCGCGTCTTCTGAGCCATGGTGGGGATGCAGGCAGCCCGAGCTGGGACTGAGTAATACGGCCGATACGCTCAGTTGCCGTATTTTCTATGCGCCCAGATCAGTAATGCGGCTCCCGTGGTAATCCAGACATCGGCCAGGTTGAATGCCGGCCAGTGATACTGTGCGTAATGGACGTCGAGAAAGTCGACCACATGGCCGCGTAGCAGGCGATCCGTCAAGTTGCCCAGTGCACCGCCTAGAATTGCACTGAGCGCGATCGCTTGACCTTTCGAAGTCCCCCCGCTCCACAGCCAGCCCAGCAGCATGACCGATATGACAATGGGCACACCGATCAGGAATCCCCGCTGCCAACCACCCGCATCGGCCAGAAAGCTGAATGCGGCACCTGTATTGTGTAGATGGATCCAGCTAAAAAACTCTGTGACGGCTCTGCGCTCACCATAGGCGAGATAGGTGCTGGCCGCGTACTTGGTTGCTTGATCCAGAAGCAGCGTCACGAGGGATAATCCCAACCAACGCAACCTGTCGGCCAGGCTAGAACTTTTCAGCGTGTCCTCCCCTATCGTCACCCCCGCACGACCATCCCCCACTATTGAGTAGCAGGCCGATCTGGAGTCCAATCACCCGAAGTCTGGAGATTGGACATGAAGAAGCGTTACACCGAAGAGCAGATCATCGGTTTTCTGAAGGAGGCCGAGGCCG
>NZ_JAGHQU010000001.1 GCF_017744135.1 Endozoicomonas sp. G2_2
CCGGCCTCGGCCTCCTTCAGAAAACCGATGATCTGCTCTTCGGTGTAACGCTTCTTCATGTCCAATCTCCAGACTTCGGGTGATTGGACTCCAGATCGGCCTGCTACTCAATAGTGGGGGATGGTCGCCACTTCCAGGCACAGCGCTGCTGGCTCAAAAGCCCTGCAGGCGCGCTCGAGTGGGCATGAAAGTGACCCCCGGCATCTCGTTAGCCCAACGCGGGCGTATTCGCTTGAAGTCCCGGGGCGCCGGGGCGATCGCGACTTCTGTCGGGTAAGCGCGAGCTGGATTAACGGGCGGCAGCCATGAGCGCGGCCGTGTTTCCGGTGGCCTCCTGGACACTCACCCAGGCGCGTACGACGTCGTAGCGGGCAATCTCTGCCTGCGCTTGTCTCTCGGCAAGCGTGGCCTCGGCATCGAGCAGGTCATCGACGTTAGCTCGCCCGGCCTCGAGACGCGCAGCGCGGGTGTCACGCGTGCCAGTGGCGCTTTGCACGCCCAACGTTGCAAGCTCGACGCGCTCGCGGCTGTCCTGAAGATCGGCCAGGGCGCGGGTGATTTCCAGGCGTACGCCGTTTAGAAGCTCGGTGCGCTGAGCACGCAGTGCGGCAAGCCGCGCCTGCGCTTCGCCCTTCGCTGCGCTGATGGTGCCGCCGGCGAACGGTGTCCATGTCACCTGTGCGGCGATGCGGCCTTCACGTTCGGGCAGGAACGCGCTGCCCTCGTTGTAATGCAGGCTGGCGACGGCATCGAGCGTGGGTAGACGTTGCGCCGACGCAGATTTGACCTGCAGCGTTGCGGCACGAACACGCGCGTCGAGCGCGGCAATGTCGCGGCGACGCGTGATGGCCTTTTCGGTAAGCGTGTCGGCGTTATCCGCAACGGCGGGTGCTTCAAAAGCAAGGGGCGTTGGCGCCACGGGGTGGGTCAGGCCCAGAGCGCGGCCCAACGCGGTCCGGGCCACTGCCATGTCCTGGGCGAGACTGCGTTGTTGCTGGCGCGCTTCACGTTCTCGGTAATCGACTTCCAGCACATCGCTACGCAGCGCGCGGCCATCGTTCTGGAGTGCGGCAATTCGCCGGGCACGGGCCGCCAGGTTCGTGACCAGGGCCCGGTTGGCCTCGGCGCGTGCCGCGACACTGAGTGCGTCCAGATAAGCATTCGCGCCGTCCGCCATGCTGGTGACGCGCGATCGTGCCAGGGTGTGGGTGGCCGCGCCGGCCGTTTCGGCGGCGGCAGGCCCATCATAGAGTTGTGCCGCTGCATCGATAACGGGTTGACGCAGTTCCACCGTCGCGCCGCGCTTGTCCCGCGAGCCGACCGGGATCGAGGCCTCGGGGAAGTTCAGCGGCTGATCGAACAGGGCGGCGGCGTCGGACGTGTCGATACGGGCCACGCTGTCGCTACGCGAGACAAACGCATTGGCCGACAAGGTCGGGTAGCGTCCCGCGCGGCGCGCACGATCCGCGGCAGAGCCCGCGGCCTCTGCCTGCATGCGGTCCGCAATCACACGTGCTCGATTCGGGGCGAGCCGGATGCTGTCGGCGAAACTGACCCGTGCCACGTTATCCGCCGTCTCGCTCTGTGCCGAAGCGGGCGCAGATGTGCCGACCACGGCGAGACTTCCGATTACGAGTGCGATGGTCGCCGACGTTGTGGCCCGGGGGCGGGGCGCTGGTTTCATCGTGAGTTGGCATACCGCGGGCAGAACGATGAGCGTGAGCACCGTGGATGCGAGAAGCCCCGTGATGATGGGCCATGCCAGCGGCGGCCAGAGCGTGGTGTCCGAAAACGCGAGCGGCAGCAGGCCGGCGATCGTGGTTGCTGTGGTCAACAGAATCGGACGTGTTCGCCGGCGCACGGCTTCCGCGATGGCCGCCTCGAGGCTCGTGCCGTGGCGCCAGCGGTCATCGATCACGTCGATCAGCACGATCGCGTTGTTGACCACGATGCCGGTCAGTGCGAACAGCCCGAGCAGCGGCTGGAAACCGAACGGGATCTGCAGCAGCAGCAGCCCGGGGACCACACCGACCAGCGCGAACGGCGCGGTGAGCAGCACCAGTCCCACGCGGATGAACGAGTTGAACTGCACGAGCAGAAAGAACAGCAGCAACGCGATGCCCAGCGGCGCCGCGGTGAACAACGCGGCATTGGCCTTGCCGGACTCCTCGGCATCGCCGCCATACTCGACCTCCGTGCCGGCCGGCAGCGCCAGTTCGGCGACCCGTGCCTTCAGGGGCGTGAGCACCTGGCTGTAGACATGGCCTTCGACGAGTTCGCTGTACACATGGGCCACCCGGCGCTGATTGTGGTGACGAATGGCGCCCGGCTCGATCGCCAGGCGCGTGATCGCCACCTGCATGAGCGGCACCGCGCCGCCCTGGGCGTTGTAGACGCTGGTGGTCTGCAGCGAGGTGGGCGAGAAGTGTTCGCCCTCCGGGCTGCGCAGCTTGATCGGCACCGGGTCTTCGCCGGCGCGGTACTGGCCAACGATCAGCCCATGACTGCGTCCACGCAACGCTTCGGCGACATCCACCGGGGTGACGCCGAAGCTGCGCGCAACCGCTGGCTCGATCGTGTAGTCGAGGCTTGGCACACCGGTGCCTAGATCGTGACGCACGTCGCGCGTACCCGCGATGCCTAGGGCCGCGTTGAAGATCGTTTCCGTGGCTTCGACCAGACGTTGCGGATCGTCGTTGAAAACGCGCAGTTCGATCGGCGCGGTGACCGGCGGGCCCTGGCTGAGCACCGAGGCGACCACGTCGGCCGCCGGCAGGTGGTCGGCGCTGTAGCGCTCGATCGCGCCGATGATCGCGTGGTTGCGCTCCAGTCCGTCGGTCTTGACCACCAGCCTGGCGCGCTGCGGCGCCTCGGGCAGTTGCTGGAGGTTGTAGTAGAACTTCGGCCCCCCTGTACCGATGAAGCCGTGCACGGTCTGTACGCCCGTCATCCGGTGCAGCGCCTGTTCGAGTTCGCGCGCGGTCTGCTGCGTTCGGGTCAGGTGGGTGCCTTCAGGCAGGGTGATATCCACGATCACGGTGGCGCGATCGGCTTTCGGAAAGAATTCCTGATCCACGAAACGCATGCAGCCCAGCGCGATCGCGATCGCCGCCACGCCCAGCGCAAGCCACGCCGCAGGGTGGCGAGCGGTCACATGCGCCAGCCCGTCCGCCAGACGCTGGACGGGGTCGCGTCGGGAGCGCGCCTGGGCGCGCAAGAAACGCTGGCTGATCAGCGGCGTCACCGTCACCGCGTAGAGATAGCTGACGCCGAGCGCGAGCATGATCGTGATCGGCAGCGCACGGATGAAGTCCGCCGAATTGCCCTCGGCGAGCAGCATCGGCACGAATGCCGCCAGCGTGGTGCCGGTTGCCGCCAGCAGCGGGCCGGCGAGTTCACGCACCGACCGCATCGCGGCATCGTGCGGTTTGGCGCCGCCGTTGAGATGCCATTGCACGTTCTCGGTCATCACGATCGCGTTGTCGACCAGGATGCCTAGGGCGACCACCAGGCCGATGACCGCCATCTGCTGCAATACGCCGCCGCCCAATGCATAAAGAGCGATCGCGGTGAGCGTGACCAGTGGCAGCAGCACCGCGACGATGACGCCCATGCGCCAGCCCATGAACACGAACAGAATGCCGAGAATGATCGCGATCGATGCCAGCAGATTGAACGTGAGATTGGCCAGGCGCTGTTCGGTCTGTGCCGGCTGGTAGAACATCTCCTCGATCTGCAACGGCGCAAGTTCGGGGCGCATCTCCTGTGCGGCTGCCCGTACACGACGGCCGAACGCGACCACGTCGGTGGTTTCGCGTACCGCGACCACTTCCACGGCTACCGCACGTTCGCCCTGGAACCACACGCGCTCGCGTGGCGGTTGGGCGCTGGACTCGTAGACATGGGCGATCGCCGACAGCGGCACGGTACCGCCGCCCGGCAGACCGATTGCCGTCGCCCGGATGTCGTCGATCGAGTCGTAATCGGTGTTCGGCTTCAGATTGACGGACGCTCCGGCGAGCAGAATCGTGCCGCCCGCGGCCACGCTGTTGTTTGCACGGATATCGTTGGCGATCCGCTGCGGGGATAGCCGGTAGCGTGCGATCGCTGCATCGTCGATAGCGATCGTGACCTGCTTGCCGGGGTCACCGAACAGGTTCGTCGAGGACACCTCGTCGAGGCCGATCATGCGCTTGCGCAGTTTCTTCGCGGCATCCACCAGGACGAGCGGGTCGTCGCTGCCGGTCACCGCAAGCAGCACCGTCGAGGCATCGATGACGCGGTCGTTGAGCCGCGCCTGGCCGACGCCGTCCGGGTAATCCCGACGCGCGTCGTCCATCGCGACCCGCACCCGGTCCCAGGCGCTACCGGTATCGTAGACCGAGCCGGCAAGCTCCACGGTCACCAGCGCAACGCCCTGGCGCGCGGTCGACTCGATCAGATGAACCTGCTCCACCTCCGCGATCTGCTCTTCGAGTGGCTTGAGAACCAGGCGCTCGATACGGTCGGGCGCGGCGCCGGGAAACGGCACGGTGATCAGCCCGGCGCGATACGGAAACGAGGGATCCTCCTGGCGATCCATGTACAGGAACGCCGCCACGCCGGCGAGAACGAAGACCGTGACCAGCGTGAAGATCAGCCGGCCCTGGCCCAGCAGACGCTCGAGCGGATCAGTCATCGAGCACCCGAACCCGGCGACCGCTGCTGAGATTGTTGAGCCCCACCGTGACCACCGCATCGCCCACCGCGAGATCGCCGGTCACCAGCACGTTTTCGCCCACGATCTCGCCCGGTTCCACCGGCACCGCGGTGGCGATGCCGTCGCGCACGCGGTACACACGCGGCGTGTCGGTGCCGCCCGGACTCGCGACCGCGCTCGCCGGCACCATGAGGCTGTCCGATGGCTCGGATTCGACACGCCAGTTCACGCTCAAGCCGGCCCGAAGATCGCTGCCCGCGTCGAGTGTGATCACGGCGGCGAACAGCTGACCGGCGCCCTGGGCGGCACGGGCCAGCTGGCTGACCGTGCCGCGGACTTCGCGGTCGTCGAAGAACGGCAGGGTGAGCGTCGCGCTATCGCCGACCGCCACCTCGCCCAGCAGGTTTTCCGGCACGCCGATCTCGACCTCGAGCGACTGTTCGCCGCTGAGCGCCACCACCGGTTGGCCGGCGGGCACGAATTCGCCCGGCTCGAAGAAGACCTGCTCGACCGTGCCGGCGATCGGCGCGGTCAGGCGTTGTTCGTCCGCCGAGTTCTGTGCGCGCTCGCTCTGGGCGCGGGCGCTGGCGAGCTGTGCGGAAAGCGTGTTGCGGCGTGCGCGGGTGTTTTCCAGTTCCTGACGGGTGGCCGCGTCCTGGGCGACCAGTTTTTCCACGCGCGCGAGGTCGCGCTCGGCCTGGGCGAACTGGGTGGACAGCTGGCGCACATCGGCCTTGGCGGCAGTGGCCGCCGGGCCCAGTTCGGGTTGGCTCAGCCGGGCGATCAGATCGTTCTTTTCAACCGCGCTGCCGATACGTACTGGGCGCTCTGCGAGCTGCCCGCTGACCTGAAAAGCCAGGCGGGCACGGCTGGCCGCCCGGGTCGTGCCGGTGAGCGAGAACACGCGGGCGCGCTGGTTGCGTGCCACCTGCGCCACGCGCACGGGCTTGTCCGCCGCGGCCGCCTGCGGCTGTTCCTGTGAATCGGCCGGCCCCGAGCAGCCCGCCATCGCCAGCGTGAACGCAAGCAGCAGTACGCCGGCGCACCCGGCCGACAGCGCGCGGTGTTTATTGTTCTTGATAAGCAATCGATTCCCCGGATCGAGCGCGTAACTCGCGCCAGAACGCCACGCTAGATAGTCATGTTGACAGTGTCAACACGTGCTAGCCTAGCGCAAATGAGCGATACAGCGCAGATTGGTAACGACCCTTATCACCACGGCGATCTGGCCAACGCCTGTGTGCGCGCTGCGCTTTCGCTGCTCAACGATCACGGGCTGTCCGGCGTCACGTTGCGCGAGGTCGCGCGCTGCATAAACGCATCGCGCAGCGCGCCGTACCGGCATTTCGCCGACAAGCGCGATCTGCTTGCGGCCTGCGCACAGAACGGTTTCGCGCGCCTGGCGCAGCTGGCCGAGCATCTTTTGGCGGATGCGACCGCGCCCGATGTCGACACGGTGCGCACCCTGCTGCATGGCTACGCCCGTTTCGGCGCAGCCAACCCGCACCTCTACCGACTGATGTTCGCCAGCGATTTCGAAGTGGACGAGTATCCGGCCCTGACCGCTGAAGCCGAGCGCGCGTTTTACGTTCTCCAGGGCGCGATCCGCGCCGGTCAGCAGGCCGGCACGCTGGACGTGGATGACCGCGACGGGCTCGTGCTGACGCTCTGGTCGAGCGTTCACGGTCTGGTGTCGCTGCATAACGAACTGCCGACCTGTTCGGTGCTCGATACACGGGCGCTGGAGGCGAACCTGGATCGCGTACTCGACATTCTGCTGCCCGCCTTGCAGCCGGCCCCCGTCCCGGCCTGAGAACGGCCGTCGAGCGGCGCATGCCGTAGAGGACATCGACGACTAATCTGTATAATACAGAAGATGAATCGTCTGGCCTGGCTTCTCCTTCCCGGCGGCGAGAGCGTGTCTTTCGCGATCCGCTGCTGCGTTTCCGTGGCGGTCGTGCTCTATCTGGCGTTCTGGCTGCAGCTCGACAACGCCTACTGGGCCTTCATTAACGTCGCGATCCTCATTCAGCCATTGCCGGGTTTCCTCGTGGTGCGGGCATTCTCGCGCCTGCTCGGTACATTCGTGGCGGGCGTGGTCTCGATTGTGCTCGTGGCCTTGTTCGCCCAGAGCTATACCCTGTTCTGTGTCGGCCTCGTGGGCTGGGTCAGTCTCATGGTGTTCTGCGCCAGCCTGTTCCGGAACAATCTGTCCTACGGCTTCGTGCTGGCCGGTTATGTGACGATGATCGTCGGCGTGCGCGCGATGGCCGATCCCGACACGGTGTTTTCGGTCGCCGTGGCGCGAACCGCCGAGACCGGGCTGGCGGCAGTCGTGGCGGCCTTCGTGAGCGTGCTGCTCGCGCCCGGCGTGACCGCGCGCAAGTATCTCCAGGCCCGGGTGGGCGCCATGAAGGCGATGGGGCGACAGCTCGGTCGCATGCACGGCGGCGCGGCGTCGAAACCGGGCGCCGGTGGTGCCTCCGAAACGCCGCATCCGGAACTGCACGAGTTGGTGAACAAGACCCTGTCGCTGGAGCAGACCCGCCAGTACGCCCGCTACGACGAGCCAGCATTCTCCGAGTACGATCGCCTCGCACGACGGCTCGACTACGAGCTGCTCGCGCTGGTCAGCGGCATGGCGTCGCTGCAAGTCTATCTGGGCAAGTTCGGCGCTCGGGTCGATCGCGGGCCACTGCGCCGCCTGGACGAGGCGGCGGCACTGCTGGGGAAGAATCCGAACGATACGGGCGCGATCAAGCGCGCCTTCGGTCAGGCCTACAACGCGATCCTCGCCGATGCCCGCGCCGACCGAAACAACGATGCACGCCGCTCGCTGGTCGACTGGGTGATCATCAGCCGCGCGCTGGATCTCGCCAACCGCATGCGCGCGGCGGTGATCAAGCACGGCATGCTGCTCGCCGAGCGGGGCGCCGGGGCGAGCAGGCGTGCGCGTCGCAGCGAGTTCTCGGCGCCGGTATCGCTGCGCGAATCATGCCGGACGACGATACGCGCGGGCACGGCGATCGCGGTCGGCGCTGCGATATGGGCAACGCACAACGATCCCGCACTCAGCGGCATGATGGTGCTGCTGGCCGTGCTGACGACACTCTTTGCGCTGGGCGATAACCCGGTCGCGGGCGCGCGCGGATTCGGCATCGGCTCGGTCTGTGCGTTCGTGGCCGCCTTTGTCGCCAACTTCGTACTGCTGCCCGCGGTCAACGGCTTTGTCATGCTCATGATCGTGATTCTGCCGTTCGTGTTCGTCGCCGGGCTGGCCATGGCGACGCCGAGCCTCGCACTGGTCGGGCGGATTAGCCTCGTGCAGTTCGCGTTGCTGGTGAATCCCGCCAATGGCAGTCGCCAGGATTTCGTCACCTTTGCAGAAGCGTTCATGGGTATCGGGCTTGCCGTCATCCTGGCGTTGGTCGCCTTTTCGCTGATCCTGCCCGTTTCGCCGCGCGGCCTCTTGCGCGAACGTCTTGCGGGCATGTTCGGCGAACTCGCGAAGGGATTCACCGGATCGCGCGAGCGGTTCGAAACACGCATCTACGACCGGCTGCTTCGCCTTCCGGTCGCCGCCGACCAGGGCGAGACGCATGTCAGTGCCCGCCAGGCCGCGTTTTCGGCGGTGAACATGGGCCTCGAGGCCCGTTCGCTGCGCGTCATGGCACGCCATGCCGCTTTTGATACGGCAACACAGACCGCGGTACACGACCTGCTGGCCGAACTCGAAGCGCTGTTCCGGCACGGATACCCCGCCCTCGACGCCGTGTTTTCGGTGCAGGGCCGGGCCAATGCCCTGGCACAGCAGCTCATGCGCGAAGCGTTGGGGTTTTCGCCGCGCCGTCGCTTGCGTCATGGCGTGCGTGCTGCGGTAGCGGCCGAGCTTGTGGCGGCGGCTCTCGCCGATTACGGCATGGCGCGCGAGAATGCAGACGGTGATCGCATAAGGCTGGGGGACTCCGAGCGTGTGGTCTGAGCAAATCGCGTTCGGCGGTATCTATCTGCCCGTCTTCTTGGCGTTCCTGGCGGCGGCCGGGCTGGGGTACCTGCTGCTGCGTTTCGTCCTGCTGAGGCTGCGCGCCTATCGCCTGTTCTGGCACCCGGCATTGGCCGGCGCCGCGTTTTTCATCATCGTGCTGGCAAGCCTGCTGCTCGTGTTCGGGCCATGACGCCGCAGGCCGTGTCGCTGCGCGATTCGTTCTATAGGTGGAGTTGAATGGCCGGTTCAAGAGCGTCTTGGCTCATCGTTTTACGCGTGCTCGCCACGCTTACGCTCGTCGGCGTGGCCGCCGTGCTCGGGTGGTTCGCATGGCAGCACTATGTTTACGCGCCGTGGACGCGGGACGCGCGCGTACAGGCCGATGTGGTGAATATCGCCCCGGAGGTGTCGGGCACCGTGACCGAGGTGGCCGTGCCCGACGATCATTACGTCGCGAAGGGCGATCTGCTGTTCAGGATCCAGCCGGTGCGTTTCGAGAACGCCGTGGCCGAGGCCCGCGCAGCGCTGGAACAGGCCCGGGCGCAGCAACGTTTCGCGCGACGCAACGCGCAGCGGCTCGAACGTCTGCCGCGTGGCAGCGTCTCGACCCAGGCGCGTCAACAGGCGCAGTCCGAGCTTGGCACGGCGAACGCGTCGGTCAGCCAGGCACAGGCTCGGCTGGCACAGGCGCAACAGAATCTCGAATGGGCGACCGTGCGCTCGCCGGTCAACGGCTACGTGACCCACCTGCTGCTCGATGAAGGCGATTATGCCCAGCAGGGCCAGGCATTGATGACGCTCGTGGATGCCGAGAGCTTTCGCGTCACCGCCTATTTCGAGGAAACCAAGCTGCCGCATATCGGCACCGGTGACCGGGTGCGTATCGACCTCATGGCCAGCGATCGTAGGCTTGCCGGGCACGTGGCGAGCATCGGCCGCGGCATTGCCGTGGCCAACAACGCGTCCGGCGAGCGCAACCTGCCGAACGTCGATCCGGTCTTTCAGTGGGTGCGCCTCGCCCAGCGCGTGCCCGTGACCATCGCTTTCGACGATCTACCGGACGACCTTGCGCTCACCGTTGGTCTGTCGGCCACGGTGCACGTGCAGCCGGATGCGCGGCCCGGGGCGCCGTCGGCCCCGCACGACGGCCTGGTCAAGCCGCCGCAGAATCTCGACGGTTCGTGATCAGCCGGGCGGCGTGCGCGTGGTGGCGACATCGCTGAGTCGGTCCACGCGCCGTAGCGCGGGGAATAGCGCCATCCACAGGCCCACCACGGCGAGCGTGCCGGCACCGCCGATCACGACCGCCCCTACGGTGCCGAACAATGCCGCCGTCACGCCCGATTCGAACTCGCCGAGCTCGTTCGAGGCCCCGATGAACAGCATGTTCACGGCGTTGACCCGGCCGCGCATGGCATCGGGCGTGGCGAGCTGAATCAGCGACGAGCGTACGAACACGCTGATCATGTCGGCCGCGCCCATGATCATCAGCGCGACGAACGACAGCACGAAACTGCTGGACAGGCCGAAGACGATGGTCGCCACGCCGAAAATCGCGACTGCCGCGAACATGATCGCGCCGGCGCGGCGCTCGAGGGCGTTGCGCCCGAGATAGATGCCCATGGCGAAGGCGCCGATCGCGACCGCGCTGCGCAGCAGGCCCAGGCCGGCCGGCCCGACATGCAGGATCTCGTGGGCGTAGACCGGCAGCAGCGCGGTTGCGCCGCCGAGCAATACGGCGAACAGGTCGAGCGAAATGGCGCCGAGGATGATCGGGCGCGTCCGTACGTAGACGATACCGGCGGTGAAGCGCGCGAAGGCGCTCTGGCGCGTGGTGTCCGCGCGTGCCGGCAGGCGCCGCCGGATCAGCGCGATGGCCGTTGCGGCGCCGGCGAAAAGCAGGGCACAGAGCAGGTAGGCAAACGCCGGGCCGAGCAGATAGACCGCGCCGCCCAGTGCCGGGCCACCGATCACCGCGACCTGAAACGCCGACGAGTTCCAGGCGATTGCTTTTGGCAGACGCGCCTCACCGACCAGCTGCGGCAACAACGACTGCATGCCCGGCCCGGCAAAGGCACGCGCCATGCCGAATAGCACCAGCACGCCGAAAAAGCCGACCGGTGAATCGGTTCCGGACAGCGTGAGGCCCAGAAACAGCAGGCCTGCGATCGCTTGTACCAGCCAGCTCGCGGCCAGAATCAGCCGTCGCGGCAAGCGATCGGCCGCGTCGCCCGCGGGCAGCACGAGCAGCGCCATCGGCAGAAACTGCGCCAGACCCACCCAGCCGAGGGTGAGCGGATCACGGGTCATGTCGTAGAGCTGCCAGCCCACAACAACGGACTGGATCTGTGTGGCCAGCGTGGCGGTGATGCGGCCGGTCAGCAGTTGTACGAACGCGCGATCGCGCAGCACGCTGTGGGCGTCGGGGGCGAAAGATCGGCTCATGGTCGGCTGCATGCTACACCGATCGGGCCGCTGTGTTTGTGCTCAGTCAGCCGGCGGCGCGTAGTGGATGGCCATGATCTCGAGTTCGCGTTCGCCCTGCGGGAGTTCTACGACGATCACGTCGCCCAGTCGCTTGCCGATCAGCGCCCGGGCCACCGGCGAATTGAGGCTGATCGCGCCGGTCGCGGCATCGGTTTCGTCGGCACCCACGATGCGGTAGCGATGGGCCGCCTCGTTTTCGTCCAGAACATCGACCCACGCGCCGAAGAACACCTTGTCCGGATCGTCGGGCGTGGCGTCGACGACGGTGAGCTCGTCGATGCGCTTGCCGAGATAGCGCACGCGACGATCGATCTCGCGCAATTCCTTCTTGCGATAGATGTACTCCGCATTCTCGGAGCGATCGCCCTCGGCCGCGGCCGCCGACAGCTCGCGGGTCACATGCGGACGCTTCTTGCGCCAGAGATAGTCCAGTTCGTCAGCCAGCGTCTGCCAGCCGGCTCGGGTGATGTAGTCGCGTTTGGCCAAGCGCCTGTCTCATCATCGCAAGTCAGCGCGCCAGCATAAAAGAAAGGCCCGCGCGCGGTTAAGCGGCGCGGGCCCTTCGCGCGAGCACCGGTCTACGGCTCAGTCGCCGCTATTGCCCATCGACCCGGGCGGCGGCGGTACATCGTCGGGCACGAAGAAGTCGGGCCAGAGCGCCTTGCTGGGGTCGACGGCGTACTGCTCGAAGTCGTTGACGCCGTTTTCGTGCAGCAGCACGTCGTCCATGCAGAAACGGCCGGTGAAGTCGCGGCTGTTCTTGGTGAGGATGATGTGGGCGGCGTCGGCCACGATCTCGGGGGTGCGACAGTGCGCCATCATCTCGTCGCCGCCGATGAGGTTGATCGCGGCGGTGGCTATGCCGGTACGCGGCCAGAGTGCGTTGAAGGCGATGCCGTCCTCGGCGAACTCCTCGGCCATGCCGAGCACGCACAGGCTCATGCCGTATTTCGCGATCGAATAACCCACGTGCGGGCCGAACCACTTGGGCTTCATGTCCAGTGGCGGCGAGAGCATGAGCACATGTGGATTGTCTGATTGTTTCAGATAGGGGATGCACTTCTGGCTGACCAGGTAACTGCCGCGGGCGTTGATCTGGTTCATGAGATCGTAGCGCTTCATCGGCGTTTCCAGCGTGCCGGTCAGCGAGATGGCGCTGGCGTTGTTCACGCAGATGTCGATGCCGCCGAAGTGGTCGGCGGTCTGCTTCACCGCGGTTTCGACCTGATCCTCCTCGCGGATGTCGCAGACGATCGGCAGGGCCTTGCCGCCGGCCGCCTCGATCTGTTCGGCCGCGGTATGAATCGTGCCCGGCAGTTTGGGATGCGGCGTGTCGGTCTTGGCCGCGATCGCCACGTTGGCACCGTCGGCCGCTGCGCGCAGCGCAATGGCCAGGCCGATGCCGCGCGAGGCGCCGGAAATGAAGAGGGTCTTGTTCGCGAGCGATGCCACGGGTTCAACCTCGAAGATGTGTAAGGGCGCAGACACAGTAGCCTAGAGCGGCGGGGCTCGTCAGGCATCGGCCGCTTCGGCGCCGGGGGTTAAGCCCCTGAGTGCGACTTTGTAACCCGAAAGTCGTAGGCGGCGCATTGTCACTGACCGCCAAATGAATGCAGTTGGCATTTCTATAAAACCAATTTAAATCAATATTTTATTTCATAGTGACGGCGAATAATTGCGCGCGAAATACAAATTGCATTCATTATTCTATTCGCCTACGCTGAACTTCCGGTCAGCGCTGTATTGAACGGCGTAGCCCGCGGTGTCGTCATCGAGGCGGCCGCCGGGGCTCGATAACGATCGGACAGAACAACGCAGGGCCGCGTCCGGCGCATGTCGGCCCGTGGTCCGGACCCGAAAACCGTAGTGTGGAGGAGCATTGCGTGAGCTATAAAAGCGGCCGTCATTTTCTGCAGATTCCCGGCCCGACCAATGTGCCGGACCGCGTGCTGCACGCGATGTCTTATCCGACCATCGACCACCGTGGTCCGGATTTCCAAGCGCTCGGCGCCGACGTGCTCGAACGCATCAAGCCGGTTTTCGGCACGACCAATCCGGTCATCATATTTCCGGCGTCGGGTACCGGCGCCTGGGAAGCGGCGCTGGTCAACACGCTGTCGCCGGGCGACCGCGTGCTGATGTTCGAGACCGGCCATTTCGCCACGCTCTGGCGCAACATGGCGCAGAAGCTCGGTTTCGAGCCGGAGCTCATCGATAGCGACTGGCGCCGTGGCGCCGACCCGCAAGCCATCGAGAAACGACTGGCCGAGGACCGCAATCACGAGATCAAGGCCGTGGCGGTCGTGCACAACGAAACGTCCACGGGCGTGACCAGCCGCATCGCGAAGATCCGTAAGGCGATCGATAACGCGAAGCACCCGGCGCTGTTACTGGTCGACACGATCTCGTCGCTGGGTTCGATCCGCTACGAGCACGACGCCTGGGGCGTGGACGTGACCGTATCCGGCTCGCAGAAGGGGCTGATGCTGCCGCCGGGGCTGAGCTTCAACGCCGTGTCCGACAAGGCGCTGGAGGCATCCCGGACATCCGGCCAGCCGCGCTCCTACTGGGACTGGCAGGACATGCTGGGGCCGAACGAGAACGGCTTTTTCCCATACACGCCGGCTACCAATCTGCTCTACGGGCTGCGCGAAGCGATCGACATGCTCGAGGAGGAAGGGTTGGACAACGTCTTCGCCCGCCACGACCGCCATGCCGAGGCGACGCGTCGCGCGGTGACGGCCTGGGGCTTCGACATCGTCTGCGCCAACCCGGCGGAGTATTCCAGCGCGCTGACTGCCGTGCTCGTGCCGGACGCCGTCGACCCGGACGCGCTGCGCCGCCTGATCCTTGATGACTTCGACATGTCGCTGGGCGCCGGGCTCTCGAAGCTCAAGGGCCGGGCGTTTCGTATCGGTCATCTCGGCGACTTCAACGATCTCACCCTTGCCGGCACCCTCAGCGGCGTGGAGATGGGGCTCAAGCGCGCCGGTATCGAACACCAGTCGGGCGGCGTGCAGGCCGCACTCGATTACCTGGCCGAAACCGCGGGCAGCGCGGCAAAGGTGGCCTGAGCGAAAACCCATTGTCTCCGGCACGGCCTGCCGCGTCGGAAACTGAGGCATCGGGTACGTCCCGAGGGACAACACGGCCCGCAAGAGGCTGTGGCATAAGCAAAAAACGAAAGTGAAGAACGGAGGAGAGCATGACTAGAAGAACATCCACCCTGCTGTGCGCGGTCGCCGCGCTCGGGGTATTCGCCGCATCGGTGGGCGTCGGCCAGGCAGCCGAAACGATCAAGTTCGGCCATGTGGGCCAGCCCGGCTCGCTGATGGACAAGACCGCGAAGGAATTCGCCAAGCGCGCCAACGAGAAACTCGGCGACAAGGCCGAAGTACGGGTCTACGGCTCCAGCCAGCTCGGCAGCGATACGCAGATGCTGCGCAAGCTCAAGCTGGGCACCATCGACATGTCGCTGCCGTCCACGGTGATGAGCTCGGTGGCGCCGTCGTTCGCGCTGTTCGAGATGCCGTTTCTGGTCAACGACCGTGAGCACATGGCCCGTATTCGTGAAAGCGAGCTCATCAGCGGCAAGCTCGACGAGGCCGCCGAGTCCCAGAATTACAAGATCATTGGCATCTGGGAAAACGGCTTTCGCAACATCACCAACAACGAACGCCCGATCAGCAGCCCGGATGACCTGAAGGGCATCAAGCTGCGTACGCCGAACGGGCAGTGGCGTGTGCGCATGTTCAAGTCCTACGGCGCGAACCCGACGCCCATGCCGTACTCCGAAACGTTCGTGGCCCTGCAGACGGGCGCCGTGGACGGTCAGGAAAATCCGCTCGCGCAGATCTATCCGGCGCGTTTCTATGAGGTGCAGAAGTACCTGTCGCTGTCGCGCCACGTCTATACCCCGGCGTATGTGCTCGCGGGCGCGAGCTGGCAGCGCATGCCCAAAGACGTGCGCAGCGTGCTCAAGGAAACCGCCGAGGAAATGCAGCCGGTGGCCCTCGAGATGGGGGCGGAGCTCGAAGAAGAACTCCTGACCAAGCTCAAGGACGAGGGCATGGAGGTCAACGACATCGACCGCCAGGCCTTCGTGGATGCCTCCGAGCCGATCTACCAGCAGTTCGAGAGCGACGTCGACGACGGCGAAGCGATGATCGAAGAGGTTCGCAGCCGCAAGGACGAATAGTCCCGCCTACGGCGTACCGCGGTCACGGCACAACGCCGGCCGCGGTACGCGCCTCGCTGTAAATCGATCATCTCCTGCGGAGTATTTCTCGTGAAGACACTTGCGGTTATTCGGGCGAGCCTCGACCGGGTGCTGGAAGCGATTGTCGTCGTGCTCATGATCGCGCTGTCGCTCGTGGTCACGGTTGGCTTTGCGTCCCGGTTGCTGGACATGCCCCTGTCGTGGACCGGCGAAGTCGCCGCCACCGGCCTGGCGTGGCTGACCTACTACGGCGGCGCGCTCGCCGCGAGCAAGGGGGCACACATTACCTGCCCCAATATCGTGAACATGATGCCGCCGGCCCTGCGCGTGCCGGTGATCGTGCTGGCCGAAATCTTCACCATCGCGTTCTTCGTGCTGCTGGCCTGGACCGGCTATCAGGTGATGGTGATCCTCGAAGGCAGTTCGCTGGTCAGCCTGCCGTCGGTGTCGCAACAGTTGACCCAGTCGGTCATTCCGATCGCATCCGTGCTGTTCATCATCGCCGAACTGCTGCGTTTCCCCGAGACGCTGGCCTGTGCACGCGGCGCTGGCTTCGTGCACGAGCCCGATCTCGAAGAGGAAATGCCGCAGTCCGCCGAGACGATCGAAGACAGCAGCGCCAGCGCGCGCCGCGACGCCACGGGGGAGCGCTGACATGGCGATCACCTTCATGCTGCTGGGCCTGCTGGCCCTCATTCTCATCAATGTCCCGATCGGCGTGGCGCTCGCCGTGGTGGGTGCCGCGGGCATGTACCTGAGCTACGGCGCGATGGCGCTGCCCAACGTCGCACTGACCATGTACGACGGCGCCACCTCGTTCCCGCTGCTCGCGATTCCGCTGTTCGTGTTCGCCGGCGCGATCATGAACGCGTCGAGCATCGCGCGCCGCCTGATCGATCTGGCCTCGGCCATGGTCGGTTTTATTCGCGGCGGCTTGTCGCTGGTGACCATCGGTTCGTCGATCTTCTTTGCCGAGATCTCCGGCTCTGCCGTGGCCGGCGTCGCCGCGCTCGGCAGCGTGCTGATTCCGGCGATGCGCAAGCGTGGCTACTCGCGCGAGTTCTCGGCGGCCATCTCGTCGTCGGCTGCGAGCCTGGCGATCATCCTGCCGCCTTCGATTCCGATGATCCTGTATGCCGTGATGGCCCAGGAGTCGGTGGTGAAGATGTTCATCGCCGGCGTGTTTCCGGGGCTGCTCGGCGCGCTGGGTCTGGCCTTCATGGCGTACTTCCTGGCGCGCAAGAACAACTATCCGGTAGAGGACAAGTTCCGCCTGTCGCGTCTGGCCACGGCCTTCAAGAACGCGTTCTGGGCGCTGACGATCCCGGTGATCGTGCTCGGTGGCATCTTCGGCGGTTTCGTCACCGCCACCGAGGGCGCCGCACTCGCCGTGGTCGCGGCGCTGATCATCAGTGGGCTGATCTATCGCGAACTGAACCTGGGCAAACTCTATCGGGCCTGTCTCGAGGGCGGCGTGCAGACGGCGGTGGTCATGCTGCTGGTCGCGGCTTCCGCGCTGGTGGGCGACTACTTCACCGAAGCGCAGCTGCCGCAGCAGCTCGCCGCCAGCATTGAAGGCATCACGACCAACACCTATGCGGTGCTGGCGCTGCTCAACGTCTTCTTCCTGATCCTGGGCATGTTCCTGCACTCGGCGGCCGCGATCATCCTGGTCGTGCCCATCGTCATGCCGCTGATCCACGCGGTGGGCATCGATCCGGTGCACTTCGGCCTGATCGTGACGCTGAACCTGGCCATCGGCCAGCAGACGCCGCCGGTGGCCAGCGTGCTGATCACGTCCTGCTCGATCGCCAAGGCGGACGTGTGGCGCACCAGCAAGGTGAACCTCTGGTTCATCGGCGTGCTGTTCGCGCTGCTGATGATCAACACCTATGTGCCGACCATCGCGCTCGCGCTGGTGAACCTGGTCTACGGCTAGAAGGCGGGAGGTCTTCATGGCAACCGACGAACTGCTGTTCGAGAAATCCGGCGCGAAGGCGTCTATCGTGTTCAACCGTCCGAGCGTGCACAACGCCATGAACTGGGCGATGTACGACCGTCTCGAAGCCGTCTGCGACGAGATCGACGCCGACGACGACATTCGCGTGGTCACGCTCTCGGGTGCCGGCGGCAAGGCATTCGTCGCCGGCACCGACATCGGTCAGTTCCGGGACTTCGAATCCGGCGACGATGCCGTGGCCTACGAGCAGCGTATCGACCGCGTGGTCAGCCGGCTCGAGCACCTCAAGCGCCCGACCATCGCCATGATTCAGGGCGTATGTGTCGGCGGCGGGGCGGCGATCGCGCTGGCCTGCGATTTTCGCTATGCCGACGACAACCTGAAGCTCGGTATTCCGATCGCGAAGACGCTCGGCAACTGTCTGTCCATGGCCAACTTCGCGCGCCTTGTCGATCTGCTGGGCACGCCCAAGGCCAAGGAAATGCTCATGCTCGCGCGGCTGTTCAAGGCCGAGGAGTGCAAGGCCGCGGGCGTGGTCAACGACATCTTCGCCGCCAACACGATCGAGGCCGAGGTCGATGCGATCGCGGATCGCCTGACGCAGATGGCGCCGCTGACCGTGGCTGCTACCAAGGCCGCGATCCAGCGTATTCACGAGGCCCGGCGCATTGCGCCGGAAGACGGCGAGGACCTGATCCGCTCCTGCTACACCAGCGACGATTTCCACGGCGCGGTCGCCGCGTTCATGGAAAAGCGTCGGTACGCCTGGCAGGGCCGCTAGAACACATACGGGAGAACACGAAGATGAGCTTACCGCTGGACGGGCTGCGCGTGCTCGACATGTCCCAGATCATGGCCGGGCCCTACTGCACGATGGTGCTGGCCGACATGGGCGCGGAGGTGACCAAGATCGAAAAGATCAAGGGCGGCGACGACTCGCGCCAGATGGGCCCCTATATCGAGGACGAGTCGACCTGCTTCATGCAGATCAACCGGAACAAGCGCAGCGTTGCCCTCAACCTCAAGGACCCGGACGCGCGCGCGCTGTTCTACGACATGGCCCGTGAGGCCGACGTCATCATCGAGAACTTTCGCCCCGGCGTGACCCAGTCGCTTTCGGTCGACTACGACACCCTTAAAGAGATCAATCCCGGCATCATCTATTGCTCGATCTCGGGCTACGGCCAGACCGGCCCGTACCGCAACAAGGGCGGCTTCGACCTGGTCGCCCAGGGCGCGACCGGGCTGATGTCGATGACCGGCGAGCCCGGCCGGCGCCCGCTCAAGACAGGGGTCGCCGTCTACGACATCGGCGCCGGCATCACCGCGGTCTATACGATTCTGGCCGCCTATATCCATCGCCAGAAAACCGGCGAAGGCCAGCATCTGGACGTGGCGATCGGCGAATGCGGCATGCCGTGGTTCACCTGGGAGGCGGCCGCCTATTTCGGCGAGGGCCGCGAGCCGCAGCCCACAGGTTGGCGCCATCGCGTGTCGGCACCGTACCAGGCACTGGCCACACGTGACGGCTATCTCATGCTCGGCTGCGCCAACCAGCGCACCTGGGAACGCTTCTGCAATGACGTGGTCGCCAAGCCGGAATGGATCGACGATCCGCGTTTTCGGACCAACAGCGATCGCGGCGCGAACGTCGAAGAACTCGAAGCGCTCATCGAAGACGTGTTCGCCAGCGAGGATACCGAGACCTGGCGGGCGCGCTGCGACGAGGCCGGTGTGCCGGCCGGGCCGATCAACACCTTCTCGCAGGCATTGTCGGACCCCCATTACGTCGAGCGCGGCATGGTGCAGGAATTCGAGCATCCGACCGCCGGCACGGTGAAGACGCTGGGCTTCGCCAGCAAGTTCTCGTCCACGCCGCAGCAGATTCGTCGGCCCAGCCCGCTGCTCGGCGAGCACACCGAGGAAGTGCTGGCCGATATGGGCATCGATGCCGATCGCCTGGCCGCGCTGCGAGACAAGGGCGCGATCGCCTGATCGCAGCCCGGCAGCGCTAGCGGCTCATCCCGCGGGCGGAGACCGGCCAGAGCGCGATCACGCGATCGTCGCGACAGGCCACCAGCCAGTCGTGCAGGTTCACGGTCGGGTCGCAATGGCCGGGCACGAGCCGGAGCGTACCCCCGAGCGCGAGGTGGTCGTGCGGATCGTCGAGCTGGCCGTGCTCGTCCGAGGCGCCGGTGTAGCGGATGTCGTCGTAGTCGAAAACCACCGGCAGGCCGGAATCCACGCTGTGCGACTTCAAACCCGCGTCGCAGACCGCGTGGCCGGGCCGGGTCTTGCTGATCACCCGCGTCTGTAGAAACAGGCTGTGCTCGAACGGCAGGGCGCCGCCGTCCACGCCGCGCACGCGGGCATAGTCGGCGTCCATGAAGATATAGGAGCCGCACTGCAGTTCGTTATAGAGACCGCTCACGGCCTCGATATCGAAACTGCCCGTGCCCGCGCCGGCCACGATCTCGCAGTGCAAGCCGCGGGCGGCGAGCCGCTCCACCGTGTCGCGGGTGAGCGCGATCGCGTGGTCGATGGTGGCGCGGCGCGCGGCGTGATCGCGCAAATGCTGGGCCGGGCCGTGGTAGGCCTGCAGGCCGGCGAAACGCAGATGCGAGGTGTCGGCAATCCGGCGTGCGAGGGCGCAGGCGGGTTCACCCGGCGCGATACCGCAGCGCCCCGCGCCGACATCGATCTCGACCAGCACGTCGATACGCGCATCGACCGCTGCCGCCGCCGTATCGAGCGCGGCAACGCTGGATACATCGTCCACGCAGACCAGAACACGGGCCTGTTTCGCCAATGCGGCGAGCCGCGCGATCATGCGTGGTGCCACCACCTCGTTCGACACCAGCACGTCGCGCGCGCCGCCGGCGACCATGGCCTCGGCCTCGCTGACTGTCTGGCAGCACAGGCCGACCGCGCCGCGGGCGAGCTGGCGCGCGGCGATATCCGGGCTCTTGTGGCTTTTCGCATGCGGTCGCAGACGCAAATGGTGTTCATGCGCGAACGCGGCGAGGGTGGCGATATTGCGGTCGAGTGCGTCGAGGTCGATCAGAAGACACGGCGTGTCGACCTCGGTGACCGACATGCCGACTTCGGCAGGAACGTTGGCCGTCATGAACCGGCGTCAGCTGGCCAGCTCGTCGCTGTCGGTATCGTCCACGGCGACACGGTCGAGCTTGTGCTTCAGATGGCCGCGCAGGATGCGGCCGAGCTGTTCGCTGTCGCGGTTTTCGAGTGCCGCGATCATCTGCTCGTGCTCGCCGACGACCTGTTCCCACAGCGCGGGCGACATTTCCTGGGAGAAGCGGAATCGGCGCACGCGTTCGTTGAGGTTGTTGTAGGTTTCCAGCAATACCTCGTTGCGGGCCGCTGCGACCAGCGTTTCGTGGATGCGCTGATTGACCTCGAAGTACGCCGCCAGATCGCCGTTCTCGTAATGGGTGATCATCTGCTCGTGCAGATGACGCATGGTGTCGATCTCCTCGGAGCTGACGTGCTGACAGGCCAGTTCGCCGGACAACCCCTCGAGCGCGCTCATGACGTCGAGGGTGTCCTTGAGCATGCGCCGCGTGAGCTTGACCACGCGCGCGCCGCGATTGGGCAGCAGCTCGACGAAGCCTTCCGAGGCGAGCACCTTCAGCGCCTCGCGCAGCGGCGTGCGCGATACCCCGAACTGCTCGCAGAGCTGTTTTTCCGGCACGCGCGTGCCGGGTTTGAGACGGCCGTCCTTGATCATCGTGCGGATGCGCTGGGCGGCTTCGCCGTAGAGAGAACCCTGTCTGATCTTTTCCATGCCCTGGTTGCCGTTGGCGGCACCGGCATGGTCGGCCGGCGCCGGGTTTTCTTGTCGATTTTCGAATGTGACGGTAGCAGAGTCCCGCTATATCGCCGCACGCCGCTTGAGCTGGCGCGCCAGCAGCACCGCGACATGCTCGGCCTCGCGGGCGGCGCCGTCGCGGATCTGGTGCCGGCAGCTGGTGCCGTCCGCCACGATATGCACGTTGTCGTCGGCGTTGCGCACGGCCGGCAGCACGCCGAGCTCGCCGATCGCCATTGACGTATCGTAGTTTTCGGCCTGATAGCCGAACGCGCCGGCCATGCCGCAGCAGGTCGAGGCGATGGTCTCGACCTCGGCATCCGGAATCCGGCGCAGCAGCCGCTCGATATCGGATACGGCGTTGAAGGCCTTCTGGTGGCAGTGGCCGTGCAGCAGCACGCGTTCGCCGTTGAGGCCGTCCAGTTCCAGCTGGGCGCGTTCGGCCGCGCATTCGCGTTCCAGAAACTCTTCGAACAGCAGGGCGTTGTCGGCCAGCCGGTCGGCGTCCGGGCCGGGCAGCAGCGAACGGAACTCGTCGCGCATAGTCAGCAGGCAGGACGGTTCCAGGCCGACGACCGGCACGCCGCGGCGCACATGCGGCATGACGGCGGCCATCGTGCGCTGTGCTTCCGCGCGCGCATTGTCGGTATCGCCGGACGCCAGGTAGGTGCGGCCACAGCATAGCGGTCGCCCACCGTTTTCGGGCTGGGCCATATGCACCTGGTAGCCGGCGGCCACGAGTACGTCGACGGCCGCGCGCAGATTGTCGGCCTCCTGCCAGCGGTTGAAGGTGTCGGCGAAGAGCACGACCTCGCCGGCTTTGGCTTCGCCGATCGATGCCGTGTCACGAAAGGGCCGGGCATGCCAGACCGGCAGCGGCCGCCGGGCGGATAGGCCGATGATCTTTTCGCTGAGTTTGGCCAGCCCCGGAATCCGATCGCGCAGGTTGAGCATCCAGCCCATCCAGGCGATCTTCGGCGCATAGCGTGGCAGATGGGCAATCACCCGGTCGCGCAGGCTGCGCCCATGGCGTTCGTGGTAATGGTGGAGGAATTCCACCTTCATCTTGGCCATGTCCACGCCGGTGGGGCATTCGCGCTTGCAGCCCTTGCAGCTCACGCATTTCGATAGCGTGTCGTACATCTCGTGCGAGGTCAGCGCATCCTCGCCGAGCTGGCCGGACAGCGCCAGGCGCAGCGAGTTGGCCCGCCCGCGGGTCACGTCGCGCTCGTTCTTGGTCGCGCGATAGGACGGGCACATCACCGCGGCGTCGAACTTGCGACAGGCACCGTTGTTGTTGCACATCTCCACCGCCGAGGCGAAGCTGCCGTGCGCCGACCAGTCGAGCGCAGTCTTGATCGGAATCGTCTTGTATTGCGGGTTGAAGCGCATGAGCCGCGTGTCGTCCATGCGCGGCGCGTTCACGATCTTGTTCGGGTTGAACAGGCCGTTCGGGTCGAAGGTCTGCTTGATCTCTTCGAACGTGCTGACCAGGCGTCGGCCGTACATCGCCTCGTGGAATTCGGAACGGGAGATGCCGTCGCCGTGCTCGCCCGAATGCGAGCCCTTGTATTCGCGCACCAGCGCAAAGGCTTCCTCGGCGATCGCCCGCATCTTCGGCGCGCCGGCCGGGTCTTTCAGGTTGATGATCGGGCGCACGTGTAGACAGCCCTCGGAGGCATGGGCATACCAGGTGCCTTCGGTGCCGTGCTTGTGAAAGACCTCGGTGAGGCGCTCGGTATAGTCGGGCAGATCGGGCAGGGGCACCGCGCAGTCCTCGATGAAGGAGACCGGCTTACCGTCGCCCTTCATCGACATCATGATATTCAGCCCGGCCTTGCGCACGCCCCAGATTTCGCTCTGTTCGGCGGGCGTGAGCGCTTCGACCACGCCGTCCGGATAGCCGAGATCGCCCATCAGTTCGACCAGCTTGGCCAGATGCGCGCGCTGTTCGTCGAAGTTCTCGCCGGCGAATTCCACCAGCAGCACGGCCTGCGGCTCGCCGCGGATATAGCGCTCCATGACCGGGCGGAAGATATCGATCTCGCGGCTCAGGCCGATGAGTGTGGCATCGACCAGCTCCACCGCGGCCGGCTTCAGGCCCACGATCGGCTCGGCGGCCTCCATTGCCTTGCGAAAGGTCGGGAAATGGCACACGCCCAGCACCTTGTGCTTCACCATGGGCTGCAGGTCGATCTCGATCTGCTGGAAGAAGCCCAGCGTGCCTTCCGAGCCCACCAGCAGGCGGGCGAGATTGGGCGGGCGATCCGGCTTGTTCGGCGCCAGCTCGTTGAGGTTGTAGCCGCCCACGCGGCGATTCACGTCCGGGAAGAAGCGCGCCAGCTCGTCGGCCTCGCGGGCGTAGAGCGCGCTCATCTTCTCGGCCAGCGCGCGATAGGCCGGCGTGGCTTTCGCCATGGCCTCGGAGTCGTCGATGCGGCCGAAATGATGGGCGCTGCCGTCGGCCAGCACCGCGTCCACCGCACGCGTGTTGTGGACCATGTTGCCGTAGCGCAGGCTGCGCGTGCCGCAGCTGTTGTTGCCGGCCATGCCGCCGAGCGTGGCCCGCGCGCTGGTGGACACATCCACCGGGTACATCAGCCCGTGCGGCGCGAGTTTCTTGTTCAGCGCATCCAGCGTGATGCCCGGCTCGACTACCGCGATACGGTTTTCGACATCGAGCGAGACCAGCGAATCCAGATACTTGCTGGTATCCAGCACCAGCGCTTCGTTGACCGTCTGGCCGTTCTGCGAGGTGCCACCGCCGCGCGGCAGCACCGGCACGCCCTCGCCGCGGGCGATTTCCAGCGCGCCGACGATATCGGCCTGGGTGCGGGGCACGACCACGCCATGGGGGCGCATCTGGTAGATCGAGGCATCGGTGCTGTAGCGCCCGCGCGAGAATTCGTCGAACAGCACCTCGGCCTGCAGTTCGTTGCGCAGGCGCCGTTCGAGCGGCGACTGGTTGTCTGAACCGGGCGGGGATCTGCGAGCCGGTTTACGGCGGGGGGCTTCGGTACTTGCGGCGTCGCGCCGCGCCAGCGTGGGGTCGGCCATTGTCTGCTCTCGTTCTTGTTGCGCTCCTCTATTTTGAATTATGCATTCATAATTACGCCGGACTCAATGCGATCTAAGACGTAGACGCATCGTGGCCCTGGGTCGGGAATTCAGGCGCGCTTGGGCCGCCCGTCGGGCAGGCCGCGCGCTCTCATCGCCGGGCGGGCCGTAGCGCGAAGACCGCTGTGGCCGTGGCGGGCGCCGGCTACTCCTTGGGCAGCGCGAAGCGCATCACGCGGTCGATGATCCACGGCGGTAGCCCGCCCGGGGCGAGCCGGCTCATGCGCATGAGCATGCGATAAGAGAGGCCGGGCACCACCTGAGACTGCTTGCCCAGGCCCTTGAGGCCGGCTTTCACGACGTCCTGCGCGCTCATGATCGTGGCGCGCATGGGTGCCGGCCAGTTGCTCGGGTCGACATTGGCGTGGTCGAAGAACTCGCTCTGGGTCAGGCCCGGGCATAGCGAAACGACGTCCACGCCGTCGCGGCCCAGTTCCTCGTGCAGGCCTTCGCCGAGGTAGCGGTTCCAGGCCTTGGTGGCGCTGTAGTTGGAGAACATCGGCGTGGGCACGATCCCGGCGATCGAGGCGAGCATGATGATGCCGCCGCGCCGGTCGTCACGCATGCGCGCGCCGAAATGATGCGCCAGAATCAGCGGCGCCCGGCAGTTGAGTGCGAGCATCTGCAGCTCGCTGTCGAGATCGTGATCGAGAAATTCGCCGGTCTGGCCCGATCCGGCATTGTTGACCAGCAGCCCGATATGGCGCGTGCCGAGCGCTTCGGTGATGGTGTCGAGGAAATCGTCGGCGCAGAGGTCGGCCGCGATCGAAAGCGTTCGAATCCCGAACTGCGCTTCCAGCTCGGCGCCGAGTGCCTCCAGGCGTTCGCGCCGGCGCGCGACCAGGGCCACGTTCACGCCCCGGGCCGCGATCTGGCGGGCGAATTCCGCACCGATGCCGGCGGAGGCGCCGGTGATCAGGGCCCAGGGGCCGTACTTGTCGACGAAGGCCATGTCAGGCTCCTTGCGCGAAGGTCAAACGGTCGAGTGTTGAGGCGCTGGCTAGACGCTGCCCCAGTTCAGAAACAGCAGCCCGGCATTGAGATACACCGCGTAACTCACCCACGCCAGATAGGGCACCAGCAACAGCCCGGCGAAGCGATCCGCGCGCCAGAAGTCGTGCAGCGTGGCCGCCAGCAGCAGCCACAGCGCGACGATCACCAGCAGCGCCCAGGCCAGCGCGTGAGCGCCGAACGCCACCGGCATCCACAGCGCATTCAAGACGAGCTGGGCCGCGAACAGCCCCAGCGCACGGCCCACGCCCGCGGCACGCCAGACGCGCCAGGCGGCTACGGCCATGCCGATATAGAGCAGTGTCCAGGCGATGGGGAAGGCGATATCCGGCGGGGTGCCGGCCGGCTGCGAGAGTTGTTCGTACCAGGCCCCCGGCGGGAATACGGCGCCGGTGAGCGAGACGAGCGCGACCGCGATGCCGCATACCAGCGCGGCCCGGGTGGCATGAAAGCCGTCACGCATGGAAGACGCCCCGGCGTGCCGGCACCCACCAGGTGAAGCCGAAGATCAGCGTGGCGATGATCGTGGTGCCCCAGCCCACACGGCGCCCCTGCACGGCGATGAAGGCGAGCGGAAACTCGAGCATGTGGATCATCACCACGATCGCCCAGAGCTTGGCCACCGGGTCGGCGAAGCCGGCGGTGACATAGAAATAAAGCCCGAAGCCGTGCAGCACGAGCAGCACGGCGTTGAGCGCAAGCCAGAAGCGGCGATTGTCGGCAAGCGAGTTCATGGCTCTAGTTCGCGTCGGCCGTGGCGCTGTCGGCCAGCATGGTCAACAGCAGTTTCGGCATGGTTTCGGAGGTGCCCAGATACGGCGCGATCTCGATATGCACGTCGGGATGCTTGTCCTGTGCGATCGCCACTTCCTCCGGGATGTCTTCGATCACGTGCCGGCCTGCAGCGAGAAAATAAGGAAGCACGGTCACGTGCGCGGCGCCGTTCGCGATCAGCCGCTCCAGCCCGTCGGGGATGGAGGGCTCGGCGAGCTCGAGAAAGGCGCACTCGATGGCGGCGAAGCGCTCGTTGGCTTCGTCGCGTACGCGTTGGGTGAGCGCGCGAACCTCGTCGTTGGAGGCCTGACGGCGACTGCCGTGGGCCACGACAAGCAAGGATTTCTTCATAGTCTCAATCCTAACAGAGAGCCACGCGGCCGCGGCTCGGACAGCCCGGCGGGCGCTTGGTAGAATGGCGGTCATTCTTCAACACGGGTATCGCGCCATGCAGATGCCATCCAATGAACCCGTCACCTTCCAGCGTGACTGCGAGGCAGTGCTGATTCCGGCCGGGGATACGGTCGAGATCCCGGTCGGGACGCACGGCAACATCACTCAGGCGCTGGGCGGCTCGTTCACGGTATATATCGCCGGCAACCTCATCCGTATCGCCGGCGAGAACGCCGACGCCATCGGCCAGGAGCCGCCGGAGCCGCTGCGCTTGCCCGAAGGCGCCGGCAACGACGACGTCGAGGCCATGGTCTGGGAACAGATGCGTACCGTGTTCGACCCGGAAATCCCGATCAACCTCGTTGATCTCGGTCTGGTCTATCAGTGCGACTTCGACCACAGCGACCCGGCGGCGCGCGTGGTCGATATCGACATGACGCTGACCGCGCCCGGCTGCGGCATGGGCGACATCCTCGTGGACGACGTGCGCAACAAGGTGAAGATGGTGCCCACCATCGACCAGGTGCGCGTCGAACTGGTCTTCGATCCGCCGTGGACCATGGAAATGATGAGCGATGCCGCCAAGCTTCAGGTCGGCATGCTCTAGCAGGCGGCCTGCGGGCTAGAAGTTCACCAGCCCCAGCACGCCGATGAGGATCAGATAGCCGGCCACGATGTAGTTGAGCAGGCGCGGCACCAGCAGAATGGCGACGCCGGCAGCCAGCGAGACGATGGGAACGAGGCTGGCGTCGGAAATGGTGATGGTCATGAAAGCCCCCTGGGTGTGAAAACGCGTCGAGAATGCGGCAACGTCGCGGCGTGCGCAATCAGGGCCGAGCCCGCACCGGGCGTCCAACGAGCCGGTCGAGCAGCCGGTGCTGCGCCGCCACGGCTTCGCGGGTAGCGGCTTCCAGGTCCCGCGTTTCGCGCATCGCGGCAAAGCCGTCGGCGAGTAGTGCGTAAGTCCGGCCCATGCCGAATGCCTTGGCCGGCGAACCGGCAAGCTTGAAGGCCCAGTATGCGGCGCGATTCTCGGCGTAGCCGCCGAGCAGGTCGACCAGTTCGCCGAGCCAGGCGATCTGCTGTTCCCGGACGTCGATCCGGCCTACCGCCTGGAACGCGCGCACATAAGCCGCGGACGTGATCGGCCCTTCGCCCGAGCGCGCGATCAGCGCATCCGCGAGATCGGCGTCGAGCTCATCGGCGGCGTGTTGCAGCCGTACCGCGATGACCAGCGGCCGGTCGTCGTTGATGATGCGCCCGATGCGCCCGGCCACCTTGTCCGGCTGCTCGGTGAGCTCCGACCAGTCGGCCTCCAGATAGAACGTGCGGGTCAGAAACCGCAACAGCGCGTCGCCGTCGTGGCGCTGGGCGATCGGCCGATGCCAGGCGGCGATCCGCTGCGACTGCCACTGACGCAGGCTTGCCAGCCGTGCGTCGAAGGTCGGCGATTTGCGTTCCGCGAGCGCGGCGCGGGCGTCGCGCAGCGCGCACAGGGCCTGTTCCAGATCGTGCGCACTCACGGCTGCGGGCGGTCTCGTTGCGGCGCGGGAATCCAGGCGAAGGCATTCGCGGTCAGGCTGCCTAGATAGAGCCGCCCGCCGGACTGTTCGACGCTGGTGATCGGCGCGAACGCGCTCGGGTTCGTGTCCTGGAGGTCGGTCACCACATTGCCGTCGCTATCAAGCCCGAGCAGACGGCCGACGTGGGCCGGTGCCGGCTGCAGGGCCTCGGGCAGATGAAAGATGATGCGCCGCAGCCAGGGTTTGTCGGCGGCGAAATCCAGCATCTCGTTGCGCGGCGCGAACAGCGCGACCCAAAAGGTGTCGCTGTCGTCGCTGTAGGAAATGCCGTCGGGAAAACCCGGCAGGGCGTCGATGAACACGTCGCTCTGGCCGGCATTGTCGCCGGTCAGCCAGTAGCGCAGCACCCGATAGCTGCCGGTTTCGGTGACCAGCACATAGGCGTCGTCGCGGCTGACCGCCACGCCGTTGGCGAACTGCAGACCGCCCAGAAGCACGGTCACGTCGCCGGTCGCCGGATCGTACTTCATCAGCCGGCCGTGGCCGCCGTGTTCGAGGATGTCGGCGCGGTAGTCGTGCTGGCCGTATTTGCTGGACGCATCCGTGAAATAGATGCTGCCGTCGCTGGCGACATCCACATCGTCCGTGAAGGCGAACGGCGTGGCGCCGGCACCGCTGGCGAGCATGGTGATATCGCCCTGGGCATTGATCGCGAGCAGGCCCTTCTGGGCATCGGCGACGATGAGCGTCTGCTCGTCCGTCGGCGCGCGCTGGCCCGGCGTGGCCGCAGCGCCATCGCCCGCGGGGCGCGCACCGTTCTGTGCCGCATTGCCCGGCGGCTCGACAGGGCCACGGGTGAACGCGAGCCCCAGCGGTCGCCCGTTGGTGGTCGCGAACACCTCGCCGTCACCGCCGTTGGCGTCGAAGCGACGTATGGTGCCGTCGTCGTAGCCGGCATAGAGCCGGCCCTGATCGTCGATGGCCACGTCTTCCGGGCCGGTCGCGATATCGGCGGCCAGCCGGCGGGCATCGTCCAGCGGTGCGCTCTTCACCGGCGCAGCGCCGGTCTGAGCCGGTGGTGGCGTCCAGGGTTGGGGCATGAACGCGCTCGGCCAGAACAGGGCGTAGCCGACAAAGGCCACGAGCGCGACGAGCAGCAGGACTAGCAGTTTCTTCATTTCATTCCTCGGCCCGCGAAACGGCCCCGGGCCGTGATCATCGAAAGAATCGGCATACAATGGGCGACAAATATCGAGGCCGCATTATCCATAAATGAGCGACGACGTCTCGCCCGCCCTGTTAGCCAAGCGCCGTGCCAGCCTGGCGCGGATCGACCGTATCGCGTGGTGGCTGGACGATGCCTTCCGGATCCCGGTGCTCAACAAGCGCGTGGGTATCGACGGTGTGGCGGGGCTTGTGCCTTTCGCCGGGGATCTGGTCGGTGCCGGTCTGTCGAGCATGCTGGTGATCGAGGCCTTGCGTCTGGGTGCGCCGCGCCGCGTCTGGATGCGCATGGGCGCCAACGCCGGGCTCGATTTTCTGGTCGGCCTGGTGCCGGTGGCCGGTGACCTGTTCGACATGTTCTGGAAGGCCAACCGCCGCAACGAGCGCGTGCTGCGCAAATGGCTGGAGCAGGTCACCGCGGGCGAAACGAAACAGTCCCGCTGGGGCGGCGCGGTCGGCGTGAGCCTGGGCCTGGCGGGCGCGTTCATCGTGACCGTGGTGCTCTGGAAAGCGCTGTTCGGTTAATCGCGCCGCGGTTTTCAGCGCGGTTCAGTCAACAACGACAAGGAGGAATAACGTGGCCCATGCCCCCGATACCGGCGATCGCGCGCCGACCTTCGTACGCGACGCCCACGACGGCCGGCGCGTCGATACCGCGGCGTCGGTTGGCCGCCGGCCGCTGGTCATCTATTTCTATCCGCGCGACGAAACGCCGGTCTGTACGCGCCAGGCCTGCAGCTTTCGCGATCATCTGGAAGCATTCAACGATCTCGACGCCGACGTCATCGGCATCAGCGCCGACGATGACGCCAGCCATCGCGCCTTTGCCGAAAACCACGGGCTCGATTTCGCGCTTGTCTCCGACCACAACGGTGCGCTGTCGAAAGCTTTTGGCGTGGGGCGTGCGCTCGGCGTGCTGGGCAATCGCGTGACGTTTGTCATCGACCGCGAGGGCGTCGTGCGCCTGCGCTATCAAGCACAGATGGCCGCGGCCCGCCATGTGGACAAGGCCCTGAAAACGCTCGAGGCCCTGGCCGAAGCGTGATGCGCTAGCCGCGTACCACGGCCAGCAGCAGGGCGATCCATGCGACGATCAGGAGCACGCCACCGAAAGGCGTGATCGCGCCCAGCCAGCGCACCCCCGACAGCGCGAGCACATAGAGGCTGCCGGAAAAGATCAGCGTGCCGAGGGCGAAGCAGACTGTCGCCGTGGCCAGACTCGCGCCGGCGAGGCCCTGGCGGGCGAGCAGACCGACGGCGAGCAGGGCGAATGCGTGATAGAACTGGTATTGCACCGCGGTATGCCAGATCGCCTGCATGTCGGCGTTCAGCTTCGAAGCCAGGGCATGGGCGCCGAATGCGCCGAGCAATACGCCGATCAGCCCGTAGAGACTGCCGGCGGCGAGTGCGAACTGCGTCATCAGAAATCCTGTTCGAGAAAGATACGGCTCTCGGCATAGCGTACGGCCCGGCCCCCCAGGTGTACGCGTTCGCCGTCGAGCCGGCAGAGCACCGTGCCGCCGCGCTGCGAAATCTGGCGGCCCGCCAGCGCGCTCTTGCCCAAGCGCTCGCCCCAGTACGGCGCCAGCGTGCAATGGGCCGAACCGGTGACCGGGTCTTCGTCGACGCCGTGTGCGGGCGCGAAATACCGCGACACGAAATCGTGCACGCCGTCGTCGGCGGGCGCGGTGGCGATGACGCCGCTGTTGTCCTCGCGGTTGCAGGCGGCCAGCGCACGCATGTCGGGCTCGAGCGCAGCGACGGTCGCGGCATCGTCGAACACCGCGAGGTGATTCACACTGGTATGCCATTCGCTGCTGCGCGCGCCCAGCGCCTTTTCCACCGCGGCGGGTGCCTGGGCCAGACGCGTCGCGACGCGGGCGGGGAAATCCAGCCAGAGCATGCCGTCGATCTCGTCGACGCCGAGTTCGCCGGCATAACGGGTCGCAAAGCGCAGCGGCGCGGAAAAGCCGTCGCGGCAATGCAGCAGCACATGGGCGCTGGCCAGCGTGGCGTGGCCGCACAGGTCGACCTCACAGGCCGGCGTGAACCAGCGCAGCTCGTGGATCTCCGTGCCCGGCACGATAAAGGCGGTCTCGGCCAGATTGTGCTCGGCGGCGATCGCGGCGAGCGTGGCATCGTCCAGCCAGGCGTCGAGCATCACCACCGAGGCCGGGTTGCCGGAAAAGGCCCGGTCGGTAAAGGCATCGACCTGATAGGCATCGAGTTGCAGCGTGCGGTTCGTCATGGAATTGTCATCTACTGTTGCTATCCGTAGAGCCCATTTTCCGCCGTCCGCGTGACGGGCTCCCCTGATAATCCTGCATGAGTGCGATCTTGAACGACTCCGGTGAACGTCCGCTTGATGCGCCCGATCTTTTCATCAATCGGGAGCTGTCCCTGCTCGAATTCAACGATCGGGTGCTCGAACAGGCCCGCGATACCAGGGTGCCGCTGCTCGAACGGCTGAAGTTCCTGTGTATTTCGTCGACCAACCTCGATGAATTCTTCGAGGTGCGTGTGGCCGGCCTCAAGCAGAAGGCCGAACTCGTCAATGCACCCACCGAGGCCGACAACCGTACCCCGAGCGAGGTGCTGCGTGCGATCAGTTCGCGCGCCCATGCGCTGGTCGAAAAGCAGTACAGCACGCTCAACGACGAAGTGATACCGGCGCTGCAGAACGAGGGTATCCGCTTTCTTCGACGCGCCGAATGGAAGCCCGAACAGCGTGCCTGGCTGGCGCAGTACTTCGAGGAGGAACTGCTGCCGGTCATCAGCCCGCTGGGGCTGGACCCGGCGCATCCGTTCCCGCGTATTCTCAACAAGTCGCTGAATTTCATCGTCTCGCTCGACGGCACGGATGCCTTCGGCCGCAAGATCGACTATGCCGTGGTTCAGGCGCCGCGTGCGCTGCCGCGTGTGATCCAGCTGCCCGCCGAGGAGACCGGCAGCGGCCCGCACGATTTCGTGTTCCTGTCGTCGATCATCCATCAGCATGTCGGCGATCTGTTCCCCAGCATGCGCACCCGCGGTTGCTACCAGTTCCGCGTGACGCGCAATTCGGACCTGTTCGTCGACGAGGAAGAAGTCGACGATCTGCTGCGTGCCGTCGAGGGCGAGCTGCCGTCGCGCCGCTACGGCGACTGTGTCCGGCTCGAGGTCGCGCACAATTGCCCCGAGTCGCTATGCAAGTACCTGCTCGACCGGTTCCTGCTCTCGCGCGAGGATCTGTTCCAGGTCGATGGCCCCGTGAACGTGAACCGGCTGATGTCGCTGCTGGACACGGTCGACCGCCCCGACCTCAAGTACCCAGCCTTCTCGCCGAACCTGCCCAGCGAGCTCGGCCCCAGTGGCGATCTGTTCGCCGAGATCCGGGCCTCGGACGTGCTGCTGCATCATCCGTTCGACTCGTTCCTGCCGGTGATCGACTTCGTACGCCGGGCGGCTGCCGACAACAGCGTGCTGGCGATCAAGCAGACGCTCTATCGCACCGGGCCGAATTCGGCGGTGGTGGATGCGCTCGTCGAGGCCGCGCGTGCCGGCAAGGAAGTCACCGTGGTGGTCGAGCTGCGCGCGCGTTTCGACGAGGCCGACAACATTGAGCTGGCCAACCGCCTGCAGGCCGCCGGCGCGCACGTGGTCTACGGGGTCGTGGGCTACAAGACGCACGCCAAGATGACGCTGATCGTGCGCCGCGAGGCCGACGGTCTGCACAACTACGTGCATCTGGGCACCGGCAACTACCACCCCAAGACCGCCCGGCTGTATACCGACTACGGGCTGTTCTCATGCGAGGAGAATCTCGGCAATGACGTGCACGAGATGTTTCTCCAGCTGACCAGCCTGGGCAAGGTATCGGGGCTGGCCCGTCTGCTGGATGCGCCGTTCAGGCTGCATTCGGCCATTCTTGCCAAGATTGCCCGCGAAGCCGAGAACGCGCGGGCGGGCCGGCCTGCCGGGATCATCGCGAAGATGAACTCGCTGGTCGAACCGCAGGTGATCAAGGCCCTCTACGCCGCATCGCAGGACGGCGTGCCGATCGATCTGGTCGTGCGCGGTATCTGTTGTCTGCGACCGGGCGTCGAAGGGGTGTCCGACAACATCCGCGTGCGCTCGGTTGTGGGGCGTTTTCTGGAGCACACGCGCGTGTTCCATTTCGCCAACGACAACGATCCTGAGGTGTATCTTTCGAGCGCGGACTGGATGGATCGCAATTTCTTCCGGCGGGTGGAGACCTGCTTTCCCGTGACCGCGGCACCGTTATATGATCGGGTCCGGCGCGAGCTGGCGCTCTATCTGTCCGACAACAGCCAGGCCTGGCTTCTCGGCAGCGACGGGCGCTACGAGCGGGCGAATCGAGCCGACGGCGAGGAAGAGCTCGCCGCGCAGAAACGCCTGATGGAGGGGCCGGGCTGACAGGCGTCGCGCAACACGTGTGAACCTGCGGTTGTCGCGGCG
Source organism: Endozoicomonas sp. G2_2 (assembly GCF_017744135.1). Lineage (GTDB taxonomy): Bacteria > Pseudomonadota > Gammaproteobacteria > Nevskiales > Salinisphaeraceae > Salinisphaera. The sequence continues at coordinate 33,680 of NZ_JAGHQU010000001.1, forward strand.
GTCTGATCGCGCAGTAACACCGATTCACGCCGGCACTCGTCGGCCCAAATCTCCAGGCAGGGGAATCACTGATGAAACAATGGATGACGGCGCTACTTATGGCCGTGGCACTGCTGGCCAGCACCAGCGCATTCGCCGAGAACGAGCAGCAGCAGAAGCTCGATGACGCCACCACCGTGGTGCGCCAGTTCGTCGATATTCCCGAGAACGCGATCCCGCCGGCGCTGCTGGGCAAAGCCTACGGCATCGCCGTGATCCCGAGCGTGTTCAAGGCCGGCTTCGTGGTCGGCGGCCGTCATGGCAAGGGCGTGCTTTCGGTGCGGACTCGCGACGGCAGCTGGTCGAACCCGACCTTCATCTCGCTGACCGGCGGCTCCATCGGCTGGCAGATCGGCGCCTCGTCGTCGGATATCATCCTCGTGTTCAAGACCCAGCGCAGCATCGACAAGATCGCCAGCGGCCAGATCAACTTGGGCGCGGACGCCGCTGTCGCTGCCGGCCCGGTCGGCCGTAGCGCGGGTGCGTCCACCAATCTCGGTTTCGATGCCGAGGTCTATTCCTATTCCCGTGCCCGCGGCCTGTTTGCCGGCGTATCGCTGGAAGGCGGCAAGATCAGCATCGACCGTGAAGCCAACTGGCTGTTCTACGACAAGGCCGGCATCGACGCCTATACCATCCTGCGTGATGGCGACGAATCGAAGATGCCCCAGGCCGGTCAGAAGTTCATCTATACGCTGGATCGCTACATGCCGGCCTCGAGCGACTTCGATCGCGCCGCGGCCACCGAAGGCACTCGCATGGAACAGGGCAGCAGCGGTAATGCCGGCGGGTCGCAGAGCAACGACACCAGCCGCGGCCAGGCGGTACCGTATGAAAGCAGCGGCAGCGGTATCGAAGTGCGTCAGGGCAACTACGACGCGGCCGACAACAACGGCAACGCCGGTGGCAGCTACAATCAGGGCAGCGCCAACGACGGCAGCTACAATCAGAACTACAACCAGAACAGTGGCGGCAACGCCCAGAGCGGCGGCTACGACCAGAGCAGTCAGGGAGGCGGTAGCAGCGACTACGGTAGCGGTGCCAACGGCAACTATTGAGATTTCTTCTTAGACGACCCTTTCGCTATGTGCTGATCGCTGCCGGCGTGATACTGCTCGCGCCGGCAGTGCTCATTCTGCTCATGCGGTGGGTCAACCCGCCAGTCTCTGCCTATATGGTCCGAACCCATTTCCAGGCCGAGCAGAGCAGCGATGGCCCGACGATCTTCTATCGCTGGGCCGATCTGGATTCGATCGCCGCGTGCATGCCGCTGGCGGCGGTCTCTGCAGAAGACCAGACCTTTCCCGAACATCACGGTTTCGTCTGGAAGGCGATCGGCGACGCGCTGGTGGACAACGCCGAAGGCGGCACCATCCGTGGTGCGAGCACGATCAGCCAGCAGACTGCGAAAAACCTGTTTCTGTGGCCGGCCAAGAGCTATGTCCGAAAAGGCATAGAAGCCTATCTGACGGTCTGGATCGAGGTGCTCTGGCCCAAGCGCCGCATCATCGAGGTGTATCTGAACATCGCCCAGTTCGACGACCGGGTGTTCGGCGTGGGCGCGGCCGCGGATCGGCTGTTCGGCGTCTCGGCCAGCCAGCTCAGCGCCGGCCAGTGTGCGCGCCTGGCGGCGGTGTTGCCCAACCCGGTGAAGTACAGCGCTGCCTCGCCGGGCCCTTATGTGCAGGGCCAGTCGGCCTGGATCCTGCGCCAGATGCGCCAACTCGGCAACGGCTATCTTGCGCCGATCATCGAGAAATGACGCCGCGTGTCTGGTGTATCATGCACACAATTGGTCATCTGTTCTGAATGGTTGCCGGCTAGACTTCCGTCATGCTGACTCGTAGTGATTTCGAACCCGCGTTCTGGCTGCGAAATGCCCATGCGCAGACCGTATTCGCTTCCAAGCTGCGGCCCTCGCCGCCGCTGGACGTCGAGCGCGAGCGCCTGGAGCTCGACGACGGCGATTTCCTGGATCTGTCCTGGCTGCCGGAGCGCGGCCTCGATGAAGAAGCGCCGGTGGTCATCGTGTTGCATGGGCTCAACGGGTCGCTCGAGTCCAAGTACGCACGCGGGCTGCTGCGCCAGGCCGACGCGCACGGCGCGCGCGGCGTGCTCATGCATTTTCGCGGCGCCGCCGAACCCAATCGCCTGCCGCGCAGCTATCACTCCGGCGAAACCGAGGATTTCGCCACCGTGGCCGCGCATGTCCGCGCGCGTTATCCGCGCGCCGCGCTCGCCGCGGTCGGTTACTCGCTGGGCGGCAACGTGCTGCTCAAGTATCTGGGTGAGCGAGGGCGCGAGTCGCCGCTGGCCTGCGCCACGGCCGTCTCGGTGCCCTACGACCTCAAGCGCTGCGCGGAAGCCATCCAGCAGGGTTTGTCGCGTATCTATCAGGCCCATCTCATTAACGGGCTGCGCGAGGCCTACGAAAACAAGTTCAACGTTATCGACGCGCCCGAGCCGCTGCCGGACTTTCGCAAGCTGCGCGATTTTCCGTCCTTCGACAACGCGCTCACCGCGCCGCTGAACGGCTTCCGCGATGCCGAGGACTACTACGAGCGCTCGAGCAGCGGCCCGTTCATCAAGCATATCCGCACGCCCACGCTGATCATCCACGCGGAGGACGACCCCTTCATGGCGCCGGACATCATTCCCGCGGCGGACGCCTTGTCCGCCGCGGTGCGGCTCGAAGTCTCGCGTCATGGCGGCCATGTGGGTTTCGTGGGCGCAGGGCGCTATGGCGAGCCGGTCTACTGGCTGGAACGCCGCATCCCGGCGTGGCTGCGTGACCGGTTGCCGGGCTTCGAAGCCCCGGCGTCGGCGCGCGAGGCACAGGAAGCCGGCTGATCACGCAGCCCGTATCGATCAGCGTCGTCGTTCCGGCGATCGACGAGGCCGGTGCGCTGGCCGCGTTGCTGGCCGATCTACAGGCACAGCAGGCCGTAGCCCTGCAGGTCATCATCGCCGACGGCGGCTCGGATGACGACACGCCCGCGGTCGCGCGTCGCCATGGCGCCGAGATCGTCCATAGCGCCGCCGGGCGGGGCGCCCAGATGAACGCCGGCGCCGCGGCCGCGCGCGGTGACTGGCTGTGTTTCCTGCACGCTGACAGCCGTCTGACCCATCCAAACCAGCTCGCCGACGCCGTCGCCCACCTGAGGGATTCCGGCACCGCACGGGTCGCGGGGCACTTCGCGCTGCGCTTCGTGCGCACGACCGCTGGGCGCCGTCGCTTCTATCGCCATCTGGAAGCCAAGAGCGCGACCGGGCGTCGCTATACGATCAATGGCGATCAGGGGCTCGTGCTGCCGGCCGCGTTCTTCGCGGAACTCGGCGGGTTCGATACCCGGCTGCCGTTTCTGGAGGATCAGCGCATGGCCGCGGCGATCGAGCGCGCCGGCGCCTGGCGCCTTTGCCCGCACCGGCTGGCGACCTCGGCGCGCCGGTTCGAACGGGAAGGCGAGCGTGCACGCTATCTACTCATGGCCTTGATTATGGCGATGCATATCGTCGAGCTGGACGCGTTTTTTGCCCGCGCGCCCGGCGTGTATGCTCGGCAGCGCGATACCGGGCGGCTCGCCCTCACGCCGTATTTCAGGCTGCTGCGCCAACTGTGGCGCGATTGCGGCCTGCGTGCCGGGCTGCGCGTGGCCTGGCGTATCGCCGGGGTCGCGCTGACTCAGAGCTGGCAGCTGTTCTTCGCGGTCGACGTGCTGCTCGAGCCGGTGCTCGGCCGTGGCCGCCGCCTTGCCACGCGGTTACACGATCGCTTCCTGTGGCGGCTGATCCAGCACCCGCCCGGTCAGGCGTTGCTGATGGTTTGTCTGTTGTTTCTGGTCTTCGGGCCGCTACAGCTCTGGTGTAGGCTGCGAGAAAAATCTTTCTCAAACCGTCCATGACTGAACCCAATACTGCCGGCGCGCCGCCGGAGCTGAATGCGTACCGCCGTGCGATGGAGGGCACGCTCGGCATCCCGTTCACCGCCGGCAACCGCGTCGAGCGCCTGGTCAACGGGGCGCGTATCTTCCCGGCGATGATCGACGCCATCGAGGCGGCCGAGGAGTCCATCGATTTCCTCACCTTTATCTATTGGCAGGGCGATGTCGCCGAGCGCTTCGGCCATATTCTCGCCGAGCGGGCGAGGGCTGGTGTCCGGGTGCGGATCCTGCTCGACAGTTTCGGCGCCCACAGCATGCCGGACTCGGTACTCCGGGACATGGAAACAGCCGGTGCGGAAGTCGCCTGGTTCCGGCCGGTCAAGCGCTGGCGCTTCTGGCAGGTCGACAACCGGACCCATCGCAAGATCCTGGTCGTCGACAATCGCGTCGGCTTTACCGGCGGCGTGGGCATCGCCGCCGAATGGGACGGTGACGCCCGCAACCCCGACGAGTGGCGCGAGACGCATTTTCGGCTTACCGGGCCGGCGATCGACGGCCTGCGCGGCGCGTTTCTGTCGAACTGGGTGGAAGCAGGGCGCCGCGGTTTCGAGGACCGCTGGACGATGGCCGAGCCGCTGCCCGACGCCGACCGCGACGGCGCGCTCATCCAGGTGCTGCGCACGTCGGCCGCGGTGAACTACAGCGATATCGCGACCCTGTTCCGGCTCGTGATCAAGCTCGCGCAGAAGCGGCTGCGCATCACCACCGGTTACTTCGTGCCCGATACCGCCACGGTCGAGATGCTGTGCGATGCGGCCCGACGCGGGGTGGAGATCGAAGTGCTCATGCCCGGCCCGCATACCGACTCGCGGGTGGCGCGCATCGCCGGTGAGGACGCCTACGGGCCGTTGCTCGAGGCGGGCGTGAAGCTCTATCGCTATCAGCCCACCATGCTGCACGCCAAGATCGTGCTGGTCGACGACGCAGTGGTGGTCACCGGTTCGGCCAACTTCAATCACCGGTCGATGGGCAAGGACGACGAGATCGCGATTTCGATCATCCATGAGCCGACGATCGCCGCGCTCGGCGCCGATTTCGACACCGATCGCGCGCGCTGCGAGCAGGTCACGCTGCAGGCCTGGCAAGAACGCGGGGCCTGGCAGCGTTTCAAGGAATATATCGGCCGCCTTCTCAGCCCCCAGGCCTGACGCGCGCTAGATCGGGCGCAGTCGGTCCAGACGCAGCCGGTGGCGGTCGTCGAACAGCCGCCGCGCGCCCACAGAAACCGCCAGCAGGGTGCCGAAACCGGTCCCGGTGGCGATCAGGAACATGATCAGGATCTGATATTTGACCGCCTCCCACGGGGGGCTGCCGGCCAGCATCTGGCCGGTCATCATGCCGGGCAGGCTGATGATGCCGGCGGCCGCCATGGCGTTGAGCATGGGGATCATGCCGGCGCGCATAGCGTCGCGGCGCATTTCGGCCACGGCCTCGGTGGCCGACGCGCCCAGCGCGAGCCGGGTTTCGATCACGGCGGCGCCGCGCCAGACTTCCTGCGTGAGCCGGTCCATCGCCAGTGCGATGCCGGTCATGGTGTTGCCGAGCAGCATGCCGAGCAGCGGGATCGCGTATTGCGGCGTGTACCACGGCTCCACGCGAATCACGATCACCAGCGTGGCCACGGCCGTCACGAACGACGACAGAAACATCGAAGCCGTGCCGGCGGCGAAGCCGTAACCGCCGATGAAGGGGCGTTTCTGGCGTGCGGCTGCCTCGCGCCCTGCGAGCAGCAGCATGACCAGCGCCATGAGCGCGATCCAGACCAGCTGGCGCTGGGCGAACACCGCCTCGAGCACCAGGCCCACGAGCGCCAGCTGCGCGGTCGTACGCAGGGCCGCGATCAACAGCGTGCGGGCGATGCCCAGGCGCATGGCGAACGTGGTCGCCGCCAGGGCCAGGACCGCGAGCGCGGCCAGGGCGAGATCGAAAAACGATAGTGAGATCAGTTGCATGGGCGGTGTGCCAGCTGGCCCCGGGCGTCGAGCACACGATGTTCGTCGGCCACGCGTGCGAGCTGCGCGCTGTCATGACCCACCCAGACACAGCAGGCGCCGCGGTCCTGTCGATAGGCGCGGATCAGCCGCTCCACCCGTTCGATATTGGCGCCGTCGAGATTGGCGGTGGGTTCGTCGAGCAGCAGGACATCAGGTGCATGGCTGAGTACACGGATCAACGCCAGCCGCTGGCGCTGCCCGGAGGACAGGCGCTCGATGGGTCGGTCCAGCACGCAGGCATCGAGGTCGAGCGCCGCCAGATAGGCGTCGAGCCCGTGTGGCTGAAGATGCGGACGCGGCGTGTCGGCCCACCAGGCGGACTCGGCGGGCAGAAGCATCACCCGGCGCCGCCACGCCGGCGCCGCGAAATCGGCGGCCGGGCGGCCATCGAGCCGGCAGACGCCCTCGTGGGCGTCCAGATCGGCCATCGCCCGGAGCAGTCGCGTCTTGCCGGCCCCGGAAGGCGCAGCAAGGCCCAGGCAGGTGCCCGCGGCGAGGGCGAAATCGACCGGGCCGATGGCGCCGATTGCCAGCGCCACGGCTTCGAAGCGCGCCGCCCGGGCTGCGGTCGCGCTCCCGGTGCCCATGGGCTAGATGGCGTCGCGGTCGGTTTCGCCGGTACGGATGCGCACCACCTGCTCGAGGGTATGCACGAAGATCTTGCCGTCGCCGATCTGTCCGGTCTTGGCCGCCTCGATGATCGCCTCGACCACGGCTTCGACCCGGTCGTCGGCTACCGCGACCTCGAGCTTGACCTTGGGCAGGAAGTCCACCGCGTATTCGGCGCCGCGATAGAGCTCGGTGTGGCCCTTCTGGCGGCCGAAACCCTTGACCTCGGTCATCGTCGTGCCGTGCACGCCGACCTCGGCCAATGCCTCGCGCACGTCGTCCAGACGGAACGGCTTGATGACTGCGGTAACCATTTTCATTGCGATGAACTCCTCGTTCTTGATAGCAGCGAGTCTAACAGCTGATCCGGGTGGTCCGGCGTGGCGCCGTTGGCTTAGAGATCGTAGCCGCGCTCCTCGTGCTCGAGAATATCAAGACCGACCTGTTCATCCTCGACGCCGACTCGCAGATCCATCGTGGCTTCCAGCATCTTGAGGATCGCCCAGGTGAGCACGCCGGTGTAGATGAAGACAACGATCACGCCCAGCGCCTGAACACCCAGCTGGCCGAGGATGCTGTCGATGCCGTCGGCGAAACCCTGGCCGGAGAACGGGCCGATATCCGTGGATGCGAACACGCCGACCGCGAGGGTGCCGAGAATCCCGCCCACGCCGTGAACCGGAAACACGTCCAGCGAATCGTCGATACGCAGCACGCGCTCGACCCAGAGGGTAGCGGTGAAGCAGATCGCGCCGGCGAGAAAGCCGATCACGATCGCGCCGCCGGGGCCGACGAAGCCCGAGGCCGGCGTGATCGTGCCCAGGCCGGCGACCATGCCGGTAACGATGCCCAGCACGCTGGGCTTGCCAAAGCGGATCCACTCGGCGGCCATCCAGGTCAGGCAGCCCGCCGCAGCCGACAGATGGGTGACGAGCATGGCCATGCCGGCCTGGCCATTGGCAGCCAGCGCACTGCCGCCGTTGAACCCGAACCAGCCGACCCAGAGCATGCCGGCGCCGGAGACCGTCATGGTGAGGTTATGCGGCGCCATGGCCGTCTTCTGGAAACCGTGGCGCGGGCCGACGACGATCGCGGCCACCAGCGCTGCCACGCCGGCGGTGACGTGTACGACGGTGCCGCCGGCGAAGTCGAGCAGGCCCAGTTCGCCGAGCCAGCCGCCGCCCCAGACCCAATGGGTGACCGGCACATAGACCAACAGCAGCCAGGCGGCGGTGAACACCAGCAGGGTGGCGAAGCGGAACCGCTCGGCGAAGCCGCCGATGATCAGCGCCGGGGTGATCACGGCAAAGGTCATCTGGAACAGCGCGAATACCGGCTCCGGGATCGTGCCGCTGACGCTGTCCACGGTGACGCCGGCAAAGAACAGCTTGTCGAGCCCGCCGATGAAGGCGTTGCCTTCCGAGAAGGTGAGACTGTAGCCGCAGACCACCCACAACAGGGATGCCAGCGCACAGATGGCAAAGCACTGCATGAGTACCGACAGCACGTTGCGTACCCGCACGAGACCGCCATAGAACAGGGCCAGGCCGGGTAACGTCATGAACAGCACGAGCGCAGTCGTGGTCATGACCCAGGCCGTGTCCGCACCGTCGACAGCGGGGGCGGCGCTGGCCGGCGCGGCGGTCAAGAAAAGGCCGGTTAAAGCCAGCTAGGGCAGCATACGTATCGACAGCATGTCGTTTTCGGTTGGATGGGAAAACGCGCGGAGTATAGCGAAAGGGTGACGCCGGGTCGGCCTGGGAGAAGGTCGATTACTGTCGCGGCGCCGTTTTTCTAGCGGGCATGCACAAAAAAAGAGGCCCCGTTGCCGGGGCCTCTGGTAGCGGCGAATACCGTTGTCGGTATCAGGCGCCGGAGCGGCGGCTGCCGCCGGAGGTGAACTCCGGATAGGCTTCCATGCCGCACTCGCCGAGGTCCACGCCCTCGACTTCCTCTTCTTCCGATACCCGGATGCCGAACACGGCCTTGAGGATGCCCCAGACGATGAGGCTGGTCACGAACACCCAGACGAAGATCGTGAGTGCGCCGATCGCCTGGCCCGAGAAGGTGACGTCGCTGTTGGTGAGCGGCACGACCATCAGGCCGAGCAGACCACAGACACCGTGGACCGAGATGGCACCGACCGGGTCGTCGATCTTGATCTTGTCGAAGAACACGATCGAGAACACGACCAGTACGCCACCGGCGGCACCGAACAGGGTGGCCACGAGCGGTGTCGGCGTGGACGGCTCGGCGGTGATCACCACCAGGCCGGCCAGCGCGCCGTTGAGCGCCATGGTGAGGTCACCCTTGCCGAACATCACGCGGGCCAGCAGCAGGGCCGCGACCAGGCCGCCGGCTGCGGCGGTGTTGGTGTTGAGGAACACCATGGCCACCGAGTTGGCGCTGGCGATATCGCCGAGCTTGAGCACGGAGCCGCCGTTGAAGCCGAACCAGCCCATCCAGAGGATCAGCGTACCGAGCGCGGCCAGCGGCAGGTTGGCACCCGGAATGGCGCCCACACTGCCGTCCGCGCGGAACTTGCCTTTACGCGGGCCGAGCAGAAGCACACCGGCCAGAGCAGCCGAGGCGCCGGCCATATGCACGATGCCCGAGCCGGCGAAGTCGGAGAAGCCGAGGTCGCCGAGCACGAACAGGCCGAACACGCTGTCGCCGTTCCAGGTCCAGGAGCCTTCCATCGGGTAGATGAAGCCGGTCATGACGACCGCGAACGCCAGAAACGCCCACAGCTTCATGCGTTCGGCCACGGCACCCGAGACCACCGACATGGCGGTCGCCACGAACACCACCTGGAAGAAGAAGTCCGACGCGTCGGCATAGACCGAACCGCCGTCGAAACCGCTTTCCGCGGAGGCGGCCAGCGCGTCCTGAACCAGCGTGTCGCCACCGGCGATGCCGTTCAGGAACAGCCCGCCGTCATACATGATCATGTAGCCGCAGACCATGTACATTATGCAGGAGATCGAATAGAGCGCGATGTTCTTGGTCAGGATCTCGGTCGTGTTCTTGGCACGAACGAGGCCGCCCTCCAGCATGGAGAAGCCGGCGGCCATCCACATGACCAGTGCCCCGCAAATCAGAAAGTAGAAGGTATCGATTGCGTACTGCAATTCGAAGATATTGTTTTCCATGACTTAGGATTTCCCTCGAGTTAAGGCGTTGCGAAGGCGCGGCTTACAGCGCGTCCTTGCCGGTCTCGCCCGTGCGGATACGGATGGCCTGTTCCAGTTCGGTGACGAAGATCTTGCCGTCGCCGATCTTGCCGGTATGGGCTGCCTTGGAGATCGCCTCCACGGCGGCCTCGAGTTCGGGTTCCTCGATCGCCACCTCGATCTTCACCTTGGGCAGGAAATCGACCACGTACTCGGCGCCGCGGTAGAGTTCCGTATGGCCTTTCTGACGTCCGAAGCCCTTGACCTCCGTGACGGTGATGCCCTGCACCCCGACCTCGGACAGCGCCTCGCGGACCTCATCGAGCTTGAACGGCTTGATTACGGCTGCGATTAGTTTCATATGACTTGCTCCTGTCATGCGTTATCAGCACCCCGTTGCCTCGCATTCAAGCAGTCGGGACGTGCAAGCGAGAGATTGCGCTCGGGTCTAAGCATTCACCGTGCCAATACATGAAAATCATGTAGTTACAGGAATTCGGCGGGTAATGAGGCAGGCAGCGAAATGCGCGAAAATGGCGCTGCACTAAATTGGTGCGGCCGGCTTTTGCCTGATCGCCACGCAACCGTCATGCTGTGGCCCTGAGTCATCGAGGTTGACGACACCACCCATGCGTTCCATAGAAGACATTGCCGCCCGACTGTCCCAGGCGTTGCCGCCGCAGGTCGGGCCGCTGCGCGACGAGTTACACGCCAATTTCCGGGCGATACTGCAAAGTCAGCTGGCAAAGCTGGATCTCGTACCGCGGGAGGAATTCGATGCGGCGCGCGAGATGCTCGCGAACACGCGCAGCAAACTCGACACGCTGGAGCGCCAGGTCGCGGCGCTCGAGGCCGAACGCAACACCTAGACCGGCATGGCCCTGGCAACGGTATTCAGCCGTGCCCAGACCGGACTGGATGCGCCGGCGGTCGCGGTCGAGGTCGACCTGGCGGGTGGCCTGCCGGCGCTGGCGATCGTCGGGCTGCCCGAAACCGAGGTCAAGGAAAGCAAGGATCGCGTTCGCGCGGCCATCGTCAACAGCGGTTACCAGTTCCCAACGCGCCGGATCACGGTCAATCTCGCGCCGGCTGATCTGCCAAAGGAGGGCGGTCGCTTCGATCTCGCGATCGCGCTCGGCATTCTGGCCGCGTCCGGTCAGATACCGGGGGAGGGGCTCGCGCAATACGAGTTTCTGGGCGAACTGTCGCTATCAGGCGCCTTGCGCCGTGTGCGGGGTGCGCTGCCGGCCGCGCTGGCCGCGACGAATGCCGGGCGTCGTCTGGTCGTGCCCGAGGCCAACGGCCCGGAGGCCGCGCTGGCGAGCGCCGACGCGGCGCATGCGGCCACCCATCTGTCCGACGTCACCACAAGTCTGGCGGGTGACGAAACGCTGTGGAAAACGCCGGTGCCGGCGGTTGGCCCATCCAATCAGCCGCAGGCGGATCTGGCCGATGTTCGCGGCCAGCACCAGGCCAAGCGGGCGCTCGAAATTGCGGCCGCCGGAGGGCATTCGCTGTTGCTGATCGGCCCGCCGGGTGCCGGCAAGACCATGCTGGCGTCGCGGTTGCCCGGCCTGTTGCCGGAAATGACCAGCGAGCAGGCGATGCAGGTCGCCGCCGTCGCGTCTATCTCGGCGGGCGGCTTCAAGCCCGAGGACTGGGGGCGGCGCCCGTTTCGTGCCCCGCATCACACGGCGTCCGGGGTGGCGCTGGTCGGTGGCGGATCGACCCCGCGTCCCGGCGAGATCACGCTGGCCCACAACGGCGTCCTGTTTCTGGACGAGCTGCCCGAGTTCGACCGGCGCGTGCTCGAAGTGCTGCGCGAGCCGCTCGAGTCGGGTCATATCGTCATCTCCCGGGCGGCACGGCAGGCGGAATTTCCGGCCGCCTTCCAGCTGATTGCGGCAATGAATCCCTGCCCCTGCGGCTATTTCGGCGATGCCTCCGGGCGTTGCCACTGCACGCCCGAGCGGATCGATCGCTATCGCGGCCGTATCTCGGGCCCGCTGCTGGATCGCATCGACATGCATCTCAATGTGGCAGCCGTGTCGCGCGACGTGCTCATGGGTGGTGCAGGCGAACAGCCGGCTGAATCGAGCGCTGCCGTGCGTACCCGTGCCGTCGCGGCCCGCGCCGAGGCCATGCGTCGGGGCCACACCAGTAATGCGGCGCTGCGCCCGGCGGAGATTGACGACCACTGTCCGCTCGAAAAAGGGGCGCGCACACTTTTGGAGCAGGCGATAGCGCGTCTCGGCCTCTCGGCACGGGCTTATCACCGTATTTTGCGCGTGGCGCGCACCATCGCAGATCTCGCCGGGGCCGATCGTATTGCACCGGCCCACGTTGCCGAGGCAATCGGCTTTCGTCAGCTCGACCGTACCGCCTCGATTTGAGCTTTTAGAACAAAGCGGTACGTCCGTTATCGGTTGGCTGGCGCCGATCCGTTCAGCGGCGGGCAATCGCCGCGTCGACGCCGTTGGTCTGGTGTCGAATCCTCCCGTGAAACGCTGCTTCCATCAGCTTTGGCACGCCTGATGCATTAACGCCGCTGTCCCGCTTACGGCCGTGGCCCGGGTTGGGGTTTTCTCAAGACGAGAATTTTTGCAAAGGGAGCAATACCAAAGATGAAGAAGCAACTTCTAATCGCCTCGACGGCAGCTGTCATGACCATGGCCAGCGTAGGCGCCATCGCGGCAGAAGCCAGCGCGAACATCGCGTTCACCACCGACTATCGTTTCCGCGGCATTTCGCAGACCGACCGCGATTTCGCCCTCCAGGGCGGGTTCGACTACGCCTGGGACTCCGGCCTCTATGTCGGCACCTGGGCGTCGAATGTGGATGGTTTCAACTCGAACCCGATTGACGGCGACGGCGGTGCCCAGGCGGAACTCGATTTCTACGCCGGGTACGGGTTCGACATCACCGATACCGTGTCCTTCGACTTCAATACCCTGTACTTCTACTATCCCGGTGCGAGTACCGCCGGCAATCAGCCCGAAATCGATTACTGGGAGTTCACGCCGGGCATCAGCTACAGCGGTGAAACGCTGTCTGCCGGTTTGAGCGTGTCCTACAGCGACGACTTCTTCGGCGAGTCCGGCGATGCCTTCTACTACAACGGCACGGTCGACGTTCCGCTGACCGACGCGCTGGCCCTCGGCATCCATGCCGGCTACCAGACCATCGACGACAACGAAGCGTTTGGCACGCCCGATTACGCCGACTGGTCGATTTCGCTGGGCACGTCCATGTTCGGTCTCGATTGGTCCGTTGCCTACGTCGATACCGACCTGAGCTACGACGAGTGCTTCGGCGGCGACAATCTGTGTGGCGCCACTGCGGTGGGCACCGTCGCCAAGTCGTTCTAATAACCCGTTCGCGGGAGATTGCATCAAGCCGGCCTTCGGGCCGGCTTTTTCGTGTCTGAAAACCGCCGATTTCGTAGCCGGACAGGCGGCAGCGAACTGCTAGACTCTGCCGCCCATGGCGCAGGGGCCTTTGAGCTATCCATCCGCGGTCGCGCCGGAGTCCTATGCGCGCGACTGGCAAGGAGCGAGGAGTGAAATGTGCTGAAGGCACATGATCGACGAGCAACGCCGCCCAGCCGCGCGCATAGGCCCGGCCTTTTGCCCGGCGGGCAAAAGGTTTGGCCCAAAAGCCACAGCTACGGCGTTGCATGGCTTGGCCCGGGAGTGGCCCGGCCGCTTCGCCATGCGCCTTGTATCTGCAGCTTTTGGACTCAAACGCGATCCGTGTATGGATAGATCAAAGGCCCCTAAACTCAATCCCCAGCAGGACGCTGCGGTCCGTTATCTCGACGGCCCGTTGCTGGTGCTCGCCGGCGCTGGCTCGGGCAAGACGGGTGTGATCACGCGCAAGATCGCGCATCTCATCCAGCGCGGCTATGCCGGCGACCGTATCGCTGCCGTGACCTTCACCAACAAGGCCGCGCGCGAAATGAAACAGCGCGCCTCGAAGCTGATCGACAGCGAAGCCGCACGCGGGCTGACCGTAAGCACCTTCCACAGCCTCGGCCTGCAGATGATCCGCGCCGAGCACGCCACTCTGGGCTACAAGCCGCGGTTCTCGATCTTCGATGCCGAAGACGCCGACAAGCTGCTGGCCGACCTGGTCGGCAAGGATGCCGAACAGCGCAAGATCGCGAGGTTCACTATCAGTGCCTGGAAAGCCGCCCTCGTGGATCCGGAAACCGCGGCTGCGACCGCTGCCGGTTCGGAACAGGCCATCGCCCGCGCCTATGGCGAGTACCAGCGTCGCCTCAAGGCCTACAACGCGGTCGATTTCGACGACCTGTTGAGCCTGCCCGTGCAGCTGCTGCGCGACGACGCAGCCGCACGCGAGCGCTGGCAGAACCGTTTCCGCTATCTGCTCGTCGACGAGTACCAGGACACCAACGCCGCCCAGTACGAGCTCATGCGTCTGCTTGCGGGTGTGCGCGCGGCGTTCACCGTGGTCGGCGACGACGACCAGTCCATCTATGCCTGGCGCGGCGCGCGGCCGGGCAATATCGCCGATCTGTCGCGCGACTTTCCGCATCTCAAGGTCATCAAGCTCGAACAGAACTATCGTTCGGTCGGGCATGTGTTGTCGGCAGCGAACCGGCTGATTTCGTCCAACGAACGCGTCTACGAAAAGAACCTCTGGAGCGCGATGGGCCCGGGCGATCGTATCCGCGTACTGGCCTGTGCCGACGAGGCGGGCGAGGCCGAACGGGTCACCAGCGAGATTTCGTCGCATCACCTGCGTACCGGCAACGCCTATGGCGATTACGCCGTGCTCTATCGCGGCAACTTCCAGTCGCGGGCCTTCGAAAAAGCCATGCGCGAACGCAATATTCCCTATCGCGTATCCGGCGGGCGGTCGTTTTTCGAGCGCAGCGAGATTCGTGACCTGGCGGCCTATCTCAAGTTGCTGGTCAATCCGGATGACGACGCGGCGTTTCTGCGCGTGGTCAATTTGCCGCGGCGCGAAATCGGCCCGGCGACGCTGGAAGCGCTGGGCCGCTACGCGGGCAGCCGCCATCTGAGCCTGTTCGATGCCGCCCGCGGCGTCGGGCTGTCCGGCGGCGTGGGCGACCGCGCCGGGCGGCGCCTGGCCGACTTCGTGGACTGGGCGTCCGGTCTGGCGCGCGACGGCGAATCCATGCCGGCCAAGGCGCTGGTGGTGCAGCTGATCGAGGATATTGATTATCGCGACTGGCTACGTGACACCGCGGCCAACACCCGCGCCGCACGCAAGCGACTCGAAAACGTCGACGAGTTCCTCGGCTGGCTCGGCCATATGGAAGAAAACAGCGACGGCACGCCGCGTGGCCTGGACGAAGTGGTGCGCCGGCTCAGCCTCATGGACTTCGCCAACCAGAGCGAAAAGGACGTGGAGAATCAGGTCCATCTGCTGACGCTCCACGCCGCCAAGGGTCTCGAGTTCGATCACGTCTTTCTCGCGGGCCTGGAAGAAGGGCTGCTCCCGCACCACGCCTGCATGGAAGACGACAAGATCGAGGAAGAGCGGCGCCTGCTCTATGTGGGTATCACCCGCGCGCGCAAGACGCTGTCGCTGAGCTATGCCCGCCAGCGCCGGCGCGGCGGAGAGAACACCGACAGTACCCCGAGCCGTTTTCTCGAAGAGCTGCCCCGGGACGAGATCGAGTGGCCGAGCGGCGGCAAGCGCGATCCGAAGGCCGACGCCGAGCACGGCCGTAGTCAGGTCGCGGCGCTCAAGGCCATGCTCGGCGAGGCCGGCGGCGAGTAGTTCGCCCCGGCGCCTGCCGGTCGGCGGCCATAAAAAAAGCCGCCCGGGGAGGGCGGCTTTCGATCGGTCGAAAAGCGACGTGGCCGATCAGGCCGCGCCGGACTCGCCGAGGATATGATCGACCGCCTTGTGCATTTCCTCTTCGGAAAGATCCGGGTTGCCGCCCTTGGCCGGCATGCCCTTGTAACCGTTGATGGCGCGCTTGTAGAGCGTGTCCTTGCCCTGTTCGGACAGGCGCTTCTTCCATTCCGCGGTATCCGACGTCTTCGGCGCGCCGGCGACGCCTGAAGCGTGGCAGGCGGAACAGACGTTGTTGTATACCTCGGAGCCCGACATCGGCTCGCCACCGCTGTCGCCGCCCGCTGCCGCCAGCGATGTGGCGTTCGGATCCGTGTTGACCGCGTAAACCGGTTCGGTGCGGCTCTTCACGCGCGTGAGCTGTTCCGGACGCATGCCATCGTTCGCGTTCCAGTTGGTGATCATCCGCGCACCGAAGATCGCCACGATCGTGATCAGGAACAGCACGCCCAGCACGATCGTGAAAGCGCGAAAGAAGGTCTGGTCAGAATTGGCGGTCATAGCAAGGCTTTGAGTCTGCGTGGTCGAACGAGCGCATGAGAGCGCGCAGTATAACGGATTTTGATTTCGTCACGGATACGAGGCGGGCGCATGCATGGACGCGACGCGGCGGTGTGCGTATCCTTTGCCGCGCTAGGGCGCCCGTAGCTCAGCTGGATAGAGTGTCGGCCTCCGAAGCCGAAGGTCGCAGGTTCGAATCCTGCCGGGCGCACCATATAAAAATGCCGGCCGCAGTGCCGGTATTTTTATATGGTCCATCGATAAGTTTCGAACCTGCGACAAACAAACAAGCTGGTTCGACGGGCTCGCACAGCGAGTCCGAACCGTCGCGCAAGCGACGGGCCCGACGGGTGAGCGGCGTAGCCGCGAATAATCCTGCCGGGCGCACCATATGAAAATGCCGGCCGTAGAGCCGGTATTTTTATATGGTCTGTCGATAAGTTTCGAACCTGCGACAAACAAACAAGCTGGTTCGACGGCTTCGCGAAGCGAAGCCGAACCGTCGCGTCAGCGACGGGCCCGAAGGGCGAGGCGCGATAGCGCCGAGTAATCCTGCCGGGCGCACCAATAAAAAGACCCGCCGCAGAGCGGGTTTTTTTATTGGTATATCGATAGGCCTCGAACCTGCGACAACCAACAAGCATGGTTCGACGGCGTCGCGCTAGCGTCCGGTCCGGCAAGCCGCCCGCTACGTGGGTCAGTCGAACGGCGGCTCGGCCTGCCAGTCGAAAAAGTCCGGCATGTCGGTCGACACCTTGTTCGGGAACTCGGCCGTGCGTTTTTCCAGGAATGACGATACGCCCTCATGCGCGTCGGCGGACTTGCCGCGCGAGATGATCGCCTGGCTGTCGATGCGATGTGCGTCCATGGGGTGTCCGGCTGCATGCATGCGCCAGAGCATCTGTCGCGTCATCGCCACGGACACCGGCGCGCTTTCGTCGGTGAGTTCGTGCGCCAGGGCAACGGCGGCGGGGTAGAGATCGTCGGGCGCGTGCAGGGAACGAACCAGGCCGCGCTCCCGTGCCTCGCTGGCCGGAAATACGCGGCCGGAATAGCACCACTCCAGCGCGGTCGACAGGCCCACGGTGCGGGTCAGAAACCAGGAGGAGGCGGCTTCCGGCGTGATGCCGCGCCGGCTGAACACGAAGCCGAACTTGGCGGTTTCGGAAGCGATCCGGATGTCCATGGGGAGCTGCATGGTCGCGCCGATGCCCACCGCTGCGCCGTTGATGGCGCCAATCACGGGCTTGAGGCTGCGAAAGATGCGCAGCGTGGTCTGGCCGCCACCGTCGCGCCTGTGGTCCTCGCCGGCGCGCTTGTCGTAGTCGAAGGTATCGCCGCCCGACGACAGATCGGCGCCGGCACAGAAGGCACGCCCGCGCCCGGTCACGATCACCGCCCGCACGTCGTCGTTGGCGTCGGTGTGATCAAACGCCGCGATGATCTCGTCCTTCATCTGCGGCGTGAAGGCGTTCATCTTCTCGGGCCGGTCCAGCCACAGGGTGGCGATGCCGTCGTCGATGTCGAGCGAGATGGTCGAGAACTGCGGTGCGGTCATGGGGTGTCCTTGCGGCTTTAATGCGTCGAGTCTAAAGAAAAATTCAGCCGGCGATCATGGCGCTGATCCCGCCGTCGACGACCAGGAACTGGCCGGTGGTGTGTTTGCTCGCGTCGGAGGCGAACAGCAGGGCCGCGCCCTTGAGGCTTTCGTCGTCGCCAAGCTGGCCCAGGGGGACTTTCGCGGACAGGCGATCGACACCGTGGGATTCGGTGAGATGACGCGACATGCGGCTGGGAAAGATGCCCGGGCCGATCGCGTTCACCGTGATGCCGTAGATGCCCCACTCGGCGGCGAGCGCGCGGGTCATGGCCGCGACCGCACCTTTGCTCGTGTTGTAGCCGATCGCCTGCATCATTTCGCGGTTGCCGCCGAGTGCGGCGTTCGAGGCGATATTGACGATACGCCCCGCACCGCGCGGGATCATGCTGCGCCTAGCCACCTCGCGGGTGAGAAGAAACAGATGCCGCAGGTTGATGTTCATCACCTTGTCCCAGCCTTCCAGCGGATAATCCTCGGCCGGCGCACCCCAGGTCGCGCCGGCATTGTTGACCAAGATGTCGATCTCGCCGAGCGTGGCCAGCGCCGCGTCGGCGAGCGCCAGCACATCCGCCTCGTGGGAGAGGTCGTGACAGAGCGCCGTGGCTTCGATGCCGGCGTCCGCCAGGGCCGCGACGGCGGCGTCCAGTTCGTCGGCATGACGCGACACGATCCCCAGTCGCGCCCCCGCCTCGCCGAGCGCACGGGCCATCTGCAGGCCGAGCCCGCGCGAGCCGCCGGTGACCAGTGCCGTGCGGCCAGTGAGATCGAACAACTGCTGCACCGTCCGGCTCATGTATCGACTCCGTGAACGCACGCCGCGCGGCGGCGGTGCTGATTAGGTTGCATGGTTCGTCGCGCAGGCGGCCGCGCGCAATCGTCGGTTGCGACGAAATTGGCGGGCCCGTTCGGCGCAATTCGTCGGTTCGGACGACGCACGCCCAGGGCGGCTGCCGCGATGATCGACGCCTGATCCAAGCGGGTCATGCCCGGCCGACAAGGGGAAAACGATGCAGGCACAACCGTCCGTCACCTACGAAGTCGTCGGCGCGATCGCCTGGGTGCGTCTGAATCGGCCCAAGGCGCTCAATGCCGTCAATGCCGATCTGCGTGAGGCGCTGCTCGCGGCATTGAAACAGGCCGAGCGCGATCCGGACGTGAAGATCGTGCTGCTGGGCGCGGTCGGGCGCGCTTTCTGTGCCGGCGCCGATCTCATGGAAGACAAGCCGGCCGATCACACGGTGGAAGAAGAACTGCTCGAAGGCTATCGGCCGGTACTGGAAAAGATCACCCGCATGCCGCAGCCGGTGATCGGTGTCGCACCGGGCGTGGCTGCCGGCGTGGGCGCGGCGATTCTCATGTCCTGCGATCTGGTGATGATGGCCGAGCAGGCGCGGATCTACATGGCCTTCAGCGCGATTGGCCTGGTGCCGGATGGCGGTGCGACCTGGCTGCTGTATCAGCATCTCGGTTATCAGCGCGCGTTCGAGCTGATCGTCGAAGGCGGCAGCCTCGATGCACAGGCCTGCCTGGCTGCGGGCATTGCGAACCGCGTCGTCGCCGACGATGAACTCGAAGCCGCGGCCGAGACCTGGGCGAAGGAACTGGCCACGCGTTCGGCCCTGGCCAGCGCCGAAGCGAAGAAACTGCTGCGTGCCGCGGCGACCTCGACGCTCGCGCAGGCGATCGAAAGCGAGACGGTGGCCCAGCAGCTGTGCATGGATAGCGATGCATCCCGCGCCGCCATCGCCGAATTCAAGAATCGCAGCGCCGACAAGTGAGCGTGACCACGATGGCAAACTGCGGACGCCGGCATGGCTGATACGCCGCTCTCGGACGCGCATGTGTACCCGGTGCTACAGGCCCTGGCCGAACAGCGTGTGCCGGGCGCGCGGGTCGAGCACCTGATCCGGCTGACCGGCGGCGCGAGCCAGCCGATGTGGGCCTTCGAACTGGTATCGCCGGCCGGTGTCGAGGCGCTGGTGCTGCGTCTGACCGGCGCCCTGAGCGGTGCCGACGAAGGCACGCTGGGGCTCACCGACGAAGCACGCCTGCTCGAGCTCATGGCGGCCCACGACGTGCCCGTCGCCGGCGTCTGGCAGGTGCTCGATGCGCACGGCGAGCTGGGCGCCGGCTACATCATGCAGCGTATCGAGGGCGAAACCCTGCCGCAGCGAATATTGCGCGATGACGCCTATCGCGCGGCCCGCCAGCGGCTGGCCCGCGAATGCGGCCAGGTGCTGGCCGCGATCCACCGCGTGCCGCCGGCCGATGCACCGTATCTGCCGCGGGTTTCGGTCGCGCAGTGGCTGGATCGCCAGTATCGGGAATATCGCAGCTACCGCGAGCCGCGGCCCGTGTTCGAACTCGCCTTCCAATGGTTGCGCGACCATCTGCCTTCGGATCCCACGGAGCCGGCCATCGTCCACGGCGACTTTCGCAACGGCAATCTCATGGTCAATCGCCATGGCCTGCGCGCGGTGCTCGACTGGGAGATGGCCCATATCGGCGACCCCATGGCCGATCTGGGCTGGCTGTGCGTGGACTCCTGGCGCTTCGGCGAGATCGACCGGCCGGTCGGCGGCTTCGGCAGTCGCGCGCAGCTGTTCGCCGGTTACGAGGCGGCCAGCGGCGTGTCGGTCTGCGCCGAAACGGTCTGGTTCTGGGAGATACTCGGCTGTCTGAAGTGGGGCATCATCTGCCAGAAAATGGCGCGCTCGTTCAGCGACGGCACCGATCGCACGGTCGAGCGTGGCGCCATCGGCCGGCGTGCTTCGGAAACCGAGATCGATCTGCTGGCGCGCCTGGCGCCGCTGGCCTCGTAGCCGAGAACACCCATGCAGGACACCCCCGCCGATACCGAACTACTCGCCGCCGTCGCCGCGTTTCTGCGCCGCGACGTGGTGCCCGCGCTCGACGGCAGCCTGCAGTACCAGACGCGCGTTGCCGCGAACGTCATCGATCGCGTGCAGCGTGGCCTTGAGCAGCCGCCCGCCGTAATCGACGAAGAGCAGCAGCGACTGCAACGTCTGCTCGATCTGGGCGGCGACATACCCACGCTCACGCAAGTGCTCTGCGATCGCATCGCGGCCGGCGAGATCACGCGCGACACGCCGGGCCTCACCGATTTCCTGTGGTGGGTGACCTGCCACAAGCTCAGCGTCGACCAGCCGCGCTATGCCGGCTATCAACGCGCGCTCGAGCGCGGTGCGCCCGACGCGGCCCACGATTCATAAAAGGAAACCCCATGGACTTCAATCTGCCGCCAGAGCTCACGGCCTATCTGGACGAGCTGGATCGCTTCATCGAAGACGTGATCCAGCCGCTCGAGCAGCGCGACGACAATATCCGTTTCTTCGATCATCGCCGCGAGTGGGCGCGTACCGACTACGACAAGGGCGGTCTGCCGCGCCCGGAATGGGAGGCGCTGCTCGGCCAGGCGAAGCGGCTCGCCGACGAGGCCGGGCATCTGCGTTTTCCGCTACCGAAGAAATACGGCGGCCAGGACGGTTCGCACCTGGCAATGACGGTCATCCGCGAGCACCTCGCCGCACGTGGTCTTGGCCTGCATAACGACCTGCAGAACGAGCATTCGATCGTCGCGAACAATCCGTTCGTGCTCATGTTTCGCGATTTCGGCACGCCCGAGCAGGAAGAGGAATTCGTCGCCGGCATGCTCGGCGGCACTCATCATCTGGCCTTCGGCCTGACCGAACCGGATCACGGTTCCGACGCAACGCATATGGAAACCCGGGCGGTGCGCGAAACGCGCGACGGCGTGGACGGCTGGCGGCTGGACGGGCGCAAGATGTGGATCACCGGAATGCATGTCGCGACCCATTGCCTGATGTTCGCGCGTACCTCGGGCGACAACGGCGACGCGAAAGGCATCACCGCGTTTCTCGTGCCGTGCCCCACGCCGGGGCTGACGATCGAGGAATACCTGTGGACGTTCAATATGCCCACGGACCACGCGCGGCTGTCGCTGGACAACGTCTGGGTGCCGGACAGCGCCGTGTTCGGCCCGCCCGATAACGGGTTGTCCCTGGCGCAGCATTTCGTACACGAAAACCGGATTCGCCAGGCGGCGTCGAGCCTGGGCGCGGCGGCCTACTGTATTCGCGAAAGCGTGGCCTATGCGCGCCAGCGCAAGCCGTTTGGCGTGGCCCTCGCGCGCAATCAGGGCATTCAGTTCCCGCTCGTCGAACTGCACAGCGAAGCCGAGATGCTGCGCCTGCTCATTCGCAAGACGGCCTGGGAGATGGATCAACTGCCCAAGCCCGAGATCGAGGCGCAGCTGTCGGACAAGGTCGCCATGTGCAACTACCGCGCGAACCGGCTGTGCTGCGAGGCTGCGGATCGCGCCATGCAGATCCACGGCGGTATGGGCTACTCGCGGCACAAGCCCTTCGAGCACATCTATCGCCACCACCGGCGCTATCGCATCACCGAGGGCGCCGAGGAAATCCAGATGCGCAAGGCCGGCGGTTATCTGTTCGGTTATGTGGGGCCGAATCGCTGGCGCGATTGAGCGCGTGGTGCGGCAAGTGAATGGTCAGGCATGAAATTCTCGCGGCTCGCGGTCCATAATCGCGGTCGTGCCGTGCACCGGCCGCCCGTCGTTCGACGCGCGCCGGGCGGCGCCCCGATATTCGTTTCAAGGACACGCCCGTGAAGACGCCCGCCTGGCAGAACGACCCCGAACGCTACGATTTTCGCCATACGCTGGCGCTGCAGTACGCCCATCTGGATACCATCCGGCACGCCAACAACGTGGCGGTCCATGGGCTGCACGTCGAGGCACGGGTTCGGTATCAGCTGGCCGTGCTCGGCCCGGATCACCTGTTCTCCGATGCCGTGCTGCTGCGACCCTGCCGCACGGTCACGCATTTTCTGCGCGAGACGCATTACCCGCACGACGTCACCTGCGCCACGCGGCTGATCGCGGTCAGCGCGCAAACCTACCGGCTGGTCACCGGTCTGTTCCAGCAGGGCGAATGCGTGGGCGTACAGGACTGCCTGATCGGCGCGTGGCACGCCGACCGCTGGGTGGCCTTGCCGGACGACGTCCGCGGCGCGCTCGAGCACAGCCGCGCGGCCGACGACGTGCTGGTCAGCGACTGGCCGCCGATGCCGCCGGAACACGTAGCCATGACCGGCTATCCGGCGGAATCCGAGATTTCCGGCCGCTATGCCGATCTGGACCCGGATGTGGTCATCGGCGAGCTGGCCCTGTCGCGCTATATCGAGCAGTCCCGGGCGGGTTCGCTCAAGCCGATTCGCAACGATCCGGCGCTGGGCATGCTCGTGGCCAGCGTCGATCTGAGCTATCACCGCTGGCACCACGGTCGCGCGAACGTGCGGGTCGTCTGCGGTCTCGACCGGATCGGCAACAGCTCCTTCGCCCTGGCCGGCGCGGCCGCCGTCGGCGAAGAGCGGCTGGTGACCGCACGCAGCACCATGGTGCTCATCGACCGCGAGAAACGCCGCCCCACGCCGATCGACGACGACCTGCGTGCCTCGATGGCGCCGTTGTTCATCGCTGACGAATCCGCGGGCGACGAACGCACGGCCTGCGGCACGCCGGGCGGCTAGGGCGGATGCCGACGTCGGGCGACGAGCCGGCGCGGCGATCGCGAATCAGAACAGCGAAAGAGGAGAAGCCGCGATGGCAGGACCGCTGCAGGGCATGAAGGTGATCGAAATGGCCGGGCTCGGCCCGGGCCCGTTCTGCGCCATGATGTTCGCCGACATGGGCGCCGAAGTCGTGCGCATCGAGCGACCCGGCGCGTTCGACCCGGCTCGGGATCGTTTCGATGTGCTCGCCCGTGGCCGCCATCGTGTCGCGCTCGACATGAAACAGCCGGATGCCGCGGACGCCGTGCTGGCCATGATCGAACAGGCGGACGTGCTCATCGAGGGTTTTCGTCCCGGCGTCATGGAACGCATGGGGCTGGGCCCGGATGTGTGTCTAGCCCGGCGTCCGGGCCTGATCTATGGCCGCATGACCGGCTGGGGCCAGTACGGCCCGCTCGCCCACGCGGCCGGGCACGACATCAACTACATCGCCTTGAGCGGCGCCTTGCACGGCGTCGGTCGCGCCGACGGACCACCGCCGCCTCCGCTCAACTATGTCGGCGATTTCGGCGGCGGCGCGATGATGCTCGCCTTCGGCATTCTCGCCGCGGTGTTCGAGAGCCGGCGCTCGGGTGAAGGCCAGGTCGTGGATGCCGCGATGACCGACGGTGCGGCGCTGCTGTCGTCGATGATGTACGGCATGAAGGCGGCCGGGCAGTGGACCAATGCGCGCGGCGCCAACCTGCTCGACGGCGGCGCCCATTTCTACGACAGCTATACCTGTGCCGACGGCAAGTTCCTCGCGGTCGGCGCGATCGAGCCGCAGTTCTATGCTGAACTGTTGGACCGGTGCGGCATCGACGATCCGGCCTTCGAGCGCCAGAACGATCCGGCGGCCTGGCCGGATCTCAAGCAGCGTCTGGCCGAGCTGATCAAAACCCGAACGCGCGACCAGTGGTGCGAGATTCTCGAGGGCAGCGATGCCTGTGTCGCCCCGGTGCTGGATTGGGACGAGGCGCCCGCGCATCCGCACAACCGCGAGCGCGAAGCGTTCGTTGAAGTGGACGGTGTGCTGCAGCCCGCACCGGCACCACGTTTTTCCCGCACGCCGGCCGCTACGCCCGGCGCGGCAGATAAAACCGCGCGCGATACGCACGAATTGCTCTCCAGCTGGGGTGTGGACGTGCGGCAGCTCGACGCATTGCGCGACTAGCAATCCGCAGCCCGCAAATCGTCGCTATCGACGACAACAACGTGTCGCCGCCTGCCTAGTATCGATAGGGCGCGTGGCAGGCCTGCCGCGCGCGTTCATAATCGAAAAGGGGAGCGGGATGGGTAACAGAATCGTTTCGAAAGCGGGAATGCTGGTGGCTTGTATCGGCCTGATGCTGGCCGCCACGGCCGAAGCCCGCACCCTGCGCTATGCCACGGGTTTTCCGCCCGGATCGGTCGCCGCGCAGGCCGCGATGGACTATGCCGAGGCGCTGCCGGACTATTCCGACGACACGCTGTCGATGAAGGTTTATGCGCTGTCGTTGCTGGACGCTTCCGAAACCTCCGACGGCGTGCGCGACGGCATCGCCGATGTGGGTTATCTGCTCACGGTCTATTTCCCGTCGATGTATCCGCATACCAACTTGGTCAACGAGTCGTCGATGCAGCTCACCCAGTTCGACGAGGCCCAACTTCAGGGCAAGGGCGCGCTGGCGTTCAACGCCGCGATGGCGGAATTCACCTTCTTCAACTGCCCCGAGTGCCTGGACGAATATGCGGCCCAGAACCAGGTTTATACCGGCAATGCGGCGAGCTCCGACTACGGTCTGCTCTGCAATAAACCCGTGACCAACGAGGCCCAGCTCGCCGGCAAGCGCCTGCGCGTTGCCGGCTCGCACTGGTCGCGCTGGTCGAAGCATTTCGGTGCCACGCCGGTGTCGATGACGATCAACGACCTGCTGGAAGCACTCAGCCAGGGCGTGCTCGACTGCACCATCTCCTCGGCGCCGGAACTGGTGAACCTGCGCCTGACCGAAGCGGTGACCGATATCACCATGGCGGTACCGGGCGGCGTCTATGCCGCGGCCAGTGCGGCGAGCGTCAACGGCGACGTGTGGCGCGAACTCACGGACGACCAGCGCCGCGCCATGCTGCGCGCCGGCGCGCGTCTGTCCGCGGCGGTGCCTTATGGCTATCTGGAAAAAGAAAAGGACGCACTCGCTGCCGCCGAGGAAGAGGGCGCGGCCCGCCACGAAGCCGCGGCCTCGCTCGAGCAGGCCAGCGCGGCCTTCGCCGAACAGGATCTGGACACGATCGTGACGTACTACCGCGAGAACCACGGCGTCGAGCGCGGCGAGGCCTTGCTCGCCACTTTCCACGACCTGCTCGAGAAATGGGTGAAGCGCGTGGGGGACGTCGACAGCCTGGACGCGCTGGAGCAGCTCTACTGGGACGAGATCTTTTCCAAGGTCGACGTCTCCAGCTACGGGATGCAATAGCGCGCTGACGCCGCGCCGTTGCAGCGGCGCGGCGTCAGACCACGCCCACCTTGCGCGCAATGGCCACCGCCTCGGTGCGGTTGCTGGCGTTGAGCTTGCCGTTGATATTGCGCAGATGGGTGCGGATGGTGCTGTCGGAGACGAACAGCTTTTCGGCCATCGCACTGTTCGAATTGCCCTCGGCGAGCAGCTTGAGCACGCGAATCTCCTTGCGCGTGAGCGGCTCCAGCAGGGTGGCGTTGGGGTCGTCCTCAACCGGATATTCGTTGAACACTCGCGGCCCGAACGCCTGCAGCAGCGCCTGCAGATATTCCGCGAACAGCGGCTCGCGTCGGTCGAGCTTGCGTTCCAGCGTGTCGGATTGCAGCCGTACCACCAGCGCGCCGACCCGCGGTCCCTCGTCGAGCACCAGCCGCATATAGCCTTCACGGCAACCGTCCTTCAAGGCATTTTCCAGCGTGCTCAGTGCCGTTGGCAGGTCGCCGTCGCGCTGTTGGGCCACCGCCTGCAGCAGCCGCAGCTTGAACAGGCGCCGATAGCGCGTCTGGGCCTGCGATTCGGTGATGAATGCCGCCAGCTCACGCAGCGCGAACGCGGCGTCGCCGACGAACGCCTCCCAGCGAAGACGGCCGATGCGGTCGTTGTCGATATCGTTGGCGAGCAGGCGCAGATGACGCAGTCGATCCCAGGTGGCCGCGTCGCTGGCGCGATCGATCTCGGTACGCGCGGCGTATTCATCGCCCTGCAGCAGCATGAGCTGGGCGCGATGCAGGCGGCTGGTGGCGACCACACGCGGCAGCTGGCGATTGTGGCCGGTGCGTTCGAGCACTGTCAGCGTCTGCAGTGCCTTGTCGACGTCGCCCTCGATGAAGGCGATCCGCGCGAGCATCACGTCGGCCAGGATCATGTGATCGGGCAGGCCGATATGGCGCGCCAGCGGGGCATAGACGTTGAGCAGCTGGGTGGCGGTTTCCAGATCGTTGGCCTCGTAGACGGCGAAGGCATGCAGCACGCCGGCCCAGGCGTTGCCGTTGGTGCCGATGGGCGAGAACGCCGAGCGCGGCCGGGTGATGCGCGCGGCCAGGCGAAAGCGCGCCGCGGCCTGGCGCTGTCGGCCTTCCTGCAAGTCGATGATGCCCTCGACGGATTCCGAGAACATGGCGTTGAAGGCGCTCTCGTGCACGCCCTGCACATCGCGGGCGCCGTCCAGCAACGTCCGCGCGCGCTGGTGTTCGCCCATCACGGAATAGGCGTTGGCGAGCGTGTTCACCAGTGTGGTTTCGGCGAAGGGTTCGCCGGCGGGCAAGGCGTCGAGGGTCTTGCTGCCGATGGCATAGACCTGCTCGAAGTCGTCCATGATCGCCAGAATCGACGGCCGCAGGGCCAGCGCGTGGGGCCTGATACGCGGGTCCGTGGACTGTTCGAGGCCGGTCTGTTCGAGTTTTTCCATCGCCGTATGCGGGCTGCAGCTGAAGCACAGCGCCCAGACATGAATCGCCTGCAGCAGCGGCCAGGCGGCAAGGTCGGCCGGCGGAATGCTGTCGAACCAGCGCCCGAGCAGGCGCATGCGCCCCTGCGCGAGCAGAGGCTCGGCGTGTTGCGACATGAGTGTAAGCGCACGGTCGAAATCGCCACCTTCCAGCGCGTGGTCGATTGCCGGCACCGGCCGGTGCTGGGTCTCGAACCAGGCCGAGGCCGCGCGATGCAGCGGCGCGATCTCGTCCGGGCATTCCTCGGCCAAGCGATGACGCAGAAAGTCCGAGAACAGGCTGTGGTAGCGGTAAAGGCGTTCCTCGCTCTCGATCGGCACGAGGAACACGTTGGCCTCATTGAGCAGGTCGATCAGCGACGCGCTGTCGGCATCGGGCAGTAGCGCGTTGCACAGCGGCACGCTCAGATAACGCAGGATGCTGGTACGCAGCAGGAACTTGCGCACCCGCTGCGGCTGCTGGGCGAGAACGTCCTCGGCCAGATAGTCGGCGACCGCGCGGTGTTCGCCGGAAAAGCGGGCGATGAACTCGCCCGGCGCGGGATGTTTCTCCAGTGCCAGCGAAGCCAGCCAGAGCGCGGCCACCCAGCCTTCGGTCTTGGCATGAATCTCCGCGATCTCGTCGGCGCCCAGCGCCAACCCGCGGTGATCGTTTAAAAATCGCTCGGTTTCGGTGCGCGAAAAACGCAGGCGCTTGCTGTCGATCTCGACGAGCTGGCCGCGGGTGCGCAGGCGCGCCAGGCGCAGGTCCGGCAGCGAGCGCGAGCCGATCACCAGCCGGCAGTTGGGCGGCAGATGGTCGATGATCTCGCGTACCAGCCCGAGCACCGTGGGCTCTTGGATACGCTCGAAATCGTCGAGGAACAGCACGAAGCGGTCATCGTGATCGGCGAGCCCGGCGATCAGGTTCAGGGCCGTATCGCCCGCCGAGCTTCGGTTGTCGCCCGGTGCCGGTTCGCAGGCCGCGACCGGCAGGAGATTGGCGATGGCCGCTTCCAGGCAGGGCAGGAAACGCTGGATATCGTTGTCGGCCTCATCGAGCGTGAGCCAGGCGGTGCGCGTGCCGTCGGCGGCCAGCTGTTCCAGGCACTGGGCCATGAGCGTGGACTTGCCGAAGCCCGCCGGACCCTGAAACAGGACCATTTTCACGGCGCTATCGGCCTGCAGGGTCGCGCTGATCTCGCCGCGCAGCAGCTGTGCCGCGTGCACGGTGGGCGGGTTGAGCTTGCTGGTCAGCGCGCCTGCCGTCGGGCGGCCACGGTTGGACGTGATCATGTTGTCTCCTTCCGAAGGCGGATGCGGCCGCTTGTTCGTCGCCCGGTCTGCCCGCGGGTGGCTGCCGGGTGGCGGGGCCCAGAATCGACGTCTTGCGCGTCGTGGACAGAGCCCTGAACGGTTGTTCGCCCATTGCTACCTTTACCCCGATCCGGCCCAGGGTCAACGCCTGCGCAATGCAGTGGTGTGCGCTCGCGAAGCTGGCCGCCAGGCGCTGGTGCGGATTCGTCGCGCGGCGGGCATCGACGGGGCGTGGCCGGCATTTCGTCGCTTTCGACGATGCGCCGCAAGCCGCGCTTTCGAAAGACTCGGGCCATACGACGCGTCGCGCCGCCTGGCGTTGTTCGCGACCGGTTAGTGTCTTCGAGCAAGGATGTGCCATGAAACTCGATTCCTCCGTAAGTGCCGTGATCACCGGCGGTGCCTCCGGGCTGGGTGCCGCGGTCGCACGCCGGCTGGCCGCGCAGGGCGTGCGCGTTGCGTTGTTTGATCTCAACAAGGACGCGGGCGAGCCGCTGGCCGACGAATTGGGCGGCATCTTCTGTCAGGTCGATGTGACCTCGGAGGAATCGGTGGATGCCGGCTTCGAGAAGGCGCGCGCGGCGATTGGCCAGGAACGTCTGCTGATCAACTGCGCCGGTATCGGCAACGCCTTCAAGACCGCCAGCCGCGACAAGAAGACCGGCGAGGCCAAGCATTTTCCGGTCGCGGAGTTCGAGAAGGTGCTGCAGATCAACCTGATCGGTTCGTTCCGCTGCAACGCCAAATCGGCCCAAGGCATGCTGGCGCTCGAGCCGGGCGTGGACGGCGAACGCGGGGCCATGATCAACACCGCCTCGGTCGCGGCCCAGGACGGGCAGATGGGCCAGGCGGCCTATGCGGCGTCCAAGGCCGGCCTGGTCGGCATGACGCTGCCGATCGCGCGCGACCTGATGGGCGAGGGCATCCGCATCAACACCATCATGCCGGGCATCTTCGAAACGCCGCTGATGGCCGGCCTGCCGGATCAGGTCAAGGACGCGCTGGCCGCCTCGGTGCCGTTTCCCAAGCGCCTGGGCGCGCCGGACGAGTTCGCGGCGCTGGTCGAGGCGCTGATCGAGAACGGTTACATGAACGGCGAAAGCATCCGCCTGGACGGCGCCATCCGCATGGCCCCGCGTTAACACGACGCCGGAACCAAAATCGTCGCTTCGGACGACGCAGGCCGGCTGGCCGGCGACCGACGATGAACCGGCACCGAATTCAGCAATCACGACGCGTGCCGCGGTGCGCCCCGGCGAGGAAATCCCATGAGTGAAGCCTATATCGTTGCCGCGACCCGAACCGCCGGCGGCCGCCGCGGTGGGCGCCTGTCCGGCTGGCACCCGGCCGATCTGTCCGGCCAGGTGCTGGATGCGCTGCTCGACCGCACCGATGCCGATCCGGCCCTGGTCGACGACGTGATCATGGGCTGCGTCGGCCAGGTCGGCGAGCAGGCGCTCAATATCGCGCGCAACGCGGTGCTGTCGTCCAGGCTGCCGGAGTCGGTGCCGGGCACGTCGGTGGATCGCCAGTGCGGTTCGTCGCAGCAGGCGATCCATTTCGCCGCACAGGCGGTGATGTCCGGCACCCAGGACATTGTCATCGCCGCCGGTGTGGAATCGATGAGCCGCGTGCCCATGGGCGCCTCGGTCGCGCTGCCGGCCAAGCAGGGCATGGGCCACTATTTCGGCCCGGCCATGCGCGAGCGCTATCCCGACGTGGATGACTTCACCCAGTTCGCGGGCGCGGAGATGATGGCGAAGAAATACGAGTTGTCGAAGGACGAGCTCGATGCCTTTTCGCTGGAAAGCCACCGGAAAGCCATCCGTGCCACCGAGGGCGGACACTTCGACGACGAGATTCTGCCGGTGCCCGTACGCGATTACGACGGCAACGGCGGCGACGCCATGCATACCGTGGACGAAGGCATCCGTTTCGATGCGTCGCTCGAGGGCATCAGCGGCGTGAAGCTGCTGCAGGAAGGCGGGCGCATAACCGCGGCCAATGCCAGCCAGATCTGCGATGGCGCCAGCGGCGTGATGGTCGTCAACGAGCGCGGCCTGAAACAACTGGGCGTGCAGCCGCTGGCGCGTATTCACCACCTGAGCGTGATGGGCCACGACCCGGTCATCATGCTCGAGGCGCCGATCCCGGCCACCGAGCGCGCGCTCAAGAAGGTCGGCCTGTCGGTGGACGATATCGATATCTACGAGGTCAACGAAGCCTTCGCGCCGGTGCCACTGGCCTGGATGCGCACGCTCGACGCCGATCCGGAACGGCTCAACGTCAACGGCGGCGCGATCGCCCTGGGCCATCCGCTGGGTGGCTCCGGCACCAAGCTCATGACCACGCTGGTGCACGCGCTCAAGCAGCGCGATGGCCGCTACGGCCTGCAGACCATGTGTGAGGGCGGCGGCTTGGCCAACGTGACGATCGTCGAGCGGCTCTAGATCGAGCCACTCCGGATGAGCGACACCGGGTCGAACGGTTACAGGGCCCGCGCCGAATTGACTATCCACGCGCCGCGCAACAGGAGACCCGCATGCTGGGGCTGATGCAGGACCGTCCGCTGCTGATTTCCTCGCTCATCGAGCACGCAGCGCAGTTTCATGGCGACACCGAGATCGTGACGCGCAGCGTCGAGGGCCCGATACGGCGCACGACCTATCGGGCGCTGCGCGACCGCTCCAAGCAGGTGGCCAATCTCATGGGCGAACTCGGCGTTGTCGAAGGCGACCGTGTTGCGACGCTGGCCTGGAACACCGATCGCCACATGGCGCTGTATTTCGGCGTGTCCGGCAGCGGCGCGGTGCTGCATACGGTCAACCCGCGGCTGTTTGTCGAGCAGATCGAGTACATCCTCGATCACGCCGAGGACAAGGTGCTGTTTTTCGATCTCGATTTCGCGCCGCTGGTTGCCGAACTCGCGCCGCGGTTGAAGCACGTCGAGCATTTCATCGTGCTTACCGATCGTGCGCACATGCCGGCGATCGAGGGCGTCGATGCGCTCTGCTACGACGAGCTGATCGATTCGCAGTCAGCCGACTACGACTGGCCCACCTTCGACGAACGCACGGCCTCGAGTCTGTGCTACACCTCGGGCACCACCGGCAACCCCAAGGGCGTGCTCTATTCGCATCGCTCGACGGTGCTGCATTCGCTGATCGCGATGGCGCCGGACAGTTTCGGCGTGGCCGCCCGCTCGGTGCTGTTGCTCGTGGTGCCGATGTTTCATGCCAATGCCTGGGGCATGCCCTATGCCGCAGCAATCGCCGGGGCCAAGGTGGTGCTGCCCGGCCCCCGGCTGGACGGCGAGAATATCTACCGCCTGATGCGCGACGAGCGTGTGACCTTTTCGCAGGCGGTACCGACGGTCTGGCTGATGCTGTTCCAGTATTTCGACGATCATGCCGATCATGCCGATCATGCCGATCATGCCGATCTGTCGGCCGATGCACTGTGCCTGGACACCATCGGCATCGGCGGCAGTGCGCCGCCGCGCGCGATGATCCGGCGCCTGGAAGACGAATTCGGCGTCGAGGTCGTGCAGGGCTGGGGCATGACCGAAACCAGCCCGCTGGGTGTGGCCAACCGCTGGCTGCCGAAACACGACGCGCTGGACGCCGAAGCGCGCGAAACGGTCAAGATCAAGCAGGGGCGGGGTATCTGGGGCGTCGAGCTCAAGCTGGTCGACGACGAGGGCCGAGCGCTTGCGCACGACGGCCAGCACGCCGGGCACCTGTTTATCCGCGGGCCGTGGATCGCCAGCGGTTACTACGGCCGCGATGACGACGTCCTCGACGACGAAGGCTATTTTCCCACCGGGGATATCGCCACCATTGACCGCGACGGCTATCTGCAGCTCGTCGATCGCTCCAAGGATGTGATCAAGTCCGGCGGCGAGTGGATATCGTCGCAGGATCTCGAAGGCGCCGCGTTCTCGCACCCCGGCGTGGCCGAGGCGGCCGTGATCGCCATCGCCGACGAGAAATGGCAGGAGCGACCGCTGATGATCGTCGTCGCCAAGCCCGGCGTGGCGATCACCGCCGACGAACTCATGACGCATCTGCAAAGCCGCGTGGCGAAGTGGTGGCTGCCGGACGACATCGTCTTCGTCGACGAGCTGCCGCATACCGCCACCGGCAAGCTGCTGAAGACGAAACTGCGCGAACAGTTCGGCGGGCATCGGCCGGGCAAGGTGGTGTAGGCCATGCATAGCCTCGGCCGCTGGCTGTCGCGCCTGACCGATGCCATGACCATCCTCGGCGGTCTGGCGATCGCGCTGATGATGCTGCACGTCACGGCCGACGTGGCCGGGCGCTTCATCTTCGGCACGCCAATTCCGGGCACGATCACCGTCGTTTCGCACTACTACATGATCGTCGCGGCCTTCGTGCCGCTGGCCTTCGCGGCGCAGAAGAATGCCCATATCAGCGTGGAGGTCGTGACCGATCGCTTGCCGTCCGTGATCAAGCGGCATCTGGAAGGCTGGACACTGCTTCTGTCGGCCGCGGTATTCGCGCTGGTCGCGGTACGCAGCTGGGAAGTCGCGCTGTCGAAATACGGCATCGCTGCGTCGGTGGTGCAGGGCAATACCAGCATTCCGGTCTGGCCCAGCTATTTCGTCCTGCCGGTCGGGCTGGGTCTGATGACGGTGGTGCTGGTCTATCAGTTCGTTGTCTATCTGTTCGGCCTGCGCAGCGGGCTCGACAGCGAACGCGCGTCGCCCGGAGCCACATCCGCGCTCTACCCGCCGGAGACGGATCGATGAGCGATGTCCAGATAGGCCTGGCCGGGCTGGGCATCCTGTTTACGCTGATCGCGCTGCGGGTGCCGATCGGCGTGGCGTTGATCGGCGTGTCCTTCGGCGGGCTTTGGTATCTCGTGGGCTGGGGCGTGGCCTGGGGTTCGGTGGGCCTTATTCCCTATCATTTCGCAGCCAACTGGGTGCTCAGCTCGGTGCCCATGTTCCTGCTGCTGGGGTTCGTGTGTTTTCACGCCCAGCTCACGCAGGGGTTGTTCCGTGCTGCGCGCATCTGGCTGTCCGGGGTGCCGGGCGGGCTGGCCGTGGCCTCGATCTTCGGCTCGGCCGGTTTCGCGGCGGTGTCCGGCTCCTCGGTGGCCTGTTCGGCCGCGATGGGGCGCATCGCGGTGCCGGAAATGGTGCGCCACGGCTACAACCCGGGGCTGGCCACCGGTACCGTCGCGGTCGCCGGCACCATCGGCGCGCTGATACCGCCCTCGATCATCATGATTCTCTACGGCGTGATCGCGCAGGTCTCGATCGCCGGCCTGTTTCTGGGCGGCATCAGCGCCGGCGTGATCACGGCGATCGGCTATGTCGTCGTCGTCATGGTGCGGGTGAAACTCAACCCCGCGCTGGCACCCGACGTGCGCGAGGACGTGCCGCTGGCCGACAAGATCGACGCGCTCAAGGACACTTGGCCGGTGCTGCTGATCATGATCGGCATCTTCGGCGGCCTGTTCGGGGGTGTGTTCACCGCCACCGAGGCCGGGGCGGTGGGTGCGTTTCTGTCCTGCGTGGTGGCGCTGCTCAAGGGCGCGCTGAACTGGCAGCGGTTTCGCAACGCCATACTCGAAACGCTGCTGACTACCGGCGCGCTGCTGATCATCGCGATTGGCGCGAGTTTGCTCACGCGTTTTCTTACCCTGTCCGGCGCGGGTGATTATCTGTCCGAGCTGATGATCGGCAGCGACACCAGCACGCTCATGCTGATGCTGGGCCTGGTCGCCGTCTATCTGCTGCTGGGCATGTTTCTGGAGCCGATCGGCGCCATGCTGCTGACGCTGCCGATCGTGCTGCCGATCATCGACGCGGCGGGCCTGAGCCTGCTCTGGTTCGGCGTGGTGCTCACCAAGATGCTGGAGATCGGCATGATCACGCCGCCGGTCGGGATGAACGTGTTCGTGATCAAGAGCGTGGTCAACGACCTGGTATCGACCAGCGCCATCTTCCGCGGCATCTTCTGGTTCCTGATCATGGACCTGGTGGTGCTCGCGCTGCTGATGACGGTGCCGGACATCATCCTGTTCCTGCCCACCCATTTCGATTGAGCCGCGTCGGCGCGCGGGACGTCTGCCGATTTAAACGGCCCGATCCGCGCGGCTACACGACAAACTTGAACAACGAGGTACGCCATGCGTCAGAGCCAACCCTATGAATGCCCCTGGGCAGACGAGGAAATCGAGCTGTTTCGCGACATGGTCACGCGTTTTCTCGATACCGAGATGGCGCCCGCGGACGAGGCCGCGCGCAAGCGCGGCCATGTCGGCCACGAGATCTGGCGCCGTGCCGGCGAGCTGAACCTGCTCTGTTCCGATATTCCCGAGGAATATGGCGGCGCGGGCGGCGATTTCCGCCACGAAGCCGTCTTTCTCGAGGAAATGGCGCGGCGCGGGCTCACCGGCATGAACACCGGCGTGCACAGCATCGTGGCCCACTATCTGCTCAACCACGGCACCGCCGAACAGCGCGAGCGCTACCTGCCGCGCATGGCGCGTGGCGAGCTGGTCGGCGCGATCGCGATGAGCGAACCGGATGCTGGTTCCGATCTGCAGGCGATCCGCTCGCGCGCGGTCGCCGACGGCGATCACTACCGGCTATCGGGCGCCAAGACCTGGATATCCAACGGCTATCTCGCCGGGCTGGTGCTCGTGGTCTGCAAGACCGATCCCTCGGCCGGCGCCAAGGGCACGTCGATCCTGATTGCGGAAACCGAAGGGCTCGACGGCTACCGCGTGGGCCGCGTGCTCGACAAGATCGGCATGAAGGCCCAGGACACCTCCGAGCTGTTTTTCGACGAGGTCGAGCTGCACCGCGACCAGCTGCTCGGCGGCGAAGAGGGCAAGGGCTTCTACCAGCTCATGGGCGATCTGCCCTACGAGCGGCTGATCATTTCCGTCAATGCGGTCGGCGCGATCGAGGGCGCGCTGGCGGCCACGATCGACTACACCAAGGAGCGCCGCGCCTTCGGCCAGTCGGTGTTCGATTTCCAGAACAGCAAGTTCAAGCTGGCCGAGATCGCCACCCAGGCGCGCGTCGCTCGCACCTATCTGGATCGCTGTATTCAGGACCTGCTGGACGAAAAGCTGGATACCGTGGGTGCGTCCATGGCCAAGATGTGGACCACCGACCTTCAGAACCGCGTGATCGACGAGTGCCTGCAGCTGTTCGGCGGCTACGGCTATACCAACGAATACATGATCGGGCGCATGTATATCGATGCGCGTGTGCAGCGTATCTATGGCGGCACCAACGAAATCATGAAGGAAGTGATTTCGCGATCGTTATAGCCGGCGCGTCGCGCGCACGCGCCATCAAACTAGTCGGTTCCGACGATCAAACCCGAGGCACTCTGAACAATACTCGCAAATAGAAAAATTCGACGGCCTGCCCGGCGATACGACCCGCCGACAGGGGTTTTCTGGAGGAGCGCACCATGTATCTGACCCAACCGCTGCACAAGGCCAAACGCGAGCGCCCGGACGCCGAAGCCGTTGTATTCGGCGAGCGTCGTCACAGCTTTGCAGCGCATGTCGAGCGTGTCGCGCGTCTCGCCGGCGTGCTCCAGAACCTGGGCATGGGTACGGGGGATCGCGTCGGCATCCTGGCGCTGAACTCGGATCGCTATATCGAGTTCATCTTCGCGGCCCTCTGGGGCGGCGGCGTGTTCAACACCGTTAACATCCGCTGGAGCGCGCGCGAGGCCGTCTATTCACTGGACGACTGCGGTACAGGCATCCTGCTCGTCGACGATGCCTTCCTGTCGATGATCGAACCGATTCGCGCGCAGTCTGACGCGGTACACACGATCGTCTACATCGGCGAGAACGACTGCCCGGAAGGCGTGCTCGATTATCGCGAACTCATGGCTGAGGCGACGCCGGTCGAGGACGCGATGCGCGGCGACGACGATCTTGCGGCCATTCTCTATACCGGCGGCACCACCGGCGCCCCCAAGGGCGTGATGCTCAGCCACGCCAACCTCTACAGCTGTTCGCTCGGCGCGATCCTGCCCGACTGCCGGCGCGATCGCGTCGTGGCCCTGCATTCCGCGCCGTTCTTTCATGTCGCGGGTATCGGGCTGATTCTGCAGGTCGCGTTGCGTCAGGGCACCCAGATCGTGCTGCCCGGCTTCGACCCGTTGGCCGTGCTCGAAGGCATTGCGCGCGAACAGGTCGGCGAAACCTTTCTGGTGCCGACCATGCTGCGCGCCGTCCTCAATCATCCCCGCTTCAACGAGTTCGATCTGTCGTCGTTGCATACGATGCTCTACGGCGCTTCGCCGATCGACAACAGCCTGCTGCGGCTGGCGCTGGACAAGCTGCCGAAGGCCGAATTCCTGCAGCTCTACGGCATGACCGAGCTCTCACCGGTGGTGGCGTTTCTGCCGACCTGGTGCCATACCGATCCCGCCTACGCGGACAAGCTGTCTGCCGCGGGCATTCCCTCGCATATGGCCGAAATCCGGATCGTCGATCCGCTCGACGCGGAGGTCGCCCACGGCGAGGTGGGCGAGATCACCGTGCGCGGGCCGATGGTCATGCAGGGCTACTGGAATAAGCCCGAGCAGACCGAAGACGCGCTGCGCGGCGGCTGGATGCACACCGGCGACGCCGGCTATCTGGACGCGGACGGCTATGTGTTTCTGGTCGACCGCATCAAGGACATGGTGGTGACCGGCGGCGAGAACGTGTTCTCGGTGGAGGTCGAGGACGCGCTGCTGCGCCTGCCGGCGATCGCCCAGTGCGCCGTGATCGGCGTGCCCGACGAGACCTGGGGCGAGCGCGTGCATGCCGTGGTCGTGTTCAAGGAGGGCGAAAGCGCCGACGAGCAGGCGATCGTGGCCCATTGCAAGGAATGGATCGCCAATTACAAATGCCCGCGCAGCTTCGATTTCGTCGACGAACTGCCGCTGTCCGGCGCCGGCAAGATCCTCAAGTACAAGCTCAAGGAACCCTACTGGGCCGACAAGGGCCGGCGGATCGGCTAGCCGCCGACGGGTTCGGGTCAAATCGTCCGAACAGACGATGATCGCGGGGTCGCGAGCAGCAACGATGACCATGAGCCCAAAGGCCGTTTCGACAAACACGATAACAACCGCGGTTCGGCTGTCGCCGCTGCGATCCAGGAGATGACATGAACCGATTCCTGTCCACGTGTGCCGCTTCGCTCGCGCTTGTTGCGCTCACGGTTGCCCTGCCTGCCCAGGCGCGCAGCATTTCCTACGCGACGGGTTATCCGCCGAATTCGATCGGTTCCGATGCGGCGATGAAATACGCCAGCGCGCTCGAGAGGATTTCCGATGGCGATCTCAAGGCGAAGGTCTATTCGATGTCGCTGCTGAGCTTCAGCGAGGCCGCGCCCGGCATTCGCGACGGCATGGCCGATTCCGGCTTCGTTCTGTTCTCCTATTTTCCGGCCGAGTTTCCGAATACCAACCTGGTGTCGGAGCTGACCATGTTGCTGGAGCTCGACGATGTCGAGCCGAGCAAGGCGGGGCTGGCCTATGTCGGCGCGATGTCCGAATTCATCTTCCAGGATTGCCCGGAGTGCGTGCAGGAATTCGCCGCCCAGAACCAGGTATTCACCGGCGCCTCGGCGAGCGCGCCCTACATGCTGTTGTGCAACGACAAGGTCGTGAGCCAGTCCGGTATTCGCGGCAAGCGCGTGCGCAGCGCCGGCGCGCAGTGGGCCCGCTGGGCCGAAGCGGTGGGCGCGACGCCGGTGACCATTTCGGTGAGCGACGCCTATGAAGCGCTCAACCAGGGCGTACTCGACTGCTCGATCAGCTCCAGCGTGGATCTGGATATCTTCAAGCTCTCGGAAGTGGTGGCGCACGTGACGCCGGATGTGCCGGGCGGCGTGTTTGGCGGCACCGGTGTGAACAACGTCAACCGTGAAGTCTGGCAGAGCCTGAGCGAGAAACAGCGCAAGGATCTGCTGCATGCCTCGGCCGTACTCGGCGCCGAAATCAGCTGGGACTATCAGGCCGGCGCCACGAAGGAACTGGAGAATGCGCCGGATGAAGGCATCGCGGTTCACGCCGCCGATGCGAGCCTGCGCGAAGCGACTCAAGTGTTCATCGAGAAGGACGCCCAGACCATCGCCGACAACTACGCCAAGCGGCATGGCATCGAGCGCTCCAGCGAAATGGTCGAGACCTTCCGCGGCATCCTCTCGAAGTGGGTCGACCGGGTGGCCGATGTCGACAACGCCGACGATCTGGCCGAACTCTACTGGAACGAGATCTATTCCAAGGTCGATGTGAGCAGCTACGGCCTTTGATTCGGGTGGTGTCCGCCCGCAGTGCGGCGCGTGCCGCGGCGGGCGGACGATCACCGGGTGGCGACGCTATGCAAACCGTTTATGCGAGAAAATGGGGTGTGTGTCACAACCCCGACGTGCGGCGCGAAATCGCAGCGCTGGATGCGCAGCGCGATGTCCAGCGCATCGTGCACCTGATGGGCAGCTACGAGTTCTCCTGGGACATCAACCGCGCACTGGAAGTCGCGCTGTTCTACACCTACGGCAGCGAACCGGTCTCGAAGCTTCTGGATCGCACCGCCGAATTCGAAAAGCACGGCCAGAAGCGCTACGACGACACGGCGCTGTTGATCGGCCATTTCATAGAATCCGGCTGGGACGGCGACGTCGGGCGCCGCGCGATCGAGCGCATGAACCGCACCCACGCGCATTACCGCATTCACAACGACGAGTTTCTGTTCGTGCTCTGGTCGTTCATCGAGTTTCCGTTCCGCTGGACCGATCGGCACGGCCGCCGCCGAATGACGGCACACGAAAAACAGGCCTGGTTCAATTTCTGGTTCGAGATCGGCCGGCGGATGAATCTCGCCGCCATACCCGAAACGAAAGCGGCATTCGATGCGTTCATTCAACGCTACGAAGACAAGAACTTTGTCTACGCTGACAGCAGTGCACGGGTCAGCGACGCCACGGTACGCATCATGGAGAACTGGCTGCCCGCGTTCATGCGGCCCGCCGTCAAACCGATCGTTGCCTGCCTCATGCCCGCGCAGTTTCTCGATGCGGTCGGCTACAAGCGACCACCCGCCTGGCGCCGGCGTGCGGTGGAGACGGTGCTGCGCGTGGTCGGGCTGTTCAATCGTGTGTTCGCGTTCGGCGATTATCCCGGCGAAACCGTCAAGCGCCGCCAGCGAACCTATCCGTCGGGCTATTCCATAGAAGACATGCAGCCGGTCAATCTCACCGAGCGCGTCAGTCGACGAGCCAGGACCGCCAGCGAGTCATCGGCGACGGACGAGGCGCGCTGAACCGCCGAATCGTCGGGTTCGACGATGAACACGGCTTGGGACCGCGCCACACTGCGGAACCAGCCGCGCCGCTGTTTTCGGCGCGTTGGCCGGACAGGGCGGTGTGCGCTGTCTCGCTTGCCGGGCCTGCCGCGGAGTATTGGCGATGACCGAATCAGACAACCCGGACCTCACCGATTTTCGCCGTGACGTGCGTGATTTCATCGAACGCGCCGCCGACGACGAGATCCGCGAGGCCGGGCGCAAGACCACGAGTTTCTTCCCGCCGTTTGCGCCGACCATGCGCTGGCATCGTCTGCTGCACGCGCAGGGCTGGTCCGCGCCGTCATGGCCGCGCGAACACGGTGGGCCGGGTTGGTCGGTCGCGCAGCAGAAAGCCTTCGAGGAGGAATGCCGCGCGGCCCGGGTGCCGCCGCTGCTGCCGCAGGGGCTGTCCATGGTCGGCCCGGCGATCATGCGTTTCGGCACCGAGGCGCAGAAGGCCGCCCATCTGCCCGGCATTCTGTCGGGCGAGCATTTCTGGACCCAGGGCTATTCGGAGCCGAACGCGGGGTCGGACCTCGCCAGCCTGAGCTGCCGGGCCGAGCGCCGCGGCGATCACTACGTGATCAACGGCAGCAAGACCTGGACCACCTATGCCCACCACGCCGATCGCATGTTCCTGCTGGTACGCACCGAGGCCGGTGGCAAGCCGCAGCAGGGCATCAGCTTCTTTCTGCTCGACGATCTTGACCGGCCCGGGCTGACGATTCGCCCCATCATTGGCCTGGACGGGCTGCCCGAGCAGTGCGACGTGTTCTTCGACGACGTCGAGGTGCCGCTGGATAGCTGCCTGGGCGAAGAGAACGACGGCTGGAGCGTGGCCAAATACCTGCTCGAGCACGAACGCGGCGGCAGCTCCTCGTTCGCGGCCCATTTTCGTCAGGAACTGGCCTTCATTCGCCGCATCGCGGTTGAAACCGGCGACGGCTTCGGTGGCGTGCTCGCCGACGACCCGGTCTTCCAGCAGCGTTTTTCACAGCTCGCCCTGGACGTGGCGATGGTCGATGCCACCGAGGTGAAGTTCGCAGCACTCGACAAGGGCTCGCCCGAATCCGGGCCGATGAGTTCGATGATCAAGATCACCGCGATGGAGACGCTGCAGCGCATCAACGAACTGGCCATCGACACGGTCGGCACGCCGACGCTCACCCTGCAGATCGAAGCGCTGGTCGTAGGCAGCGACACGCCGCCTATCGGCTCGCCCGACACGCTCACGGCGATGCCGAAATATCTCAACAACCGCGCGGCCACCATCTTTGGCGGCAGCAGCGAAATCCAGCGCAACATCATCGCCAAGACCCTGCTCGCGCCCTGAGCGCGGCACGCTCTGCGGGAACGGACCATGTCATCACTTTCTGCCGAAATGCGCGCCATGCTCGACGACAGCGTCGACAAGTTTCTGCGCGACCACTACAGCTTCGATGCGCGCCGGGCGCAGGTCGAATCCGTGTCCGGATACGCGCCGGATCACTGGCAACAGTTCGCCGAACTCGGCTGGCTCGGCATCCCCTTTGCCGAAGACGACGGCGGGCTCGGCGGCACCGTCACCGACACGCTCGGGTTGATGCGGCGCTTCGGCCGCGCGCTCGTGGTCGAGCCCTATCTCGGCGTGGTCGGGCTGGCCGGGCAGGCCATTGCGAACAGCGCGAATACCGACCTAAAAGCGTCGCTGCTGCCGGGCCTGATCGCCGGCGAGATCCTGCCGGTATTGGCCTGGGAAGAAACGCGCTCGCGCGGCAATCCGGCT
Organism: Endozoicomonas sp. G2_2; assembly: GCF_017744135.1. Classification (GTDB taxonomy): domain Bacteria; phylum Pseudomonadota; class Gammaproteobacteria; order Nevskiales; family Salinisphaeraceae; genus Salinisphaera. Next base: position 75,343 of record NZ_JAGHQU010000001.1, read on the forward strand.
TATGTCGAAACGCGTGCCCAGCCAACGGCCGAGGGCTGGCAGATCGACGGCGAAAAGATCACCGTGCTGAACGCGCCGCAGGCCACGCATGTGGTCGTCTCGGCACGCAGCGCCGGGAACGCGGTCGACGACGACGGTATCGAGCTGTTCGTCGTGGCCGTGGACACGCCGGGCGTCACGGTCGAAGGGTTTGCGACCGTGGACGGCCATCGCGCGGGCCGAGTGTATTTCGACGCCGTTGCCGTGACGCCGGAACAGCGCTTGAATAACGACGGCGAGGGCGGTGTGCTTTTGGGGCGGGCCATCGACGCCGGCTGTCTCATGCTGGCGGCAGAAGCGATCGGGGCGATGGAGACGCTGCTCGACAAGACCATCGCCTATACCCAGACGCGCAAGCAGTTCGGCATGCCGATCGCGGGTTTTCAGGTGCTCCAGCATCGGATGGTCGATATGTATATCGCGTTGACCAACGCCGAGAACCTGTTCGAACAGACGGTCGCCGAGCACGGCGGTCAGGCGACAATGCCCGCGCCGGCTGCGGCCCTGCTCAAGGCGGGCATCAGCCAGTCGGCGCGATATATCGGTCAGCAGGCGATTCAGCTGCATGGCGGCATCGGCATGACCGACGAACTCGATGTCGGCCACTACTTCAAGCGCCTGACCGCACTGTCGCTGCTGTTCGGCGGCGTTGACACCCATCTCAAGCGCTACTGGCGAGCCACGGCTGCCTGAGGGCGGTTCGCCCGGGCGCCCGGGCGTTCGTTCTGTTAGTATCCGCGCGCTCGAAAGGCCGGCCTCGGCACAGGCGGTGTCGCACGGCAGGCCGGAACGCAACCGAGCGCAGCCGCGCCTGTCGCATTCGCGACCGCCATGCCGCGATCCCCGCGGGTTCTGGCCCGGCGCTTGCTCTCCGAAACGACTACTCCGGTGTCTGATGTAACAGGCGCCATCGACACGTTCGCTGCGCGGGCCAGGCCGGCTCGCGTGGCGGCGTATCGTTCAGCAGGCACGAGAGACGATGATCCAATCGATACGACAGACCTGGTTTTCCAACATCCGCGCCGACGTGCTCGCCGGTACGGTGGTGGCCCTGGCACTGATTCCGGAGGCGATCGCCTTCTCGATCATCGCCGGGGTGGACCCGAAGGTGGGGCTCTATGCCTCCTTCTGTATCTGCGTGGTGATTGCCTTCGCAGGCGGGCGACCGGGCATGATCTCGGCCGCCACCGGCGCCATGGCGCTGTTGATGACCACGCTGGTAGCCGAACATGGGCTGCAGTACCTGCTCGCCGCGACCCTGCTCACCGGCGTGCTGCAGATATTCGCCGGTGTGCTGCGCCTGGGCGAGTTAATGCGCTTCGTATCCCGATCCGTGGTCACCGGCTTCGTCAACGCATTGGCGATCCTGATCTTCATGGCCCAGCTGCCCGAGCTCACCGACGTGACCTGGCATGTCTATGCCATGACGGCGGCGGGGCTCGGCATCATCTATCTGTTTCCCTATGTGCCGGTGATCGGGCGCATGCTGCCCTCGCCGCTGATCTGCATTCTGGTGCTCACGGGCGTCTATATGGCGTCGGGGCTGAGCATCAACACGGTCGGCGACATGGGCGAACTGCCGGATACGCTGCCGGTATTCCTGTGGCCGGAAGTGCCGCTGAATCTGGAAACGCTGAAGATCATCCTGCCGTATTCGATCATGCTGACCGTGGTCGGCCTGATGGAATCGATGATGACGGCGACTATTGTCGATGACCTGACCGACACCAACAGCGACAAGAACCGCGAATGCCGCGGCCAGGGCATCGCCAACCTCAGCGCCGGCCTGCTTGGCGGCATGGCGGGTTGCGGCATGATTGGCCAGTCGGTGATCAACATCAAATCCGGCGGGCGTACGCGGCTTTCCACGCTCTGTGCGGGCGTGGTGCTGCTGATCATGGTGGTGTTCCTGTCCGACTGGGTGTCGCGTATTCCCATGGCCGCGCTGGTGGCGGTGATGATCATGGTCTCGATCGGCACCTTCAGCTGGGAGTCGCTGCGCGATATGCGCAAGCATCCCTTGAGCACGAATATCGTGATGGTCACGGTGGTCGTGGTGGTGGTCGCCACCCACAATCTCGCCATCGGCGTGTTCGTCGGCGTGCTGCTGTCGTCGCTGTTCTTTGCCAATAAGGTCGGCCGGCTGCTCTATATCGGCAGTACGGAAAGCACTGACGGGCGCGGGCGCGAATACGAAGTGGTCGGCCAGGTGTTCTTCACCTCGGCCGAGAAATTCGTGGCCGGCTTCGATTTCAAGGAAGCGCTGGATCATGTGCGGATCGACCTGCGCCGGGCCCACTTCTGGGACATCACCGCAGTGGGTGCGCTCGACAAGGTGGTGCTGAAATTCCGGCGTGAAGGCGCCGAGGTCGATATCGTGGGCCTCAACGAGGCCAGCGCGACGCTGGTCGATCGTATCGCCGTGCACGACAAGCCGGATGCCGAGAAGCTGCTCGGCGGCCACTAGAAACAAGACAGAACGACAGATCGAGGAGATTTCATGAGCGAGCGCCATGTCACCGCCTGTATCGACGGTTCGGCCTATTCGCAGGCGGTATGCGACGCGGCCGCCTGGGCGAGCCTGCGCCTGGATATCGGCCTGACCTTCGTGCACGTCATCGACAAGGCCGGCCGGGCGGCGGAATCCGACGTCAGCGGCCAGATCGGCCTGGGTTCGCGCGAGCATCTGCTGGCCGAACTCGCCCAGCTCGACGAACAGCGCGCGCGTATAGACCGCGAACAGGGCCGGCTGATGCTGGATGCCGCCTGCGAACGCGCCGCGGCCGACGGCGTGGCCAACGCCATGTCACGCCAGCGCCACGGCGCGCTTGCCGAAACGCTTGTAGAAATGGAGCCTCAGACTCGATTGCTTGTGCTCGGCAAGCGCGGCGAGACGGCCGACACCGCGCACGAACATCTGGGTTCGAATCTCGAGCGAGTGATCCGCTCGCTGCATTGCCCGATCCTGATCACACCGCCGGACTTCACCGCGCCGCAACGGATCGTCGTGTCCTTCGACGGCAGTCGCACGGCACGGGCGATGATCGAACGCATCGCCAACAGCCCGCTGTTCGACGGTGTGGAATGCCATCTAGTGTTTGTCGGCGAGGCGAGCGCTGACTGTCGCAAGAAGCTCGACGAGGCTAAGGCCGCGCTGGAAGGCGTCTGTGCCAGCGTGACCATCGCGATTCTGGAAGGCGAGGTGGAATCCAGCCTGCGCGCCTACAAGCAGTCGCACGCCATCGACATGCTGGTCATGGGCGCCTATGGCCATTCGCGGATTCGCCACCTGTTGGTGGGCAGCACCACCACCGAGATGATCCGGCGCGCCGGCATGCCGGTGCTGATCCTGCGCTAGGGTCGGTAGCGCACGCATGAAAAAGGGGGCGATTTCTCGCCCCCTTTTTTATCGGCCGTTCACACCGACGTTTGGCTTGGCGCCCCGATTACGGCGTCATCACCACCTTGATGCAGCCATCCTGCTTGGCATTGAAGTTGGCGTAGGCCTCGGGGGCCTCAGTCAGCTTGTGCCGATGGGTGATGATGAAGGACGGATCGATCAGGCCCTGCTCGACGGTGTTGAGCAGCGGCTTGAGATAACCCTGCATATGGGTCTGGCCGCCCTTGACCGACAGCGACTTGTTCATCAGCGCGTTGATGGCAAAGCCGTCCACCTTGTCGGTATACACGCCGGGCAGCGACAGCCGGCCACCCTTGCGCACGGACATGATCATCTCGTTGACCGCATGCGGGTGGTTGTCTTCGCTGGAATCGGCACTGCGACGCTCGTATTCCGGATCGCCCTGGCCGTGCGCCTCGGCGCCGACACAGTCGATGCCGCAATCCGGGCCGCGCCCGCCGGTCATCTCCATGAGTTTTTCGTAGACGTTTTCCTTCTCGAAGTTGATCACTTCGGCGCCGGCTTTTTCGTTGGCCAGCTTCAGGCGTTCCGGCACGCGATCGATCGCGATCACGCGGCCCGCGCCCATCATCCAGGCGCTGCGAATGGCGAACTGGCCGACCGGGCCGCAGCCCCAGATGGCAACCGTGTCGCCGGCTTCCATGTCGCACTGGTCGACAGCCTGATAGCCGGTCGGATAGATGTCGGACAGGAACAGCAGCTGATCGTCACGCAGGTCGGATTCGACCTTGATCGGGCCGACGTCGGCATAGGGCACGCGCACGTATTCGGCCTGGCCGCCCGGAATGCCGCCGAGCAGATGCGAATAACCGAACAGCGCGGCCGGCGAATGGCCCATGAGTTCGGCGGCCTGGTCGGCGTTCGGGTTGGACTCGTCGCACAGCGAGTACAGATGCTTGTTGCAGAAGAAGCAGCTGCCGCAGGAGATGGTGAACGGCACCACCACGCGATCGCCCTTCTTGAGGTTGTTCACGGCCGAGCCGGTTTCCACGACCTCGCCCATGAACTCGTGGCCGAGCACGTCGCCTTCCTGCATGCCGGCCATCAGGCCGTTGTACAGATGCAGGTCCGAACCGCAGATTGCGGTGGCGGTGATCTTGATGATGGCGTCGCGATCCTGCTGGATGGTGGGATCGTCGACGTTGTCGACACGCACGTCGTGGGTGCCGTGCCAGGTCAATGCTTTCATGAAGTGCTCGCAGTATTCGGATGGTTTCCTACGAGCACCATGCCCACCCGGCATGTGCAGGGAAATGCGGAATAACCCTGAAGACTAGAGCGGCAAAAGACCTTTGCGGCGAAGGCGCGCCGGCTTCTGCATGTGGCGTGATACCCGGCCGAGCAGGGTGCCCGGCCGGGTTCGGAACGTTCGCGCTAGAGGACGCCTTTCTGTTTCGCGGTGTGGGTCGCGATCACGTCCATCAGGGTTGGCGACAGGCAGTCGTAGGGTTCCAGGCCCTGGTCGTGCAGATGGCGGCGAATCTCGCCCATCTTGTCGGGGTTGGTGCCGGACTCGATGATCGACGACACGAAGGCGGCGAACTGCGGCGGCTCCCAGCCGTCCTCGTCGGAGAGTTCGGTATGGATGAAATCCAGCCCGTGGAAGGGGTGGTTGCTGTCCTCGATACGGCCGTACATGTGGGCGCCGCATTCGCTGCAGGCATGACGCTTGATGGCCGCCGATTCGTTCACGACCTTGAGCCGGTCCTCATTCTGGGTGACCTTCACGCTGTCGCGCGGCACCACGGCGATCTGCGCAAACATCGCGCCTTCCGGTTTCCAGCACATGGTGCAGCCGCAGACATGGTTGTGCGCGCACTGGGACGATACGCTGACCTCGACCGGGTTGCTGCTGCATTTGCAGCGCAGGGTGCCGCCGGAGAAGTTGTCGGCGGCCGGCGTCATGCCCTTGTCCACGGAGGGATGTATCGTGATGCTCATGCGTTCTCCTCGCTTTGCTCTGGGTTTGTCTTTTTTCGGACGTCGATTCGGCAACCGGGCTGATCGCCGGTCTGCAATCAACACTACGCCGCTAGTGGGACACGTCAAATATGACCTTGGGATTGCATCGGGATGCGTCGCGCCGCGTGGCGGCCATGTCGCAGCGTTTGCAAAAGACATGGGGTCATGACGATGGAAAGCGTGACGTTGACCGGCATCGTGGCCGGCTGGCTCCTCCTGGGGCTCATCTTCGAGGCCGTGCCGTGCCTGCGCCAATGGCAGCATCTCGCCCGCCGCCGGTCAGGCGCGTCCAATACGCGACAAACTGTCTACGGTCAGCGGCGCGCGTTGTTTCAGTGGCTGGGTTCCCTCGAGAGCGTGGCGCGTGTCGGGCTCTGGCTGGGCGGCGGCGCACTCGTGGCGTTGCATTCCGTGCTGGCGACGGGCGGCGCGGCCGGCGTGCTCGGGTTCGTCGTGAGCTTCGCGCTGGTGGATCAGCTGTTACGGGAAATCCTGCCCTGGGCACGCTGGTGGTTTGTCGAGCGCGCCTGTGGCATGTCGCGAAGCGGACCGGTCACGCTGGCCGGCGACAGTGTGCGCCGGCTCGTTCTCAATGGCGTGATCGCAGTCCTCGCGGCTGCCTGGGTGCTCTGGCCGTTCGCGGTATGGCCGTTCGTCCTTGCATGGCCGGCGAGTGGTCTGCTGATGATCGCGGGCGTGGCGATCCTGTTCTGGGCGCGCCCGAACCTCATCGATCCGCTGTTTCAGCGTTTCAAGCCGCTCGAGGCTGGCGAGTTGCGCACGCGTCTCGAGGCGATGATGCAGCGTTGTGGCTCCCGCCTCGATGACGTGCTCGTGGTGGACAGTTCCCGTCGTTCCCAGATGGCCAACGCCTATTTCACCGGCCTCGGCCGGAGCAAGCGCGTCGTGCTGTTCGACACCTTGATCGCACATCTGTCGCCGGCCGAGCTGGAAGCGGTGATGGCCCACGAGCTCGGTCATTATCGTTGTGGTCATCTGCAACGTTTCTATGGCGCCCAGGCGGCGCTGTTACTGGCCGGATACCTTGGCCTGGGGGCACTGGCTGCCGGCCTGGGCGTGGCTGGCTCGCCGGTGTTTTTGGGCGTGGCCGCGTATGTGCTGCTGCCCGCGTTCGCCTGGCCGCTACGACCCTGGCAGTCGGCCGTCCGGCGTCGCTATGAATACGAGGCGGACGCGTATGCGGCCCACCACGCCGAACGTGCTGCGCTGGTGTCGGCGCTGGAGAAACTGCTGGCCAACAACTTGAACGCGCCGACCATGGACCGTTGGTATGCCGCCGTTTTCGCAACCCATCCGCCCGGAGCGCGCCGCCTGCAGCAATTGCGTTAGAAGACTGATTTTGCTGCAGGCTGTCGGTGCCCATGCTGCACCCTGAAACTGACTGTATCGAAAGCGGCACGCTGTCTCGCACAAACGCCACGCGGCTGATTCTTTTCCGTTACAGCGGGGCCATCCGACCCCGGATTATTTCCCGATTTATCGCGGTTTTATCGACAAAAGCCGCTATGGCATAGCGTTTGCAATTTTAAACGGCAAGCCGGCGCTCGTGCGAACGTCGGCAGTACGCGGCGGTGCCCGCCAGGGGCGTGTCGACGTCTCGCATACAAGAGACGCGCCGAGCCTGCGGAACAGCCGAATAATAACGACAAACAATGAGGGGAGATACCCATGCGTTTGAGAAAACTGGCGCTTTCAGCGGCGGGATCCATGGCGTTGATCGGCGCGATGCCTGCAGCACAGGCCATCGACATGGAAGCCGGGGACTGGACCTTCTCGGTCAACGGCAACGTCAACGCGAACTATGTCTATTCGTCCTGCGACACCGGTGCGCCGATCAGCTTCGGCGGGGCCATCGCAGGCACTGTCGTCGGGGCCTGCAACATCAACGGCCCGATCGACGACGACGTGTCCTCGGTGCGTACCGGTCTGCTGCCGGCGGCGCTGGTTTTCACCGCCGCAACGCAGCAGAACGGCTGGGACATCTCCGGCACCTTCGGTCTTTATCCTGGCATCGTGACCAACGATGACGCCGGGGGCGGCGGCGGATCGCCGAACCTCGCGCCCGGCAATAATGTTGGCTTGGGTTCGACCAGTCTCGATATCCGTCAGGTGTTCCTGAAGTTCGGCAACGCCGACTTCGGTACCGTCAAGGCGGGTCGCGACTTCGGCCTTTTCGGTTACGACGCCATCATCAACGACATGACCATCCCGGCGGTCGGCGTGGGCACCCTCGCGGTCGGCTCCCCGGGCAACACCACGCTCGGCTCGATCGGCTTCGGCTACATCTATACCGACACGCTCAGCCAGATTAACTACACCACGCCGGACATGGGTGGTTTCACCGCCACGGCCGGCGTGTTCCAGACGATCGATTCATTGAGCTCGCCCTCAACGGTAGGCGTCGGTGAAAGCCTGCCCGGCTTCCATGGCCAGTTGCGTTATGAATGGGACGGGGCGTTCGTGTCCTTGAACGCGGTAACGCTTGAGGTCGATGGCAATGATGTAGATACCGATGGCGATGGCGTGATCGACGCCGGCACCCAGATTGTCGACGACGAGCGCGTCTACGGTGTGGATCTGAACTACAAGCAGAATCTCGGCGCGATCGATTTCCTGATCTCGGGTTACTACACCGAAGGCCTGGGCTCTGTAGCTTATCTGTTCGACTCGTTCGACGGGCAGGGTGACAAGCGTGATTCCTACGGTGGTCTGGCGCAGGTCACGTATACGGCCGGCAAGAACAAGTTCGGCTTGAACTATGGTGTCTCCTATCTCGACCAGACTGACTTCGACGAGACCAATGTCCCGGATCTGTTCGAGTCCAACCAGAAGGTCACGGCAGGCTACTACTACAGCCTGACGCCGAACCTGACGCTCACGGCCGAGTATTCCTATGCGGAATCGCAGAACCATCAGGACGACGAGTACGACGCCAACAACGTCAACGTTGGTGCCTTCTTCGCCTTCTAGGCGGGCCCATCCGTAATCATTACGGATACGTGCAGGGCCGGGCAGTGCGGACTGTCCGGCCTTTTTGTTGGCCGGCGGGTGACGGCCTGTGCCGGCCGGCATAGTATTCATGACGGGTTATGACCCGACAATAAACGCCGAATAAATTGCGAGACAGGGAGGAGCGATGCGATATCAACGAGTGCTCGGTGCGCTGGCGGTGGCTGCCATAACGGCCGGCTGTAGCGGCCTGCCGGCGGCCCCGCGTTCGGCCGGCGACGGGGCGCCGCCCGCCTATGTGAACGTCGTGAATACCGAGGAGATGCTGGTCCAGCTCGTGCCGCAGGATAACGGCGCGACCCGGCGCAACGACCATCCGGCCGCTTTTGAACCGGCACAGCTCGCGGCGCTGCTGATGTCGCTGCGGGTACGCGCAGAAGATGACGCTTCGGCCGCCACGCTGTCCTCGCCCTCGCGTCTGGAGGGCCTCGGCGCGGCGATCTCCAAGGCCATGGTCCGAGCGAGCCCGCAGCAGGATGTCGCGTTCGTGATCTATCGGCGCGCACAGAACGGCCTGTTCTCCGGAAGCTCGCGTTACGCGACGTCCGGCCGCGCGTTCTATCAGGGCGACACCCTCAACCTGATTTTCGGCGAGTTCGACCAGGCGTTCAGCGAGTTTCGCGATCTTTCGATCAACAAGTTCAAGTACGGCACGCGCGCCGAGCCCGCCCGTGTTGGCGGCGAGCGGCTGGTGGCCAGCGAGGCCTGGCAGTGGCACGAGGGTCGCCGCGACTGGATCGAGATGAGTGCTACCGCGCAGGCCATCGAGGCGGCACGCCAGGCGGCCCCGCGCGTGATCGAATCCAGCGCCAGCAGCTCGGCCAAGCCGTTGCAGTACGGCCCGGCCGCAGGCAGCGCCGCAACCGGCGGGCCTGCACCGGCGACAGCTGAACAGGCGCCGGCTTCGCCGGCCGCTGATGCGTCTGCTTCGCCGGCGCCCGATGCGGCGGCACGCGCGTCGTCGAGCATGGCGGCAGGCGTCTCGGGTGCCGGCGCGGCCCAGGGCTGGACGCGCATCGAGGATCGACTCACCCAGCTCAAGCGGCTGCGCGAGAAGAACCTGATCAGTGAGCAGGACTATCAGTCCAAGAAGGACGAACTGCTCAGTCAGCTGCCGTGACCAGCCGACAGTCGGTGTGACACTCTGTCATGAGTTCGTGACACATCGACGGTGATCGCGAAAAGGCGGTGAGGCAATACAGCCTCATCGCCTTTTATTTTGCGCGATCATTTTCTATCTGTCCGGTATAAGTTTAATAAAAACAGATAGCTATTACCGCTCTAGCGTCGTCAGTCGTGGTTCGTGGCGGCCGTTCGAGCGCTGGCATCCTTCTTGCGACCGTCGCTTTCAAGCCCACAGGAGAGGCTTGGGGGCGAATAAGAAATCCAAGGCAGGAGGAGACGATGAAAACCATTACCGCACGCGGATGGCGAAGCGGGCTGCTGGGCCTCGGCGCACTGGCGCTGTTGAGCTCGGGCGCCGCGACCGCGGCCGGCGTCAGCTGGGACGATATCAAGAACGACCAGCAATCCACCGACAACGTGCTGCACAACGGCATGGGCACCCAGACCCAGCGCTACAGCCCGTTGAAGGAACTCAACACCGAGAACGTTAAGCATCTGTATCCGGCGTGGTCGTTCTCCTTCGGTGGCGAGAAGCAGCGCGGCCAGGAATCCCAGCCGCTCATCTACGACGGCAAGATGTTCGTCACCGGCTCCTACTCGCGAGCCTGGGCGATCGACGTCAAGACCGGCGAAGAAATCTGGCAGTACGAGCAGCGTCTGCCGGAAGGCATCATGCCGTGTTGCGACGTGGTCAATCGTGGCGGCGCGCTCTACGACAACCTGTTCATCTTCGGCACGCTCGACGCCAAGCTGGTCGCGCTCGACCAGGAAACCGGCGACGTGGTCTGGAGCGAGAAGATCGCCGACTACAAGGAAGGTTATTCCTATACCGCCGCGCCGCTGATCGTGAACGACATGGTGGTTACCGGCGTGTCAGGCGGCGAGTTCGGCGTGCTGGGGCGCGTGGAGGCCCGCGACGCCAAGACCGGCGAAATGATCTGGAGTCGGCCCACTGTCGAAGGCAACATGGGCTACGTCTGGAAGGACGGCAAGAAGTCCGAGAACGGCATCAGCGGCACGCGCAATGCGACCTGGCCGGGCGACATGTACAAGCAGGGTGGCGCAGCGACCTGGCTGGGCGGCACCTATGATCCGGACACCAACCTGATCTACTTCGGGGCCGGCAACCCGGCGCCGTGGAATGCGCATACTCGTCCGGGCGACAACCTGTTCTCGTCGTCGATCATCGCGATCAAGCCCGAGACCGGCAAGATCTCCTGGCACTATCAGAAGACCCCGCACGACGCCTGGGACTATGACGGCGTGAACATGTGCGTGCCGTTCGACGCAGAAGGCGGCAAGTACTGCGCCTCGGCCGATCGCAACGGCTTCTTCTATGTCCTCGATCGCACCAACGGCAAGCTCAAGCAGGCCAAGCCGTTCGTGTCCAAGGTCAACTGGGCCGAGAAGATCGACATGAAGACCGGCAAGCCGGTCGAAACCGGCAACCGTCCGGGCGATCCGTCCAAGACCGACGGCAAGAAGGGCGACTCCGTGTTCGTAACCCCCTCTTTCCTTGGGGCGAAGAACTGGATGCCGATGTCCTACAACCCGAACACGGGGCTGTTCTACGTGCCCACAAACGAATGGGGCATGGATATCTGGAACGAGCCGATCACCTACAAGGCCGGTGCGGCCTACCTGGGTGCCGGTTTCAACATCCAGCCGCTGTACGACGACTATATCGGCGCGGTCCGCGCGGTCGACCCGATGACCGGCGAGATCAAGTGGGAAGCCAAGAACAACGCGCCGCTGTGGAGCGGCACGATGACCACCGCCGGCAACCTCGTGTTCTACGGGACGCCGGAAGGCTTCCTGAAGGCGGTCGACGCCCGTACGGGCGAGGAACTGTGGAAGTTCCAGACCGGCTCCGGCGTGGTGGGTCAGCCGATCACCTGGATGCAGGACGGCAGCCAGTACGTGGCCGTGACCTCGGGCTGGGGTGGCGCCGTGCCGTTGTGGGGCGGTGAAGTCGCCAAGCGCGTCAAGTTCCTCAACCAGGGTGGCAGTGTCTGGGTCTTCAAGATTCCGGACGCACTGGCCAGCAAGTAAGCAAGGCCCGATACAAGGCCGCTGCGGCGGGGCCGGTCCCGGCCCCGCCGTTTTCTCTACAGGACCGCACAAGACAATGAACCGCACTTCATATTTTTCGGGCAGCGCCATCGCCATCGCAACGGCCCTGGCATGTGTGCTGCCGACCGTTTCCGGAACGGCGTTCGCGCACGGTGACGTCGTTCCCCAGGCCGTGGATACCGAGGGCCTCAAGGCGCTACCGGAAGGCGAATGGCTCGACGAGAACCCGTATCGCGGCAACAAGCAGGCGATCGAGATCGGCAGCTCGGCCTATGGTCAGAACTGCGCCCGCTGCCACGGCCTGGACGCCGTCTCCGGCGGCATTGCGCCGGACCTGCGTGAGCTCGGGCCGGAATACGACGACTATTTCATCGGCAAGGTGCGTGGCGGGGTGCAGCGCAATGGCATGACCTACATGCCCGCTTTCGAAGGCACGCTCAGCCAGGAAGCCATGTGGGCGATTCGTTCGTATATCGACAAACGCCACTACGAATATAACGACAAGGATCTCGCAAAGCTCTATGAACAGGCCGAAGACGGCAGCTGAGCCAGGAGCTCGCGCAGGCGAGATCGCAGGAGGAGAGGATGATGACAACAATTGCGCGCATGGCCGCTGCGGTGCTGGCGGCGGGCGTTCTGATCGCGCCAAACGCCTACGCCGCGGCCGGCGGCGAGGCCGGTAACGTCGATACCAGCGCGTTGCCGGAGATCGAGGACGGCAACTGGCTCGACGAAAACCCGTACCGCGGCTCGAAAAAGGCGATGGAATTGGGCAAGGCCGCCTACGACGGCAACTGCGCCCGCTGCCACGGTATCGACATGATCTCCGGCGGTATCGCCCCGGATCTGCGCGAGCTCGGACCCGAGTACGACGAATACTTCATCAACCATGTGCGCAATGGCGTGCAGCGCAACGGCATGACCTACATGCCGGCCTTCGAGGGCGTGCTCGACCAGCAGACGATGTGGGCCATTCGGTCCTATGTCGATCGGCGCCATTACGAATACAAGGACAAGAATCTCGACGAGCTGTACGAACAGTGGGATCAGGGCGAGCCCGCCGACGAGGCCGCCGCCAACCCGGCGCCGGCAGCGGCCGCAACGCCAGCGGTCGCGCGCGGCAACGAAGCCGCCCGTGCACGCCGCGTCGCCGACGACGACATGCCCGATCGGCTCGAGCAGATCCGCGAGAGCGGCAGCATCGAAGTCGCGGTCTACGACAAGTTTCCGCCCTGGTCCTACAAGCCCGACGATGGCGCATTCACCGGTATCGACGTCGAAATCGGCAGGGCGCTTGCCGAGCGCCTGGACGTGGGTTTCAACCTGCGAACCTTCATCGCCGACGAGACCATGGGCGACGATATTCGCAACCAGGTCTGGAAAGGGCATTACATGGGCGGCGGCACGGCCGATGCCATGCTGCATGTCGGCATGGCGCCCGAATTCCAGCAGGAGAACGACCAGGCGTCGTTCATCGCGGCGTACTACAACGAGACCATGGGCTTTGCCTACGATGCCGAACGCCTGGGCGGCGATGTCGAAAGCCCGCTCGCGCTCAGGGGCAAGCCGATCGGCGTGGGGCTGGACACCCTGGGCGACTACTTCCTCACCTCCGCCTATCGCGGTCAGCTGCGCAACGATGTCGTGCACTTCAACTCGGTGCCGCAAGCCATGCAGGCGCTCAATGCGGGCGAGGTGGCCGCAGTGATGGCGCCGGTGGGCGAACTCGCCGGCGCAGCCCGGATGCTGCAGGAGAAGAACGTCACCCTGCGCACCGTGGAACTCGGCGGCATGTACCAGACCAACTGGGATGTGGGCGTCGCGATCAAGGCCAGCAACCCGGAACTCGCCGAGGCCATAAGCGAGGCCATGCAGCAGATGCGCGACGATGGCACTATCGAAGCCATCTTCGAAAACTACGGCGTCGAATGGCGGCCGCCGCTGAAGACCGATGATGTCGACAGCGCCGAGGCGACGCACGCCTAGCGCGGCGGGGCGGAAATCGTAATGCGAGCATTGTCTTTGATCGCGGGCGTGGTGTTCGCCGCGTTGCTGGTCCAGTCCGCGGTCGTCGCGGCCGCCGCGGTGCCGGACGACCCGCTGGCTTCCTCCCAGTGGCGCTACATGGCGCGCAAGTATTTTCGGGATGCGCCGGTCGTGTTCGACGAGCGTGTGCAGGTGATTGCACCCGACTACGCGGAAGACTCTCTCAATACGCCGGTGCAGGTGAGCGCGCCCGAGCTCGAGGGCGTCGAACAGGTGCTCGTGTTCGCCGACATGAGCCCGATCACGAAAGTGCTCGATTATTACCCGATCAAGGCCCGGCCCTCGATCGGCTTCAGCTTCAAGGTGCAGCAGGCCACGCCGATTCGCGCGGCGATGCGTACCGCCGACGGCACCTGGCATGTCGGCGGAACCTGGGTGGATGCCCAGGGCGGCGGCTGCACTGCGCCCAGCGTGGCCAGCGCCAACCCGATATGGGAGACGCGGCTGGGCGAGACGGAGGCCCGCGTCTGGCCGCGTGCGAACGGCGAGTCGCGGCTCAAGTTCCGGGTCGTGCATCCCATGGATACGGGGCTGGCGGCCGGCATTCCGGAGTTCTTCATCACCGAAGTGGCCATTCGCGATGCCGATGGCGAGACTCTGGCCCGGGTCGAGCCGTACGAACCCGTCTCCGAAAACCCGGTCATCACCCTTGATCTCGACGTCCGCGGCCCGCTCACGCTGGCCGGGCGCGACAACAACGGCAACCGCTTCGAGGCATCCGTGGCGCCGTCCGGATCATGAGCCGGTTTCGGATGCGGCACGGGCTGGCCCTCGTGCTGGGGCTGCTGGCAAGCGCCGGTGCGATGGGCCAGGCTGACTACTACGATCTGGCGCCGAGGCAGGTCGCGGCGAACACCTACGTCCTGCTGGGGGCGCAGGAAAACTTCAGCTTCGAGAATCACGGCGCAATTTCCAACACCGGTTTCATCGTCACCGACGACGGTGTGGTGGTCATCGATACGGGCCCGTCGCGGCTTTACGGTGAAGCCATGCGCGCCGCGATAGCGGATGTCACCGATCAGCCCGTAGTCCAGGTCTATATCACCCACGCGCATCCGGATCATTTTCTCGGCAGCAATGCGTTCGAGGACGTGCCGATCGCGGCACTCCCACAGACCACCGAGGCGATACGCGAGATCGGGACGGACCTCGCGAGCAATCTCTACAATCTCGTGGGCTCGGCCATGCGTGGCACCACGGCCGTCGTGCCGACGGCCAAGGCCGATACCGAGCATCGTGTCGCGTTCGGCGCCCACGAGCTGGAACTGATCGCGGCCCGCGGTCACACCGCGGGCGATCTGATGGTCTTCGATCACAGTACGGGCGTGCTGTTTGCCGGCGATATCGCCTTTCACGGTCGTGCGCCGACCACACCGAACGCCGACATCGCGGCCTGGCATGAAACCCTGGCTGCGACGCAGCAACGCGACTTCAAGACGCTGGTGCCCGGTCATGGTCCGGTCGTGGAGGGTGGCGAGGCACTGGCCCAGACGGCCGATTACCTGACCTGGCTGGTCCAGGGGTTCGAACAGGCGGCGGCCCGGGGCGCCAGCGCCGCCGAGGTCATGTTCATGCCGTTGCCCGACCGCTGGGCCGCACTGGCCGTCGAGCCGGGCGAATACCGGCGCTCGGTGTCGCATCTGTACCCGGCGATCGAGCGGGCCGCTCTGGAAGGCGACGACACGCCCTAGACAGCCGCTACCGGGCCACGGGGCCCTGACGAGTAGGCCAGGGCGTCAGTGCCCCGGTGCGCGCGTGAGCTTCATGGTGATATGCCCCCCGGTGATGAAACGTTTCTCGCTGGTCAGCCGTTCGTCACGTTCCAGCCGGGCGAGCCCTACGCCCGGGCAGTACCATTCGCGCTGCTCGATGGGTACATCCGACGGGGCAAAGCCCACCCCGGAGCCGAGATGAAAAGTCACCGCCCCGACCACCAGCAGGCAGTCGTCGAAGCGTCCGGCGGGCACGATGACGGTCACGTCATCGGACTCGATCCGGTACTCCAGCGTGATGGTGTTTTCCGGTGCGTGTTCGCTGATGAACGTCGTGGCTCGGTCGAGCAGATAGGCATGGGCCGGCTCCCGCCAGGTCGCGCCGACCTCGGCCGGCAGCGGCAGTATCTTGGTGGGCGGCTGATCCATGATCGGCGTGTGCCGCGCGACCGATTTCATCGCCACCCGGTAATAGCCGTCGTCGCGCTGCGCCACGTAATAGCGCGCCCCGTTCTCGTTGCGGCGGATGGCGACATCGTCCTCGCCGGCGAAATAGCTGCGCTCGACGTTTTCCATGATGCGGGTGCTGCGTACCGGCTCGCTGCCCTTGCGCCGGGTCTCCACGCTGTACTGCCAGCGCAGGCCCGGTTCGAGCGGATAAAGGGATTGCGCGTCCGGCTGGGCGTCACAACCGCCGAGTGCGGCAAGCGCGAGCGCCAGAGGCAGGCCGGGCATGAGAAAGCGATACACGGTCATTTCTCCGGCAGGCTGGGTTCGGGCAACTCGCGCAGCTCGATGTTCTGGTGATCGGGCGCGAAGGTGCCGGCCTCGGTGTCCACCCGATCGCCGTCGCTGCGGCTGGCCGTGCCCATCTGGAGTTCCCCGTTACGCATCGCATCGCGGGCACGCTGCAGCTTGGTATGCATGCCGCGATCGTAGGGCAGGGTGAAGGCACGCGGTACGCCGGTGGGCTCGTCGTCGACGATCGGCGTCACCCAGAGATAGATTCGGCCGGGCGCGCCCTGGGTGTCGTCGGGTTCGATCACCGATGAGGCGTTGAGCAGGAAATGGTGCGGCAGCGTCATGCGCGCCGGCCAGCCGCGCAGATCCTGCAGCGAATGCCAGGTGACGAAATACAGCGCGCTCACCAGCACGATGCAGCCCAGACGCACCCACAGCGGCCAGCCGCTGCGGATATTGAGCGCGAGCACCAGCACGCCGAGCGCCACGTAAGCGCCGCCGAGCAACCAGAGGGTCTGTGTCATCGCCTGTCCTCGCTGTGTCGTCTGTTCTTGTGATGCGTCATCGCACGATCGACTTTTCGAGCGTGTTGACGTTGGTGACCGCGCCGTCCGGATTCACCGTGAAGCGCACGGCGGTGTGCTCCTCGCCGGGGTAGTCGAGCGCGATCTGGTCCTTGAAAACGATCTGCAGGCGCGGATTCACGCGGCTGACCGTAACGTCGGCCGTTATCGGGCGGCCCGTCTCAGAGGCGTAGTACTGCAGATTCACGATGTATTCGCCCGGCGCCCGCCCGCGGATGGTGACGATCTCCTGATTGAGTTCGTTGGTGATGCGGGCGCCGTCGACGATCATCTCGTCATTGATCAGGCCGCGGTCGTCGCGGTCGAGATTCATCAGCCCGGCTTCCGGGTTCAGATACCAGACCTTGTCGCCACCCGGGCCTTCCACCCACAGGTCGACGTCGTCCGGGCGGCCCGACTCCCAGGTCGCGGTGATGATGTATTCCGCCTTGGCCGGAATCTCGCCGGTCTTTGCCGGCGGGTTCAAGAAGAACACCGCGATCAGGAACATGAAGGTGAAGCCCAGCAGCGCGTTGAACAACAGATCCGTGAACGGATCGCTGTCGCTCTGGCGGCGTTTGCGGCGAAAGGCCATGCGCGAGCGGCGCCCAGTATCAGCCGAGACGCTGGCGCTGGGCGAAGATCACGATACGCGCCTGCAGGCGGTCTGCGGCGCGATCGAGCAGCAGGTAGTGCAGGCTCAGGATCATGCTCGTGGTCAGGCCTACGAGCGTGGTGTAGAGCGCCACACGCATGCCCTGACTCATGCCGACCAGCAGCTGTTGAATCGCGGCGACGTCGAAGGACTGTGCGCTGTCCACGGTCGCCAGCATCACGATGAAGCCGATCACGGTACCCAGCAGGCCGAGCTTGATCAGCGCGCCGCAGATGAACCAGCCCAGCTCGTGTGCGCCCGACAGGCGCTCGCCCAGCACGTCGACGAGTGTGTCCGGCGGCTCGGCGCCGCGGTGCGAATAGAAATGCAGCAGCGAGGCGAGATAGGCGCCGGCCGCGCTGTCCGGCTGCGCCTGTCCGCCCACCGCCAGCTGGCCGTTGCGGGCCAGAGCGAGCGTCTGGCCGTCGTCCACGCCGGTCGCAATCGTTTCGAAGCGCGCGGTCTCGCGCGAGATCCAGGCGCTGCGAATCCCGCAGTACCCCCAGGTCACAACGAAAATGAGACTGATGAGCAGGCTCACACGGGTCACGTCGCCGTTGAGCAGGGTCGTCACGACGTTGTACTGCTGCGCGACCCACACCGCGAACACGAGCACGCCGGTGATGATCAGCCACTGCTGGAACGTGTGCCCCGAGGCCGCGCCCGGTTGGGCCGCCTTGAAGCGGGTCAGCGATACCGCCATGAGTTGTCCTCCGCACCGCGGTGCCGTCGGGGCGCCCGCGTTGTTCTTCTTCTTGTTTCTCATGTCGCGACTTCTCGTCGGTCGCGATCATCAATAATGCGCAAATCAGCCGAAGCTGTCTCGCACGATGTTGTGGTACCACGAACGCGCATAGTCGGCTTCGGCCTCGCGCGTCGGCGCGTGGGCAGCCAGTTCAGAGATGCCGCCGGCGTTCTGGATCGCGGCAATCGTGTCGCCGTTGAGCGTGTAGACCTCGGTCACGCTAATACCGTAATCCGGCGCGATCAGGCTGTAGCAGGCGTTGATCATGCGTGTATCCGCGACCGGTTCGCCGGCCAGTTCGCGCGCAATCGCATGGGCACAGATCTTGGCCTGCATGTTCGCGGCATAGGCGGATTTGGGCATCGGCTCGGCATGCGTTGCATCGCCAATCACGTGCACCCCTTCGTGATCCGGTACCGAGAAATCGTGCGGTGCGACCGTCACCCAGCCGGCGGCGTCGGTGAGCCCGGCATCGTGGGCCAGCCGGCCGGCACGCTGCGGCGGTATGATGTTGAGCACATCGGCGCGGTACTCGTCGCCGCCCGTGGTGCGTACGCGCCGGCTTTTCGCGTCCACCTCGACCACGCGCGCACCGTCGCGCCGGCCGCCGCGCCACTGCACGCGCTCGCCGTATCGTGCGCCCCAGCCGGTGCGAAACAGCGGTTCCTTGGAAAAATGATCCTTGGCGTCGAGCAGCAGTACTTGCGCGTTCGGCTTGTGTTGCGACAGGAAATGCGCGATCAGGCTTGCACGCTCGTAGGGGCCGGGCGGGCAGCGATAGGGATTGTCCGGCACCGAGATCACCACGCGGCCGTCGTCCGGCATGGCGCGCAGCTGATCGCGCAGGGTACGCAGCTGGGTTTCGCCGCCGGGCCAGGCATGGGGAATCCGATCGACATGCTGCGGGCCGTAGCCGTCGATGGCCTGCCAGTCGAAGTCGATACCCGGCGCGATCACCAGTCGGTCGCCGTCGATACGGCGCCCGTCGGTCAGATGTATGCGATGGGCGTGGGGATCGACGCCCTCGATATCGGCATGCACAACCTTTATGCCCGCCGCACTCAGGCCTTCGTGGTCTTGGGTGATGGCCGACATCGGGTTCATGCCCGCCACCACCGTGTTGCAGAACGGCCCGGTCACGAACCGCGATTGGCGGTCGACGAGTGTGATGCGCACATCGGGCGCGAAGGCGCGCAGGGCCAGCGCACAGGTGGCACCGGCAAAGCCGCCGCCGGCAATCACCACCTGGGGCGGGGTAACGCTTCGGCCACGTACCGGCAGGCCGAGCGTGCCGAGCGCCGCCGCACCCGCCAGCCCGCGCAGAACCCGGCGCCGATCGCTACGGTGCATGGCGGTGTTCGTCCTCGGCGCTGTCGCGCGCCGCGAAGTATTCGGCAAGCGCCGCGATCTGGGCATCGTCGTAGGCGGGCGCGATGCGGTTCATGATCGTACCTTCGCCGTTCCGGAACGCGTGCATGCGTTCGATAAACGTCTGCGGTTGCAGCCCGGCCAGCGAGGGGACGGCGCCCTGCGACCGGCCGTCCGGGCCGTGGCAGCCGGTACAGGCGCCGGCGAGGTCCGCGCCGGTGGGTGCCGCGGCATGGACCAATCCCGACGTCGCGCCAAAAGCGAGGCCCAGGGCGAGGCCGGTCGTGACCAGCGTTGTCGCCACACCGATTGCGCGATATCTCATGGTCCACAAGCTACGCCGACGCCGGAGGGCGGGCAAGTCGGCTGACGTGCAGATGCTGCGCTTTGCAGGCATGCCCGTGCTCAGAGCCTCCCGGGCTGTTGTGCGTGGGTTGCCGACCGGCCGTCTACGACCAACCTCGGGCTTGCGCTGGTGAACCTTTAGCGGGCAATTTAGTCTCAATTAACGGGGGCATATCCCGTGACTGCGGCCACATGCATCGGCGTGTCGGCGGCTTCAATATCAATAAGACGGTCGGCGTACGAATGCCGACTACAAGCGATTGTGCCGAGACGGTCCGGGCCGTGGCACAGGCAGGAGATCCAATGACTACACCCGAGCGTGTCGCAACACGCCGCTGGCTTGCGTGGACGATGATTTTCGTCCTCCTGCTGGCTGGCTGTTCGTCCGACGAGCCGGCCAACGCCGACACGCCGCTGCGTATCGGCGTGCTCAAGTTCGGTACCGTCAGCTGGGAGCTGGATACCATCCAGCGCAACGGTCTCGCCGAGAAGCACGATGTGGCGATCGAGGTCGTACCGCTGGCCTCCGAGAACGCCCTGGCGGTCGCCCTGCAAGGCGATCGTGTGGATCTGATCGTCTCCGACTGGCTCTGGGCAGCGCGCCAGCGTGCCGAGAACCGCAACTACCAGTTCGCACCGTATTCGCTGGCCGTGGGCGCGGTGATGGTCAATCCGGCTTCGGGCGTATCGACGATCGGCGATCTCGACGGCCGCAAGCTCGGTATCGCCGGCGGGCCGGTAGACAAGACCTGGCTGCTGCTGCGTGCCTGGGCGCAGAAGACCGAAGGCATGAATCTGGAACGCAGCGTCGATGCCACCTTCGCGGCGCCGCCCATGGTCAACCGCCTGATGCTCGAAGGCGATATTCCGGCCGCGATTAATTTCTGGCATTACAACGCACGGCTTTCCGCGCTGGGCATGAAGCCGCTGGTGAGCGTGCAGGAAATGCTCGAAGGCCTGGGTATCGATACCGTGCCGCCGCTGCTCGGCTGGGTATTCGCCGAAGACTGGGCGGACGAACACCGCGAAGACCTGCAGCGTTTCTTCGAGGCCAGCCGTGACGCCAAGCGCCTGCTGGCCGAATCCGACGAGGCTTGGGCGCCGCTCGAACCAATGGTCAAACCCGAGAGCGAAGCGGTTTTCGCCGCGATTCGCGAAGGCTATCGCGCCGGCATCATCGATCACTACGGCGCACCCGAAATCGCGGCTGCCGGCCAGCTGTTCGATCTGCTGGCGAAGGAAAGCGACGGCAAGCTTACCGGCGGGGTGAAGCAACTGTCTGCAGACGTATTCTGGGATGGATATCGCCAGCCATGAATCGACGCTGGCGTGGTCTCGCATGAAATGGCAACAGGTTCTGTTACGCGCTGCCTCGCTGGTCGGTCTGGTCCTGCTGTGGCAGGTCGTGGCCGCGATTGCGAACAGCGACGTGCTGCCGGGCCCGCTGGCGGTGCTCAACAGCCTGATTGCGCACACGCTCTCGGGCGAGTTGCCGTATCACCTGGTGATCACGCTTGCGCGCGTGGCGGTGGCCTTTCTGATGGCGATGGCGATCGGCACCGCCATCGGTATCGTCATGGGTCGCTACAAGCAGCTGGACATGGTTTTCGACGGCGCGCTGGTGCTGGGGCTCAATATTCCGGCACTGGTCACCATCATCCTCTGCTATCTGTGGTTCGGCCTGAACGACGTGGCCGCGGTGCTCGCGGTCGCCCTCAACAAGATTCCGACCGTGGTGGTGATGGTGCGCGAGGGCGCCCGCGCTGTGGACCCGAAACTGCTGGCCGTGGCCCAGGCCTATCGCGTGCCCAAGGTCGTGACCCTGCGGCGCGTGTTTCTGCCCCAGCTCTACCCCTATCTCATGGGGGCGGCGCGCAGCGGCCTGGCGCTGATCTGGAAGATCGTGCTGGTGGTGGAACTGCTCGGGCGCAGCAACGGCGTGGGTTTTCAGCTGCACCTGTTCTATCAGTTCTTCGATATCACCAGCATTCTGGCCTATACGCTGGCTTTTGCCGGGGTGGTGCTGCTGGTCGAGGCCGTGGTGATGCGCCCGCTGGAAAACCGACTGACGCGGTGGCGCACATGAACGGCCTGCGTATTCATGTCCGCGAGAAGCGCTTTGACGGCAAGGCCGTGCTCGGCGAATGCACGATCGAGGCCGCGCCAGGGGAGTTCATCGCCCTGGTCGGGCCCTCCGGTGCCGGCAAGAGCACGTTGCTGTCACTGGTGGCCGGCCTGGACGAGGACTACGACGGCGAGATCACCTGGAACGGCGAGTCGTTGAGCAATCGCGGCGAATCGCCCGCGCATATGGGCATGATGTTCCAGGAGCCGCGGCTCATGCCGTGGCTGAGCGCGCTCGACAACGTTCGTCTTGCCGAGGCCGAACGCATGGCCCGTGATGCGAACTACCCGTCGAATGCCGTTCGCCTGCTCGAGGAAGTGGGGCTGGGCGATGCGACCGCGTTCTGGCCCAATCATCTGTCCGGCGGCATGCAGCGGCGGGTCGCACTCGCCCGTGCCTTCGTCGTCGAGCCGCAGCTGCTGCTGATGGACGAGCCGTTCGTGTCGCTGGATATGCCGACCGGTAACCGCCTGCGTCGATCGTTATTGCGCCTGTGTGAACGCCAGCGCCCGCTGGTGCTGTTCGTCACCCACGACCTGCGCGAAGCGCTGGCGCTGGCCGACCGCGTGCTGTTTCTGGGCGACACACCCGCACGTGTCATGCTCGATCATCCGGTCGAGGGCGCGCGTGGCAAGGATCTGGAAAGTGCGGAGGTGGCCCATGCCCAACAGGCACTGCTGGCCCGCTATCCGCAGCTGCTCTCCGGCATACTCGACGATGCCCGCGATACGACCGAAGACGACGAGGACAACGCATGAGCGAAGCCGCCCTCAAGGTGGACGCGGTCACCAAATCCTATGGATCGCTGAAGGCGCTCGATGCGCTGTCGCTTGCGGTCGAGCAGGGCGAGTTCGTGGCCCTGCTGGGGCCGAACGGCGCCGGCAAAAGCACGCTGTTCCAGCTGCTGACCGGTCTGTTCGTGCCCGACGCCGGCGCGATCGAGGTGGCCGGCCACGACATGCGCCGCGACTCGCGCGCGGCGCTGGCCAAGCTCGGCGTGGTGTTCCAGCAGCCCACGCTCGATCTCGACCTGAGCGTGGTGGCCAACCTGAAATTTCATGCCCGCCTGCACGGTATGGGCGCAAAAGCGAAAGCCCGGATCGACGACGAACTGGCCCGTATCGGTCAGGCCGAGCGGGCGAAAGACGCCGCGCGTGCCTTGTCCGGCGGCAACCGGCGCAAGATCGAGCTGGCCCGTGCGCTGCTGCACGAGCCGGCGCTGCTGCTCATGGACGAACCCACCGTGGGTCTCGATCCCGGCTCGCGCGAGCTGCTCGTCGACTATGTCCACAAGCTGTGTGCCGATCGGGGCATGGGCGTGCTGTGGGCGACCCATCTGGTCGACGAGGCTGAACGCGCGCACCGCGTGATCGTGCTGCACAAGGGCCAGCGCATCGCCGTGGATACGCCGCGCGCGCTGTGCGAACAGACGAATACGACTTCGCTGGGTGAGGCTTTTCTCGAACTCACCGGCGAGGCGCCCAAGAAAAAAGAGGAGACCGTGTAATGCGCTTCAATCCATACAAGCAAGGCCGGCTCGCCGTAGCCGCTGCACTGCTCGCTGCCAGCCCCGCATTGCTTGCGGCCGGCACCGGCAATATCTATGTCTCCAGCGAGGACGACGACGTCGTTACCGTCTTCGACGGCAAAAGCCTGGAAAAGGTCGATACCATCGAAGTCTCCGAGCGTCCGCGCTGGCTGGCGTTCTCGCCCGATCACACGAAGCTTTATGTGGCCTGCGGCGACGAGGACTCCATCGACGTGATCGACGTTGCCGAAGGCAAGGTCACCGACCGGCTCACCGATATCGACGACCCGGAGATCTTCGCCATCGGCCCGGACGGCAAGCATCTGTTCATTTCCAACGAGGACGATGCCCAGTTCAGCATCTACGACATTGCGGGCAAGAAGGCCGTCACGAAAATCGACGTCGGCCAGGAACCCGAGGGCGTGCTCGTCACCCCCGACGGCAAGACCGCCTATGTGACGTCCGAGGTGGCGAACATGGTGCACGTGGTCAATCTCGACAGCCACGAGATCGAGGCGAATATCGTGGTCGGCAACCGTCCGCGGCGTTTCGCCCTGTCCGAAGACGGCAACACGCTGTGGGTGACCAACGAGCTGTCCGGCTCGGTTTCTCTTATCGATACGCAGACCAACGAGGTCAGCGACACGATCGAGTTCAACCCCAAGGGCTTTCGTCCGGAAGATGTCACGCCGGTCGGCATCAAGCTGTCAGACGATGGCAGTCACGCCTATGTGACGCTCGGGCGCGCCAACCACGTGGCCTTCGTGAACGTGAAGTCGCACGAGGTCGAGGATTACGTGCTGGTCGGCGATCGCGCCTGGGGCATTGCCCAGAGCCGCGACGGCAAGCAGCTGTACGTGACCAACGGTCTGTCCGACGATATGTCGATCGTCGATATTGCCCAGCGCAAGACGCTGCGCTCGATCGCAGCCGGGCGCGTGCCGCATAGCGTGGTCATCGACACGGCCGCTGAGTGACCATGGCGCGTCGTGATCTTCGATCGATGGCCGGGTCGCTGCGGCGGAGCGTGCTGCTGTGTCTGCTCGCCGGCGCGGCAGCGCTCGCGCTGCCGGGGATTGCCACGGCGCAGCAGGACCTCGAGGCCTTCGATTTCGGTTATATCGGCTGGAACGACGACCCGCGCTATTCCGAGGCGCGTATCGAGCGCGAATACCAGGGCGAACCCTGGGGCCGGCCCATCGACGGCGCGCGTGTGGCCATCGACGAGGCGCGTTTCCCGGGTATGGCGGCCGGCGTGAAGTTCGGCCTGAACGAAAAGCTGGTGGCCAACACCCGAGAAGTGCTGGAAACAGTGCGCGCGATGCGCGATGCGGGCACGCGTTTCATCCTGCTCGATCTGCCCGCCGGAACGGTGTCACGCGTGGCGGAAGAGTTCGCCGGCGATGATCTGACGCTGTTCAACGTCGCCGCCCACGACGACCGTCTGCGCGGTGCGCACTGCCAGGCAAACCTGCTGCATACGATCCCGTCGGATGCCATGCGCAACGACGCGCTGGCGCAATATCTGGTGTCGCGCCAGTGGGACGACGTGCTCTTGCTGGTCGGGCCGGAGCGCGCGGACAAGGTGGTGGCCAAGTCCTTTCAGCGTTCGGCTAAGCGCTTTGGCCTAAATATCGTGGGCACGCGCGATTTCGTGCTCGGCAACAACCCGCGCGAGCGCGACAGGAACAACCCCAAGCTGCTGACCTCGGGTGTCGATTACGACGCGGTCTATATCGCCGATACGCAAAGTGAATTCGCCCGCAACGCCAACTTCGCGATCCAGAAACCGCGGCCGGTGGTCGGCAGTGCCGGTCTCGTAGCGCAGGCCTGGCACTGGGCCTGGGTACGCCATGGCGCACGCCAGCTCAACAACCGGCTGGAGAAGAAAGCCGACCGCCACATGACCGGCTACGACTGGGCCGCCTGGGTGGCGGTGAAATCCATCGTCGAGGCCGTCCAGCGCACTGAGAGCACCGATTACGCCAAGCTCGCGACTTACGTGCGCGGCGACGAGATCAATCTCGACGGCTTCAAGGGTTATCGCATGGGCTTTCGCGACTGGGACGGCCAGCTGCGCCAGCCCATGCTGCTCGGCACCGGCAACTGGGTGGTCGCGCGTGCGCCGCTGGACGGCTTTCTGCATCCGGACAACTATCTCGACACCCTCGGTTTCGACCCGCGCGAGTCTGCCTGCAGGCTCGCCAACGAAAAGAAAGGTTCCTGATTCATGGCTCGCATCGCCCACGTGCTCCAGGCGCTGACCGCGGTCTCCTCGCGCGAGACCGTCAAGTTCATGCATCAGCGCGGGCGGCTGGCCTCTGCGGTGGTTCGCCCGAGCCTGTGGCTGCTGATCTTCGCGGCCGGCTTCAAGAACGTGTTCGGCATCTCGGTGCTGCCGCCCTACGACAGCTATATCGAGTATCAGGTCTATGTCGTGCCCGGCCTGCTGGGCATGGTGTTGCTGTTCAACGGCATGCAGTCGTCGCTGGCCATGGTCTACGACCGCGAGATGGGGCTCATGCGGCTGCTGCTCACCGCGCCCTTGCCGCGTTCCGTGCTGCTGGCCTGCAAGCTGCTCGCGGGGACGTTTCTGTCCGTGCTGCAGGCCTATGCCTTTCTCGTCGTCTGTGCTTTGTTCGGTGTCGATTTGCCCTGGTGGCCGGGGCTGCTTACGGTGCTGCCGGCCCTGATTCTCACCGGGCTGATGCTCGGCGCGCTGGGCCTGCTGCTCTCGGTCTATATCAAGCAGCTGGAGAATTTCGCCGGCACCATGAACTTCGTGATCTTCCCTATGTTCTTTCTATCCCCGGCGCTTTATCCGCTCTGGAAACTCGAGGAATCGGGCGCGACCGTCATCTACCAGCTGTCGCGGATCAACCCGTTCACACACGGCGTGGAACTGGTGCGGTTCGCGATGTACGGCCAGATCAACGGTGTCGCGTTGGCGGTGGTTGCCGGAACGCTGATCGTCTTCTTCGCGGCGGCCGTCTGGGGCTATGACCCGCAGCGCGGCCTGGTGCGGCGCAAGGGCTAGGCGTACGGGGCGCGCAGGCGCCGGCCCCGTGTGGGGGATGGCGCCACCGCGCGGCGGCGCCCCGCAGTCTATTTCGCCGCGACGATTCGCCAGAAGCTCATGCGAATACGATCGCCCAACGCCTGGGCGGCCGTTTCGCAGGACGTACCGAACCCGGCGATTTCGATTTCAAGCGCGCGCCCGAAACGCCGCAGCCGGCGGCGCGCAATAAAAGAAATAAGCGCAAGCGCGCCGAACAGCAGACCGCCCGCCGGTTCGCCGAACAGCATTGCGGTGGCCAAGCCAAGACAGATCACGCCGTTGAGCGCGAGCACCCCGTCGTATTCGCGAAGGCTGGCCAGCCGTTTGTCGGCCGCCGATCGTAGTTCTGCCATATCCATTGTGAAACCTCGAAAGTGAAAAGGTTTTGAAGACGCATGGCTATCGGCCGTGCCGCTGCAGAGTAAAGCGGTTTTATTGCTTTTTTTCGACGCTGCCCGTCGTGGCGCCCGACCGTCTTCGCGAGGCATGAATGAAGCCACCGGGGCGCGTACCGAGCACCCGCGATAAAGCCGGCGCAGTATACTCGGGCCGGTTCAATATCCCGGCGCTTCGCCCGGATGGCTCCTGATGAAAAAGCGTGGCGACGCCGCGGTATGTTGTCGGTTTCGACACCGTGCGCTGCGATTCGCCGGCGCGGGCGAGTGCGGGTCGAAAAACCGTCGACGCGGTGGCCGGATAGGCGGCGTCGGGCAGGCGGGGACGAGGCGCTTGCCCGCGTAAACGCCCGAGGCCTTCATTGAAAGCCTCGGGCGAATGATCATCGGCGTAATGGTTTGCGGACCTACCGACTCACGGCGGAACTGTGTTTCACGAAACGGCGCGGGTCAATTGAACGAATGGGGCGTGGCGCAAACCGTGGGAACGGCGCCGCTCGCGGTCTTGGTTTCTACCGGCAGTACTGGACGGTCCGATTCTGGGGCCTCGCCTGCAGACGCCACAGCCAGCCCGTCGCGATTCGCCGAGCCGAGCGAGTCAAGCGCGGCGACGGGCACTGCCGCCCTTGCGCAAAGGCGCGCGGACTGGCGCCGGATGCAACCGGAGCCAGGCAAGGCGAGCGCGCTCGCCTTGCCTGTATGACCAACCTAGGTTCGAACCGGCGGGATGATCCGCTCCGCTGCGAGCCGGTCGAACAGGTCGAAGAACGCGGCTCGCGTTTCGCGATGCGCGTGGAAGCCGAAGTTTCGGCTCTTGTTCACGTCGTTCACGCATTCTTGGGTTCGGCCCAGGTCCCCGTCGGTGTGCCACCAGGACGCGAGCGCGGTGACGTCCGGCTCGGCCAGGTCGTAGCGTTCGGCAATCTCGCGCCAGGTGTCCTCGATGCCGGCCATCTGCGTATCCAGAGGCTGCGGCGTGCTCGGGCATTCGGCGGCCTCAAGGCCGAAATACGCCGCGATCTCTTGCCACATGCGCCGCCAGCGAAATGTGTCGCCGTTAACGGTATTGAAGGCTTCGTTCGCTGCGCCCGGCGCGAGCGCGGCCCATTCCATC
Organism: Endozoicomonas sp. G2_2; assembly: GCF_017744135.1. GTDB lineage: Bacteria > Pseudomonadota > Gammaproteobacteria > Nevskiales > Salinisphaeraceae > Salinisphaera. The sequence goes on from NZ_JAGHQU010000001.1 coordinate 103,388, forward strand.
TGGCGGGCGAGCAGGAGCGCATCGGTCAGGTCGGTGAGATAGTTCCACTGCTCTTGTGAACCCGGAAACGTGAAAGCCCGCCCGGTTTCCCGGCAGATGGTGGCGTACACCGCGAGCGTGGTGCCCATGTTCATGATGTTGCCGGGCGCGTAGCCGATCACCGTATGCGGTCGGTGAACGTTCCAGGCAATGCCGTAGCGCTCGGCGACATCGCGCATTATGTCCTCGAGCGTGTAGTAGAAGTTGGGGCCGGGCACGCGTTCGGCGGATTCGCGAAACGGTGTCTCGACGCGGCCGCTCCCGTAAGCCTCGAACGACCCGAGATATTGCTTGGTGCCCGTCACCAGCGACACGTGCGCGAGCCGCTCGGGGTCCAGCGCGGCAAACAGGTTGTTCATCATCGCCCCGTTGGCGTCGACGTTGTCTTTCTCACTGTCGCGCTGGGTCCACGTGCAATAGAACACGTGGGTGATGGGCAGACCGCTGAGGGCTGTGTTCGTGGCGTCTGCGTCGAGTAGATCCGTGGCAACCGGTATGACGCCGCCGCTACGGGTCGCGCGGCGCGACAGCCCGTAGACCGTCCATCCGCTGGCGACCAGATATTGTGCGAGGTTGCCGCCGGTGATGCCGGTCGCGCCGACGACGAGTGCGTTGCCTTTCTGCATGAAATCGATCCTTGGCGGCGATCCGCCTGTTGGTATTCACGCCAGGGGATTGTCCGCACGGCAGCACTTGCAACAATCGGAAACTTCGCAAATATTTATTGCATGAATCGCAATATCGACCTCAACGCACTCCGGACCTTTCGATTGGTGGTGGATACGGGCGGTTTCACGGCCGCCGCGCATCGCAGCCATCGCGCGGTGTCGTCGGTCTCTCGACAGATCGCGGCGCTCGAACGCAGCGTGGGTCAGGCGCTGTTTCATCGCCATACCCGCGCGGTCGCGCTGACCGAAGCCGGCGCGCGTTATATCGAAACGGTGCGCCCGTTGCTTGCCGAACTGGACGCGGCGACCGAAGCCGTGTTCGCCGCTCACAACGAACCGACGGGCGTGCTCACCATCAACGCGCCTGTGGCTTTCGGCGAGCGCCAGGTGGTGCCGCTCATACATGGCTTCTCGCAGCGTTATCCGCATATCCAGACCGAATTGCGGCTCACCGACCAGTTCGTCGACCCGGTGCGCAGCGCCAGCGACGTGACGTTCAGGGTCGGCCCGCTTGCGGATTCCAGTCTGGTCGCTCGAAAGCTCGCGCCGATGCGCTATGTCCTGGCGGCCGCACCTGCATATCTGCGCCGTTCGGGCCGGCCCGAAACGCCACAGGCGCTGCTGCAGCACGACTGTTTGCGATACCAGGGCGAGTACGGTCGCCAACGCTGGTATTGGCGCAGCCGCGAAGCCGACGACTTCCAGCGCCTCGATATCGACGGCTCGCTTTATAGCGACGATGCGCCCAGTCTGCGCTACGCCGCTGTGCTGGGGCAGGGCATCGTGCTGTTTCCGACCTGGCTGATCGATCGGGAACTCCGAGACCGCAGTCTCGTGCCGATTCTTGATGACTGGCAGTGGGAGGTCGCCCCGGAACAACGGTCGATTTCCATGCTCTATGCCGCCCCGCGGCTGGGGCCGCGCAAGGTTCAGGTCTTTGTCGATTATGTCCTGGAGACGGTCGGAACGCCGCCCGTATGGGAGCGCACGCCGCAAGCCACCGAGTAGCACGACCGCTGCGCCGTTGCCGCGCGGCAGGTCGTTGTTTGGAAAGGCAGCACGGCGGCGTCGCGCATCGCGGGATGCGATGCGGATCGGACTCATCGGTATTCGATCGCAGGCGTGATCGCTGTGGAAAGAAAGGGGGTATCGACCTCAGCTGGCCGGTAATTTGAGACCGGGAAGATTGCCTCATTGACTACGGCCGGATTTCGGATAGTTCTATGGGCGTATGAGGTGGCGCATAAACCGGCGGAAAAACGGCGCGGCGGCAATCGGCCTGTCCACGCTCATGGTCGCGGCACTCGCCATCAACATGGTCTCGCTGGTGGTGGCTGCAATCGTTCTGGTCAACGGCTGGTCACGCGCTGAATGGCTGGTGCAACGCGGCACGATGACCCATCAGCAGCTCGAGATTCTCGCCGGTGTATCGGGCGCCATCGATCGCTATCTGGATCTCGTCGAACGCTCTGCGCCGCCGGGCGATGTCGCCGCGGGCGAAAGAGAAGTCACCCGGATTCTCGATCGCTGGTCGTCGAGCGTGGCGCGCGAGTCGCAGATGCTGGATGCGCCGGCCAGTGCGCAGGAAGCGCGGGCGGAACGGGCGCGAATAGCGCGTATCCGGGCACTTGTGGCGCGCGGAGAGCAGGCGCTTCTCACTCGCCGCGAGCCGCTTTGGGTCACGCGTACGGAGATCGAGGTATTGATACAGGAAGCGATTGCCGACGAGCGCGCCGAAGTGGAGCAGACGACAGCGGCCATTGCGCGGACCGGCCGACAGATCGGCGTGCTGGTCATAGGCATCCCGCTGGCCGCGCTGGGCGTGGCGGGACTGATGAGCCTGTTGCTCGCGCGGACCATGCGCCGTCGCCTGCGGGCACTCATGGCCGGCGCGTCCGCGATCGGTGGCGGTGATCTGGCCTATCGCTTCGAAGGCAACGCGCGTGACGATCTCGGCCTGCTCGCGGTCATGTTCAACCGTATGGCGGCTCGCCTCAGACGCAGCCGTTCGCGACTGGAGGTGCTACAGCACGAACTCGAGGCGCGGGTCGCGCATCGTACGGCCGAACTCGAGCAGAAGAACCGCCAGCTGCAGGCGATCGACAGCAACCGGGAACAATTTTTCAGCGAAATCTCGCACGAACTGCGCACGCCGCTCACCGCGCTGCGAGGCGAGGCTGAAGTGTCGCTGCGCCAGCCGAACGACGCCGGCGGCCAGCGCGAATCGCTACGTCATATCGTGGCGCTCGCCGGCGACCTGGAAAACAGTATCAACGACCTGGTTGAACTCGCGCGATCGCAGACGCGCGAGCTCCTGTTCGTGCGCGAACATATCGACCTCGTGTCACTGTTGGCACGTACGGCATCCGCCGGACGCGCGCTCGGCATACCGCGCTCGGTTGCGGTGCTATTCGTCGATAATGTCGTGCGCAGCGATTTTCGCGGCGATGCCCAGCGGCTTCAGCAGACGTTTCTCACCCTCGTTGACAACGCGATCAAGCACGCACCCGCGGGCAGTAGCGTGACCGTGACGCTGGACGCCAGTCCCGCAGCGGGCATGTATCACGTCAGCGTTGTCGACCGTGGGCCGGGTATTCCGCAGGCGATTCGCAACCGCGTGTTCGATGACTTCTTTCAGGGCGATCCGAGCCAGCGCGGCGGTATGGGGCTGGGGCTGGCGATCGCGCGACGGGTCATCCAGGCTCACGGTGGGCGCATCGAGATCACCGATGCCGATCACGGCAGCGGTACGCGGGTGCGGGTGTCGTTGCCCCTGTACGAAGCACGGCGCGCCGCGGGATGAATCTTCTCATCGTCGAAGACGACGCGCGGGTTGCGCGCATACTTGAACGTGGGCTCGCTGCCGAAGGGTTCACTCCCACGCCGGTGCCCTGCGGCAGTGACGCGCTGGCGTATATCGAGCGTTTCGAATTCGACTTGATGCTTCTCGACGTGCGCCTGCCGGATATCGATGGCTTCACGCTGTGTCGGCGTATCCGCGCTGCCGGTCACGACATGCCGGTTCTGATGCTCACGGCGCGCGAGCAGGTCGACGATCGCGTGGCGGGGCTCAACGCCGGCGCCGACGATTATCTCACCAAGCCGTTTGCCTTCGAGGAGCTCATCGCGCGTATCAATGCGCTGAGTCGACGGGCGCGCGCTACGGCCGATACGCGATTGCGATTCGACGCGCTGTGTCTCGACCCGGGCACGCGCCAGGCGTGCCTCGCCGATGAGACGCTGGATCTCAGCGCGCGCGAGTTTGCGCTGCTGCAGTGCCTGATGCGCGATGCCCCGAACGTGCTCTCTCGCGCCCGCCTGCTCGAGCGGGTATGGGGGGCCGATGCCGAGGTCACGGAAAACACCATCGATGTGTACATCGGCTATCTGCGCCGCAAACTGCGTGGCGCCGCCGGTGGCCCGTATATCCAGACGGTGCGTGGGGCCGGGTATCGGCTTACGACTTAAGACTTAAGACGTAGACTTTCTGAGAAGACTCTCAGGCGCCTTTCAGGCCGTTCTCATGGTCGACGGGCTAGCTTGGCCGTACGTCGCAACAGCGAAATCGAACAAGCGGCGTCGGGGCGCACAAAGCGCCGCGAAGCGAAACGAGGAGTCTATACATGTCTTTTGCCCATCTACTGGATCGACGGCGTGGCGCGGTCGGTGCCATCGCACTCGGCATGGCGATCGCCGCCTCGCCGGCCTATGCCAAGGAAGTGACCTGGGACGACATCGTCAACGATGCCGAAACCCCGGAAAACGTGCTCATGTACGGCTTCGGCCCCAAGGCGCAGCGCTTTTCGCCGATGGATCACATCAACGCCGACAACGTCGAGCGCCTGCGCCCGGCGTGGCAGTTCTCCTTTGGCGACGAGAAGCAGCGCGGCCAGGAAACCCAGCCGGTCGTGTTCGACGGCAAGATCTATCTCACCGCGTCGTATTCCCGCATGTTCGCGCTGGATTCGGCCACCGGCGAAAAAATCTGGGACTACAGCCACCGCCTGCCCGATGACATTCGCCCGTGTTGCGACGTGGTCAACCGCGGGCCCGCGATCTACGGCGACAAGCTGTTCTTCGGCACGCTCGACGCGAACCTCGTCGCGCTCAACAAGGACTCCGGCGAAGTGGTCTGGAACGAGAACTTCGACGACCACAAGGCGGGCTACACGATGACCGGCGCGCCGACCATCATCAAGGATCAGAAGACCGGCAAGATCATGCTCATCCACGGTAACTCGGGCGACGAGTTCGGTGCGCTGGGCAAGCTCTATGCCCGCAATCCGGATACCGGCGAAGAGCTGTGGATGCGCCCGTTGGTCGAGGGCCATGTCGGCCGCAAGGGCGGTGAGCAAAGCACCCCCACGGGCGACCCCGAGGCACCGTCCTGGCCGGATGGCGATTACAACGATACCGGCAAGGCCGAGGCCTGGAGCCACGGCGGCGGGGCGCCCTGGCAGAGCGCGTCGTTCGACGTGAGCACCAACACCATCATCATCGGTGCGGGCAACCCGGCACCGTGGAACACCTGGGCGCGCACCGGTGAATCCGGCAATCCGCGCGATTACGAAAGCCTCTACACCTCCGGTCAGGCCTATGTGGAGCCGAGCACCGGTGAACTGGTGGGCTTCTACCAGCACACGCCGAATGACGCCTGGGATTTCTCGGGCAACAACGAGATCATCCTTTTCGACTTCGAGAAGGACGGCAAGACGATGCAGGCGGGCGCCCACGCCGACCGCAACGGCTACTTCTTCCTGACCGACACGCAGAAGTTGGCCGAGCGTGGCGGCGAGATCAACAAGCCCACGGCGCTGCTCGCGGCCTATCCGTTCGTCGACAACATCACCTGGACCGACGGTTACAACCTCGAGACCGGCAAGCCCAACGAGGTTGAAGGCCAGCGCCCGCCGCAGATCAAGGAAGGCGAAGATCGCGGCGAATCCATTCAGGTGTCGCCCCCGTTCCTGGGGGGCAAGAACTGGAACCCGATGTCCTACAGCCCGGATACCGGCCTGTTCTATATCCCGGCCAACAACTGGACCGAGGATTACTGGACCGAGAACGTCCAGTACAAGAAGGGTGCGGCCTATCTCGGTCAGGGTTTTCGTATTCACAAGATGTACGACGACCACGTCGGCACCCTGCGGGCCATGGACCCGGCCACCGGCGAGATCGTCTGGAAACATAACGAGGAGCTGCCGCTCTGGGCCGGGACCATGGCCACCGCGGGCAACCTCGTGTTTACCGGCACCAGCGATGGCTACTTCAAGGCCTTCAATGCCGAAACCGGCGAAGAGCTCTGGCGCTACAACACCGGTTCCGGCGTGGTCGGGGTGCCGATCACCTGGGAGCAGGACGGCGAACAGTATGTGGGCATCGCGACCGGCTACGGCGGCGCCGTGCCGCTGTGGGGTGGCGACCTTGCCGATCTGACCAAGCCGGTCAGCCAGGGCGGTTCCTTCATCGCTTTCAAGATTCCGGACTGGGCCCAGGAAGGCTAGCCCACCGGTGACGTGCACGGGTCCGGGGTCGCCGTTTTCTCCCATTGTCTCCTGCCTTGGACGATGGGTGGCCCCGGATCCGCTTTTTTGGAGGTTTTCACCCATGCACAAGTCAACGGCCCTGGCCGCCGTACTCGTGCTGGTGGCCGGCGCGGCCCAGGCGGCCAACGATACGTCGTCATCGGACAGCGAGCAGGCGGACACGCAACCCCGCGTGATCAACGGTTGCACTATCGCCCCGAACACCAACTGCGAGGGCGCCGATCTGCGTCACGCCAATCTCGGTAACGCCGATCTGCACGGTGCCAACCTGCGCGGCGCAAAGCTCGCGCGAGCCGACATGCACCATGCGGATCTGCGCGGTGCCGATCTGTCCGGCGCCGACATGCAAGCAGCGCGATTGGTCGCCACGTTCCTGCAGGGCGCCACGCTCGAAGGCGCGGACCTGCGCGGCGCCGATCTGAACTTCGCGCGCCTGTCGGCCGCCAAGATGGCCAATGCGGATCTCACTGCCGCCAATCTGGAAATGGCCTGGATGAGCAAGACCCAGCTACCCAACGCCAAGCTCGTCAACGCCAATCTCCAGGAGGCCAAGCTCTCGTTGGCGAACCTGGAAAACGCCGACCTGACCGGCGCGCGCTATCCCTACGCCATCTTTCAGCACACCTACATGGAAGGCTGCAAGGCCTGTCCGTTCGATTGGTGAGAATGCGCCTGGCCGTATGCGCGCTGCTTGCGGTTGTGGCCGTGGCCGATGCGGCCCACGGCGCGCAGAGTGTACTCGGCGAAAAAGGCCTCGCTGCCCTGCGCGCCTGTGGTCTGCAGCGTGCCGACAGCGCCCGCCTGGCCTGTTACGACGCGGCCGCCGAGCGATACCTGAGTTTCGATTTCGCCGGGACCGGTCGCGAACGCACGCCGGCTTTCGACAGTGCGGCCGGGTTTCGCCTGGGCTTTCACAACGAGGACGTGATCTTCGTGATCTATGTCTTCGATGCCGACAGCGGCGAACTGGTGAAGTCCTACAGCGCGGGGCCGGGCGAAGGCGAGGTGGCCGTGCGACGTCACGGGCGTTTCTATATCGAGGTCAAGGCCACTGGCGCCTGGAAAATATGGATCCGTCCGCTGGCCGAGCCTGACACGCAAGCACAGCAAGGAAAAACAAAACCATGATCGAATCCCACCGAATCCGTCCGCTTTCGTTGGCTCTGGGCATCGCCGTAATGGCCGCCGGCACGTTTTATGGCATGGCGCCGGTGTACGCGCACGGCGACGTCGCGCCGCAACCCGTGGACACCAAGGGTTTAAAGGACTTGCCGGACGGCGAATGGCGTTCCAGCAATCCCTATCGCGGCAACAAAGAAGCGATCGATATCGGTAGTTCGGCGTACAACGCCAACTGCGCGCGCTGTCACGGCCTGGAGGCACAGTCTGGCGGGATCGCACCGGATCTGCGCGAACTGGGCACGAACTACGACGACTATTTCATCGGTCGCGTGCGCAAGGGTGTGCATCGAAACGGCGTGACCTACATGCCCGCGTTCGAAGACACGCTCAGCCAGGAAGCCATGTGGGCTATTCTGTCCTATCTGGACAAGCGTCACTACGAGCTCGAGGGCAAGAGCCTCGAGACGCTGTATTCCCAGGACAAAGGCGGACAATAAGATAGACGACCGCCATAGCGCGGGGCTGCCAACCGCCTCGAGGTTTTCAGGGCCGACATGAGCCGCGCGCAGACGTTATGAGCTGTAGGCCGTTGTACCCGGGCCGATCATCGCCTGCCATGGGCCGTATAACAAGCCGAATGGAGCGCACGGCAGGCGCATACCGCCCGTACGGCGGCCCGACTCGGGCCGCCGTTAGCGGGTGGAGATCAGTTTGCAGCAGCCGTTTTTTCGTCCGGCTCCTGGCCGATCTGCCACTGCTCGACCGAGAGTTCGATGATCTCGCCGGACACCGCGTCGACCTCGACCTTGAACTCGGTGTCCTGGCCGTCCTGGGCCAGGTCGATCTCATAGCTCGGGGAGCCGTCGGATTCGATCTCGTACTCGACTTCGACCACGTCGCCGCCGAAACGGTCCTGCGCGGTCTTGATCGCGTCCGCCTCGCTGACCTTGGCGGTTCGGGCAAAGGCCTCGTCGTCGGCGGATTCGGCTTCGGTCTCGAGCTCGTAGATGTCGCCGGTCCGGGCGTTGCACATCAGCTCCCATTCCTTGTCGGAATCGTCGCGGATCTCGATCTCGTAGGTCGGCGCGCCGGCCGGGCTGACGCTCAGGTATTCGACCTTCACGATATCCCCCTGCCGGACGCTCTTCGCCGACTGCAGGCAGGTTTCAAGCGGTACGGTGCCGTGGGCCTGCCCGGCCAGCGCAACGGTGGCGACGAGGCTGACCGGCAATGCGGCAAGCAGGTAGATCGGTGAGCGCATTATCGAGTCTCCTAGCAATGGATGTCGTCTCCAGCATGCAAAAAAAACAGGTGGCCGGCCAGCGAGAGTCAAGGGAGAGGTTTCGCTGACCGGTCACCTGCGGAGGAGACTGACGAATTTCAAGTACAGCGGCGCGCTAGAGTTCCACGCGTATGCCGCCCCAGATGCCGCGCGGCGCGCCGGGGCCGATGAAGCGGCTGGCGTCCTCGTAGCGATCGCCTTCGAGCACTTCGTCGGCTTCGCCGTAGAGGCCGAAGGTCTCGTAGTCGGAATCGAGCAGGTTGTTCACCCGCACGAAGGTCGTGATCCGATCGGTGATCTTGAACGCCGCGTTGGCGTTGACGATGGCATAGCCGTCGATCTTTTCGCTGTCGGTGTTCGATTCGTCGCCGCGATAGATCTGGTCGCCGTTGCCGACCACGTCCATGCCGACGCGCAGACGGCTGGTGGGCGCCCAATCGATACCGACGTTGAACAGATGCTCCGGAATCAGCGGGATGCGATCACCCGATTCAACCTGCTGGGTCGGGTCGTCACCCGGGGCGGCGTCCTCGTCGGCCAGCGGGTGATTCGGCGAGTTGGTGATGAACGGATCGCGGAATTCGGCGTTGATATAGGTGTAGTTCGCCGACAGACGCCAGCGCTCGGCGAACGCCCAGTCGAGGCCCAGCTCCACGCCCTGGCGACGAGTGTCGCCAACGTTGTCGAAATATCCCTCGAAGCGCGATTCCGCGGAGATGAAGAGGATGTCGTCCTGGTTGTCGGAACGAAACACCGCGGCATGCCACCGCAGGTTGTCGTTGCCGCCGCGCAGGCCGAGTTCGTAGGTCGTGGTCACGACCTGCTCCAGGGGCGGATCGTCCACGAAGCCGTTGGGCAGCCGGCAGGGCTCGTCCGGGTTCGCGCAGGTCAGCTCGACCGGGGTCGGCGCCCGCGAGGACTGCGAAATGCTGCCGAAGGTGGTCAGGTTGTCCGTCATCTGCCAGGTGAGGCCGCCGGCAAGATTCAGGCGCTTGAACTCGTGGTCGCCGGAGAGGCTGGTGTCGTCGTCATCGTCGTCGCCGAATTCCACCTCGGGCGAGGTGTCGTGCAGCGAGATAGCGGTACGGTTGTAGCGCCCGGCTAGCGTGCCTTCGAGCGTTTCGGTAATCGGCACACGCTGCAGAAAGAACAGGCTGGCGGTGCTGTTGTGGGCGGATACGCCGGTCAGCGATTCGCCGGAGACAATGCCGCTGCCGACCGTGCCGCGCTCGTCGGTGAGGCTGGCCAGTTCGGTCTGCTGGTAGAAGTCGCTGCTGGCGTAGTCGAGGCTGGTGCCCACGATCAGCTCGCCGCCGAGCACGCCCAGCTGGCGACCCTGGAGGTTGAGGCCGAAGCCGTTTTCCTTGGTTTCCGAGGTGTTTTCGGTGCCGCCAATCACATCGTCGCTGGCGAGCACCGGGTTGCCGTCGGCGTCGAAAACCACTTCCTCTTCGCCGCCGTCTTCGGCTTCTTCGCAAAGCAGGCCGGCGTTGCCGCCGTCTTCGCAGTCCTCGAATTCGGAGCCGTCACCGTTGAAAGTGTTGATCTCGTTGCGCCGGTAGTAGGCGCCCCAGGCGAGGGTGAAGTCGTCGCTGTAGTCGCGCGTGCCGCGCAGGTTGAACATCACCATTTCCGGGTTGGTTTCGTCCGGGTAGGTGAAGATCGAATCGCGGCCTTCGGCGCGGGCCAGTTCGGCCGGAATCGCGCCGTTGCCGCGCAGGCTGTTGTCGGCCGCGGTGATGGAGAAATCCAGCGTGCCGTTGTCGGTAATGGTGGAGAACTGGGTGAACAGCTGCGCCACATCGGAATCGGAGAAATCACGCCAGCCATCTTCGGACACGCCCTGGGCGGCGAAGTACCAGGCGTCGGTGCCGTTGTTGCCGCCGGCCTGGACATGGCCGCCGAAGCGGCCGAAGTCGCCGCCAAAGACCTCTGCCTCTGCGCCCTGGTAGGTGAAGCCGGTCTTGGTCTTGACCGACAGCGCGCCGCCGAGCGTGTTCTGGCCGAACAGCGGGTTGGAACCCGGAATGAGATCGATCGAGTCGATGGCCACCTGCGGGATCAGGTCCCAGTTGACCGTATCGCCGAACGGCTCGTTGATGCGCACGCCGTCCTGATAGATGGACAGCCCCTGCGGCAGGCCGAGCAGCGGTGAGGCGGTATAGCCGCGATAGTTGAGGTCCGGTTGGAACGGGTTATTGACCGCGTCGTTGACGTGGACGCTGCCCAGTTCCTGCTGCATGTACTGGTTGAGGTTGAGCGTCTCGGCGCGTTCCACCTCGTCGGAATCCGCATGCTGGACATTGGCCGGATAGCGATCGGCGTCGACCTCGCTGCCGGCAAACGGCGTCGCGCCGATGACGTCGATACCGCCGAGCTCGAGTGACTGGGCGTGGATGTTCGTGGCTGCCATGGTCGATGTTGCGCCGAGCGCCAGGCACAGCCCTTTTCTGAAGTGCATGTCTCCCCCTTGTTTTTATCTCGCACCACCGTCGAGTCTTGCCCGGCCTGCAGGCCGGCTCAATGGGAAATCTTCCCAATATTTCGAATCGCGTGGTCCGCTATGGCCGGTGTGCGTCAGGCCAGCGGGATATCGGCGTGAATACGCGTGCCGTGGCCGGGCCGGCTGTCGATTTGCAGCTGCCCGGCGAGCAGTTCGATACGTTCCGCCATGCCCGACAGGCCGAGGCCGGGCCGGCGTGCCGCCGGGTCGAAGCCGCGACCGTTGTCGCTTACCGTCACGCGGAGACGATTCGCCCGCGCGCCCAGAGCCACGTCGATACGCCGCGGCTGACCGTGACGCAGCGCATTGGTCAGCGCTTCCTGCACGAGCCGGAATACATGGATGGCCACGGGGGCGGGGACGTCTGAGAGCGCCTCGTCGCCGTCGTAGACCAGTTCGATATCGGCATGGCTGCGTTGCCAGCCGGCGACGTGTTCCTCGATGGCGGCATCGAGGCCCAGCTCGTCGAGGCCCGGTGGACGCAGCCGACGCATCATCAGACGGGTCTGGTCGTAGATCCCTGCGGCGACCTGTGCAATGGCCTCAGCGGATTCGGGCACGCCGTCAGGCAGCTTTTCCCGACGCGCCAGAATGCCGGCTGCATCGGCCCGAATGGCGGTCAGGCTCTGGCCGAGCTCGTCGTGCAGTTCGCGCGCGAGGCTGCGGCGTTCGTCTTCCTGGATACGTAGCGAATGGTCGCGCAGGCGCTGGTTCTCGCTGCGGGCCGCGGCGAGCGTTTCGGCCATGTGGTTGAACTGCGCGGCAATGCCGTCGAATTCGGGCAGCACGAAGGTCGGCAGGCGAATGGCGTAGTCGCCGTGCTCGATACGCGCGAGCGCAGCATCAATGCGCTGGACAGGCACGATGGCGCGGCCGAGTAGGCGGTAGACGATCACGATGGTGGCGCCGTAGAACACCAGCAGCAGGGCAAGAAGCCCGCGCGTGTCCTGCCAGGCTTCGGCGATCTCGTCGTCCGGGTCCGCCAGGATCACGATCGCCTCGTGCGCGGACACGCTGATACGACGATCGGGCAGGGCGTCGGGGCGTGTCATCGCCGCAAACCAGGCGGGAGCGTCGGCGCCGTCACCCGCCGGACACTCGTTGCTGTTGTCGCCGGCGGACACCAGCGACAGACACAGGTGGCGCAGATGGCCGATCGCGGCCAGCCGTTGCGCGGCCGCGAGCGCTTCGCCGTCGCTGCGGATGCTGGTTTCCACCAGATCGCTGGCCAGCGTCACGCTGGATTCCATTTCCTCGGCGATCGCGCGTTGTGCGTTGTGGATCACCAGCCAGCCGGCTGCCATCAGGATCACGGCAAGCAGCAGCGTGACCGCGAGCATCAACCGCTGGCGCAGCCGCAGTCGGGGTTTGAAACGCGAACCGGCCAACGGCTTGTAACTAGAGCCCGACGACGCCGGTACGAATCGCCAGCCGGGTCAGGTCGGCGGTGCCGCCGAGGCCCAGCTTGGCGCGCAGGCGCGACGCATGGTTGGCGACGGTCTTGGGGCTGAGAAACAGTTCCTCGGCGATCGCGTTGACGCTGGCCCCGGAGGCCAGCAGCCGAAAGATCTCGAATTCGCGCGACGACAGGCGCGACAGGGGATTTTCGGCCTCGAACGGCGCCGCTTCCTCGTCGACGAGCGCCGCGCCGATATAGCGCTTGCCGCGCGCGACCTGGCGCACGGCGTCGATCAACACGTCGGCGACCGCGCGTTTGCCGATATAGCCGGTCGCGCCCGCAGCCAGCGCGCGGCGCACGAAGATCTCTTCCTCGTGTACCGAAAACACCAGGATGCGCGTGCCGGGGTTGCGGCTGCAGATGCGCCGCGTGGCCTCGATTCCGCTCATGCCCGGCAGCGACAGATCCATGACGATCACGTCGAACGCCTGCTCGCGGCACAGGGCATAGGCGCGTTCGCCGCTGTCGGCCTCGCCCACGACTTCGATATCACCGGCCATCTTGAGCAGTCGCCCGTAGCCCGCACGCACGACGGCATGATCGTCGACCAGCAGGACCCGGATGGATTGACTCGTCATTGCTGTTCTCCTCCCTCGCCCGGATCGCATGCCGGGTTATTGCGCCTTTCGCGCACGGCGCGTGTGGTCCGCGCCTTGGCTACAAGATAGCGTATCCGCTGCGGCCGTAAGCATGCAGCGGGCAAAAGAAAAGCCGGCTGCCAGAGGGCGCAGCCGGCTCGGGGCATCCTTGGGGGAGACAAGGATGTTGGAACAACCCCTTAGAGAGCGACCGTCACGGCCTTGCACTCGGTGTAGTTGTTGAGCACCTGCTCACCCATCTCGCGGCCCCAGCCCGACTGCTTGTAGCCGCCGAACGGCAGCGCCGCATCGAAGATGTTGTAGCAGTTCACCCACACCGTACCGGCACGCAGCTTCGAGGCCAGTTTGTGGGCGCGGCCGATATCCTGCGTCCACACACCCGAGGCCAGGCCGAACACCGTGTCGTTGGCACGACGCACCAGATCGGCGTCGACATCGGAGAACTTGGTTGCGGTCACGACCGGCCCGAAGATCTCCTCCTGTACGACTTTCATGTCGTCCGAGACGTCGGTGAGCACCGTCGGCTTCACGAAGTAGCCTTCGCCATCGCCGCGTTCGCCGCCGGCCGCGGCCGTCGCGCCCTGGCTCTTGCCGGAGTCCAGGAAGCCGGTGACGCGCTCGAGCTGGGTGCGCGAGACCAGCGGACCCATCTGCGTTTCCGGATCCAGGCCCGGGCCCAGCTTGATGTTGCGGGCGAAATCGGCCACGCCTTCCACGACCTGGTCGTAGATTTTTTCGTGCACGAACAGACGCGAGCCCGCCGCACAGCACTGGCCGTGGTTGAAGAAGATGGCGTTCGCCGCACCCGGAATCGCCTTCTCGAGATCGGCGTCGTCCAGAATGATGTTCGGCGACTTGCCGCCCAGCTCCAGCGATACCTTCTTGAGGTTGCCCTTGGCGGCATCGACGATCAGACGCCCGACCTCGGTGGAACCGGTGAAGGCGATCTTGTCGACATCCGGATGTGCCGCGATCGGCGCGCCGGCCTCTTCGCCGAAGCCGGTAATGATGTTGACCACGCCGTCCGGCACGCCGGCTTCCTGCATGATCTCGGCCAGCTTCAGACCCGACAGCGGGGTTTCTTCGGCCAGCTTCATCACGATGGTGTTGCCGGTGGCCAAGGCCGGGGCCAGCTTCCAGGCCGCCATCAGCAGCGGGAAGTTCCAGGGAATGATCTGGCCGCAGACGCCGACCGGCTCGCGCCGGGTATAGGCATGCCATTCCGCGCCCGGCGCATAGGGCACGGTCGGGGTGATCATCTGGCCGTTGAGCTTGGTCGCCCAGCCGGCCATGTAGCGGAACATCTCCGCGGCCAGCGGCACGTCCGCGGCACGGGCGACGGAAATCGGCTTGCCGTTGTCCAGGGATTCGAGCTGCGCCAGCTCTTCCTGGTAATGCATGATCAGATCGCCGATCTTCCAGACGATCTGCTGGCGCTCGGCCGGCGCCATCTTCGTCCACGGGCCGTCGTCGAAAGCCTTGCGGGCGGCCTTCACGGCCTTGTCCACGTCGACCTTCGAGGCCGACTGCGCCCGCGCGATCACCTGGTCGTTGGACGGGTTGTAGACATCGAACGTCTCGCCGGACTCGGCAGCGACCCACTGGCCGCCGATGAGCATCTTGCGCGGACTATCGATAAATTGCTGGACGCTCGGTTCGAGCGATACTTCAGAAGCTGCTACAGCACACATCTTTTTACTCCTCCGGTCATTTTTGTATTCACCCGACGACCGAATGTCGTCGCGGCTTGCGTTGCGAGCGCTCGCCGTCCGTCGTGCGGACGCCTGCGCGCCTGCTTCGAGAATCGCAAGATTCAGGCCACGCGCAAAAACGCCGTAAACGCGGCGTTTGCACGCGCTCGCAGGCATGTCGGCACACAGACTGTCACGCATCTGGGACAGCGATGTTGCACGCTGCGACACCTCGATGAGGGCGAGTTGTGCGGCGTCGTCAAAACTGCTAAAAGCAAAGCAGGACTGCGCGGCGTTCAAGACCGTTTAAAGACGCAGACAAAAGAGTAATTAAGAAGCCCGGCCCGGCCGGACTTCACGGAGGAGAGCAGATGATCAATCCATCGACGCAGCGACCGTCTGCGACGTTCGCCCGCGCCCGGCCGAATACGCCGGACCTCGTGGCGGGCTCGTGGGATCGGTGCATCCGTGATTATGGGCTCGATCCGGCCCGTATCGAACTCGACGTCGTCTCGCGCAGCAAGCTCAGCGAGCACCGCGACGAACTGGGCGAGGTCGTGTCGATCGCGCGCGCCGAGATGGAGAATCTCGCCGCCCAGATCGCGGGTTCGGGCTACGCGCTGCTGCTCACCGACGCCCACGGCGTGATTCTCTATAACCGGGTGGAGCAGGCCTTGCGCACCAGCTTTCGCGCAGCCGGCCTCTGGGACGGCGCCGACTGGAGCGAGTTCCGGCAGGGCACCAACGGTATCGGGACCTGCATCGTCGAACATCGGCCAGTGACCATTCACTGTGCCGACCATTTCGCCAATCGCAACACGTCCCTGAGCTGCTCGGCAGCCCCGATCCGCAACGCCCAGGGCAACCTGCTGGCCGTGCTCGACGCCTCGTCCGTGCAGTGCGAAGGCACGCGGGCCGGCCAGACCCACACCGTGGCGCTGGTGAGCATGTCGGCACGGCTGATCGAGAAGTGCATCTTTCTCAACGCCAACAGCGACAACCTGGTGTTGCGTTTCCATAGCCGCCCCGAATTCGTCAGCCTCATTCACGACGGCATGATCGCCGTGGACGAACGCGGCCATATCGTGGCCGCCGACGACAGCGCGGCGCTGCAGCTGGGCTGCGATCGTCGCGAGGATCTGACCGGGCGTGCGGTAGACGAGATTTTCGACATGGACGCGGCGACGCTTGCCGAGCGCGCCGGCGACAGAACGCAGGCGGTCTGGCCGCTGCACGAGCACCGGCGCGGCCGGCGCTACTACGCGCGTGCCCGAGCGCCGGCGGAAGTGAGCCGCAGCCAGCGCGTGACGGTGGCCCACAACGACGACGCCGCACTGCGCATCAGCGCCTCGCGTCGTCACCA
The DNA here is from genome assembly GCF_017744135.1 of Endozoicomonas sp. G2_2. Lineage (GTDB taxonomy): Bacteria > Pseudomonadota > Gammaproteobacteria > Nevskiales > Salinisphaeraceae > Salinisphaera. The sequence continues at coordinate 119,660 of NZ_JAGHQU010000001.1, forward strand.
GACGCGCGGTTTCGCCGACCTGCAGGGTTCGGACCCGCGCATGGCCGAAAATGTGCGCTGCGCGCGGCGTGTGGTCGATCGCCAGGTCCAGATCATGCTGCGCGGCGAGACCGGCACCGGCAAGGAGGTTTTCGCCCGCGCGATCCACGGCGTGAGCCGCCGCTCGGCGTCGCCGTTCGTGGCCGTCAACTGTGCCGCGATTCCCGAAACGCTGATCGAGTCCGAGCTGTTCGGCTACAAGCCCGGCGCGTTCACCGGCGCGCGGCGCGACGGCATGCGCGGCAAGATTCTCCAGTCGTCCGGCGGCACGCTGTTTCTCGACGAGATCGGCGACATGCCGGTCGAACTCCAGACGCGGCTGTTGCGTGTGCTCGAAGAACGCGAAGTCGTGCCGCTGGGCAGTGAAACGCCGATCCCGGTGGACCTGAACGTGATCTCGGCCACCCATGCCGAGCTCGCCGATCTGGTCGAATCCGGCGGGTTTCGCAAGGACCTGTACTACCGGCTCAACGGCATTACGCTGACGCTGCCGGCCGTGCGCGAGCGTGCCGATCTGCATAGCCTGCTGCGCAGCGTGGTCGCGTTCGAGCATGACGGCGAGGTCGCCATCAAGGTCGCCGAAGACGCGTTGGCCGCGCTCGTGCGCTACCACTGGCCCGGCAATATTCGGCAGATGCGCAACGTCATGCGTACCGCGCTTGCGCTGTGCGAGGACTCGGTCATCCGCCTTGCGGATCTGCCGGCCGAAATCACCGACCATGCAGAAACGAGCCGCGCCGACGCCGGTGGCGGCAGCTGCAACAGCGAGGCGGCGAGTGCGAACCCGCTGGACTGCGCCGAACGTGCCGCACTGCTGTCGGCACTGGACGAGAATCGCTGGAACATCACCAATACCGCGTCGCAGCTTTCGATGAGCCGCAACACGTTGTATCGAAAAATGAAAAAGCACGAGATTCCGCCCTCGCGCGAGCGCTGATCCGCAATCGCGATCGGCATGCGCGTCTGGCACGACTCCTGCCTTGAGAGCCGGATCAGACCCATGGATGCGCAAGGACGAAAGCGATGTATGTACGCGTGCTCGGATCCGCCGCCGGCGGCGGTTTTCCGCAGTGGAATACCAACGTCGGGCTGAACCACCAGCTGCATGAAGGCAGCACGCGTGCGACCGCGCGGACCCAGTCGTCGATCGCGGTCAGCGCCGATTACCAGCACTGGCTTCTGGTCAACGCCTCGCCCGACGTGCGCCAGCAGGTGCTGGATTTTCCTGCCCTGCGCCCGGCGCCGGGCAAGCGGGGTACCGGCATTGGCGCGATCCTGCTCATGGACAGTCAGATCGATCACGCCACGGGCCTGATCATCCTGCGCGAAGGCGATACGCTGCCGATCTGGTCGACCCGCCCGGTCTATGAAGACCTCACCACCGGCCTGCCGCTATTCAACGTGCTCGAACACTATTGCGGCGTGGACTGGCACGAGATCGATACCGCGGCGTCGTCGTTCACGATCGACGGGGTGCCCAGGTTGTCGTTCAAGGCGGTTGAGCTGTCCTCGGCCGCGCCGCCGTATTCACCGCACCGCGGCAATCCGCATCCGGGCGACAACATCGGCCTGATCGTCACCGACGATGCCACCGGCGGCACGCTGTTCTATGCGCCGGGGCTCGGCGCGCCGGACGAGGCCATTGCCGCGATCGCGCGCGAATCCGACTGCCTGCTGGTCGACGGCACCTTCTACACCGAAACCGAAATGATCGACCAGGGCGTGGGCGTGAAACCGGCCGCCGAGATGGGCCATCTGCCGCAGTCGGGCGAGAACGGCATGCTGGCCTGGCTCGCGGATTTTCCCTCCACGCGTCGGGTGCTCATCCATATCAACAACACCAATCCGATTCTCGATCCGAATTCCCCCGAGCGTGCGACGGTCGAAAACGCGGGCGTGGAAGTGGCCTACGACGGCATGGAGATTCAACTGTGAGTGCCGCCATCGACCAGCGCCAACCTTGGTCGCGCGACGAGTTCGAAGCCCGGCTGCGCGCGCTGGGTGCGCGGTATCACATTCATCACCCCTATCACCGGATGATGCACGAGGGCCGTTGCACGCCCGAGCAGATCCGCGGCTGGGTGATCAACCGCTATTACTATCAGGTGAGCATCCCGATCAAGGATGCCAACGTGCTCGCGAATTGCCCCGATCCCGAGGCCCGGCGGCTGTGGGTGCAGCGTATCCTCGACCACGACGGTGCGGAAGGCGAGGTCGGCGGTATCGAAGCCTGGCTGGCGCTCGCCGGAGCCTGTGGTCTGGATCGCGACCGGGTCGCCTCGCTCGACGACGTGTTGCCCGGCGTGCGGTTTGCGGTCGATGCCTATGTGAACTTCGCCCGCCGGTCCACCTGGCAGGAAGCCGCCTGTTCGTCGCTGACCGAGCTGTTCGCGCCGGAAATTCATCAGCAGCGGTTGACCGGCTGGCCGGATCACTACCCTTGGATCGACGATTCGGGGCTGAGCTATTTCCGCAAGCGTCTGTCGGAAGCGCGGCGCGACGTGGAGCACGGACTGCGCGTGACGCTGGACCATTTCACCACGCGCGCCGAACAGGAACGCGCGTTGTCGATCCTGCAGTTCAAGCTCGACGTGCTCTGGACCATGCTCGACGCCATGTGGATGGCCTATGTCGAGGACCGGCCGCCGTATCACAGCTGCCCGGAGGCAAGCCGATGAGCGCGCCGGACACGATAGAAGCCGACGCCGTGCCACGGATCGCGCGTGGCCACCGCATGCAGTTCGAGCCGGCTCAGGACTGCCATGTGCTGCTCTACCCGGAAGGCATGATCACCCTCAACCCCAGCGCGGCAGAGATTCTGCAGCGCTGCGACGGTGAGAAACCGGTGCAAGCCATCTGCGATGAATTGTCGGCGGCGTTCGAGGGGGCCGAGGTGACCAGCGATGTGCATGAATTCCTGCGCCTGGCGGCGTCTCAGGGCTGGGTGCAGTTCTCTTGAGCCGACGCGCCCGCTGCGTCGGGCGCGGCTGAATCCCTTGTCGGGCCAGGGCCAGCGTCAGCTTTCGTGACGCTCGGCGTGCAGGCGCTTGGAATTCTTCGGGTTGCGAAACACGATCGGCTGGGCGGCCGGCCCTTCGAGCGGCCGGTCGTTGGCGCGTGCGACGGCATCGGTCACCAGATGATGCTCGGGTGACTTGGCACAGACCGGGTCGGCGGCATACATGTCGCCGGTGAGCATATAGGCCTGGCAGCGGCAGCCGCCGAAGTCCTTGGTCTTTTCCGAACAGCTGCGACAGGGCTCGGCCATCCATTCGTAGCCACGGAAATGATTGAACGCCGGGGATTCGCCCCAGATCCAGTCGATGTCGTGATCGACCACGTTCGGGAACTCGAGGCCGGGCAGCTGCCGGGCGGCGTGGCAGGGCAGGGCGACACCGTCGGGGGCGATGGTGAGAAAGATATCGCCCCAGCCGCTCATGCAGGCCTTGGGGCGGTCTTCGTAGTAGTCGGGTACGACGAAATAGAGCTTCATCGCGCTGCCGTTGTTCTCGTTCTTCTGGCGATATGCCGTGGTCACCCGTTCCGCGTGGGCGAGCTGCTCGCGCGTGGGCATGAGCGCCTCGCGGTTGTGCCAGGCCCAGCCGTAATACTGAGTGTTGGCCAGTTCCACATAATCGGCATCCAGCGCCTCGGCCATCGCGATGATCTCTTCGATATCGTCGATGTTCTTTCGGTGCAGCACGATGTTGAGCACCATCGGGTAGCCGTGGCGCTTGATCGCGCGGGCCATGTCCTTCTTCTTTTCGAAGCTGTCGGTACCGCCGAGAAAATTGTTCATCTCGGCGTTGCTGGCCTGAAAACTGATCTGGATATGGTCCAGCCCGGCTTCGGCGAGTGCCGCCACGCGAGCATCGTCCATGCCGATGCCGGAGGTGATCAAGTTGCTGTAGTAGCCCAGCCGACGGCCTTCGGCCACGATCTCTTCCAGGTCGCGTCGAACCAGCGGCTCGCCGCCGGACAGGCCCAGCTGGGCGGCGCCCATCGCGCGCGCTTGGCGCAACACCTTCTTCCAGGCCTCGGTATCGATCTCGCGGCCGATCCGTGCCATTTCGGTGGGGTTGCTGCAATACGGGCACTGCAACGGGCAGGCATAGGTCAGCTCGGCGAGCAGCCAGAGCGGGCGCGCCGGCGTCTCACCGTCGTGACGGGTGGGCAGCGGTACGGTATCGGTAGCCATGGGAACGCGTTCTGCGAGATGTCGCGCAATAGAAAGGGGGCTGAAAAGCCCCCTTCCGCACGTTACACAATCGCTGTTAGCGGTTGTTGACGTACATCGTGATTTCAAAACCCAGACGCAGGTCATGGGCCTTGGGTGTGGTCCACTGTTTCATGGCGATCTCCTGTCGTTATTGTGAATAGGCACATCAGGATGATGCATCGACCATGCCAGCCGTGGGCGGCGCCAGGGGCCGCTGCAACGCCCTGATCACGAAAGAAAACCGGCGCTCTTGATCCGTGATTGCGAGTCGGGCTGGCCAACTGGCCACACAGTGGCGAATAGTGGCCAGCTTCGATGGCCAATAGTGGCCACATTTCTGCCGGCGAGACAGGCCGTCGCCCCGCAATCTAGACTCGTCGCATGTGGATACGTCCTGCCGATTCGCTCAAGCGCCTGATTCGCCGCTATCAGCTGGCGTTGATCCTGGTGCTGGCGGTCGCCGCCGGGCTGGGTGGCCTGTGGGCGAGTTTCTGGCAGGCGGGTTATCAGGCGTCGCTGCGCTTCAATGGGCTGCTGGTCGAGGCGCAGGCGGTACGAGGCGATCTCTATCGCCAGATCAAGGCGGTGGATGCCGTACGCGACGGCGCGCCGCGCGACGACTACTGGCAGCGCCTCTATCGTATCGACGAGCATTTCTATCGCATGCGCGAGTACGCCGATACGCCGGCCGAGCAGGCCAGCATCGCGCGTATGGAAACCGCGTACGGGCTGATTCTCGCGGCGATGAACCGTATCGTCACGACGCCCGACAGCGACGCCAGCGCGGCCGCCACCGGCACCTGGCAGACCGAGGATTTCGAGGCGGCCTACAATCGGCTCACCCGTCAGGTCGCGATCCAGCGCGATGAACTCGCCGAACGGCTCGGGCTGTGGAACCGGCTCGCGCCGTGGCTGGCCTGGCTGCCGCTCATACTGGGCGTGGCCCTGGCGATCTGGCTCAATCGGCGCTTCGCCCGGGGTTTCCTCCAGCCGCTCGAACGTCTGGTTGCGGGTACCGCCGAACTCGCCAGCGGTCGCCTGAGCCATCGTCTGCCGAATACCGGCGTGGCCGAAGTGCGCCAGCTGGCCGACACCCTCAACGCGATGGCCGCCGAGCTCGAACACAAGCGCCGCGCGCTCATCGAACGCGAACGCCAGGCTGCGCTCGGCGCGCTGGTGCCGGTGATCGCCCACAACATCCGCAATCCGCTGGCCGGCATCCGTGCCAACGCCCAGATGCTCGATCGCCAGGCGCCGGCCGACGAGATCGAGGAGACGGGCGCCGATATCATGGACGCCGCCGACCGGCTCGAGCGCTGGCTGAATGCGCTGCTGTCCTACCTGCACCCGCTCGATCTCAAGCGTGAACGCCATGCGCTGGACGATATCGTCGACGGCGCGATCGCGGCATTGGGCGGCCGGCTCGCGGCGGCCGACATCACGCTCGATCGTAATCGCGCACCGGCGTATGTCGACGTCGACGCGCCGCTACTGGAACAGGCGTTGCACGGCCTGCTTGCCAACGCGCTCGAGGCATCGCCGCCGGGCGCGTCTCTGCAGGTCGCCACCCGCGTCGATCACGATCGCGCGACGCTGACCATCTGCGATGCGGGCCCGGGCATGGCGGTCGTGCCCGACCCGCAGGCAAGCGCACCGCTGCCGACCACCAAGCGCCGCGGTACCGGGCTGGGCATTCCCTTTGCCTACAAGGTCATTCACGCCCACGATGGCGAATTGAACTACGACAGCGCGCCGGGTGGCGGCACCCGCGTGCGCGTCCGGCTGCCCGGGGGCGAACACGCATGAGCGCGCCGCATATCTTGTTGCTGGAAGACGAAGGCGCGCTGGCGCGCGCGCTGGATCGGCGCCTGCGCCGCGACGGCTATACCGTGGCCGTCTGCGAGACCCTGGCCAACGCCAAGCTCGCCGCGCGTCGTCGCCGGCCCGATCTGGCGGTGCTCGATCTGCGGCTGCCGGATGGCTACGGTCTGGATTTTCTCGAATGGCTGCGCGCGGATATCGCGGACATTCCGGCCATCGTCATGACCGCCTTCGGCGAACTCGACGATGCCATCGCCGCCATGCGGCTCGGCGCGGTCGATTTCCTCAAGAAGCCGCTCGATCTCGACGCGCTGCATCGTATCGCTGCCGACGCGCTGGCTCGCGAGACGCCCGCCACGCGCGCTGCCGATACGAGCCGCGCGGCAACAGGCACCGAAGACAACGCCCTGATCGGCGACAGCCCAGCCATGCGTGCCGTCGCCGCCCAGCTCGAACGCATTGCCGCGCTCGCGACAAGCGATGCGCCGCCTAACGTGCTGATCACCGGCGAGACCGGCACCGGCAAGGACCGCATTGCGCGTGTGCTGCACGGTCGCTCGGCTCGTGCCGAAGCCGAGTTCGTGCAGGTCGATTGTGCTGCCTTGCCGCGTGATCTCATCGAGGCCGAACTGTTCGGCCACGAGAAGGGCGCCTTCACCAACGCGCATCGCGCGCGTCGCGGTCTGCTGGCGGCGGCCGGGCGTGGCACGGCTTTTCTCAACGAAATCGGCGAACTGCCCATGGGGCTGCAGGCCAAGCTGCTCACGGCGCTGGAATCCCGCACCGTGCGCGAGATCGGCAGCGACACCGAGCGCGACATTGCGGCCTGGTTCGTTGCGGCGACCAATCGCGATCTCGCCACGCTCATGCAGACCGGCGAATTTCGACAGGATCTCTACTATCGCCTCAACGTGCTTACGTTGCATCTGCCGCCCCTGCGTGAGCGCGGTGAGGATGTGATCGCGCTGGCGGAGCACTTCGTGACGCGGACCGCCGCGCGTCATGGCCGGGCGGCGCCGGAACTTGCGGCCGATGCGCGGGCGGCGCTGCGTGTACACGACTGGCCCGGAAACGTGCGCGAGCTGCGTCACGTGATCGAACGTGCGGTGCTCGTGCATGCCGACGATGTGGTGGAGGCGGCGCATCTGCAGCTGCCGCCACCGCGCGGTGGCGTTTCCCGGGCAGCGATCGCGAGCGGGCCGACGGCTGCCGCAGCCCCGGGTGCGACCCTGGCGGACAACGAACGTGAGCTCATCGAGCGCACCCTCGCGGAGACCCGCCAGAACATTTCCGAGGCCGCGCGCCGGCTGGGCCTCAGCCGCGGCGCGTTGCGTTATCGACTGGAAAAATACGGTCTGGATGGTGGCTGAGTGGGTGGCCGAGTGTACGGCCGGCGGGCGTCGATCATGCCGGCCGAGCGCCTGGGCGCGCGGGAAATCCGCGCCCTTGTGCGGCCCGGTTTACGCAGCGCGTGCGGCCAGCCGCGTTGTGCTCGGTGCGCACGCCGAAAGTTGTGACACGATCTGTCGGGTGCGGCGGCTGGAAAAGACCTCCACCCGGAAACTGCGAATATAGTCGACCACGCCGCGGCCGCTCACGAGATGCGCAGGCCGGTCGACGGGCAGCGGTGCGGGATCGGGCAGCACGAGAACAGGGCTGACGAAACTCGCGCTTTCCTCGATCACGTGCGCGATCTGACGGGCGTGCTCCTCGCAATCATGCATGGGGTCGTCGTAGCAAGCCACGACCGGTTGACCGCGTTCGAACCCGTTTGCCGGCACCGAGCCGTTCACGTCGTTTGAATCGAGGGTCTTGACCACGAACACGCCGCGCGTGCTCACGACGAGCAGGCCGATATGAATCACGGTGCCGGGCGCGCTGACGACCAGGTCGCGCAGCACGATGTAATCGCGCGAGCGCAGCATCCACCACCAGGCGAACAGGGTGCGCATGCGCGACAGGCGCGCGTGTACGGCCGCGTAACCACGGTGAAGGGTCAAACCGAACGAAATCAGCGCTTTCACGGCAACTACTTAAGGCTGATGAACGACGCTCGGCGACCGCCGAGTGGCTGTATGGCCCCTATTTTACGGCGCGCGGGCGCGCTTCTGAATAGCCTGGAAGATTAAATTTTCGTGGCAGTGGGCGGTGCCGCCCCGATTGTCGCGCGCGAGGCGAAAAAAAGCCCCGGGTGGGAGCCCTTACGGCGCTCGAATAGCGCGTTTCAGGTTGGCGTGGCGGGCGGCGGCGTTCGGCCGCGACGCGCCCGCAGGCCGACCGCTCAGTCGATGGCGAAATCCGTCGGCAGACGCACGAGCGTCGCGCCCCACGACAGGCCCACGCCGAAGCCGACCAGCAGGAGCAGGGCGCCCGGCTTGATCTGGCCGTTGCCGATGGCGCGTTTCATGGCGATCGGCACACTGCAGGACACGGTGTTGCCGATGTCCTCCATGCACACCACGAAACGCTCGCGCGGCAGATCGAGTTTCTTGCGGATGCCTTCGAGCACCGTGGCACTGGCCTGGTGGGGAACCACGGCGTCGATCTCGTCGAGACCGACGCCGGCCTTCGTGCACAAAGCGTCGATGGCCTTGGGCACTTCGCGCAGGGTGAATTCGATCACCGCACGACCGTTCATGTAGATGTTGTGATCGCTGCGCGTGTTGCCGTGGCGGTCGGTGTATTCCTCGACCGGCAGCTCGGCCGCGCGATTGCGCAGGCCGCTGTTGGGCACGATGAGATCCTGTGCGCCGCGGCCGTCGGTGCCGTAGACGAAAGGGCCGATGCTCGGCGCGCCCTCGCGCGCGCTCATGAGCGTGGCCGCCGCGGCATCGCCGAACAGCGCGCGCACACTCTTGTCGCCGGGATTGACGAACTTGCTGTAGGTGTCGGCGGTGACGAGCAGCAATTTCTGCGATTGGCCGGTTTCGATCAGCGCCTTGGCCACGCCGAGCGCATAGATATAGCCGGAACACCCGAGATTGATATCCAGCGCGCCGATATGGGTGGGCAGGCCGAGCCGTTCCTGCACCAGGCAGGCGGTGGTCGGCGCCAGGTAGTCGGGGCTCTGGGTGCAGAAGATCAGGTAATCGATCTCGGCGGGGTCCGTGCCGGTGCGCTCGATCAAATCGCGCGCCGCAATCACGCCGAAGTCCGAAGCGCATTCCTCGTCGGAGGCGACATGGCGGGCCCGGATGCCGGTCTTTTCCGCGATCTTTTCCAGCGGCCAGTTCGGAAAGCGCGCCGCGATCTCCTCGATCGATTCGGTGCGCGCCGGCAGCATGTACTCGATGGCCTCGATCACGGCGCTCATCAGCGCGTGCCTCGAAGATGAATGCGGTCTCGGCGTTGCAACGTGTTTCTCCCGATCACAGCGGCAGTGCCCAGTCTATGCATAGCGCAGGCGCCGGTGGGTAAAACGTTCAATATCGGCGTCCGTACGGTGCGCGTCAACGTGTATCGCCGTGCGTATGCTGCGCCCGGGGACGGGCACGCGCCGCGAGGCGCAAGCATGCCTGCGTTTGGCCGTAAACGCCGCGCGGCGATGGCGCAGCGCAGCACGTGCCGGTCGGGCGTAGCCGTGCGCGCAAAATGCGCCCGAATGTCAGCGATAGCTGTCGATAAAGCGGCGGTCCAGCCAGTGCTTGAGCCACGCGCTCGTGCGCCCGTGCCACCAGTGCTTGCCACGGGTCGCCAGCCCGGTGCCGTCGCCGAGATCCAGGATCGACAACCATTTCGATTGCGGCGTGTAGCGCTGCAGCGGTGCGCCGGTCGCGACGGCTTCCAGATTGGCCAGCAGTACCGGCGCCTGGCGCACCCCGAATACGCCCAGACGCGGTCGGTCGTGCGTGTCGCTGCGAGCACAGTCGCCGACCGCGAACAGGCGCGGGTCGTCGACGCTGCGCAGCGTGTCGTCGACGACCACGCCGTCATCGAAACGCAGGCCCAGCCCACCGAGCCAGGGGGGCGCGGCCAGCCCGGTGGCGAGCACCACGTGATCCGCTGCGATCGACACATCGCTGTCGAGCGTGAGGGTCGCGCCGTGGCGCTCGACGGCCCGCGTGTTGAATTTCAGCGTGATGCCCATGGCCTGCAGGCAGTGGGCAAGACGGCGGCTGGCGCCGGCGGGCAGGGCCGGGGCGAGGCGGTCGTGCGCCTGCAGCAGGGTGACGGTCGACGGGCGCGACGCGCGTCGGGCGAGTGCGGCGATATTGGCCGCGATCTCGCAGCCGGTGGCGCCGCCGCCGACGACGACCACCGCGGGCGTTTCGCCGGCGTCGTAGGCGTGCTTGAGTGTCCGGTGCAGGCGGTCGAGCTGCGCGATCGGCTTGACCGGCCAGCAGCTCGTGTCGTCTGCGCAGCCGGCGATCGCATGCTGACGAACACCACTGCCAACGTTGACGGATAGCCAGTCGTAGTCGCAGTGCCGTCCGTCGTCCAGCCGAACTTGTCGTGCCGCGCGATCGATGTGCTCGACACGCCCGGCGATGAATCGCCCGCCTGCGCGTTCGATGACCTCACGCGGATCGATCTGGTCCTGCGCCGCGGTGAACTGCCCGCCGAGCATGCCGGTCGCGCGGCCCGAGTACCAGAACGTGCCCGGGTCGATCAGGCTGACGTCGAGCCCGGCGCGCGCCAGCCGGTCGGCGTGTGCGGCAACGTGCAGATGCGCATGGCCCGCGCCGACCAGCAGGGCCCGCCGAGTGGTGGTCACGGCGCGGTGTCGTTACCCGGGCGTTCGACCGGGTAACCGGCCGCAGCCCAGTCCGCATAACCGCTCTGCAAGGCCTGAACGTCGGTGTAGCCGTTGGCGGCCAGGGCCGACGCGGCGCGCGCCGCCCGTGCGCCCGCGGCGCAGTAGGTGACGACCGGCGTGTCACGCGTGACGGTGATCTCTGCCTGCTGTTCGAGACCGCCCACCGGGTGATGTACGGCGCCCGCAATATGGCCGTTCGCCCATTCATCGGGCTCACGCACGTCGATGAAGCGCGCGCCGTCCTGATAGGCCGCATAGGCCTGTTCGAGCGCGATGACGCCCACCGGTGTCGGGCGTTTCTCGGCCGTGGCCTGCGGTGCAGGGTGGTCGGGCGGAGGTGCGGCCTCGCGCTGTTCGGAAAAGCCGAGCCAGGCGCGCAGTTTCTGCAGAATCGACATGACCGGTCGTTCCTTGGTTGAGGCGATAGCGATCAGCTTAAGCCCCCGACGCAAGGCTCGCGAGCATGTGCGCCGGCGCCCGGGCGGCGCGCTTCGCGGGCTTTTGCGCGGCGGTAAGGCGGCGCGCCTCCTTTTTGATAAGCATTCGTATTTAGCTTATTCTCCAGCTGTCTTTGCCGAATCACGCGCGGCCGCGCGCCGACCGCGAACGCCGCGGAGAAGGTCATGTTCGAACTCAATGCCGCCCGCTTCGAGGTCAATGGCCGTTGCCTGCTCGAAGCCACCGACCTGTGCTTCAAGCAGGGTCTGGTCTATGGCTTGATCGGACACAACGGCTCCGGCAAATCCACCCTGCTCAAGCTGATGGCGCGCCAGCAGTGCGCCAGTTGCGGCGAGATCTGTCTCAACGGGCGTTCCATCGATCGCTGGGGGCATCGCGAGTTCGCGCGCGAGGTGGCCTACCTGCCGCAGCATCTGCCCAGCGCGTCCAGCCTGACGGTGCGGGAACTCGTGGCTTTCGGCCGCTACCCCTGGCACGGGCTGCTCGGGCGGATGTCGCGCGAGGACAAGCGCCAGGTCGAACGCGCGCTCGATCTCACCCATACCGCCAGCATGAGCGACCGCATGGTCGACACGCTCTCCGGCGGCGAGAAGCAACGCGTCTGGATCGCCATGCTGCTGGCCCAGGGCAGCCGCTTTCTGCTGCTCGACGAGCCGCTGTCGGCGCTGGATATCGCCCATCAGGTCGATACGCTGGCGTTGATCCGCGAACTGGCCGGTTCGCTCGGGCTGGGCGTGATCATCGTGCTGCACGACGTGAACATGGTCTCGCGTTACTGCGACCACCTCGTGGCGCTACGCGACGGCCGGCTGCTCGCACAGGGGGCGCCGAGCGAACTCATGCGCGATGCCACCCTGGAAGCGATCTACGGCATCCGCATGAGCGTGATGCCGCATCCTGCCGACAATCACCCGATCGCCGTCGTCCAGTGACGCGGGCCGTACGCGCGCGACGCTTCGCGGGCGCGAGGCGCTCGTGTCTTGTGGGCTGGCTCGTGGGGCTGGCCCTGTTTGTTTCGGGCGGCCTGGGCGTGGCGAACGCGCAGCCCACGCCGCGCGTCGCTGCCATCGACTGGGGCCAGGCCCAGACGCTGATCGCGATCGGCGCGGCGCCGGTTGCCATGGCGCAGATCGCCTCGTATGGCGACTGGGTCGGCGGCCCGGCCGTGCCGGATTCGGTACGCGAACTCGGCCTGCGCGTACAGCCGAACATGGAACTGCTGTCGCAGCTGGATCTCGACGCGATCACGATCACGCCGATGTACGCGAACTCGCGCACGCGCCTTGCCCAGGTCGCGTCGGTCGAAAGTATCGATGTCTACTACCACGAGGGCTCGGCCTGGGATAACACCGTCGAGTCCACCCGCAAGCTCGCCCGGCTGGTGCACCGCGAGGCCGCCGCCGAGCAGCTGATCGAAACGACCCGGGCCGACATCGAGGCGGCGGCCAGACGCCTGCCTGCCGATCCCGAGCCGCTGCTCGTCATCCAGTTCATCGATGCCCGTCATGTGCGCGTGTTCGGCGACAACAGCCTCATTGGCAACGTCATGACCCGCATGGGCGTCGCCAACGCGTGGCAGGAACAGACCAATTTCTGGGGCTTTGCGTTGGTGCCGATCGAGCGCCTCGCGGCGATCGAGAATGCCCGCATGGCCGTGCTCGATCCCATGCCGGTCGGCGTGGCCGAGGAGATCGCCAGCAGCGTGCTCTGGCAGAGCCTGCCCGCCGTGCGCGACCGGCCGATCCTCGATCTGCCCGCGGTCTGGAGCTTTGGCGGGCTACCCTCGGCGACGCGTTTCGCGCGCGGACTCGCCGCGGCCTATGATGGCCGCGAGACGGCGGGCGAAACCGAGACGCCGGAGAGTGCGCCGTGACGCCCACGCGTCTGTGCAGCCTGTTTCTTGTCGTGCTCGGCGTGGCCTGTGTGTGGGCGCTGGCCACGATCATGCCGGGTGGCCTGGGCATGTTGGCGGCGCCCGGCGATTCTCTGACCGGCATACTGCTGCGCTACAACTGGCTGCCCCGGCTCGTGGCATCGCTGTTGGGCGGTGCCGGGCTCGCGCTGGCGGGCGTACTCATGCAACAGACGTTGCGCAACCCGCTGGCGGCACCGACGACGCTCGGCGTGGTCAGCGGCGTGCATCTGGCGTTGTTGCTGGCCACGCTTTTCGCGCCCTGGCTGTTGCTGCATGTGCGTGGCGTGGTGGGTTTTGTCGGCGGCGCGGCCGCCATGGGGCTTGTGTTCGCGCTCGCCTGGCGACGCGCGCTGGCGCCCACGGTCGTCGTGCTCGCGGGGCTGGTTGTCAATCTCTATCTCGGCGCGCTGGTGGTCGTGCTGCTGCTGTTCAATCAGGAAGCGCTGCGCGGGATGATGATCTGGGGCGCCGGTTCGCTGGCCCAGAACAACTGGGACGGCGTGTTCTACCTGCTGCCGCGGCTGGCGATCGGCGCGTTGGCCGCCACCGCGCTCTCGCGGGCGCTCGCGCTGCTCGATCTCGATGATGTGAACGCGAAGAATCTCGGCGTGTCGCTGCAGTATCTGCGCGCCGGCGCGCTGGGCGTGGCCGTGTTCGTTGCCTCCGTCGTGGTGGTGGAGCTGGGCGTGATCGGTTTCGTCGGCCTGGCCGCGCCGTCCATCGTGCGTCTGGCCGGCGCGCGTACGCTCAAGGCGCGGCTGGTCTGGGCGCCGGTGCTCGGTGCGCTGCTGCTCGCGGTGACCGATCAGGTGCTGCAGCTGACCACCCACGATTCCGCCGCGCTGATTCCCACCGGCGCCACCACGGCCGCGCTCGGCGCGCCGCTGCTACTGTGGTTGATTCCGCGGCTCAACATGCGCCGGCCGGTGCCGCAGACCATGGCCGAAGCGCCGACCGTGCGCCTGCGGGCGCCGTCGCGGTTGCTTTTGGCCCTCGTGGTCGCGGCGGCTGCCATGGTGGTGATTGCGCTGCTCGTCGGCCGCGGTGCCGACGGCTGGACGTGGCCGTTGCAGCTGCCCTGGGCCGAAACCGGCGCCTGGCGTCTGCCGCGCGTGCTCGCGGCCGGCGCCGCGGGGCTGATGTTGTCGCTGGCGGGCACCATCATTCAGCGCGTGTCGGGCAATCCCATGGCCAGCCCCGAAGTGCTCGGCATCAGTGCCGGTACCGCCATGGGCGTGCTCGCGGTGATTCTGCTATGGCCGGCGGCCGGTACGTCGGTCATGCTCGGCGCGGGCATTTTCGGCGCCTTCGCGACGCTGGCGCTGCTGGTCGTACTCAATGCGCGCAGTGACTTCGAGCCCGAGCGCGTGCTGCTCACCGGCATCAGCGTGCTGTTCCTGTTCGACGCGATCTCCAAGATCGTGCTCGCCGGCAGCGACCCGCGCACCCAGCAGCTGCTGGCCTGGATGTCGGGCACGACCTACTACGTCGATATGCCGCTGGCGCTGACCGTCACCGCACTTGCCGCGGTTCTGCTGCTGGCGACGCGCCCGCTTGCCGCCTGGCTCGACCTGTTGCCGCTGGGTGTGCCCACGGCACGCGCCCTGGGGGTGAACGTGACCTTCAGCCGACTGTTGTTGCTGGCTGTGGTGGCGGTGCTCACCGCGGGCGCGACGCTGGTGGTGGGGCCGCTGAGTTTCGTGGGGCTGCTCGCGCCACATATGGCGCGGCTGCTGGGGCTTACGCGGGCCCGCGAACAACTGGCGGGCGCGGTCGTCATCGGGGCGCTATTGATGATTCTGGCGGACTGGGCCGGCCGCGTGGTGCTGTTCCCGAGCGAGATTCCGGCGGGTCTGGTCGCGACCCTGATCGGCGGCAGCTATTTCATGTGGCGGCTGCGGCGCATGTGACACGATCCCGCAACGCCGGTCGCCATGACGTGTGGCGATCACCCGGCGTGGGACAGTGCCGCGTGGACGTCGTGGCGCACGGGCTATCCGGCTCTCAGGTCGACTCGCGCGAGGGCGTCGGGCAGCGGCAGGTGTGCCGATGCCCCGCGGCTGTTGCAGCCGCGGGGCATCCGGGTGTTGCTTACCAGCGATAGCTCAGATTGCCGAGCACGCCGCGCGATTCGCCGTAGTAGCACCAGTAGTCGCAGCTGGCCACGTATTCCTTGTCGAACACATTGGTCACGTTGACCTGGGCACGCCATTGCGGCGATACGTCGTAGCTGACGGCGGCGTCGAACACGGTGTAGTCGGGCACGGTGATGTCGCCGTCCACGCTTTCGCCCACGTAACGTCCGCCGCCGCCGAGCGTAAGCCCCTCGGCGACGTCACCGGCGAAAGCATAGTCGAGCCACAGCGAAGCCTGATGACGCGGAATGAGTGCGGCGCGCAGGTTGCGCTGCTCGACGGATTGATCGACCCGCGCACTGGTATACGAGTAAGTGGCGGTAGCCTGCAGGCTGTCGGTGAGATAGCCAACGGTCTCGAGTTCCACGCCTTGTGATTCGCGGGTACCAGCCTGGGTCTGAAAACCGGCCGGCGACGTGATGAGGGTGTTGCTCTCCTCGAGATCGAAAACGGCGAGCGTGGCGTAGCCGTCCCAGCCGTCGGGCGCGTATTTGAGCCCGGCTTCCCACTGCTGGCCCTCGCGCGGCTCGTAGAGCTCGCCCTCGGCCGTGTTGCGGCCGAGCGGATCGAAGGACTCCGTGTAGCTCAGATACGGCGACAGCCCGTTGTCGGCGAGATACATCAGGCCGCCGGAAAACGAGAATTCGTCGTCGTCCGAACGCTGGGTGACGCCGGTGGTGCGGTTCACGTTGTCGGTCTTGGCGTCGTCGTAGCGCACCCCGCCGAGCAGCACCCAGCGATCGTCGAGACGAAACTGGTTCTGGATATAAAGCCCGGTCTGGCGGGTATCGATAGCGCGGTCGATGCGCGCGCTTTCGGGCACCGGATCGAAGTTGCCGTACTGCGGATCGAACAGGTCGATCGGCGCGCCGAAGGAGAACAGGTCGGCCTCCTCGCCGCGGATCTGCAGATCCTGATAATCGAGGCCGATGAGCAGCGTGTTTTCGGTGCGCCGGGTGGCCCAGCGGCCGACGAAGCGGTTGTCCACGGTCCAGCTTTCGGTGGTGCCGTCACGCAGCGTCAGGCCCCGCGAACCCTCGCGCTCGCCGGAGCGCGCGAGCACGTAGCTGCTGCGCAGGTCGAGATCGAGATGGCTGTAGCGCAGGTTCTGTTCGAACGTCCAGGTGTCGTTGACCGCATGCTCCAACTCGTAGCCGAGCGCGCTCTGCGTGCGGCGGTCGCGGTCGTAGCCGGGTTCGCTGTAGTTGGTCTGCGGGTCCACCTTGCCGAAAGGCGTGTCCTGAACGGTGCCGTAGGGCAGTTTGAACGGGTTGGTGGGGATCCCGTCGTCGTGCTGGAGGCTGGCAAGCAACGTGAGCGACGTGTCGTCGGAGAAATCGATGTTCATGCTCGGCGCAACGTAGACGCGGTCGTTCTCGGTATAGTCGAGATCGCCGTCGCGCGACTTGTAGAGCCCGACGAGACGGTACTGCACCCGCTCGGATTCGTTCACCGGGCCGGATGTATCGATGCCGATGCGGTGATAGCCGCGCGTGCCGATGCCGAAATCGACACGGCCGCGCGCCTCGCGCGTCGGGCGTTTGCTCACCGCGTTGATCAGGCCGCCGGGCGGCGCCTCGCCGTAGAGGATGGACGACGGCCCCTTGAAGACCTCGACGCGTTCCAGGCCGTAGGGCTCGGGCAGCCACTGGTAGAAACCCTCGCGATAGATGCGCAGGCCGTCCTGGTAGGTCGATTGATCGAAGCCGCGGATCTTGAACCAGTCGGTGTTGTTGTCGGCCCCGTAGTGGCCGGACAGCACGCCGGCGCGGTAGCGAAACGCCTCGTCCAGACTCTGGACGTTGCGCTCCTCGAGCTCCTGCTCGTCGACCACGGAGACCGGGCGCGGTGTTTCGGCCAGCGGGGCCTCGACCTTCAGCGCGGTTTCGGCAATGACCAGCGGGGCAAGCACCCCTTCGGACGATGCCGTGTCCTGCGCCAGACCGACCAGCGGCGCAGCAGCCGTCGCGATACCGAGCACGAAACAATGACGATGCAGCCGAAGCGGCTGGATCCCGGTGAAAGATGCCTTGGACATGATGTGCGGCCCCCAGAGAATGCGTTGTTCGCCGGCCGTCACATGGTCGACCCAGCCCCCAAATCGGATGATAATAATTCTCATTACGAGCGCGCAACTGCCGCGTCGTGCCGGGGGTGTGCCGTCAGCCGTCGTGCAGCTGGGCTATGGCATCCCGGCTGGCGCGCTCGCGCATTGCGCCCGTGAGTTCATGCAGCCGGCCGTCGCGCATTTCCAGCAGCCGATCGGCATGTTCGAAATAGCTGTCGTCATGACTGATCGCGAACACGGTATGGCCGCGCTCGCGAAAGGCGGGCAGCAGGTCGCGATAGAACACCCGCCGGAACTGCGGGTCTTGGTCGGCGGCCCATTCGTCGAGCAGCAGGACGTCGCGGGACTCCGCAAGCGCGAGCATGAGCGCGACACGCTTGCGCTGCCCCTGGGAGAGGCGGGTATCGCGAATCCGCGCGCCGTCGAGATCGAGCTTGTCGGTCAGGCCGAGCCGTGCGCGCCAGTCGTCGATGAACGGCTGGCTTGCCGGTGCCCCGTCGACGCTGAGCAGCCGGTCGAACAGATGGAAATCGGTGAACACGGCCGTGAACAGGCGTCGATAGGCGGCGCGATCGCTGGCCCGCACCGGCACATCGTCGATACAGATCTCGCCGGAGACCGGGCGGTACAGGCCGGTCAGCAGCCGCGCCAGGGTGGTCTTGCCGCTGCCGTTGCCGCCGATCAGAAAGACCAGTTCGCCGCGGCGCAGGGTGAGGTTGATCGGGCCGATGCCGAAGCCGCTGTCGCCTTCGGCATGGCCGTAGGCAAAGGTCACATCGCGTAGCTCGATGGTCTTCCACTCGCGCTTGATCGGCGCGGGCGTATCGAAGCGGGGCTCGTAGTCGGCCAGCGTGAGCGTGGCGAGCTTGTCGAAGGCGACCTGGGCGTTGATGAGCGTCGGCAGGGCGCCGATCGCCTGGATCATGGGCGTGCGCAGAAACAGGATCGTGAGCGCGTAGGTGGCCGCCACCGAGGTGCTGGCCCAGCCCAGGCCGTTGGCGAGGAAGAACACCACGCCGATGGCGCCGAGCATCATGATGTTCGCCCAGTTGTTCGCCGACAGATGGAAGGTGTCCGAGCGAATGATGTGATGACGATAGCGGCGCGCGTTCTCGGTATAGACCGAATCGAACAGCTGCCGTGCGCGGTCGCGGTTCAGGCCCAGTTCCTTGCGGCCGCCGATCACGGTTTCGTAATCCTGCTGGAGCGCATCCTCGGCGTCGCGGACATGGCGCAGATGGTAATAGACCCGCTGCACCAGCCAGGCGCCCACCGCCATGGTCAGGCCGATCCATGCGGCGGTGATCACCAGGATCTGTGGTGACAGCCAGGCGAGATAGCCGATGCTGGCAAGCGTCAGGATCGTGCCCTGTACCAGTTCCGGCAGGCGCACGAAGGCGATGGTCACGTTGCGGATATCCGCCGACAGGCTGGCCAGCAGCGGCGCGCTGCCAAGCGCGTCGATACGCTCGATATCGGTATCCATGATCCGCTTGACCAGCCGCGATCGCAGGTCGAACACGAACTGATGGCCGAGCACGGTCAGCCCGAGCTGGGCGACGAGCGACACGGCGAGCAGGAGCAGAATCAGGCCGAAGAACTGCGGCATCGCCGCCAGCGGGTTGGCCGTGGTCTCGATCAGGCGCTGATTGATGAACGCGATCACGCCGATGCCCAGCGCAGCGCTTGCGACGCTGGCCACGAGTACGCCGATGAACGCAGCGCGATAGTCGCGCAGGATCAGACGAAGCAGGGCCATCAGCGGCCGACCGCGGCAGGCGTGGCCGCGTCGTAATGCACGACCCGGGGACAATTGGCGCACAGCCCCCATTTCGAGTCCAGATCGCGCATGCAGCACAGCCGCCGGCAGCGCACGATCGGCTCGTCGTTGCCGTCGAGCGCACCGGGCTTGCAGATGCGGTGGGCGCGGTCGAAAGGGTTGAAGCCGCCGTCCGGCCGCGTGGGCGCATCCAGCAGGGCAGCCGCCAGCGCCACGCGGTCGGCTGGAATCCGGCCCTGGCGTGCCAGCTCGCCCACCACCCAGTCGTAGTACATCGCGGCGTTGCTCCAGAACACCCGCGCCGACAGCCGGCAGTAGCGCGTCAACGCCTCGACGAACGGGCAGAGCAGGGCATCGATGAGGGCGGACAGGTCGGCGCCGTCGCCGGCTTTGAAATACGGCGCTTTCACCACGAAGCAACGGGGCGTGGCATCGGCATGCCAGGCAACAGCCAGATCGGACCAGGCGCAGGTCAGCCGTTGATCGGTCGCGAGCTGGGCCACCGTGGTCGGGATGATCAGG
Organism: Endozoicomonas sp. G2_2; assembly: GCF_017744135.1. GTDB lineage: Bacteria > Pseudomonadota > Gammaproteobacteria > Nevskiales > Salinisphaeraceae > Salinisphaera. The sequence goes on from NZ_JAGHQU010000001.1 coordinate 139,374, forward strand.
CGGCTGAAGAACCATTTCGACCACTGCGACGCCGCGGCGCGATCGTCGTGACAGCCGCGATCCGTCTTGAACGCCGCAAGGCGTTCGGCGAACGCCTCCGCGTCGAGCACGTCGGCGCCGGGCGTCATGCGCGCCTCGTGTGGCGCCTGTGCAACGAGCGCGTCGTCGAAACTCTCGAGATGATCGTGAAAATGGCGAGCGAACATCGCAGCCGGGCCGGTTGGCGTGGTCCGGGCGGCCGGGGCGCTGGAAGGCGGGCCGTGGTCCGGATGGGAATGATTATCAGGCACGGTAACCCGCCAGCCCGATCACTGGCCAGCCAACGGCATTACCGTGCCGCCAGCGTCGTATCCCAAATCTGACATTGCGCCTTGTCAGAAACAGCGGAAATTGCTATTTTCACTCTCGCAGGCGCTGCCTGCCCCCATCCCCGATGCCACGGAGTGCCCCATGGCCGTTTCCGAACTCGTATCCCGTTTCAACCCGCTGTCGAGTCATCCGAAGATCGATACCGACATGCATATCGCCATTGTCGGTGCGGGTTTCTCCGGCCTGGGCATGGCGATCCGGCTCAAGGAGGCCGGCGTGGACAACTTCACGATTCTAGAGCGCGGCAGCGAGGTCGGCGGCACCTGGCGCGATAACCACTATCCGGGCGCGGCCTGTGACGTGCACTCGCATCTGTACTCGTTTTCCTTCGAGCAGAGCGCGACCTGGTCGCGCAGCTTCGGCCAGCAGCCGGAAATTCTCGACTACATCAAGCGGTGTACCGACAAGTACAGGCTGCGCGAGCACGTGCGCTTCGATACCACCATCGTCGGCTCCGATTTCGACGAGGAGGCGGGGATATGGCATGTGCACACGGCCGACGGGCAGATGCTGACAGCCAATGTCGTGATCTCGGCGGTCGGCGCGCTGGCGGACCCGGCGTGGCCCCCTATCGATGGCCTGGACGATTTCGCCGGCAAGCTCATGCACACCGCGAAGTGGGATGACGACTACGACCTGGCCGGCAAGCGCGTCGCGGTGATCGGTTCCGGCGCGAGCGCGATTCAGGTGGTGCCCGAGGTCGCGAAACAGGCCGACCAGCTTACGGTCTTCCAGCGCACGCCGAGCTGGATCATGCCCAAACCGGATCGGCCCATTCCCGAGGAAAAGCAGGCCGAATACCGCGACGCGCCGCACAAGCTGCATCGGCGCCGCCTCAAGATCTACTGGATCAACGAACTCTTCGCGCCGTTCGTGATTTCGGATTTTGGCCCGCTCAAGCGTGTGGCCGAGAAGATGGCCAAGTCGCACATTCGCAAACAGGTGAAGAGCGCGGCACTGCGCGAGCGGGTGACGCCCGACTACAAGATCGGCTGCAAGCGCATCCTGATCTCGAACGACTGGTATCCGGCGCTGCAGCGCGACAACGTCGAGCTGATCGCCGACGGCCCGGCGCGCATCACCGAAAACGCCATCGTCACAAAGGACGGCCGAACGATCGAGGTCGACGCCATCGTCTGTGCCACCGGCTTCAAGGTGCCGAGCAAGGCCGCGCCGTTCCCGGTAACCGGCCGGGGCGGTCTCGATCTCGATACGGCCTGGGACGACGGCGCCGAAGCCTACAAGGGCGTGACCGTGTCCGGCTTTCCCAACCTGTTCTTTCTGATGGGCCCGAACACCGGCCCGAGCCATACGTCGGTCCTGGCCTTCACCGAACAGCAGATGGATTACACGCTGCAGGCGATCGACCATATCGCGAAGAAGAAGCTGCGCTTCATCGACGTCAAGAAGTCGGTGCAGGACAAGTTCAACCGCGGTATCCAGTGGCGGATGAAATACACCTCGTGGACTTCTGGCTGTAACAGCTGGTATCTGACGGATTCCGGCAAGAACACGACGCTCTATCCGGGCTTCAACTGGGAGTACCGGCTGCGGCTGATGCGGTTCAAGGCCGGGGAGTACGAGGAAGTGAGGCAGGTGGCGTCCCGTGCGGCGGGGGTGCGCAAGGCGGCTTAGTATCTGGCGGCGTCCGGGGTCGGTGCTTATTGGTGTGAGGTTCGGAGCTTCGAGTTTGGTTTCGCTCACGAGGTTGTCTGACCTTCAATTTCGCGCTGCTGCACGACTCACTTTCTTTTGCTTGTCCAAAAGAAAGTAAGCAAAGAAAAAAGACACCCGGGCGCAGCGCCGGCGCTTCGCGCCGGTTCACTCCGACAAGCAGCGGCGACGGGATGCGGCCCTGGTCAATTAACTAGGCTCGCGTCGCTTTGGCGACGCTCAAACAGGCTGGCCGCACCGGCGCAGTGCGCCGGACACCCGTCGCCACTCCGTGTCTCCATCGCTGTGCAACGGGCCTGAATACACAAGCCAAGACGAGCCTTACTAACCTGCTGAGCCGACAGTCGTCAGTGGACCGCGCTTCCTCGGACTCGCCTTCGGCATCGTCCGACAAAGGTCGCTTTGCGATCTTGGCGAAGCGTCAGCGAGCCGGTCTTCGTTTGTATTGGTCCCTTGGGCGCAGCGCCGAGCAGTGGAGGCCGCAAGCGGATAAGACAGCCGGATGTCTGAGTCGCGCGTAGCGCGGCGAGTTTCCGGCTGTCCTCTTTCGGCCGGAGCCGCGCAGGGCATCGGCGCGAAGGGCCGACGCAAGACAGGGTGTCTTTTGTTTTGGTGACTTTTATTTGGACAAGCAAATAAAAGTCACTCGCACAACAGTGCGAAACCCCAAGCAAAAATCCACCCCAACGTTGATTCAAAGCGCGCGACTTCGAGCAGCGATCATGCTCTAGGGCTTCCATCCGCTTGTCGCACTGCCCATTTGGCGCGGGCATGCGAAATGCCAAACCGACCGAATCGCTGCCATTGAGTCAGAACACGCAGACTCTCGGCATGCGTTTCTCGGCTCTGCGCAACAACGTCAGGCGAAGGATATGCCCACGCCCGACAACGACATGCCCGAACGGCACGCAGCATCTATTGATAGTTATTTTATAACGTAATATATTGGATCGTCGTTCACGCCAGTGAACTGAAAAACCGATTGGGGCATGGGGAACAACACGTCACGCACTGCGCTTTTGGTGGCCGTGTTGCTATGCGGCCAGGCGCTGACGCTCGTCCATGCGTTCGATCACCCGGTTGCCGCGGCGCACGCCGACCATGCCTGCCCCAGCTGCGGCCACGGGCACTTCGGCAGCGCGCCGCCGCGCGAAGCCCTAGACCTGGCCGTGATCACTGGCGCGCGCGAACCGGCCGCCTACGGGCGATCGTTCCCTGGTCATCCCGACTGCCGCATGGCGCCGCCCAGCCGAGGCCCGCCTCCCGTTCTCGTCTGATACGCAAGTAAAACCCAGTTGTGTACCGCGGTCTTCGATACCGCCGCTGCGGTATCGCCGCCACGCGATTCCGCTTTTTCAGACGAGAACATTCACTCATGGCGCACTCAAGCTATAGACGATTCGTGGTGCCGGTCGCCGGCGCCTGCCTGCTCGGCCTTGGTCACACCGCTCTGGCCCAGGATCGAGGCAACGACAAGACCGATAACGACAGCGCCGCTGAAACCGGCCTGCTTGCGCCGATCTCGGTCGAGGCCCTGGCGTTCGACGCGCAGGATCCCAGCCAGGCCATCGAGCCGGCGACCGTTGTTGCCGGGCCCGAACTGGCGCGCAAACGCGGCCAGAGCCTGGGCGTAACGCTGGCGGATACGCCCGGCATCAGCTCGGCCGACTTTGGCCAGGGCGTGGGCCGGCCGGTGATTCGCGGTCAGTCCGGCGCGCGCGTTCGGGTACAGGAAAACGGGCTGGGCTCGGCCGACGTGTCGACGCTAAGCCAGGATCATGCGGTCAGCATCGACCCCTATTCCGCGCGCCAGGTGGAGGTGCTCAAGGGCCCGTCCACGCTGCTTTACGGGTCCGGGGCGATCGGTGGCGTGGTCAACGTGGTGACGGATCGTATCCCCACGACCGCGCCCGACGGCGTCACCGGTGAGGCCACGCTGGAGCGCGGCGACAGTACGCTGGGCCAGCGCCTGCAACGTCTGGACGTGACCGGCGGTATCGGCGGTTTTTCCCTCAACGTGCAGGGCATGAAGCGCCTGACCGACAGCTATCAGGCCGATGACGATCGGCGTATCGACAACAGCGCGACCGATACCGATACCTACAGCGTGGGCAGTTCGTATTCGGGCGACTGGGGCTATGTCGGTGGCGCGGTCAGTCATTTCGGCCGTGAATATGGCATTCCCGGCGAAGAGGCGCGGATCCGTCTGACCCAGGATCGCTACGATCTCAAGGGCGAGGTCTACGACGTCGCGCCCGGCATCGCGCGGCTCGAGTTTTCGGGCGCCTATACCGATTACCTGCATACCGAGGGCGAGGAAACGCCGGAAGCTTTCTTCGACAACCAGGAAACCGAGTTCCGTATTGCCGCCGAGCACGCGCCGATCGCGGGTTTTACCGGCGTTTTCGGCATACAGGGTCTCGATCGCGAGTTCGAAGCCTACGGCGAAGAGGAATCCTTCGTCCCGGCGACCGATACCCAGTCGCTCGCGGCGTTCTGGGTGGAACAGCGTCCAATCGGCGAGAACTGGACGGTGCAGGGCGGTCTGCGCGTGGAGTACCAGGAACAGGACACCAGCGAAGATCGTACGGACACCGACCACACGCCCATCAGCGTATCGCTAGGCGCCAAGCGCACGATCGGCGATCACTATGTGCTCACCGCGACGGCCGGTCGCTACGAGCGTGCTCCGGCCACCGAAGAGCTATACAGCTTCGGCCCGCACGAGGCTACGCTCACCTATGAACGCGGCAACGAACGCTTCGGTGAAGAGGTCGCCAATAGCTTCGACCTGGGCCTGAGCCGGATCAACGGCCGGCTGCGCTTCGACACCAGCCTGTTCTATACCCGCTACGACGACTATATCTACCAGCGTTCGGTCGATGCCGGGCTGGACGCCGACGGCACCGGCACGCCGAATGCCGACGGGATCGCCGATCGGGTGAACGAGGAAGGCGAGTTCGATACCGACGGCGAGTTCCTGCTTATCGACTATGCCGCCGCCGACGCCACCTTCTACGGCGGCGAAGCGGAGGTGGCCTACGATCTGATCGAAGGCGCACACCGCCTTACGGCCCACGTGCTGGGCGATTATGTTCGCGCCGAACTCGACAACGACACGAATCTGCCTCGCATCACGCCGGGACGCTACGGCGTGGGGCTCGACTACGACAGCGACACGTGGCTGGGCACGATCGAAGCGATCCGCGCCAGCCGGCAGAATCGCGAAGGCCCGCTTGAGGACGAGACCGCCGGATTCACCGATCTCACCGCGTTTGTCGGTTATCGGCTCGCTGGCCTGGATGATGTCGATACGCTCGTCTATCTGCGTGGCGACAATCTGCTCGACGACGAGATCGTGCGCAGTACGTCGTTCCTGCGTGTGGCGCAGCCGGGGCGTACGGTGACGGCGGGTGTGAACGTGAAGTTCTAGTACGCCATTTGCTGGCGCCGATGTTGGAAACGCCCCGGTTTGCCGGGGCGTTTTTCGTTGACGGATTGCGGATTACGTCGTGGTCGACCTCTTGGAGTGGTCGGCCGGAACCGCTTGCTGCTCGCGATCACGGTTGTGCTTGTTGTTGTGGGTTTGAATCAACGTTGGGGTGGATTTTCGCTTGGAGTTTCGCACTGTTGTGCGAGTCACTTTTATTTGCTTGCCCAAATAAAAGTAACCAAAACAAAAGGCACCCTGTCTTGCGTCGGCGCTCCGCGCCGATGCCCTCCCATCGCGGTCCGCAAGCGGGACGGCCGGAAACTCGCTGCGCTTAGACATCCGGCCGTCCCTGGTCTATTGACGTGGCCGCTTGCGGCCCGCGCTGCTCGGCGCTACGCCCAAGGGGACCGAATACAGACAAAGACCGGCTCGCTAACGCTTCGCCAAGATCGCAAAGCGATCTTCGTCGGACAACGCTGAAGGCGAGTCCGACTGGAACGCAGCCTCGGGATCCAACTTCTACTCGGCAGCCTTTCCAACGGCGACCGTCGGGCCGCCGCGTCTGTATTCAGGCCCGTTGCACAGCGACGGAGACACGGAGTGGCGACGGGTGTCCGGCGCACTGCGCCGGTGCGGCCAGCCTGTTTGAGCGTCGCCAAAGCGACGCGAGTTCTGGCCGCATCCCGTCGCCGCTGCGTGTCGGAGTGAACCGGCGCTTTGCGCCGGCGCTGTGTTCGGGTGTCCTTTTCCTTTGCTTACTTTCTTTTGGACAAGCAAAAGAAAGTGAGTCGCACAGCAGTGCGAAACAAAAGGGTCGACGAACTCGTGAGCGGACCAAAAAACTCCGCGCCAACTCATTTGGCACTGAATCAACGGCCAGGCTCGAGTGGCTCCAGGCCCTCGTGCGGGCGTGGGGAAATCATGATTGGACGTTTGCGTCTTTGGCCCAGCCCTGTGTAACGAACACAAAAAAGCCGACACGGAATGTGCCGGCTTTTCCGGTGCCTTGATTCGCCGCAGCGCGACGAATCAGTGCAGTCGTTGATCAGCCGTTGCCACCACGCTCGCGGGTCACGCGAAAGATCGTGCCCCCGGCATCGTCGCTGATATACAACGCGCCATCGCTGCCCTGGGCGAGTCCGGCGGGTCGATGCTCGGCGCTGCCGGGCGACTTGATTTCCTCGCTGCCCTGAAAGCCCTGTGCCCCGGCGAAGTCCTCGTATTCGCCGCTGGCCTTGCCGTTCTCGAACGGCTGGTAGATCACGCGATAACCGGCCTGCGGGCTGGGCGCGCGATTCCAGGAGCCGTGGAAGGCGATGAAGGCGCCGCCGTTGTACGCGCTCCCCAGGCCGTCGCCGTCGTAGAAGAGCACGTCCATCGGCGCCCAGTGGGCGGGGTAGGCGGCGATGGGCTGCTCGTAATCGCCGCAGCGGCCGACCTTCTTGCCGTCACCGTCATACTCCGGGCCCAGTACCTTCTTGCCCATTTCCGGGTCGTAGTAGCAGAACGGCCAGCCGAAGTGGTCGCCCTCGTCGATCGCGAAAAGCTCTTCGGCCGGCAGGTGCGCGCTCTGCTTCTGGGTGAAGGTGTCCGGCCAGTTGGAATACAGCTGGTCGCGACCATGCTGCGCGCCGTAGAGCTGGCCGTCGTGCCAGTCGAGCGCGAACATGTTGCGCAGGCCGGTGGCGTATTCGGTTTCGGGCTGGAACTGCTGTCCGGTTTCGGTCGCCGAGAACTGCCAGATGCCGCCGTGGTTATCGAGCAGCGGACAGGGGTCCTGGCCCTTGGAGCCGGGCGAGCGATCGCTTTCCTGGCAGGCATTGGACGGCGCGCCGTTGTTCACGAACAGCATGCCGTCGTCACTGATGGCGAGCCCCCGCGCGGCGTGCGATGTCTGCTGCGGCAGACCGGTGACGATGTGCTCGGGTTCGCCCTCGGGGACGAGATTGTCGCCAAGCTGGTAACGGTAGATATCGGTGACGGTCGCCGCATACAGCCAGCCGTCGCGGATCGCCAGCCCGGTGCCGCCGCCTTCGCCGAAGGTCTTGCGCTTGTCGGCGACGCCATCATTGTCGGTGTCGCGCAGTGCCATGAGGCCGTGGCCGTCGACATCGTTGGCGAGGTTCACGTATACCGCGCCGTTGTCGGCGACCGCCAGATGACGTGGCGCGCCCGCATCGGAGGAGAAGGCCGTGGCACAAAACCCCTCGGGCAGATCGAGCCCGGCGGTGTCGCAGCCTTGGGCCGCGCTGGCACTGCCGCCCGCGAACAGACCGGTGGCGGCCAGGGTCGTGGCGCAGAACGCGTGAAGCGAGAGCTTTCGCATCGGTTTTTCCATCGTGTTTTCTTGAGTGCGTGTACCGGTTATAGCAGTTACCGCCACGGGCGGGCAAAGCGCCATTAAAAAACGATCAAGCAACTATTGAATCGTTACCGGCAAGCCCTATCTTCCTTTTCGTAGCAACGCAGCCCGTTGATTCGGGGCGAAAAATTCAGGAGGGAAGATCATGACCATTCAGCGTTATCAAAACCGATTCGCGCCGAGCAGCCTGCTCGCGCAGTTCAACGACGAGATCAATCGCATGTTCGTACAAGACAGCAATGCCTTTCCGGCACTGTCCGGCGGCGCATGGACGCCGAACGTGGATATTCGCGAAACCGGCGACGCCTACCAGATCGAGGCCGAGATTCCCGGTGTCGATCCGCAGGCCATCGAAGTCACGCTCGACAAGGGGGTGCTTACCCTCAAGGGCGAGCGCAACGAGGAAACGGCTGAGGACAACGGCCAGGCTCGTTATCGCGAACGGCGCTTCGGGGCATTCGTGCGTCGCTTCTCGCTGCCGGAGACGGCCGACGAGGACAACATCGAAGCCCGTGCGGAGCACGGTGTGCTGCGCCTGACCATCAACAAGAAGGCCAGTACCGAGCCGCGCCGGATCACGGTCCAGAGCGGCGAGCCAACAGCGCCGGCGGTCGATAATCGCCAAGAGGCCGTATCGGCCTGATTCGCTTCGGTGGTGACGACGACAGCGGGGCTCATTCGGGCCCCGCTTTTTTATGCCTGCTCGGCGTGGCCGCGGCGTCTAGCGAAACAGCGTGTCCACATGCGCCGCGCCGATGCCGACACGGTCATAGTGCTCGCGGCACAGGGCGATATAGTCGTGCACGTCGAAATAGCCGTCCGACTCGCCGTTCTCGTCGAGCCAGATCAGCGGTCCTTTCACCACGAAGAACACCTTCATCGGGTCTTCGTGTTCGTAGGCGACGAGGGTATGACCTTCGCCCGGGGTTTCGTAGACGAAGTCGCCCGCGGTGGCAATCCAGTCGTGCTCCAGATAACCCCATTTGCCGGAGATCGTGTAGGCGAACACTTCGTTCGGGTGGTAGTGGCGGTTCACCAGCCCGGCGCCCTTGGCCATGAGCACGTCGCACCAGCGGTTCGATGACGGCGAAATCCACAGCGGCCGGGACGAGACGGTTTCGTTGAACGGCACGTAATAGCGCTCGTCGTCGGTCGGCGCATTGGCGATATGCACCTCGGGCAGGGTGTCAGGCTTGAAGCTGTCGGGTATCGGTTTGATATCGCGCCAGAATTCGTCGGCATCGGCATGCGCGGACATGCGGTTTCTCCTGTGTTTGTTCTTGATTGGACTCGTGGCACGAGTCTGGCCCCAGCCTGGGGCGCGAGGCAAAACCGCATTTCCTGCGCTGCCCAACCGCTTGCGGGGCCGCGGCAGACAGGCGCTCAATCGGCCGCGCGCAGACTCGTCCATGCTGGCTGGCGCAGCACGTCGCGTAGCGATAACAGCCCGGAAACCGCAATCACCGCAGTCGCGACGCCGATCGCGATCAGCCAGAGATGCGGCCGCCAGGCATAGCCGAGATCGAACACCCAGACGGCCAGCACGATGGACGTGGCCTGCGCGATAACCGCGGCCATGAGTGCCGCACACAGGCCGATCAGCAGGCATTCGGCGATCGTGGCCTGGCGCAGCCAGCGCGAACGCGCGCCGAGCGCGCGCAGCAGGGCGGCCTCGCGCAGGCGTTCGGCGCGGCTGGCCTGCATGGCAGCCAGCAGCACCACCAGCCCGGCGGCCAGGGTAAAACCGAAGACCAGCTCGATCGCCACGCTCAGGCGTTCGATCAGGGTGGTGAGCTGGTCCAGAATCGCCGCGATATCGATCACGCTGATATTGGAGAACTCACGCACCAGCGCGGCAATCGTGCCGTGGGCATCGTCGGGCACATACAGGCTGGTGATGTAGGTCGCCGCGAACTCGTCCAGCACGCCGGGCGAAAACAGCACGTAGAAGTTTGCCTGCAGGCTGGACCAGTCGATCTCGCGGATGCTCTCGATGGTGGCCGTGATCGGCGTGCCGGTGATGTCGAACGTCAGGCTGTCGCCCACATCCACGTCGAGCCGCTCGGCCACCGAGGTGTCGATCGACATCTTCGGCTGGCCGGTGTCCGCGGCGTCGAACCACTGGCCGGCGACGATGCGGTTGTCGGCCTTGAGATTCTCGATCCACGACAGGTTCAGTTCGCGCCGGGTCAGCTCGCCGGCCTGTTCCGCCAGTTCGGCATCGTCGGCGATCGCGGTGCCGTCGACCGCGGTCAGACGACCGCGTACCAGCGGGTAGAAATCCGCTTCCAGCCCGGCCGCCTCCAGCCGATCAGCCACCTGCGGCTGCTGTTGACGCGTGATGTTGATCAGGAAGCGGTTCGGCGCATCGGCAGCGATATCGGCCTGCCAGCCGGCCAGCAGGTCGCCGCGCACGATCACCAGCATGAACAGCATGGTCAGGCCGATGCCGAAGGCCACGATCTGCAGCGCGCTGGCATTGCGCCGTCGCGACAGGGCCGCCAGCCCAAGCCGCAGCCCGGGCCCGGCGCGATGACCCAGCCGCTGGCGGACACGCTCGACGCCGGCGAGCATCAGCAACGCCGCGCCCCAGAGCAGGGCCGTGCCGCCGACCGTGGCCGCGACCACCCAGGCCGTGAGCGTGAGGTCGCGTGTTGCGGCCGCCGCCAGCGCGACCACGCTGACCAGCGCGGCGGCATAGATCAGGCGCGCGCGACTCCCGTGCTCGGCCAACGAGCGGGCCAGCACGCGCGCCGGCGGCGTGGCGCGGGCCTGGGCGAGCGCCGGCCAGGCGAAACCGGCCAACAGGATCGCGCCGGTGGCCGCTGCCGGCCACAGGGCCAGCCAGGACGTGGCCGGCAGTTCGATCTCGAAGGCGCGCGCAATCAGCCGTGATATGCCCAGTTGCGTGACGGCAGCGACGCCCAGGCCCAGCCCGATGCCGATCGCGCCGACGAACGCCAGCTGCCAGGCCAGCAGTCGGGCGATCAGCCCGCGTGCCGCACCCAACGTCTTGAGCAGAGCGATCTCGTCGAGACGGGATTCGGCATGCTGGCGCGCAGTCAGCGCGATCGCCACGCCCGCCAGCACCACGGCGACCAGCGCGGCCAGGTCGAGAAACACGTCGGCGCGTTCCAGCGCACGCGACAGGGCCCGGTTGGACTCGGCCGGCGTCTGCAGCCGCTCGCCGGCGGCCAGCGTCGGTTCCAGATCGGCGCGCAACGTGGTGATCGCTTCCGGCGGCCCGGCGATGAGTTCGGCATAGGAGGCGCGGCTGCCCGGGCCGAGCAGGCCGGTCGCGGCCACGTCCGCCTGGCGGATGAGCACGCGCGGCGCGATATTGGCAAAACCGCTGCCACGGTCGGGCTCGACGGCCAACACGGCGGCGATGGTCAGCTGCGTGTCGCCGAGCGACAGCTCGTCGCCGACGTCCAGCTGCTGGGCATCGAGGATGCGTTGGGCGACCCAGGCGGTGCCGGGCTCCGGAGCGTGACGGACCGTTTCTGTCGGGCTGCCGGGCGGGCCACGCCGCAACGTGAGCGTGCCGCGCATCGGATAGCCGTCGCCGACCGCCTTCACCGAGACCAGCGTGATCTCCTCTTCACGGCTGACCACGCTGGGAAACACGGTCAGGCTGTGGTGCTGCACGCCGGCGGCGTCGAGCCGGGTCGAGCGTTCGTCGTCGAGCGGCGCACGCAACTCGAGCTTGAGATCGGCCGCGATCGTGGCTGCGCCCTGGCGCACCATCGCCGAGCGCACGCGATCGGTCATCTGACTCACCGCACCGACGGCCGCGACCGCCACCACGAGCGCGATCAACAGAATCCAGCCCGCGCCGTCGCGGCGGCTGCGTCCGAGCTGGCGCCAGGCCAGACGAAAGGCCGAGATGCGCTCAGCCGTCATGCAGCTGTCCGTCGGCCAGCCGGCAGCGGCTTGCACAGCGCGCGGCCAGATGTTCGTCGTGGGTGACCAGAACCAACGTGGTGCCCTGTTCGGCATTGAGCGCGAACAGCTGGTCGATCACGGCCGCGCCGGTCTTGCCATCCAGATTGCCGGTCGGCTCGTCCGCGAACAGAATCCGGGGCCGGCAGGCGAAGGCTCGGGCCAGCGCCACGCGCTGCTGCTCGCCGCCGGAGAGCTGGCGCGGCGTATGGCGCAGGCGATCGGCGAGGCCGACCTGGGCGAGCAGCGCGTGTGCGATATCGCGCGCTTCGGCGAGATCGGTGCCGGCCAGCTCCAGCGGCAGGGTGACGTTGTCCAGCGCAGACAGGCCGGCCAGCAGCTGGAAGGACTGGAACACGAAGCCCACCTGGCCGGTACGCCAGGCCGCGCGGGCGTCCTCGTCGAGCGTGGTCAAGTCACGGCCGAGCAGCTTGAGCGTGCCGCGGGTGGGCACGTCGAGGCCGGCCAGCAGCGCGAGCAGCGTCGATTTGCCCGAGCCGGACGTACCCACGATCGACAGACTGTCGCCCGTGTTCAGCGACAATCCGATACTGTCGAGGATAGTGAGCGCGCGTTCGCCGCTGGCGATCGTCTTCGACAGATCGACCGCTTCTAATGCAGGAGATGACATTGAGCCGAGTCTTGTTCTCTGGAGTAAGGGCGCCCTTGCGCCGGATGGTCGTCGTGATGACGGCGGCCGTATTGTTTGCGAGCAGCAGTCTTGCCTACGCGCAGGGCAGCGTACTGGTTTTCGGCGACAGCCTGAGCGCCGGGTACGGCCTGGCGCGCGGCGAGGGCTGGGTCGCTCTGCTGCGCGAACGGCTCGAAGCCAGCGATGCCGACGTGAAGGTCGTCAACGCAAGTGTATCCGGTGAAACCAGCGCCGGCGGGCGCGGGCGCCTGGATGCCGCGCTTGCGCGCCACGAGCCGGACGTGGTGATTCTCGAACTCGGCGCCAACGACGGCCTGCGTGCGCTGCCGATCGCGAAGATGAAGACCAACCTCGCGGCCATGATCGACGCCAGCCGAGAATCCGGCGCCGAGGTGCTGCTGCTGGGCATGCGTATTCCGTCCAACTACGGCAAGCGCTACGCCGAGGATTTCCATCAGGCCTTCGTCAGTTTGGCCGAGGAAACCGACGTTGCCTTCGTGCCGTTCTTCCTCGCCCCGATCGCCACCGACCGCTCCAATTTCCAGGACGACGGCGTGCACCCCAACGCCGACGCCCAGCCGGCGATGCTGGATGAAATATGGCCCGAACTCGCGCCGTTGCTCAGCGCCGATCTCGACGTGCCGGCCGCGCCGTAGGCGCCGCCGGGCGTATCGCGCCTAGCCAGCGGCGACATCGCGGCTGGCATAAGGGCAAGCTGGCGCCTCGACGCCCGCGGCTGCCAGATGCTGGGCAAAGGCGATGGTGGTCAGATCCTGGCCATAGTCGGCCACGATCTGCAGACCGACGGGCAGGCCCTCGTCTGTCAGCCCGACCGGGGCGCTGGTCGCCGGCAGGCCGGCGACCGTCGCCGGGGCGATCCAGCGAAACAGGTTGGTGTAGCCGTGGGCAATGCCGTCCACGTCGATCTCGCGCGACAGCACGGTGCCGTCCTGATTGTGGGGAATCGCCGGCACGCAGACGCTCGGCATCAGCAGCACGTCGTAATCGGCGAACAGCGTGTGCCATTGCTGACGCAGCTTGTGGCGGGCCTCGTCGGCCTTGGCCCAGTCGCGATGGCTGGCAGTGGCGCGTTCGGCAAAGCCGCCCATGGTGCCGGCGTCCGTCTTGCCCATCAGGCCCATGAACTTCGCGCCGCGTTTGGCCTTGTTGTAGATCTTGTCCGGTATCGAGGCGCCGACCAGGCCGTTGAGCAGGCGGTCGTAGGTCTCGTAGCTCTTCTCGAAGCCGCCCGGCAGGTCTTCGATCTTGCTTACATCGGCGCCGGCCCGGCGGACTGCTTCGACTGCGTCTTCCAGTAGTGTCTTGACCGCTTTCGAAATCGGGCAGAAGGCGTGATCGAACAGCACGGCCACCTTGAAGTCGGCCAGAGTCGTGGGTCGCGGCGCGGGCAGCCGGGCCTGCCAGACACTGGCGTCGATCGCGTCCGGCCCGGCGAGAATATCCAGCGCCAGGGCGAGATCGGCAGGATGACGGGCCATCGGGCCTGCCACACACAGATCCGGCTCACCGCGCGTGCCGGGCGGGCCGGGGATATGCCCGCGCATGGGGATCAGGCCATAGGAGGTCTTGTGGCCGTAGACGCCGCACCAGCTGGACGGCGTGCGGATGGAGCCGGCCAGGTCCGAACCCAGTTCCAGCGGCGTGAAGCCGGAGGCCAGCCCGGCGGCGGCGCCACCGGAAGAGCCGCCCGAGGTGTGCTTGTCGTTCCAGGGATTGTTGGTGGTGCCGTAGATCGGGTTGAAGGTTTGGACGTCCTGGGCCAGACGCGGCGTGTTGGTCTTGCCGAAGATCACGGCACCCGCCGCGCGCAGGCGCGAGACGGCCACGGCGTCGTCGGTGCTGCGATAGTCCTTGAGCTTGGGCTCGCCGACCACCGTGGGCAGGCCGGCGGTTTCGTAGGTGTCCTTCACCGTCATCGGCACGCCGTGCAGCGGGCCCCAGTGCTCGCCGGCCGCGATCGCGGCGTCCGCGGCATCCGCGCGGGCACGGGCGGCATCGATATCCATTGCGATGACAGCATTGATCGGCTTGCCGATCGCTTCGATACGGGCGAGGAAATGATCGAGGGCAGCGCGGCTGCTGACTTCGCCGCGGGCGATGGCCGCCGCCAGTTCGGTCGCGGACAGCTGATGAATCTCGGACATGCGCAGGTCTCTTGTAGCGAAAAACGCCCGGCCGTGCGGGCCGGGCGGTCAATGAAAGGATGAGAGCGTTCTAGGGCCTGTTGCCGTTTCGTGCGAGTCCGCGCCAAGGGCTGTTTTGCGGCAAGACAAGGCGTAGCACGCGCCGCGCAGTCATTCTGCGCAAGCGTGCTAGAACGCTGGATTGCCGCAAAACAGCCCTTGTCCCGAAGGGTTGGGCCGCAAATCGCGCTCTGCGGCGTTGCGAGCCTTGATCGTGGCACGCCACGACCGGCGACTCGCGCCTTGCAGAACACGATTTGCGGTCTCCAACGCGGCGCTCGCATGAAACGGCAACAGGCCCTAGTCGTCGCTTTCGGACGACGGCGTATCAAGGCTTTTGAAAAGCGCGCTTTTGAAGCGCTCGGGGGCCTCGATGGGCGGCAGGTGGCCGATGCCCTCGAACGTGACCAGTTCGGCGTTCGGCATGCGCGCGACCGCTTCTTCGGCGAGCTTGGGGTAATTGCCGAGTTCGGCGGCGAGTTCGTCGGACACCAGGTCGGTGCCGAGTGCGGTCTTGTCGCGTGTGCCGATCATCAGCGTGGTGGGCACATCCAACTGCTCGAACTCGTAAAACACCGGCTGCGTGTAGACCATGTCGTAGGTCGCGGCCTGGGCCCAGGCGACCGTGGCCTTGTCTTCGTCACTTCCCACATACATGCCGGCCAGCATCTTCGCCCATTCGGCATAGTGCTGGTTCCACTCGCCGTCGTAATAGCTCTTAAGCTGGTAGGCCTTGATGCCGGCGTAGTCCTTTTTCATCTCGCGGGCATACCAGGCGTTCATGCCGCGATAGGGCACGCCCTTGGCCTTCCAGTCCTCGAGGCCGATCGGGTCGACCAGGATCAGCTGTTCGACGGTATCGGGATACATCAGCGCATAGCGCATGGACAGCATGCCGCCCATGGAGTGGCCGATGATCGTGGCGTTGTCGATATCCAGCGAGGCCAGCAGCGCCTGTGTGTTGGCCGCAAGGTGGTGGAAGGTATAGCTGTAGGCGGCCGGCTTGTCCGACTTACAGAAACCCACCTGATCCGGCACGATCACGCGATAGCCGTTCTCCGACAGCGCGCGGGCGGTGTCCTGCCAGTAGGCGCCGCAGAAGTTCTTGCCGTGCAGCAGCACGGCGACCGGGGGATCGACGATCTCGTCGGTCGGCGCGATATCCATATAAGCCATCGATACGCTGCCGTTCGGGCTGTCCATGGCAAAACGCGAGACCGGCCAGGGATAGTCGTAGTCCTCGAGATTCGGCCCGAGCGCGGGCACGTCGGTGTCGTTTGCGGCGTTGTCGGCCGCGGTCGCCGCGCCGGACAACAGGGCCAGCAACAGCAGGGGCCAGAGCTTGATGGATCGCGTCATGACAGGTCCGAGAGGTAAGAAGCGATGGCGGCCAGCATACCCAGATGCCCGAGCCGCCGGCCAGCGCAACCGGAACCTTCTGCCTCCAATGCGGTTCTATATGAGTAGCTTGAGGCACTCGGGGCGATCGGGGCAGGATCGCCCCGGCGCTGAACATGCAGGCCGCTGTGGCCATCGCGAAGGGGGCAGGGTGATCGATTCGATACAGGCGCCGCGCGCCGTAGCCGGGCGAGCACCGGCACGAAAACGCCGTGGCGGCGAGCCCGCCTGGCTTGCGCGTTTCGTGGCCGGCTGGCTCATCGTTCTCGCCGGTGGCTGGGCGCAGGCCGCGGAGCCGACGCTGGTCGATACGGCAACCGTCGACGCGCGTCGCTGGCAGCAGACCGTGCCGCTCTACGGCACGCTCACCTCGCCGCGCGATGCCGAGGTCACGCCGCGGGTGGCCGGGCTGGTGGCCTCGGTCGCGGTGGATGCCGGCGATCGCGTACAGGCCGGCGACACGCTCATCGAGCTGGATCGCACGCTGGAATCGCTCACGCTGGCCACGCTCGAAGCCTCGGTGGCCGAAGCCGAGGCCCAGCTCGCCGAGGCGCGCCGACTCGCGCGCGAGGCCGATCGGCTGAGCGCGCGCGGCGCGGTATCGCAGAGCGAGCAGGAAACCCGGCAATCCCAGGTCGCGGTCAACGCGGCCGCAGTGCAGCGCCTGCGCGCGGAAGCCGCCGCCCAGCGCGAACGTCTGCAGCGTCATGCCGTGATCGCCCCGTTCGACGGTGAGGTGCGTGCGCGGCTGGTCGATCCCGGCGAGTATGTGGCCCAGACCACGCCGACCGTCTCGCTCGTGGCCACGCAGACGCTGCGCCTGGATGCCTCCGCACCCCAGCAGTACTTCGGGCTCATCGAGCCCGGCATGGCCGTGCAGGTGGTGCCCGAAGCCGGTTCGCGTGAGCCGATCGAGGCCACCGTGGACGTCATCGTGGGCGCGAGCGACGCCGCGGCGCGCAGTTTCCTCGTACGCGTGTTCGTCGACAACAGCGCCGGCCGCCTCACGCCGGGGATGTCGGCCAAGGCGCTGCTCGAACTTGCAACGACGGAGCCGGTGCTGGTCGCCCCGCGCGATGCGCTGGTTCGCGTACCGGGCGGCGGCACGCGCATGTGGCTCGTTCGTGAAGACGACGACGGCACGCTGCGCGCGATCAAGCGCCAGGTCACGCTCGGACGCAGCGCGAACAACGACGTGGAAATTCTCGACGGCCTCGCTGCCGGCGACCGCGTGGTGGTGCGCGGCAACGAAAGCCTCGAAGCCGACCAGGCGGTACGGGTACGCAATGCCCGATCGGCTGCGTCTGCCGGCGGCCAGGAGAGCGGTTCGGCGCCGAACGATCGCTCACGCGCCCTGCGCCTGTCCTCGCCCGGGGCCTGATCGATGTTCGAAGCGCTGATCAAGCGCGGCACGTTGATGACCATCGTCGTGCTGCTGATCTGTCTGTTCGGCGTGCTGGCGGCGATGCGCATTCCGGTGCAGATGATCCCCGATCTGGCCGTGCGCACGATTACGGTCACCACCAGTTGGCCGGGCGCGACGCCACAGGACGTCGAGAACGAGATCCTCATTGAACAGGAGGAATACCTCGCCAATATCATCGGTCTGCAGCGCATGACGGCCGAAGCCAAGACCGGCGAGGCCGAGGTGGAGCTGGAGTTTCCGTTCTCCACCGACGTCAACGAAGCGCTGATCCGCGTGACCAACGCGCTCATGCAGGTGCCCAGCTATCCCGAGGACGTCAACGAGCCGGAAGTGGTGGCGGCGTCGTTCTCCCAGAACTCGTTCATGTATTTCAACGTGGCCGCCGAGGCCGGCAACCCGGCCGGGCTCGACATGGCCTTCATGCGCGATTTCGTCGACGACGAGGTGCGCCGGCGCATGGAGCGTGTCGACGGCGTCGCCGATGTCGAAGTCGGCGGCGGCGCCGAGCGCCAGATTCAGGTGCATGTCGATCCGTCCAGGCTGGCGGCGCGCGGGATTGCGATGACCGACGTGCGCGATGCGATCCGCGCGCGCAATCAGGATGTTTCCGGCGGCGATATGGATGCCGGCAAGCGCCGTTATCTGGTGCGCACGGTCGGGCGTTTCGAGGACGTCTCGGGCCTGGCGGACGTAGTGCTCGCGCGCAGCGGCGACACCGTCACGACGCTCGGCGACGTAGCCCAAATCCAGCTCGATCACGCCGAGGTGCGCGAGTTTGGTTTCTTCAACGATCAACCGGTGGTCAATCTGCAGGTGCGCCGCCAGCCCGGATCGAACGTCATCGACATCAAGCGCGACATGCTCGCGCTGCTGCCCGAGCTGAACGAGACGGTTCTGGCGCCTGCCGGCATGCGCATGCGCCTGACCTCGGACGATGTGCGCTATGTCAGCGCATCGATTTCGAGCGTGTATCGCAACCTGACGATCGGCGGCGTGCTGGCCGCGCTGGTGATGTTTTTGTTCCTGCGCTCGGTCTACGCCACGCTGATCGCCATCGTCGGCGTGCCGATCTGTGCGATCGCCGCGTTCATCGGGCTCGCCGTTTTTGGGCGCACGATCAACGTCATCTCATTGGCGGGCATCGCGTTCGCGATCGGCATGACGCTGGACAACAGCATCGTCGTGCTCGAAAACATCGCCCGCCAGCGCAGCGCGGGGGCGAGCCGCTGGCAGGCCGCGGTGGACGGCGTGCGCGAGGTCTGGCCGGCGGTGCTGGCGTCTACCTTGACCACGGTGATGGTGTTCGCGCCGGTGCTGTTCATCACCCAGAAGGCCGGCCAGCTGTTTTCCGATATCTCGATCGCGATCTCGGCGGCAATCCTCACCTCCATGCTGGTTGCGATCATGGTGCTGCCGACCGCGGCCGCGCGCATCCTGCCCAAGGATTCCGGCGCCGCCGAGACGAGCAACGGGCCGTTCTCGCGCGGCGTGCTGGCGCTGTGTGCGTGGATCATCGCGGTGCGGGCGCGCCGTTATGCGGTGATGGCCGCGATCGCGGGCACGCTGGGCATCGGCGTCTGGGCGCTCACGCCGCCGGCCGAATACCTGCCGGACGGCGAGGAGGCGAAGACGTTCTCCTCGATGCTGCCGCCGGCGGGCACCAATCTCACCGAACTCAACGACATCGCCGGCGAGCTGCGCGAACGTTTCGCGCGCCACATGCCGGACGACAACGGCGAGCTGGCGGCCGAACAGCCGGAAATGCCCGCCATCGCCTACTTCAACATGAGCGTGACCACCAATGAACTGCGCGTGATCGCCGAGCCGGTCAACGACCGCGAGATCGGCGCCCTGATGGCCGCGTTCAACGACAGCTTCGAAGCCTATCCGGGCATGCGCGCGTTCTCGACCAAGGGCTCGATCATCTCCTCGAACGACGGCGGCACGCGGGCGATCAATATCGATATCTCGGGGGCGGATCTGGCCACCATCTATGCCGCGGCGGAGGCGATCTACGATCGCGCGAACGAAGTCTTCGACGACCCGCAGATACTGGCGCAACCGTCCACGCTCACGCTCGGGCAGCCGCTGCTGCGTATCGAGCCGGATTATCCGCGTATCGCCGAACTGGGCCTGGGCGCCGAGGATATCGGCTACACGATCTCCGCGCTCACCGACGGCGCGTACGTGGACGAGTACTTCTTTTCCGACGACAAGGTCGATATCTATCTTTATGACGCGGCCGGCAAGCCGGACACGGTGGATGCCGTGTCACGCCTGCCGGTGGCCACGTCCGAAGGCGTGCTCCCGGTGGTCGCGCTGGCCAATGTCGTGCCCACCGTCGACACCGACGTGATCCGCCGCCTGGACAGCCGGCGTACGGTCACTATCCGCGTCATTCCGCCGCGGGCCGTGCCGCTGGAAGCCGGCGTGGCGCGCGTCAATCGGGACGTGATCGATCATCTGCGCGAGCAGGGCGCTATCGACGCCTCGCTTGCACTCGATATCTCCGGCGCGAGCGACGAGCTGGAGGTGACGCGCCGTGCGCTGACCGGCAACTATATCGTCGCCGTGGGCGTGTGTTATCTGCTGCTGGTCGCCATCTTTTCGCACTGGGGCTATCCGCTGCTCATTCTCACCACGGTGCCGCTGGGCATCGCCGGCGGGATGGTGGGCCTGGCCCTACTCAACGGCGTGGGCGCGCTGTTGCCGGCGATTGGGCTGGCCGCGCTGTCGCAGCCGTTCGACCTGATCACCATGCTCGGTTTCCTGATCCTGGTCGGCACGGTGGTCAACAACCCGATTCTCATCGTGGAGCGGGCGCGCGCGAACGCGGCCGCCGGCATGGCGGCTATCGATGCGGTGCAGGATGCAGTCACGGTGCGGTTGCGACCGATCCTGATGACCACGATTACCACCACCTTCGGTCTCGCGCCGCTGGTGTTTCTGCCCGGCGCGGGCACCGAGCTCTATCGCGGGCTCGGTGCGATCGTGATGTTCGGGTTGTTGTTCACGATGGCTACGACGGTGACTTTCTTGCCGGCGATGTTGGCGTTGGTTATGGAGTATCGAGAGCGGCGATTGGGTTTGTCCCCGTCGCGGTAAGCCGCGAGTGTTTGGATCGACTTTGCGGGTGAATTTTTACTTGGGGTTTCGCACTGTTGTGCGACTCACTTTCTTTTGCTTGTCCAAAAGAAAGTAAGCAAAGGAAAAGGACACCCTGTCTTGCGTCGGCGCTTTGCGCCGATGCCCTGCGCGGCTGCGGCCGAAAGAGGACAGCCGGAAACTCGCCGCGCTACGCGCGACTCAAACATCCGGCCGTCTTTTTCTCTTTCGGCCTCCACTGCTCGGCGCTGCGCCCAAGGGGACCGAATACAGACAAAGACCGGCTCGCTGACGCTTCGCCAAGATCGCGAAGCGATCTTCGTCGGACAACGCCGAAGGCAAGTCCGACCGGAACGTAGCGAAATCCCAACCCCTTACGCAGAAGCCAATCTGAGGCCGGGGGCTAGGCTCGCCGTGCCTGTATTCGGGCCCCGTGTGGCGCGACGAGAAGCGCAGGGCCGAAGGGTGTCCGGCGCACTGCGCCGGTGCGGCCAGCCTGTTTGAGCGTCGCCAAAGCGACGCGAGTTCTGGCCGCATCCCTTCGGACCGAGCATCGCAGTGCACCGGCGCGTTTCGCGCCGGCGCGCAATCCGGGTGTCTTTTTCTTTGCTTACTTTTGTTTGGACAAGCAAACGAAAATAAGTCGCACAGCAGTGCGAAACAAAAGGTCAGACGAACTGGTGAGCACCGACAGACTCAAGGCAAAACGAGTGGCTTGAAAACAGCCATCACCACGCCGATGTATATTGCATGCAACCGAGTCCGAACACCCCGAACCCGGACCATTCAAGGAGCCTCAAGTGAGCGATCTATTCCAGCCCTGGACCATCGGCGACGTCACCTTCCGCAACCGCATCTTCGTCTCTCCGATGTGCCAGTACTCGGCCGAGGATGGCTTCCCCAACGACTGGCACTTCGTGCATCTGGGCAGCCGCGCGGTCGGCGGTGCCGGGCTGGTGATGATGGAAGCCTCGGCGGTGACGCCGGCCGGGCGTATCACGCCGGGCGATCTGGGTATCTGGAGCGATGACCACGTCGCCGAGTTCAAGCGCAATGCCGACTTCATCCATGCTCAGGGCGCGGCGGTGGGCGTGCAGCTGGCCCATGCCGGGCGCAAGGCCTCCTGCGATGCGCCCTGGCGCGGCGGCAAGGCGCTGACCGCCGAGCAGGGCGCCTGGCAGACGGTCGCGCCCAGCGCGATCCCGTTTTCCGAGAACGCGCCCACGCCCCATGCGCTGAACAAGGATGAAATCGCCGAGCTCGTAACCGCCTTCGCCGACGCCGCGAAGCGCGCGCTGGCAGCCGACATGGACATGATCGAACTGCATGCGGCGCACGGCTATCTCATGCACGAGTTCCTGTCGCCGCTATCGAACACGCGCGACGACGAATACGGCGGCAGCCTGGCCAATCGGGCGCGTTTCCCGCTCGAGGTCGTGCGTGCGGTACGCGCGGTCTGGCCAGTGGGCAAGCCGCTGTTTGTGCGCATCTCGTCGACCGACTGGGAGGACGGCGGCTGGGATATCGACCAGTCCGTGCAGTTCGCGCACTGGCTCAAGGCCGAAGGCGTGGACGTGGTCGACTGCTCGGGCGGCGGCAACACGCCGACCGCGAAGATCCCGGTCGGCCCGGGCTACCAGACCGGGTTCGCCGCTCGTATCCGCCGCGAAGTGGGCATCGCTACCGGCGCGGTCGGCATGATCACCGAGCCGGTTCAGGCCGAACATGTCGTGCATTCCGGCCAGGCCGATTGCGTGCTGCTGGCCCGTGAACTGCTGCGCGATCCCTATTTTCCGCTACGCGCGGCGCGGGAACTGCACGGCGTGCAGGGTGACTGGCCGGTGCAGTACGAGCGCGCGGCCCGGTAGACGCGGGAGTCGTTTGCTGCGGCCCTCACGGGTCGTGGCGGGGTATGCGGTCCGCGTGCGCATCGGCGCGGGTCGTGTACCGTGCCAGGCCCTAAGCGGGCGACGTGGGCCTGCGGGGTCTCGCGTCGGCCCGCTATAATTGCACGATGAAGCGATTAGCCTGGCTCAAACGGTTTCTACCCGACCGATTCGTCGTGGCGCTCATCGGCGCCATCATTCTCGCCAGCCTGGTGCCCGTATCGGGTACCGCGGCGGTGGTCTATGGCCATGTCACGACGGCAGCCATCGCGCTGCTGTTCTTTCTGCACGGCGCCAAGCTCTCGCGCGAGGCGATTTATGCGGGCGCGACCAACTGGCGGCTCCACCTGTGCGTGCTGGTGGCCACTTTCGTGCTGTTTCCGTTGATCGGCCTGGCCTCGCGGCCGCTGCTGCTCGACTGGCTCACGCCCGAGCTGTTCGCGGGTCTGCTGTTTCTGTGCGTGCTGCCCTCGACCGTGCAGTCGTCGATCGCCTTCACGTCGGTGGCGCGCGGCAACATCCCGGCCGCGGTGTGCAGCGCGAGCCTGTCCAACCTGCTCGGCGTATTCATCACGCCGCTGCTTGCCGGTTTGTTGATCACCACCCAGTCCGCGGCCGGGGGCGGTTCGCTGAATGCGGTCGTCGATATTCTGTTGCATATCCTGCTGCCGTTCGTGCTCGGCCAGATCGCGCGGCGTTGGATCGGTTCCTGGGTCGCGGCCCATCCGAAACTGGTGAAGTTCGTCGACCAGGGCTCGATCGTGCTGGTGGTCTATGGCGCGTTCAGCGCATCGGTGGTGGAAGGGCTGTGGCAGGAAACGCCGCCTTCGGCGCTGCTGCTGGTCGCGGTGGTCTCGAGCGTGCTGCTCGCGCTGGTGCTCGGCGTGACCTTCGCGCTCGGACGGCGTTTCTTCGAGCGTGCCGACGAAATTGTGCTGGTGTTCTGTGGCTCCAAGAAAAGTCTGGCCAGCGGCATTCCCATCGCGCAGGTGCTGTTCGCCGGCGGCGCGCTCGGCAGCGTGGTGCTGCCGTTGATGGTGTTTCACCAGATCCAGCTGATCGTCTGTGCCGTGATCGCGCGCCGCTATGCCCTCGGCTGGGATCGCTTAGATGCGGCCGATGCGGCGCCGGCCGGCGCGCAGTCGCGCTCCTGAACGGCGCGCTCATCGCAATCAATCTCGACAATCAGAGCCTGACCCGGCGTAGCTGGGGCATTGCTGCTATCGCCTTTCTGGGCGGTGTGGGTGGCGGTGCGGTGTTTCCGATCCTGCCCGTGATCGGTATCGATCTGGGCATCTCGGGCTTCATGATCGGGCTGATCCTGTCGGCCAATCGCATCACCCGGCTGGGTTTCAATCCGGTCACCGGCAGCCTGCTCGATCGCTTCGGCGCACGCTGGCCTGTGGCGATCGGGCTGGTTATCGAAGCGCTGGGTACGCTGGCGTTCTCGATCGCCCTGGTGTCGGAACAGCCGGCTGCCTGGTTTCTGGCCGG
This sequence comes from Endozoicomonas sp. G2_2, assembly GCF_017744135.1. Lineage (GTDB taxonomy): Bacteria > Pseudomonadota > Gammaproteobacteria > Nevskiales > Salinisphaeraceae > Salinisphaera. The sequence continues at coordinate 163,319 of NZ_JAGHQU010000001.1, forward strand.
GCGCGTCATCTGGGGCGTGGGCTCGTCACTGCTGCTGGTGGGCGCGCTCGCCGCGGTGATGGCGATCGCGCCGGCGCGCCGACGGGCGGGCATGACCGCTAGCGTGCGGACCGCGGTGAGTCTCGGCCTGCCGGCCGGTCTGGTGCTCGGCGGGCTGGTGGCCGATCAGGTCTCCAACAACGCCGCCTTTCTCACCGCGACCGCGCTGAGCATTGTGGCAGCAATAGCCGCCGTCTTTCTATTGCCGGACCAGGCAGGCAAGCCGGCGGACCGTGCCGCCCGCGCCGATTCGACCACGCCTCGTAGCCAGGCCTGGCGCGAACTGCTGGCCATGCCCACGCTACGCATCATCTTCGCCGCCAACGCGCTGCTGTTCTTTGCTGTCTCCGGCGTGCTGCTGGCCACGGTCGCGGTGCTGGTCGATACCCGTGCGCTCTATGTGTTTGGCATGAAAGCACAGGGCAGCGCAGGCCTGCTCATGGCGGTGCTGATGGCCGCGCGTGCGGCCACGGCGCTGGCCTGCGGGCGTTATCTGGATCGCAGCGCGAGCCGCACGAAATTGTTGCTGCCTTCGATGACGCTCGTGGCTGTCGGTCTGGTCGGCCTCGGACAAGCGGGCACGGCGACCACCGCGGCATTGGCGCTGCTGGTGATCGGTGCCGGCGCCGGCGGGCTGACCATTCCGATGATCACGCTGCTCGGCGATATCGCGCCGCGCCATCTGCACGGCCGGGCGCTGTCGATCTATCAATGGTCGAGCGATCTCGGCGGCGCGCTGGGCCCAGCCGCCGGGCTGGAGCTCGGTCATCTGCTCGGCTACGGCGGTACGTACGCGGTGGTCGGGCTGGCGGTGCTCGGCATGGCGCTGCCACTGCGCTGGCTGGTGCGCGACGAACGGCGCAGCTAGGCGCTCAGGCGCGGGCCTTGATCGGCTCGCGGGACACGATTTTTCCGTCGTTGTCGACGAACAGCGTCTCGGCGCGAACGGCGTCTGCGCCGACTTCGAGCGCGATATGGTGGCGCCGGGCGCCATCGGCCTCGATGCGCGGCACGCGTGCGCAGTTGAGATAGAGCGTTTCGCCGTCGTCGGCCGCGGTGTCGCGCCATTCGCCGCTGTGCTTGCTGCGGTGGTGCATATGCCCGGCGAGTACCGCGCGTACGCGGTGGCCGGTGGCGCGGGCGTGCTCGATGGCCACCCGCAGGTCCGGATCGCCGAAGTCGCCGTGTTCGGGGGCGAAATCGCAGCCGAACGGCGAGGTCGGCGTATCGCCGAGGCCGGCCGGGCCGTTGTGGGCGAGCAGGATCAGGTCGCGCGGCGAGCGATTGACCAGTTCACACAGCTTTCGCGCGCTGGCGTCGAAGTCGCCGATACCGAAGGTCTTTCGCAGATAGGATTGATAATAGAATCGGTCCGGGCCCATGGCATGCGGGCGGGCCACGACGATGCCCAGCTCGTCGTCCAGCGGTGCGGCGGTATAACCGCCCAGACGCACCGGCGCCATGGCCTTTTTCATGCTTCGTACCCGCCGCGTCATGCCGAACGCACCCAGGCGGCGTATGAGCGGCCGGTTCTTGATCTCGGCGAGCAGCTGGGGAATGGTCACGCCGTCGTGATTGCCCGGGATCGCCCAGGCCGGCGTGGTCAGTCCCGCCAGCCGGCGCGCGACCGGTACAGCGCTCGTGATGCGGGCGAAATCGCCCACGAACAGGAGCATGTCGTAGCCAGCCCGGTTGAAAAACGCGGTATCGCGTTCGTCCCAGAAGCCATGTATGTCGCCGATGACGCCGAATCGCATGGCGGTTTTTTACGGCCTGGGTGGGGTTGCGTCAACTCGACAAGATCGAGGGCCGTAGTCGGATGGCGGGTCACGCTAGACTCGGCAAGCCAACGAAACGAAGCAGAAGGGGATCCCCATGCCGCGCTGGATCACGACCACGACCCTTGCCGGAGACCATGTCGTACTCGAGCCGCTTGAGGTACAGCATGCCGATGCGCTGGCCGAGGCCGCCACCGACGGCGAGCTCTGGCGGCTGTGGTACACCTTCGTGCCGACGCCGGAGGCGGTCGCGGACTATATCGATACCGCGCTCGCCGAACGCGCACAGGGCGGGCTGGCGTTTGCGGTGCGCGACCGGGCCAGCGATACGGTGATCGGGTCCACGCGCTATTGCCATGTGGACGAAACCAACCGCCGCGCCGAGATCGGCTACACCTGGTACGCGCAGCGTTTTCAGCGCACTGCGATCAACAGCGAGTGCAAGCGGCTGATGCTGGCCCACGCATTCGAAACCCTCGACGCCATCGCGATCGAGTTTCGTACCCATTGGCACAACCGCGCCTCGCGGACGGCGATCGCGCGCCTGGGCGCGAAGCAAGACGGCGTGCTGCGCAATCACATGAAAAGCGCGGACGGTATCTATCGGGATACGGTGGTGTTCTCGATCACCGATCAGGAATGGCCGGCGGTACGCCAAAACCTGGATTTTGCGCTCGAACGCGCGTCGGCGGATCAATAGCCGACCGCTGCCCCGAAGGACGGCGGCCGGCAGGCCTTGGTGATCAGTCCCAGCGGTAGGTGATGCTGCCGAGCACGTTGCGCGGCAGGCCGTACTCGCAGAACGAGGACGCCTGTGCACCCGTGCAGTACACCTTCACATCATCGAACACATTGTTCGCCGACAGCTGCAACCGCACGTTGTCGAACTCGTAGCGTACGGCCGCATCGACGAGCGTGCTCGACGGGTAGCGGGCGGTGTTGTCCGCGTTCGAGAAAGACGAACTCGTGTAGCGCACGCCGGCCCCTACGCCGAGGCCTTTCAGCGCCGGTTGCTGGAAGTCGTAGTCGAACCATAGCTTGGCCAGATGATCCGGTCGGTTGACCACGCGCTTGCCGTTGGTCGCCTGACTGCCGCCGGCCTCGATCACATCCACCTCGTTCCAGGTATAGCTCGCGAGCGCGCTCAGACCGCGCGTGATATCCAGCCGGGCGCCGAGTTCCACACCGCGGGAACGCGTCTCGCCGATCTGGCTGGGCACGGCGCTGTTGGGCATGGTCACGAGTTCGTTGTTGCGGCTGATTTCGAAGGCCGCGACCTCGAACGATGCGTTCCAGCTGACCGGGCGATAGCGCAGGCCGATCTCGTACTGTTCGCCGGTGATCGGGTCGTAGCCGGCGCCCGTGACTTCGTTGGTCCCGTACTGGGGCGTGAACGATTCGCTGTAGCTGGCATAGGGTGCCAGACCGTTGTCGGCGAGATAGACCACGCCCGCGCGCCAGCTCAGATTGTCCTGATCGTTCTTGTCTTCACCGAGGGACTCTTCGTTCACCCAGTCCTGACGGGCGCCGAGCGTGAAGGCCCATTTGTCGCGGTATTTCAGGTGGTCCTGCACGTAGAGGCCGTACTGGTCGGCCTGCGTGCGGCTCGGGGTGAAGGTACTCGGCAGGCTGAAGTCCTGCGTGTAGTCCGGGTTGTATAGATCCAGCGGCGGGATATCGGTGGTCGGGTTGCCGAAACCGGAATTGCGGGAACGGTAATCCAGCGTCTTGTAGTCGAAGCCGGCCAGCAGGCTGTGCTCGAACGCGCCGTGGCGCACGTCGGCGACCAGCTGGTTGTCGGCCGTGATTGTTTCGCCTTCGTCGAAGCGCAGACGCGCATCACGTTCGAGTACGGTGAGGTCTTCATTGAAAGGCGAGGCGGTGAAGTAGTTGCGGAATACGTCGACCACGTCGTAATCCACCTCGCGATAGCGCACGTTCTGGCGAAAGGTCAGATGGTCGCCGACAAGCTGCTCGAACAGATACCCCACCGAGTAGGTTTCGGAACTGTAACCGGCCAGCCCCGGGATGCCGATATAGCGGTCGCGCGGGATACGGCGGCCGTCGTTGTCCCGTTTCGTGCCCTCCAGCGGGAACCCGGTCCAGTGGTAGTCGGATTCGTTCTTCTGATAATGGGCGAGCAGCGTGAGCTCGGTTCGTTCGCTGGGCGACCAGGTCAACGCCGGCGCCACGTAGACGCGATCGTCGTCGATGTATTCGATCGGCGCGTCGGCCTTCTGCACCAGCCCGGTCAGGCGATAGCGCCAGTGTCCGTTTTCGTCCAGTGCCTGGCTGACATCGCCCTTGAGCTGTTTCTGGCCGAAGCTGCCCAGTTCGAGCCCGACTTCGTGCAGCGGCGTATCGGTCGGGCGCTTGGTGACCAGGTTGATGATGCCGCCCGGCTGCCCCTGGCCGTAGAGCACGGAAGCCGGGCCGCGCAGCACTTCGATACGCTCCAGCCCGTAGGTCTCGATCGGCGCGTCGTAGGGCAGGCCCGAGAACATCCGGGTGCCGTCACGATAGGTGGCGTCCGAGGCCTGGAAGCCGCGGATAGTGATCCCGATCGAGTCGGTGACGTTATTGTTGAAGCGGTTGAGCACCGTGATTCCGGGGCTGTATTCCACCGCCTCGGTGAGCGTGTTGGCGTCGCGATCCTCGAGTTCGTCGCGGCCGATCACCGTGATCGCCTGGGGCGATTCGATCAGCGGGATATCGGTCTTGGTGGCCGTGGCGCTACGTTCGGCGACATAGCCCTCGACCGGGCTCCAGGCGCGGGCTTCCACCTGGTCGCCCTGAATATCGATCGGCCCGAGCGTGGTGGTGTCCGGCGTATTGCCTTGGCCAAACGCCGGGCCGCAGAGCGCGCTGGTTAGCAGCACCCACCACGTCGTTCGCGTGGGCGGCAAGGCAAAGGCGCTCGAACGTCGTCGATTCGCGGATCGCGGCTGGTGCATGGATTGGTCCCCCTGGTTGCGGTTTCAATTTGTTAATAAGAAGCATTCGCGTTTAAAAGCGGTAACAGGCTCGAGCCGACGCTTCGTGGCCGTGTGGTTTTATCGTTTCAGTAGACGTCCATGCGGATGCGCTGAGCCTCGTTCAGCGTCTCCACGGTCTTGGCGCCGAGTACGTCGACCAGCACGGCGGTTACGCCGGGCGCCATGCCGTCGTGGCTACCGCATACGAATATCGTGGCGCCAGCCGCTACCCATTCGCGCAGGCGCTCGGCCTGCGCGGCGAGTGCGGTCTGCACGTAGCGGCCGTCGTCGGCGTCGCGCGAGAAAGCCAGATCGATGTGGGCCAGCGCGCCGCTTGCCTGCCACGCGCCGATCTCGTCGTCGAAATAGAAATCCCGTGCGCGCTCGCGCTCGCCGAAGATCAGCCAGTTGGCGTGCTGGCCGTTATCGATACGCGCCTGTAGATGGCTGCGCAGGCCGGCGATGCCGGTGCCGTTGCCGATGAAGATGGCCGGCGCGGTGTCTATCGTGTCGTCGGCGCGGAAACCGGGGTTGGCGCGCAGCCGCACGTCGATCGACGTCTCGAGGGCGGCGTGTTCGATCAACCAGCCAGAGGCCAGTCCGGTGCCGTGCGCGTGGCGCGCCAGACGTACCACCAGCTCGACGCCGTCGCCCGTGTCGATATTGGCGATGGAATAGTCGCGTGCGGCGATCGTCGGCCGTGCATCAAGCCAGGTCTGCAGATCGTCGTGGTCCGCGGGTGGCTGCGCGGGCAGCTGGCGATCGGCAAGCGCGGCGGCGAGCGGGGTGACGGCTTCGCCGACGACCACAGGCGTTGTCGGATCGAGTTCGTGCGCGGCGAGCCAGGCCTCGATCTGCGTGGCGGCATGGCGCGGGCGGATCTCGACGATATCGCCGGCCTGCCAGGCGGCAGGCGAGCTGTCGTCGGGGTGCAGGCGCAGCCAGGCGGTCGGGCCGCCCAGACTTTCGGGGTTGAGAATACGGCGTTCGGCGAGCCGCCAGCGGGCGAATGCCGGTTCCGCCTTCACCGAGGCTACGCCGAACTGATGGGCCAGCGCGGCGTGCCAGTGATCGAGCGCGGCAGCGTCGGCCTTGTCGACCTCGATCGGCGTGAGCAGGGCCCGGGCGCCGCGTTCGCGCAGGGCGCGATCCAGGCGTCGACCGAAGGCGCAGTAGCTGTCGGCGTAGTCCGTATCCCCGAGAGCGAGCAGGGCATAGTCGAGCTGTTCCAGCCGTGGCTCGCCGGTGCCGCAGAAATGACGATCGAAACGCCGGGCGGCGACCGGCGCATCGCCTTCACCGTGGGTGCTCACCACAAACAGCGCCTGGCGATGGGCGCCGAGACAGGCGGGCGTGAGCTCGCCCAGCGGCGTCATGCGCACGGCCACGCCACCCTGTTGCAGGGCGAGCGCGGTGTGGCTGGCGATACGCTGCGCAAGACCGCTCTGACTGGCGTAGGCCACGAGCAGCGCGTCGTCGCCGGCCGGCGCGCTGTCGGGCAGGCGCGGCGCGGGCGCGATCTGACGCTTCATGCGGCGCCGGCGCAGATAGAGCAGCCAGCCAGTGACGAAGAACACCGGCATGGCGAAACTGGCGACCATCATGAGGGCGATGCCCGGCGTGCCGAAGAACGCGCCCATATGCAGCGCGTAGACGCTGGCCAGCAGCTTGTCGCCGGCGCTGTGATCGTCGAAGCGCTCGGCGCCGAGGATGGCCCCGGAGCCTGGGTGCACGAACAGCTCGTCGTCGGCGTATTCGTGCATCGCGTCGGCCGGCACATAGTGAATTTCGACCGGCGACGTGGGCTCGTCCGGCAGGCGGATGAACACCGAGCGCGCATCAGCCATCTGCGGCGCGATGCTCGGCCAGACGCGGGCCATGTCCGGCGTGTCGACCGGCGAGGACAACGTGGGGTGGGGGGCGTGCGCGCCGGAGGCGAACAGGGCCTTCGCGCCGTCGCGATACCAGTCGAAGGACCACCACAGCCCGGTCAGCGACGCCAGGAGATAGGCGACGAGAGCCCAGAGGCCGAGAACCGCATGCCATTCGCCGGCCAGCTTGCCGCCGAGAGCGCGCGGCCAGAGCCAGCGCCAGCCCTGGCGCGGGCGACGTTGCCAGCGGATATACAGCCCGGTCACGGACAACAGGATCAGCGTGATCGTCGAGACGCCGACGATGAACTTGCCGGTTTCGCCGGCGGCCAGGCGCTGATGAATCTGGCGAATCAGCCCGAAGGTCCACTGGCCGCGCGGCATGGCCATCGGCTCGGCCGTGAACGGATCGAGCAGCGCACGTTCACCCCGCCGACCCGTGGTTTCCGGTGTACGATAGCCGAGCAGAAATGGGTAGGGGCGATCCTGACGCCAGTACAGGCTGGATACGCTGTGATCCGGGTGGGCGCTGCGGTAGCGGGTGATGATGTCCTGCGGCAGCAGCCGGGTGCGATCCGATTCGAGATGCTGCACCGTTTCCGCGTTGAGCCATTCCAGAATGTCCTGCTGGAACGACATCAGTCCGCCGGTGATGCCGATGACCACGAGTACGGTGCCGGCGGTGATGCCGAGCAACCAGTGGAGCTGGAAGATCGGGCTGAAGGCGCGCAGGCGTTGCACGAACGAGTTCACGAGCCACACCGTGCGGCGTGCAATGACGACTTGCGCATTCTGTCCCCCTGGGCAGGCTGGCGCCTGCGGTGCCTGTTCGACACCCGTCACGGAAAAAAACGCGGCCCGCAGGCCGCGTAATTCCACCGAGAGTGAAGGTTTCCCTCCATTCGCATTCGCGTCGGAGAGTCGATGCGAATGCGAATGATTCTCAGTTTATATAAATAACGCCGGTTTGCAAGGGCCGCCAGTCAGGCGGGCGCTTCTCGACCGGTGCCGGCGGTGCGATGGCGCTTGTTTCGCGCATAAAAAAGCGGCCCAGCAGGGCCGCTTGAAGGCATGGCTGCGCCGTACTATTGCCAGCGATAACTGACGGTTGCGGTCGTCTCCCGCCCGTAGCCGTAGAAGCAGAACGCGGCGCTGGAACAGGATGAGACATATTTCTTGTCGAACACGTTCTGTACGTTCAGCCCGACACGCCAACCCGCATAGGCCGGATCCAGCCCGCCGAGCTCGTAGTGCAGCGCCGCGTCGGCGACCGTGTAGTCGGGGACCTGCAGGTCGTTGTTGTTGGTGACCTGCTGTTCGCCGACATAGCGCACGCCGATGCCGCCGCCCGCGCCTTTCCAGGCGCCGTCGGGCTGGGTGTAGTCGAGCCAGAGCGAGGCCGTGTAGTCGGGCGTGCGCTGGTACTCGTTGCCCTGGGTACCGTCCTCGGCACTGCGTATTTCGGAATCCAGATACGCGGCGGCAAGCGACAGATCCAGCCCGCCGACGAGACTGGCCTTGCCGTCGATCTCGAAGCCGCGAACCTGAACCTCGCCGGTCTGCGAGCGCGTACCGTCCGGCTGCAGCGCGCCGGTGACGTTGCTCTGCGTCAATTCGAATGCCGATACGGTGACCAGTGCATCCACGCCGCGTGGCTGATATTTCACGCCGGCTTCGTACTGTTCGCCCTCCGTCGGGTCGAGCACGTCGTTGCGCACACCGCTGGTGGCCGGCGACTGAAAGGATTCGGTGTAGCTGACAAAAGGCGCGATGCCGTTGTCGAAGGCATACAGTGCGCCGAGCCGGCCGGTAAAGGCGCGGTCGGTGCGCGTATCGCGATTCGCGTCGTCCGGGCCGACGGCCGTGGTGTCGATCACGTCGTAGCGCCCGCCGGCCAGCATGGTGAGTCGGCCGAACCGGGCCTGGTCCTGGACATAGAAGCCGATCTGGTCCTGGTCGAACTCGAACCGGTCGCGATCAATGGCAGGAATCGACTGGCTGTGGTCAGGATTGGCAATTGACAGCGGTGGCGGTGCGGCCGCGTCGCCTGGCCGGGCCAGACCATAGTAGCGATCGGCATCCAGATTCTGATAATCGAAGCCGGCTAGCACCGTATGCTCGACGGGCCCGGTATCGACATAGCCCAGCATCTGATTATCGATCAGGATGCCATTGACGTTTTCCTGCGATGCAGCCGTGCCACGATTGAGCGCCGTGGAGTCGCCGCTCAGCCCAGCGCCATAAACGCTGCGGTAGTCGACCTCGGCGTCGCGAAAACGGAAGTTCTGGCGAAATTGCAGGCTGTCGTTGAACCAGTGCGAGAACTCGTAGCCGAGCTGGACCGTCTTGCGGTCGAAGCTTTCGAAGTTCTCGTCACCGTCGTAGAAGTCGCGCGGCAGTTTGCTGCCGTCGGGCAGCGGGTCGACCGTGCCCTGATACGGCAGAGCGCCGTAGGCGCCCGAGTCCGGGTCGTTCCGGTACTTGGCCAGCAGCGTGAGCTCGGTCTGCTCGGATAGCCGCAGGCGCAGCGACGGCGCGATCGAGAAGTTGGCGGTGTCGACCGTCTTTTGGGGGCCGTCGCGCCGGGTCCCGGTGGCCACAACGCGATAAAGCGCGTCGCCCTGTTCATCCAGTTTGCCGCCAATATCGAAACCCGCGCCGGCTCGGCTGTCGTTGCCGGTTTCCAGATAGAACTCGTTGACCTGCTCTTCCGTGGGGCGCTTGGATACCAGGTTGATCAGGCCGCCCGGTGGCGTCTGGCCATAGAGCACCGAGGCCGGTCCTTTCACCACTTCGACGCGTTCGAGCAGGTAGGGATCGGTCTTGGGAATCGTATAGAAATAGCCGAGCTGCTTGAGGCCGTCCAGATAGGTGTCGGGTTGAAAACCGCGTAGCGTGAGCTGGTCGTAGCGGCTGGCGACGTTGCCGCGAAGTTCGGGCACCACGCCCGATACATAACGCAGCACCTGACGAATGTCGCGCGCGTTCTGAGCCTCGATCTGGTCGGATGCGATCACCGACACGGACTGCGGCGTCTCGGCCAGTGATGCATCCGTCTTGGTCGCCGAGCGCGCGCGTTCGGCGACATAGCCCTCGACCGGCCCGGTCGCCGTCTCGACCCGGGTTTCGCCTTCCACCTCGATCGGCGCCAGGGTTCCGGATGCCGTGTCGGTGCGGTTATTGTCCTGTGCGATGGCCACGCCCGTGCACAACAGACTGGCGGCCATCGTCGAGAGCAGTCGCCCCGCGGGCGCACAGCCGAGCGCATACGAAGCACGTGCTGCAGGCGGTAAATAATGACGCACGAATGATCCCCCCAAGGAAAATGGACGCGGCGATGCGTCCGTTCTTAATTGAGAACGATTCTCAATTCTATTGACGCAGTGCCGGCGTGTACACCCGCGCGACTGACGCTCGGCGGGTAAACCGCTACCATCGGCGATAAATCCTCCAGAGACACCCCATGCAGCCTGTTTCCTTCTGCGGCGCAACCGCTGTTTGCGCCGGGCGCCATGCCGGGCTCGCGGCCGTGTTGATTGCGGTGATCGGCCTGGCCGGCTGCGGCAGCGACGACTCCGGCGAGACGGCCCCGCAAGCCGATAGCAGCGCGGCCGCGGATTCGGCGCAGACGGGCGAGTTCGCCAACGCGCAGATCATCCGCGATCGCGTCGCGGGCAATACGGTCACCGGTACGATGTCGCCCGACAGCGCCTACACCGAGTTCTATGCCGAGGACGGGTCGATTCACGGCGCCAGCTACGAGGCGCGCTGGACGATCCAGGACGACCAGATGTGCTTCGACTACGACGAAGCGCCGGAGATCGACTGCTATCGGGTGAAGATCGATGGTGACTCGGTCGAGTGGCATCGCCAGGATGAAGTGCAGGGCAAGGGCACGCTCGTGGAGGGCAACCCGAACAACTTCTAGCATCGCAGACGGTCAACCCTCGCGATAACTCCTTCCGCACGCCGACCCGACGTCCACAAGAGCAGCTATGTCAGAAATCGAACGCCCTACCGGCGACCGCGAGACGGGGCCGCGCCGTATCGTGCATCGCGGCGAACATTGCTACACGTTGCTGGGCACCGCGCACGTCTCGCGTGCCAGCGCGGAAGAAGTCCAACGCGAGATCGAGACCGGCAACTACGACGCCGTAGCGATCGAGCTCTGCGATGCCCGTCATGCCGCCATCACCCGTTCCGGCGAGATCGAGCAGATGGATCTGTTCCAGGTGCTGCGCCAGGGCAAGGCCGGCATGGTCGCGGCCAATCTCGCCCTGGGCGCCTATCAGCAACGGCTGGCCGATCAGTTCGGCATCGAGCCGGGTGCCGAGATGCGCGCCGCCATCACCGCGAGCGAAAAAGCCGACCTGCCGCTGGTGCTGGTCGACCGCAACATCGGCATTACCCTGAAAAGAGTCTATCGACGCATTCCCTGGTGGCAGCGCATGAGCACGCTCGGCGCGCTGTTCGCCAGCCTGTTGTCGCGCGAAAAGATCGAGGAAGAGGATATCGAGCGGCTCAAGGAAGGCGACATGCTCGAGTCCACCTTCAACGAATTCGCGACCGAGTCCGCGACCATGCACGAAACGCTCATCGACGAGCGCGATCGCTACATGGCCGCACAGCTGCTCAAGCGCCCGCCCAAGCGCAACACGCTGGTGGTGGTGGGCGCCGGCCATCTGAAGGGGCTGGCCAACTATCTCGAAGCCGGCATGGCCGATCCGGACGCCACGGTTCGATCGCTCGACGATGTTCCGCCCGGTGCGCGCTGGGTGAAATGGCTGCCGTGGATCGTGGTGGCGCTCGTGCTGGTCGGCTTTGCGATTGGCTTTTCGCGCAGCACCGGGCTGGGGCAGCAACTGGTCGTTGAATGGGTGGTCATCAACGGCGCGCTATCGGCGATTGGCGCCGCGGCCGCGCTCGCGCATCCGCTGACCGTATTGACGGCATTCGTCGCCGCGCCGCTGACGTCGCTCAACCCCACCATCGGCGCCGGCATGGTCACCGCGGCCGCCGAGCTGTGGCTGCGCAAACCGCGGGTCGGGGATTTCTCCACGCTCAAGAGCGATGTCACCCAGGTCAGCGGCTGGTGGAAGAACCGCGTCTCGCGCACGTTGCTGGTGTTCGTGTTCTCCACGATTGGCTCGGCCGCCGGCACGTATATCGCGGGTTTTCGAATTGTGGGGCAGCTGTTCGGCGGTTGAGTGGCTGCGGTTCGGCGCCGATCGTGCGGGCGACCTATCACCTGTCGATTGATGAATCGCTTTACCGACGTCTCCTAGACGTCGCTTATCTATCGGCAGCCGTTAGCCAGTTCTCGACCCGTAGGTTGGGAACGCGGCAAAATTCGCCGGTGTTGTGCGTAACCAGCGTCAGATTGAGCGCCAGCGCATGCGCTGCGATCAGTTGATCGTTCGCGCCAATCGGTTGCCCGCGTCGTTCGAGTTCGCAACGCAGCGTCGCATAATGACGATCGATCGTCGTTTCCAGCGGTAGGACAGCAAGTTGCTCTAATAGAGCGTCGACTTTCTCCGTCAGCCGTGGCGCGGCTTTTTTCACCGCGCCGTAACGTAATTCGCAGGCTACGATGATGCTTGTACTACAAGCTGCCGGCCCGACTTCGGCGATTTTTTGCGCCGCCGGCCCGGCGGGCTGTCTGATAAGGCTGGACAGTATGTTGGTATCTAGCAGAAAGGTGGGGTTGCTCAACTTAAAGCCCGAAGTCTTCATCCGGATCCGCTGGCGGATCGCCTATTTCCGGAAAATCCTCATCCAGCGGTTCCCAGGATGCGAGTAGCTCGAGCAAGCCGGGCTTTGCCGCGATCGGTTCGATGATCAGCCGATTGCCCTCCTTACGGATAATGGCTTCGTCGCCGGGCAGCTCGAACTCGCGCGGAATACGCAATGCCTGATTGCGGCCGTTCTTGAACAGTCGGGCATGTCGCTCGGTTTCCATCTCATCGCTCGTCTTGTTTCGGCATATGCCAGCCTATGCCGAACCGTGCCGGCAATCAATAGACGATTCGCATCGGCAGGCCCGCGGCGTCGGTTTCGGGCGTCTCGGGCAGCGTCACGTGGCGCTCGGTTGCGATCCGCTCGGCGGTGAACAGGCAGGCGAACGCGTCGGCGAGATCGTCGTCCGCGGCATCCTGTTTTGCGACGAGCACGCGTGCGTTGGCAAAGGCGTCGCGGCCGAAGTGGGCGGCGATGAGATCGCGCCGCCGTGCCTGGCCGGTCGCGCTGCGCTTGGGTTCGACGAGTGCCTCGCCGCCGTTGAGCGCCATGAAGCTGACTTCCGGATGCGTTTCGAACACGCGGGCGTGCCAGTGCGGCGAACGCCGTAACAGGCCGTCGACTTCACGGATCTTGGGCAGCAGATTGTAGGTCTGGGCCGACAGACGCTTGCCGCAATACTCGGCATTGATCGCGCTGGCTTCGCCATGACTGCGTCCGGCCAGCGCCGCGCGCACCGGCGTGGGAAAGACGCTGGTCGCTCGTCGCCCGGAAAGCAGCGTACGCGCGGCGTGGTCGCAGGCGCGGCTGTCCTCCTCGGCCAGCCCGATGGGCATGTCGATGGCGACGACTTCCGGAGCCAGGCGATCGAGCAGGGTATCGAGGTCGCGATCGACGAACGCGCCTTCGTGGGTCACTGCGACCCAGCCGCCGGGGCAGCCGTCGATGCCCACGCATTTGCCCAGCAATTCCTGGCGTTGCCGGTAGTCGGCCAGCGGCGTCGCAAAGGACAGCGTATAGCCGTCCGGATCGCGGATATGAAAATAACGCTCGTCCCAGGGCGCGTCGGCTGGTTTGAAGTCCGGCGACAGCCCCGCGGCGAGTGCGCGCGCGTGCACCGCGTCGACGTCGTCCACATGAAAGATGGTCAGCCCGCCGCCCGGGCGTGCGGTTTCGCCGGCGTTGAGGTTCAAGAACCCCGCGCCGGCATGAAAGCTGGTGAAACCCGCGTCCTCGCCGCCGAACTTGAGTTCGAAGCCCAGGCCTTTATAGAAGGCACAGCTGCGTGCCATGTCCGTCACGAACAGTGTGACGGCGCTGATATGACGTATCCCCATGGCGCGATCTTGCGGTGCGCGATCGGCCAAGGCAATAGCGTCGCCGTCGAAGGTAGCCGCGATTACGACGCGCGGCGCGCGGTGGTAATGTCGGAGCGGCCCAGACATCGCAACAGGAGCTGCGCGTCATGTCGCAAATGAAGGTTGCCCAGATCAATACGGCCGGCGGCGATTTCGAGCTCGTCGACCGCAATATTCCCGACCCGGGTCCGGATCAGGTCCGCGTGAAGATCGAAGCTTGCGGGATCTGTCATTCGGATGCCTTCGTCAAGGAGGGCGGTTTTCCCGGCCTGGAATATCCGCGCGTGCCCGGACACGAGGTGGCTGGGGTGATCGATGCGCTCGGTGACGATGTGGACCACTGGCAGGCCGGTCAGCGCGTCGGTGTCGGCTGGCACGGTGGCCACTGTTTTTCCTGCGATTCCTGCCGGCGCGGCGATTTCGTCACCTGCCAGAACCAGCAGATCTGCGGCATTTCCTACGACGGCGGCTATGCCGAGTACATGATCGCGCCGGCCGAGGCGCTGGTCGCCATTCCGGACGCACTTACATCGGTCGCGGCCGCGCCCCTGCTGTGTGCAGGCGTGACCACCTACAACGCCTTGCGCAATGCCGGCGCGCAGCCGGGTGACGTGGTTGCGGTGCTCGGCGTCGGCGGGCTGGGCCATCTGGGCGTGCAGTACGCGCATGCCATGGGCTTTCATACCGTGGCGCTGTCGCGCGGTACCGAAAAGAAAGACCTCGCCATGCAGCTGGGCGCGGACAGCTATATCGATACCGACGCCGAGGACCCGGCCGAAGCGCTGCAGAAACTCGGCGGTGCCCGCGTGATTCTGGCAACGGCCCCCAATCCCAAGCTGATGAGTTCGGTGATCGACGGCCTGGGCGTGAACGGACAGCTGCTGGTGGTGGGTGCATCGCCCGATCCGATCGAAGTCTCGCCATTCCAGCTGCTCATGGCACGGCGCAGCGTGGCCGGGCATCCCAGCGGGGCCCCGCAGGACTCCGAGGACACGCTCGGCTTTTCCGCCCTGCGCGATATCGAGACCCGGATCGAGACCTATCCGCTGGCCGAGGTAAACGATGCCTATGCACGCATGATCAACAACGAGGCGCGTTTTCGCGTCGTGCTGACCATGACCTGAAACGCCCCGGGGTCGTGACCCCAAGGCCCGCCCAAGTGGCGGGCTTTTTTGTGCCGGCCGCAGAGCTGTGATTAGGCGCATAACTTGAAAACACGCCGCCGGACCGCATTTCGCGAACAAGGGTGGCGAGGGCGCCACAGGTCATCCATCAAACCGACAACCGAAGACAAGCCATGAGCGAGAACGAAGCGAATACCGAGAATCAGGGCCAGGCACAAAACGGCCAGGCCAGCGCAGGCGCGAATGCCGAACGGCGCGGCTTCCAGGCCGAGGTCAAGCAGCTGCTGCAGCTGATGATCCATTCCATGTACTCGAACAAGGAAGTCTTCGCGCGCGAGCTGATCTCGAACGCCTCCGACGCGCTGGACACCCTGCGTTTCGAGGGCCTGAAGAATGACGCGCTGTTCGAGGACGAGCCGGAACTCAAGATCTGGATCGACTACGACAAGGATGCGCGTACCGTCACCATCGGCGACAACGGCATCGGCATGACCCGCGAGCAGGTCATCGACCGTATCGGCACCATCGCAAAGTCCGGCACCCGTGCCTTCCTCGATTCGCTTTCGGGCGACGAGAAGAAGGACGCGCACCTCATCGGCCAGTTCGGCGTCGGTTTCTATTCCGCGTTCATCGTGGCCGACCAGGTTGTGGTCGATACACGCCATGGCGGCGAATCCACCGGCGTACGCTGGATTTCGGACGGCGGCGGTGAATACACCCTTGAAGAGATTTCGAAGGAAAAACGCGGCACGGAAGTCACGCTGCATCTGCGTGAAGGTGAGGACGAGTTCCTCGACGACTACCGCCTGCGTCATCTCGTGCGCACGTATTCGGACCATATCGCCTTCCCGATCCAGATGCGCGAGCAGCTTTCGGAAGAAGACGAAAAGGAAGGAAAAGAGGCCGGCTGGGAACAGGTCAACCGAGGCGCGCCGCTGTGGACCCAGTCGAAGTCGGAAATCTCGGCCGAGGACTATGCCGAGTTCTACAAGCACGCCTGTCACGACTACGAAGACCCGCTGACCTGGACGCATAACAAGGTCGAAGGCTCGCAGGAATACACCAACCTGCTCTATATCCCGCAGCGTGCGCCCTACGATCTGTTCGATCCGCAGGGCAAGCAGCACGGCGTGAAGCTCTACGTGCAGCGCGTGTTCATCATGGACGACGCCGAGAAGCTCATGCCGCGCTACATGCGCTTCGTGAAGGGCGTGATCGATTCCAACGACCTGCCGCTGAACGTCTCGCGCGAGATTCTTCAGTCCAACAAGCTGCTCGACAAGATTCGCGCGGGCTCGGTGAAAAAGGTCCTCGGCCTGCTCGAATCCATGGCCAAGGACGACGAGGAACCCGAGAAGTACAAGACCTTCTGGAACGAGTTCGGCCAGGTCCTCAAGGAAGGCATCGTCGAGGACAACGAGAACCGCGACAAGATCGCCAAGCTCCTGCGCTTCAAGACCACCACCCACGAAGACGCCGATCCGGGTGTGTCGCTGGACGAGTACATCGCCCGCATGAAGGACGGGCAGGAAAAGATCTACTACATCACCGCGGATACGCTGGCCGAGGCCAAGCACAGCCCGCATCTCGAGATCTTCAAGAAGAAGGATATCGAGGTGTTGCTGCTCACCGACCGCGTGGACGAGTGGGTCATGGCACATCTGACCGAGTACGAAGGCAAGGAATTCGCTTCGGTCGCCAAGGGCGCGCTGGATCTCGGCGAGGCCGAGACCGAAGAGGAAAAGGCCGAGCAGAAGAAGCTCGAGGAAGAATCCAAGGATCTGGTCGAGCGGGTGAAGAAAGCGCTGGGCGAGCGGGTCAACGAGGTGCGCGTCACCCATCGTCTGACCGATTCGCCGGCCTGTCTCGTCGCCGACGAGCACGGCATTTCCGGCCATCTCGAGCGCATTCTCAAGGAAGCCGGCCAGGCGATGCCGAACCAGGCGCCGCATCTGGAGATCAACCCGACCCATCCGCTGGTCGACAAGCTGGCCAACGAACAGGGCGAGGACGAGTTCGACGCCTTCTCGCAGCTGCTGTTCGAACAGGCCGTGCTGGCCGAGGGCGGCGAGCTGGACGACCCGGCCACCTTCGTGCGCCGCATGAACCAGATGCTGCTGGCGGTTTCCAAGGGCGCGGCCTAGGTCGCGCTCGACCGCCCGGCATTCGTCTCGCAATTGCCGCACGGCCCGTTCGCTCGAACGGGCCGTTGCAGGCATAGTGCCTCATACAGGCAATGTTGCAGGGTGGGGCAACAACGAGGTGAATGACATGAAGCAACGATTACACTGGGCTTACGCCACTTTCACCCTGATGGCGCTCTGCGCGGCACCGTTTGCGGCGGCCGCCCAGAGCGTATCCATCGGCGGCACCACGCTGGATCTTGGCGCGACGCGTGCCGACACGCTGGCCATCGCCAATGCCCATTTCAATATCGTGCCGGCGCAGGTGGACGGGCAGTACATGCTCTTTCCTAAGCGCGGGCCGGTGATCGTCGGGCGCGATACCTACGGCAAGCCGCTGGGCACGATCACGATCCGCGATAACCAGCTCACGCGCATCAGCCGCAATCTCGGGTCGTTTCGCAGCGAAGACGGTGAAGTGGCCATCGAGCGGTTGATCTCCGCCTTTTCCCGCGCCCCGAACGACGGCGACACGCCGGCCGTGCGTACCGATGCGGGCCAGAGCGGCGATGCCAGCACCTCGCGGGTGTACTTCAGCTATCCCGACCGTGCCATCCAGATCGTGCTGTTTCGCCCGACCAATCGGTCCGGACTGGCGACCATCGATATCACCGAGCAGTACGCGCTTCGGCCCGGTAACGGCAACGCCGGCGACGGGCGGCGCTAGTTCCCAATGGTATGGCTGATCGTATTCGCGGTTGTGATCGTGCTGGTGCTGGCCGGCTACGCCGGCTCGCTCTGGTGGCGGCTGCTCACCCAGAAAAAGGTGCGCGAAACCCATAACGCCAACGTGCTGGCCGAGACCGAGGCGGATCTTGCCCGCAGCATTGCCATCATTTCCGACAGCCTGCTGACCGGCGAGCTCAATCTCTCCGAAGGGGCCATCCGTCTCAAGGTGCTGCTCGACCATTGGCACGCCCCGGCCAGCGGCCAGGCCGATTACCCCGCGATCTACAGTCTGTTCCTGTCCACATCGACCATGCCGCGCGGCGAAGAGCGCGACCAGTGGCCGAAGGCCGAGATTCGGCGGCTGGATCGGGAGCGGGAGATGCTCGAGGTTGCCGCGAAGGATTCCGTGCTTGATGAAGCAGCGCGGCTGCGGGAGCGGTTTGGGGTGCCCGAGGGGCGTGAAGGGCTGGTGACGGCGCGGCCACCGGTCGATGCTGCCTAGCTTTTTCGGGCGTGATTGTTCGCTTATGCCTTGGACAGAGTAAACGCCGGCCTACTGGCTGGACGCATCGCAACGTTTTCCGTGTAGGTAGGGCGTTCGCTTCACGGCGTTTCGTAGTGAATAGCGGCTGATGTCGATCGAGTCTGGTGCTGGCAAGCGGAAACGATCGGTGTCTGAATTAACGGTGCAGGTGGATTTCTAGTTGAGGTTTCGCGCTGCTGCGCGACTCACTTTCTTTTGCTTGTCCAAAAGAAAGTGAGCAAAGAAAAAGACACCCTGTCTTGCGCCGATGCTACGCATCGGTGCCCTGCGCGGCTCCGTCCGCAAGCGGGCCAGCCGGAAACGCGCTGCGCTCAGACATCCGGCTGTCTAATCCGCTTGCGGCCTCCACTGCTCGGCGCTGCGCCCAAGGGGACCCAATACAGGCAGCTCGCTGTCGCTCGCTCAAAGTCGTGCTCGTTAATATCGGATTAGGCTTTGTCTAATCCGATAGGCACGGCGTCATGTACTGAGTTTTGTCTCGGCGGGTTAGGTGAAGCCCTCTTTTGGCCTCGGGTTTGTATTCGGGCCCGTTGCACGGCGACGGAGGCACGGAGTGGCGACGGGTGTCCGGCGCACTGCGCCGGTGCGGCCAGCCTGTTTGAGCGTCGCCAAAGCGACGCGAGCCTAGTTAGTTGACCAGGGCCGCATCCCGTCGCCGCTGCGTGTCGCAGTGAACCGGCGCAGCCGGCGCTGTGTCCGGGTGTCTTTTCTCTTGGTTACTTCTCTTTGGACAAGCAAAGAGAAGTGACTCGCACTGCAGTGCGAAACATAAGGTTCGATGAACTCATGAGTGCCGAAAGCCCCGTGGCTTGAAGCCTTCAGACTCTATCTAGACCACGTTCCTTTATTCGGCAGCCGTCACTTCGCCATCCCGCGACTCATGCTCACAAACCGGCGCCTGCTCCCCAACCGCCGCACAGCCAATACCACGCGGGTCGGACGCCGCGTCCATCGTCCCCTCGGCCTTGTTCCAGATGACGGCATGCATGTCGCCGTAATGCCGGTTTACCTTCTCGAACCTGTGGCCGAGCTTCTTCAGACCGGCCAGGGTCTCGGGCGATAGCGCACCCGGCTCGTATTCCACGTGATCGGGCAGGTATTGATGGTGATAGCGCGGCGTGCCGACCACGCTCTTGGCATCGCCGCCGTGGGTGAAATCGAGTATCCCGAGCAGCACCATGGTGATGATGCGACTGCCGCCGGGCGTGCCGAGCGCGATCTCGCGATCCTTGCCGACCACGAATGTGGGCGACATGCTCGACAGGGGCCGCTTGCCGGGCGCGATCGCGTTCGCCTCGCTGCCGACGAGCCCGTAGCCGTTGGGCGTGAGCGGTTTGGCCGAGAAATCGTCCATCTCGTCGTTGAGAAAGACACCGGTGCCGGCCGCGACCATGCCCGAGCCGAACGGGAAGTTCACGGATAGCGTGGCCGCCACCCGGTTGCCCTCGGCGTCGATCACCGAGAAATGTGTGGTGTGGCGACCGTTGGCATGGTCGGCGGTCACGCCGGCGAGTTCGTCGCTGCGCGTGGCGCGGTCCCTGCGAATGCCGACGCGTAGGCCCGCGGCGTAATTCTTGTCGGTCAGCCGTGCGATGGGCATGTCCACGAAATCCGGGTCGCCGAGATAGACGGCACGATCGCGGTAGGCACGGCGCATGGCTTCGATGGTGACGTGGCGGCGCTGCACGTCGTCCAGCGCGCCCCAGTCGAAGCCTTCGAGGATGTTGAGCGCTTCGACCAGCACCGGGCCGCCCGATGATGGCGGCGCGGCCGAGATGATGTCGTATTCGCCCCGGGGCGTGCGGTAGGTACCGCGAATCGGCTCGCGCTCGATCACGTCGTAGCCGGCCAGGTCCTGGCGGGTCCAGATGCCGCCGGCGCTGCGTACGGCCTCGACCAGCTGGCGGGCAACCGGGCCGTCGTAGAAGCCGTCGCGGCCCCGGTCGACAATCGCCTGCAGGGTATTCGCGAGATCCGGTTGCTTGAGGATTTCGCCCGAGGCCAGTGGCTCGCCGTTGGCATCGAGCATCAGCGCGGCGCTGGCGGGGTGCCGGGCGAGCACGTCCTTGCGGTATTGCGCCAGCCGGTGCATGTGGTCGTTGATACGGAAGCCGTCGCGCGCGAGCCGGATGGCCGGCGCAAGCGTGGTGGCCAGATCGAGCTGGCCGTAGCGCTCGGCGATATGAACCAGAGCCGCCGGTTCGCCCGGAATGCCGGCAGCCAGTGCGCCATTGCGCGACAGGTCCTGGATGAAGTCGCCGTTGTCGTCGAGATACATGTCGCGGGTGGCGGCCCCCGGGGCCTGTTCGCGGCCGTCGATCATCACGTCGCGATCTTCGTTGGCGTCGTGGAGCAGCCAGAAGCCGCCGCCGCCGAGGCCGGAGCCCTGGGGTTCGACAACGGCCAGGGCGGCGGTAACTGCCACGGCGGCGTCGAAAGCGTTGCCGCCGGCTTCGAGTGCGGCAATGCCCGCCGCGGTGGCCGCCGGATGACCGCTGGCGACGGCGGGGGCCGGCGGCGCCGGGTCAGCGGCCAGGCCGGCGTGCAGGGGCAGGAACGAAACGAGCGCCGCGCAGACGATCAGGCGAAGCCTTGCAGGCATGGGTATTACCGCGAAAACGGGAGACGGATCATCACGATACCGTCTCCCGGCGCTGCGCTCTAGCCGCCGGTTTTCTCGTGCAGCTTGTCGGCGACCAGGCTCGGCACCAGCCCGCTGATGCGCCCGTCGAGAAAGGCGATCTCGCGCACGAGCGTCGACGAGATATGGGCGTACTCGGGCGAGGGCGCGAGGAAGATGGTATCGACCTCGGGCGCCAGATGCCGGTTCATCACCGCCATCTGTTTTTCGTATTCGTAATCGCCCACGCCGCGCACGCCGCGCACCAGCACCCGAACCTCGTGCTTGCGTGCGAAGTCCACGATCAGGCCGGTGACCGGCATCACGATCACGTTGTCGACGTCGGCCAGCACCTGCTTGGCCAGCTCACAGCGTTCCTCGTGATCGAAGATGGATTTCTTGCTGGCATTGCTCGCCACGGCGACGATCAGTTCGTTGAACATGCCGGCGGCCCGGCGGATCACGTCCGCATGGCCGTTGGTGATCGGATCGAAGGTGCCGGTATAGGCCGCGCGTACTTTCTTGCCGTCCGTCATGCGAGCGGCGCTCCCGCCGTCGGGGCGTCGAACCGTGCCACGGTCGGCGTCAGTCGTAGCTGTGCCAAACGCACATCGCTCTCCTTGATGTTGGAACAGGCGCGCGCTGCGAGCGCGACGCGACAACCTGTCACGGGGCTAGGGCAGGCCGTCATCTTCGCCGTCGCGAGCTGGCTGTGCAAGGCAATAGCCGACCTGCCCGGCGCGCTTTTCGCGCAGCACTTGGGCTCGACCCGCCAGCAGCGATTGGATGGCCGCTGCTTCGGCGGCCGGATATTCCAGATAGACGCGCGCGTGTGGCGCGAGCATCGCGAAGATCGCGTCCAACGCCTCGCCGTGCAGATGGCGGGCGAACGGCGGGTCGATGAACACGAGCTCGGGTGCCGGCGCGGCGATCGACACGCGCAGCGCGTCGCCCAGGGTCAGCGTCGCGCGATCGGTGGCGTCCAGCGTACTGAGGGTATCGCGAATGGAGGCGATGGCCTGGCGGTCGCTGTCGACGAACTGTACATGGGCGGCCCCGCGCGAAAGGGCTTCGATACCCAGCGCGCCGGTGCCGGCGAACAGATCGAGACAACGCGCACCCAGAATGCGCGGGGCCAGCCAGTTGAACAGCGTTTCGCGCACACGCTCCGGCGTCGGGCGAAGCCCGTCGGCCACGGTGACCGGCAGGCGACGGCCGCGCCAGTCACCGCCGATAATGCGCAGCGTGCTTTCGACGCCCGGCGGGCGGCGGCGTGCCGGCGGGTTGCGACGGCCCTGGGGTCGACGACTCATTGCGCGATTGCGGCTCGCGTGATGCGGGCTAACCCTGCTGGGTGCCGCCGACGGTGATCGAATCCACCTTGAGCGTGGGTTGGCCGACGCCCACCGGCACGCTCTGGCCGTTCTTGCCGCAGACGCCGATGCCTTCGTCCAGGGCCATGTCGTTGCCGACCATGGAGATGCGTTCGAGCACGTCGGGGCCGTTGCCGATCAGCGTCGCGCCTTTCACCGGCGCGCCGATCTGGCCGTTCTCGATGCGATAGGCCTCGTCGGCCGAGAACACGAAGTTGCCCGAGGTGATGTCCACCGAGCCGCCCGAGAAGTTCACCGCATAGATGCCGTTGTCGACCGAGGCGATGATATCGCCCGGCTGGCTCGTACCGGGGCGCATGTAGGTGTTGGTCATGCGCGGCATGATCGTATGCGCATAGGACTCGCGACGCGCGTTGCCGGTGGGCGCCATGCCCATGAGCCGCGCGTTGTGCTTGTCCTGCATGTAGCCGACCAGGCGGCCGTTCTCGATCAGCGTGTTGCAGGCAGCGGGGCTGCCTTCGTCATCGATTGCCAGCGAGCCGCGGCGGCCGTCGAGCGTGCCGTCGTCCACGATCGTGCACAGGTCGGAGGCCACCTTTTCGCCGATCCGGCCGGAATAGTTGGACGAGCCGCGACGGTTGAAATCGCCTTCCAGCCCGTGGCCGACCGCCTCGTGCAGCAGCACGCCCGGCCAACCCGCGCCCAGCACCACCGGCAGGCTGCCGGCCGGTGCGGGTTCGGCATGGAGGCGCACCAGCGCGCGGCGTACGGCCTCGCGCGCATAGCCGGCCACGCGATCGGCGGCGTCGCCGGTCGCGGCGCCGAAATAGTCGTAGCCCATACGCGCACCGCCGCCGGCACTGGCAGACTCGCGCAGACCGTTTTCTTCCACCTGCACCATCACGTTCACGCGCACCAGCGGGCGCACATCTCCGGCGAGCGTGCCGTCGCTGGCCGCGACCAGCATGGTGTCGGAGGAGCCGGCCAGCGATACGGTCACTCGTACCACGCGGTCGTCCGCGTCGCGTGCGATCTTGTCGGCATGGTGGAGCAGTGCAACCTTGGCATCGGCATCCAGCGTGGCGGCCGGATCGATCGGCGCATAGCGGGTGAGCGCGCCGCTGTCGCGACGCGTCAGGGCATTCGCACTCGCGCTCTTGCCGTCACGGGCAATCGCCGCGGCCACCTTTGAGGCCTGGGTGAGTGCCGGAAAGGCCAGTTCGTCGGCATAGGCGAAGCCGGTCTGTTCGCCGGCAAGCGCGCGTACACCCACGCCTTGGGCCGTGGAGGCCCCGGCGCTGCGCACCACGCCGTCCTCGAGCATCCAGGATTCGTTCTTCAAAATCTGGAAATACAGATCGGCGTAATCCACGCCCGGCACCATCAGGCCGGCCAAGGTGGACTGCAGCTGCGACGCGTCGATCCCGGCGGTGCCGAGCAGCGTATCGGAGGCGATATCGATTGCGTTGTTCATGGCGTCAGGTTAACACCGCGCAGGTTTACGCACCGAGCGGCTTTGCCATATAGATCCGGCGGTATCCGGCTTCGCGCCGGCGTGCGACTTCGACGTAGCCCAGGCGGCGATACAGCGCGATGTTCTCGGTCATCTGCTCGTTCGTATAGAGCGTGATGTGGTCGTGTTCGCGCGTGCGAGCCTGGTTCTCGGCAAAGTCGATCAGCGCACGGCCGATGCCGCGGCCTTGGGCATCGGGTGCAACAGCGAGGTTGTTGAGCAGGCATCCGGCATCGGTATCCGCGAGGGCCACCACGCCCACGACCGCGCCACGGTGAATCGCGACGTGCACGCCGCCGGCGGCCACCGCCCGCGCATGATCGACCCCCATGGCCGCCGGTGCCCGTCCGATACGCGGGATATAGATTTGATAGGCCAATCGCACGATCGCCGCGATCGTTGCCGCATCCTCGGCGACGGCCGGTCTGATGGCGACATCGGATCGTTTCATGGTGGGCGCCCTGATCGCGGCGCCCATACGATGCGCACGGCGCGCCGCGCGTGCGTCACAGCGTCAGAATGGTCGACCCGGTGGTTTCGCGATTCGCGAGCGCGCGGTGGGCGTCGGCCGCCTGTTCGAGGCCGAAACGCTGGCCGATGCGGATCTTGACGTCGCCCGATTCGATCACGGCGAACAGGTCGTCGCACATCATCTCGAAGCGTTCGCGGGTGTCGGCATAGCCGTTCAGGCTGGGCCGCGTGACGAACAGCGAGCCGCCCTTGTTGAGTTCGGCGAGATTCACGCCTTCCACCGGGCCCGAGGCATTGCCGAACGACACCATCAGCCCGCGCTTGGCCAGACAGGCGAGCGAGTCGGCCCAGGTGTCCTTGCCGACCGAGTCGTAGACGACCGGCACCATGGCGCCGTCGGTGAGCTCGCGTACGCGTTCCGGCACGGACTCGCGGGTGTAGTCGATGGTCATCCAGGCGCCGTTGCGATGCGCGGTCGAGGCCTTGTCCTCGTTCGATACCGTGCCGATCACATGGGCGCCGAGTGCGTGCGCCCACTGGCAGGCAATGGAACCCACGCCGCCGGCGGCAGCGTGGAACAGGATCGTGTCGTCTTCGCCGATCGCGTAGGTCTGACGGATGAGGTACTGAACGGTCAGGCCCTTGAGCATGCCGGCCGCCGCGGTCTCGAAGTCGATCGCTGCGGGCAGCGCGATCGCCTTGTCCACGGGCATGACGGTGAAATCGGCGTACGAGCCCAGCGGCGCCTGCGCATAGGCCACACGATCGCCCTCGGCGAAATCGTCCACGCCGTCGCCGACGGCTTCCACAACGCCGGCGCCCTCGGTGCCCAGGCCGCTGGGCGGATTGGCTGGATACAGGCCGGTGCGCACGTAGATGTCGATGAAGTTGAGACCGACCGCGCGGTTGGCGACGCGGATCTCGCCCGGGCCGGGGTCGCGCGGTGTGACGTCGGCCACTTCGAGAACCTCGGGACCACCGGTCGCGTTGAACAGGATCTGTCGGGCCATGAAGCGCTCCTTGCTGGGTTCGAAAGAGGGGCTTAGAACAGCCGCCGGTGCGACAGGCAGGGAAAGCCGTCGCGCAGTTTTTCCACGCGGCTGCGATCGATGCGGGCGACAACGACCTCGTTGGCGTCGCTGCGGGCTTCGGCCTTGATCTGCCCCCAGCTGTCGACGATCAGGCTGTGACCGTAGGTCTGGCGCCCGTTGGCGTGATGGCCGGCCTGGTTCGGCGCCACGATGGTGGCCAGGTTTTCGATCGCGCGGGCGCGGGTCAGCACGTGCCAGTGGGCACTGCCGGTGGTATGCGTGAACGCCGAAGGCGCGACGATGATCTCGGCGCCGTCGGCCGCCAGGGCCCGGTAGAGCTCGGGAAAGCGCAGGTCGTAGCACACCGTCAGGCCCAGCCGCCCGAAGGGCGTGTCGATCACCTGTGGTGCCGGCGTGCCGGCCACGAACGTCGCGGATTCGCGATATGCCTCGGCCGAGTCCGGTACGCCGACATCGAACAGGTGGATCTTGTCGTAGCGGGCGACGCGCGCGCCGCTGTCGTCGTAGACGCAGCAGGCGGGATAGACGCGGTCCGGCTCGCTGCTCGCGATGGGAATCGTGCCGGCCACGATCCACAGGCCGTGCTCGCGCGCGGCGGCGGCGAGAAAGTCCTGGATCGGCGTCGGTGTATCGGCCGCGCCCGGGTCGGCGGCATCGGGCTCGGCCACGCCGAGCTTGTCGGTTTCGTGGGCGCCCATGAGTGCAAAGTTCTCGGGCAGCACGGCCAGCCCGGCGCCGCGTTTGGCGGCATCGGCAAGTAGGTCGTTGGCGCGGGCGAGGTTGGGGGCGACCTCGCCCAGCGAATTCATCTGAATGGCGGCGATCAGCGGCGTATTGGAATCGGCGGCGGTCATGACGGTTTTCGGGTGCAGCGGGCGGGTGAATCGTTTATGTCGCGGCAGTGCGCCGTTCGACGTTATTCCTCGGTGCTGGGTTCCTCAATACGCGGATCGTCCCAGCTGCCTTTCAGGGTATACGCGATGCTCGAGAATTTCTGTATCGGTTTCTTGAGCAGCTCCTGCATCGCGAACACGGCAGCGCCGACGAGCGGGCCGCCGAGGACCGTGCTGGCGATGGTCACGCCGCTGCCCACCTTCGGGGTAATCGTCACGCGTTCGTCGTAATCGCGCGCGGCGAGGCCAATGCGGCCGTTCATGTGGATCTTCGACGACGGCGTTTCGATGCGCACGTTGTTGCTGTAGGCATCGCCGTTGCGGATATCGAAGTCGGCGCGGACCTTGTCGAAGGCCAGCCCCTCGTCGACCACATCACGAAAATCCAGACGCAGCCGACGCGGCAGTACGTAGAGGTTAACCAGCCCGAGCACGCGCGCCGCGCCCGGTTCCACCGCCGTGAAGGTGCCGTCGTCGAGCGCCAGTTCCACGCTGCCGTCGAGCGCGCGCAGATCGAGCCCGGCCGGGTTCGGCGCAATGTCGAGCCGGGCATGGACCCGCGCGGTGTCCGCGCGCACGGTCGAGGCATAGCCCAGGCTGCGCAGCAGGCCCGACAGGCCGTGGCCCTCGAAGCGCGTCTGTGCGCTGGCCTGGGTGGTGCCGCCGTCTTGTAGCCAGCGGCCGGTCGCCCAGCCCGCCAGCGCGCCGTCGCGCAGCTGGAAACGGTCGAGTTGCCAGCCGTCGGGCAGGGCGGTGGCGTTGAGCTCGGCTTCGCCGAAGTCGGTCGCGTCCACGAGCACCTTGCCGACGAAGATGTCGAGATGCGGCAGGTCGACAGGGTTCACATCCTTCCAGATCACCGTTTCGTCGTTGTCGGCGGGAGCCGGCGGATCCTGTTCGCGCGTCTTGAGCGCCAGGCGCGCCAGATTGCCGGCAATATTGATGTTGCCGCCCGCCGGCTGGGTCCATGTGATCTGGCCCTGGGTGTTCGGGCCTTCGAAGTCGATACGCCAGCCGGGCCGCGCGGACATGGTCTGGGCGCGCAGGTGGGTGTTCTCGAAATAGCGGTTGTCGAGATTCAGCTCACCGATGCGCAGATCCCCGCCGGTGAACGCCAGTGGCGAAGCGCCCGTGCCGTCGTCGTCCCGTGCCGCGGCCTGGACTTGATCGCGTACCACGGTGAACCAGCCAAGCCCGTCGGCAGATTGGGTCTGCCCGCCGATCCAGATGCCGTCGACGTCCGGCGGTTCGAGGCTGTCGTCGTTGAATACGGCCTGCACCCGCGTCGGTTTCCCGTCGTTCAGCCGCACGGCCAGATCGACGCGATCGTCGTAGTCCACATCCACACGCGACGTGTCGCCGGCAATGGTCAGCGCCAAGGGCGCGGCGTCGTCGGCCGCCTTGGTGAGCGGGTCCGGCAGTTCGAGCGCCATGCCCTGGAGGTCGCTGTCGAGGGTGATGTCGGACAGCCCGCCGTCGCGTGCGACTTCGAAGGCGACGTCGATATTCGTGGCGCCGCGGGCGTAGCGTTGCCAGGTTTCCGGCAGATAGTGGGCAAGTGCGGCGCTGTCCTGGGGCAGTTCGAGCCGCGCCCGGCTGACGATCCGCTGGCGATCGTCAGCGACCGGCTTGAGGTCCGTATCCAGCGCCACGCCGAGCAGGTTTCCCTGCAACCCGTGGGCATGCAGACCCTTGGCGTCGAACCGCAGGCGTCCCGTAATCCGGGTGATCGGGCCGGGCAGGGCCTTCTGGCGCAGAGTGGCGCCGCGCGCATCGACCGTGCCGGCGACCACCGGGTCGCCCAGTTCGGGCTTGAGCGGGATACGCAGGTCGAGCGTGAGGTCCGCGGGACCGTTGACCTCGATGGCTTCGAGCACCTTGGCGAAGCGATCACGCAGCGGCGATTGCGACAAGAACGACAGCATCTTCTTCGATTCGCCGCCTCGCGCCTTGCCGTCGATGAGCAGTATCGGCTCGCGCACGTTGGCGACCCGGCCGGTAGCCGGGCCCAGCGCCACGCCCAGCATCTCGGCGGCGCTCACGTCCACGCGCAGGTCGTCGCCCTCGAGCGAGAGCGTGCCGCGGGCATTGTCGAGCGAAGGCCAGCCATCCTTGTAGGTGACGTCGACCCCGTGGCCGGTCAGCTCGAGGCGAAAACGCTCGCCGTCGCGCGGTACGGCAAATGGAAAACGATCGAGCGCGCCGGCAATCTGCAGCCGGGCGTCGTCCAGGACACCGGCGGTGATCGCCTTCGGCAGCCAGTCCCGCAGTCGCTCGTTGGGCAGATCATCGGCCTGGGGAATATGCTGCAGCAGGCGGGCGCCATCGGGCGCGCTCGCGTGCGCGTCGATATCCACGACCGGCGCGCCGGCACGCGGCAGCCGGACGTTGCCGCTGGCCTGCACTTCGGCGGTGCCGCTCTTGAGTCGCAGCTTGCGTGCATCGACCTGCCAGCCATCCTCGCGGGGGTGCCAGCTCAGTTCGCCATCGAGGTCGTCGAGCGGCAGTTCGCCGCGTAAGAAACGGGGCACCCGGAGGCGGCCGCCGGCCTCGGAAAACTGCAGCACATGGGTATCCGCCTGCTGGTAATAGCTGCCGGCCAGCGGCCCGACGGCGAGCTTCGGATCGTCGATCGTCAGGGTGTCGAAGTCGAAGGCGATCCGGGCGGGCGTGTCGGCGCCGATGGCGAAGCTGAGGTCGTCGACGCGCGCATCGATTTCGGATTCGGCAAGCCGTTCGAACTTGAGCCGTGCCAGGCGCAGCGCCAGTGCAACCGGCACATGCCGGGCATCGAGACGCACCGCGGGCTCGTCGACATCCACCGCGCCCGTGAGGCTGAATGCGTCCAGACCGTCGAGGTCGCCTTTGAGTTGCGACACGACAATGCTGAAGTCGTCGTCGCCGGCGTCAGCGCCGGGCGTCTTCGGTATGCCGGCGGCCTTGAGCGTGGTCGACAATGCCGGCAGCAAGGGGGCGTCGTGCGCGGCGTCCTCGACTGCCGCCAGGTCGACCTGCGCGCGTGCCGATGTCAGGCGTTGCGATTGCCACTGGCCTTCGACGGTCGTGGACAGCGCGCCGCCCGAGAGTCGTTGCGCGAGCGCGGGCTCGAGCAGGTCGGCGCCGCGTGCGATATCGAGCGCCTGGACGCCGCCGAGCGAGATACGGAAGTCCGCGTCGTCCGGCGCCGGCAGCGGGCCGGTGAAATGGCCCTCGCCGTCGAGTTCTTCGAACCAGTCCGGCCCGTTCGCGTCGACCTGCCAGGCGTAACCGGCGTCTCCCTGCGTGACACGCGCGTCGGCGTGCTCGATGACCGCTTTCCCACCGGGCAGGGCGGCATCCTTGAGCGTGAGATGGGCATTGTCGACACGTATCGAGCGCATCCGGCTCAGCGCGTCGTTGACGGGCTGCCAGTCGAGCGGCTCGTCGCCCGGTCGCGACCAGTGCGCGACCCGCGGCCGATTGTCGGCACCGCGCCGCAGCGTCAGCCGCGGGCTTTCAAGCACGAGACCGTCCGGCAGACGCTGGCCGTGGATCAGGTCGTTGAAGGAAAAGTGCAGGCCGAGCGTATCGAGCGTGGCGGCCGGCCGGTCGTTGCCGCGGCGGGTGATGCGGACATCGGCGAGTTCCAGCAGCGGTCCGTGCCATTGCCAGCGCAGTTCGATCGCGCCGATGTCGATATCGGCGTCCATGCGGCCGCCGATGCGCTCGGCCAGCGCCTCTCGGTAGCTTGGCACGAGATGGTCGATCAGACGCACGCCGCCGACCATGAGCCCGGCCAGGATCACCACGCTGGCCAGCGCGATCACGAACGTGCGTTTGATCAAGAGACGCTTGGCGGGCATTGACGTGTGGGTCGGCGGTCAGGCGGGCGCGAATCGCGCCGGGCCGGAAGTTCCGGCGCACCGGCCCGGTAGGCGCACGGCACGAGCCCCACAGCTTACATCACCACCAGATCGAACTGTTCCGGTGTATACAGCTGTTCGGCCTGCAGCCGAACCGACAGGCCGGTCTCGGTGCACACGGCATTGAAGGCGCCCGACAGTTCGTCGAGCAGCAGACCGATGATGTCCGGCGCGGCGAGTATCAGCAGCTCTTCGGCGGCACGGGCGCGCGTCAGCCGGCTCATTTCGCGGAACAGGGCGAAGCACACCGTCTCGCCGGTCTTGATGAAACCGCGCCCGTTGCAGGCCTCGCAGGCGCTGCACATGAGTTGCTGCAGGGATTCGCGGGTACGCTTGCGCGTGATCTCGACCAGGCCGAGCGGCGAGATGTCGCCCACCGTGGTCTTGGCCGGGTCGGCGTCGAGCGCGTCGCGCAGCGCGGCGAGCACCTGTTGCTTGTGATCGGCATCGACCATGTCGATGAAGTCGATGACGATGATGCCGCCCAGATTGCGCAGTCGCAGCTGGCGCGCGACGGTATTGGCGGCCTCGACGTTGGTTCGCAGCACGGTCTGTTCCAGGCTGCGGGTACCGACATAGCCGCCGGTGTTCACATCGACCGTGACCATGGCCTCGGTCTGCTCGATGATCAGAAAGCCGCCCGATCGCAGCGGCACCTTGGGTTGCAGCGCGCGCTCGATGGCTTCCTCGACGCCGTACTGCGAGAACAGCGGCACGGGCTTGGTGTAGTGCAGGGCGCGATCGGTGAACTCGGGCGCGAAGCGCTGGGTGAAGGCGACCATCTCGCGCCAGGCGTCTTCGTCGTCGATGGTGATCGCGGCGACATCCGGCGTGAGCATGTCACGGAGCATGCGAATGGGCAGCGCGAGATCGCCGTAGAGCAGGGTTTCCGGCGCCACGATCCGGCTCTGGGTGAGGATGTCTTTCCACACCGTCGCTAGAAAGCGCATGTCGGCCGCGAGCGCATGATGTGGCGCGCCGTCGCCCACGGTACGCACGATGAAACCGCCCTCGAGCCCGAGTTCCTCGCGAATACCGGCGACGGCGCTGCTCAATCGATCGCGCTCGGCCTCGTTCTCGATACGCGCCGACACGCCGATGCGCGGGTTATAGGGCATGTAGACGAGAAAACGCGACGGAATCGCCAGGTCGGTCGTAAGGCGCGCGCCCTTGGTGCTCATCGCGTCCTTGGAGACCTGGACCAGTACGCGATCGCCCTGGCTGAGACGGTTCTGGATGCGCGGCGCGACATCCTGTGTCTCGGCCGGTCGGCGCACCATATCGGATATCTGCAGAAAGGCGGCCCGTTGCAGGCCGATATCCACGAAGGCGGCCTGCATGCCGGCCAGCACACGCTGGACCTTGCCGAGATAGATATTGCCGACAACGCTGCCGGTGGCGTCGCGCTGCACGTGAATCTCCTGGAGTACCCCGTTCTCCAGATGCGCGGCCCGCGTCTCGCCGGTGGATACGTTGACGAGTATCTCGATGCGCGGCTCCTCGGTGCGCGGTATGGCCATGCTCGAGGCGCTCATCGGCGCGTGTCCCGCACGGCGGTCGCGGCCGACAATATTTTTTGATTCAGTGCCATGACTTCGATTGTCTGCGTAGCACGTTGTGCCTGCAAGCACCGTGCATGGTCATGGTGCCGCGTTTCGACTCAGCCGCGGTGGTAGGGATGGCCGGTGAGAATACTGTGCGCGCGGAACAACTGTTCGGCCAGAATCACGCGTACCAGCGGATGCGGCAGGGTCAGGGGAGACAGCGACCAGCGCCGGTTGGCCCGCGCCAGACTGTTTGGGCCGAGCCCTTCCGGCCCGCCCACCAGCAGGGCGCGATCGCGGCCGTCGGCCATCCATTCGCGCATATGGGCGGCCAGTTGCTCGGTGGACCAGGGTTTGCCGTCGACCGAGAGCGCGATGACGTCCAGGTCGCCGTCGAGGCTGTCGCAGATACGCCGGTCCTCGTCGGCGATCGCGCGGTCGGCGGTATTGTTCTTGCCCTTGCCTTTGCGGTTGCCCGGCGCGATCTCGGTCAGGTCGAGTCGGCATTCATGCGGTAGGCGCCGTGCGTAGTCGTTGTAGGCGGTGTCCACCCAGGCCGGCATGCGCCGGCCGACCGCCAGCAGGCGAATACGCATCAGGGGCCGGGCCGGCTAGTGTGCGGTCGGTGTCTCGCCGGTGGCCGCGTCCATGTCCCACAGCTTTTCGAGCTGGTAGTAGGCGCGCGTTACCGGCTGCATGATGTGCACCACAACGCCGTTGAGATCGATGAGCACCCACTCGGCCTGGTTCAGGCCCTCCACGCGCGGCTGGATGCCGGCGTCCTTGGCGTGGGCGATGACGGTCTCGCCAAGACGCTTGACGTGGCGCGCCGAGCGGCCACTGCAGATCACCATGTGATCGGCGATGGTCGTCAGATCGGCGACGTCCAGTACCTGCACGGATTCGCCCTTGAGCTCGTCGACCGCCTCGATGGCGAGATCGAGCAGCTTGCGGGTCTGCGGATCGATCGTCTTCGCGTTGTCGGGTTTGTCTTGTAGGTTCATTGAGTCGCGGCCGTGGCCGGTTGGGGCTGATAGACGCCTGCATCCATGATGTCGTCGAGCACCGCCGTCGGCAAGAGATAGCGCGGACTCTGGTTTTCGGCGAGCAGCTGGCGGATATAGCTTGCCGAAATGGCAAGCGGCGGCGGCGTATAGGTGTATATGTGGCCGCAAAGCGTGTCATGCAACGCCTGGACATCGTCGACCGCACGCTCGGCCAGGGCTGTGCTGGCCTCGGGGTCGAGCGTGGCATCGATATCCGGTCGATCGATGAGCACGATATGGGCGCTGTCGAAGATGCGCTCCCACTGGTGCCATTGCGGCAGTTTCGCGAACACGTCACGACCCATGATCAGGCACAGCGGCGTGTCGGGCATGTCCTTGCGCATCGAGGCGAGCGTATCGACGGTGTAGGACGGGCCGTCGCGCAGCAGTTCGCGATCATCCAGACGCAGGCGCGGTTCCGTGCTCACCGCCACCCGGATCCATTTCGCGCGCTGGCCGGGCGACGCGACGGGTGCGTCGCGGTGCGGTGGCCGCGCGCAGGGCACCAGCCGCACGTGCGCCATGTCCAGCGCCGTGGCCATTTCCATCGCCAGGCGCAGGTGGCCGTTGTGAACCGGGTCGAAGGTGCCACCCAGGACACCCACCGGGTGGTTGCTCACGGGGACCTCCACATGAATCTTCGCGGATCGCGTTCGAGACCCCAAAGGCGTAGATACAAGGCGTCCGAGCGCAGAGTCCGGCTCGCTGCCGGACCAAGCTCGGCAACGCTGTAGCTGCGCCTTTGGGGCCGAACCCTTTCGGGGCCGGGGCTCTGCGCGCGCCTGGACGGCGTCACTCGTCGTTCATGTGCAATGAGCACATTTCTCTCCTCGTTTCTTGTCAGTCGCGCGCAGAGCACGCCGGCGCGACCGTGAAGATTCATGTGGAGGTGCCCATAGCTCCCCTCGTGAATACAGCGCATGGTTGCGCGCAGCTAGCGGACGTGGCCGTCGCCGAAGACGACGTACTTGAGCGTGGTCAGGCCTTCGAGGCCGACCGGCCCGCGCGCGTGCAGCTTGTCGGTGGAAATGCCGATCTCGGCGCCCAGGCCGTATTCGAAGCCGTCGGCGAAACGGGTCGACGCGTTGACCATCACCGAGGACGAGTCCACGGCGCGCATGAACGCCCGCGCGCGGGTGACATTCTCCGTGACGATGGCATCGGTATGGTGCGACCCCCAGGCCTCGATATGCTCGATGGCGGCGTCCATGTCGTCGACGATCCTGATCGCCAGAATCGGCGCCAGGTATTCCTCGCCCCAGTCCGAATCGTTGGCCGGCTTGATGCCCGGGCCGAGCAGTTTACGGGTTCGCTCGCAGCCGCGCAGTTCGACCCCGGCCTGGCGCAGATCCTGGACCAGGGGTTCCAGCACTTTCTTGGCGATCGGCTCGGCGACCAGCAGCGTTTCCATGGTGTTGCAGGTGCCGTAGCGCTGGGTCTTGGCGTTGACCGCGATGGCGACGGCCTTGTCGATGTCCGCCGCTTCGTCGATGAACACGTGGCAGACGCCGTCGAGATGCTTGATCACCGGCA
Source organism: Endozoicomonas sp. G2_2 (assembly GCF_017744135.1). Taxonomy (GTDB): domain Bacteria; phylum Pseudomonadota; class Gammaproteobacteria; order Nevskiales; family Salinisphaeraceae; genus Salinisphaera. The sequence goes on from NZ_JAGHQU010000001.1 coordinate 197,504, forward strand.
TCTGCGCGTTCTTGGACACGAACTCGATCAGGCCCTTGCCGCCGCGCGGCACGATGACGTCCACATAGTCCGGCATGCGCAGCAGCGCGCCGACCGCGGCGCGGTCGGTCGTCTCGACCACCTGCACGGCGTCGGCCGGCAGGCCGGCATCGGTGAGCCCGCGGCTGATGCAAGAGGCGATGGCCTGATTGCTGTAGGCGGCCTCCGAACCACCGCGCAGGATCGCCGCGTTACCGGATTTCAGGCACAGAGCGGCCGCATCGGCGGTCACGTTCGGGCGCGATTCGTAGATGATGCCGATCACGCCCAGCGGCACGCGCATGCGACCGACCTGAATGCCGGAGGGGCGATAGTTCAGGTCGGTGATACCGCCGATCGGATCGGCCAGGGCCGCGACCTGGCGCAGGCCTTCCGCCATCTGCTCGATGCGTTTTTCGTTGAGTTCGAGCCGTTCCAGCAGCGCGGTGTCCAGCTCATCCTTGCCTTCGCGCATGTCGCGGGCGTTGGCCGAGAGGATCGCGCTGCGGTTGGCGACCAGTGCTTCGGCGATCGCGAACAACGCGGCGTTCTTGGCACCCGGCTCAGCGGCTGCCATCGTGCGGGCGGCCTTGCGGGCGCGCTTGCCCATGGCCTGCATCTGGCGGTCGACGCGGGAGTCGTTGTTGTCGCGGTCGCTTAGATTGGCGCTCATGATCCTTTGAATTCAGGGACGGTTGGCGATGATGACGGACTCGCGGGCGGGTTTGCCGGAAAGCCCCAGCGTCAATGTTACCAGTTCGTCCCAGGCGCGACCGGCGGCGGCGCCCTTGTTGATCTGATCGAGCCGCGCCGCGCGACGCAGCAGATCGGCGAGCATCGTCGGGTCGGCCTGGCCGGCGGCGTCGCCCAGCTGGCGCTTGCGTGCCGGTGGCATGAATATCTTGCCGAGCATGGCATCGAGCCGATTCGCCCGAGCGGCGAGCGCGGCCTGATAGAGCATGCGGATTTCGCGTACCAGCGCCCAGGTGATGGGCACCGCGTCCACGCCTTCGGCACGCAGGCGCGACAGAGTACGCAGCGCGCCTGCGGTATCACCCGCCATCGCCTTGGCCGGCAGGTCGAAGATGCCGAAGCGGGTGTGGTCACTCGCCGCGGCCGCGATTTCTGGCGCGCCGATGGTCTCCTGCGGGTGCAGCAGCGCCAGGCGGTCGATCTCCTGGGCGGCGGCAAGCAGGTTGCCTTCGGTCTGTTCGGCAAGCAGGGCCACGGCGTCGCGGTCTAGCGTCAGCCCGTTCTCGCGGGCGCGTTGTCCGACCCACTGCGCCATGCGGCTGCCCGGCAACGGCCAGGCATACATCGCGACCCCGGCCTTGACGATGGCCTTGTACCAAGCGCTCTTGCGGGCGCTCGCGGCCAGTGGCGTGGCCAGAATCAACAGCAGCGTGGTGTCGGGCGCGTTCTTAGCGTAGTCGCTAATCGCAGCGCTGCCGGGCTTGCCGGGGCCCTTGTCGGTGAGATGCACCTCGAGCATGCGTTTTTCCGCGAACAGCGACAGACTGGCACCGGCGCTGGCGAGCTGACCCCAGTCGAACCCGGGTTCGGCATGCAGGACCTCGCGCTCGTCGAAACCCTGGGCGCGTGCGGCGGCGCGCAGCGCGTCGGCGGCTTCGAGTACCTGCAGCGGTTCGTCGCCGGCGAGCAGGTAGCAGCGCGCCAGCGGCTGGGTGTCGAGCTGTCGCTGAAACTGGTCGGCGCGCAATTCCATGGCTGTGTCTTATCCGGTCGGTCGCGGTCGGGGCAGGCGATCAGAACACATCACGACTTTGGACACGCAATCAATGCGCCGATTCGCCGGCGCCCGTGTCAGTCCGCGTCGCCCGCCGGCTCGCTGGTGAAGTTGCGACCGTAGAAGATCTCGTTGACCTCGGCCTCGATCCGGTCGGTGAGCTCGGCGGCCTCGGCTTCGGAGAGATCCTCCGCCTTTTCGGCGAACAGGTAGTCGTTGAGCGAGAACTCGGTGAGCCGCATCTTGGTATGGAAGATGCGCTCGGCGAGCACGTTCACGTCGATCATCTGGTAGCGATTGCGAATATCTTCCGGGATGTAGTCCTGGATCGAGTTGATCTCGTGATCGATGAAGTGCTTCACGCCATCGACGTCGCGGGTGAAGCCGCGTACGCGATAGTCCATAGACACCACGTCGGACTCGAAGCTGTGGATCAGGTGGTCGAGCGCTTTCAGCGGCGAGATCAGGCCGCAGGTCGAGACGTCGATATCCGCGCGAAATGTCGAGATGCCGTTATCGGGATGGAACTCCGGATACGTATGCACCGTGATATGGCTCTTGTCCAAATGGCCGACCACGGCATCCGGCGTGGGGCCGTCGTAGGCGGCTTCCTCGGCAATCAGGATGGTGACGCTCGCGCCTTCCGGCTCGTAGTCCTGGCGCGCAATGTTCAGGATATGCGCACCAATGATGTCGGATACTTCGGAAAGAATCTGCGTCAGCCGATCCGCGTTGAACACCTCGTCAAGATAGGCGATATACGCTTTCTTCTGCTCGCGGGTACGCGCGTGACAAATATCGTAGATGTTGAACGACAGCGACTTGGTCAGGTTGTTGAAGCCGTGCAGGCGCAGTTTTTCCATGGCGTATTCGCGATGCGGGCCGAACGAAGAAGGGCAGTATCCGCACCCATACGCTGGCGTCAAGCGTGCGCCGGCGCGCCAGTGCGGGTGATGCGGATGCGCTCAGTCCGCGGGCTCGATTGTGTAATCGTGGGTGATGTTCACGCTGGCCTGCAGCATGATCGAGGCCGAGCAGTATTTCTCGGCTGACAGCTGCACGGCGCGGGCGACGTGCTTTTCGTTGAGATCGCGGCCGGACACAACGAATTGCAGATGGATATCGGTGAACACCTTCGGGTCGGTGCTCGCCCGTGTGCCGTCCACTTCGATGCGACACCCGGCCACGTCCTGACGCGATTTCTTGAGGATGTGCATCACGTCCATGGCGCTGCAACCACCCACGCCCAGAAGAATCATCTCCATGGGACGAAAGCCGGCGTTCTCGCCGCCGATGTCCGGCGGGCCGTCGATGGTCAGCTGGTGTCCGCTGTCGGCGGTGCCGGAAAACTGCAGCTGGCCCTGCCAGTCGATGGTTGCTTTCATTTTTAATCGCGCTTTTGGTGCCTGTTTGAATCATGGGGCTACCCACAGACAAAAAAAGAGGCGCGGATATCCGCGCCTCCCGGGGGAACGCCCTGCCGGCCCTGGGGGAATAGGGCCGGCGGGGCGCGTTTCGTCGTCGCGTCTAGCGCAGGCCGAGACCTGAGCCACCCGACGTCAAGCCGCCCAGCAGCCCGCCGAGCAGACCTTCCAGCGTGCCCTGGAGCTGGGCCAGAGCGCCTTCCAGAGGCGAACCGCTGCCGTCATCCAGACTCAATCCGCTGAGAGCGCTGGTGATCTGGTCGACCGCGTCATTGATCTGGCTGGCGCCGCTGTTTTCATCCAAGCCCAGATCGCTCAGCGTACTGGTCAGCTGATCGACTGCACTTGCCAGCGGCGCCGGTAGATCGGCACCTCCGTTCGACGCCAGATCCTCCAGCGTGTCGGTGAGGCCCAGGACCGCACTTCTGAGCACGTCCGGGTTGACGCTGTCGCCGCTTCCCACATCCAGAGCATCAGTGATCTGCGTCACGGCACTGGTCAGTGCTGCTGTGGGATCAGTGTCACCGCCGCCGAGGAGGCCACTCAAGGTGCTCTCCAGCGTGGTTTGCAGCTGTGCCAGGCCTTGGGTCAGCGGATTGTCACCGGCATCACCTGGAGAGAAGTCGCTCAGTGCATTTGTCAGGCGCTGAACGACGTCCTGCAGCGCAGTTGCCGGGTCGGCGTCGTTGCCGCCGCCTAGGTCGAGGCCCATCAGCGTGCCCTGCAGCTGATCAAGAACCTGCGTCAGCTGTGAGGGTAGACCGCTGTCGCCATCGCCTGATGGGTCCAGCTGGCTCAACGCACCGGTGAGTTGGCTGACTGCCGACTGCAGCGCTTGCGTTCCATCACCTTCAGACAGGCCCGATAGGGCGCCCTGGAGTTGGGCCAGACCATTGGTTATCGCCGTCTGCGGGTCGGTGCCTCCGTCGAGCAGTCCGGTTAGCGTGCCTTGCAGCTGGGTCAGCGCCTGGCTCAGCGGATTGTCCTCCAGTTCGCCGGGGGTCAGGCCCGCCAGGGCGTCCTGAAGGGCACTCACCAGCATGTCGGGCGATGGCGTCTCGCCTTCGTTGTCCGGGGTCAGTCCCGACAGTGCCATTTGCAGATTGGCCAGTAACGTGTTCACGCCCGCCGACAGGTCGGTGTTGCCGCCGCTCGGGTTGAGCTGCTCAAGTGCGCCCACGAGCTGTTCGACCGTCGTATTGAGCGCATCGGAAACCGGGTTGTCGTTACCCAGGCCGGTGAGCAGATCGGTGAGCTGGCCAAGGCCGTCGGTGACGGCGGCCGCTGCGCCGCCCATGCCGTCTTCGCCGCCTTCGGGGATCGTGCCGTTTTGCACGCAGGCCGAGTAGACGTCGAGATTCGACAGGACATTCACAGCCCCATTCAGGCGCAGGCGTACCGAGTCGAACTCCTCGGGCGCGGTCACCAGCAGCAGCTGCCGGCGGTTGTCACCGATCAGCCCGAGCAAGTCGAGGTTAAGCAGGCCCGTATCGGACGAGTTCGCGACTTCGCTGCCGTCGTTGAACAGCGTGACATCGAGACTGCGGATTACGTCCAGAGTGAGCAGTGCGTCGGGTTGTGATACGACGAAGCCCACGCGCCGGTCGCCGCTGAACGACTGCGTGCCGTCGGTGACGGTGATGAAGCTGGCGCCGCCGAGAAGGCCGACGGTGGTGTTCATGCGCGCCGCGTTGTCCAGGTTCTCGTCAATGAGGTTGCCGTCGTCCTGGACGCCGCAGAGAACGCAGACGCCGGAAGAACCGCTGTCCACGCTTACGTTGCTACTGCCATCGGCGTTGGCCAGCGGCATGTAGGGCGAGTTCTCGCCGAAGGTGCACGCGGTTGCGGGGACATCGCTGTCCGGGTCGCAGACATCGCCGACGCCGTCACCATCGGTATCCAGCTGATCCGGATTCGGCGTGGTGGGGCAGTTGTCTTCGTCGTCGGGGACGCCGTCGCCGTCGGCATCGTCGTCGCCGTTGCCCATGTCGTCGTCACAGGCGTCGCCGATGCCGTCGCCGTCCGTGTCGGTCTGGTCCGGATTCGAGACCAGCGGGCAGTTGTCGACGTCGTCGGCGATATCGTCGTTGTCGTCGTCGTTGTCACAGGCGTCGCCGATACCGTCGCCGTCGGTGTCTGTCTGATCCGGATTGGCTACGGTGGGACAATTGTCCTCGTCGTCTGGCGTGCCGTCGTCATCGGTGTCTTGAGAACCGTCGTCCTCGCTGCCGTTGTCGTTGCCGATTGGCAGCGTGACGTCTTTATCATCGCTACAGCCTGCCAGTGCCAGTACCAGGCTCAGCAGCAGGAGTGCGAGTATCTGTTTCGCCCTCATGGTGGGTGTCTCCCTTGGTGTGTGATAGGTCCGCTAACTTGTTATCGGCAGCCCCTGGAAAGACGATACCATCAGGTGACAAAAAAAGTCAGTTATTGGCACAGAGAAGTCGATGGCGCGTTCTATTATCGCGTTTAAATAAATTGCGCACATTGGAAAATATGAAATGTTGTTTTGACATATAGCGCTTCTGGCTAATAGCAACAAGCATTTAGGCACCGCGTCCGTCGGCGTCACGCGGCGCAAATCAGGGTGACAAATTACGTCACATGGCCTTGCGGCCAGAGGGGTTCAGGCGAGCAGAGTCGCGATCGCGGCGCCCGGGTCGGACGCGCGCATGAACGACTCGCCGATCAGAAAGGCGCCGAAGTCGGCGTGTGCGAGTCTTTCGAGGTCGGCCGGGGTATGGATGCCGCTTTCGCTGACCAGCAGGCGATCGCCGGGAATGGCGTCGCGCAGCGTGAGGCTGGTGTCGAGCGTGGTATCGAACGTACGCAGGTCGCGGTTGTTGATGCCCAGGATCGTGCGCTCGGGCAGTTCGAGCGTGCGCACGAGCTCGTCGCTGTCGTGTACTTCGGCCAGCACGTCCATGCCGAGTTCGAAGGCGCGGGCCGCCAGGGTCTGCATGAGGTCGGTCGAGAGGGCGGCCGCGATCAACAGGATGCAGTCCGCCCCAAGCGCGCGCGCCTGGTCGACCTGAATCGGGTCGATCATGAAGTCCTTGCGCAGTACCGGCAGGCCGCATGCGCCGCGCGCGGCGGCGAGGAAGTCGTTGTCGCCCTGAAAGAAATCGCGGTCGGTGAGTACCGACAGGCAGGCCGCGCCGCCCGCGGCGTAGCGCTCGGCCAGCCAGGCCACGTCGAAGTCCTCGCGGATCAGGCCCTTGCTGGGCGAGGCTTTCTTGATCTCGGCGATTACCGCCCGCGGGGCTTTGGCACGCAAGGCGTCGGCGAAGCCACGCGGCGTGTCGGCGGCCGCGACCGCGCGCGCCAGTTCGGCGTCCGGGGTGGCAGCGCGAAAGGCTTCGATCTCCTCGCGCTTGCGGGCAAGGATGCGATCGAGAATCGTATCGGTCGTGCGTACGTTCATGGCTGGACGACGCCGCTCGCGCCGGTCATGGTCTGGGTGAGTTCGGCGAGTGCGGCCATGCGCTCGCCGGCCGCGCCGCTGAGCAGCACGTCGCGGGCCTTGTTCACGCCGGCGGTGATATCCACGGCATGGCCGGATACATATAGCGCCGCACCGGCGTTGAAGGCGACCATGTCGAGCGCCAGGCCCGGCTTGCCAGTCAGCACCTCGTGCACGATTTCCAGACTCTGCGCGGCGGAGTCGACACGCAGGCCGTCCAGCGAGCCGCGCTCGAGGCCGACATCCTCCGGCGCGATCTTGTAGGTCTCGATCTTGCCGTCCTTGAGTTCGGCGACCCGGCTGGGGGCGTTGATGGACAGTTCGTCGAGACCGTCCTCGCCATGCACGATCATCACGTGCCGGCTGCCCAGCCGGTGCAGAACCTCGGCCAGCGGCTCGCACAGATGACCGTTGAACACGCCCATCACCTGATTGCGCGCGCCGGCCGGGTTGGTGAGGGGACCGATGATATTGAAGATGGTGCGCACGCCCAGTTCCCGGCGCGGGCCCACCGCGTATTTCATCGCACCGTGGTGGGCCGGCGCGAACATGAAGCCCACGCCCAGGCGACGAATGCATTCGGCGACCTGGTCCGGTGAGGTATTGATCGCCACGCCCGCGGCCTCGAGCAGATCGGAGCTGCCTGACGAACTCGAGACCGAGCGGTTGCCGTGCTTGGCGACACGGCCGCCGGCCGCGGCAACCGCAAAGGCAGCCGCGGTGGAGACATTGAACAGCCCGGCCGCGTCGCCGCCGGTACCGCAGGTATCCACGAGCTGCTCGGCGAGGTCCGCATCCACCGGCACATCGGTGGCCAGTTCGCGCATTACGGCAGTGGCCGCGGCGATTTCGGGCACGGTTTCGCCCTTCATGCGCATGGCGATCAGAAAACCGCCGATCTGTGCTTCGGTGGCTTCGCCGGTCATGATCGCGCGCATGGCGTCGTGCATGCGGTCCGCGCTGAGGTCGCGGCCGGCGACGATGTGATTCATCAGTTCGCGATCGATCATGGTGAGACCTCCGAATGACTACTTCGCTCGATATCCTGAGCGCCGGCGGTGCTCCCTGAATGTCGACTAGGGCTCATGTATTCGCACATACACTGCGCTTGCTGCGCTCCGGCGGCGCTCAACCTCTCTTCGCTCGTGACGTCATTCAGCGGTCTCATGCCTCGTTCTCCTCGGCCGGGCGGCCCTCGCCGCAGCGCTTGAGAAAGGTGCGCAGCATCTCGTGGCCGTGTTCCGACAGGATCGACTCGGGGTGGAACTGCACCCCTTCGGCACCCGTGGGGGTGTGAATGAGGCCCATGATCTCGTCCATCTCGCCGTCGTCCGTTTCGGTCCAGGCGGTGATCTCGAAATCGTCCGGCAGGCCGTCGCGCGCAACGATGAGCGAATGGTAGCGGGTCGCGGTGAGCGGGTCGGCGAGATTCTCGAATACGCCGCGGCCAGTGTGTCGGATCGTCGATGTCTTGCCATGCATGACCTGGCGCGCGCGCGTGACCTGGCCGCCGTAGGCCTGGCCCAGCGCCTGATGGCCCAGGCACACGCCGAAGATCGGCAGGCGATGGGCCAGGCGCTGGATCAACTCGATCGACACGCCGGCCTCGTCCGGCGAGCAGGGCCCGGGCGACACGACAATGCCGGCGGGCGCGAGCTGTTCGATGTCCTCGACCGTGACCTGATCGTTGCGCACCACGTGCACCTCGGCCTCGAGCTCGCCGAGATATTGCACCAGGTTGTAGGTGAAGGAGTCGTAGTTGTCGAGCATGAGAATCATGCGTCACCCCCGTTGTTCGGCGTATCGGCCTTCGCGCGTGCGGTCAGGCCGCGCTCGGCGATCGCGGCTGCCTTCATGACCGCCTTGGCCTTGTTCATGGTCTCTTCCCATTCGGCCGTGGGCTGCGAGTCGGCCACGATGCCGCCGCCGGCCTGGACGTGTATCTCGCCGTCCTTGAGCACGGCGGTGCGGATGGCGATCGCCAGATCCATGCTGCCGTTGCCGGCCAGATAGCCCACGGCGCCGCCGTAGACGCCGCGTTTTACGGTCTCGATCTCGTCGATGATCTCCATTGCGCGGATCTTGGGCGCGCCGGAGAGCGTGCCGGCTGGGAAGGCCGCGCGCAGGGCATCCATCGGCGTCAGATCATCGCGCAGCCTGCCGGTGACGTTCGACACGATATGCATGACGTGCGAATAGCGCTCGATGGCCATGCGTTCGGTCAGCTTCACGCTGCCGGGTCGCGACACGCGGCCGACATCGTTGCGGCCGAGGTCGATGAGCATGAGGTGTTCGGCGATCTCTTTCGGATCGTCCAGCAGATCTTGCGCGAGCGCGATGTCTTCGGCTTCATTGGCGCCGCGCTTGCGCGTGCCGGCGATCGGTCGCACCGTGACCTCGCCGTCCATAGTCCGCACGAGAATCTCCGGTGACGCGCCCACGACGTGGTGATCACCGAAATTGAAGTAATACATATAGGGCGACGGGTTCAGGCTGCGCAGCGCGCGATACAGCGACATCGCCTCGGCATTGAAAGGCGCGGACAGGCGCTGGCTGGGCACCACCTGCATCACGTCGCCGGCCTGGGTGTAGTCGCGAATGCGCCGTACCGCGTCTTCGTAGCCGGCCTGGGTCAGCCCGGAGACGAAACGGTCGTCGTCGAGCGTCGCCCCCGTTTCGTCGCGGGCCGCGCCACGCGTGGTGCTGGCGGTCAACGGCCGCTCGAGTGCGTCGAGCAGTTCGTCGAGACGCTGTTCGACACGTGCCCGGTCGTCTTCATCGCCGTCGACATGGTGGGCCACGCAATAGAGCTTGCCCGAAAGGTTGTCGAAGATGACCAGTTCCTCGGCCACCAGCAGCAGGATGTCCGGCAGATCGAGCGGATCATCCTTGTTCGCGCCCTTGGCCAGGCGCGGCTCGATATAGCGGATGGTGTCGTAGCCGAAATAGCCCACCAGGCCGCCGGTCAGGCGCGGCAGCTCCGGCAGACGCGGCAACGGGCGCGCGTCGTTGAACGCCTGGATCCAGGCCAGCGGATCGTCGGTTTCGATTTCCTCGAGGATCTTGTCATCGCGCTCGTGGATGAGCGTGGTGCCGCGTACGCGAATACGTTCCGCGCAGGGCAGGCCGATGATCGAATAGCGGCCCCAGCGTTCGCCGCCCTGTACCGATTCCAGCAGGAAGGAATAGGGCGCGTCGGCCAGCTTGAGATAGGTCGACAGCGGGGTGTCGAGATCGGCGAGGGCTTCGACGACCAGCGGTACACGGGCCGCGTGGGGATCAACTTGATAGGTCATGGCAAAACTCGATCGGTCGGGCAGAAAACGCATGCCGCACGGTCACGCGCGGCCAACTTCAACGGGCGGGCTGTCAGCCGCGCCAGCCGGTCGTCTGCCATCGCCAGCACGTGTGGGGCACACGGGCGGCGGTATGCTGCGATCGATTCGGGTCCATGCCCTGGTCCGTTGCGATGTGATCCGTGGCAGTGCCGCCGTGGATGCGACGCAGTGCCGTTCCGCGGTTATAACGATCGTGGACGCGAATCACAAGAGCCACCGCTGCGATCAGTCGCCGAGTTCGGCACGCATGTCGGCGATCACCTGCGCATAGTCGGGCTGGCCGAAGATGGCCGAGCCGGCCACGAAGGTGTCCGCGCCGGCTGCTGCGACGCGGCCGATGTTGCTGGTCTTGATGCCGCCGTCGACCTCGAGGCGGATATCGCGTCCCGATGCATCGATGATCTCGCGGGCTTCGGCGATCTTGCCGATCGCTTCCTCGATGAAGCTCTGGCCGCCGAAACCGGGGTTCACCGACATGATCAGCACGATGTCGATCTTGTCGAGCACGTACTTGAGGTATTCCAGCGGCGTGGCCGGGTTGAATACCAGGCCCGTCTTGCAGCCGGCATCGATGGCCAGCTGCAGGCTGCGGTCGATGTGCTCGCTGGCTTCCGGGTGGAAGGTGATGGAATCCGCGCCGGCGTCGGCGAAGGCGCTGATCAGCGCGTCCACCGGCTTGACCATCAGATGCACGTCGATCGGCACGTTCGGGTGCTTGGCCTTCAGCCGCTTGGCCAGGGCTGCGCAGACCGGCGGGCCGAAGGTGAGGTTGGGCACGTAATGGTTGTCCATCACGTCGAAATGGATCCAGTCAGCGCCGGCGTCGATGACGGCTTCGCACTCGTCGCCCAGGGCGGCCAGATCGGCCGCGAGAATCGAGGGCGCAATGACAGGCGAGAACTTGGATACGGGCATGATGAAAACCGTGGATCAGCGGGCGGCGCTAGTTTACGCTCTGCGCATTACCCCTGTCAGTCCACCGGGCTGCGCCGCCGCGCCCCTCTGTGCCACGTGCCAAGAGAAACGGCGCCGCGGTGCATGAACGAATTGAAAGGTTTGCTGAATGGCATATCTCATTGCGTTGCACACGCTGGCCGCCGTGATCTGGGTCGGCGGGCTGTTCTTCATGGTCGGCATCCTCCGTCCGGCCGCTTCGGCGGTGCCGCTGGCGGAACGGCTGCCGCTGCTGTCGAGCGCGATGGGGCGTTTCTTTCTCTGGGTCTGGATCGCGATGATCGTGCTGCTGGTCACCGGCAACACGATGATTTTCCTGCTCGGCGGCATGGGCGCCGTGCCTATCTATATCCATCTCATGCAGGCGCTTGGCTGGGTGATGTTCCTGCTGTTCGGCCACATGTTCTTCGCGCCGTGGCGGCGCGTGCGCGTGGCGTTGAGTGCCGGCGCGCTTGCCGACGCCAGCCGGGCGATGAACCAGCTGCGCTTTTTTGCCACGGTGAATCTCGTGATCGGCCTGGTCGTGGTGGTGATCGCCAGCGGCGGTCGCTACGGCCTGATCTGACCGCGGTGCGGCCGTTGCACTGCTAGAATTTCAGCCGCCACGTTCACAGCTGCGCGCTCTAGCGCTCGTTCCATGCCCGATACGCTCTTCGAATCCGACCTGCACAGCATTCCGCTGCTCATGCGCGGCAAGGTGCGCGATGTCTACGCGGTGGGCGACGACCATCTGCTGATCGTGGCCACCGACCGGCTGTCGGCGTTCGACGTGATCCTGCCCGACCCGATTCCGGGCAAGGGCGTGGTGCTCACGGCGGTCTCGAATTTCTGGTTCGATCGCTTCGCGGGCGATATCGCCAATCATCGGGCCGACATGCCGCTGGCGGATATTCTCACCGCCGACGAGATCGAACAGGTGGGCACGCGCGCGATGCTGGTCAAGCGTCTCGAGGCGTTGCCGGTGGAGGCCGTGGCGCGCGGTTATATCATCGGCTCCGGCTGGAAGGACTATCAGGCGACCGGCGCGGTGTCGGGCATCGGATTGCCGGCCGGCCTGGCGCAGGCTGAACAGCTGCCGGACCCGATCTTCACGCCATCAACCAAGGCCGAAGCCGGTGAACACGACGAGGCCATTGACTTCGACGCCGTGATCGAGCTCGTCGGCCGTGAGCGCGCGCTGCAGATTCGCCACGCTACCCTGTCCATCTACAAGCGTGCGGCCGCTTATGCCCGCGAGTGCGGCATCATCATTGCCGACACCAAGTTCGAGTTCGGCGTCGACAAGGCCGGCGAACTGGTGCTCATCGACGAGGTGCTGACCCCGGATTCCTCGCGCTTCTGGCCGGTATCGGACTATGCGACCGGCATGAGCCCGCCCAGCTTCGACAAGCAGTACGTCCGCGACTATCTGGAAACGCTGGACTGGGACAAGACCGCGCCGGGACCGCGTCTGCCGCAGCAGGTGATCGACAACACGGCGGCCAAGTATCGCGAGGCCTGCGAGCGCCTGATGGCGCGCTAGGCGCGCCGTGTTATCTGGATAACCCGTTGTTCATAGGCGCGTTTTTGCGCAGAAACGCGCAAACGGCCTGATCTTTCGGCCCTCGGGCCGCCAATTTTTCTCTTCCTTGCACCGCCGCGACGCCCGTCGCGACGCGGTTTCCTGTGGTTCGCACGCCTGCGCGTAGCTGAAAAGGCATGTTTTCCCGGCGCCGTCGTTGCTAGTCTCCGCGGCGTCGTTCGTGCGGATTTGTGCGCGAAAAGCGAATCAAAAACAAATGGTTACAAATTCCCAAACAGTTCGGGAAAGCGTAGCCGAAAACCGCGACGACGGACGCAGAGGGTTACACGCGAGGGAGGAGATGCATGCCTCGATACGGGAATGAACGCGCGGGTTATGTCCGTGCGATGTCGATCGGTCTGGCCCTGGTGCTGATCGCAGGGTTCGCGCCGGCCCAAGCCGCCGAGGAGACCGCCAGAGACGATGTGCCGGACACCGGCGAGCCGATCGAGTCGCCGGGGTTCTACGATCGCTATATCAAGGACCGGCTCTATCTCAAGCCGGGCGTCAGCTATCTGGATTTCGGCCGGCTCGAAAGCACCGATCTGAAGCTTTCCGGAGTGAAATTTCCGGCGACGCTCGCGATCCAGAATGGCGGTATCGAGGGTGCCAAGGCCTCGATCAGCAACCAGTACATCGGCACCATCGCCCTGGGGTACAACATTCCCGGCACCGGCCGGCATCTGTCGTTTGAAACCATCATCGGCAAGCCGATCGATATCAACTTCGTCGCTCAGCCGGGCACGCTCCGGGATGAATCGCTGGCGCCAACGGCGCGGCTCGGCAATGTGGTGCCCGAGGGCATCATCGGCGGGGAGGCGTTGCAGGATCTGCTCAACGATTTGGGCGGCGCGGTCAACGACGCCACCGGCCTGCTCGATACCGGCATCCCGCCGCTCGGAAGCGAGTTGGGTTCGGTGAAGAGCCTGCCGATCATGATGACGTTGCTCTACCACCCGTTTCCGGATTCCTATTTCCGGCCCTATATCGGCGGCGGCGCGGTGTATCTCTACAACTACGACTCCGAAATCACCAACGACGTACTCACCCAGGTCAACGACCCCGGCTTCGACGTGTCATCCACGCCGGGCTATGTCCTGCAGGCCGGCATCGATATCGGTAATCCCGAACAGGGCTTCTTCGGCTTTGCCGACGTGCGCTATATCGGCGACGCCACGGTCAAGGGCGAGCTCAGCGACGTGAACGTGCGGGTACGCAACCCGGCGCTCGGCACCACGCTCGACGCGCTGGGTTACGGCGAGGACATCGCGGTCGGTGATGCCGATATCGAGCTCGATATCAACCCGATCATCTATACGGTGGGCGTGGGTTACCGGTTCTAGGCGAAGTGGGGCGCCGGCGGGATGCCGGCGCCCTCGGGTTGGTCGTGCTAGACGTCGTTGTCGACGATGTCTTCGGCCGCGATCAGCGGCAGTTCGACTGTGCCGTTCAGGGTCGCCGCCAGGATCAATACATCGCGCGAGAAGCTGATCGGGTACTGCGGATGAAAGCCGTAGATCAGAAAGCCCACTTCGTCGCCCGGTTCGAGCCGCTCTGCCACCGCGGTCATATCGAGCGTGTGCTGACCGTAACCGCGTACCGGCGTCAACTGGTCGTCTATCAACTGCCAGTCGTTGCTATCGACCGTACGTTTGCCCAGTCCGAAGAAGAAGATCGGATCGCAGCCGAGCGGCAATATCTCCACCGCACACGAATCGGGCGGTCCCAGTATATCCAGCAGATCCAGCGGATCGAGCGGCTCGCCGATAGTGATATCCAGCGTGGGGATGCCCGCAAGCACCGCGCTGCTGCCTTCCTGCGTGAACAACGGCTGACTTTGCAGCAGACGCTCGCGGGCCTCGCCGCCGAGCACCGCGCCGAGCGCGCCGGTAACCGCGCCGGAGAAGGCCGGCGTATCGACGGCCAGCTCGAATGCTTCGCCGCCACGCGGTACCGAATCCACGGCGACGGCGTCGTCTTCGTCCAGGCTCAGGCATACATCGTCACCCAAAGGTAGGGCGGCATCGATGGCACCGCCCTGGCCGCGGAGCTTCTCCTCGAACCAGGCGAAAGTGACGGACTCCAGATCGAGGCTGCCGCAGGTCAGTGAACCGCCAGGGCCCTGGAATTCGGGGATGTTAACCAGGGCGCCGGCCAACGCTTCCAGCTGATCGCCTTGGGGCACGCTGTCGATGCTCACCGGCAGGACGTGGCCGGTCTGGTGGGTGAGCAGGCGCACGTCGCCGCCCAATGCCTTGAGGCAGTCGTAGCTGTTAGCTGCTTCGTTGACGTTGAACAGCGTGTCCTTGAAACCCTGTGTCAGCAGCGCGTCGATCTTGTGCAGACCGCCCGGCGCGACCGAGCGCGGATCGGGTTGACCGATGGTGAAGCCGTCCTGCGGGGCCGCGGCCTCGGTTTCGCAGAAGTAACGCAGGCTGTGGTAGCGAAACAGGTTGGCGGCGGCATCCGGTAGATTGTTGGTGAGCGCGCCGCGCACCACGCTCTCGTAGATGAGCGGATCTTGGCGCAGGCCTTCGCCGCGCTCGACCTGTTCCTGGACGGCTTGCAGCACCACGCTGGGGTCACCGCCGGTAGCCAGGCCCAGCACCGGCACTTCGCCGCCGCCCACGAGCGCAAGAATCCAGCCGGTCTTGATCACGTCGTTCGGGTTCAGCGAATAGGTCAGATCAAACGGCGCGATGTCTGGCGCGATCACGCGCAGGCGCTCCTCGGGGTCGGCGCCGGCGAGCAGCCACTGAAACATGCCGCCGTAGGAGCCGCCGTAGGAGCCGACCTTCATCTTGCCGTTGGCGCGGCGGGCGAGGCCTTCCAGATTCTCGGCCCAGTCGAGCAGGGCGATCAGGCTTTGGCCTTCGAAGTCGGGCGACATCACGCGCACGGTGCCGGACGATTCGCCGAAGCCGCGCTGATCGATGGAGATCACATAGTAGCCGGCGTCGCGCAGGCGCTGCTGGAATGTGCTGGGGGCGGTGTCGCGGCTGCCGCCGTAGCCGTGCCCGTGCAGCACCAGCGGATAACTCTCGCCCGCGGTGAGTTCGGCCGGTTCCATAACCTGCACGACCAGCGTGTCGGTGCTGGCGTCGGCGTTGGTGACCGCGATTTCCTGGCGATACACCTCGCCCGCTCGCGTCTGCGCCACGGGCACGGTGGGCGGGGCGTTGTCGTCTTCCGGTTCGGGGTCGTCGGGCGTGCCATCGTCGTTGTCGTTCTGGCCGCCATTGCCGCTATTGCCGCCATCGGCCTCGGTGGCTTGCTGGCCGAGCGTGACGTTACTGCCGTCGCTGCAGCCGCTCAGTGCGACCACGAGACACAGACACCCGAGCACGAGCAGGTGCCGTGCGCCCGCATACAGATCGGATCCGATCATCTTGTCCCCCCGTGCCGCGGTCGGCGGCATCGCCATTGTTATGTTGATTCTTCAGCGTATGCCGCGGCTCGCGGCATTGCGAAAATGATTATTGGCAGAATCGGGGAGGTGGCGCAACACGCGCCGCCGGGGGGGGTCAGGAAGAGTCGGCCGCGGCGGCCTGGCGGGTGAGAGCACCGTCCAGGATGCCGATGATCTCGTTGCGATCGATGCGCTGGTCCTTGAGCGCGAGGTAGTAGGCATAGCCCATGGCGCGCGTGTCCTTGGGGCCGGCCCGTTTTTCCAGATCGGCGTCGTGCGCGATCATGAAGCGCAGCATTTTCGGGTCGTTGCGCTGGATGGCGTAGAACAGCCCGGTCAGCGGCTCGGTGTCGTCGCGTTCGTCGACCGCGTCGATGTCGAGACCGTGGGCGAGATAGAAGTCGGCACAACCGTAGGGGTCTTCGAGCCGTGCTTCGCGTTCGAAGATATGCACCAGCCCGCCGGCAGCCTGCAGGTCGGGCACATCGGCCTCGCGCGCGTCGACCTGCTCGAAATCGCGTTCGCAGAAACCCTTGGGTGCCGTCGCGGCCTGGGCGTTGGCCGCATCACCGGCGGCGGTCGCCCCATTCGACGAAGCCGGCGCGTTGGCGCCGGCTTCGGTGGTGGTCTCGGTGTCGGCCGGCTGCTCTATCGCAGCCGATGCGCGGTCGGCGTTGACCTGGCCGGGGTCGCGCGCAAGCCAGAAGATGATGCCGGCCATGACGACGGCGACGATGGCCGTAATGATGGCGATGGGTTTCCACATGGGCGGGTCTCCGGCGTGTGCGGGGCGAATCAGCCGTTCTTGTCGCGGCCGAAGAGCGCGTCGAGCTTGTCTTCGTATTCGTGATAGCCGAGGTGTTCGTAGAGTTCGCTGCGTGTCTGCATGCGATCCACGACGTTCTTCTGCGTGCCTTCGGCGCGGATCGCGGCATAGACGTCGAGCGCGGCATTGGCCATCGCGCGCGAGGCCGACAGCGGGTACAGCACCATGGATACGCCCTGGCTGGCGAGTTCATCGGTGGTGTAGAGATCGGTCGACCCGAACTCGGTGATATTGGCCAGAACCGGCGCGCCGAGATCGGTGAAGCGCTTGTACATTTCCAGGTCGGTCATGGCTTCGGCGAAGATGAAGTCCGCGCCCGCTTCGATGCACGCGGCCGCGCGGTCGACGGCGGCGTCCAGGCCTTCCACGGCCAGCGCATCGGTGCGCGCCATGATGAGCATGTCGTCCCGGGCGTCGGCCGCGGCGGTCACGCGTTCGACCATTTCCTCCTTGGAGATGATCTCCTTGCCCGGCCGGTGGCCACAGCGCTTGGCCGCGACCTGGTCCTCGATATGCACGCAGGCCGCGCCCGCACCCTCGAACAGCTTGACGGTGCGCGCGATATTGAAGGCGCTGCCCCAGCCGGTGTCGATGTCCACGAGCAGCGGCACATCGGTGGCATAGGTGATGCGGCGTACGTCTTCGAGCACGTCGTTCATGGTCGTCATGCCGAGATCCGGCAGGCCGTAGGACCAGTTGGCCACGCCGCCGCCGGACAGGTAGATCGCCTTGAAGCCGCTGTGCTCGGCGAGCATGGCGGAATAGGCGTTGATGGCACCGGCGATCTGGAGCGGTTTCTCGGTTTCGAGGGCGGAGAGAAAACGTTGGGCTGCGGTCATGGGCGATCCTGCGAAGACATCGAAAATCGTGGGCTTGAAGTCATGGCGCCCGGCCGCTGAGCGGCCGGGCGGTGACACCTTACCCGATCAGTTGAGGTATTTGACCGCGAAACGGATGAACCATTTCGTGAAGCCCTTGTAGGGCGGCAGAAACAGGAAACTCAGCGAGAAGCGTTCGCGCACGACGGCCCGCTCGTGCGAGAACGCCTTGAAGCCGTAATGGCCATGCGAATTGCCGATGCCGGAGTTGTTCACGCCACCGAAGGGCAGGTTGGCGTGCAGGAACTGCACCATGGAATGGTTCACGCAGGTGCCGCCGGCGGTGGTGTTGTCCAGCACCTTGTCGATGAAGTCGTTGTCGCGCGCGAACACGTACAGGGCCAGCGGCTTCGGCTTGGCGTTGATGTCGGCCAGTATGCGGTCGGTATCGGTGAAGGCGATGATCGGGAGGACCGGGCCGAAGATCTCTTCCTCGAGCACGCGCGAATTCGCGTCCACATCGGTGAGGATGGTGGGGGCGATGTAGTTGTCGTCGTTGGCCGGCGAGCCGCCCGTGGATACCCGCGCGCCGCGCTCGGTGGCGTCGTCGATCAGCGCCTTCACGCGGCCGTGATGCCGGTCGTTGACGATGCGGCAGTAGTCGGTATTCGACGCCATCGCCTGCTGGTCGCCGTACAGACGCTTGAGTGCCTTGCCCATGGCTTCGACGAAGGCGTCGGCCACATCGGCATGCACATAGAGATAGTCCGGCGCGATACAGGTCTGCCCGTTATTGGCGAACTTGCCCCAGACCAGGTTCTGCGCCGTCTTGGCGATATCCGCGGTCTTGTCCACGATCACCGGCGACTTGCCGCCGAGCTCGAGGGTGACCGAGGTCAGATGCTCGGCTGCCGCACGCATGACGATCTTGCCGACCGCCGGCGAGCCGGTGAAGAAGATATGGTCGAAGGGTAGGCCGAGCAAATGCTGCGAGGTCTCCACCGCGCCCTGCACGACGCTGACCTCGTTCTCGTCGAAGACGTCGTCCACGATCTCGGCCATCAGCTGCGCGCAGTGCGGCGTCATCTCGGAAGGCTTGAGGATCACGGTGTTGCCGGCGGCAATCGCCGAGATCAGCGGCCCGAAGCTGAGGTTGATCGGGTAATTCCAGGGCGAAATGATCAGGCATACGCCGCGCGGCTCGTAGCGCACTTCGGCCGAGGTGCCGAACATGAGCAGCGTCGGGCGCTTGCGCTCCGGCTTCATCCAGCCCTTGAGATGGCGGATCGCGTGGTTCGCCTCCATGACCACCGGCAGGATCTCGGTGATGTCGACTTCCGGTGCGGGCTTGGCGAAGTCGGCGTGACAGGCGGCGTAGATCTGGTCGGTGCGATCGAACATCGCCTGACGCAGGCGCTTGATCTTCTCGATGCGATCGGCCGCGGTCGAAACGCGCAGGGCCAGGGCGCGGCCGCGCTGGGCTTCGAACAGGCGCTCGGTTTGCGCGGTATCGGCCTCGGACTGGGCGGCGATATCGTGAACGGCGGTACTCATGGGGTTCCTCCTGCGGCCGGTTATTGTGGCTTTGCGCGATGCGCTCGATCGGCCGATCTGAGCTTAGTCTAGTTTCAACGGCATCAGGCGCTGGGCTGGCTTTCCAGCCGTCGTGCGGCGCGTGCTGCCAGTTCCGGTGCCCGTGCGTGCGCCTGAAAGAAGATATGCGCGAGTACGCGCACCAGCCGGCGGTGATCGCGCGCGCTGCGATGCCCCAGCGGCAGCACGATCGCCTCCATGAGCGCGATGAAGGCACGGGCCATGTCGTGGGTCGAGCCTTCGACGCCGAGCGCGCCGGTATCGCGCGCCTCGTCGAGTGCGATCTCGATCGCCTCGGCCGCGCTCGCTTCGAAATCGTCCTGTACCGCGGTGGCATGGGCCACGTCGGCGGTGCTGGGTCGAAGCCAGAAGCCGGCGATGCCTTCGGCCAGGCGCGGGTCGTCGACGAGCTGCTCCAGCCCCGAAAACATCGCGAAAACTCGCTCCACCGGGTCGCGCTCGCGCGCCAGCGCTTCGAAGACATGCGTCTCGAAGACATTGACCAGATGCCGCATGGCCTCTGCGTAGAGCGTCTCCTTGCTCTCGAAATGCCAGTAGAGGGCCGCCTTGGTCACACCGGACTCGGTGGCCACGCGCGTCATCGAGACCCCGTCATAGCCGAAGCGCCCGAACAGGCGAAAGGCCGCCTCATGGATGCGTTTGCGTGTTTCGCCGGGATTGACGTCCGCCGGTCGCGCCATCGATGCGTTGTAAACCGTGAATTTCTCGGGACGTTAGCACAGGGAGTTGACTGACCGGTCGGTTAATGGCTACGCTTACAGCGCACAATGTAAAAAACAGTATCCGACTGCGCAATGTTGCATTGCGACGTTCCGGAGCGAGGAGCATAAAGATGAGCACCATGACCCTGGCCGAAGCACGGGCCCACGACCGCAAGCGCTGGCTGTGGCCGATGGGCTTCGGCATCATCATCATCGTCGCCGTTGCCGCACTCACCGGCTGGTTTACCGGCATTACACCGTTGATCTATGCCGGGCCGCTCATGGTCTACGTGATCGTGCCGCTGCTCGATTTCTTCATCGGCAAGGACAGCAGCAACCCGCCCGAGCGGGTAATGGAGATTCTCGAGCACGACCCCTTCTATCGTTATTCCACCTATGTGTACGTGGTGGTGCAGATGGGCCTGTTCGTCGGTGCCTCCGCGATCGTCGGCACCCAGGAGATGACGTTCTGGCAATGGCTCGGTTTCGCGACCACGATCGGCATGCTGTCCGGCATTTCCATCAACACGGCACACGAGCTCGGGCACAAGCGCACCTGGCTGGAAAGCTGGCTCGCCAAGATCGCGCTCGCACCGGTTGCCTACGGTCACTTTTACGTCGAGCACAATCGCGGCCATCACGCCCGCGTGGCCACGCCGGAAGACCCGGCCAGTGCCCGCATGGGCGAATCCTTCTGGGCTTTTCTGCCGCGTACCGTCATGGGCAGCCTGCGTTCGGCCTGGGAAATCGAGAAGGCCACGCTGGCGCGCAAGGGCCGTGGCGTGTGGAGCGTGCATAACGAAGTGTTGCAGGCCTGGGGCATGACCGCCGTGCTCTGGGGCGGGCTCATGCTGGCGTTCGGCATCGAGCTGCTGCCGTTTCTGATTCTTCAGGCAGTGCTGGGCGCCTCCCTGCTGGAAGCGGTCAACTACGCCGAGCACTATGGTCTGCTGCGCAAGAAGCGCGAAGACGGCCGCTACGAGCGCTGTCAGCCGGAGCACTCCTGGAACAACGATCACATCGTGACCAACATCATGCTGTTCCATCTGCAGCGGCATTCGGATCATCACGCGCATCCGACGCGTCGCTACCAGTCGCTGCGTCATTTCGACGAAGCACCGGAACTGCCGACCGGCTATGCCGGCATGATCGTGCTCGCCTATTTCCCGCCGCTCTGGTATCGGGTCATGGACAAGCGCGTGGTCGCCCACTACGACGGCGATCTGCGCCAGGCCAATCTGCAGCCCGGCCAGCGCGCGCGGCTGCTGGCGAAATACCCGCCGCCTGCAACCCGCGGCGATGCCGTGGCGTAAGCCACTGGGCAACGGCTGCAGATCGCCGCGACAAGGCGGTTTTGTTAGCCTTGGGCTCCACCGACTGGGCGCTGTCACGACAGCGCCCGTTTTTCGAGTTACGCGCAACGAGTCAAGGGACGTTCAATGAAGAAGTGGCAATGCATCGTCTGCGGTTTCGAATACGATGAAGCCGAGGGCATGCCGGACGAGGGCATCGAGCCGGGTACCAAGTGGGAGGACATCCCCGACGACTGGACCTGCCCCGATTGCGGCGCCCCGAAAGACGACTTCGAAATGATGGAAGTCGACTAGCGCCCACCATCCCGCGGGTCGTGCAAACGGCCCGTTTTCGATTCAACCGCAGGATATTGCATGGATCCGATCATCATCGTCGGCACCGGGCTGGCCGGCTACGGCACCGCCCGCGAGTTTCGCAAGCACGACAAGGAAACGCCGCTGGTTCTGATCACGCGTGACGACGGCGCGAGCTACTACAAGCCCGATCTGTCCGAAGCGCATGCCAAGGACGCCGCGCCCGACGATCTGGTGAAGAAAAACGTCGACGCCATGGCCGAAGAGCTCGACGCGACGATCCATACCCACCGCCAGGTCGAATCCATCGATCCGCAGACGCGCACGCTCTCGCTCAATGGCGACAGCCTCCAGTATCACAAGCTGGTGCTGGCCTTCGGCGCCGATCCGATCATGCTCAAGCTTGCCGGCGACGCGACCCAGGCGGTGCACAAGGTCAACAACCTGGCCGACTATCGCAGCTTTCGCAGCCACCTCGGCGACGCCAAGCATGTCGCGATTCTCGGCGCCGGGCTGATCGGCTGCGAGTTCGCCAACGACCTCGTCGGCGCCGGCTACGAAGTATCGGTGCTGGACCCGGCCGGCTGGCCGCTGTCGCAGCTGCTGCCGGAGAAATGCGGCCAAGCCGTCGAGCGCGAACTCGACCGGGCCGGGGTGCACTGGCATCTGGGCCACGCGGCCGTTGCCGTGCACCACGACAACGACAGGCTTCAGGTCGTGCGCGACGACGACGACAGCGTCTACGCCGACGCCGTACTGTCGGCCGTGGGGCTGCGTGCCGGCGTCGAGCTGGCGCAGGCGGCCGGCCTGAAGACCGACAAGGGCATTGTGGTGGACCGCACGCTGGTCACCAGCGACCCGCATATCTATGCGCTCGGCGACTGTGCCGAGGTCGACGGCCACTGGCGGCCCTATGTCGGCCCGCTCATGCAGTGCGCGCGCACGCTCGGCAAGACGCTCGCGGGCGGCGAGGGCGATACCGCGGGCGCGGTGAAATACCCCACGCTGCCGATCATCGTGAAAACCCACGTGTGCCCTGTGATCGTCTACCCGCCGGTCGACAAGCACGGCGAATGGCAGGTCGAGGGCGACGGTTCGAATCTCGAAGCACGCTTCGTGAACGAAGACGGCGACCTGCTCGGCTTCGCGCTCACCGGCGAAGCCACCAACAAGCGCCGTGACTACCTCAAGGACGCGCCGCCGCTGATGGGCTAGTGTCTCGTGCGTTAACCGATATGCCGCCCACGCTGTTTCGGCTCGGTTCGCTAGGTCCCACTAGTTGAGGCAACCTTAGAGTGGTTTGATCATGTGAGGAACCAGGACTGTGTCTCAATTCGCGGCGCCGAGACTTGTATTTGAGGATGGGGCATCTGAGCGGCTGCAGCGCGTGCCCTTGGCTGCGACAGACGGCGCAGGTGGCTTTTCGGAACTTTGGCTGCAACAGCTTTTGTTCAGCGACCCTTCGATTCTGCCGATTGAAGAAATCGACGTCTCTTTCGCCGAGCTCGTTCCGATCTGCATGGAGTTAGGGACGCGCGTCGGGCCAATCGACGCGCTGTTTGTGACCCCTGCCGGCAAGCTCGTTGTGCTTGAGACCAAGCTTTGGCGCAATCCCCAAGCGCGTCGAGAAGTCGTTGGCCAGGTTCTGGATTACGCGAAGGAGCTGCGACGGTGGGGATATGCGGATCTCCAGCGCGAGGTTTCGCGTCGTACGAGCCAGGCGGGTAACGCGCTATTTGATATTGCTAGAGCGCGTGTGCCGGAACTCGACGAGGCGACGTTCGTAGATAACGTCTCGAAAAGCCTGCGACATGGGGACTTCCTGTTATTGATATGCGGCGACGGCATACGCGAAGAAGTGGAATCGATTGCTGAATATCTGGATCCGCATGGAACACTTCATTTCACTTTGGCCCTTATAGAGACGGCGGTTTACCAAGCCTCCGCTGGACATCGCTATGTGCAACCGCGTGTTCTGGCGAAAACTGAGATCATTCGCAGGACTGTAGTGACGCTCAAGTCCGACCATCTCACCGCGACCGAGGATCCGACCGACGAAGCGGAACAGGACGACAAGCAGCCGCGTAATGCGGAAGAAAGCTGGTACCTGAATTTCTGGCAAGACTTCATCGACCGAGTGGTATTCGACGACGTAACCCAGTCGAAACCGAACGCAACCCGCTTTACGCACGTTTTCATCCCGATGCCTAAAGGATCGACCGGCTGGATCACAGTTTATTTTTCATTGAGCGGCGGTGAGATTGGGCTGTTTTTGACTTTTACGCGCGGGCCTCTCGCCGATCGGATCTACGAAGAGCTCCACGCTCATAGGGAAGACATTGAGGAAGAGTTGGGGTTTGAGCTCGAATGGCAATCAAGCGCGGATAGCAAGTATCGAATTGCCCGCCGTCGCGAATACAGCGTGATGACTGACGACCAAGAGCGATCTGTGGCTATGCATTGGTTCCTCGCGCACGCCAACCCGCTTGTGAATGCGTTTCGCCATCGCATCAAGGAGATTGTCGAGGAGCGCTAGCGATCAGTTAAGCCGTGTTCCTCGTGGAAGAAGCCGTTAAGGAGTTTGATGCCAGTGGGGCGTCGTCCATGCGCTGTGCAAACGCCGCCAGCCGTTTGCCGGCCAGTCGCGCGCCCTTGATGTTGCCGGCCATCGGGCCGAGTTGCAGGCTGGCCGGGCGGCCGAGCAGGTGCAGGCCGGGCGCGGCTTCCAGCGCCTCGTTCATGAAAACATGGCCGTCCTCGTCGCAGCGCAGATCGAGATCGCGGATGCCGCGGTCGAGCAGGCTGCCGGGCGCCGGGCGGTGTTCGAACCCGGTTGCAAGCACGATACGGTCCGCGGCCAGATGCCGGCCGTCGACAAAACGCAGCCCGTGCGCGTCGCGCGCTTCGATATGGTCGCGACGCCATGTGATGTCGCCAGCCGCGAGGGCGGCGGTAACGCGTGCGAACACGTCCGGCGGCAGCGTGCCGGGTTGCCGGGCGTGCGCCAGCAGGGTCGTGCGCCGGGCCATGGCGGCGCGCTGGAACGGTACGAGACAGCGCGGGCCGGCATAACAGGGGTCGCTATCGAAATCGGCCCGTCGTGGTCGTTCGCGCGTGACCCAGCAGACGGCCTGGCCCGCCGCCTGCAACCGCAGCGCGAGCTGGGCGCCGGTGATCCCGCCGCCGACCACGGCGGTACGTGTGCCGGCCGGCATCGTGGCATCGAAATCTTCGTCGTAGACATGGGCGCAATCGCGCGTGGCCCAGGCTGGGCGATAGGGCGCGTTCGGGCCGAGTGCGAGCACCACGCGGGCGGCGTCGAAAAAGCGGCCGTCGGCGGTGTGTACGCGCCAGCCTCGGGCCAGGCGCTGCAGGTTGTCGGCACGGCCGGCGATGCGATCGGACGCGTCCAGTGCCTGCGCGGCATGGGCTTCGAACAGATCACGCGAGGGGCGGCGGTAATAGCCGAGCTCGTGGCCCGCGTCGAAATCGTGATCGGCGGCGAAGTGCCGCAAGGCATCGGCACGAATGCCGAGATGGTGCGCGTTGGAGGAACGCAGGTATTGCATGCCGCAGGCGCGCGCCCGGCGTTGCCAGGCCGCCAGCGGGGCCTGGTCGCCGAGCACGGCGAGCGTGGCCTGCGGCGCGGCGCAACGAATGGCCCGGGCGGCAAAAAGCCCGTGCAGCCCGCCGCCGACAATCAGCCAGTCGAGCATCAAGGAACCCGCGTAGCGCTTAGCCCAGCGCGCGCAGCTGGCGGGCCGCGAGCAGCCAGCGCAGGGTGCCGGTGCCGCCCTCCGGCGGGCCGGGGAATTCGAGCAGTGCCGCGCCGGCTTTCTTAAAGGCCATGAGGCGGTCGCGTCGACGCGTCAGGCTCCAGGACACCCAGGTCGCCAGATCTGGCTCATGGCCGACGAGCAGCAGCCGCCGATCGCCAAAATGCGAGTGCAGGAAAGCGTCTAGCGTTTCCATGTCGACCGGCGGCGCCAGCGCGTCGGATTCCTCGATGGTCGGGTCGTCGAGATAGCCGGCCAGGATTTCGGCGGTCTGCGTGGCGCG
Source organism: Endozoicomonas sp. G2_2 (assembly GCF_017744135.1). Classification (GTDB taxonomy): domain Bacteria; phylum Pseudomonadota; class Gammaproteobacteria; order Nevskiales; family Salinisphaeraceae; genus Salinisphaera. The sequence goes on from NZ_JAGHQU010000001.1 coordinate 223,043, forward strand.
CAGCAGCGGGCTGGTGACGATATCGTCGATGGCCATATCGGCGAGCGTGGCACGCAGCCCGGCGGCCGCCGCGCGGGTGCGCCGCATGCCCTCGCGGGTGAGCGGTCGCTCGCCGTCGGACAGCCCGATACTGCGCGCCTTGTCGCCGTCGAGCGCGATGCCGTGGCGGATTACGATGATTTCCATGGCCTTATTGTCGCCCGGGAAGATGACGTTCGCCATACGCATGTGCCGGTGCGGCGCTATCGAAAATGCGGCGAGCCATGAAAAAAATAATCGTCATTCGAGGCGCCGGGCGATGCGATCGTAAGACCATGTTTTAAAAGGCCGTATTCAGAAAGTGCCGGAATGATTCGAGGTTTGCGCCGCGCAGACGCGTCGTCGGCCCTTGGGCCGCGGCCGGTGAAGTGTGCTGTTGGCTGGCGATGGGGTGATCACCGCGCCGAAGCCTTGTGCCATGCGGATTCGCGGATTTTCTACCCCAGTTTATCCACAGCGTTGTACACCTCTTGTTCACCGCCCGACCACAACATATAGTCATGACAGGGCATAAAAACGGTGCTTGACCACAGCATCTAGTGGGGTAGAGTTCGATGTCAACGGCGTTGTCCCCAGGGCGGCGCCGTCGCGAGTCCAGGTTTTCAATCGGTGCGTCTTTCTCCCGACGGGCCGCTTACGCGAGGCATTGCCATGGAGCAGACACAGGTTTCCGAGCGCGCGCAGACGCGCAGCCAGCAGCCGTCCGCAGACGCCTACGGCGCCAGCATCGAAGCCACCGCGCCCGGTGGCCACAAGGTCATCCGTCGTAACGGCAAGGTGACGCCGTTCGATGCGTCCAAGATCGAGCTCGCCGTCACCAAGGCGTTCATCGACGTCGAGGGCCAGCAGGGCGCGGCCTCCAGCCGTATCCGCGAGACCGTCAAGGACATCACCCAGCAGGTGGTCCAGGGCGTGACCCGCAGTCTGCCCGGCGGCGGCGCGGTGCATATCGAGGACATCCAGGACTACGTCGAGCTCGCGCTCATGCGCTCCGGCGAGCACAAGGTCGCCCGCTCGTACGTGCTCTATCGCGAAGAGCGCGCCCACGAGCGTGCCGCCAAGCAGGCGGAGAAGGGAGCGACCGGCGCCGCCGCGGCCGAAACCGCGGATATCAACGTCGCCTTCAAGGACGGCACCACCCGCGCGCTGGATCGCGATCGTCTCGGCCGCGTGATCGACGAAGCCTGTGCCGGTATTGACGGCGTGTCCGCCGAGCAGGTCCTCAAGGACACGCTCAAGAACGCCTTCGACGGCATTTCCGAAGACGAGCTGTCGACCGCCCTCGTACTGTCCGCACGCCAGCGCCTGGAAGCCGAGCCCAACTACGGCATGGTCGCCGCGCGCCTGCTGATGGACAAGATCCGTCACGAAGGCCTGACCTTCCTCGCCGAAGGCGCGGTGGAATACGCCACCCACGCCGAGATGCGCGAACGCTATCCGCAGTACTTCAAGGACTTCATCGCCACCGGCGTTCAGCACGAGCTGCTGGATTCCGAACTGCTCGAGTACGACCTCGACAAGCTTGGCCAGGCCCTGATCGCCGATCGCGACCTGCAGTTCACCTATCTCGGCCTGCAGACGCTCTACGACCGCTACTTCATCCACTATGAGTCCAAGCGCTTCGAGCTGCCGCAGGCGTTCTACATGCGCGTGGCGATGGGCCTGGCGATCAACGAGATCGAGCGCGAGGAACGCGCGATCGAGTTCTACAAGCTGCTGAGCTCCTTCGACTTCATGAGCAGCACGCCGACGCTGTTCAATTCCGGCACGCTGCGCCCGCAGCTGTCGAGCTGCTATCTCACCAGCGTGTCCGACGACCTGCACGGCATCTACGGCGCGGTTCAGGACAACGCCATGCTGTCCAAGTTTGCCGGCGGTCTCGGCAACGACTGGACGCCGGTGCGTGCCATGGGCGCGCATATCAAGGGCACCAACGGCAAGTCGCAGGGCGTCGTCCCGTTCCTGAAGGTGGTCAACGACACGGCCGTGGCCGTGAACCAGGGCGGCAAGCGCAAGGGCGCGGTCTGTGCCTATCTGGAAACCTGGCACAAGGACATCGAGGAATTCCTCGACCTGCGCAAGAACACCGGCGACGACCGTCGTCGCTGCCACGACATGAACACCGCGAACTGGATCCCGGATCTGTTCGTCAAGCGCGTGCTCAATGACGAGCAGTGGACGCTGTTCTCGCCCAACGACGTGCCGGACCTGCACGACCTCACCGGCGCCGCCTTCGAGGAAGCCTATAAAGGCTACGAAGAAAAGGCCGCCCGCGGCGAGATCAAGAACTACAAGACACTCTCCGCCGTGAATCTGTGGCGCAAGATGCTGAGCCTGCTGTTCGAAACGGGCCACCCCTGGTTCACCTTCAAGGACCCGTGCAACCTGCGCAGCCCGCAGCAGCATCGCGGTGTCGTGCATTCATCGAATCTGTGCACCGAGATCACGCTCAACACCTCGCCGGGCAAGGAAATCGCGGTCTGCAACCTGGGTTCGGTGAACCTGCCGCAGCACATTGAAGACGGTGAACTGAACGTGGCCAAGCTGGAGTCCACGATCAACACCGCCATGCGCATGCTCGACAACGTCATCGAGTACAACTACTACAGCGTCAAGACCGCGCGGGACTCCAACCTGCGTCACCGCCCGGTCGGCCTGGGCCTGATGGGCTTCCAGGACGCGCTCTACAAGCTCAAGCTGCCGTACGAATCCAGCGAGGCCGTCGAGTTCGCCGATCGCTCCATGGAGCAGATCAGCTATTTCGCCATCAAGGCCTCCACCAACCTGTCGGAAGAGCGCGGCGCCTACAGCTCCTTCAAGGGCAGCCTGTGGGATCAGGGCATCCTGCCGATCGACTCGATCAAGATCCTGCGCGAGAACCGCGGCGCCGACTATCTCGATCAGGACGAGACGCAGACGCTGGACTGGGAAGCCCTGCGTACGCGCATCGGCCAGGTCGGCATGCGCAACTCCAACTGCATGGCCATCGCGCCCACCGCGACCATTGCCAACATCACCGGCGTGAGCCAGTCGATCGAGCCGACGTATCAGAACCTGTACGTCAAATCGAACCTGTCCGGCGAGTTCACGGTGGCCAACCCGTACCTGGTCGAAGACCTCAAGCAGCTCGACCTCTGGGACGAGGTCATGGCCAACGACCTCAAGTATTACGACGGCTCCGTGCAGGCCATCGACCGCATTCCGGACAACCTCAAGGTGCTCTACAAATGCGCCTTCGAGATCGATCCGCGCTGGCTGGTGGAAGCCGGTTCGCGTCGCCAGAAGTGGCTGGATCAGGCCCAGAGTCTGAACCTCTACATGGCCGAGCCGTCGGGTCGCAAGCTGGACGAACTCTACAAGTTCGCCTGGACCAAGGGCCTGAAGACGACCTACTACCTGCGCACCATGGGCGCGACCCACGTGGAGAAATCCACGGTCACCGACCACCGCCTGAACGCGGTTGGCAACGGCGGCCAGGGCAGCGGCGGCGGTGCCGGTGCGGGCGGCTCGGTAACGGGTGCGGCGAGCGGCGGCAGCCGTCCGGCCCCGGCCGGCGCCTCGGCCAGCAACGGCGCAACGAACGGTGCGGCCGCCAAGCCGACGCCGGCGCCGGAAGCCCAGCCGACCGCGCCGATGGCCTGCGCCATCGACGACCCGGACTGCGAAGCCTGTCAATAAGGCCATAGGCCAAAAGCGACAAGGGAAACGCCATGTCGAACAACAGCGACAACGCCGCTTCCGACACCGCCGAGGCCGCCACGGCCGAGCCGGTTCGCCCCACCCTCGGGGCGAGCCGGCCGCGCCGGGCCAACGCCATCCGTCAGACGATCAAGAGCCGCCGCGTGATCCATCACCGGCGCCGCAAGTAACAGCGAACGTTCAGCGAACAAGGACAACGCCATGCTCGACTTCGAAGACACCCCCCGCCAGGACCACAACCCCGGCACGCCCAAGCCGACCACGGCCAACCCGAACCCGACCGGCGAAGGCGTCTCGCCCGATCCGTACGCGCTGAACAAGCAGGCCGAAAAGACCAATCAGTCCGGCGCGGACGAAGCCGTCACCGGCCTGGAGCAGGTCGAGCTCGGCGGCGACCGTGTCTCGGTGGACGACAAGCGCATCATCAACTGCCGTGCGGACGTCAACCAGCTCGTACCCTTCAAGTACACCTGGGCCTGGGAGAAATACCTCAACGCCTGCGCCAACCACTGGATGCCGCAGGAAGTGAACATGTCCGCCGACATCGCCATGTGGAACGACCCGGACGCGCTCACCGACGACGAACGCCTGATCCTCAAGCGCGGCTTCGGCTTCTTCGCCTCCAGTGAATCGCTGGTCGCCAACAACATCGTGCTCGGCGTCTACAAGCACCTCACCAACCCCGAATGCCGCCAGTACCTGCTGCGCCAGGCCTTCGAGGAAGCCGTGCACGGCCACACCTTCCAGTACATCGTGGAAAGCCTCAACCTCGACGAGGGCGAGATCTTCAACATGTACCGCGAGTTGCCCAGCGTGCACAACAAGGCCGCCTGGGCCATGCAGTACACCCAGAGCCTGAACGACCCGGACTTCAAGACCGGCACCCACGAAAACGACCAGATCTTCCTGCGGGATCTCATTGCCTTCTACGTCATCTTCGAAGGCATCTGGTTCTATGCCGGCTTCGTGCAGTACCTGTCCTTCGGCCGCCGCAACAAGATGACCGGCACCGCCGAGCAGATGCAGTACATCATGCGCGACGAGTCCATGCACCTGAACTTCGGCATCGACGTCATCAACCAGATCAAGATCGAGAACCCCAACCTCTGGACCGACGAATTCCAGAGTGAGGTTCGCGCGATGATCGACGAAGCCATGCACCTCGAAATCGAATACGCCCACGACACCATGCCCCGCGGCGTGCTCGGCCTCAACGCCGCCATGTTCGACGAGTACATGAAGTTCATCGCCAACCGCCGTTGCTCGCAGATCGGCCTGGCCGAACTCTACCCCGGTGCGGAAAACCCGTTCCCGTGGATGAGCGAGATGATGGATCTCAAGAAAGAGAAGAATTTCTTTGAGACGAGAGTGATCGAATATCAATCTGGCGGCGCTCTAAGCTGGGATTGATATTAAGACGTTTTAAATTTTTCCTGCTATCCGAAGAGTTAAACATGCGGTGAATTAATGGCTCAGCAATCTAAAATCACTGTTTTCCCGGGAGCTGCGCGCGGTCTCGCGCGCAATCACTTGCCACGACGACCCGAGCAACTTGGCCTCTGGCCGTTTCCGGTTCAGCGATTTTATCCTGCTGATGACACGCGCGGGAGTGGATACTTTGGGGAGGCGCTAGCGAACGGCCACCGTTATTATCTCCGAGGCACTCAAGCGCACCGATTAGCTCCTTTTTCGGACCTTTTTGCGTACGATTTATGTCGTGCATGCGAAATTACCACGCCGCCATGCGATAGCATTGAATTGGATAGCGGCGATATTGTTTTTGGTTCGAGATACGAACGCGGATCGGTCGATGGATATGTGTTAAGTGAGCTTTTAGCTTCCGAGCCCGACCTTCGCTATACGCTAGCCTTACAATTTTCCCGCCTAGTAGCAGTAGACGCCTTTCTATCTAACTCAGATCGATCCTTCTCTAATTTGTTATGGCTGCCTGAAGATTGCACGGTTGTACGGCCACCCGCCTACGATAACGGCGAAGCTGGTGGCGCGGTGATCGCCATAGACTTTGCGAATTGCCTGTTTACTTCCGGAGAATCACTAGCTTCTCCCGGTTTTGACGCCAAGTCATCGTCAGATCGATTTTACACCGGGCTGGCTCGGGCCGGTTTTATAGAAGGTAGGCAAGTCGGCCATACTTTAAACGCTCTTTTAACGCTGCCGAACGGGTTCTTGGATATGGTGCTTCAGCGCTGTCCTAAACGATGGCTCGACGGCGAGGACTTAACTCGAATTCACACTTGGTGGGCGTCTAGGCAACGTGGAAGCCGTGTCGATCAAACTGAGGAATGGTTAGCCAATGTCGCTAAAATTTCCATTCGTCATAGTTAAATTTAAGCCTGGAAAAGGTAGAGGCGAGGCTCTCAATGTGGGGCTGCTAGCGCTTAAAGACGAGCGTGTCGATCTACGTCTAGGTGCAAATTATTCCAGAAAGCTAATTTTAAAAGAGTATGGCGCATTAGACGAGTTTTGGCGCCTTTCGGAGAATCTTAGCTACTGGATCTCGCTTTTCTCTCAATCTAAGGAGCTTCTGTTAGAGGAATTGCCAATTTTTCCTCGCTGGGCTTTTTCTCAAATCGGTTACTTTTACGCAAATACAAGTGCCGACTACGAGGCGGAAGTTCAAGAGATATTGGCGGATTTAGTTTCGCCGCTATCGATGGAGCCAAAAATTTCGCGTAAACGGCGCTTGTTATCGAGCTTTCGCCACGAGCTAGAGAAAATTGATATTCTTGGCGATAACGAACAAGATTTTAAAAATGGTTATATGGTTCCTAAAGTACCAATAAAAATAGGTGGCAGTACATTAAGTTTCGATTTTGGTGCGCATTCTAAAGAAATTGTTCTTATTCAGACGCTTGATCTTTCTGTTGTCGATTTATCAAATAAAATTAAAGATGCCTCTCTTAAGGCTATATCGTTTGATCGGGCGCAAAGTTATTTTGAGAGAAGAGTACGGCCCTTTTTTCTCGTAAGGTGGCCAGAAGTCCCCAATGAATGGAGCGATACATGTTATGAGATCATGCATGCTTACTCGGATAAGATAGTCGATTTCGATAGAAGTAGGAGTAAGATAGAGTTTTTGTCTTATTTATCGAAGTTTAGGCCGAGATCTCGAGATTTATTTGCAGAAAAAAGGAACTCGTTAGCTAGTCGGGCCTAAGGATGAACAAAAGGAGGAGCGATGGGGTCAGATACCCTCTTGAGTTTCAAGTCCCGCCATTGGTATTTCAGTCCGAAACGGCTGTCCTGATTTGATGACGCCATAGATCAGATGCACGAGCTTTCGCATGCTCGCGCCGACGATCGCCTTCGGTGCTAAGCCTTTCTTTTCCAGTCGCTTTGCCATCGCGATGATGACCGGGTTGTGGCGTTTGGCCACCATGCCCGGCATATAGAGCGATTTTCGTGCTGCGGTGTGCCCGGCTCGCGAGATCATGGTGCGGCCGTGGATCGAGGTACCGGACTGTTTCTGTTTGGGCGTCACGCCGACGAAGGCTGCCAGCGCCTTGGCGCTTTTGAAGCGCCGAACATCGCCGATATAGGCCAAGAACTGGGCCGAAGCGCGGTTACCGACGCCGGGGATACTCTGCATCAGTTCAGCGGCAATGGGGTCCAGCGGCAATGGGGTCAGGTCTTGCATTGTGCATGCTCGCGGTTAAACTCAACATCAAACGGCAGCAGTTGATCCGCCATGGCCCGCCCGTTACGCCTCGAATTCGCCGGCGCGCTCTACCACGTCACCGCGCGCGGCGATCGTCAGGAAGCGATCTACGAAGACGATGAAGATCGTCAGGTATTTCTTGATGTGCTCGCGGATGTCGCCGATCGCTTCAACTGGTTGGTGCACGCCTACTGCGAGATGACTAACCACTACCACCTGCTAATCGAAACGCCGGACGGCAATCTGTCGAAGGGCATGCGACAGTTGAACGGGGTGTATACGCAGTACAGCAACCGTCGGCATCGCCGGGTGGGGCATTTGTTCCAGGGGCGCTACAAGGCGATTCTGGTGCAGAAGGAATCGTATCTGCTGGAAGTCGCGCGCTATATCGTGCTCAACCCGGTGCGGGCGCAGATGGTGCGTAGTGCCGGCGATTGGCCGTGGAGCAGTTATCGCGCGACGGCGGGGCGTGCGGGCGTGCCGCGTTTTTTGACGACGGAATGGATTTTGTCGGCGTTCGGCGGTCGGCTGAAAGAATCGCAGATTGCGTATCGACGATTTGTGAGTGAAGGGCGCGGCCAACCGGCGCCGTGGGCCGCGCTCGCTAACCAGGTTCTGCTGGGCGATGGCGCGTTCGTCGATCAAATGCGTGCGAAACTTGAACAGTCCAACCGTTCGCTGGCCGAAGTGCCCCGCGCTCAGCGCGCCGGCCGTGCCAAGCCCTTGGCCGACTATGCGACGCAGAGCAACACACGCGATGAAGCCATTGTGGCCGCCTATGCGTCCGGCGGTTACAGCATGGCCGAGATCGGCGCGTATTTCGGTGTGCATTACTCAACGGTCAGTCGCGCGGTGCGTGCCGCCGAGCGTGGTTCGTAGGCGATGAGAATGGCGACTGCTTTTAGTATTTCGCTGCGGCCAGCCCATCCCGTGCTCGATAGTCGTTTCACTATCTTTAATTGCCGTGAGACGTCTTGTGGAGGCGCGCGATAGTGATGAGATTGGTCGCCAGAATCAGCGCTTCTGCCAACGTGCCGCCGAGCGAGCCGACGAGCAGGTTGCTGACGACCCAGCAGAACGCCGCCACGGCGAGCAGCCAACGCATGGGAATGCCTTCGAGCATGAACATGCCGTAGGTGCCGACGAGCCCGGCCGCCAGTGCCCAGGCATCGCGCGGCGCAGTCCAGGTGACGACTGCGGCAATGGCAGTCGCCGTCATCACGCCCAACATGATCGCGACGTTGCCCTTGTAGCGGCGAACAAGATGAATCCGCAGCACGATCAGCGCGGCGATGGCGGCTGCGACCCAACTGCGAAACATCACGAACTGAAGAGCGAACGCCACGTTCGCGAACAGCAGCAGAAAGAAAAGCCGGTCATCGCGCTTGCTGGCAAACCCCGCCACACACAAGGCGAGGGCGATCAGCCCGAATGCCTGACCGGCCAGCCAGCGAATCGAAAGGTCGTCGAACACGTCGCGCGTTCCAGGGAAGGCGAGGCCGCTACGCTGCGGGAAGGCCCTGGCGCGATCAAGGGTTTTCGCGTTGCCGAGGTAATAACTCGATAAGCGGCGAAATAATGATATTGGTAACGCTTAAACTATGAATCCCGGTTACTGGCCGCCGAGGTTCTCCGTTGCTCGGCAATTTGGGAAGCGGCTGCAACCATAGAATGCGTTCCCGGCGTTTGCGCCTTTTCGTGCAATCCGCCTTACCATGTGTGCGCTGCAGCGTGGGCAAGTAGGCGTAGCTTGTTCAGAAACGGTCGGCGCGGAGCGCTGTGCTTGACCCGTTGCCGAGTTCCGACTGACGACGCGGCTCGCGTCAACGAGCTCGAGGTTGCGACCCGCCGCGAATTCTCTGGCCGCTTCAGTGAACTCGCCGATGCCCATCACGAATCCACCGGTAGCGCCTCGCGCCACCATCACGCCGTAGAGTTCGCGGACGACTGACACGCCGATGCGTGTCGCACGCCACTGCTTGCACTGAACCAGAAATGTTTCGCCGTGGCGCTTCAGGATTAGGTCGATACCGCCATCAGCGCCGGCGGGCGTGGCTACAACCGTATAGCCCTTTTCTTCGAACCAAGCGTGCATGAGTCGCTCGAAATCCTGCCAGCCCATGCCTCTAAGTGCTGCGGCGCCTTCGACGGTGCGTGATGTCTTGAGGAGGTGCCTGCGTCGGCGTCGCTCCATGAAGGACAAGAGCGCCGCAAGCAATAAAACGAGAGGCGCCATGTATTGGCCGAAAAGACCGATCACGCGAACAAACTGCGCGATGATGAGGCCGCTCATTTGTGTGGGGTCTGTGGGGTCTGCGGGGCGGGGCGATGGTAAATCTGCGAGTGCTGCGAACCCGATATATGCGATGGGTGCTAGTACGAGACAAATAACCCAAGGTAGCTTCGCGAATAGCTCGACCCACCGTTCGAGATCGGATTTTTTTCTCCGCCGTGTCATCAATCGATCCCCGCTGCGATGTTGACATCGCGCCGACTGGTATTTTCTCGTGCCGAATGCTGTATCGACCAATTACACGGGCGATTTAGTGTCAATTTGGTTGCGGGGATGCGCGACTGCCTTTATCGCGTAGTTCGTAACCTGATCGCTGGTACTCCAATAGCCACTAACATTGCGGACCTTGCAAAAGCGTTTCGTGTGACCCTGAGACGAATCGTTATGGCGTGTATAAGGCGGGGGAAGTTGCCGGTTCTCGGCCATGTCGGTCGAGTGGGCGAGGTCGTCCAAGTCGGAAAGCGCCTCAAATCGTTTAACATCCGGACCTCACGAAAAAGCCGCCCTTGGCGGGTAGCCCGTCCAATCGAAAAGGAATGTGTTGTATGACCGCTACGATTCACAGCGTTGCCGTCGAGAAAACCAGCGGCGATCTGGCCCGCGACGAGCAGTTGGCATGGAAGCTGGCCGAGCTGGCGACCCGCGCGAAGGACGCGCCGCAGGACGACGAAGCGGTGGCAATGGCCAAGAACCGGATCATCGACAACGCAGCCATTGCGCTGGGTGCAGCGAACGAAACGGCGGTGAAAGTGGCGCGCGCTGATGCGTTGGGCTCCAAGGGCACGGGCAAGGCAACCGTCTGGGGGCTCGAGGACAAGTTCGCGCCGGTGCCGGCCGCGTTCGCCAACGCGGTGGGCGTGCGTTTTCTGGATAACGACGACTGCTACCTCGCGGCCGAGTATTCGCACCCGGACGACAACATCTCGCCGATTATCGCCGTCGGCCAGCATCTAGGCGTAAGCGGTGCCGATATCCTGCGCGGCATCGTGGTGGCTTATGAAGTGCACGTGGCGCTCGTGGGCACAGGCGACGGCACCGGCATCTGCCTGCACAAGCACAAGGTCGACCACATGACCCATATCGCCGCGGGTACGGCGGCGGGTATTTCGTCCATGCTCGGGCTGACCACCGAGCAGACCTACCACGCGATCAACTTCGCGGTGCACAACGCCATTTCCTCGCGCCAGTCCCGCAAGGGCGATATCGGCGCGCAGAAGGAATTCGTGCCCGGCTTTTCGGCGGAAATTTCCATCAAGGCCGTGCATCACGCCATGCACGGTCTCAAGGGGCCGAATCCGGTCTATGAAGGCGTGGACTCCATTATTCGCCGCTTCCTGAATGGCCGCGATGACGAAAACGCGGTCTACAAGGTGGCGCTCGCCGAGCCGGGTGTCGACGCGCTGCGCAACATCATGAAGACCTATCCCAAGCAGCACGCTTTCGAGTATCAGGGCCAGGCGATCATCGATCTGGCGCTGCAGCTGCGCGAACAGCTGCCGAAGAAGGGTGAGAGCGTGGATCTCGATCAGATCGAGAAGATCGTGCTGGAAACCAGCCATCACACCCATCACGTGATCGGCACCGATGCCCAGGACCCGCAGAAGATCGACCCGGATTCGCCGCGCGGCACGCTGGATCACAGCATCATGTTCGCCATCGCCCGCTGCATCCAGACCGGCGAGTTCCACAAGGACCGCGCCTACCAGATGACCCAGCCGGAGAAGGACGAGCTGCGCGCGCTCATGGCCCGCATCGAAACCCAGTTCGACCAGCGCTGGGAGGACCTCTACCACGACCAGGATCCGAACGTGCAGGCCTATGGCGGGCGCATGATCGTGACCCTGGCCGACGGCAGCGAAGTGGCGGACGAAAAGACCCGCGCCAACGCGCACCCCGGCGGCGACACGCCTTGGCAGCGTCCCGACTACGAAGCCAAGCTGGCCGACTACACCAAGGACTTGGTGTCGGACGGCGAGCGTGCGCGCTTCATCAAGGCCGTGGACGGCATGGATTCGCTTTCCGGCGACGACTTGGCCACGATCAATCTGATCGTGGATGCCGGCACGCTGGAAGCGCCCGAGACGCAGGGCATCTACTAAAGGCCCGGCTGCGCCGCGATATCGTCGCGATGTGCTGCGGCCCCGGCGTTTGTGAACGCCGGGGCCGCTTTCGTTTTGCGGGCGCGACGGGGCTGAGTTACGGCTACGTATCGCGCTGAGGCAACGCACGCGGTCCACGCGCGTTCCGCCACGGCATGACAGCGCCGAGGTAAACGTTCGCTCGTGGTTGTTGCGGCGGTCGCGGCAATCGGTTTGCCCCGGGCGGCCGATCGCGTCCGCGTTTTCGGCGAGATCGGGAGCAGGCCGAAACGCGGTTTCGCTATGGCAAGCTGGTGTTTACCCGGCCCAGCAACGCAAGGCGATCGATGCCCGACGAACCCGTGTCTCATATTCTCTACGGTGCGCCGCATTCGCTCTACACCGGCAAGGCGCGATCCTATCTGCGCAATCAGCGGATTCGCTACGTGGAGCGGCCGACCTGGCACCCGGACTTCGGTGCCCGTATCGCGCCGCAGATCGGCCGCGCGATCATCCCGGTGCTCGAGACGCCGGACGGCGAGATCATCCAGGACACGATCGACATCATCGATCACTTCGAGCGCCAGGGCGTGGATTATCCCGTTTATCCGCCCACGCCGCTCCAGCGCGTGCTCGCCATCGTGATCGAGTATTTCGGTTGCCAGGCGATGCGCAAACACGCCATGCACTATCGCTGGTCGGTGCTGGACGAGCAAGCGCATTTCATGTGGCACGCCTTCTCCAGCGGCTCGGGGCCGGCGATCGCGGAAAAGGTGATGGGGCGTATGCATTCGTACCTGCCGATGCTGGGCGTGACCGAAAACACCGCGCCGCTCATCGAGCACTCGTTCGAGACGCTGCTCGACACCCTGGACGCGCATTTCGCGGTGCTGCCCTACATCCTCGGCGGCCGGCCGTCGATCGCCGATTACGGAATGATCGCGCCGCTGTTCGCCCATCTCGGGCGCGACCCGGTGCCGGCCGAAATCATGAAAAAGCGCGCGCCTCGGGTCTACCGCTGGGTGGAGCGCATGAATGCGCCGGGGCTCGACGTGGTGGAGTATCCGGATACGGCCGCCGAGTTCGTCGCGGACGACGCGATTCCGCAATCGCTCGAGCCGTTTCTGGTCTATATGGCCGAAGACATGTGCCCCGAGTTGCCCGACAAGCTGGCCTTTTTCGACGACTGGATCGCCACCCAGCGGCCCGCCGACGGCGCGCCGGTTGCCGACAAGCCGCATCAGCGCCAGCTCGGCAGTGTGGCGACGCACTATCGTGGCGAGCCGATCGAGGTCGGCGCCGAGCCGTATCTGCTGTATGTCTTGCAGCGCGCCGTGGATACGCTCGATGGGCTGGATGAGGCCGCGCCACGACGTGTGATGGAGACACTCGCGCGTTTCGGCCTCGAGCGCGCGCTGCCGCTGGGGCGTGACTACCGTGTCGCGCGGGAAAACAATATCGAGGTTTGGCGTTTCGGCTAGCCGCGGCCCACTGCGGGGCTATTGTTTGCGCTTGAAGTCCATCTTCTGCCCGACCAGCTTGTCGCGGTCGCCGGTCCAGGCGTAGGCGAGCAAGACCGGCTCGAAGTCGCCGGTGGTGATGCGGTGCATGTGGTTGGGCGGGTTGTAAAGCAGCGAGCCCGGCGCATACACGCCGACGTCGTTTTCCGACAGCGTGCCGCTCAGACACAGATAGGATTCGGTAATGCCGTCGTGGGCGTGGGACGGATAGGTGCAGGTCGGCGCGAGCAGCACTAGCCCGAGAATCAGCCGTTCGCTGACCACGGGCCCGCTCGGGCCCATGATTTCAGCGAAGGCGTACTTGTTGCGCAGCCCGCGGGGAACCTTGTCGTAACCGTAGCGCCACGACAGCGCGGGGGCGATACGGGCCACGCTGCGTATCAGCGAAGCGGTGGGCGCCTGCGTTCCCTGATCCAGCGCGCGGCCCAGCCAATCGGTGACGGGCAGCCGTTGGGGCTCGAGTTCGAGCACGTTCGGATGCGCGAGCATTTCGGCGTTCAGCCGGTTGCGCACGTCCTTGAGATGCGCACGGATCGGCTTGCTGCCGCCGGCCGAGCCGAACCGGTAGGCCTGCCAGAGTTCGCGCAGCAGGTAGTGCCAGTCGATATGTTCGGCGAGCGTGCTCATGTCATGCGCCGTGGGTTTGGCTTGTCTATTCTGCCCGGCCAGTGCCCGTGTCGCGACCGGCGCCTAGTGGGCTGCGAGGCGTCGACGATCAGCTAAAAGCGCCGGCCAGGTCGAGATACGCGCCGCTTTGTGCGTGAACGGTTTGGCCCTGTGCGTCGATCTCCTGCGAGACATCCCGAAAATGCCGGCGGTTTGCCATCGCGTCGAGCCAGCGCCCGAGCTGTGGAAAGCCGTCGAAGCGATAACCCACGGCCGCAATCTGATAGAGCTCGCAGGCGATGACCAGATCGGCCAGCGTGGGCTGTTCGCCGCCGCATAGCGTGGGTGCGGCGCCGGACGACGGGTTTTCCTGGTTCTCGAGATGATGCTCCAGTGTGGCGAGCCCGGCGCGCAGGCCATCCTGCAGCGGCTTGAGCGCGGTGGATTGCAGCTCGTATTTGAGCATTGGCAGCGTGAGGTGCAGGTTCATGATGTCGTGAAACATGTCGTAGGCGCGCACGTTGTTGTGGTGCCAGGCCATCCACAGATCTACCGGCGCGCAGCGCTCGGCGTCGTCACTCGGATACCACTGCGCTGCCAGATCCCGATTGCGCGCCGTGCGGCACAGATAGCGCAGAATCGCGTGGCTTTCGCCGAGCGTGAATGGCGCCGCGTTCGCCGTGGTGTCGCGGACCACCAGCGTGGGAATGGTCTGCAGCGGATTGATCTGTGCGGCGAATGTGTCGGTGCGGGTCTCGCCGTTGGCAAAGTCGACCGTGTGCCAGGCGTAGGGTATGTCGAGTTCGCGCAGCAGGATTTCCACGGCGCGGCTTGGCTGCGACAGGCGGTGGGCATAAAGATGAACCGTCATGGTGGATCCGGACGTCGGTACGAGTGTCGAAGCGCATGGTACGAGCACAGGCACGGTGATTCTGTGCGCATTTATCCCGACCCATGCCGCTTGCGACCGCCGCATCGATCGCGAAGGCTGCGACGGCATGGCATATTGAGCGCAAGCGTGAACCGGCGTAGGCTGTTCGCGAAAGGCCAAGGCAGAACGTCATGCACACCATGCAATTCACAAAAGGGCAGATGACTGCTGCGACGCGCAGCGTGGATGCGCGCGCGATGGCGATTTATTTCTACGGGTATTGGTTTAGCCGCTCAGGCGTCTGATCCGACCCGGACAGGCGCCCCGCAAAGGGACGCCTACCGACGAGTTGAAACCCCCGGTTGGCGTGCCAACCGGGGGTTTTTTCGTTTCCAGGGCCGAACATTGCGGCCGTCATGCAAAAGGAGAGCACTCATGTATCGCAACAACCGCTACGACTTCGCCGGCTGGCGATTTATTGCCGGCTACACCGCCACCGACAACTGCACCCCATCGATGTCCCTGCGTGCCGCCGGCACGCCCGAAAGTACAAGGAACGGCAATGAACACGTCTGTCGCCACAGCGGTTAACGAATTCGACACCCCGCTTGTCACTCCCGCGCGCCGCGCCTTTGCGCTGAACACGCCCGCCGCGCTGCGCGAGGCGTTGCCTGTATCGATCGATACGGCAGCACGTATCCAGAACCAGCGTGCCGCGATCCGGGCGGTGCTCTCGGGCGAGGACGATCGCCTGCTGGTGATCGCCGGGCCCTGCTCGCTGCACGACCGGGAATCCGCGCTCGACTACGGCCGTCGCCTGGCCCGCTTGGCCGATGAACTGAGTGATCGCCTGCTCGTCGTCATGCGGGCCTATGTCGAAAAGCCGCGTACGACGGTGGGCTGGAAAGGGCTGTTGCACGATCCCCGTCTCGACGGGGGCAACGACCTCGCTACCGGTCTGCGCACCGCGCGCGGCCTGCTGATCGAGCTGGCCGAACTCGGCTTGCCGCTGGCCACCGAACTGCTCAGCCCCATGGCCGCGCCGTATCTGGAAGACACGCTTGCCTGGGCTGCCATCGGTG
Organism: Endozoicomonas sp. G2_2; assembly: GCF_017744135.1. GTDB lineage: Bacteria > Pseudomonadota > Gammaproteobacteria > Nevskiales > Salinisphaeraceae > Salinisphaera. Next base: position 238,910 of record NZ_JAGHQU010000001.1, read on the forward strand.
CGCGCACGACCGAGTCGCAGACCCATCGCGAACTGGTCAGCGGTCTGGATATGCCGGTCGGTTTCAAGAACGGGACCGACGGCGAACTGGCGACCGCGCGCGATGCGATGCAGGCGGCCGCGCACCCGCACACCCAGTTCGGCACCGATGACGACGGCCGTGCCGCGCTCGTCGCCACGGCCGGCAATCCAAATACGCATCTCATCCTGCGCGGCGGGCGTGCCGGGCCGAACTGCGATGCGCACAGCGTGCACGGTGCATCGCGGATGCTCGCCGATGCGGGCCTGAACCCGCGCCTGCTCGTCGACTGCAGCCATGCCAACAGCGGCAAGGATCCGCTGCGCCAGCGCCGGGTGGCCGCTGAACTGCTCGCCCAACGCCGCGCCGGCGAGCGTGCGGTCGCCGGCCTCATGCTCGAAAGCCACCTCGAGACGGGCAAACAGGCCATCGGCGCGGATATGCGCTACGGCGTCTCGGTGACCGATGCCTGCCTCGGCTGGACCGAGACGCGCGCACTGCTCGAAACCCTGGCGGCCGGCTGACCGGCACGCGCTCGCCGGGTGGGCCCACCCGGCGAGCGCGACGGCCGGTAGATATTTACCTGTCCCGTGGCCGCTGAAGATCGCTTCGGCGGTGCTAGGCTCGTTTTATTCGAGCGTCGTGTCAGGCGCCACGTGCATGACGGGGGGAGGCTGCCGTATGAAGATGATGGTCCACGGGCTGTTCTGGTCGCTGGCTGCGGGGCTGTTGCTCACGGCCTGCAACAGCGACGACGCCGACATCGCGTTCGCCAACGGCGAAACGGTGGCATCCGAGGAGAACGACAGCATCGCCGACCCGCCAACGGACGACGCGCCGGGCGAAGACGACAATGCGCTACGCAGCGTTATGTTCGTGGGCAACAACTGGGACGGTACTGCCACCGTCGTGGATGCGAACACGTTCGAGGTGCTGCGTACCGGTATCAACCTCATTCCCGACGAGGATCAGGAGTTCGCCGATATCGCGGCCAACCCTGTGGATCTGGCCTTTTACCAGCTCATCAAGTTCGGCCCGGGCGAGGGCAACGAGCAGTACGTCGACGACATGTTCACGACCACGGACGGCCGCTACCTGGCCGTTTCGCGGCCGAGCTTCGCCGACGTGATCTGGGTCGATATCGAAAAGATCACCAACGGCGGCGGCGTCGACGCCATCGTGCGCGAACAGGATATGGACGGGCAGCGCACCGATCACATGGCCCTGTCGCCGGACGGCCGGCGTTTGCTGGTGTCCGATTCCACCTCGCGCCAGGTCATCGAATATTCGATGGTCGACGAGACCCGGGACGACGGTAGCGAGGTGAAAATCGGCGACCGCCTGCGCACTTTCGAATCCGGCGAAACGCCGCATGAAAGCAATTACAACGAGGCCGGCGACACCATCTATCACGCGTCGATTGGCCGCGTTTATACGCCGGGCGACAACCCCGAGCTGTTGCCCGAACTGCTCGGCCCGGCCCGCGATGCGCTCAAGGGCGATCGCTGGTACCAGATCGTGAACAACGACGATTTCGGGATTCGCGCCCGCTGGGACATGCGCGCCGAACTCGCGGAGGCGGGCTATCCGAACATGAGCCCGGCCGTTCGGCCCATGGCGGTGTCGAAGGACGAACGCTTCATCTATTTCCAGGTGTCCTATTTCCACGGTCTGGTGGAATTCGACACCGAGGCTGCGGACGTGAACGCGAACGTCGACTACACGCTCGGCGGCGTGCCCGAACCGGCGTTCGGTGCCGTGCGGCGCGTCGTGTCGCTGCCCAACTTCGTGCCCGAAGTGCCGCGCGAGACGTATGTGAACGACTCGGCCCACCACGGCCTTTCGCTCAACGACGCGGGCGATACGCTCTGCGTGGCCGGCACGGTGGACGACTACGCCGCACTCGTCGATCGCCAGACCATGGCATACAGCCTGTTCAACGCGACCACCACCGACCATACCTATCTCAAGCCGTACTGGACGACCGAGGGGCCGAACGACACCTGCTGGGTTTCGCTGAGCGGCTCGGACGCCGTGGCCGTGCTCGATACCCGGATGCACGAGGAACTGGCCTATCTGGACGTCGGCAATCACCCGCAGCGCATACGGCTGGGGTCGGTGCCCGAGCGTGTCGTGGCCGGTTGGGCGCAGACGCCGTAGCGGCCGATCTGCGTTCAGACGTACGCCGTCGGCGTTGCCGTGTCGGGCCGCCGCGGCTAGGCTGGCGCGCTTCGCGTTTGCGCCGGATGTGTGACGCCCCATGCCGCTACCCGAATCTCAACGCCTGGCCTTTCGTGAGCTGGCCGGCGACACCGATGGCATCGATCGCGATGTCTATGCCCGCTTCGACCGGGATCCACGGGAGCCGATCATCGGCCTGGGCCGCGCGAATGCGCGCGTTGGCTTTTTCGGGCGCGATCCGGGGCGCGAGGAAGTCCGGTACGGCGAGCCGTTCATCGGCGCCGGCGGGCAACTCGTGCGTCGGACCGTGTATCGCCATCTCCACGGCGAGGCGATGCCGGATTTCGAAGCCTCGCGGCGGCTGGGCGAATCCTTCTTCTGGATTAACACGGTCCCGTACAAGCCGGTGGGCAACAAGGCCTGGTCGATGAAGGTGAAGCGGCGTTTTCACCCGTTGATGAACGCGCTTCTGGTGGAGCAGTGGCAGGGGCGGTCACTGATCACGCTCGGGCGCGAAGCATTTCTGTGGTTCGGTATCGGCCAGTCCAGGGACGAGCGGGCGCGCATCGAGGCGTTCTGGAAACGCGACGACCGCTTCGAACGTGCGATCGACGTAACGCTGGCCGCGCCCGATGGCACGACACGGGTGTTCGATATTCATCCGCTGCCGCATCCCTCGCCCTTGAACGCCACCTGGTACAAACGGTTCCCAGCGCTGTTGCAGCAGCGGCTCACGCAGTTGGATGTGCGCGCCGACAATCTGATGACGTGATGCCGGCGGGCGAGCCGGGGCGGGCGCGCGCCGTCGTGCCTGTATTGCGCAGCTAAGCCGGGGCCACGACAATAGCGGGCCGTTTTCTCCCGGCGGCCGCGTTGCCGCCGATCGGATCGCCCGCATGTCGCGTACTCGTCCCGCTCGTCATGTCGTTCTCATGCTGCTGGGGCTGATTCTCGTCGGGCTGAACCTGCGCCCGGCGCTGACCAGCGTCTCGCCGGTGCTGGTCGAGATCGGGCGTAGCCTCGGGCTGGGGTCGATGGGCCAGGGCGTTCTCACCACGCTGCCGGTCCTGTGTCTCGGCCTAGCGGCGCCGCTGGCACCCCGCGCGGCGCGGCGCATCGGCGACGAAACCACCATTCTTCTCACGCTGGGTGTGCTGGCATTGGCGCTGCTCGTGCGTCCGTGGTCGGGCGTGGTCGGGCTGTTTGCCGGCACCGCGTTGGCGGGCGGCTGCATCGGCGTGATGGGCGTGTTGCTGCCGGGCCTGGTCAAACGGGATTTTCCCGATCAGGTCGGCGTGATGACCGGCTTGTACACCATGGCGCTGTGTACCGGCGCCTCCATCGCCGCGGGTGCGACCGAGCCGCTGCGGCTGTTGTTCGCCGGCGAATGGCGCTGGGCGCTGACGTTCTGGCTCACGCCCGCGATTGTTGCAGGCCTCGTATGGCTGCCGCAGCTGGCACGCGGGCACCCACCCGCGCCGCGCAGGACGGGCGAGGCCACGCGCCTGCGTACCAGCCGGCTGGCATGGCAGGTCACCCTGTTCATGGGCCTGCAATCGTCGTTGGCCTATTCGGTGTTCGGTTGGCTGCCGACGATCCTGCACGATCGCGGCCTGAGCGAAGTCGACGCGGGGCTGATGCTGTCGCTGTCGATCATCGTGCAGCTGATTTCGGCGATCGCGGCACCGTGGATCGGCGGGCGCTGTCGAGATCAGCGCGGCGTCGTCGTCGCGGTCATGCTGCTCACGCTGGCGGGTCTGCTGGGCTGTCTTTATGCGTCGATCGAAAGCGTTGCGCTATGGGCCGTGGTGCTGGGTCTGGGTCAGGGCGGCACGTTCAGCATGGGGCTGACGCTGATCGCGCTGCGCGCCGCGGACAGCCGTATCGCGGCCGAGCTGTCGGGCATGGCGCAGGGTATCGGCTATGTGCTGGCTGCCCTCGGCCCGCTGCTGGTCGGCATTCTGCATGACCTCACCGGCGGCTGGCAGAGCACCGGCGTGCTGTTCGGCGTCATCGTGGGCGTGGGGTTGATCGCCGGCCTCGGCGCCGGGCGGGATCTACAGGTGGGCGCCGTGCCCGAACCCGGCGCATGACGCACGTATGCGGTCGGTCGCTAGCGCCTAGGCGGCGGGTTGCGTCCGAGGGCATGGCGCCAGGTCTCGCTGGCCACGCCGCGGCCGACCACGCGCGCAAAGGCCACGCAGAAACCGCTCACGGCTGCCCAGGCCAGTATATGGGGCCAACTCACGTCGGCGTCCTCGACGTTCAAGGGCGGCTCTTCGTCGAGCGTGCGTCGCCAGGCAGCGGAGGCGCCGCGTCGTGCGAGCATGCCGGCGCCGATCGCGGCGCCCGCGCCCAGGGCGAGCCAGAGGGTGCGTTCTCGATCCATGACGTGCTGCGACCGTATAGTCGCGTGTTGCGTAAGCGTATGGTCTGCATCGTACCGCAGATCGTTGTCGCATCCATGCGTACGACGCCGGATGCCGGTAGCGGCCGGCGCCCGTGGCGTGAACGGGTGATAGCGTCCGGTACGCTGGCCCGTTCGGATACCACATGATCGCAGTCGTATGAATCTCGGTCGCTATCGTTTTTCGCCGCCCTGGTGGGGCGTGTTGCTGTTCTGTGTCGGGGCTGCGATCTTCTGTGCGCTTGGCGTGTGGCAGGTCGAACGAGCGCACTACAAGGAAGGACTGGTCGCCGCCCGTCAGGCCGCGCGGCAGGCCGGACGCGCGCCGATGCAACCGCAAGGCGCGCCGGCAGAAGGCAACGCGCGCGTGGCCGATCTCGTCTATGGTCGCGAGTATGTCGCGACCGGCCGGTATGAACCGGGTCGCCAGATTCTGCTCGCCGATCAGCTACGCGGTGCGCGCACCGGCTATCGCGTATGGACGCCGCTGCGCCTCGACAACGGCATCCGCCTGATGGTCGATCGCGGCTGGATCGAGAAACCGGCAGCCGGCGAGCCGCTACCCGACCCGCCCGCGCCGACAACGCCGGTGCAAGTCACGGGATTCTGGCGCAGCTTCGTTCAGCCGGCCCTGCAATGGGGCGGCACGGTGGACTGCACGGACCGGGACTGGCCACGGGTTCTGAGCTATCCCGACGCCGCGGCCGTGCGTTGCCAGTACGGCGCGCCCGTGGTCGACGGGCTGCTGTTGCTCGACCCGCAGGCGCCCGATGGTTTCGTACGCGAATGGGAAGATGACCGGGATACGGTCGGCCTGCGGCCCTTCGGGCACTACGCCTATGCTTCGCAGTGGTTCCTGATGGCGATCGTCGCCGGCATCATTCTCGTGGTGGTCAATCTCAGGCGTCGCTGACGCGCGGCTGCCGGTCGCGCCCGAGACTGCTTATAGTTCATCGGGCAACGGTATGCGTCGCGGTCCGGCTTGGCTGACCCCAGCCGGGGGCAACGTGCACGAAGCGTTCGGGTTGCGGTGTGCTCCGGGGGGAGGCGCGGACTCGAGGTGGTCGCGTAAAACGCCTGTCCGGTCTGTTGTTCGACGTCGATGGCCGCGGTATCCCGCATGGCCCGGCCGACCCATCCGACCGGCAGGCACGCCGGGGGACCCATGTCGCTTGAAACAACACCGCGTCGCACGACGGCGCATTCAGCGTTCTGGATGATGGTGCGACGCGTAACGGTGCTGGCCAGTTGCGTGGATGTCGGCTTCTTCTTTTTCTTTCTGGCTGCCGGCTCGCCGATTCTGGCCTGGATCAATGTCCTGAGCGTGGCGATGTATATCGTCGCCTATCGACTGCTCGGACAGCGACGAAACCGACCGGCGCTGATGCTGATCTGGGCCGAGGTGCTCGGCCATGCCTTCATCGGCACGCTGCTGACCGGCTGGGATGCCGGTTTCAACTACTACCTGCTCATGTTCATTCCCGCGATCATGGTCAGCGGCGACTGGCGCAGCGTACGGCTACCGTTGCTGGTGCTGTTCAGTGCCTATCTCGCACTCCACGAAGTATCACGATTCACCGGGCCGCTCGAGCCGCTCGCGCCCGCGGCACTTACCGCGCTGTATATCTTCAATGTGTCGGTGTTTTTCGCCATGGCCAGCTCTACGGCCAGTTTCTATTACCGCATGGTGCGCAAGACCGAAGGCAAGCTGCGTGATCTGGCCACCCGCGACACGCTGACCGGTTTGTTCAACCGTCGCCACCTCATGGAGACCGCACAGCAGGAGCGTACGCGCTCGAGCCGCAGCGGCGCGCCGTTGTCGCTGGTGATCGCCGATATCGACGACTTCAAGCAGATCAACGACCGGTTGGGTCACGATGCGGGCGATCTCGTGTTGCGCCGGGTCAGCGCCGTCTTGCGTGAACGCTGTCGCAGCCACGATACGGTCGCTCGTTGGGGCGGCGAGGAGTTTCTCTTTCTGCTGCCGCAGACGGGCGGCCAGGCCGCGGCCGATTTCGCCGAGCGGGTACGGGCCGACGTTGGCGTACTGGAAATCGCGGCGGGCGTCGAGCCGATCCGCTGTACGGTGTCGCTCGGCGTGGCGGTCGTGGCGGTCGGTGAGTCGCTGGAGGATGCGATCGGGCGTGCCGATCATGCCCTCTATCGCAGCAAGGCCGAGGGCCGGAATCGGGTCACGATTGCAGAGAGCGCGTCCGCTATTGCCGACGCACACGACAGTGCGCAGGTGCGCGATCTGCATCCCGCGGCGAATGCGCCGGACGACGGGCCCGACGATTCGCCCGGCCCCGGCGGTATGCGCGCCGCGAGTTAGAAGAACGCCGCCCAAGGGCGGCGTTCATGCACTCGCGGGGTAACAGCCGATCAACGGAAGCTGCCATAGCGCCCGTAGCCGCGGTGGCGTTCGCTGCGATAGCGACGGTTGTCGTAGTCGCGGTCGTAGTAGCGATCGTCGTTGCGCTCGTTGATCAGCCACGAGCCGCCGGCTGCGCCCGCGGCGGCACCGATCAGCGCGCCTTTCTGGCCGCCGATCTCGTTGCCGACAGCCGCGCCCAGCGCGCCGCCGATGCCGCCGCCGAGCGCCTGGGACATCGTGTTGTTATCGAGTGCCAGCGCCGGTGTGCTGGCGAAGGCCGTCAGCAGGGTGGCGGCCGCGATGCGATTGCGAAGGGTGGTGTTCATGATGTGTCTCCTGTTCTGAGTTATGGATCGTCTCGTTCGTTCAGTATTAATTTAACGATAGGGCGCATGAATCGTTCATGAACCGGCTGCATGCCAGTGCATGGGCGCCGGTTCATCCTGTGGCGCCGGGCCGGCTTTTGCGGTCCGCGTCCGGGTTGGGCGCCGTCGCGGCGTGCGCTGCGAGGGCTCTATTCGCACCGGAACGGGAGGCCAACGCGGCGATCGTGACCGGCCCGCCGCCGGGCGTCGCTGTCCCGTAATCGACGCGGTAGGGTGGAGGTGCCACCGCCACCGCTTCGGAGTCGAACATGGACTATGCCGCGTATCGCGATTGCCTGATCGAGCGCCTCGACGGGCCCGATCTCGCCTTCGATGTCGGCGAATACGAGGCGCGCCTGGCAGCGTTGCGGTCTGCAATGGCGCGCGACGGGTTCGATCTGCTGACGCTCAGCGACCCGTCCGACCTGTGTTATCTGACCGGTTACACGACTTTCGAGGTATCCGTTCAGTGCCTGCTGCTGGTTTCCGCGAGCGCGACGGTGCTGTTCGTACCGGCCATCGAGATCGGCCCTGCGGTCTATCTGAGCCGGGTGGATGCGGTGGTCGGCTATGCCTGGGAATCACCGATGTCCGTGGCGCGACAAGTCGACGAACAGGCGCGCGCGCTCGCACCGGGGCCGGCGCAGCGTATCGGCGTGAGCCTGTGGAGCGGCTCGCTGCGGCCCGGGTTGCTCTCGGCCTTGCAGGGTGCGATGCCCGGCGCGCAGTTCGAGGACATGGGCCTGCTGCTCGACCGGATCCGGCTGGTGAAATCAGCGGCCGAGCTGGATTATCTCGCCGCAAGCGCCGCGCTTACCGGCCGCGGTCTGGACGCCGCCGCGGATGTGATTCGGGATGGTGTGGTCGACCATGAAATAGCCCGCGCGGGCGCCAACGCCATGCTCGGGGGCGGCAGCGAATTCATGAGCATGCAGCCCATCGTGACCACCGGTTTTCGTAGCGGGATCATCCACACCAACCACGCCGGGCACCGCGTGGACCGCGGCGATGTGGTGTTCATGGAATTCGGTGCGGTACGACGTCGCTATACCGCGCCCATGATGCGCACGGCGACCGTCGGCCCGCCCAACGACGAGGTGCGGCGTTTCCACGCGGTCGGCCGGGCCGTGCTCGAGGCGGTGATGGAACACGCGCGTACCGGCGCGACCTTCGACGAGGCTGCGCGTGCGGGGGGCGCGGCACTGGCGCCGATCGTGGACCAGGCCTTCTTTTCCGGCGTGTACGGTTATCCGGTGGGTATCCAGTTTCCGCCGTCGTGGGTGGCGGGTTCGATGTTCATCGCCCGCGGCAACGAGGCTTTGTTCGAAACGAACATGGTGTTTCATCTGCCGATCTGTCTGCGCAAGCCGGGCGAATTTGGCGTTGGCTTCAGCGAGACCGTGCGCGTGACGCCGCGCGGCGCGGTGCGTATCACCACGAACGATCTGGATCTGCAAAGCGTCGACTGAGGACAGCACTGGGGTACGCCACTGTTTCACCCACGGCGAGCGGCGCGATGACGTGCGCCGCGAAATCGCGCCGCGCATACGGCTAGAATGCGTTAAAGCCCGCTTTCGCGATGCCATGCCTGCCGTCTCCCGGATTGACGACCCCACTCATGCGTTCGCCCATCGTCGCGCGGTTCTGCAGGTGCTGCTGTGGTTCACCGGGATTTTCGGGGTGCTGTTCGCGATCCTGAATTTTCGCAACGCCAGCTACGGCCTCATGACGCTGGAACTGCTCATGGCCGGTTTCGCGTTCACGCTCTTGCCGGTGATCGCCCGCACGGCGTATCTGCAGCGCTGGATCGTGGTCTATCTGGTGCCGTTCTTTTCCGTGATGATGTACTCGCTGACCACGGCCGTCGCGGCGCCGACCGTGTTTGCGTGGGTACTGCTCATTCCCATTCTCTGCCACCTGCTGCTCGGACGCTGGATCGGCGGCGGCGTGGCGGCGTTCTACATGGCGATCGCCGGTGCGATCTTCTTCTGGAAGTTCGGTGTCGACCCCGGTTATGGCAATACCCGGTCGGTCGCCAACGTCGCGCTCGCCTCGGTCTGCATCTTCGGCTTTTCCCATGTCTACGAGATCAGCCGCGAACGTGCCGAGAATCGATTGCGCGAGATCGCGATGACCGATCCTTTGACCGGGCTGGCGAACCGCGCTCGCCTGGGCGACGTGTTCGCGGCCGAGCGCGCGCGTCACGCCCGGCACGGCGCGCGCCTGTGTCTGCTGATGATCGACCTCGATCATTTCAAGCAGGTCAACGACCGCCATGGCCATGATGCCGGCGACAGGGTGTTGCGCCATGTGGCCGACCGTATCCGCGAGCGTGTGCGGCCAAGTGATGTCGTCTGCCGGCTCGGCGGCGAGGAGTTCTGCATCTTTCTCGCCGATACCGGCGCCGAGCAGGGGCGACACGTGGCCGACGATCTGCGGCATACGATCGAAACGAGCCCGTTCCGCCATGCGGGTCAGGATATTGCGCTGACAACCAGCATCGGCATCGCGGAACTCGGGCGCGATGGCGATACGCTGGAAGCGTTGTTTGGCGCAGCGGATCGGCGCCTCTACGACGCCAAGCAGTCCGGGCGCAATCGGGTGGTCAGCTGACCGGCCGGCCGGTTTTGCTCAGCAGGTGCTGTCGGCGAGTTTCACGCAGTTGCGGCCGGCGGCCTTGGCCGCATAGAGCGCCTTGTCGGCGCGACGCAGGATCGCGTTCGTCTCGTGCGCGGCATCCGCAGCGCTGGTGGCCACTCCGATAGAAACCGTTACCTCGAAGGCATCGCCCTCGTCGTCGATGAACTTCAGCGCCGCGATGCGTTTGCGAAGCCGGTTGGCTGCGATCGAGGCCGCGTCCGCGTTGGTCATCGGCATGATGAGCAAGAATTCCTCGCCGCCGAAGCGGCCGAACGTATCCACGTTGCGGATCAGCCCCTCGACGGCGGCTGCGCAGTCGCTGAGCACCCGGTCGCCGATTGGATGGCCGCGCTTGTCGTTGATCTGCTTGAAGTAGTCGAGGTCGAACAGGCAGATGCTGAACTGCGCATCGCCGCGCGCGGCGCGGGCGACCTCGCCCTGGAGTACCTCAATGAGACGGCGGCGGTTGTAGATGCCGGTGAGCTCGTCGCGCACGGCCATGTTGGAGATCCGCTCCATCGCCTGGTTCAGCTGCAGGTTCTTGCGGCGTAGCGTGCCGCGCAGGCCGCTGATGAAACCGCCGATCATCCCGATCTGCACGAGCAAAACGCCGAGCGTAATCAGCACGATCCACTCGTTCGGATTGTCGTAGTAGGTCAAATCGCGCCCGCCGGCGAGCAAAAACACCCCGAAATAGCCGGCGAAATAGGCCATCGCGGCGGCAAGAAAACGCGGTATGGATAGATCGAGAATGCCGTAGAGCAGCGGCACCATGACGGTCAGAAGGATGCCCGCCCGTACCGGCAGCGACTCGATCTGGTAGAGCAGATAGACCGCCGGCAGCAGCGGGCTGACCACCTGTATGAACGTCAGGTTGGGTTCGGCGGAGCGCAGGTTCAGATCGCTGAGAAAGATGACGAAAAAGAATGCCACCACCGCGGCCAGACCGAGCGCGTAGATCAGTGCGGCCGACCAGGCGACGCCGCCCAATGCCGCGGCAGCCGCGACCACGAGCGCTTGTAGCACGTACGACGCGCCGGCCATGGCCACGCGTCGCAGGCGAATCTTCTGATGTTCGCGTACCCGTGAACGTTGTTCCTGGCGCACCACGCTCAGGTCCGCTGTGCGTTCGGGCGGCGTGGCGGCCGAGCACCGAGGCGCGGATTCTTGTTTGCTGCCATAGCGTTGTTATCGGCCGGGTCACGGCCAGTCTTATCCGACGACAGGCCAATAATCGTGCGCGATATTTCGACGCGCCTGCAATTGCCACCCGCGCGCCTGCGCCACAGGCCTTGATAGGCAATGGTTCGCGCGGCGAGGTCAATCCGCTCGCGCGTCATCCTCGTCGCGGTTGCGCGCATCCGGCAGCAGCCCGCGCGCTTCGTCGTAGGACAGCCCGCTGATACCCGATTGGGTCATCGACCGCGTCAGCGAGTGCGCGACCGCGAACGCAGAAGCGCGGCGGTAGAAGTCGAACCCGCGCTGGTAGACCGGCAGGACGTCGTCGACGGTTTCGGCGCGCTCCAGTTTTTCCTCGAAGGCGGCGCGCTTTTGTTCGAGATAGGCCATGAAGTCGCGATCGGCGGCGACCGCGTCGTCCAGCTCGAGCGTCCACGTCATGTCGTTCTGCAGCACGCATGTTCCGATGAAGCGTCCGGCCACGGCCTCGCTCATCATGCGTGGCGGTGTCAGCGCCAGCCAGAAATGCGCGGGTTTGCGATACAGGAAATAGCGCTTGCCGGGCACCGGCTTGAACTTGAATTCGCTTTCGAGCACGAACAGCGACGTGAACAGCTCGGTGCTCACCTGGTCGATCTGCTTGGGCGGCACGGTCATGCCGCCCGCGCGCTGTTCGTTCAGCGTGGCGAGCACCAGTGACCCGCCCTTGCCCTGCGGATTGGGATTCTTGCTCATGGCCTGAAGTCGTTGTCGGATTCGCGAGACTTGCGCTCAGCGTAGGCGATGCGCGCCACGGTTTCAGTGCGCACACAGCGTGGGTCGATGCTCAATCGTCCAGTGGCGCGAGGCGTCCGAGAACCTCGATATCGCCGTCGCGCGGCGCGACGACAACGATCTCGCCGGGCCGGGTGGTCAAACCCGTGAGCGCGCTGATGTTGACCTGGTGCGTGACCCATATCCGCGCCCCCGAAACCGTGGTGTCGGCCAGCAGGGCGCGGGCGGCGCGCGTCTGTGCGTCGGCGCGGTCGCGTTGTTCGAAGAAGGAGTTGAGCGCGGGCGTCGGCACGACAGGGCCGAAGCCCAGCAGCCGGGCCGTATCCAGACAGCGGCACCATTGGCTGGATCGCACGGTGGCATTGTCGATGCCGTGCGCGCGTATCGATGTGCCGATCGTGCGGGCCTCGGCACGCCCGGCCTCGGACAGATTCCGCTGCGTGCTGCAATCGTCGACAGAGAAATCGGGCGGATCGCTGAAGCCGGGTGCGCTCGCGTGGCGCATCAACGCGACCGCCTTGCCTTGCGCAAGACGTTGCCATAACGCGGCCGCCTCGCCCCGCTCGGCAGCCGTGGCCGTACCGGCCAGGCACCCGACGGCGAGAACGAGGCAGAATACGCGTGCCACCAACCCCGGGTGGGCGCGGCGTGTCTGCGGCAGCTGTGGGTCGCTCATGCGTACAGCTTACGCACGGTGGGTTTTAATCGATGCCGCGCAGGCGCGTTACTGTCAGCCCCTATTCATTGAACGCGCGTAGGCTGACGGCATTTCAACCGACGTCCGAGTTACCCATCATGAGTTCACAGCACGCGGATCAGGCAGACGACATTCAGGCCGGAACCCTGGCAGAACATCTGCTCTCGGCGCGGCACTTCGACCCCTTCGTCGACGATTGCACGACGCTTGTGGCCGCACAAGTCAAGCGTCGCGGCATGACGATGCGCACCGCGCTCAGCGTCGTGCAGAAGGTCAAGCCCAACATCCTGGAGCGCACGGTGCGCGAACAGATGCCGGATTTCATTCATGAGCTCGAGCCGTTTTATGCGGCGTACGGGCAGGCGGATCCGGCGGGTTTTGCCGCCTATCTGGGCGAGCGCGACGCCCAGGTGGCCGATGCCGTACTCCATGTCGCCGATCGTCGCGCCGAGCGTATCCACAGCCGTACCATTCGTTCGGCCTACCAGCGTGTACGCGGGCGCGCACAACGCGAGGTCGTGTCGGTCGTGCCCGATCTGGCGGCGGTCATTCAGCGTCACCTGCGCCTGTCGCAGACGGCAGAGCAGGGCGCGGCGAACGCCTGATCGTCGCGGTGCCGGCTCGGCGCTGCGTGAACATGAAAAACGCCGCGCCGGCTTCACCGACGCGGCGCTGCTTCGGTTTCATGACGTGTGGTGTGCGCAAAGGTTACTGCGCGTAATCCCCACCGTTCTGCGTGCCGGCCCGGGCTGCCGCTTGCTGCGCATTCGAATGCGTGGCGCTGCTGTCCCGGGCGGTGCCCGAGCGGGCCGTGCGATCCGTATCTTCAGCGTGATAGCTGCCGCGCGGGGCCGGCTGATCCATCGTTGGAACGGCGCCGTGCCGGTCGGCCGCGGCTTGGTCGGCTCCGGTCTGTGCGACACCTGCGGTCGCGAACAGTAGCGTGACAGCGGTGGCGCCAGCGGCGAGAGCGCGCTTCAGTGCGTGGTGCTGGAAAAACATGGCGTCTCCTTGATTGGCCGGGCCGGCATCTGTCGGTGAAGATGATCGGCCCGTAAAGTGCGTGTTACATGCACATAGATGGGTCGGCGCCATCGCCATTCAACCCTGACCGAGCGGCGGGTGGCAGGCGATCATCGTTGCGTTGTGCCGGCCGGCCGTGGTGGATACGACGACACCGTTCCTCGGCGGCGAAAACGGACGCGACGCTGCCCGGGAATTTTTGCCAAAGCTATTGATTCATCGTGGCTTTGGCCGATAACGGATCAAACGGCGCGTTCGGGCGATGGGAGCACTATGACGCTAGGTGTGGGATCGGTTCTGGGGGTTTCGATTTTCGGCCTGTTATTGCTGGCCGTGTCCTACGGCTTCGGACGGGGGCAGACACAGCGTTATCGACGCGTCGATCGACATACGGACGGCGCGAACGAGCGTCCGATGGTCGAGCCTGCGGTCGATCGGCAAGAGCGCGAACCCGACCGGGATTGACGACGCCCGCGGCACGCCAGCCTCGCCCGCGCTTGCGGTCAGACCAGGCCGCGTCCGGCGCCTAGCGTGAAACGCCGCGGGTCTGCGCCCAGGCGAGCAGGGCGTCCGGCGCGAGTGGCTTGCTGAACAGATACCCCTGCGCCTGATCGCAGTTCCATTCGAGCAGACGGTCGATGGTGCTTTCGTTTTCCACGCCCTCGACGACGACCTGGTATTCCATGTCCTGGGCCAGCCGCACGATCGCGCGGGTCAGGGTCTGGCCGCGCTCGCTCTGTTCGAGCGCCTGAACGAAACGGCGATCGATCTTGATCTTGCTGACGTTGAGTTTCTGCAGGTAGGACAGGTTGCAGTAGCCGGTGCCGAAGTCGTCGATCGCGGTCGACACGCCGAAGGCGTGCAGCTGCTCCAGCTTGGGCATCACCGCATCCAGGTCGCGAATCAACGTGCTCTCGGTGAATTCGAGTTCCAGGCTTTCGCCGGGCAGGCCGTGTTTTTCCAGCCGCTGGCAGACGCGGTTCACCATCTCGTCGTCGGCCAGGTCGTAGGCAGACAGGTTCACCGCGATCTGCAGGGTCAGGCTCTGTTCCTGCCATGCCACGTGCTGGGCCAGCGCGGCATCGATAACCCAGTTGGTGAGCGGACGCATGAGCGCGGTCTTCTCGGCCGCATCGATGAGTTCGATCGGCGAGATTGCGCCGAGCGTCGGGTGGGCCCAGCGCAACAATGCTTCCACGCCGACGCAGGCGCCGGTGCGCAGATCCACCTTGGGTTGATAGACGAGATGCAGCTGATCGCTGGCGGTCAGTGCGTCGGGCAGATCGGTCAGCAGTTGCAGCTTGCGTTGACGCAGGATGTCGCTTTCCGTCTTGTAGAACGCCCAGCCGCGTGCGCTTTGCCAGGCGTCGTCCGCGGCCACGGAGGCCTGGCGCAGAATCTCTTCGGCGTGTTCGTTGGAGCGCGCCGTGATCGTGGTCACCCCGAGCGTTGCGTTGGGCGCGAGCAACAGGCCGACACCGGAATCGAAAGGCTTATGCAATTTCTTGATCAGCGCGTTGAGCTTGCGCTGGATACCGGCGCCGATCGAGCCGCTCAGAAAGAAGCCGAACCGGTAGAGGCCGATGCGATACAGATCCCGCTCCGCGCCGATCGCACTCGACAGGCGGTTGATGCATTCGATGATGAATTTCTCGGTCTGGGCATGGCCCATCACCTGGGTCAGGTCGTGCATCTGCTTGGGCAGCGCGACATCCGCAATACCGACGACGCGCACGGCCGCCGCGGGCTGGTGATCGGCGTGCTGCAGTTCATGGCTGATCTGCTCGATCATGCGCTGGCGGGTATAGACACCGGTGGTGGCGTCCAGATGCCCGGCCGATTCGCGCATCTTGATCCACGCGGTGACGATGTCGGCGAATTCGCACAGGGTCTTGAGTTCGGCGGCCTGGAAATCGTGACGCGTGCGCGTATCCAGAACGCAGAGCGTGCCCAGGCTGTAGCCTTCGACTGTACGCAGCGGCACGCCGGCATAGAAGCGGATATGCGTGTCGCCGACCACGAAAGGGTTTTCCGCGAAACGCGCGTCGAGCGTGGTGTCGTGGACGACGATCACGTTGTCGTCGTTGATCGTGTGCGTGCAGAACGACGCATCGCGCGGCACCTGGTCCATATCCACGCCCACGGCGGCCTTGAACCACTGGCGTGTTTCATCGACCAGGGTGATCGAAGCGATGGGCATGTCCAGCAGGCGCGAGGCCAGCTGCGAGATACGGTCGAAGATCGCGTCCCGCGGCATGTTCAGCAGGTTCGTACGGCGCAGGGCTTCCAGCCGTTCGTTTTCGTTTGCCGGGGTACGAAGGGTTTTCATCATTCGGCCGCGATGCGTGAGTTGCAGTGCGCGGATTCGCTCCGCGACAGACTTGTGATGCTCGGACCGGCGACATCGCCATGCCGGCAGATCAGCACCCAACCCCTATTAACATCGGCGACACACGCCAAAACTGAACGGTTGTCCAAAAACCGGGCCGCAAAGCGAACGTCTGTACGCGTGCGTGAGGCGATACGCACGCCGCAAAAAAGAAAGCCCGGCGTGCCTGTCGAACACGCCGGGCTGCAAACGTCGGTGCTCGCCGACGGTATGCGAAGGGCTATGGCTTCATGACGTCCAGTTCGACGCGCCGGTTCTGGGCGCGGCCGGCCGCCGTGTCGTTGCTGGCGACCGGGCGACTTTCGCCGTAGCCCATGGTGGTCAGGCGTGTGCTTTCGATGCCCTGATCCACGAGGTAGCGCTTGACCGAATCCGCACGATCCTGGGAGAGCTGTTCGTTGTAGCTGTCCGAACCGATGCTGTCGGTGTGTCCGGATACGCGTACCGACATCGACGCCGACGACTGTAGCGCCTCGGCCACGTTGTCGAGCCGGCCTTCGGCCTGCGAGGTCAGCCGCGCGGAGTCGAACTCGAAGGTCACGCCCTTGAGCACGATGGGCGCCTGTTTCTCGATCGGACAGCCGCGCGCGTCGACTTCGGTGCCCATGGGCGTGCCCGGGCAGCGGTCGCGGCTGTTGGGCACGCCGTCGCCGTCATCGTCGCCATCGGTCTGGGCGACCTGATCGCCGCATTCCGCGCGCATTTCGTTCTTCTCGACGTTTGGGTCGTGCCAGCAGTTGCCGGCCGCATCCTTGTAGACCTCGCCATCGGGGTTGGTCACGTAGTAGCCACCGTCGGCCTTGTCCGTATCGGGGCTGGCCGCGCACCCGAACAGTCCGAGCACGGCCACGCCAACGAGCACCCTGCGGTACCCGGATTGAAGCGTATTCATCGCAATTTCTCCTACTCTATTCTTGTTTATTCTGCGGTGGCGACGAGCCTGTGCCCGACCACCGGAACGCGATTGTGCTCCCCCCTCGACCCGCTTCATTCTTGAAATCGCGGCCGACAGTGCGGTCTCGTTCGCACGAGCCCGCTGTTGTTGGAATATCACGGTTTCCCTCAGCGCAGCAATGTCGATGTCCGCGCTCGTGCGCCGGCGCGTTTCGCTTGCATGCTGCGCTTGGCAACGCTGCGTTGCCAAGCGCATGGCGTATCGACGGCCAGCGCGGTCGTTTAATAGGGGTCGGGCGGCGAGAACAGCACCACCGCCACGGTGAGCAGTTCGAACACGAGCAGCGCCCATGCCCCTTCGGAGGCCGTGCGTATCAACAGGTAGAACAGGGCAGCGATCGGCGAGACGAGCAGCAGCGCAATCAGGCCCATCGCCACGCGATCCAGTCCCCGCAGCAGGCGTTCCGATGTTGTCCGGCGATGCGGTAGCGGCCGGAACGTGGTGAAGGCGAGCCGCTCGCCCAGCGGCGCGCCGTAACAGGCGCGCAGATGCTGCAGCGAAGAGCGCCCGAGCCAGAGCGTCAGCCGCGTCAGCTGGGCGAACGGCGTGCGCCCGTATGTCGCCAGCGCGTACTGCAGGCGCGTGAGCCACGCATCGGCCGATCGTCGCGGGCGCCGAAAGGTGACCGGATCGCGTACCGGCAGTGGCGGTGGCGTGGCGGCATTCGGTTCGAGCTGGGCTACCGCCTGCGCGTGACCGACATGCCGAAAGCCGAGCCATACGGGCGGTACGGTGGGAACCGGGTCGTCGCCGTTGACCAGGCGAAGCGTGCGATCGCCGAGCGTCGCGTCCGATGCGGCAAAACCCGCCGGCGTGGCGTTGTAGGCGCTCGCGAAACGCGCCGATCCGACCCGCGGCGCGCCGAGCGTGATCACCGCTTCCACGGGCAGGGTGTCGGTATCGCGCACGGCGCGGGCGGCGAGCGTGGCGATGGCGCCGCCGAGCGAGTGGCCGACGATCACGCAGCGCGACGCGTCGCCGCGCACCTGCTGCGCCCATTGCGATACCGGCTCGCGCAGCAGCTGCCAGGCGATGCGAAACCCGGGGTGATAGAACGGCAGCACGGCGAAGTTGAGCAGCCAGTCGAGGCTCTGATCGGAGCCGCGAAACATGATCCAGGCGCGGCCGTCGAGCGTGAACATCAGCGTCTGCTGACAGCCGCGCGATACGAATCGGACATGGGCACAGCCGACATCGAGCAACGCGAATTGATCGCCCCAGTCGAGGTCGTGGGAGGCGGCGATCGCCGCACCCACGGCGAACGGCAGCAGGTCGTCCAGCGGGGTGGGTGCGGGCGCCGGCAACGGTGCCTTGACGCCGCCCAGGGCGAATACGGGGCACGCCGGTGCCGTTGTCGTCGTCGGCGACGGCACATCGATGGCCGTATCGCCGGGTACCGCGGCACGTGCTTCGGTAGCCGGTGCCGAAGCACGTGCCGGCGGTCTGCGGGTCGATTCGATCTTCATGGCGCGGCGCTCGCATGCAGCGGGGTCGCATGCGCTGCGAGACGCGGCGTCGCTGCAAGCGGCGTTTCGTGACGTGTCACCGCGCGCCGGTCCGTCGTCAGGGCGTCGCACTGAATGGCAGACCAGAGCAGCGCGCCGATTTCGGGCGTCAGCACATCGTTGTGGTCGTGGACGTAGTCGCTGGCGTCGACGACGATGACCTGGTCGCGCGCCGCGCAGGCCGCGGCGTCGAGACGGGGCGACCGCGTTGTGGGGATATGGAAGATGTCGGCGTGCGCCGGGTCGCGCGCGACATCCAGCCCGCGCTTGCCGCCGATATGCACCGCGCGCGACAGGTAGTAGGCCAACGGGTTGGCCTTGTCGTTGTCGGAGGTGGTCATGAGCACCCGCCCCGTCATGCCGGGCAGCCCGGCATACGGATAGCCTTCGTTGCCCGCCCCGGGAATGAAGCGGTTGGCGCTGAACGCGCCCTGCAGCCCGGCCAGCAGATCGACGCTTTGGTTTGGATGCGGATCGTTTTCGAGCAGGGCGCGGCTGAATACCGCCCGCGACATGATGCGGGCACCGAAACTGTGGCCGACGGCCACGACCTGCAGGCGTGGCTGCGTATCGGCGAACGCCGCGCGCAGCTGCAGGCCGAGCCGGTTCACGAGCCAGTTGGCATAGGTGTAGCCGATCTCGTCGGCGTCGTCCGACTTGTTGGCGTAGCCGAACAGCTTGTAGGCGAGCTGGCGGAGATTAAACCAGCTCTGCCAGCCCCAGACCGAGGGCCAGGTGATGCCGACGACCAGCGGATTGAACGGCGCGACCGCGTCGGTATCGCGGCGGGCCTGCTCGATCAGCTGGCCGATGATGGCGTTGTAGCGCCGTACTGACTCGGGCTGATCGTTGTCCCAGCCCATCGCGGAAAACACCAGGTGGGTGTAGGGACGGCCCGCGTCGCGTGCGCTCGCCAGTTTGTATTCGAGATCGCGGGCGAGCGAGCTTTCCAGCGCCTGCCAGCCGCTTTCGTGGAAGTCTTCGCGCGCCACGACGATGGGCACGTCCGCGCTGGCGCCATAGGTGCGGGCGCCGCGGTCGGCGTAGATGTTGTAGAGAAACCGTGTGCGCATGCGCGGCTGAGCGGCATGCGCACGGGCGCCGGCCCTGCGGGCCTGTGCCCGGTCGGACTCATAGGCCACGATATGCGACACGAACAGCGCCTTGGCGTTGGCATTGATGGTCGTGTCGAGATGGGCCGCGCGCCGGGGGTTGGCCGGGTCGGCCGGCAGAAAGCGAAAACGCCGCGCATAGCTTTCGCGTTCGACATAGCCCACGCGTGCCCGCGGCGATTTCTCCAGCGCCACGATATAGCCTTCGTGGGCAAGGCCTTCCGCAAAGGGCACATCGGCCAGGTAGTGGTAGCGACGGGTCTTCTTGCTGTCGATATCGAGCCGGGCGGCGACATCGTTGACCCGTTGCGGCCCGGAGCAGGCCACAAGTATCAGCGCGGTGGCTGACCACATCGTGATAACCGTCTTGCCCATGCGCCGCTCCCCAGCCGCATGACAGTCGTTGTCGACAGCAACGCGCGGGGCGTGTCCGTCGCGTTTGCCCTGATGAATAAAGAGCACGAAACCGCGAGGGTGTCCATACCTGCGCGGGTAAAATCCGGTCGCGGCCGGCTCGACCCGCGCCGGTGGGTGGCAAACGCGACCCTCCTGCGGCCCCCGATATCGCGTGCTGTGCTGCGCCAAACATTCACCAAGTGAATATCGACTATCACGGATATTGACTGTTCGTATCCGCAATCGATGCCTAGAATGCGTGGCAACCGGCTGTCATGGTCGGCGCGGCGTCAGCACGCCGCGCCGGCATGCAAACCGGTCACCACATTCATAGCGAGAGGATCGACCATGTCCCAGTATTCCAATGACGTTGATGCCATCGCGTCGCTGCGCGAAGCACAGGGCAGCGCCTGGGCTGCCATCAACCCGGAACACGCCGCGCGCATGCGCGCCCAGAACCGTTTTCACACCGGTCTGGATATCGCCAAGCACACCGCCAAGGTGATGCGCGAAGACATGGCGGCCTACGACAAGGATTCGTCGAAGTACACGCAGTCGCTGGGTTGCTGGCACGGCTTCATCGGCCAGCAGAAGGCGATCTCGATCAAGAAGCACTTCGGCACCCTCAAGCGCAACTATCTGTACCTGTCCGGGTGGATGGTCGCGGCCCTGCGCAGCGAGTTCGGCCCGCTGCCGGATCAGTCCATGCACGAGAAGACGACCGTGCCGATGCTGATCGAGGAGCTCTATACCTTCCTCAAGCAGGCCGATGCGTGGGAGCTCAACCACTATTTCCGTGATCTGGAAGCGGCCAAGGAAGCCGGCGACGACGTCGCGGCCAAGAAGGCACAGGAGAAGATCGACAACTTCGAAACCCACGTCATTCCGATCATCGCGGACATCGACGCCGGCTTCGGCAACGAAGAGGCCACCTATCTGCTGGCCAAGAAAATGATCGAGGCCGGCGCCTGCGCGATTCAGATCGAGAACCAGGTCTCGGACGTGAAGCAGTGCGGCCATCAGGACGGCAAGGTCACCGTGCCGCACGCCCAGTTCCTGGCCAAGATCAACGCGGTGCGTTACGCCTTCCTCGAGCTGGGTGTGGACGACGGCATCATCGTCGCCCGTACCGACAGCCTGGGCGCGGGCCTGACCCAGCAGATCGCCGTCTCCAACGAGCCGGGTGACCTGGGCGACCAGTACAACAGCTTCATCGCGGGCGAAGAGATCAAGGACGCTTCGGAAATCAACCCGAACGACGTCGTGATCAAGCAGAGCGGCAAGCTCGTGCGCCTGCAGCGTCTGGCCTCGGGCCTGTTCGAGTTCCGCAAGGGCACCGGCGAAGACCGCGTGGTCATGGACTGTATCGCCAGCCTGAAGAACGGCGCCGACCTGCTGTGGATCGAGACCGAGAAGCCGCACGTCAAGCAGATTGGCGGCATGGTCGATCGCATCCGCAAGGAAGTGCCGGATGCCAAGCTGGTCTACAACAACAGCCCGTCGTTCAACTGGACGCTGAACTTCCGTCAGCAGGTGTACGACGCCTGGGCCGAGGAAGGCAAGGATCTTTCGGCCTACGATCGCGACAACCTGATGGACATCAAGTACGACGACACCGAGCTGGGCAAGGTCGCCGACGAGTGGACCCGTGACTTCCAGAAGGAAGGCTCGGCCAAGGCCGGCATCTTCCATCACCTGATCACGCTGCCGACCTACCACACGGCGGCCCTGTCGACCGATCAGCTGGCCAAGGGCTACTTCGGCGATCTGGGCATGCTGGCCTATGTGGAAGGCGTGCAGCGCAAGGAAATCCGCGAAGGCATCGCCACCGTGAAGCACCAGGACATGGCCGGTTCCAACATCGGCGATGACCACAAGGAGTTCTTCTCGCGCGAGAGCGCGCTGAAGGCCGGTGGCAAGGACAACACGATGAACCAGTTCGGCTAGTCGCCGTACGGTACATCACTGTCCGAGTCGCGACGCCAGTCGCGACGAAAAAAAGGCGGGGCCACGCGGCCCCGCCTTTTTTATTGGGTTTTATTTCGGTCGTCTGGCTGGCGGTGCGAATCGCACCGCGCCGCTCAGCTCGAGGACTGCTGACGCAGCGACGCGCCGCTGCTCTGGCGGCGCCGCTCGATCGAACGAAAGAAGATCGCGCCGAGCACGATGCCGAGCACGCCACCGATCGCATGCGCGGCGGTCAGCGCAATGAGCGAGACGAGCACGACGAACCCCGAGAGCACCAGAATCAGGCCGCGCGCGTGGGTGGTCTTCGGGCGCGCGTAGAAGGCGCGAAAGAGGGCGCCGCTCACCCCGGCCAGAAAGGCGAGCCCGAACACGCCCGGCCCGCCCAGCGGCGCCTCGCTGGACCAGCGCAGCATCACCAGCGCCGCGAAGGCGACCAGGCCGTAGCCGAGGCAGATCACGAAGAAGTCCAGTTCCTGGCGGAAATGACTGACCTGCATCACCCCGCCATGGCGCTCGCGTTGCGATTGCGCCAGCGCCTTGTCGAGCAGACCCTGTTGCTCCGGCGAGAACTGTGCCTTGTCGCCCAGTCCGCTCAGGCGGTCGATCTTGTCGCTTAGCGCTTGAAGGTCCGGGTCGAGGCTCATGGCGTACTCCTGATGTCAATGAATCATGCGTTGGCCCCTACTTTCGCATGCCTGCCACCGGAACGGCAGGCGACGAATGTCGAGCAATCGGGGCGGTGGGCCGCAAAAGCGGCAGCGCGTCACCGGTGGCGATCGGCGTGACACCGCAGCCAGTGGTCGATCACGTCGACGATATAGCGCTGTTGTGTATCGTCGAGCGCACGGCCCTTGGCCAGGCCGTGCCAGCGCTCGAGACAGTTGCGACAGCAGGTGCCGGTCGCGTGCTGGGCGATGAACACCGGGTGGTTGCGCCATGGGGTCTGACGGCCGTCGTTTCGCGGGTGCGCCGGCGCCAGGCGTTCGGCAACGAACTTTTCGGCATGTTCGCGAACCGTATCCAGCCCGCGCTGTTCCAGATACCCGGCTTCGCGCGGGCCGAGGGCAAAACGGCTGCGAAATCGTGACCGCGCCAGGGCGGTGAACAGATCGGTCATGTCGCGCATGCCGCAAGGGTAGATCAGGTGCGCGGCCGCACGCACGAGGCGGGCACGCGCGTCTGGCGCCATGGCGGGCAATGGCCCGCATTCCGGGATGCTTGTATGGTGAATGTCCAGGATCACGTGCGCCGAGCCGAACGGGGAGCGCGTATCGGCAAGGCGCTGTCTATGGCCCCAGGATCAGGCGAATTCGCCATGAACGATGTCACATTGCGTGAACAGCAGCTGGTCGCTCTGCTCGATACCCGCGACTGGCTGACCAATGCGGCCCAGACCTGCGCTTTCATCGCGCAGCAGTTCGACGCGCTCAACTGGGTCGGGTTCTATCGGCAAAGGCCCGTGAACATGCTGGTGCTCGGGCCTTTTCAGGGGCTACCGGCCTGCAACCCCATTCCATTCGAACAGGGTGTCTGCGGTAAGGCAGCCCGGACGCGCCAGACCCAGCGCGTGGACGACGTGCATGCCGTGCCCGATCACATCGTCTGTGATGCGGCGTCACGCTCGGAGCTCGTGGTCCCGGTGATCGTGGATGACGCGCTCTGGGGCGTGCTCGATATCGACAGCCCGAATCCGGCCCGCTTTTCGACGGACGATCAACACGCGATCGAACGGCTGTGCCGCGTGTTCGTCGAGGCCAGCGATTTCGAGGCGGTGGCGGCGTGATACGCCATGCGATGCCGGGGCGCGACGCCCGCAACGAGGCGTGGCGCGGTGCGTGACGCAGACCGCGCGCCGGGCGATCTGGCCGGCGGTATCACGCGCGAGGTGCTCGAGCGCGACGGCATTCGCACGGCGTTCGGCGTCCGCCATCCCGATGTGGCGCTCGCCAGCGATGCAGCGCTTCGTAACTCCATTCGCCATACGCTTGCGAAGCGGCCGGATGACGCGCACGCGCAGGCGACGGCCGGGGTGTGGCTGTTCGGCTATGGTTCGCTGCTCTGGAACCCCTGTGTCGCGGTCGCCGAGTCGCGCATGGCGCGGCTCTACGGTTTTCATCGTGATTTTCGTCTCAAGCTCGCCTACGGCCGCGGCTCCCCCGAGGCACCCGGGTTGATGCTCGGCCTCGTACCGGGCGGGTCCTGCAACGGCATGACGCTGCGCGTGAGCGCGTCGGATATCGAACACGAGCTGCTCATGGTCTGGCGCCGGGAGATGCTGACCGGCGTTTACACGCCGCGCTGGCTGACCGTGCGCACGTCCGCGGGGCCCGTGGCCGCGATTGCATTCGTGGTCAATGCCGCGCATCCCGGTCATTGCCGGCTCGACGACACGCAGGTCGTGCACTTGCTGGCGACCGGCCACGGCATGATCGGCAGCAGCGCCGACTATCTCGCCAATACGGTCGCGCATCTCGAAGCCGAAGGGATACACGACGGGCGCCTGCAGACGCTGCACGAGCGGGTCCAGCGCTCAAGGTTGTCCTCGTGACCGCCGATACTCTTTTGAAGACAAGTCATCTGCGTGCGCGGCGCGCGCCAGGCCCATGATCATCGTGCCTGCATGCATGAGAAGGGGCATGCGATGCCCACAGCCATGAACCCCGATACGCCGGATATCAGCAGCCTGGTGGCGCTGGTCTCGGATTTCTACTGGGAGCAGGATGCGGCCGGCCGGTTCGTGCAGGTCAGCGGCAGCGCGGTCGATGCCGGCACCATCGCGGCCGATTCGTGGCTCGGATCCACGGCGATCGAACTCGGGCTGGGTGCGATCGACGAGAGCGGGTGGCCCAGGCCCGACGACGCCGACCTTGCGCCCATACGCGAGCGCGTTGTGTCGTGGTTGCAGCGCGACGGCAACGTGCGTCATCTGCGGATCAGCGCACAACCGATGTTCGACGACCACGGTCACGCGGCAGGCTGGCGCGGACTGGCCCGCGACGTCACGGCCGAACGTTCGCGCTTCAGCGAACTGCGGCAGTTGCGCGCCGCGATCGATGCCTCGCACATCATGATATTCGTCATCGACCGCCAGACGATGCATTTCGTGTTCGTGAACCAGCGCGCCTGCGAACTGGTCGGCTGCGATCGCGATACGCTGCTGGCCACGCCGCCGCATACCCTGCTGATGCTCGATCGCGACCTGCTGGAGCGCGAATACGACCAGGTGATCGCGCAGGGCGGGCAGACCAAGGAAAACCGCAGCCGGCGCAGCGATGGGCGTCTGTCGGTGGTCGAGGAGCACCGGCGCGCGCTGTTCGTGGATGGCCGCTGGCTGATCGTGAGCGCGGTGAACGACATCAGTCAGCGCAAGCAGGCGGAACTGGCCCGCGATCGCATGAGCCGCATGTATGCCTCGCTGAGCGCGACCAACGAGGCGATTCTGCGGGCGAGCACGCCCCAGGATCTCTATCAGCAGGTCTGCGATACGGCGGTGACCGGCGTCGACATCGTGATCGTGTCGATCCTGCTCGCGTCGACGGATGGGGAGGCGCTCGACGTGACCGCCAGCGCCGGCGCGACCGCCGACCAGATACGCGGGGCCCAGATATCACTCGCGGCCGGCGCGCAGCCGCGCGGTCTCGCGGATCGCTGTTTTCATGCCGTGATGCCACAGGTCAGCGATGATTATTTCGAGGACCGGCGCACCCAAGCGTGGCGTGAAATCGCGGCCGATGCCGGTATCCGTTCGGCCGCCGCGGTACCGATTCTGCGTGGGAACAAGCCGATCGGCGTGATCTTTCTGGCGTCGCGCCTGCGGCGTGCCTTCGACGCCGACGGCGTGCGCCTGCTGGAACGTATGGCGCAAAATCTCGTGTTCGCGCTCGAGAACTTCGAGCACGAGGCCCAGCGCGAGGCCGGCGAAAAGCATATCGAGTTTCTGGCCACCCACGATGCGCTGACGAGCCTGCCCAATCGCACGCTTTTCAATCAGTCGCTGGCGATGGCGATCGAGTCCGCACGCCGGCACCGGCGCGCCTTCGCACTTCTGTTCATCGATCTCGACCGCTTCAAGACGATCAACGACTCGCTCGGCCACGAGGCCGGCGATCAGCTGTTGATCACCATCGGCGAGCGGCTGTCGCTATCGGTGCGCGCCAGTGACGTGGTCGCCCGTATCGGCGGCGACGAATTCCTGATCCTGGTCAACGATGTAAAGCACGGCGAAGATGCCGCCAAACTCGCCCGGACAATCCTCGCCAAGATTCTGGAACCGGTAGAACTGCAGGGCCAGGAATACCGGGTGACCACCAGCATCGGGATCGCGCTCTACCCCAACGACGCGCTCGATGCCTCGAGCCTGATGAAACATGCCGACATGGCCATGTACCGGGCCAAGGAAGAGGGCAAGAACACCTACGAGTTCTATTCGTCGCAGCTCAAGCGCCGTTCGCTCAAGCGCATCAAGCTCGAGAATCATCTGCGTCAGGCGCTGGAGCGCGGCGAGTTCGAGCTGGCCTATCAGGCCAAGATCAGCCTGGCGGACGAGCGCATCATCGGCGTCGAAGCGTTGCTGCGATGGCACAACGACGAGCTGGGCGAAGTCACGCCCACCCAGTTTCTGCCGCTCGCAGAAGAGGTCGGCCTGATCATTCCGATCGGGCGCTGGGTGCTGGAAACGGCCTGCGAACAGAATATGGCGTGGCAACGTCAGGGCATGCCGGCGCTGCGCATGGCGGTGAATCTGTCGCCTGCGCAATTTTCCGATCACCAGCTGGTCGATCATCTGCAAGCCGTGCTCGAGCGCACCGGCATGCCGGCGAATCTGCTCGAACTCGAGATCACGGAAACAGCGGTGATGCACGATATTCGCCGCGCGCTGGCGTTGCTCGCGCAGATCAAGCGGCTGGGCGTGTTCATCTCCATCGACGATTTCGGCACCGGCTATTCCTCACTCACCCAGTTGCGCCAGCTGCCCGTCGACAGCCTGAAGATTGATCGCTCCTTCATCCGCGAGCTGTCGTCGAATACCACGGACCAGTCCATCGCGCGCGCGATCATCACGATGGGCAAGAACCTCAGCCTCAACGTCATCGCCGAAGGCGTGGAAACCGCCGAGCAGCAGGATTTTCTGCGGGCCCAGGATTGCGACGATATGCAGGGCTACTACTTCAGCCGGCCCGGCGATTCGTCGGCGTTCGCCAATCTCGTGCGCAGCCACGACGTGCGCAAGGCGCTTTAGCGACGCGCAAAGCCCCGGCCACCGTAGTGGTCGCGGCGCTGGCTCGACGCGGTGTTGCGTTTGCTGAGGGGCCATCGCCATTGAAAGTACGTTCAGGGCCTCTATATCCCGCTGCAGATACAAAGCGCATGCGCGATGCGGTAGACCGTGAAGTCGTCTTGCCGTCTACGCGCTGTGTGGCATTTTTCAAGCATGTATACGGGAGCCTCGACATGGCCCAGACGCAACAGACGATCAATCCCGCCAACGGCGAAGTCATCGCGACCTACGAACTGGCCAGCGACGAACAGGCGCTGCAGACGCTGCGCGATTCGCACGAGGCGTTTCTGAAGTGGCGCACCACCACACTGGAAGAGCGCGGCGGCATTCTGCGCGAAATCGCCAAGCGGCTGCGTGCCGGCAAGGACGACTATGCCGCGCTCATGACCCGCGAGATGGGCAAGCCGATCTCGCAGGGCGGCGATGAAATCGAGCTTTGTGCCGCGATCTGTGAATACACCGCCGATACCGCGGCCGACGAGCTCGGCGACGAGGAGCGCGCGCTCGACGGCGGCCGTGCGCTGATCAGCTATCAGCCGCAGGGCGTGATTCTCGGCATTCAGCCCTGGAACTTCCCGTTCTATCAGGTCATTCGCTACAGCATCGCCAATATCATGGCGGGCAACACGGTCTTGCTGAAGCATGCGCCGAACGTCTGGGGCGCCGCCCTCGAGATCGAGAAGGTGTTCCGCGAAGCCGGCCTGCCGGAAAACGTCTTTCGCACCCTGCTCATCGATGCCGAACAGACCGGCCAGCTCATCGCGCATGAATACGTGCGCGGCGTGACGCTGACCGGCAGCCCGAAGGCGGGCGCGGCCGTGGCCGCTAAGGCCGGCCAGCACCTGAAGAAATCGGTGCTGGAGCTGGGCAGCAACGACGCCTATCTGGTGCTGGACGACGCGGATATCGACCGTGCGGTCGAAACCTGTGCCCAGGGCCGGATCTACAACAACGGCGAGACCTGCGTGGCGGCCAAGCGTTTCATCGTGGTCGATTCGGTGTACGAGTCGTTCCGCGACAAATTCGTCGAACGCATGCGCCAGGTCGAGTACGGCGATCCGACCGACCCGAACACGGTGCTCGGTCCGATCGCCCGCGAAGATCTGCGCGATACCCTGCACGATCTGGTCACGCGTTCGATCGATGCCGGCGCGACCTGCGTGTTCGGTGGCGAGCTGCCGGAGGGGCCGGGCTATTTCTACCCGGCGACGGTGCTGGAAGATCTCGCACCGGGCATGCCCGCCTACGACGAGGAGCTGTTCGGCCCGGTCGCATCGTTGATCCGTGTCGCCGACGAGGACGAAGCCATTCGCGTGGCGAATGACTCGCGCTACGGTCTGGGTGGCGGCATCTTTTCGAAGGACGAAAAGCGTGCCATCGATATCGCACGCAATCTGTTCGATACCGGCATGGTCAACATCAACGGCTATCGCCTGGCGCAGCCACATCTGCCGTTCGGCGGCGTCAAGGACAGCGGCTATGGCCGTGAACACGGCGGCTTCGGCATGAAGGAATTCGTGAACGCGAAGGCCGTGATGATCGTGGACTAGCGCCGGGTTGCGTGACCCGCTGCGTAGTCGACGCCCGTATCTCGATCGAGATACGGGCGTTTTTATTGCGTGGCGGTGCGCGCGTCAGGCGTGCGGCTTGAGCACGAGCGAGCGGCTGTCGGCAAGCAGCGGCGGGAACACGCGGTTGCGCCCGTTGCGCTTGGCGATATAAAGCGCCGCGTCCGCGCCGTCGACCAGCTCGGAGATCCGGTAGCGGGCCAGATGACCGGCCATGGCGCCCACGCTCACCGTCACGTCGTCGTGATCCGAGGCACGCACGTGAGGAATACGAAAGCCTTCGATGGCGCGGCGCAGGCGCTCGGCAATGCGTACGGCATCGGCCAGGTCGGCGTCGTAGAGCAGGATGAGAAACTCTTCGCCGCCGTACCGGATCGCCAGATCGTTCTCGTTGCGCAGCTGCGCGGCGATGGCGCCGGCAATGCGCTTGAGACAGGTGTCGCCGGCCGGGTGGCCGTAGTGGTCGTTGAACGCCTTGAAGTGGTCGACATCGACCATGAGGGCACCGACGCTGAGTTCATGCACGTTCTCGACGCCCGCGCCGTAGAGTTCGTCGATACGCTTTTCGAGCTGGTAGCGGTTGGACAGGCCGGTGAGCGCATCGCGGTTCGCGGCGAGTTCCGCGTCCTCGCGCTGTAGACGATCACGCAGATGGCGCAGAAAACCGTAGCGCGCGTCCCGCTCCATCCAGAAGTTCGCGCTCAGGGTCAGATAGCCGATGCTCACGATCGCGGCCATCCCGACGAGCTTGCTCGCGAACGGTTCGGCAGAGGGCAGAACCACCCAGAGATACCCGGCGACGAGCATCGTCGTCGCCGCGAGTGCGAAACGGAAATCCAGACGTTGGGACACATTGGCGTAGATCACCGTCAGCAGCACGAGATATTGATAGTGCTGCGCGGCGGGATGGTTGATGTTGATCGAATAGATGAAAAGAATCTGGGCCGCCATGGCGAGCGGTACGGACATTGCAAGCGTCTCGCGCAGCCACAGCCGGGGCTCGCCACGAATGGTGAAGCCCACGAACAGCAACAGCGGCGTCACCAGGGCCAGATGGCAGAAGGCCGCGAGTAGAAACGTCTGCGGCAAAAGCAGAAAGTCGGCGACGAGCAGCAGGTTATAGAGCAAAAGCGACGGCAGTATGGTGCTCGCGATCAGACGCGCCCGATAACGCCGCGAATACCCCTCGTAGGCCTGTTCTACCGGGGCCGGAAAACGCACCCGGCGATGACCCCGCTCGGCGATGCAGCGCTCCACAAGGAGTCGCTCGACTGTCTGTGTGGACATCGCGGTCTTGGCAACCGTCTTGTTCGAACCCGGCAACGACTATTAGCACGCGCTTACCGGAATCGGGACGGTGGGCTGGCGTGCCGACGGCCAGGGCGTGCGCGGTTCGCCCGGGCCCGGTCGGCAAGCGTCGGTTTTAAGCGGGAAAACTCGATTCGCCCGGTTTCGGTTCCGGAAAATTGAAAATCGGTCGTTCTCGTTCGTGGGCGCGATACGTGGCGGGCATGCTGTAAATTCGCGCGACAGCCGCCGGGCGCGGTGACCGGCGGCCTTGTCGTCGCGCACGACCGTGCGGCTAGTGCGCGGGCACAAGCCCCTGGCTGCGTGCCATGGCATAGGCCGCCTTCGGCCCGGTCCAGAGCGATGGCAGCAGTACCAGCGACACCGGGATCGCGGTGATCACGATCAATTGCTGCAGGGCGCTGATCTGGCCCTGGCCCATGGTGAGCAGAATCGCGGCCATGATGGCCATGGTGATCCCCCAGAACGCGCGCATCGCAGGCGCTGGCTCGTCGTGCCCGGCGTTGACCACGGCGATCGCATAGCTCATGGAATCGCCCGTGGTGGCAACGAATATCGAGGTGAGCACCATGATCGCCAGCGCCATGACGGCGCCGCCCGGCAAAGCCTGGGCGATGGTCAGCGTGGCCACGTCGAACTTGAAATCGGCCAGCGCGTCGCTGAGATCGAACACGCCGGTCATCTGATAGTGGATGCCCGAGCCACCGAGCAGCGTGAACCAGAGGGTGGTGGCGATCGGCGCGAGAATGGCCACCGATACGATCATCTGGCGGATGGTGCGTCCGCGCGAGATCCGCGCCACGAAAATCGCCATCAGCGGGCCATAGCCGAGAAACCAGGCAAAGAAAAAGACGGTCCACCACTTCATCCACCAGGCCGGCGCGGTCTGCGATGTCATCGTCGCCATGGTGAAGAACGAGCCGAGATAGTCGCCGAACGCCTGGGCATAGGCGTTGACCAGGAACAGCGTCGGGCCGAAAACGAAGATCACCGCCGCGATCGCCAGCGCCAAGAAGACGTTGAACCGGCTCAGGGTCTGGATGCCGCGGTCGATGCCCGTGACCGCCGACGTGACGTAGACCGCGCCCAGTACGGCGAGGATCGACAGCTGGGTCGGCAGACCCTCGGCGAGGCCGAAGATCTCGTGTAGGCCGTAGCTGACCTGCGTTGCGAGAAAGCCGATCGGCCCCACGGTGCCGGCCACCACGGCGATGATGCAGACTGCATCGACCACGCTGCCGACAGGGCTGTGTACCACGCGCTTGCCCAGAACCGGCAGCAGCAGACTACGCGGACGCAGCGGCTCGCCCTGATCGTAATGCACATGCGCCAGTACCACGGCGGTCAGAGAACCGAGAATGGCCCAGGCGAGAAAGCCCCAGTGCATGAACGACTGCGCGAGCGCGCCGGAAATGGCGGCCGCGGTCCCGGCCTGCGTATCGAACGCGGGCGGCGTGGTGAGGAAATGATAGACCGGCTCACCGGCGGCGAAGAACACCCCGCCGCCCGCGAGCAGCGTACACATGATGATCGACAGCCACTTGAAGGTGCTCAGCTCGGGCGTGTCGACCCCGCCGATACGGGCGTTCGCCGCCGGCGTGCAGGCTACGCCGAGGCCGATGAAGAAGGTCGCCAGCAGTAGCAGTTCGAAATAGGTGCCGAGCGTTGCGGCAGTCCAGGCGAAACCGGTCGAGATGGCGCCGGCGACGCCTTCGAGGTCGTAGAGCGAAAGGCCGACGAACACGAGCACGAAACCGATGCTCAGTGCCAGCGTGATCGGATCGCCCCAGCGGGAGGCCGTGGTGCGGTCGAGGGCAGGCGCGGCTGCTTGATTCATGAGGTCTATTTCCGGGCGAAACGGGGCGAACGTCGCATCGGTATCCAGGGCGAAAGCCGGGGCCAAAATTCAGCCATCGCCTTATGGCGACCGGCGCGGCGCATCGGTCGACGGTGAAGAAGTTCGCGTGACGCCACGCGTTGCGACGCCGGTCCCCGTGGCAGCGGTCGTGCTGCACTGCAAAATTAATGATCGCATCATACAGCAGGGCGCAAGCGACGCCGTGCCGCGGTTAGCCGGCGCCTGACACGGGTTGCCTCGGCGGCATGGCGTCAGTCGTCGCGCGAAGGGCGGCCACGCAACGCCTTGGTTCGGCCGCGCTTGGTCTTTTGATCCATGCGCTTGCGCTTCGCCCGCCGCGACGGCCGCGTGGGCTTGCGCCGGCGTGCGACGGCGGTAGCGCTGCGTATGATCGCCTGAAGACGGGCGAGCGCGTCTTCGCGATTCTTGTCCTGACTGCGAAACTGCTGCGCCTTGATCACGACGACGCCGTCGCGGGTGATCCGCCGGTCGCGTCGCGCCAGCAGCCGTTCCTTGTACATATCCGGCAGCGAGGACGCGCGGATATCGAACCGCAGATGCACCGCGGTTGCGACCTTGTTGACGTTCTGGCCGCCAGCGCCCGATGCGCGTACGGCGTGCCACTCGATCTCGCCGTCGTCGAGGCTGACTTGATTGGATATCGATAGCGCCATGCCGTCAGCCTAGTCGATTTCCGGTCGCACCTGCCCGGTGGCCCGCTGCGACAACAAAAACCGTGTTGTCGGTACATTGCCCGCCAGGGCGGGCCGCGAACAGGCGCACATGGCCTCGGCCAGCGCCGCGTCGCCGGCGAGCCGCAACCGGAAAGCCACCATCCAGCCGACCGCCATGTGGACGAAATCGCCGAACACGATCAGCCCGTGTTGGGGCTGCGCGTTCGGCAGCATCCCGCCCATCGGGGCGCCGACGAAGCCCCGGGCATCCCGTTTATCCGGGTTCGAAGGCGCCTTTCCCGGCAGATCTGTTTTGCCGGGCCACGCAATCGCACCCGGCTGCCCATTGCCTACGGGCCGCCATGCAGGCATCGCCGGTTGTTTTGGCCGCCTACCACCCCAAGGTCGAAAACAGGTTTCGAAAACAATCGGGATACAGCCATGGCGTTCCTGGAAGTCGATCGCGAGAACAACGCGCCCGTCGAGCTCTATTACGAGGACCACGGCAGCGGCAAGCCGGTGGTGCTCATCCACGGCTGGCCGCTGAGCGGGCGTTCCTGGGAGAAGCAGGTCCCGGCACTGGTTGAGGCCGGGCATCGCGTGATCACCTACGATCGCCGCGGTTTTGGCAAATCCTCGCAGCCCTGGACGGGTTATGACTACGACACCTTCGCCAGGGATCTGAGCACGCTGCTCGAGCATCTCGACCTCAACGAAGTCACCCTGGTGGGCTTTTCCATGGGCGGCGGCGAAGTGGCACGCTATATCGGCACCTATGGCAGCGCGCGCGTGGCCAAGGCCGTGCTCGCGGCGGCCGTACCGCCCTATCTGTACAAGGCGGATGACAACCCCGACGGCGGTCTCGACGACGCCACCATCGAGCAGTTCGAGAACGGCGTGAAAAGCGACCGGCTCGCGTTCTTCGAGGACTTCGCCACCAATTTCTTCTCGACCGAGGGCGGTGGGCTGCTCGTGAGCGAAGCCAGCCGCCAGTACCATCGCGATATCGCGTGGTTCGCCTCGCCGAAGGGCACCCTCGACTGCATCGGCGCATTCGGGCGGACGGACTTTCGCGACGACCTCGCCAAGTTCGACGTGCCCACGCTTGTCATCCACGGCGATTCCGACGGCATCGTGCCTTTCGAGGTCAGCGGCAAGCGTTCTGTCGACGCCATCGCTGACAGCTCGCTGGCACTGATCGAAGGCGGGCCGCACGGCATCAATGCCACGCACCCGGAGGCGTTCAACAAGGCACTGCTGGATTTCATCGGCTAGCGCGACCGAGAACAGTCGATTGCAATAAGGGCGGCCCAGGGGCCGCCCTTTTTCATGCCGCTGGCCTAGCCGGGGTCGTCGCCGCCGGATGTCGCGGTCGGCGTGGTGCCGATCAACGGCAGGGGTTGCGCGAAGGTCAGCGTGCGATAGGGGAACGGGATCTCGATGCCCGCGGCGTCGAGCGCCGCCTTCACGGCCACCACGATCTCGCTGCGCGAGCGGCGCACCCCAAGCGGCGTGGCGTCGCACCACCAGGTCACCTCGATATCCATACTGCTGTCGCCGAAGCCGTGGGCGAAGATCTGTACCGGCTGGCCCGCGATGACCGTGTCGCAGCCGGTCACCGCCGTCTCGATGACCGTCAGTGCCGCGGCAAGATCTTCGCCATAGGCCACGCCTGTCATCACCGTGATACGCCGCATGGGCCGGTCGGTCAGCACTTCGGTCGGGTTCTGGAACAGCTTCGAGTTGGGCACGAGCAGCAGTTCGCCGCTTACCTTGCGCAGCAGGGTCATGCGGATATTGATCTGTTCGACCCGCCCGAAGATATCGCCCGACCGGATGAAGTCGCCGCTTTCGAACGGATACTTCCAGAGCATGAGCATGCCGGCGAAAAAATTCTCGAAGGTGTCGCGGAACGCGAACCCGACCGCAACCGACAGCAGCCCGAGCCCGCCGAGCGCCTTGGTCGGTGAAAGGCCGGGAAAGACGACGATAGCGGCCAGCAACAGGCCCAGCCCCCAGATGCCCAGCGCCAGCAGGCGCTCGATCAGACGGCGCAACGAGGCCCGTGCGCGGCGGCCCACGATCAGCGCGGCCGCCCGCTGACCGAGCCAGGCCGCACCCCAGGTCAGTAGAAGTATGAGCAGCCCGAGGCCCAGAAAAGGCAGGTGATCGACGAAATCGCCCCAGGCGACGAGAACGGTATCGCGGACCGAGCCGACGACTTCGTCCAGGGAATCGGGCGCGGCCTGTGCTTGCTCAGTCGACGCCATGGGATCCCCCGATGCCTGGCTAATCGGCCATGGCGGCATTGTTATCGGCGCCGGGCGTGCTGGCAAGCATCGGCATGGTGCGGCGAAGCGCCAGCGGCTTCGCCAATCGATTAAAAGCGTGAACGGGTGAATCCAAACGCCTCATTGCTGTATATCATTACAGCTATGGAAATCCTGCGAAAACTCGAGATTCTGGCGGACGCCGCCAAGTACGACGCTTCCTGCTCCTCAAGCGGCACGCGGTCGCGCCATTCACTCGGTGGCAAGGGCGTGGGTTCGAGCGAGGGTTCGGGTATCTGTCACGCGTATGCGCCAGACGGGCGCTGTATTTCGCTGCTCAAGATTCTGCTCACGAATTTCTGTATCTACGAATGCAGCTACTGCATCAACCGGAACTCGTCCGGCGTGCAACGTGCGCGCTTCACGGTCGACGAGGTGGTGCGCCTGACGCTTGATTTCTACAAGCGCAACTATATCGAAGGGCTGTTTCTGAGCTCGGGCGTGATCCAGAGCCCCGACTACACGATGGCGCAGCTGGTCGAGGTGGCGCGCCAGCTGCGCCGGGATCACGACTTTCGCGGTTATATCCATCTCAAGACGATTCCCGATGCCGACGGCGAGCTGCTGGCCGAGGCCGGGCGCTTTGCCGATCGGTTGTCGATCAATGTCGAACTGCCCACGCAGATCGCGCTCGACGACCTAGCGCCGGAGAAGGATCACCGCACGATCAAGCTGTCGATGGCGCGTATCCGCGCGCGCCAGGACGAGGACGCCGAACAGCGCCGTGCCGCCCGGCGCGTAACGAGCCTGTCACCCAAACCCAGGACGCTGCCGCGATTCGCCCCGGCGGGTCAGTCCACGCAGATGATCGTCGGCGCCGAACCGTCGACGGACGCCCAGATACTGTCGACGACCGCGCAGCTGTATTCGTCCTACAAGCTCAAGCGCGTCTATTTTTCGGCCTTCTCGCCAATCGCCGATGCCTCGTCGAAACTGCCCGCGCGGCGCACGCCGCTGATGCGCGAGCATCGGCTGTATCAGTCCGACTGGCTGATCCGCTTCTACGGCTACGGCCACGAAGAAATCACCGCGGGTTCGGACGATACCGCGGCCGCGGGGATGCTCGATCTCGATGTGGATCCGAAGCTGGGTTGGGCACTGCGCAATCGCGGCTTCTTTCCCGTGGATCTCAATCGGGCATCGCGCGAGCAGCTGCTGCGTGTGCCCGGCCTCGGGGTCAAATCGGTCAACAAGCTGCTCAAGATCCGCCGCTGGCAGAAGATTCGGCTCGAGGATCTCGTCGCCCTCAAGGCCGGGGTCAAAAAAGCCATGCCTTTCATCGTGTGTGCCAATCATCATCCCGGCCTTCAGGAGACGCCGAGCGCGCTCTTGCGCGCCCGTTTCGCGCCACCGACGGTCGCGCAACAGGCGTTCGATTTCTAGGGTGGCGAGCATGGACAGGCAACCGTCACTGTTCGGCGAAGCCGAGACCGCCAGCACACAGGTCGTGGCCCGGTTTGCGCCGCACTTCGACGCATGGAAAGTGCAGGCGCGCCGGCTGCTATCGGACGAGACGTCGCCTGAGCACGTTTGGTGGGAAGCCGACGGTGAACGAGCGGCCGTGTCGCCACCCGCCGAGCCCGCGTCGACGCCACGTGTTCCCAAGGCTTTCGTGAACATGGCACGGGCGGCCAGCTGTCATCGTAGCGAGGACCGCTGGGCGCTCCTGTATACGGTGCTCTGGCGGATTACCCATGGCGAGCGTCACCTGATGCAGCTCGGCGGCGATCCGGACGTGGCACGGCTTACGCGCTACGCCAAGGCGGTGCGCCGGGACGTACACAAGATGAAGGCTTTCGTGCGATTTCGCGCGGTGCTCGAGCCCGACAGCGAGGACTGCGAGCCGCGGTATGTGGCCTGGTTCGAGCCGGAGCACGGCATCGTCGAGTACGCCAGCGGCTTCTTCAAACGCCGCTTTGCCAATATGCGCTGGTCCATTCTCACGCCGATGGGCTGTGCCCACTGGGAGGGTGCCGGCGAAGTCTGGTTTTCGGCGGCGGTCGATAAAGGCGCAGCACCCCGGGGCGATGCCCTCGAAGACGCCTGGCGGATCTACTACCGCAGCATATTCAATCCCGCGCGCGTCAAGATTCGGGCGATGCAGTCGGAAATGCCGCAGAAATACTGGAAGAACATGCCCGAGGCGCACTTGATCCCGGCGCTGATCCGGGACGCCGACCGGCGCGTGGCCGACATGGAGCGCCAGACCCGCGAGCAGGACGCGCCGCGTTGCGGGCCGCGCCCTGCAAGCCCGGATACCGAGAACGCCGCTGCGATCGCGCGTGCGACGCCCGCCTCGATCGAGCGTCTGGCGCTCCAGGCGAAGACCTGCCGCAACTGTGCACTCTGGCAGCCGGCCACGCAGACCGTATTCGGGGAAGGGCCCAGCGATGCGCGCATCATGCTCGTCGGCGAGCAGCCGGGCGATCACGAGGACCTCTCGGGCCGGCCGTTCGTCGGGCCGGCCGGGCAGTTGCTCGACCGTGCCCTCGCGGATGCGGGACTCGAGCGCGAGCGACTCTATCTCACCAACACCGTGAAGCACTTCAAGTTCGACAGTCGCGGCAAGACGCGCCTGCATTCCACGCCGGACGACACCGAGGTGCGCGCCTGCAAGCCCTGGCTGGATAGCGAAATAGGGCTCGTCGATCCGGAGCTGGTCATCTGCCTCGGTGCCACGGCGGCGCGGGCGCTGCTGGGGCGCGCCGCTCGTGTCACGCGCGATCGCGGGCGCCCGATCGCATGGCAGGACCGCCGCTACTTACTTACCGTGCATCCCTCGTATCTGTTGCGTCGCGGCCATGCGGCGGCCAATGCGCCCGACTACCGGCGTTTCGTGAGCGATCTGTCCCAGGCGTTGCGCTGGTCGGCGTGACCGGGCCCGATGCGCCGCATCCGGTTGGCTCGGTTTGGCTGGACGCGTTTCGACGTCGGTGCCGCTTATCGCGGCGCGCAGGGCTCGCGTGCCGCTGAAGGCGCAGGTCCGGGCATAAAAAAACCGCCCTCATCGAGGGCGGTAACTCTGCACACGGGTTCTTCTTGCGTTCGTGGGGTCGCGTTCAGATCGCGAGCGTGGTGTCGTCGGAGCGGCGCGATCGACGAGCCGCCACACCGACGCCGATCAGGCCGAGGCCGAAGAGCGCGAGCGCCAGTTCCGAGGGTTCCGGCACGTTGACGGAGTAGATCGACTCGGCGATGAACACGAAGTCCTGGAAGTCCTGGTCGGAGCCCGGAAGGAAGGTGTCTTCCCAGCCGAAAATATACTCGTTGGAGCCCCACGCCCCAGCCGCGCTGTTACCGACCTGAATGATTTCGTCATCGTTACCCTGGTAGGCGACCATGTACTGGTTGCCATCGTCGTTCAGGCCCGGGCTCGAGTAGAAGATACCGTTCGGGGTGTCGAGGTAGAACCCGAACAGCGAGTCCGAGAAGAACGTGCCGGTCGCGTTGCCCAGGCCGAGAACGACCTGGTTCGAGGTGTCGAAGCCGATCACCTGCTGGGAGCCGGTCGAGGCAGAGCCGTTGTAGAGCTCGACCCGGTTGGTCTTGTCGGCCGCGTCGAAAATGCCCAGCGCGTTGGACCCCGAGTTTGCCGTGATCTCGATGATGATCTGGCTGAAGCTGCCGCCCGAGCCCTGGACTTTCCAGAAGCTGCTCGGTGTGTACTGGTCGGCGTTCACATCGATGAAGTTGTCGCCGTCGACCGCGATGTCGCCGAGGATCTGCTGGAGCGATGTTTCGCTGCCGGTCTGTACGGTAACCGCAAACGCCTGGCCGGCAAGAAGCAGCGAGCCCGCGGTTACGGTGAGTAGATGTCTGAAAATTTTCATGGTGCTTTCCCTGCTTGCCCGTGGGTTGCGAATCCACTTGGTTGCGTGCGGCGAAGTGCCGGCAGGGCAGGTAAAGCAAGCGGTGTGCCAGTGTTCAAGTTATTGAAAAATGGTAATAAAGTTGCACGCCTAATGTTCGCAGGGCCGCGTGTGTAAGACGCGTCGACGCTTTTACTGGCGAGCGCCGCGCGGATCTCGGTGGACGACAACGCGCGGTCGGCATGCCGCGCTCGATGGCGCGGTCCGACATAAGCGCAAGTGCATGAAAAATTGTGTTTTCTGTTGCACGACGAGAGCGCGTCCCGGCGTCTCGCCGCAAGCTGCGAATGCGTGCCGCCGACCTGTGTCGTCGCGTAAGCTTTGGCGACATGTGATCGATCGCCGTGTGATCGTTGGCGACGAAAAACGACGCCGAAATGGGTGTTCGTCGCCATACATGACAACGCCATATCCCGGTAGCCTGCGATAACGACATAAAACGAAAGGAAAAAACATGCCCGGTTGGGACATTGCGGACATCCCCCATCTCACAGGCCGGACTGCGGTCGTAACGGGCGCGAACAGCGGCCTGGGGCTGGAAACGGCGCGTGCGCTCGCTGGCGCCGGTGCGCAGGTGGTTTTGGCCTGTCGCAACATCGGCAAGGGCGAGCATGCGGCCGAACAGATTCGCCGCGACCACCCGGCGGCGCGCCTGCAAGTCATGCCGCTGGATCTTGCCGACTTGTCGAGCGTCGAATCGTTTGTCGCGGATCTGTGTGCGAGTCACGAACGGCTGGATATGCTGGTCAACAATGCGGGTGTCATGGCGTTGCCCTTGCGCCGCACGGCCGATGGGTTCGAGATGCAGATCGGCACCAACCACCTCGGCCACTTCGCACTGACGGGCCGTTTGCTGGACCGGCTCCGGGCCACACCCGGCGCGCGAGTGGTCACCGTGTCGAGTCTGGCCCATACGTTCGGGCGTATCGATACCGACGACCTCAACTGGAATACGCGCGGCTACAAGCGCTGGCTGGCCTATGGCCAGGCCAAGCTCGCCAACCTGATGTTCGCGCTGGAGTTCGACCGGCGCCTGCGTGCTGCCGGGGTGGACGTGATCAGTGCAGCCGCCCATCCCGGCTATGCCGCGACCCACCTGCAGCTCGCGGGGCCCGAAATGAGCGGCTCGCGGCTTGCGGCGACGGGTATGCGGCTGGCCAACCGCGTGTTCGCGCAGTCGCAGCGCCGGGGTGCCTTGCCGAGTCTCTATGCGGCGACCGCGAACGACGTATGCGGTGGTGACTATTTCGGCCCCGACGGGCTGCGCGAGTTCTGGGGCAAGCCTACGCGGGTGAAACCCGCGGGGCGCGCGTTGAAGCGGGACACCGCCGCGCGGCTCTGGGCCGTATCCGAGCAGCTCACCGGCGTGGCCTACGGCATCTGAGGTTTCAACGCCCTGCGAAACGGGTCGGGCCTCGTCATGGGGGCCATGCACGGGCATGATCGTTAACGCCCGGTCAACGCCCGGTCAACGCCCGGAACGCGCACGACACCGCGCAAACACAGGAGCATGCATGGCACGCAAACGCGAGGGTGAGCGCAGCAGTCTGCTCGGACAAGTCACCAGCTTGACCAGCAGCCTGTCCAAGAGCGCGTTGAGTGCGCTTGCCAGCCGTGTGGGCGGTCTTACGCTCGACATCGGCCGTACGATCATCCTGGATCGCGCCCAGCGCCGGCTGCTGTCCGAAGAGCAGCGGGCGTGGATGGTACGCGCCGGCGAGGCGATTCAGGACGCGCGCCAGACGGCCGGACTGTCGCGCGACGATCTGGCGCGTGCGCTGGACCTGGAGGACAAGACCGTTCTGCAGGCCATGGAGCAGGGCTCGGCTACAGTGTCCTTCGACATGATTCTGCGCCTGACGTCGCTGCTCGCGCGCAACGACCCCATCCCGTTCCTGATTCAGCTCGTGCGCGGCTTCAATCCGCGTTTGTGGGCGCTGGCCGAGGACTGGGGCGTGGGCCGGTTGCCGACCATGGTCGAGCGCGATCGCAAGTGGATCAACATATATCGCGGCAACGAGGCGGCGCGCCAGCTGCCGGAGGCCGATTTCGACGAGGTGATCGCCTTCTGTGAAAGCGCGCTAACCATGGCCGTACAGTTCAAACAGACCGGTCGAGCGCCCAGCGTCGCGCCGCGGCCGGGCACCGACGACACGGACGAACCCGGCCGCTGAGGCCGCTCATATTCCGTCGAAGCGCCCGCCACGGCCGGCGCCGTGCGCGAAGCGATCGGCGCCGTCTGCCGCCTGATCGATGGATTGCAGCCCGTGGCGGAATTCGTTGGCGAGTGCGGCGTCGTGATCGAGCGACCACTGCTCGATCGCCGAGGCGCGATCGTGGCGCATACAGTCCTGCGGAAAACCCGCGATCTGCTGGGCGAGTTCGAGCGCTGAATCGAGTGCGCTGCCGTCATCGACCACGCGATTGGCCAGTCCCCAGGCCAGCGCCTCCTCGGCACCGACCGCGCGGCCGGTCAGGATCATGTCCATCGCGCGCGAGGCGCCGATGAGCCGCGGCAGGCGCACGGTGCCGCCGTCTATCAGCGGCACGCCCCAACGCCGACAGAACACGCCGAACACCGCCGAGCGTTCCATCACCCGCAGGTCGCACCAGCAGGCCAGTTCCAACCCGCCGGCGACCGCCGCACCGGCCACTGCGGCGATCACCGGCTTGGAAAGGCGCATGCGGCTCGGGCCCATCGGCGCATCGCCGTCCGGATCGACGCGGTTGCGCCGCTCGCCCGAAGCCACCGCCTTGAGATCGGCGCCGGCACAGAAATGGCCGCCCGTGCCGGACAGGATGGCGACGCGCGATGCGTCGTCCGCTTCGAATTCGCGGAATGCGGCGGTGAGCGCTTCGGCGGTGGGGCGATCCACGGCATTGCGTGCCTCGGCTCGATCGATTCTCACGATGAAGATCGCGTCGCGATGTTCGGTGGTCACGGTCATGGGTGGTTTCCGCTCGAAGGGGTCGCCGCGGTCAGACGGCTTCGCCCCAGTAGTTGTAGGTGAGCACGCGCGGGCCCGGGATATAGCCCTGTTGCAGGTCGTCGACCTTGAAACCGGCCGCTTCGAGCAGCGCCGGCACGTCACGATCCATATGGCAATCGCCGGCGATACGTCGCCAGGCGGGTGTCAGGCGGCGCTGCCAGCGCGCGATCGACGGTTCCGGCGCCAGGCCGTGTTCGCAGAACAGCAGCCGACCACCGGGCCGCAGCGTGCGCTTCATCTCGCGCAGGGCGGCAACGGGATCAGGGATGCTGCACAG
The DNA here is from genome assembly GCF_017744135.1 of Endozoicomonas sp. G2_2. Taxonomy (GTDB): domain Bacteria; phylum Pseudomonadota; class Gammaproteobacteria; order Nevskiales; family Salinisphaeraceae; genus Salinisphaera. The sequence continues at coordinate 281,045 of NZ_JAGHQU010000001.1, forward strand.
GGTGTAGGTGAGCACCACGGTATCGAAGCGATCGTTTTCGACCGGTATCCGTTCGGCAGACAGGGCCAGCAGTTCGAGGTCCAGGCCGGTGCCGCACAGGCGTTTGCGGGTGGTTCGGTTCATCTGGCTCGCCGGGTCAAGCCCCCAGATGCGCTCGATATGTTCGGCGCGATAATGCGGCAGGTTGAGTCCGGTGCCGATACCCACTTCCAGCACTTCGCCGCGCGCCAGCGGCACGATCCTGTCGCGCTGGCGGCGGACCGGGCGCACGCCGCAGGCCAAATCCAGCAGGCGCGGCAGGCAATAGCGTTCGTAGAAAGTCATGGTCGGCCAATGAAAATACAGATTCTACGTTTAGCATGCGCGGCACCGGCGTCGCCGGCCGGGGTTGAATCGCTAGGATTCAAGGGCACGTTCAAGATTAGTCCAAGCGAGGTGCGGCCATGCAAACAATCAAGATTGATCTGGTATCCGATGTCGTCTGCCCCTGGTGCGCCATCGGCGATGCGCGTTTACAGCAGGCGATGGATCGCCTCGCTAACGACTATGCCTTGGAAGTGGAATGGCATCCGTTTTTGCTCAACCCGGACGTGCCGCCCGAAGGGCGCGACATCCTGGAGCATTTGAGCGTGAAGTACGGCCGCAGCGAAGAGGAAATGAAAGCCGCGCAGCACGACATCATCGGTGCCGCGCGCGAGCTGGGGCTGAACTTCGAGCAAGCGCTGGAACGCCGTTCCTGGCGCACTTTCGATACCCATCGCGTACTGGCCTATGCCAAGGAACAGGGGCAGGACGCCGCCTTCAACCGCGCCCTGTTCGAAGCCTACTTCGGCCGCGCCGAAAGCCCGACCGATCCCGAGGTGCTGGTGCCGATCGCCGAATCCCTGGGGCTGGACGGCGCCCGCGTGCGCGACATACTGGCCTCGAACGAGTACGCCGAACAGGTCGAACGCGAGATCGCGTACTGGCAGTCGCTGGGCGTGTCGTCGGTACCGTCGTTCATCGTCGACAACAAGTACCTGCTCGCCGGTGCCCAGCCGCCCGATGCGCTGGCCGATGCCCTGCGTCAGATTGCCGGCGAGCGCACCGCCGGCGCCTGAGCGTTAGATGGCCACTATTCAGTCGTGTTGGCCGGCGGGCGCGTGGGTTCGGGTACGTCGGTGTCGCTGACCCGCGCACGCACGTTGGGCAGATAGGCTGGATATTCGCGCTGGATGAAGTCCAGCAGTGCTTCGCGGATACGACAGCGCAGATGCCAGAGTTCGATCGAATCGTTCGCGCTCATGAGAAAACGAATCTGCATCGCATGCTCGCCGGATTCGACGACCTGTGTCGTGCCGATGAGTTCGTCCCAGGCGCCGTCGGCCTTTAGCAGACGTTCGAACTCCGCGCGCAGCGGCGGCACCGGCATGCGATAGTCCAGCCACATGAAGACGGGGCCCATGAGGCTGGTCGGGCGTCGTGTCCAGTTCTCGAACGGGTTCTCGATGAACCACTGCAGCGGCACGATCAGGCGGCGCAGATCCCAGGTACGCAGCACCACATAGGTGGTGGTGACTTCCTCGACCCAGCACCACTCGTCCTTGAACTTGAGCACGTCCTCGATGCGAAACGGCTGCGACAGCGCGATCTGCAGCCCGGCCAGCAGGTTGGACAGCACCGGCCGCGCCGCAAAACCGATGATCAGGCCGCCGATGCCGGCCGAGGCGAGCAGACTGGTACCCAGCTGGCGGATCGAGGGAAACGTCATCAGCGCGGCCGAGATGCCGATGATGGCCACCAGCACAGTCAGCCCGCGGGTGAGAAAACGCGCCTGCGTCTCGACCCGGCGCGCGACGTGATGGCGGCCCTCGACCGCCGGGTTGAGGCGAACGATCACGTCGCCGATGGCCGTGATCGCCTTCAGGGCTGCCCAGGTCAGCGCCAGGATGAGGCACAGGCTATTGATATGCCTTAGCGCGGCCATCCACGGCACGCCGTGGTCGCTGGCATGCCAGACCGCCTGCAGCGCCAGCAGAAAGACGACCACGCCACCGGCGCGATCGCACTGCTGGAGAAATTCGCGCGCAATGGCGCGGCGCTGGATCAGCCGATAACCCAGGCGAACGAGCAGTGCGTAGATCGCCGTTGCGGCGACTGCGGTCCCGAAACCGGCGAACAGGGTGACGGCCCAGGCGCTCACGCTGGGATCTATCGCATCGAGCATTACGCGCTCCGTGGCCGGACGTTTCTCCGGCGCGCAGGACATGACCAGGTGCCATGCAGTTTCCCTGCCATCGGCCGGCGCTGGCAATCACCGCCGTGCGGCGTCGCGCCGCGGCGTGTGTCCTAGGTGAGCATGGCGCCGAGCGAATACAGCCCGAAGCAGGCGCCCACCAGCAGGGCCGAGGCGAGCGTGACCAGTGTGCCGTTCACACAGTACTTGATGGTGGTGTAACGCCCCGGGTTGGTCTGCTTGAGTTCGCGCGTGTTCGACAGCACCGGCGCCAGCTTGGCGAACACCGTGTTTGCCAGGCCCCGTTCGTCCTCGGCCGTGTTGGGAACCACCGTGGCGCGCATCAAACCCTTGTAGAAGACGTTGACCAGCGGACCGACGATACGGGTGGGCCGTTCCACATCGCACATGAGGATCACACGATCCTCCTGGGCGTCGTTGTGCGCGTAGTGCAGATAGGTCTCGTCGAACAGCAGGGCCTTGCCGTCGCGCCAGGAGTAGTTCTCGCCGTCGATATTGATATAGCAGGGATCGGCGTTCGGCGTGGCCAGGCCGAGGTGGTAGCGCAGCGAGCAGGCCGCGGGATCGGCATGGCGGGTGAGCTTCGAGCCCACCGGCAGCACCGAAAACATGGCGCCGTTCACGCAGGACACGCCCTCGAGCAGGCGCGTCGTCTGCGGGCACAGGCGTTTGGCCGAATTATGCGTGGTGCCGTACCAGCGCAGATAGAACTTGCGCCAGCCGTACTTGTGAAAGGTGCGAAAACCGATGTCGTACTGACCGCCGGCCGCGTCCTGGGTGGTCTGTTCGAACACCGCGTTATGGTGCATCGCCAGCGCTTCTTCACGGATCACGCGCCAGTTGCGCTGAATGACGTCCAACTCCGGAAAGCGATCGAGATCCATGATCGGCTGCCGAGCGCGGCGCTGGGTGAACAGATAAAGCAGGCAGTTGAGTGGGCTGAAGATGGGCCAGCCCTTGCGCAGATACTGCTTGAAACTGTCGTAGCGGACGGCGCCGCGAAAGCGGTAGACATAAACAATCGAGCCGGCCACGAAGGTGAACAGGCACGCGAAGGTCAGCAATAAAGGCACATCGACTCCCTGGGCATGGCGTAGGCGCCCCTCGACGGCGGCGCATGACGACATGCAGATCGAAAGCGAACCCGCACCGTGCATATCGCCTTATTAGTACGGCATCAAGCATGTACAACGCAGCTATCGATCGGTGTGCGAGCGCGCCGCCTGGCGTTGCCTGTGGGATCGGGTATGTTGTGGACAATACGTTCAGCGTCGCGCCAGCCGGGTTGCGCCACGCTGTCGCCTCGCCGCGGGCGATGGGGGCGCCTGTGGATTCGCCGTAATGTTTGGTTCGTGCATGGTTCGTCGAGGTCGGACCCGAAGCACGGTATCGATAAAGGGAGAGGTTTCTTGAACAACGATTGCGCGTCATCCAGACGCCGTATGGCGGCCTGTGTCGGCCTGCTTCTGTTGCCGCTCGTGCTGGGCGGCTGTGTATGGCAGGCGGCACAGTTCTGGGTTGCCGGCGAGCAGGTCGAACTGCGCGAGACCGATGCCGACGAGCGCCCCGCGCCCGACGACAAGCCGAAACTGCTGATTCTCGCGATCGACGGTATCGACCGGCACCTGCTCTACCGGATGCTCGAGGAGGGCCGGCTGCCCGAGCTTGCGAAGCTTCTCGGCGGCACCGGCGACGAATTTCCGAATGCCTATTTCGAGCGCTCGATGGTGAGCGTGCTGCCGTCCTCGACGGCCGTGTCCTGGGCAACCACCGTCACCGGCAAGACGCCCGCCGAGCATGGCGTGGCCGGCAACGAGTACTTCGTGCGCGACACCGGCGAGTACGCCGCGCCGGTGCCGGTCACGATCTCGAACGCGGTTCAGGTGCTCAAGATCTATACCGAAGGCTATGCCAACGACCTGCTCGAAGTGCCCACCGTTTATGAACGCATGCGCGAGGACGACCCGGGCGTGCGCGTCTGGGTGGGCATGCATCAGTTCTACAGCGGCGCGGATCGTCTGATTCTCACCGATCGCACCGCCATGCTCGAGGCGTTCGAGTCGTATTTTCAGGAGCATGTGCTGTCGCGCCTGACCGGCGCCGAAACGCTGTCGCTGTTTCGTGAACTCGACGAGGAAGTCGTCGAGAACATGGACGACCTGATGGAAAGCGAGCCGGCCGCGGACGTGATCACCATCTACATGCCGGGGCTGGATCATTACGCCCATATCGCGGATCGCGACCCGGACGAATCCCGGGCCGAATATCTGGAAAAGGCGATTGAGCCGATGATGAAATCGCTGCGCGAAACGCTGGAGGAGACCGGCGCGCTCGATGATCGCTACGTGTTGCTGACCTCCGACCACGGCCATACGCGGGTGACCCACGACGACCGGCATTCGCTGGGTATCGATGGCGACGGCGAACCGGCACAGGTGCTCGAAAAGGCCGGCTTCACCCTGCGGCCGTTCGAGCTTGAAGTGGATGACGACGTCTTCTTCGACAGCGTGCTCGCCTACCAGGGCGCACTCGCCTACGTCTACGTGGCCGATCGCAGTACCTGCGCGAGCGGCGAAACCCCCTGCGACTGGTCCGAACCGGCGCGCAACCAGGACATCGAAGCCGTCGCCGAGGCGTTCTGGGACAACAACGAGACGGGCGATCTGGTGCCCGATATGCGCGACACCCTGGACATGGTGTTGGTCCGTACCCGAGCCTCGGCGGCCGGCGAGGGCGACGTGTTCGAGGTCTATCTGGGCGACGGCCGGACGCAGCGGCTCGCCGACTATCTCGCCGAACACCCGCATCCGAACTATGTGCAGATGCCCGAGCGCCTGCAGGCGCTGGCCAGCGGCAAGCACGGCGACCGCGCAGGCGACGTGATTCTCGTCGCCCACAACGGTGACCGCGATCGCGCCGACGAGCGCTTCTATTTCGCCTCGCCGTACCAGTCTTGGCACGGCAGCCCGTCGCATCGCGATTCCGACATCCCGCTCATCGTTGCCCATCGCGACCACAGCACGGACGAGATCCGGCAGCGCGTCGACGCCGTTCTGAAAGGCGAGGCCAGTCAGCGGCTGATCGGCGAGTTGATCCTGCGTCTGCGCGCGGGCGAGGCAACGCCAGCCGACGGCCGCTAGCCGGCGTGGCGACTGATAGTCTCGTGTCACCACGCTGAAACCGCTGCGCCATCATGACTGCTACTCCTACCGATTCCGCCCCGTCGCCGCGTATCGCCATTATCGGCACCGGTTTCGGTGGGCTGTGCATGGCGATGCAGCTCGTGCGCGCGGGGATCCGCTCGTTCACCCTGTTCGAGAAGGCAAAGACGCTGGGCGGTACCTGGCGCGATAACACCTACCCGGGCGCGGCCTGCGACGTGCAGTCGCATCTGTATTCCTATTCCTTCGAGCCGAAGAGCGACTGGTCTCGCAAGTTCGGTACGCAGGCCGAGATTCGCCAGTACCTCGAAGACTGCGCCCGCAAGTACGATCTCTACGGCCATATCCGGTTCGAATCCGAGGTCAGCGGTGCGGTGTTCGACGACGCGCTGCAGAACTGGCGTCTGGATCTGGCCACGGGCGTCAGCGATGTCTTCGATGTCGTGATCACCGCCTGCGGTCAGCTCAATCGGCCCGCGTGGCCGAACATTCCCGGGCTTGACGCGTTCGCGGGGCCGAGCTTCCACTCCGCGCGCTGGGATCACACGGTCGATCTGCGCGGCCGGCACGTCGCCGTGATCGGCACTGGCGCCAGCGCGATACAGTTCGTGCCCCGAATCGTCGACCGCGTCGGACGGCTCAAGTTGTTCCAGCGTTCGGGGGCCTGGGTCGTGTCCAAACCCGATCGCCCGTTCAAGCGGTTCGAACAGCGGTTGTTCGCGCGCTTTCCGCTGCTCGACCGGGTGTACCGCACGCTCATCTACTGGAAGAACGAAAGCCGGGCGCTTGCCTTCACCCGTTTCGGCTTTCTGCTCGAGACATTCGCCTGGAAAGCGCGGTTCGAGGCCTGGCGCCAGATGCGCGATGCCGACAAGCGGCGGCGGCTCATTCCCGATTACAAGATCGGCTGCAAGCGCATTCTGCTCGCCAGCGACTGGTATCCAGCGATCGATCGCGACAATCTAGACCTGATTACCGACGATATCGACCATATCGAGGCCGACGCCGTGGTCACCAAGGACGGTACGCGGCATGCCGCCGACGTGCTGATCTACGGCACCGGATTTCAGGCCACCGATTTCCTCGCGCCGATGGCGATCACGGGCCGCAATGGCGCCAGTCTGAACGCCGCGTGGCGCGACGGCGCGGAGGCTTACAAGGGCATCAGCGTGTCCGGTTTTCCGAACCTGTTCATTCTCTACGGCCCGAACACCAATCTGGCTCATAGCTCGATTGTGTTCATGCTCGAATCGCAGGTGCGCTACGTCATGCAGTGCATCGAGACGCTACGCGAGCCGGCGGTCGCGACCATGGACGTGCGCGCGGACCGCCAGCAGGCCTACAACCGGGATGTCCAGGAACGTCTCGACGGCACGGTGTGGACCGCCGGTTGCGACTCCTGGTACACGACGGCGTCGGGCAAGCAGACCAACAACTGGCCCGATTTCACCTTTGCCTTTCGGCGCATGACCGCTCGGCTGACGCGCGAGGACTATGCACTCGAAGCCCCGCGCCGCGCGCCGCATGGCCAGCCCGCGCCCCGGGCCGACAGCGGATGAGCACGGCGTTCGATACCGACAGTGCCCACGCGCGCGAGAGGATCGCGGCAACGATCGACCGCCTTCTCACCCGGCGCGGACCCGGCAAGACCATCTGTCCCTCCGAAGTGGCACGCCAGCTGGCCGCGGACGAGGGCGTTGCCGAACCCGAGCAGTGGCGGGCGCTGATGCCCGCGGTTCGGCGTGTGGCCGGCGAGCGGGCCGCCGCCGGCGATCTCGTCATCACCCAGCGTGGCGAACCGGTCGATAGCGCCACCGCGCGTGGACCGGTGCGGATCGCACGCGCGAAAAGGCCCTAGTCGCCCGCACGTTCGGCCGGACCGTCGGTGGAGCGCCGCGCGTCGTTGTGTTTCGGCGGCAGGCTGCGGTGCCAGACGTCGAGTTGCGGGAAGGCGATCGTCACGCCGTTTTCGCGGAAAGCCTCGTCGATGGCGAAGTTGAGATCCGAGATCACGAAGAAGCGGCGCGTCACGTCGCGAATGAAACAGCGCAGCTCGAAATCCAGCGTGGAATCGCCGAAGCCGCGAAACAACGCGACCGGTTTGGGGATGCCCGCCTGGCCCTCGCTGAGCACGTCCTTGTGTCGGTTGGCCACCTCGACCAGCAGCCGTTCCACCAGGCGCACATCGCTGCCATAGGCCACGTCGACCGGGCAGCTGATCCGCCCATAGCGGTCGCGCAGGTTCCAGTTCTTCACCTACAGGGTGAGCACTCGGAATTCGGCACTACTACGTTGGTGCGTTGCAGGGTCTGGATTCCTGGTCTCGATTCCAGTCGCGCGAAGCGGACGCGACGTACAAACCTTTCGGTTTCGCCGAACATCATATAGTTGCCGCGGCGTATCGGTGCGGATGGCGTTCTGGGCAGCCAGCAATACGCTGCGCCGGAATACTTCACCGGCGGACAGGGCACGGTGCGTTCGGATATCTACGCGCTCGGGGTGATCACCTACCAGATGCTTACCGGGCGGTTGCCCTACGGGCCGGGCGCCGCGCGTGCGCGCAGTCGTCGTGATCTCAACCGGCTGACCTATCCGAGCGCGATTGCCTTCAACGAGGACGTACCGCTTTGGGTGGACGCAGCGCTACGCAAGGCACTGCATCCGAACCCGAGCCAGCGTTACGCGGAAGTCGCCGAGTTCGTCTATGACCTGCGCCACCCGCGCGGCAATCTGGTCGCCGATCACGAGCTGCCGCTGATCGAGCGTGATCCGAACCGATTCTGGAAGGGCTTGTCGGCCTTGCTCGGCATGGTGGTGGTCGGGCTGCTCGTGTATATCGGCCGCGTCTTGTAGACCTACGGCTCTCAACGGTCGTCACCTGATCCATGGCGATTCGATAGCATTGAGGCCGCGGCCCGATGTGCGGATTTGTCGTCGACCGTGCTGCCCGGACAGGCGATCAACCCAGCGCCGGCCGGTGAATCGCCGGCACGCGATCACCGAACAGGGCCTGTAGCTGATCGATCTGTGCCTGCCGGCCAGCGCGCTCGGCGCGCTTGCGCCCGCCGGGCAAGAACCGGGCGCCGGCGTGATAGGCCAGGGTGGCCGGCGCCCGCATTGCCGGATACCACGGCAGTACCCAGTCGGGCAGGCCGAGATCGCGCATGCCCTGGCGGTCGACGAATAGCCGCGTGATGCTCACATGGCGGGCGCGTATGTACTGGCCGCGAAGCCAGGCGAAGTCGGGGTAGGGGCGATCGAGGGGTTCGTTCATGAGCGCTTTGCCGAGCTGAGCACTCGATGCATCGGGCGGCGCCTGGCTCAGCAGCACATGGTAGAGCAGACGCCGGCCGTCCTGTTCGTCTTGGGGCAGCCAGCATTCCGCGACGCCCATCAGCCAGCCGATATAGCGCCACAGGTGCATTACCGCCTGGCCATCCGCCTTCGACAGGGGAACACCGAGCACGCGTGTGCCGAGTAGAAAGATCACGCTGAAGCCGAGCTGCGTGGCGAGCATGTCGGCCCGGTTGACCGGAATTCCCCAGATGTCGGTACGCCAGTCCGGCTTGTTTTGAACGTTCCGGCGGATGAGGGCGTGGATCAGGCGCACCTGAAGGGTGTTCTTGAAGCCGGCGCCAGAGCGGGCCATGCCGCCGGCGCTTGTGCAGTCGATCCACCACGCCGTGGTCTCGGCCAGGCGGCGCTGTGCCCCACGTTCGAGGCTGCCCGTGGCGATCAGCGTCTGATTGATGCCGGCAGCCTGATAACCCAGCATCAAGGCCACGTCGCGCAGCGCATTCAGACCGGGTTGGCCGGTGCGACGACACACACGCGCACCGTGCTCCAGCAAGTCGTCGTCGACCCAGGCCGGTCGTTCTCGAACGTGATCGCACAACGACTGTAGCGCCGGCGGCGCACCGGGCACGGTGTCCATGCCACGCGCGATGGCAGTTTGCAGCAGAGCTCGCTTTTCCCGGCGTGCGCTCGGGGTGGTGTCGTCGTGGAGCCAGGCCACGACGTTATCCATCAGCGGGTCGCCATGCATGAGCGCTTGCCCGAGCGCCTGCCAGCGTTCTGGCGTGGGTTCCGGGTCGCCGCGAACCGTGCGCCGAACCGATCGCGCGATCCGGCGGCTGCGCGCCATATCGCTGCCATGACGGCTGGGGATGTCGACGGTGTCTGCATTGCGTTTCTGCATGGTTGGCCCGTTCTCGCGTTGGCAACATGAGTTTTCGACGTTAATGTGAGTAATTACTCACATTCAACTCATCTTTTCATGCGCAAGACGCCCCGCCAGGCGCGGGCCCGACGCCGTGTCGAAACGCTTGTCGATGCGACCGCGATCGAGATCGCCCGGCGCGGTCTGGTCGAAACGACGACCAACCACGTGGCCGCCCGGGCCGGCGTGAGTATCGGTTCGCTTTACCAGTACTTCGAGGACAAGGACGACCTCGTGATCGCGGTCATCGAAAGCCTCAGCGCGGAAATCATCGATGCTGTCGAGACCGCGTTCGCGGATGTCATGGCGGCGGATACCCGGGCGGCCGTCGAGAAACTGCTGCGGGCGACGCTGTCGATGGTCGATCGTCGACCCGAGCTATATCTCGAGCTGATGCGTCACTGGCAGGTCGCGGGCGTGATGACCGTCATCGAAGCCCTCGAAGTGCACGCCGCAGAAGTCTGTCGCCGCTATATATTGCGCCACCACGACCGGTTGCAGATCGAGGATCTGAGGCCGGTGCTATTCGTCGTGGTCAATGGCACGCTTTTTCCGGTCATGCGCTATCTGGGTACGGCCGATCCGGGCTTCGATCGCGAGGCATTGATCGCGTCGCTCAGCGATATGGTGGCCGGCTACGTCGAAACCGCGCTGGCGCGACCCGTGGGGCGCTGAGCCCGCGACCGGACCGTGGCGAACGTAGGCGAGGGGCCCGTGAGTGTCTCTTGCGAGTCCCTGTAGCGGGCTTCGAGGGGTGTGTTACCGCGTAATGCCCCACGGTTACCGTGACGACGCGCGATGCCATCGCACGCGGCGCGGCGTTAATCCCCCGCGCCGATAGGATGGCCGAAGCCAACACGGCCCAGGCCGGGCCATTTGATCGACAGGGCCTTCGGATTGAGACCCCAGACCAGGCCGAGCAGATTGATTTCGACGCCTTCGTCCTGCGCGGCAAGCCCCCCGAGCGCACCGAATAGCGACAGCTGATAGCCGGTTCCGCTTGGCGCGCGGGCCAGGACTCCGCCGTCGAGATAATCCTTGCCGATCGCCGTGGCCGGCAGCGCGACGTGGAGTTCGGGCACGCGGCGCACCAGCCATGCGGTGAAGGTATTGCTGTTCGGCCCGGGCCAGATGCGGTAGTCGGCGTAGGGATACTGCGGCAGCAGTCTATCGATGCGGCGGATTGCGTTCGCTGCGACCTCGCCGCGCAGATCGAGCAGCAGATCGGGCGTCGCGCCCACCCATCGGCGGTCCGGCAGACCGGTTCGAGAGGTCAGTGCCGGCCGGTTCCAGCCGGTGACCTGGTGGACAGAGTAATGCGGCGCGCCGGCGGCTTTGGTCGCGACCCAGGTATGCACCGCGAACAGCCCACGCCAGCTGAACGCCCGCGCCGCATAGATCTGTACCACGGCTTCCGGGGTTTCGGCGGCCGCGGGTGCTAAACCCGTCGCCGAGCGGTCCGCGGCGTGCCAAGGCGTGCCGAGCCGTACCTCGTCGCTGGCGAGCATGAACAATGGGCCCGAAACCAGCATGCCGGTAACGAGCAGCAGGCTGATCAACCAGGGTCTGGCGGCGTGCATGCCGGCGCGATCCGCTGTGAGGGTGCGTGGCTCAGGTCTGTGTCGTGACGTACTTGAGTACCTCGACAACCTGTTCCGGCGTCTGCGCCCAGGCCATGGCGGAGGCGTCCACTTCCTTGAGCGGGTGGACGATGTCTTCGCCGTGCAGAGTGATGTAGGGGCGACCGAGCGCGGCGCAGTAGCCGGCATCGAAGGCCGCGTTCCATTGCTTGTACTGGTCGCCGAAACGGATCACGGCGATATCGCAGTTCTCGATCAGCGTCTTGGTGCGCATGCCGTTGACCTTGGAGGACTGGTGATCGCGCCAGAAGTTGTTCTCCGGCTTGCCCAGCACGTCGCCGGCAGCGTCGCTGGCGGGATGATCGGTGACCGGCGCAACAAAGGTCAGCGGCAAGCCGTTGTCCTGCGCGCCCTGACGGATCTGGTCGCGCCAGTCGGTATGGATTTCGCCGGAGAGATAGATCGTCCAGTCCATGGCGGTGGCGTGGTGGCTCATGCGTGGTCCTTGTCGATAGAAAACGTGCCGGTCCCGCGGCTCGCTGCCGACGGTCGCGCCGCGCAAGCGTACTGCATGGTGCTCCCGGCGGCCATGGCACCCGGGTGACAGGCCGGCGGATGAGCCTTGCCCTGCTCGGATCGGCGTATCGCGTCCTGCCTTGCGGCGCGCATCCAGATCGCGAACACTCGGGTAACCCAACTGCAACCCCAGTGATGGCGCCGCCATGAAGCGATTTCTCCCTGTTCTGATGACGGCCGTGTTCGCGGCCATGAGCCTGTCCAGCGTCCCGGCTGCGGCAGCGCAAGCCGAGCCGATCCGGATTTATGTCGATGAATATGCGGAAGGCCAGGTGATGAGCCATGTCGCCAAGCAGGTCATCGAAACCACCTACGATGTCCCGGTCGAGCTGAAGATGGTCGCGGTCGGGCCGGCGTTTCTTGGCGTGGCCAACGATGATCGCTCGCTGTTTCTCGTGGCGTGGCTGCCGCGAACCCACGGCGCCTATATGGATCGCGTGGGTGACGACGTCGACAATCTCGGCGAGCTGTTCGACGGCGCACGCCTGGGCTGGGCCGTGCCGGCCTACGTACCGGAAGACGCGTTGGCCAGCATCGCGGACATGAAGGACCCAGCGGTAGCCGAGAAGCTCGGCGGCTCGATCCAGGGCATTTCCGCCGGCGCCGGGCTGATGCAGGTATCCAAGGAAACGATCGACGGCTACGGCCTGGATGACGACTACCGCCTGATCACCGCCAGCAGTGCGGCGATGACGGCCGCCCTCAAGCGCGCCATCGACAACAAGGAATGGATCGCGGTTACCGCCTGGAGCCCGCACTGGATGTGGGAACGCTTCGACCTGCGCTATCTGGACGACCCCAAAGGCGTGCTCGGCGGGCGCGAACATGTGGACGCGATCGCCAGCAAGGGCCTCGCCAAGAGCGAACCCGAAGTGCACGCCATGCTCAAGCGCATGCACTACACGCTGGACCAGATCAACACGGCGCTGGTGAACGCGGAAGAGACATCCTATGCCGAAGCGGCGCAGACGTTCATCGACGAACATCCGGACGTCATTGCCGAATGGACGGGCCGCGGCGCGCAGAACCAGAGCGCGGGGAACTGATCGTGGCGCGGGGCCGATGACGCAGGCCGGCGGCCTCGTTCGGAGCCGTCGTCGCCCGGCTAGTTATTATCGACCGCGCCGATTCGCTCGCCTTCGCGCCAGGGCAGGGTCGAGAGCGCGATTCGCCAGCCGTCGTCACGGCGCTTGGCGAAGCTGATCTCGACGGCCGCGCGCTGGGCGAGCTCAGCGTCGGTGAGCGTAGCGGAGTCGGCGAGTAGATCGTGGCTTGCGATAACTGCTCGGCGCGGGGTAATCGCCATCGCGTAATTGCCGGTTTGCAGCCAGACAGGCAGGCCATCGTTGTCGAAGCGCGCGATCGGCTCGGACGGCGCGGCGCGCGTCACACCGACCCACACCTCGCGGTAGCGGCCGTCGGGGTGACGTTCTTCGAGCGTGTCGTCGTCGAGAAAACGCGTCACGCCGACGTCCTTCTCCAGGCCCGGCGAGAGATCGATCAACCGGTGCCAGGTGCAGAAGCGGCCCTCTACACGGGTGATGCCGGAGAATGCCGTCTGGCGTGCGAGCCAGAGCAGTTGTTCGCGACTGCAATCACCGATCGTACTAACGCCGGTGAAATCCGGCCGGTCGGCGGGCACGCGCAGGTCCGCATGCCAGTCGCCGGCCTGCAGCCAGTAGACCTGGGTATCGCGATCCACGAACGCCGGCTCGCCCTCGGCGGGTTCGGCATAGAGCGTGCGCTGCCAGAGGCCGTGATAGATCGTCGGCACGTGGCCCACGCTCAGGCCTCGTCCTTGTGGCGGGCGTGCTGGCCAAGCGTGCCGGCGCCCCGCGCGCCTTTCGGCAGTTCGATTTCACCGTTTGCCAGGCGCTTTTTCAGGTAGTTGAAGGTCTGGATCGTCTGCGCCCAGAGATGATCGCCGGCCGAGAGCGGTTCGTAGTGCGGCGTCTCGCCGTCATCCAGCAGTGCAGGCAGCGGAGCCACTTCGGCGTGATAGTCGGCCGCGAAGAACAGCGGAAAACTGTAGCGCTCTTCCTTGACCTTGCGTACGCGATGGGAGGTGGCGACGAACGCACCGTTGGTCCATATCTCGAGCATGTCGCCGATGTTCACCACCAGCGCATCCTCGCGATAGGGCACGTCGATCCATTCGCCGGCGCCGTTCATCACTTCCAGGCCGGGCGCGGTCGGGCGCAGCAGGGTGAAGCACTCGTAGTCGGTATGCGCGCCGATGCCCTGGGCGTCAGTGGCGTCCGGGTCGAACGGGTAATGGATCAGGCGCAGCTGGCTGGGCGGTTCGTTGACCATGCCGAGCAGGGCGTCGGTTTGCAGGCCCAGGGCCTGTTCGAAGCCGCGCATCAGGGCACGGCCGACGTCGAACACGTCCCGGTAATAGGCATAGACATCGTCCGCGAAACCTTCGAGATCGGGCCAGACGTTGGCGCCTATCATCGGCGTGCCGGCTTTCACTTCGGGATGGTCGTCGGCCAGTTCGAACGACAGATCGAAGGCTTCCTTGGCGTCGGCCTTGCTCGGGTCCGGGGCTTCCTCGCCGGCGGGGACATAGCCGCGGTGATTGTTCGACTTGCCGATGTAGTAGTCCATCTTGCGTTCCAGCGGCAGGTCGAAGAAGCGTTTGGCCTGATCGAACAGCGCCTGCTGGGTGGCGTCGGCAATGCCATGGTTCACGACATAGAAGAAGCCCACGTCGCGGGCGGCGCGGCCCAGTTCTTCGGCCGTGGCCGCTTGTGCCGCGGTGTCTCTGCCGAGCAGCGGAGCGATGTCGATGGCGGGGATGGATTCGAAGGCGGTGGGTTGGCGGGTGGTCATTTCAAACCTCTGGATTCGTGTTTGGTCGTCGGTTGTTCGGTGGGCGTAATTTGCGTCGTTCTGAGTTCGCCACGGTTGGTTCGCCGGATCGCTTTGGCTTTAGGCGTGCGTTTCGTCTGGTACGTGCGTGTCGTGAAGTTTCCAGCTTGAAAACGGGCGTGTTGGATCAACAGCAAGGGTTTGATCGACTTGGGGTTTCGCACTGCTGTGCGAGCCACTTTTATTTGCTCGCCCAAATAAAAGTGGCCAAAAAAAGGCGCCCTGTCTTGCGTCGGCGCTTTGCGCCGATGCCCTTCCATCACGGCCCGCAAGCGGGACGGCCGGAAACTCGCTGCGCTCAAACATCCGGCCGTCCCTGGTCTATTGACGTGGCCGCTTGCGGCCCGCGCTGCTCGGCGCTACGCCCAAGGGAACCCAATACAAACGAAGACCGGCTCGCTGACGCTTCGCCAACATCGCGAAGCGATCTTCGTCGGACGAGGCCGCAGGCGAGTTCGACCGGAACGCAGCCGCGGGATCCCATTTCTGGCCGGTAGCCGTTCCAACGATCGGCGCCGCGCCTGTATTCGGGCCCCGTGTGAAGCGACGAGAAGCACAGGGCCGGAGGGTGTCCGGCGCACGCGCCGGTGCGGCCAGCTGTTTGAGCGTCGCCAAAGCGACGCGAGTTCTGGCCGCATCCCTTCGGACCGAGCATCGCAGTGCACCGGCGCGCTTCGCGCCGGCGCGTAACCCGGGTGTCTTTTCTCTTGGTCACTTCTCTTTGGACAAGCAAAGAGAAGTGACTCGCACAGCAGTGCGAAACCAAAGGAACGACGAACTCGCGAGTACCGAAAGGCGCAGGGCCTAAAACAGTGGCCTTTGCACTCTGCCCAACGTCAAACATCACCAGTATCAAGAATTACCACCGGCTGTCCCGCGGCCACGGCGCCGCCTTCAGCAATCGGCAGGCGCGCAACGCGCCCGGCCTGGCGAGCGACGATCTCGACCTCCATCTTCATGGACTCCACGAGCGCGACGACCTGGCCGTCCTCGACGTCTTCACCCTCGGCAACCTGAAGCTTCCAGAGACTGCCGGAAACCGGGCTGTCCACGCCGGTCTCGTTCGCCGCCAGTTCGGCGGTTTCGCTGACTTCGGGCGTATTGTCCTCGAAGGTGAACTGGCCGTTGGCCCGCCAGCGGGCCATTTCTTCCTGGAAGGCCTGTTCGCGCTGTTCGCGAAACGCGGCGATCTCGTCGCGGACCGGCTCCAGCGCGGCTTCGTGTTCGGCGAGCGAGAACTTAACCGTTTCGGTCTTGAGATCGAAACGGCCGTGGATGAACTCGCGGCGGATCTCGGTGAGCTCGTCGTGGCTGACTTCGTAGAAACGCAGTTGGTCGAAGAAGCGCAGCAGCCACGGGTTCTCGAAGTGCCGCGTCTCGCGATAGCGGTTCCACATCTGCAGCGTGCGGCCCACAAATTGATAGCCGCCGGGGCCTTCCATGCCGTAGACGCACAGATAGGCGCCGCCGATGCCGACCGAGTTCTCGGCAGTCCAGGTGCGGGCCGGATTGTACTTGGTGGTGACCAGGCGCTGGCGCGGATCGAGCGGCGTGGCAACCGGCGCGCCGAGATAGACATCGCCCAGGCCCATGACCAGATAGCGAGCGTCAAAGACGATATCGCGGATATCGTCCTGGCTATTCAGGCCGTTGATACGCTTGATGAAATCCAGGTTGCTCGGGCACCAGGGCGCGTCCGGTCGCACACTGCGCTGGTACTTGTCGATGGCTTCCTGGCAGGCGGGGTCGTCCCAGGACAGCGGCAGGTGCACCACCCGCGATTCGACGGTGAGGTCTTCCACGTCGCGTAGCTCGCGCTCGGCGGCTTCCAAATGCGCGAGCAGGGTGTGGAGCGCGAGCACGTTCGGATCGTAATGAATCTGCAGCGAGCGGATGCCCGGCGTGAGTTCGGCCATGCCGTCGAGCGGGTGCTTCTGAAGCCAGAGCATCCAGGCGTGGGCGCGAAAACGCAGGGCGATATCGAGCTGCATTTCGCCGAATTCGATCAGCAGGAATTCGTCGCCCGCGCGGCGATAGACCAGCCGCTCGCCCGCCGTGGCCGCATCCAGCTCGCGCAGGATCGGGCTGTCCCGGTCTTCGGAGAACGCGGGCTTCGGCGTTTCGGCGAGCGTTTCCAGCAGCGTTTGCTGGCGTTCGTCGATGGCGCGCGCGGTCGCCAGCGATACGGGCACGAAGCGTACGGTATCGCCGGCGGCGAGCTGGCCGAGTTTCCAGCGCTCGGCGCGTACCGTGGTCGCCGGACAGACGAAGCCGCCGAGCGAGGGGCCGTCCGGGCCGAGGATGACTGGCATATCGCCGGTGAAATCGATGGTGCCGAAGGCGTAGGCGTTGTCGTGGATGTTTGAGGGGTGCAGGCCCGCCTCGCCGCCGTCCTCGCGAGCCCATTCCGGCCGGGGGCCGATCAGGCGTACGCCGGTACGGTTGGAGTTGAAGTGCACTTCCCAGTCGGTCGCGAAGATCGTGTCGATATCGTCTTCGGTGAAGAAATCCGGCGCGCCGTGGGGACCGTAGAGCACGGCGATCTGCCAGTGCCGGCCGGTTTTTTCGTTCGGCCTGCCGTATTCGGGCTGCAGATCGGCAGCCAGTTCGGCAGGTTCGACTGCATCGAGCGCGGCCAGCGGCAGCACGTCGCCGCTGCGCAGCGCCCGCCCGGCATGGCCGCCGAACTGGCCGAGGGTGAAGGTCGAGCGCGAACCGAGATAGGCCGGGCAATCGATGCCGCCACGAATCAAAAGATAGCAGCGCGCGCCGCCGTCGATCTTGCCGAGCTTGAGTTCGGCGCCGGCGGCGACGTCGAGTACTTGCCAGGTCTCGACGGTTTCGCCGTCGAGCGTGGCGGCGATCGGCGGGCCGGCGAGCACGATCTGGGTCGCGCGGTTGAAGCGCAGCTGCGGGCCGGTGAGGGTGATTTCCAGCCCCGCGGCGTCGGGGGTGTTGTCGAGCAGCCGGTTGCCGAGTTTGAACGACCAGTCGTCGAACGGGCCGGACGGCGGCACGCCCACGTCCCAATGGCCGGTACGGCCGGGCACGTCCTGAATGGTGGTCATGGTGCCGGCATCGAGCACTTCGATGGTCGGCGGCGCCCAGGCCAGATCGGCCAGCCAGCGGGTATGGATATCGGCCTCGGCAAAGCGCGTATCGCGCAGGACGTGGGCCAGCCAGGTTCGATTGGTTTCGATGCCGTAGACGGCGCTTTGTTCGAGTGTTTCGGCCAGACGAGCCCGCGCCGTGTCGCGATCGGGTGCGTGCACGATGACCTTGGCGAGCATCGGGTCGAAAAGCGGCGAGATTTCCAGCCCGGCCTCGATGGAATGATCGATCCGCCGATCGTCGCCGGTCGGGAATTCGACCCGGGTAAGCAGGCCGGCACTGGGGCGAAAATCCTGGTGCGGATCCTCGGCGTAAAGTCGTGCCTGAATGGCGTGGCCGCGCGGGGCGAGATTGGCGGTGAGCGTGTCGAGATCGCCGAGTTCGCCGGCGCCGAGACGTACCATCCAATCGACGATATCCACGCCGTAGACTTCCTCGGTCACGCCGTGCTCGACCTGCAGGCGGGTGTTCATCTCCAGAAAGAAGAAATCCTCGCGCGCGGCGTCGTAGATGAATTCCACCGTGCCCGCGCTGCGGTAATTCACCGCCTCGCCGAGGCGTACAGCCGTATCCAGTAGCGACATACGCACGGCGTCGGGCAGGGCAGGCGCGGGGCATTCTTCCAGCACTTTCTGGTTACGGCGCTGGGTCGAGCAATCCCGCTCGCCGATGGCCGCGACGCGGCCCTCGCCGTCGCCGAAGATCTGGACTTCCAGATGCCGGGCCTTCGCGATATAGGCTTCGACGAATACGCCGGCATCGCCGAAGTTGCGTTGGCCGAGGCCACGTACGGAATCGAAGGCGCGGCTGAGTTCAGCCTCGGTCTCGCAGACCTGCATGCCGATACCGCCGCCACCGGCGGTGGACTTGAGCATTACCGGATAGCCGATACGCTCGGCCTCCGCTTTGGCTTGTTCGACGTCGTCGAGCAAGCCCGAGCCCGGCACGAGCGGAACGTTCGCGTTTTCGGCGATCTTGCGTGCTTCGTGTTTGAGCCCGAACGCATGGACCTGTTGGGCGGTGGGGCCTAGAAAGCTGAGCCCCGCGGCTTCGCAGGCGGCGATGAAATCCTCGTTCTCGGAGAGAAAGCCATAGCCGGGGTGGATAGCCTCGGCGCCGGCCTCGGCGGCGATGGCGAGCAGGCGGTCGCGATCGAGATAGGTATCGCTCGCACCGCCGCTGCCCAGCGAGTAGGCCTCGTCGGCCTCCTGCACGAACAGGGCATCGCGGTCGGCTTCGGCATAGACGGCCACCGAGGCCACGCCGAGCGCCTTCAGGCTGCGTTGGATACGACGGGCGATTGCACCGCGATTGGCGATCAGAACTTTGTTGAACATGGCTCGATTTCGCTCGGACGCGGGTCGTCCCGCATGTTTCTCAAGGCGCACGAGTCGTCCCGTGGCCGAAGACGGTTGTCCGCAAATGAACGCGAATGAGCGCCAATAAAAGGAAGACCTTTATCCACAGATTTCACAGATGACACAGATTCGAAGAAGAAAATAGGATCTTTAATCTGTGGAATCTTTCTAATCTGTGGATAGTCTTCGAAGAACGAAGCTGTCGGCGGCGAGGCGCGCGCCGACCCGTTCAAACGCGTTCTTCTATTTGCGTTTTTTTTGCGTTCATCGGCGGACGAAAACCTTGGAACCGGCTATCAATCCCAGATCAGAACTTCCAGCGGCGTCGGGTTGAAGCCGCTGCAGGGGTTGTTGAGCTGCGGGCAGTTGGAGATGAGCACGACGACGTCCATCTCGGCGATCATTTCCACGTACTTGCCCGGCCCGGAAATGCCGTCGTCGAAATACAACTCGCCGTTAGCGGTCACCGGCACGTTCATGAAGAAATTGATGTTGTGCGCGATATCGCGCTTGGTGATGCCGTATTCGGGATGATTGGCGATCGCCAGCATCCAGTTGTCGCGGCAGGAGTGCATATGCCGCTTTTCCAGGTCGTAGCGCACCGTGTTGGATTCGCTGGCGCAGGCGCCGCCGAGGGTGTCGTGGCGCCCGCAGGTATCGGCGCTGATGGTCAGCATCACGTTGTTGAGATTCGAACGCAGCTCGGTGCCGGTGGTGAGATAGACCTTGCCCTGTTCACGCACGGTATCGACCGCGCTGTAACGCTCGGACGGATCGTTCGCGTTGAAGAACAGGGTGTCGGCGGCCTCGTTGCCTTCGACATCGACGATGCGGATTGTCTGGCCGGCCTTTACCGTGCCGATGTAGTGGTCGCCGGCATCGATGAGCTGGCGAAAGACCGCGTTCTCCTCGCGCTGTGGGCTTGCGATGGTCATGGCGTGCTCCTTGTCGACTATTTCAGGCGGCGCCCAGGTGGTAGAGACGGTTGTTGGCAAAGCCGCGGGCGTTTTCCTCGCAGTGCTGCCAGCAGACGTCGTTCTCGTCCGGCGGCGGCGCGGTGCCGAGGGCGATATCCACGCCGCGCTTGGGGTATTCGCGGGCCGGGTCGAGCGGGTGCGGGCAGGTGTGCAGGGCCACGAGCGTGTCCATCTCGAAGCGCAAGGTGACCGAATCGCCGGCCTTGCAGTGGCCGGGCACGAACGACAGGTTGCCCTCGTCGTCGGCCGCGATCTTCGAAAACAGATTCAGGTTCGCTGCGAGGTCACGCTTGCCGAGCCCGTACTTGGCCAGCTCGATCAGAAAGCTGTCGTGGCCGGTCTGGGTGCGGTCGTTGAGCGCGGCCTGGAAGCTGACCGGCTGCCAGCCTTTTTCGATGAGATGGCGTTCGTGCAGGTTGCCGCCGACGGCGTCGTGCCAGC
The DNA here is from genome assembly GCF_017744135.1 of Endozoicomonas sp. G2_2. GTDB lineage: Bacteria > Pseudomonadota > Gammaproteobacteria > Nevskiales > Salinisphaeraceae > Salinisphaera. The sequence continues at coordinate 301,578 of NZ_JAGHQU010000001.1, forward strand.
CCAGATCGTCCTCGATGATCGAGGCGAAGATACGGCCCATGTCCGAGTACAGACAGTTGCCGCGAGTGAGCTTGAAGGTGTGCTGGCACTTGAGCGTATCCGGCAGGTTGAGCCGTTCCAGCAGGTTTTCCGGGTTGTACATGAGCATGCCGACGTTGGTATCCGGCGCGCTCGCGGTAAGCGTCATGGTGGTGCCGCGACGCAGGCGCAGCGACCAGTGCTGGCCGCCGGGCAGGTGGGTCTGATAGGCGGGTTCGCTCACGATGTCATGTCCTCCTGAATTCGTTCGGCCTGGGAAGGCGCGTCCTCGCGGTTGCGTTCCACGTCCAGGTCGTAGGTGATGGTGGCGCCATAGGCCTGTGGCGCCTGCGGGTCGTCACGCCACTTGTCGAAGACCCACACGCGCGTGCCCAGCGCGAAGGCTTCCTCGATGTCGTGGGTGATCATGAAAATGGTCAGCTTTTGTTCGCGCCAGAGCTTGCCGACGAGGTCGTGCATGTCCTGGCGGATGCCCGGGTCGAGCGCGCCGAAGGGTTCGTCCAGCAGCAGGATGCGCGGCTTCATCATCAGCGCCTGGGCGATCGCCAGACGCTGCTGCATGCCGCCGGACAGCTCGTGCGGGTATTTGTCCAGCGCGTGCTGCAGGCCCAGCTGGGTGAGGCGTTCCAATGCCGCCTCTCGGGCCTTGCGACGGCCGGGGCCGAACAGCTTGCCGAACAGGCGCGAGCGCGACAGTTCCTCGGCGATGATGGTATTGCCGAGTACGGTGAGATGCGGGAACACCGAATATTTCTGGAACACCACACCGCGATCCGGGCCTGGCTCGCCGGGGATCGGCTTATCGTCGACGCGCAGCTGGCCCTTGGTGATCGACTCCGTGCCGAGCATCATTTTCAGAAACGTCGTCTTGCCACAGCCCGAGGCACCGACAATCGTCACGAACTCGCCGGGCTCGACGGTGAAATTGAGCCGTTCCAGCACCACGTCGTCGCCGTAGTGTTTTTCGAGGCCCTTGGCTTCTACGAGGCTCATGAGGCGGCCTTTTCGTCGACGTGATACCAGGGAAACGACCAGCGCGAGATCCACAGCAGGGCCTGGTCGATGATGAAGGCGAGCAAGGTGATCCAGGCCACATAAGGCAGGATCACGTCCATGGCCAGATAGCGACGCACCAGAAAGATGCGATAGCCCAGGCCTTCCTGGGCCGCGATCGCTTCGGCCGCGATCAGGAACAGCCAGGCGCTGCCGAGCGCCAGCCGGGTGGCCGCGATCAGACGCGGCGTAAGCTGGGGCAAGAGCACGCGAATCATCACCTGCCAGGAATTCGCGCCCAGCGTCTGTGCCTTGATGCGCTGCTCGTCCGGCAGGCGCAGGGCCTCGCCGGTGAGGTCGCGGATCAGAAACGGGGTGATGCCGATGATGATCAGCACGATCTTGGCCATCTCGCCGGTACCGAAGGCGATGAACAGGATCGGCAGGATCGCCAGCGGCGGAATCAGCGACACCACCGTGATCAGCGGCGAGAACGGCGCCCGGAACAGCGGCAGACCTCCGCTGAACAGACCGAAGAACAGCGCCGCGAGCGCGCTGATCGCCACACCGATGCCAAGCCGCTCGAGGCTTGCAAAGGTATCCGCCCACAGCGGAATACTGCCGGTGCGCACGTTCGCCTCGGTGGCCAGCCCGTAGAAGGTCTCGCCCATGGCGGCCGGCGAGGGCAGCAGCCGGTCGTTCGGGTTCTCCGCCAGCCGCGCGCTGGACGCGCTCAGGTAGACGAAGGCGATCAGCATGAACGGCAGCAATGCCAGCGCGACGCGCGCCGGGCGCTTGGGCTTGAGATTGATCAGGCGCTTCATGAAGAAATCCTTGGAACGATCGGTTCGGACCGGCCGCGGCCTGACAGCCGCGGCCGGCGGTATGCCGCTCTATTGCGCCTGGTCGTAGTCTTCGGTATAGCTCGGGTCGAAGCGCAGCTGCACGTTCGATTCGCTGCCGTAGACGCCGGCCGGGTTCTCGATGCCCACGAAATCCGGCCCGGGCGCGCCGGCGCCAAGCAGGCCGTGCTTGTAGCTGAACTCGGCCACCCGCTGCATGGTGTCGAGCAGCTCCTGGCTATTCATGAGCTTCGCGGCTTCGGCCGGGTCGGTGTACAGATGCGTGGCCTCGAGCTGCTTCTTGTAGCCGGCCAGATCGGTGCCGGCGGCCTCGGCCATGGCCGACAGCGCCGGCTCGTCACCGGCGGCGATCTTGTCCATCACCTCGTACCAGGCGCCCACCAGCGCCTTGCCGAAATCCGGATTGGCGGCGAGCGTTTCGGTGTTGACCACCATCATGTCCAGAATCTCGCGCGGGATTTCGTGCGAGGTGAATACGACATGCGCGTCCGGCATGTCGGCGATGCTCATCAGCTGCGGGTTCCACGCGGCCACCGCATCGACATCGTCGTTGGCGAACACGCCGACGATGTCGGCATCGGAGGTGTTTACCGTCTCGACGTCACGTTCGGACAGGCCCACGCTCTCCAGCGCCCGCGCCAGGAAATAGTGGGAGACGCTGAACTGCACGAGATTGACCTTGCGGCCCGCAATGTCGGCCAGGTTGTCGCTGCCCTTGAGCACGACGCCGTCGTTGCCGTCGGAATAATCGTTGATGATCAGCGCAGTGGAGTCCACGCCGCTGGCCGCAGGGAGCGTCAACGCGTCCATGTTGGTCATCGCGCAGCCGTCGACGTTGCCCGAGGTGTACTGGTTGATCGACTCGACATAGTCGTTGACCTGCACCAGGTCGATGCTGATGTCGTACTTGTCGGCCCACTTGTCGAGGATGCCGCTGGAATCGGCATAGCTCCACGGCATCCAGCCGGCATAGATCGACCAGCACACGCTGAAGCTGTCGCGCGGGCCGCTGGCCGCGCTGGCTTGGCTCAGTGGGGACAGCGCGAGCGCGCCAATGAGCACGAGACGTGCGAGTGGGGCGATACGGGAACGGGCGGGCATGAGGCCTCCGGTTTCGGCTGAAAAGACGCGGGGGTACCGACAAGCAGCGCGCTGCTCGGTGACCTCCCGGGCTTTTATCCCGCCGTGTAACCTGCGCCGGCGTGCCGGTCGGCAGGTCGAGTGCTCTCGGTCCAGGCGTTGCGTTCTTGAGCAACCGGAACCCTAGCGCTCCATTGGAAACCTGATTGTTCGCGACAGCGCGAGCTGCCGGTACCCGTTGTACTTCGTTCACCCTGGTGGGTGCAGGATCCCTGCCAAATGATGTTCCAGGCGCGCAATCAGCGGGTTACGACGGGCACGCCGTGGCCGTCCACGCGTTGCTCTCTAGCCTGCGGGTGCGATCGCACCAACGCGGCGCACCGAAACCGTGCAGGTCGCTAGGGCCGGGAGCGCTCCACACGAATATGCTGGGCGCGCATATGACGAGCGAGGTCGACCAGTTCGCCAATGCTGTCAACCACGGCGTCGGGCCGGTGCGGGTGGCGCACGGTGCCGGGAAAGATCTTGTCGATCCAGTCCTGATCCCAGCCGGCGCCGTTGTAGAACACCGCCGCCACGCCGGCGCGCTTGGCGGCGACCACGTCGGTGGTGGAATCGCCCACATACCAGGTGTGCTCATCGGCTGCGCGCCCGATCTGTTCCAGCGCCTTGAGGAGCAGGTCGGGGTGCGGCTTGCGGTGTTTCACGTCGCTGCCGCAGGTCATGGTGTCGAACAGGTCCTGCCAGCCGGTGCCGTCGACGATTGCCAGCTCGTGGTTCATGAACTCGCGGTTGCGGTTGGAGATCAGCCCGAGCGTGATGTCGAGGTCGCGCAGATACTGCAGGTTCTCGCGAATGTCGGGTTCCAGCGGCGTGACTTCGCCGACGTATTTGCGATACGACTCGTCGAAAGCGCCATGCGCGCGGCGTTTGGCGTCGGGGTTGTCGCCGAACAACACTTCGAAGATGTCGGTGCGCGAGATCTTGCGTTCGGCCACGATGCGCGGATGCAGGGCGCGGTTGTCGCGCACGTACTTGACCAGCTTCGCGTCCTCGACCGTCTTGGATTCGTCCGGGGCGAGCAGTTCGTCGAGCAGGCCGAGACTCTCGAGACGCGGCAGCACGTCGTCCACGGCGTGATACATGGCGTCGTGGGTGTCGACCAGCGTGGCGTGCCAGTCGATGAGGATGGTCGTCGGTTCAGCGTGGGGCAGCTGCAGAATGCTCATGCGCGGCGTGTCGGCGTCGATGAATCAAGCCGCGATTGTGCCTCATACCGGAACCCGGCGGTGTGGGCCGGCGCCCCGCAAAACACCGGGGCGCCGCCGGCGGCCGGTCAGCTCGGCAGGGCCCCGGACTGCTTGGCCTTGTGGGTGGAGATGGCGTCCATCAGGCCCGGTGCGAGCACGTCGTGCGGGGGCAGGCCGAGCTCGCGCAGCCGGTCACGAATCGCGCTCATGTTGTCCGGGTTCTCGCCGGTCTCGATGATCGACGACACGAAGGCCGCGAACTGTGGCTCCGACCAGCCGGCCTCGTCCGAGAGTTCGGTATGTACGAAGTCCAGTCCGTGGAACGGATGATTCTGGTCTTCGATACGCCCGAACATGTGCACGCCACAGGCCTTGCAGGCGTGACGCTGGATCGCCGCCGATGTGTCGACGATCTCGAGCTTGTCCTCGCCGGCTTCGACGCTCACCGCGTCACGCGAGACCACGGCGATGACCGCAAAACGTGCGCCCTGGGGTTTCCAGCACTTGCTGCAGCCGCAGGCGTGGTTGTGTGCGGTCTGGGCCGCCACTTTCACCTTCACCGGGTTGCAGCTGCAATGACAGGTCAACGTGCCGCCGCCGAAGTCGTCCTTGCCCGGCTTGAAGCCTTCGTCGACCGAAGGGTGTATGGATGGCTTGCCGCTCGCGGTGAGGCCCGGGCTCCTGGGGGTCGACGGCGAACCGCCGGGGGGCGTGTCGTTCGTGTTCTTGCCGGTGAGCGCGTCGATGATCTTCTTGAACATGTCCCTCTCCTGCCGATGCTCGCATGGTTTTGTTCTATTCATGCGCGCCGAATGCGTACACACGGCGGCGCCGCCCGCTGTATCGCGGGCTTCGACCACTATCGACCTGAATATGGACCCTGTCCAATAGGGATTGATGGCGCCACGCATAACGGCTGGTTATGCGTGGCGCGCTTTGAGACCGGCCGTGAAATGCCGGCGGGGCGGCCAGGCACGCGCACAACGGCGGCGTGCCGATCGGCGTCCTAGGCGGCGCCGGCCTGCTTGTCGCGGATGAATGCTTCGACCAGATCGAGAAGTACGCGGGCGCTTTCGGTCTGGTAGGCGTCGATCTCGTCGGGGTCGGCGCCGGGACGGGCCCCGAGCTCTTCTTCCTGCGGGCTGTCGCCTTCCTCGCTCTCCTCGAACGCCGCATAGTCCTCGAACGGGGTCTTGCCGGTCGCCTCGCGGTGCTTGTTGGCGAGTTCCAGGCTTTGCTGCTTGAGCGCTTCCTGCTCGGCCCGGCGCTCCTCGAGATTCAGCGAAACCCGTGTCTTCTCGGTCTGCTGCCGCGCGAGATGGATACGGTTGACCCGGTACTGGTAGTCGGGATCGTCCTCGACACGCATGCGATGGCCGCGCTCGAGCGTATCCATGAGCTGGGCGATCTCGTCGGAGTAGGGGAAGGTCGTGGGCTTGATGCGATCCCACGGCAGCGCGTTGGGTAGCGCGCTCTCGCCGATCTTGGTCGGGTCGACCGCCGCGGGGAAGGTAATGTCCGGCGTCACGCCGCGGTCCTGGGTGGACTCGCCGGTTACGCGATAAAACTTCGCCTGGGTGAGCTTGATCTGGCCTTCCGACAGCGGCATGAGCGTCTGGACGGTGCCCTTGCCGAAGGTCTGGCCACCGAGCACGATCGCGCGGCCGTAGTCCTGCAGCGCGCCGGCCACGATTTCCGAAGCCGAGGCCGACAGGCGGTTGACCATGATCGCCAGCGGCCCGTCGTAGACCGGCCCGTCGTTGCGGTCGCCCAGCACCTGCACGTTGCCGTCGGCGTCTCGAATCTGGACCGCCGGCACGGAGTTCATGAACAGACCGGTCAGCTTCATGGCTTCGCCGAGGGCGCCGCCACCGTTGTTGCGCAGGTCAAGCACGATGCCCGCGAGTTCGTCGTTCTTCTTGAGCTCCTCAATGAGCTGCTTCACGTCCTTGGCCGTGCCGTTGTAGAACGAGGGCAGGGTGATGAGCCCGACCTCGACCTGCTGACCATCGCGCTCGAGCTCGATGATCTGCTTGCGCGCGGCCTGATCCTTGAGCTCGATCTTGTCGCGCACGAGGGTGACGGTTCGCGTCTGGCTGTTGTCGGCGGGCGAGATCTGCAGGCGAACGGTCGAACCCTTTTCGCCGCGGATCAACTGCACCGTCTCGTCCAGGCGCATGCCGACCACGTCGGTGAATTCGCCTTCCTTGCCCTGGCCGACCGCGATGATGCGATCGGTGGGCTTGAGCTTGCCGGACTTCGCTGCCGGGCCGCCGGGAATCAGGCGTACCAGCTCGGCGTAGCCGTTCTTGCTGCGCAGCTCGGCACCGATGCCCTGCAGCTGCAGGTTCATGTCGATGTTGAAATCCTCGGACCGCCGCGGCGAGAAGTAGTCCGTATGCGGATCGTAGCTGTGCGTGTACGCGTCCATGTACGCCGAGAAGGCATCCATGGGCTCGGTCTGGCGCAGCTGCTTGAGTTCGTTGGAATAGCGCTGGGTCAGGCGTTTCTCGATCTCGGCGGTGTCGAGTTCGTTGAGCTTGAGATTAATGACCTGGTTTTCCAGCTGCTGTGTCCACAGCGCTTCGCGTTCGGCCGCCGTCGCCGGCCAGGGCGCGTTTTCGCGGTCGACGTCGAAGCTCTCGTCGTCGTCGAGGTTGAGGCTTTCGATGCCCTGCTCGATACGGGCCAGTGCCCACTGATCGATCTGGATGCGGCGCTTCTGATAGGTGTTGTAGATATCGAAGGCCGCGCGCGTCTGACCTTCCTTGAGTTCGTCGTCCAGGGCGTGGGCGTACTTGTCGCGCAGGCGTTCGATGTCTTCCTGCAGGAAAACGCCGCGCGTGCCGTCGAGTTCCTCGAGATACGCGTTGAAGAATTTCTCCGAGAACGCGTCGTCGAGCTTCACCTTGTTGTAGTGGTTTTCCTGCAGTTGCTTGACGATCTCGCGGTCGATCTCGTCCTGGTTGGATTCGGGCACCAGCGGGGTGTAGCCCTCCGCCGTGCCGCCGCCCGCGTCCGGTACCGGCTCGGGGTCGGCGGGGGAATCCGCCGCGCAGCCGGATTGCGCGAAGACGAACAGGGCGATCAGAAGAAACAGTGCAAGCTTGCGCATGAAGGAACTCATTGATTGGCTGAATCGGCAGCCCGTTGCGTACCCATCCGCAGGCCGCGCCCGGACGATTGCGCGAATTTCCAGGGCGCTGCCGCAGATTTATCGTGTACCGGCATTATCGCGCGCCGGTTTCACGATACACGAATTTTTCCCCTGTACCGGAGCGGAAGAATACGGATCTTTTGTCTGAATGCATCGCTTATTTACCGGACAACGGTCAAGCTGCGCCGTTCACGACCCGATCCCGGCAGCCTCGGCCGGGCCGCCGCCCGGCAGCCTGAAAAACGTCAATTCGTGCTTGTTGTACGCCAGATGCAAAAGCCGCGCGCCGTCAATGGCATAGAATCGTGCCAGGGTCTCGAATGCGACGTTGCCCTGACATTTGACGGTCAGGATCACGCCGGCGCGCGGGCAGGCGCTGCACCAGTAGTCTGCCAGTTCCAGCAGCCGTTCGGGGTAGGCGATCAGGTCGGAGCAGATCCAGTCCGGCGTGCCGACGTCGGCCACGCGCAACGCGAACGCGTCGCCGCGGCGATGGCTGATGCGTGGATGGGCGGCTATTTCCGGGGCCAGCGGCGCACGGTCGATGGAGATCACGTCAGCGCCGAGCGATGCCATGACCCAGCTCCAGCCGCCCGGCGCCGCGCCGAGGTCCAGACACCGTTCGCCCGCCTGCGGCCAACGCCGTGCCAGTGTGAGCGCTTCCCAGGCCTTGAGATAGGCGCGGTTCGGCGGATTGTCACGGTCTTCCACGAACGCCGGCTCGCCGTCGGCGAAGGCGCTGCTGGTGGTGGGCGCGGCAATCAGCCGGTTGCGGTCGATCAACGTCCACGCGCCCAGCGGGGCATCGGGCGGCGCGCTGGGGAATTCCAGCGGCCGAAAGCGGATCGCCGGCAGCTTGTCGGCGATCAGGCGGGCACGCCGGTGGTGGCCTGTCGAATGCAGGGCCCAGTTGCGTTGCAGCGACTTGAGCGCGCGCACGCCATCGCCGATGGATTCGATCGCGATCTCGCGCGGATCCAGCCAGCTCGTCTGTGCCCATGCCGCGGGTGCGCGATGGCCGCGACTGAATACCAGCCGCTGGCGCACGCCGCTGATCTCGGCGCCGCGATGGACAAGTTCGTCACAGAGCGCGTCCACGCGGTCGACGGCGGCCAGATGCACGGCGTCATAGTCGGCGGCGGCGGGCGTGTCGGTCGGGTGCATGCGCGCGGTCGATATCCGGACGGTGTCAGCCGATCACCAGGCGCAGCGCGGGCAGCAGCAGGATGAGCGCCAGCGCGCGGGCGAAGGTCTTCTGGTTCACCTTGTAGTGCAGTCGATGGCCGACAAGAATGCCGGCCACGATGCCCGGCACGGTAAGCAATGCCATGAGCGCCAGCTCCGCGTTGAGCAGGCCGAGCTGGAAATAGACGATGTTCTGCATGAGCGTGCCGAACAGAAACGCCATCGTCAGCACCGCCCGTGCGATTTTCTTCGGGTAGCGCAGGCTCACGTAGATCAACAGCGGTATGGGCGACACGCCCACGGCGCCGACAATGATGCCGGCAACCAGCCCGCAGCCGGCCAGGCCCGCGTCGTCGCGCCGTGACAGGGCGGGCGCCTCTTCCGGCGTGGGTGTGCGCCAGAGCATCAGCGCGACATAGACCAGAATCACCGTGCCGAGGCCGCGCCGCAGCAGGTCCGGCGGCAGCACGGCCAGCAGCTGGGCGCCGATGGCGATGCCCAGCGACAGGCCCACGGCCGCGATCGGTCCGCGGCGCCAGTCCATCTCGTGGCGGGTGAGCCAGGCCAGCATGAGGTTGGGCACCAGCACGACCATGGCCACCACCGGAATGACCTCGCGGAACGGAAACAGCATCACCAGCAGCGTGGCGGTGAGCGTGCCCGAGCCGAAGCCGGTCAGACCCTGTGCGCAGGCGCCGGCCAGCGCAGCCAGATTGAAGAGCAGAATCTGCAAAGCCGTGTCTCGTCGATGGATGGTCGCGCCGCGCAGAGCGCGCAAGGGTAACCGTTCGTGCCGACGGCATATAGCGTATCGCCATCGAACACGGCCGGCGTGCCGGGTGGGCACTGCCGCGCGGCGGGTGTCGGCGGCGCGCATCGGTAAGATGGGCGTTCTGGTTCGTCGAAAAGGTCGCCGTGGTCGGCGGCGGCTCGCTGCGCATGTATCGCCTGCAAAACCTCGCCGCTCTCGAACGCCTGGCCGACAGCCTGCGCGTGCTGGTCGCCCTCACGGGGGTGATCTTCTATACCGGCCTGCGCGACAACCCGCACGAACTCATCCCGCTGGTGCTCGGCGTGATCGCCAGCGCAATCGCGGAGACCGACGACAGCTGGCGCAAACGAACCACTGCGCTGCTGGTCACGCTGGCCTGTTTCAGCCTGGCGGCGCTTACCGTCGAAGGGCTGTTCGAAATGCCCTGGCTGTTCGGGCTCGCGCTGTTCGCGGGCTGTTTCGTGCTGGTGATGATGGGGGCGGTGAGCGGGCGCTATGCGACCATCGCCAACGCCACGCTGCTGCTGGCTGTCTACACCATGATTGGCGTCGATCAGCACGCCATGCCCGATGCGCCGTTCTGGCGCGAGCCGATGCTGCTGGTTGCAGGTGCCGCCTGGTACGGGCTGCTCGCGCTGCTGTGGAACGCGATCTTCGTGCACCGGCCGGTGCGCCATGCGCTGGCGCGGCTCTACGATGCGCTGGGGGCGTACCTCGACGGCAAGGCACGACTGTTCGAGCCGGTGCGCGAGCCCGATATCGCCGGCAAACGCATGGCGCTGGCGCAGATCAATGCGCGGGTGGTCGCCGCGCTCAACGACACCCGGCTGGCGCTGATCGACCGGCTCGAAGGCCGGCGCTCGCGTTCCGCGATGGACGAAAACCTGCGCCTGTATCTGGCTGCCCAGGATATTCACGAGCGTGCGAGTTCATCGCATTACCCGTATCAGGCACTGACCCGCGCCTTCTTTCACAGCGATCTGATGTTTCGCTGCGAACGCCTGCTGCGCCGTATGGGCGATGCTTGCCGGCGCCGTGGCGGGGCGCTGCGCGTTGGCGATACCTTTACCGATGCCGGCCCGGTCGAGGAAGCGCTCGAAGATTTGGAAGCGGCCGTCGCGCACCAGCAGCGCGTGCCCTCGACGTCGATGGCCGACCTCGGCTATGCCGTCACCGAACTGCGCGACAATCTGAACGGCCTGGCCGCCCAGGTCACTGCGGCGCAGGCATCGGCCGACGCCTGGCCGGATCGCGTACTGCAGAATCCCGGGCCGACCTCGCTGGCCGAAAGCGGGCGGCGGATCGCGGTACAGCTCACCCCGGCCTCGGCGCGCTTTCGGCACGGACTGCGGCTGGGGCTGGCCATGCTCGCCGGGTATGTCGTGCTCAAGCTGGTGCATCCCGAGCAGGGCTACTGGATCCTGCTCACCACCATGCTGGTCTGTCAGCCGAACTACGGCGCGACGCGGCTGCGGTTTGCCCAGCGTGTTGGCGGCACGGCGATCGGTCTCGTGGTCGGCTGGGCGCTGCTGCGTCTGTTTCCCGCGCCGGAAATCCAGCTGTTGCTGACCGTGGCGGCCGGTGTGCTGTTCTTCGCAACCCGGTTTCGACGCTATCTGGTCGCGGCGGCCGCCATCAGCGTGCTCGTGCTGCTGGCGTTTAACCAGGTCGGCAACGGCTTCGATCTGATCGTGCCGCGGCTGGTGGATACCGTGATCGGCGGCGCCATCGCCGCGGCCGCCATGCTGCTCGTGCTGCCCGACTGGCGCGAACGCGAACTCCATCAGCTGCTGGCCGATACGCTGTCGGCGCACAGCCGCTACCTGCGCGCGATATTCGCCCAGTACCGCAGCGGCAAGCGCGACGATCTCGACTATCGCATCGCCCGTCGCGACGCCCACAACGCGGACGCGGCCGTGAGTACGCATGTGGCCATAGCCCTGCGCGACCCGCGCGGGGTGCGTTCGGACAGCCGCGAGGCGCTGGCGGTGCTGACCTGCGCGCAGACGCTGATCGGCCATCTGTCGACGCTCGGCGCCCACCGCGCTGTGCTGGCCGAACATGCGGGCAACACGCTGCTGGCCCAGGCCGTCGACTATGTGGCGGACAGTCTGGAAGAGGCCGGCTATGCGCTGATCCGCAGCGAGCCGATGCCGGTGGATAGCGACCGCGAGGCCGATCTGCGCCGCGCGCTCAAGGCTTGGCCCGCCGACGACGAGCCGACGCGGCGGCTGATCGCCACCCAGCTCAAGCTGCTCATCGACACGCTACCCGAGCTGCGCCGTATCGGTCAGATGCTGACCGCCTGAGCCGACACGCCCGAGCGACGCCACTACGCGTCGACCTCGCGGATCGCTCTTGTCAGGCGTCGTTCGAGTAGCGTGGCTCGTCGTCGCCCGGCAGCGGCAGATTGGCGAGGTGATATTCACGGATCAGCTTGATGGTCGGGCGCAGCATGAAATTCACCGAGCCGATCGTGAAGCACCAGACGGCCGGGTACTCGAGGCTTTTGTAGAAGAACATGATCGAGCCGACCAGAAACAGCAGCGCCGCGCAGAAGTCGTTGAGCGTATACAGCTTTTCGTACCGCCCGTAGACCTGTTCGTGCTGACGGGTCGGATGGGCGCCGGGTTGATTCTCGAAAGGCCGGGTCATGACATGAGTCCCTCGTGTTTTTCGTTCGACGAACGGGGCACGGCGCCGCGCGGGGCGCCGTGTGCGATCACGCGGCCGGCACGCCGCCCATGCAGTAGTACTTGGTTTCCAGGAATTCGTGCATGCCGACCTGGCCGCCTTCGCGGCCGAGGCCCGATTGCTTGACGCCCCCGAACGGCACGTGCGGGCCGGTGATATCCATGGTGTTGACGCCGACCATGCCGTAGTCGAGGCCGCGCATGAACTTGCGGATACGCGTATCGGCGTGGGTGAAGACATAGGCGGCCAGGCCGTATTCGGTGTCGTTGGCCGCGTCGATCACGGCGTCGTCGTCATCAAAGACACAGACGGCGGCGAGCGGCGCGAACGCTTCCTCGGAGAAGATCCGCATGTCCGTGGTCACGTCGGCCAGCAGGGTCGGCATGAAAAAGCGCGGCCCCGGCGCATCCGATTGCGGGCGGCCCATCACCCGGGCGCCTTGCTCGCGGGCGTCGTCGGCCAGCGCCTGCGCCTTTTCCACGGCGCGCTCGTGGATCAGCGGGCCGATATCGGTGTCCTCGTCGAAGCCGTTGCCGACGTCGAGTTCGTCCATGCGCCGGGCAAAGCGCTCGATGAATGTGTCGTAAATCTCGCGATGGACGAAAATTCGGTTGGCGGCCAGACAATCCTGTCCGCTGGTCTGGAACTTGGCCGCCAGCGCGCCTTCGACAGCGGCATCGATATCGACGTCTTCACAGGCGATGAACGGCGCATTGCCGCCCAGCTCCATCGACGTGCGCTTGACCGTATCCGCGCCCTGGCGCAACAGCGTGCGGCCGACCGGAGTCGAGCCCGTGAACGACAGCGCACGCACGCGCGTGTCGTCGCAGAGCGCTTGCGACACCCGTGGGCCGCTGCCGGTGATTACGTTGAACTCGCCGCCGTCCAGTCCCGCCTGTTCGGCCAGCGCGGCCAGCGCGAGCGCGCAGAACGGCGTCTCGTTGGCCGGGCGTACCAGCACGCTGCAACCGGCAGCCAGGGCGGCGGCCGCCTTGCGCGTGATCATGGCCAGCGGGAAGTTCCACGGCGTGATGATGCCGGCCACGCCGAGGGGCTCCTGAACCGTGCCCAGCGCGACGTCGGAATGCTCGGCGGGGATGTTGGCGCCGGTCGCGCGGCGGCCTTCCTCGGCGAACCAGCGGATGAAGCTGGCCGCATAGTCGACCTCGCCGCGTGCATCGGCCAGCGGCTTGCCCTGTTCGCGGGTCATCATCTGCGCCAGCGTCTCGCGGTTGTCGCACATGCCCTGGTACCAGGCGAGCAGGCGATCCGCCCGGGTGGTCACCGAGGTCTCGCGCCAGCGTTCGAAGGCCGCCTGGGCGGCGTCGATGGCGCCGATGAGTCGCGGCGCGTCGAGGTCGGGGACGGTGCCGATGGTCTCGCCGGTGGCCGGGTCATCGACTGCGCGGGTGGCGTTCTCGTCCGCATCGATCCAGCGCCCGCCCACATAAGACTGTTGGCGCCAGAGTGACAAATTCTGCCGTGTCATATCGCGATTCGTCAGCGAAGCCAATAGCCCCAATGCTTGGGGCGATCGTGTGCATTATCAAAGGATTTGATGGCCCCTAACGGCACTGTATGGGTGGCCGTTCGCGTGCTATAAAGACGCCGCTCAGTGATTTTACGGAGGCGTTCGGCGCATATCGCGACCGGAGGCGGGGAAAGACGAAAACCGTGACGAACGCAAACCGCATTGCGGATTCGATCCAGGCGCTGTCGTTGCCGCAGGCATCGCTGCAGACCGTTCTGTCGCACGTTTTTGCCGATATCGATGAAGCCGTCGTCGTGTCGGACGAGCACCGCCGCGTGATTCTGGTCAACCGCGGCGCGCTCGAACTGTTCGGCTTCGACGAGGCCGAACTGATCGGCCGAAGCGCGGGCGACATCTATGCCGACCCTGCAGTGTTCGCCGAGGAGGAGCGTACCCGCTTTCATGTCGATGCCAGCCGGCAGCACACCAGCTATCTCTGTCAGTACCGGCGTCGCGACGGCAGCGTGTTCGACGCCGAAACCATAGCCGGCCCCATGCGCGACCCGGCCAGCGGGCGCGTGATGCATCTCAACATCATTCGGGATGTCACCGCGCGGCTTTCGGCCGAGAAAGCGCTGCATTCGCTGCACACCATCGCTTCCGATCAGACGCTGGATTTCGCGCAGCGCCGCCGTGCGATTCTCGAACTCGGCTGTGCCCATTTCGGGCTGCCGACCGGCGTGATCGGCCGGATCGAGGACAACGCCTACGAAGTCGTGGATGTGATCGACACGCAGGCGAACATACAGGTGGGCGACGTCTTCCCGGTGGCGGATACGTTCTGCTGGCATGTACTCGCCAAGGGCCGACCGTTCGGCGTGGATGGCACGAACCGCGAGCGAATGCGCGCCCAGCTGTCCGACCGGCGGTTCGGCACGCGAACCTATGTGGGCAGCCCGATTCTCGTGGCCGGCGAACTCTACGGCACGCTCAATTTTTCCGGGCCCGAGGACGCCGGGCTGTTCAGCCAGGCCGATATGGACCTCGTCGGCATGTTCGCGCAGTGGGTGGGCCAGGAGATTCGCATGGAGCGCAGCATGACGGCGCTCACCGAGGCCCACGAACAACTCAGCCGTGTCGCGACCATCGACGAACTCACCGGTCTGGGTAACCGGCGCTTGCTGATGACCCAGCTCGACCACGAGATCGAGCGCGGGCGCCGCTACGATGCCCCCCTGAGCGTGGCGCTGCTGGATCTCGATCACTTCAAGCAGCTCAACGACATGCACGGCCATGCCGTGGGCGACGCGGCGTTGCGGCATTTCGCTCAACTGGCCGAGGATAGTCTGCGCGGCAGCGATCTCATCGGCCGTTGGGGCGGCGAGGAATTCCTGCTGCTGCTGCCCGATACATGCGCGGCGGATGCCGTAACCACGCTCAATCGGCTACTGACGAAAATCCGTGACACGCCGGTGTCGCACGAGGACGAGGCAATTCGCTTGTCGGCCAGTGCGGGCGTGGCCGAGTCCGACTGTCAGGAAAGCGCGGAAGCCATCATTCACCGGGCCGACAGCGCGCTCTATCGCGCCAAGGCGGCCGGGCGGGATCGCGTCGAGCAGAGCTGAACCGGCCGGTTGTGCACCGAGCCGGCAACGCAGAAGCCGTTCAGCGGGGTCACGCTATCGCGCGAAGATGAAAGCACCGGGGGAATCGGGTCGACCCATCACGTCGACGAAGGACGGATGGCGCTCCCTACGAGACTCGAACTCGTGTTTTCGCCGTGAGAGGGCGACGTCCTAGACCGCTAGACGAAGGGAGCAGCGACCGAAGGCCGCACAGTATAGCGACCTTGCGCCATGTCTCAAGTGCTTTCTGGCGATCGGCCTAGCCGAAGGCGGCGAAGCCGTCGGTGTAAAGCCGCCAGAGGATGAGCACCGCGTAGATGGCGATGAGCGCCACGCAGACGAGGGTGACCGTACGCGGCCCCTTCTGCTCGGGGATGGGTTCACCGCGCATGCGCCGCAGTTTCACGATAAGCAGCCGTACGGCAATCCAGCCGAGAAACGAGAACAGCAGCAGCGCGAAAAGAAACTTCATCGCTGTCGTCGCCTAGCCGCCGCCGAACGGCTGCATCACGCGCTCGAGAAAGACGGGTCCCAGCCGCGGTTCCATGCACAGCGCGAAGGTCAGGCCGTAGGCGGCGCCCCACAGATGCGCGCTGTGATTGATGTGGTCGTGGCCCAGACGCCCTGCGTACAGACCGTAGGCGGTGAACAGCAGCGCGTAGATGATCGCCGGGATCGGGAAGAAGAACACATAGATCGTCGACCACGGCGCGAGCAGGATATAGGCGAACAGCACGGCCGAAACGGCACCGGACGCGCCGAGGCTGCGATAGCGGCTGTCGCTGCGATGCTGCAGATAACTCGGCAGAATCGCGACCACCACGGCCGAGAGATAGAACAGCGCGAAGCCCGGCATGCCGATATAGCGCGAGAAAAAGCCCTCGATCGCGCGGCCGAAGAAGAAAAGCGTCACCATGTTGAACAACAGGTGCTGACCGTCGGCATGCAGGAAGCCGTGGGTGAGCAGGCGGTGGTACTCGCCGCGATTGACCGCCGGCGGCCAGAAGATCAGCCGGTCGAGCATGTCCCGGTTCTGGAAACCGGTAAAGGAGATCGCGCAGGTCAGCGCGATCAGAGCGATGGTGATCACCATTCAAAGCGTCCCGATGAGCCAGTCCGGCGCATGGCGCCGACGAAAACCGCGTTCATGGTACGCAGGTTGCCCGTCGCTGTGATGACGCCGGCATGAAATGCCGCCGGCCCATGCGCCAGACCGGAACGGCTAGTAGGGCGTCACGCCGAAGCGTTGCGGCAGGCCCGGACGCTCGATGGTGCCGACCTGGCCGAAATCGGCGCGGTCGAGAATCTGGTTCAGGCGCCGCTGACCGCCCACGTCGCGCACCACGCGAATTCGCGACGGCTGGCCGTCGTCGCCCAGGCGCAGCACCCAGGCCAGAAAGCCGCTGGAGAAATGCACAAGGCTGCCGATCGGGTACAGCCCGTGGCGTTTCATGTAGCGCTCCACCCAGCGGCGATCGTCCTCGCCGCTGGCGTGATAGAGCTCGCGGAATATCTGCAGCGGTGCCTTGGGTTCCCGGTCCCCCACGCCGCGGCTCATCACGTCGATCATGTCGACGACATAAGCCGCACGGGTAAGCAGGTCCACGGCGACGCTGGCCGGCGCCTCGGGCAACGCGTCGGCCGGCGTATTGAGCCGCTCGATGACCGCTCGGCGCGCACCCCCCGCGGCCCAGGACGCCGCCGGGCCGAGCGCGGCGAGCAGACCGGTATGGCTGTTGGTCGGGTGCGCGGGGTCGGTGATCAGGGGATCGGTCGAGGCGGTATGCGGGCCGGCCTCGAGGACGTTGCCCAGGTCGTGGACCAGGGCGGCCACGGTGATGTCGCGCCGGTTGCTGGCGAGGATGTCTTCGGACTGCACCAGATCGGCGAGCCGGCCGGCGACCGCAATGCAATGCTGGATCACCGGCGGTTGTTCCGGCAGGCAGCACAGCGCATACAAAAACTCCGCGCGGTTCTCGTCGAGTAGCCGGCCGAGCGTGTCGGCGCTTTCATAAAGGCGCTCGACCGGCAGGGCACGTTCCTGGCGCAGCGCGATTGCCGTGTCGCCCAGCACATGGGCGACGCGGCGCAAAGACGCCACCATGGGCGTGTTGTTGGTGGGCGGCTGGTGTTCCTGCCGGTCGAGGCGAATCGACACGCGGGATTCCGTACCGCCGAGAAACAGTCGCGACGGCTGAATCAGGTGGTTGCTGCCGTGCCCGGCGCGGAACGCGATCTCGCGTTCCATCTCGCGCAGCCACTGGACCACGCCGTTGCGGCGCGCATCGTCGCGGCGCGCGAAGGCGAAGCCCACATAGGCATGACCATTACGCTCGGCAAGCTGGACATGACGCACGGTGGCCGGCAACGAGGCGCGCGTGCCGTTCGGGAACTCGATGAACAGCGCGAATACATCCTGGCCGGCGCGCAGCAACATGCCGGCCCGCAATTCGATCTCGATGCCGCAGCCGCCGAGCGACAGGTCCATCAGGCGCGCGTCGACCGGGTTGCGATCCTCGTACACCTGCAGCTGCACGAGTGCACGCATGCCGCGCACGAGGCGGATACGGGTGGATTCGCGCTTGTTGGATACATGCACGCGCGCCGGCTTGGCAATCACCAGTGCGGCGGGCTCCTGTTCGATGCGAAAGGCCTGAACGGCAATGCCGCTGAACAGCAGGGCCTCGACACCGAGGCTGGCGTGCAGCCGTACACCGGCGTCGAAGCGTTCGCGTGGCAGCCCCTCCGCGGTCAGGCTCAGCGTCAAGCGCTCGCCGCCGTCCTCGATGGCGAAATCCTCGATGTCGAAGCGTTCGCCGGTGAGCACGCATTCCACCCGCAGATCGGATCGTCGGGCCTGCTGCAACGACGCCAGCGCGGCGGCTACACGGTCTTCATCGTCGATTTCGATACGGGGTGGTTGCGTCACGTTCATGCGGTGCCTGGTGAAGCTTGCGGATCGCGAGGGACACCGGACTATCGGCAAGAATCTCCTGCGGTTTAGGCAGTTGGCAACGCATCACCCCACATCGCTAGCGGCCGCGCGTGGCCGCGTGCGCTCGCCCGGCGGCGCCGAGGACGGTACGCCCGATACGCAGCCCGGCGCGGCCCGGGCCCTCGCGCCGGCCCTGGAACGATTCGTTGCGCGGATCCAGTTCGTACAGCCAGTGACCACCATGCGGTGTGGTGGTGTAGTAGTCCACGCGTTCCTCTTCGGGCACGTCCGGGCGCCGCTGCAGGCGATAGAGCAGGTAGACGCCCAGCGCCAGCAGGAAGGCGGTGTTGGTATAGAACAGCCCGTTCGGGCCGAACTCGTCCATCGCGGTAGCGGCGACGACCGGGCCGATGCAGCTGCCGATACCGTACGCCAGCAACAGCGTGGTGCTCGCCGCGGTGATCTGGTGCGTGGGCATCTGGTCGTTGGTGATTGCCACCGACACCGGATACAGCGCCGCCGACAGGCCCATATACAGACCGACCACGCCAATCAGCGCCAGCGCATGCTCGCCGCCGACTAACGGAATCGCGGCGCTGGTGCCGGCCGCGATCGCCAGAACCACGATCAGCACGCGGCGCCGGTTAAACCGATCGCACAGGCGCCCGATCGGCCATGCGAGGATCATCGCGCCCACGATCGCGCTGGCCATGAACAGCGACACGCGATCGGTCGGCAGGCCGACGCGGTCGGCGTACACGGGCGCCATCGCATAGAAGGCGTTGACCAGCAGCCCCGCGACGAGCGACGCGATCACACCCACGGGCGAGATGCGATAGAGCGCCGGCAGCGACAGCCGCTCGGAACCCTCCACCACGGGCGCGTCCATGCGCGTGAGCGACAGCGGGATCACCGCCAGCGTCACCAGCATCGCCGCCAGCGTGTAGGGGAACATGGTCTGCGGTGCGCCCACGTTGATCAGCAGCTGGCCCGAGGCGGTCGAGAGGAAGAACACGATCTGATAGACCGCGAACAGGCGTGCGCGATTTTCGTTCGTCGCCCGGCTGGAGAACCAGCTTTCCATCACGATCATCAGACCGGCCATGGCAAAGCCGCCGAACGCACGCAGCGCGGCCCAGAGGGGCGCGTTCACCGCCAGCGGATAGATCTGGACGGTCACCGCCAGGGCCGTGGCGAACACCGCGAAGGCGCGAATATGGCCGACGCGTTCGACCACGCGTTCGGCAAACACGGTGCCGCCCACGAAGCCAACCGAATAACACACCAGAATCCAGCCGATCAGACTGGTGGAAAAACCTTCCACACTCAGACGCAGCCCGAGCAGCGTCATCAGGAAGGCGTTACCACTGACCAGCAGTACGATGCTGGCGATCAGGGCGATGAGGGAAGTGGCCAGTCGTGTCATTGCAACACCGCGCAGAAGAACGAAAAAAGAAAAGCTTCAGGCGCCCGGTTCACGGTCCGGGACGTCAATGAGATCAAAAAGATGCCCCGGCGAAGGGCTGGTTTCAGCCTGTTTCCAGATGCAGCCGGAGACGCGGGTGGTCGAAGGCCAGGCGCCCCGCGATTGCCGCCATTCGTGGCAGCGGCCGGCGATAGCACCAGGCCGCGTCCTCGATGCGTTCGCCGCCGATCAGCAGATGGAAATAGGTCGCATCGCCCTTGTAGGGGCAGTGCGTGCGTGTGGCGGATTCCATCAGGCTTCGAGCCGGTACGGCCGCCTCCGCCAGATAGTGGCGGGGCGGGTAGCCGCGTTCCTCGAGCCGGATCGTGTCCGTGGTGTCCGCGATCACGGTCTCGCCCACACAGACCCGCACCCGGGCGGTATCGGGAAACAGCGCGATACGGTCGTTGATATGCGCCGACATGGCCGGTCCTTGCGACGATGATCGTTTGGCCAACGCGGGTGCGAGATTCGGTTGGCGGCCAGGTGGCGCATAGTCTGGCGTTATTTGCGCTCGATTCAAGCCTTTTGGCGCTAAATCAGATGAATTTTTTGCGAAAGATCCATGTGGCCTCGACCGCCGGGCGCTCGACCGCCACGAGCGTCGACAGGGAACGCGCTGATAGGCTTACGGGCCGAGCGCCGCAGCCGCCGGCCGTCACCGCGACAAGGAGTCTTTCGATGGATTTTTTCTACAACGCGCCGGATCGGGTGGTCGATGAAGTCATCGACGGTCTGGCCCGCATCGCGCCCGTCGAGCGCAGTGTCGAAACCCACGGCGTTCGGCTCGTGCTCGATCGCGACCGCTGCGGCGAACGGGTGGCCGTACTCTCCGGCGGCGGTGCCGGCCACGAGCCGTCGCATGCCGGCTTCGTCGGGCGCGGCATGCTCGCCGGCGCGATCGCGGGCGAACTGTTCACCTCGCCCAGCGTGGAGGCCGTGCTGGCCGCAATTCGTGCCACCTGCGGCGCCGCCGGCTGCCTGCTGCTGATCAAGAACTACACCGGCGACCGGCTCAACTTCGGCCTCGCGGCCGAGCGCGCCGCCCGCGAAGGCTACAAGGTGCGCAGCGTGATCGTTGCAGACGATGTCGCACTCCCCGACGCCAGCCAGCAACGCGGCCTGGCCGGCACCGTGCTCGTGCACAAGATCGCGGGACACTACGCGGCCCAAGGCGCGGATCTCGATACCGTCGCCAACAAGGCCCAGCGCGTCTGTGACTCGCTTTGCTCACTCGGGTTGGCGCTGTCCAGCTGCACGTTGCCCGGTCATGAAATCGACCGGCGTGAGCCGGAGCTGGGGCTGGGTATTCATAACGAACCGGGCGTGCGCGCGGTCGACCCGCAGGATGCCAACGCGGCCTTGAAGCTCGTGCTCGAGCCGCTGCTTGAGGCCTTTGATGCCCGTTTCGACGCCGCGACCCCAATGGTCGTACTCCTCAACAACCTGGGCGGCTGTTCGACCCAGGAGATGGGCGTGCTGATGAACGGCCTGCTCGATGCCGTACCCGCATCGCGCGTCGCGCGTGTGGTTACGCCGGCTGCACTGATGACCTCCATGGACATGCACGGCTTTTCCGTCACTCTGCTGCCGGCAGATGAGGATTTCGTCACCGCGCTCGAATCACCCGTCGACGCAATCGGCTGGCCCGGCCTGCGCACGCCCGGGGCGATCCAGACCTTCGAGCCGATGCTCTCCGAACACGACGATCGCGAGCCGGGCGCGCGCGACAGCACGCGCGAGACGCTGATCCGGGCCGTGGTCGACACGCTCGTCGACGCAAAGGACGATCTGGACGCTCTCGATGCCAAGGTCGGCGACGGCGATACCGGCACCACCTTCGCCGCCGGCGCGCGCGCCGTGGCGCAGGCACTGGACGACGGCGCGCTGTCTAGCGGCGATGATGCCCGCCTGGCACACGAGATCGGCGACATCCTCGCCCGCGACATGGGCGGCTCCAGCGGCGTGCTGCTGTCGATCCTGTGCACGGCCACCGGCGCGGCGCTGGCCGACGGCGAATCGTGGTCGGCTGCGCTGCGCCGCGGCGTGGCACGCATGCAGCACTATGGCGGCGCCAAGCGCGGCGACCGCACGCTGCTCGACGCGCTTATTCCGGCGATCGACGCCTTGGCGGATGGCGCCGATCTGACCAACGCCGCCCAGCAGGCCCGCGCCGGTGCAGACGAAACCCGGGCCATGACCCACGCGAACGCCGGGCGTTCGGCCTATGTCCGCGAAGACGCGCTGCGCGACCTCACCGACCCGGGCGCCGAGGCCGTGGCCCGCGTGTGGGAGCGCCTGGCCGAGGGCTGATTCGTACCGGCGGGCAGTTCAGGAGTCGGTAAGCGCGCGCTCGACGAAATCCAGCCGGTCCTGACCGAAGAACAGCTCGCCGTCGACGATGAAGCTGGGCGCGCCGAAAATACCTTGGGCAACGGCGTCTTCGGTGGCTTCGCGCAGCGCGTCCTTCACCGCCGGATCAGCTACGCGTCCGGCGAGTTCGTGCCAGTCGAAGCCGGCCGCGGTCAGCGTCGATTGCAGGGCGGCCGGGTCGCCGAGGTCGATGTTGTCGACCCACATTGCACGAAAGACGGTATCCATATAAGACGCGAAACGCGCGTCGTCGATCAGGGCCATCGCGCCGCGCATGAGCGTGATGGTGTTGACCGGAAACGCCGCGTTGAACCGGAATTCGATGCCGTAGTGGTCGACGAAGCGCTGCATGTCGACAAGCATGTGCCGGCGTTTGGGCTCGCAGGGCGTCATGCCCGGCGCCTGGTTGTTCGTGGCCTTGAACACGCCGCCGAGCAGCATCGGCCGCCAGGCCAGGCGCGCGCCGGTGCGCTCCAGCAATGCCGGCAGCTGGGTATAGGCGAGATAGGCATTGGGGCTGCCGAAGTCGAAGAAGAATTCGAGCGTCTTGTCGGTGGTCTGATGGGCCATGGGATATCTCTAGAAGGTTTCCATCCACGGTCTCAGATCGAGCTCGTGGGTCCAGGTGTCGCGCGGCTGGCAGTGCAGCTGCCAGTAGGCGTCGGCGATATGGTTCGGGTCGAGAATGCCGCCCTCATCCTTGAGCGCGTAGCGGTCCGGAAAGTTGTCGCGGATGAAGTCCGTGTCGATCGCGCCGTCGATGATGGTATGCGCCACGTGAATGCCCTCGGGGCCCAGTTCACGCGCCATGCTCTGGGCCAGTGAGCGCAGGGCGAACTTGGCGCCGGAAAAGGCCGAAAACCCCGCGCCGCCGCGAATCGACGCGGTGGCGCCGGTAAAGATCAGCGTGCCGCGCTGGCGGGCGCGCATCACGCGTGCGGCCTCGCGGCCGGTGAGAAAGCCCGCGAACGCCGACATCTCCCACACCTTGCGATAGACGCGGGCGGTGGTTTCGTTAATCCCGAAATGCACGTTGCCGCCGATGTTGAAGACCGCTGCCTCGATCGGCCCGACTTCGGCCTCGATGGTATCGACCATGGCCACGACCTGTGCCTCGTCGCGGGCGTCGCAGCCGAAGGCGCGGGCCTGTCCGCCGTCGTTCTCGATCGTGGCGACCAGCGGTTCGAGCCGGGCGGCACTGCGGCGCGCGACACAGGCGACATACCCCTCGCGCGCGAACCGGCGCGCGATCGCGCTGCCGGTGGCGTCGCCCGCGCCGACCACCAGAACCGCTTTTTGCGCGCTCATGCGGCCTCCGGGATGTCGAAGACCAGACACGTCGTCGTGGCGTGCGCATACAGCTTGTCGTCCGGACCGACCAGACGCGCCTCGGCCGTGGCGACGCGACGGCCGCGGTGAATCACTTCACCGATGGCGCGCACGCGCGGAACGCGATCGGTGAGCGCGCGCACATAGTTCACTTTCAGCTCCAGCGTGGTGTAGGACTGCCCGGCGTCCAGGGCGCTGTGCACGGCACAGCCCACCGCCGAATCGAGCAGGGCGGCGAACCAGCCGCCGTGAACGGTGCCGAGCGGGTTGTAATGGGCCTGCGACGGCGCGCCCTGGAATACGGCGCGTCCGTGCTCGACCTCGACCAGGCGGAAGTCCAGCGTGCGGCCGATCGATGCGTTCAGGCCCGCGCCGTCGAGCGCGCTGCGCAACAGCGCCAGGCCGCTGGTACGCGCCGGGTCGATCGCCGCGGCATCCGGCCGGGCCGGGATTTCGTCGAGCCGGTTTTCCGCGGCCAGCCATTCGTCGATGCGGTTCGCTTGCATGGGCGTTTCCGTTGATATTTGCAGATACAAATATCAATCGCCATGAACCACGTCAATCCATTGCCGATGCCCGCACGGTTTCAGCGCGCGTAGCGATACGCCAGAGTCTCGTCCTTGCGCGGCCCGGTGATCGACCAGCGCAGATCGAAGCCTTCGGCGGTGAGGGTCAGGCGTGCGTCGTAGCGGTCCTGCCCGCAGTGGTGTGGCTCGACCGTCTCCAACCGATCGCGGCCCGTCGCGACGAGGTCGAACAGCCACACCGCGGCATCACGGCCGAAGCGCTCGTGCCAGAGCGACAGGCGATCGCCGTGGCGAGACCAGCGATACACATTGCGAAATGCCACCGGGCTGCCGGCAACACTGGGCGTGAACAGGCCGTTTTCGTGCAGTCGCACGCCGTCGGGGTCGCGGCTGGTGTCGATGCGCGCCTCGCCCGTGCCGGCCCAGCCGGTCTGCGATCGTGGGCCGGGCGTGGCGCTGAAACGCAGGCGTGCGAGCCGTGGCAGGCGTTCCCACACCTCTATACTCGACCGCGCATCAGCTTCGTACGGGACAGGACGGGACATGGCGATTCTGGCGGGCGTGACCCTGCTGTGGGCTTTTTCATTCAGCCTGATCGGCGTCTATATATCGGGCCAGGTGGACAGCACGTTCGCCGTACTGACGCGCATCACGCTGGCCCTGGCCGTGTTCGCACCCATGATGCGCTTTCGCGGCCTGGATTTGCGACTCGCCGCAGGCCTGATGGCGGTAGGCGCGGTCGAGCTTGGACTGATGTATGTCTTTTTCTATCAGTCGTTTCTCTGGCTGTCGGTCCCGGAAGTGTTGCTGTTCACGATTCTCACGCCGGTCTATATCGCGGTGCTCGAGGATGGGCTTGCGCGGCGTTTCGATCCACGCTGTCTGGTCGTTGCGGTCGCTGCGGTGGTGGGCGCGGCGGTCATCCGCTACGCGCCGGTCAGCGCCGACTACTGGCGCGGATTTCTGATCGTGCAGGGCGCGAATCTTTGTTTCGCGGCCGGTCAGGTGGGCTATCGCCGGCTGGCGCCGCGCCTGCCGAGCGATGTGCCGCTGCATGCGCTGTTCGGCTGGTTCTTCGCCGGTGCCTGGCCGCTGGCCTTCGCCCTGTTCTGGTGGTTGGGCGACACCGCGCAACTGCCGCAGACAGCGACCCAGTGGGGCGTGCTCGCCTGGCTTGGGCTCGGCGCCTCCGGGCTGGGCTACTACGCCTGGAATCACGGCGCGACGCGCGTCGACGCGGGTACGCTGGCGGTCATGAACAACGCACTCATCCCGGCCGGTCTGGCCGTCAACCTGCTGATCTGGAACAAGGATGCCGATGTGGCGCGGCTGGTTGCCGGTGCGGCGATCATTGCGGCCGCGTTGGTGCTGAATACGTTCTGGGGATATCGACAGCGCACCTAGCGTGCGGCCGGCGTATCGCGGTCGGGGTCGTCGTCCAGCGCCTCGGTGAGTTCGTCGAGGAGCTGGTGCAGGCGTACGATCTCGGCTTCGCCGATACGGGCGTTGATCGCCTCCTGGGCCTGTTTCCAGCAACGCCGGGCCTCGTCGCGGCGGGCCCGTCCGGCTGCGGTGGCCTCGATCAGGCGGCTGCGTCCGTCCGTGCCGGCCCGGCGCGCGATCCAGCCGTGGCGTTCGAGTGTGTCCAGCGTGCGCGTGAGGGTAGAGTTATCGAGGCGCATCCGGCGCGCCAGTTCACCGGCACGCACGGGCCCGAAAGCCACGATCTGCGACAGCAGCGAATACTGCGTGCCCTTGAGCCCCGCCTGTGTGAGATGGTCGTCGTAATGGCGCGCCACGACGCGCCCGAGCTGGCGCAGCTTGAAGTTGGTGCAGCCTCGAGGGCGCGGATTCTCGGCAGTCATGCGCTTATTGTGCGCCCGTCAGGCCGCTTGGCAAGCCGGCGGCCTCCGGATGGTCTTTGACCAATGTTCACTAACGCGGGCGCACACTCGGCGTTAGCGTGAGCCGGCCCTTCAATCGATGGCCTTTCAAGCCAATGCTCAGAGTACTTTCGCGCCCCGCGGTCCGTCTGGTCGAACGCTACCTGCCGGACCCCTACATCTTCGTGTTGCTGCTGACCCTCATCGCCGCGGTCGCTGCGATTGTTGTCGAAGGCCAGACGCCGCAGGCGGTGATGCGCTATTGGGGCGACGGCTTCTGGGATCTGCTCAAGTTCTCGATGCAGATGCTGCTGGTGCTGGTCACCGGCTTCATGCTGGCCAGTTCGCCGCCGGTGCGGCGCCTGCTCGACGGCCTGGCCGGCCGGGTTTCGAGCGCGGGCGGGGCCATCGTGCTGGTCACCGTGGTTTCGATCGTGGCCAGCTGGATCAACTGGGGGTTCGGGCTCGTCGTCGGCGCGCTGTTCGCCAAGGCCCTGGCGCGCCAGATCCGGGTCGATTATCGCCTGCTGGTGGCCAGTGCCTATTCGGGCTTCGTGGTCTGGCACGGCGGGTTGGCGGGTTCCATACCGCTGACCATCGCCACGCCCGAGCATTTCATGGCCGACCGCATCGGCGTGATCGGCACCGGCGATACGATTTTCGCGCTGTTCAATATCGTGATTCTGGCGGTGCTGTTCGTGGTCATCCCGCTGGTCAATCGGCTGATGCTGCCGCCAGAGCACGAGAGCGTGATGGTCGATGCCGAGCAACTGGCCGAGCCGGAGCCGACGCCGGCGCACTTCGACCGGCCGGCAGCCTATCTGGAGCACAGCACGATTCTGGCCTGGCTGGTGGGGTTCGCCGGCCTGTTCTTCCTCGCCGACCATTTCCTGCGCCAGGACGGCGGGCTGAACCTGAACGTAGTCAACTTTCTGTTCCTGTTTCTGGCCATCGTGCTGCATCGCACGCCGCGCGCATTGCTCGACAGCCTCAACGAGGGCATCAAGGGCGGCGCCGGGATCGTCATTCAATTCCCGTTCTATGCCGGCATCATGGCGATCATGGTGGACTCCGGGCTGGCGGAATCGCTGTCGCGGATGTTCGTGTCGATCGCGAGTGCGGACACGCTGGCTTTCTGGTCGTTCGTCAGTGCCGGCGTGGTGAACCTGTTCGTGCCATCGGGCGGCGGTCAGTGGGCAGTACAGGCGCCGGTGATGATTCCGGCCGCCCAGGAACTGGGCGCGGATATCCCGCGTGTCGCGATGGCGGTGGCCTGGGGCGATGCCTGGACCAATCTGCTGCAGCCGTTCTGGGCGCTGCCGGTGCTGGCCATCGCCGGGCTCAAGGCCAAGGACATCATGGGGTTCTGTCTGGTTCAGTTGCTGATCACCGGCGTGATCATCGCGCTCGGGCTGACGTTTTTATAGGTCGCTGCGTGGCGCCGGGCCGGCGGAGCGGTCGTTGCCGAGGCCGGCGGTGCGCGCGGCGATGACCTGCAGGGCGGCAAGCCAGATCAGCGGGACGATCTCGATGAAGATACGCTGCTCGACCATGCGCCCGACCACGATCGCAACCGCCGCCAGCGGCAGCGCGAAGGCGATAAGAAGCCCCGCCAGGCGGCGATCGAGAAAACGGCGCCACAGCAGCACCGGGATATACAGCGCCGCGGAAAAGCGCGCCAGATAGGTGATGGCGTAGAGCGGGTTCGCGAGCGCTTCGAGGTTATAGCCAAGGTGATACTCGTAGGGCGTGTGCGTCAGCCGCGCGTTGGGGTTGACGTTGCCCGCGAACAGTTCCGCCAGCGGCAGCTGGATGGCCAGAAAGACGATCGCCTGCAGTGTCGCCCACAACAGGCAGCGGCGTGCGCCGAGCACCGGCCACAGCAGCAACACGAACGCCGGCAGCAGAAACAGCGTGGTCTCGCGATTGACCGTGGCCAGCGCGAACACCGCGAGGTAGCTCGCGAAGCGCTGTCGTGTCGGCTGTTCGACCAGACGCGCGATCAACAGCACGAGCGCGAGCGTGAACATCGCCGCAGGCAGGTCGTAGACGTAGTAGAAGATCGGGCGCGGGGTCCAGCCGCCGATATCGAGCAGATCGTGATTGGCGCTGAAGGCGGCTGCCATCTGCAGATCCGGCGCGACCAGATGCAGCAACATCGGCACCAGCACCGTGAAGGCGAGCAGTCGGCGCACCGGCTCGCTGCGGCCGATCTCGAATATCACGAGGGCCCGGTAGGCGAGCCCGACCAGCAGCACCCAGGCGATGATTTCCAGCAGCCCGAACAGCAGCGTCTCGCCCACCGGCGCGAACTGCTGCACACCGGCCGCGATGGCGGGCAGCAGCACGCGGTGCTGAAACGGTTCGATAGCTTCGAAGTTGACCAGCTGCTCGAAGGTCGTCAGTCGGAACGGGCGCGTCGTGGTCAGCCGCAGGCAGCTGAGAAACACCGCCAGAAAAAGGCAGGCCAGCCACCAGGCGCAGCGCTCGGCCGGGCTGGCGCGGTAGGCGCCCGTAGCCGATAACGGGGTCGATGACGGTGGCGACAGCGGACTCGATGACATGGCGGCTCTCGGGCAGGGCGGAAGCAGGCGCCGCGCCGGGAAATGCGCGCAACGTGCCTGGCGGGCCGCCCCTCGTATGCCGGTCCGCAATTCGAAAAGTTAGCAGATCGCGTGGACTTCGCGGCGATATCCGCTCGGGCGTTCGCTTGCGAGCTGCTATGGTCGCTGTCCAATGAATCAATCGGTCGGCCGCCCGGGATCACGGGCGGGCGGCTGCAGGAGGCACCCATGAAAGCCGCCGTGCTGCGCGCCCCGGGCGGGCTGGAACGCATCGAAATCGTCGAACGCGACATCGCAAGGCCGAGGGCAGGCGAAGTCTGCGTGCGTGTTCACGCCAGCTCCCTGAATTTCCACGACTATGCGGTCGTCAACGGCAGCATTCCGACGGCCGACGGGCGCGTGCTCATGTCCGACGGTGCAGGCGAAGTGGTCGAAGTCGGCGACGGCGTGGGCGAATTCGCGACGGGCGATCATGTCGTGTCGACCTTCTTCCCGAATTGGCAGGACGGCGAGATCACCGCGGCCCGGCGCGACGGCACGCCGGGCGATCGCGGTGAGGGCATGGCCGCCGAATACGTCACCGCGCCGGTCAGCGCCTTCACGCGCGCGCCGGCCGGCTACTCGCACGCGGAGAGCGCGACGTTGCCCTGTGCGGCGCTCACCGCCTGGCGCGCGCTCATGGTCGAGGCGCGGATCAAACCGGGCGATACGGTGCTCACCATGGGCACCGGCGGTGTGTCCATCTTTGCGCTGCAGTTCGCGCGCGCTGCCGGTGCGCGGGTGATATCGACATCCAGCTCCGAGGCCAAGCTCGAGCGCCTGCGAGCGATGGGCGCGAGCGCCACGGTGAACTACGCCGAGGACCCCGACTGGGGCAAGACGGTGCGCAGGCTGACCGACGGCCGCGGTGTGGATGCGGTTGTCGAGATCGGCGGCCCCGGCACGCTCGCGCAGTCGATCGCGGCCTGTCGCATGGGCGGACATATCAGCCTGATCGGCGTGCTGACCGGCGTCGCCGGCGAAGTGCCGACGGCAGCCTTCTTCTATTCGAACCTGACCATGGCCGGCATCACGGTCGGCAGCCGCGCGCAGCAGCTGGACATGATCCGCGCAATCGAATCCAACGGGATCGAGCCGGTGATCGACCGCAGCTTTAGCCTCGACGATATCGCCGATGCGTTTCGTCACCAGGAAGCGGGTCGGCATTTCGGCAAGATTGGCCTGACCCTCTGAACGGCGGTGTGACATGCCTGTGCAACCCGACAACGATCGCTCCCCGTTCCGTGTGACCCTGCTGGCCACGGGCGGCACGATCGAAAAGACCTACGATGCGCATTCCGGCCAGCTCACGCTGGCCGTGCCGGTGATCCAGTCGCTGATCGACGCGCTCGACATGCCGGACGTGGTGGTTCGCGTCGAGCGCATCATGGCCAAGGATTCGCTGGACATGACCGATGCCGACCGCGACGAGATCGTCGAAGCCACGCGCGCGGTCCTCGCGGCCGGCGACGTCGATGCGGTGCTGCTCACCCACGGCACGGATACCCTGGCCGACACGGCCGCCGCTCTCTCCGGCGCGCTGGATCGGCCGGCAGCGCCCGTGGTGCTGACCGGTGCCATGCGCCCCTATCGCGTGGCCGACAGCGACGCGTCGCAGAACGTTGCCCAGGCCTTGATGGCCGCGCGCCTGCTGCCCCCCGGCGTCTACGCGGCGTTGCACACGCGCGTGGTGGCCGGCGATCGCGTAACCAAGGACTACGAACGGCTGACGATCGCGCCGGCTCGATGATCGGGGCTCGCATGCCAGCGGCCGTCATGATCGCCAAGGTCTGATCCGTGGCGCGCGCGATCCCTAATCTCACCCAAGGTTCGATCGTGCGGGCGCTGATCACGCTCGCGGTGCCCATCGTGTTCGCCAACCTGCTGCAGACCGCCTACCAGCTCATCGACACCTTCTGGGTCGGCCGGCTCGGCGCGGGTGCCGTGGCTGCGGTGTCGCTGAGTTTTCCGGTGATCTTCTTCCTGATCTCGCTCGGACTCGGCCTGGCGGTGGCCGGCACGATTCTCGTGGCCCAGTACCAGGGGCGCCGGGATACGGCCATGGTCAATCGCGTCTCGGCGCAGGCGCTGATCGGTGTGGTCGCGATCTCGCTGGTGCTGGCAGTGCTCGGTTTTATCGGTGCGCGTGTTGTCGTGGCGTTTCTCGGCGCGGCCGATGAGGTGCTGCCGATGGCCACGCGCTATCTGCGCGTGTCGTTCGTGGGGCTGCCGTTTCTGTTCGCCTACGTGATCTTTCAATCGCTCATGCGGGGCGTGGGCGATGCGCGTACGCCGCTGTTGATCGTTACCGGAACTGTCGCGCTCAATTTCGTGCTCGATCCGCTGTTCATTCTCGGCTGGGGGCCGGTGCCGGGCCTGGGTGTGAGCGGCGCCGCGCTGGCGACGGTAATTACGCAGGGGCTGGCCGCCGTGGTCGGCCTGGCCATGCTGTTCTCCGGGCGCTATGGGATTCGCCTGCAGCGCGCGCATCTCACGCCCGACTTCGCGCTCATCTGGCGGCTGCTCAAGCTCGGCCTGCCGGCCGCGGTCGAGCAGTCGACCCGCGCGCTCGGGCTGATGCTGATGACGATTCTGGTGGCCGGTTTCGGCACCGTGGCCCTGGCGGCCTACGGCATCGGCACGCGCATGCTCAGCTTCGTGATCATTCCCGCGCTGGGCTTGTCGCAGGCGACCTCGGCACTGATCGGCCAGAACATTGGCGCCGAGCGTATCGACCGCGCCGAGCGTACCGCCTGGCTGAGTGCCGCCATCGCGCTGGTCGCGCTGTCGGGCGTGGGCGTGCTCGCCTTCCTGTTCGCCGAGGCGCTGGTGACCCTGTTCGTACCCGGCGCGCCCCGGGTAATCGCGGCCGGTGCGCTGTTCGTGCGCATCACGGCGTTGACCTATGGCGTGATCGGCGCCCAGATCGTGATCACGGGCGCGTTTCGCGGTTCCGGCAACACATTGGTCGCGATGGCGATCGCGCTCGTATCGCTCTGGATGCTGCAGTTTCCGCTC
This sequence comes from Endozoicomonas sp. G2_2, assembly GCF_017744135.1. Classification (GTDB taxonomy): domain Bacteria; phylum Pseudomonadota; class Gammaproteobacteria; order Nevskiales; family Salinisphaeraceae; genus Salinisphaera. The sequence continues at coordinate 332,840 of NZ_JAGHQU010000001.1, forward strand.
GCCTGGCTGCTGTCGGAGCGGGCCGGGCTGGGCGAGACGGGCATCTGGATCGCCTATCCGGTCCAGAACGTGATCACCTGTCTGATCGCGGCCCTCTGGTTCGCCCGCGGCAGCTGGAAACAGCGCCGCGTTATCGAGGCCGAGCCGCCGCAGCGCGCGGCGGCCGAATACCGGCCTGGCAATGTCACGAATACGACGTTGAGATAAGGGCCTGTCGATGTTTCATGGGTCCCGATGCCGGACGAAACCGCAACCGAGGCCAGAAAACGCTGTGCCGGCTTGCGCCCTTGTGCGTAGGCTATAGGGCAGTTTTTCGTATTTCGCGCCCGTTCGAGAGAGCCTTTCATGAGCCATGCCTTGTCGACCCATTCCCGCGGCCATCTACTCGCGCTGCTCGGCATCGCGGCCTTTTTCTTCGGCGGCGGGATCGGGCACTTCATGTTCCCGGAATTCTTCGTTTCGATCGTGCCGGACTACATACCGACCCCGGCACTGTTCGTCGCGATCAGCGGGATCTGCGAAATCGCCGGCGCCATTGGCATCCTCATGACGCGTACCCGGCGCATTGCCGGCTTCGGGCTGCTGCTGCTGATCATCGCGGTGTTTCCCGCCAACGTTTACATGGCGCAACACCCCGAACAGTTCGCGACCTTCCCGCCATGGATGCTTTACGCGCGGCTGCCGCTGCAACTCGTGCTGCTGATCTGGGTGGCCTTTGCGATGCGTCGCGCGCGCAGCGGCTACGGGGAGTTCTACTAGGGCCCGGCCTTCAGTGTGAGCGCAACGCCTTGATGAGTTCGGCCTTGGACATTTCCGAGCGCTGGCCAATGCCGACCTGCTGCGCCTTTCGATAGAGTTCATCGAGCGACCAGTCTTCGTAGCGCGGGTGCTTGCCGCCTTTCTCGCCGGCCTTCTGGCGCGGCGTGTTGGCGATACGGGCGGCTTTTTCCTTGCTCATGCCCTGGTCGCGCAGCGCCTCGTACTGGGCCTCGTCCTTGATGCGTGCGCGGTTGTCGTCGTCGCTGGCCATGCTGGTTCGTCCTGACTTGATAAACGGTCGAATTCTGTCACCGTCGAATCCCTGTCCAAGCCGTATTAATACCGAGTGGGCGCCGCATGGCTGATCTGATCCAGAGTTTTGCCGCCAATCCCGCCGGACGCGATTACGTGGTCGGTGATATTCACGGCTGCTTCTACATGCTCGATGCGCTGCTGGAACGAATCGCTTTCGATCGCGAGCGTGACCGCCTGTTTTCGGTCGGCGACCTGATCGACCGCGGTCCGGACAGCGAACGCGCGGCCGAATTCTTGGCGGCGCCGTGGTTTCATGCGGTGCGCGGCAATCACGAGCAGATGATGCTGGATGCCGAGGCCGAAGGCGGTGATGCGGCGTGGCTATGGCAGATGAACGGCGGCGACTGGTTCGAAGGGCTCGGTCATGCCGAGCGCCGCTTCATGATCGAGCGCGCCGCCGTGTTGCCCTATGCGATCGAGGTGGCGCTTGGCGAAGGCCGTCGCGCCGGCATCGTCCATGCCCAGATGCCGGCCATGCCCTGGCAACGCCTGTGCGAGCAACTACGCGCGATGGGCGAAATGGATCCGGCACTGGCCGGCACGCTGCTCTGGGAGCGCGACAGCGCCCACGAGGTCGAACGCCGGCGGGCCGGGGCGCGCGCTTATCTGCCGGTCGCCGTGGCCGGTGTGGATGTGGTCTTTTTCGGGCATACGCCCATGCGGGAACCGCTCGCGAGCGCGAATACCCGCTGGCTCGACACGGGCGCTTTCATGGGGCGCACGCTCTCGATCGCCGAGCTGGCGGTGGACGGGCGGGTGTGGTCCCTGGGCCCGAAGCTCAAGCGCGTCGAAGAAGGCTGGCAATGGCTGGCCAGCGTGGCGTGACCGGTCAGTCGCCGCGCAGTTTTTCGCAGTCGCTGGCTGGGGTTTCGCCGGCGAATCGCGCGTCCAGATAGCGCACCGCGCTGGACGCACGTGTGAGCGCCGCGCTGATGTGCTCGCCGAGCGCATAGCGAAAATCCACCGCGACGCCGAGCTCGCAATAGCGTCGCGCCAGGTCGCGGGCATCCGCGCGCGGCGTGAGTTCGTCGAAGAACGCGTGGTAGTAGTACAGCGGCACGTCGAAGCCGCGTTGGCCCAGGCGGTTTTCCGCGATCACCTGCTGGATGGCCGGCACCGTGAGCAGATTGTCGACGGTCGTGTAGTCGCGCATGTCGTCGAAGGCATAGCCGGAGAGGAGCGGGTCCTTCACCCAGGCCAGTTCCTGACCGACACAGCTGTCGGAAACGTCGTCGAACATCTCGCGGCCGTCGGCGTTGAGAAGTGTCTGGGTATCGATGGTGTCGTAGGCGCGCGAAAGCCCGACTACGGCCGCGAAGTACAGCCCGGCGAACAGGCCGCCGTCGATATGCTCGGCAGAGCTGGCCAGGTCGGCCGGCGGTCCACCTGCCGCGACGCCGACAATCGGGATTTCGGGCGCGTAGTCGGCCGCGATCTCGGCCGCCCAGAGGCTGGCAAAGGCGCCGCCCGAGTAACCCCAGAGCGCGACCGGCGTGTCGTCATCCACCCAGGCTGCGGGCAGGAACGTGCGGGCCGCACGAATGCCGTCGAGCACACCCTGGCCCGAATTGCGGCCGGCGAGAAACTGCGTGTGCGGGCCTTCGTAGTCCGGCAGCACCACGATCCAGCCGCGTCGCAGCGCTTTGTCCATGAGCATGTGCTCGACCATCGACCCCGACAGGATCTCGTACGAGGGCGCGCAGCGGCGGGTGAGGGCATCGTAGGCGACCTGGTAGGACAGCAGCCGCGGCGCTGGATCGTCGGGTACGAGAAGAGTCGCGACGCTGGCCTGCGGCTGGCCGTTGGTGTCGTTACTGCGATAGACGACCTGCCAGGCGCGCGCGTTCACGCCGAAGAAATAGTAAGCCTCAGGGGCGATGGGGCGATACCGCATCACCGTGCCGGGCGGTGTGGCTTGCAGTTCCGCGGCGTGCGGTTGCGCGTGGAACGCATCCTCGGCCGGTTCGGTGAACGGCGCGTCGGGCTGCGGAAAGCGGGCGGCCGCCGCGGCGACCGCGGGCGGCGGGACGGCAACATCGGTGACCGGCGGCTGCCAGGCACAGCCGGCTGCGAGCAACGAAAGAGAGACGAAGAAGAAAACAAGCGGACGCAGAGCGACACTCCGGCAGGCAGGCGAGACAACGCGCATACAACCCGTCGAGATTACACGCTCGGCCGCAACCCGCGCAGGCGAAACACGCCGGGGCGCGGCGCTAGCCCGATGCGCGGGCGAGCGTGGCCCGTGCTTCGTAGAGCCGGTGCAACGTGATCTTGCGGACTTCCGTGCGGCTGGTTTCGATATGGGACTTGAGCAGCCGCTGGGTCTGGCCTATGCGTCTGCGGGCAAGCGTGTCCAGGATTTCAGCGTGCTCGTCGTAGGTCGCGGTGACGCGTTCGGGTTGGGTAAAGTCCAGTCGCCGGACGATGCGGATGCGTTCGGTCACGTCCTGGTGGATTCGCGCCATCTCAGCGTTGCCGGCGGCGGCAACGAGCCCGGCGTGGAAGGCTTCGTCGAGCTGCCAGACCGTCGTGGCGTCGGTTTCGCGTTCACTGTCGGAGACCAGCCAGGTCTGTCGCAAGGCGTCGAGTGTCGCCGGCGCGCTGTCCATCTCGCCGATGCGGCGTACGGCCGCGTTTTCGAGCACGATGCGCACATCGTAGAGTTCCTCGAAGTAGTCGAAGTCGAAGGGCCGAACCTGCCAGCCGCCTTTCGACAGGGTTTCGACATAACCCTCGCGCTGCAGGCGAAACAGCGCCTCGCGCACGGGTGTACGGCTGGCCCCCACGCGCGCTGCCAAGTCGTTCTCCGATAATCGATCCCCCGGCATGAGCTGAAAATCGAAAAGCTCGCCCTTGAGCTGGTCGTGAACGCGGTCGGCCAGGCTTCGATGCCCCGTTTCAGCACCGCGGCGCGGCATCGAGTACCTCACGAATCGCGCGCGCCAATATAAGCGCGCCAGCCGCCGTATCGGGTGACGTCGGTGGCGGTTTCGGCGGCCCAGCCTTCGCAGATGAAACCCTTCACCTCACGGCCGTCCGCGAGCGCGAGCGTGCCGATACCCAGCGGCGCCGGAATCAGGCCGACGAAGGAACCGAAGGCGGCGATCGGCACGTCCCAGAGTTCGACTTCGATGGCGGCACCGGTCTCGCCGCGGATGAGTCCCGGTTTGGGCGGCGTGGTGCCGGCGAGTGCGAGCAGGCGGTAATCGGGCGCGGTATGGGTCTGTTCGACGAACCGGGCGTCGCGCTCGGTGAGCTGCCAGTTGAGCGGCATGCCACGCAAATGGGCGCCGACCACGGCTACTCGAATCATGTCTTCGGCCGGCGCGGCGGTCGCCGTCACTGCGCGTTCCCCGGCAAGCTGCTCGCTGATACCCAGCGGCCACGGCCGATGGTTCTGCCAGCGTGCGCCCAGGCCGGCGAGGCGTTCGTCGTGCCAGGCCGGTGCGATCAGGGTGATGCCGGTAGGCAGGCCGTCGTCGCGAAAACCGGCGGGCAGGGCGAGCGCGCAGTAGTCGAGCAGGTTCACGAAATTCGTGTAGGTGCCGAGCCGGCTGTTGAGTTCGACAGGCTCGGCCTCGATCTCGGCCTGGCTATAGATGCTCGGCGAGGTAGGCACGAGCAGCGCATCGACGGTCGCGATGAGGGCGTCGGCCGCGCGCTTGAGTTCGGCCAGCCGGTATTGGGCCCGGAATGCATCGACCGCAGTGGCGTTCTTGCCGCCGGAAATAATGCCGGCGACCACGGGATCGGCGGATTTCGGATGCGTATCGATGAATTCGCCGACCGCCGCATAGCGTTCCGCCACCCACGGCCCCTGATAGAGCAGGGCGGCCGCATCGTGGAACGGGGTGAAATCCAGCGGCACGATCTCGGCGCCAGCCGCGCGCCATTCGTCGAGTGCGGCCTCGAAAGCGGCCTGGGCCTGCGCGTCGCCGAAGAACTGCGGTTCGCTCGGTACGCCGAGCCGTGGCTCCGATGCACTGCCGGCCATGCTCGGTGCGTTCCGGGGCTTGCGGCGGGCGTAGGCATCTTCGGCATCGAAGTCCACCAACGCGTCGCGCACCGTATCGGCGTCTTCGCTGTTCAGCGCGAAGATCGAGACACAGTCGAGCGTGCGGCAGGCCGGTACCACGCCGCGGGTGCTGATCGTCCCGCAGGTGGCTTTTACGCCGACCAGGTTGTTGAAGCCGGCGGGTACCCGCCCGGAGCCAGCCGTATCGGTGCCGAGCGAGAAGCAGACAAGACCGCGTGCGACCACCGACGCGGAGCCGGAACTCGACCCGCCGCTGATGTAGCGCCCGTCGAATGCATTGGGTACGGCGCCATAGGGCGAACGGGTGCCCACCAGGCCGGTGGCGAACTGGTCGAGATTGGTCTTGCCGACCAGTATCGCGCCGGCGGCCTGCAGGCGTTCGACCGCGTAGGCGGACTGCGCCGGCGTATACGTGAAGTCCGGGCAGGCGGCGGTCGTCGGCAGGCCGGCAACGTCAATATTGTCCTTGACCGCGAACGGGACGCCATAGAGCGGCAGGCGTGTCGTATCGCCACCCACGTCGGCCAGGCGTTGTGCGAGCGATCCCAGCTGGGCGTCGAGCGATTCGGCGCTGGCGATATGAATCCAGGCAGGGTCATCGGGGCTCAGGGCGTCGCGCAGGCGGTGCAATGCCGCGTCCGGCCTCTGGCCGGCCGTGGCGTAAGTGGCCTGCCAGTCGGAAAGGGTCGATATCGTCATGTCGCTGCATACAGGGATGTATACAGGCCGCGCTGCAACGGATGTGCCAGTCGTCTGAGGACGTTATGAGAGCGCGTGCAAGTCGCGGATTTTATTAGGGTTGGAAGTGATCGAGACCGGCGCGAAGCCGTACGTGAGCGTCTTTATCCAGGGGCTGGCGAACGCTTTGGGGCACGCCGGCAGTGCAGTGCCCCGGTATCGGTCAGGGCAGGCTCGTTGAATGAGCTAGAACAGGCCGCTATCGAGTCCGGCGGCCACGGTCAGCCCCAGTTCCTCGCATTGATCCTCGAAGGCCGCGTCGTAGGCGCCGTGGCAGATCAGCGGCTCGCAGACATTCTTCCAGCGCATGCCGCCGGTAATGCTTTCGATCGCGCGGCGGGTGCCGGTGCCGTCGAGCCCGGCACGAACATAGAACGCGAACGGCAGGGCGTCGGTGTGATCGAGACAGTGGTAATAACTGCGGTCGAAGAAGTCCTTGAGCGCGCCGCTCATGTAGCCGAGGTTTTCCGGTGTGCCCAGGATCACGGCGTCAGCCGAAAGCACATCTTCCGCACCCGCTTCGAGGGGCGCGACCCAGCGGCCTTCGACCGCGTCGATGTCCGGATGTGCGATGCCGCGAAGCACCGCGTCGCGCAGGCGTTGCGTATTCGGCGACGGAGCGTGGGCGATGACAACGATTCGTCTCATGACGCCAGTCTAACGTGGCAAACGCTTGCCTAGCTGCCGGCCGATCGACGGTCGATCCCGCGGTTGAAGCAGACCGGCCGCCCGTTGCCCGCACGCCCGCGTAGATTTGTTATTTGCCACGAGCGCCGCGCCAGGCGAAAAAAACGGTACGTGAGTCGGTTTTTTATCTACTTTCGCCCGGAAATATTGGTGTGCAAGGCATCGACATATTTTGCGGCATTGAATGTCGCGCAACTGGAAGCGCGGCTCACCAGCGGGTATAAGCCCGTTAAACCGTCGATATCGATATAACAGGGCATCAAGCCGACGTATCACGATTACGTCATCTTTAATTGGTGAAATCATGCTTTTCTATTGTGCTCGATGAGGCGTGCCGGGCATATCGCGTCACCGCGCAAGGCGGATCGGCCGGATTCCCTGCAACCAGGATCATCAGATGAGCCACCAGCGATGCCCGGAATGCCACAGCTTTGGTGTGCTGCCGATCCGTCGCCGACGTTGGCGGAAAATGCTGGGTCTGCGTAACTACATGCGATGCGTGGATTGCGGCAATCGGTTTCTGGACCCCTCGCGCTAGCGGATGGCCGGTTGAACAGCGATCACGTGATATATTTTTTCGATGTGATGCCGCATGTGCATTCATTGAATGAATATCCGTGATATCGACCTGAATCTGCTGGTCTTTCTTGATGCGCTATTGCGCGAGCGCAGCGTGACCAAGGCCGCGCTCGCGATGGACATCAGCCAGCCCGCGATGAGCAACGCGCTGCGAAGGCTGCGCAAGCTGCTGGGCGATCCGGTACTCGTACGTACCGCGAGCGGCATGCAGCCCACCGATCGCGCCCTCAAGCTGCAACGGCCTGTGCGCAATGCGCTGGCGCAACTCGAAACCGCGATAGCGCCGAACCGTGCCTTCGAGCCCGCGACCGCGGAACGGCTGTTCACCGTGCTGATCACGGACTACGCGGCGTCGGTGCTGATGCCGCATGTGGTGAGCGTGCTGGAGCGCGAGGCGCCGAACATCGCGCTCAATATCCTTAGCGCCGGCAGCGACGCCATCGACCAGATCGAGCGCGGCGAGGCGGATTTCCTGGTCAACCGGTTCGGCAAGCTGCCCGCCAACTTCCACCAGCACAAGCTCTGGAGCGACCGCATGGCGTGTCTGATTCGCAAGGATCATCCCGCACTGGTCGAGGCCGACGGCGAACTGACGCTGGACGCGTTTCTCGCGCAGAAACATATCCTCATCACCCAGACGGGCGTCGGCCTGAGCCGGATCGACGAAGTGCTCGCCGACAGCGGCAAGTCGCGCCAGATCAGCGTACTGACCCGCCACTACCAGCTGCCGCGCGAACTGGTCGCCAACAGCGACATGATCGTGGCGCTGCCGGCACGCATTGCCCGCTATCAGGCCCGGCATCTGGGGCTGGCCGTGCTCGATCCGCCGCTGGAACTGCCGGCTTTCGATATCGGTATCGCCTGGGGCGCGCTCGATCACCACGACGTGGCCCATCGCTGGCTGCGCGAGCGCATCATCGGTGTCGCGCGCGAAACGCTGAGCTGAGCCATACCGCGCCGATCGATTGTGTGCCGGGCGCTCGTGCCCGACATGGACCCGATCCGCTGCCTGTTCGATAGTGACCGTCGACGAAGGGCGCTGTTGTAAATTTCGAGCGCTCGCTATATTTTTTCGAGTCGCAGGAGGAGAACCCATGACCGATCGATTTGATTTGACCGGCCGCGTGGCGCTGGTCACCGGCGCCGGCGGCGGGCTGGGCAGTGGCTTTGCCACCGCTTTGGCCCAGGCCGGCGCGAAAGTCGTGCTTTGTGGCCGCCGACAGGTGCCGCTGGACGACGTGGCTGCGGACATTCGCGCGACGGGCGGCGAAGCCGTCGTCGTCACCATGGACGTCAGCGATGCTGCCTCGGTGGCCGCCGGTTTCGACAGCGCCGAGCAGGCCTTCGGTACCGTCGATATCGCGGTGTGCAACGCCGGCGTAGCCGCGGCAAGTTTCGCCATGGACATGGAAGAAGCCGACTGGCTCAAGACGATCGAGGTCAATCTCAACGGCTGCTGGCGCGTGGCGCGCGAGACGGGCCGGCGTCTGCGTGATGCGCAAAAACCCGGCAGCGTGATCAACATCAGCTCCATTCTCGGCCATCGGGTCGCCGCCGCGGTCGCGCCCTATGCCGCGTCCAAGGGCGCGCTGGAGCAGCTCACCCGTAGCCTGGCGCTGGAATGGGCGCGTTACGGCATTCGCGTGAACGCGATCGCGCCCGGCTATATCGCCACCGATCTCAACCGCGACTTCTTCGAGACCGAGCCGGGCCAGAAGATGATCAAGCGCATCCCGCAGAAACGCCTCGGCGACGTGGACGATCTGGTCGGCGCGCTATTGCTGCTCGCCTCGGATGCAGGCCGCTACATGACCGGTAGCACCATCGCCGTCGATGGCGGCCATCTGCAGTCTTCGCTCTAGGGGCGCGCCATGGATTTCACTCTTTCCCCCGAGATCGAGGAAACGCGCCGAGGGATTCGCGCTTTCGTCGACGAACAGATCATCCCGCTGGAAGCCGATCCCGCCAGCTACGACGAGCACGAGAACATCGAGGCCGGCCTGCTCAAACGCATGCAGGCCAGGGCGAAAGAGGCGGGCCTCTGGTCGCTGCAGATGCCGGTCGCGCGCGGCGGTCGCGGTTTTTCGATTGTCGGTATGGCCGCCTGCTACGAAGAGATGAACCGCTCGATCTTCGGGCCGGTGATCTTCAATTCGGCCGCGCCCGATGACGGCAACATGATCGTGCTGGAAAAAGTCGGCACCGACGCACAGAAGGACTGGTTCCTGCAGCCGATCGTGGACGGCGACGTGCGCTCGTCCTTCGCCATGACCGAACCGCCGCCCGGCTGCGGTTCGGATCCGACCATGATGCAGACCACCGCCACGAAGGACGGCGACGACTGGGTCATCAACGGGCACAAGCACTACATCACCGGCGCGGGCGTCGCGAAGCATTTCATTCTCATCGCGCGTACCTCTGAGGACACCCGCAAGGGCCTCACGGCGTTTTTGTTTCACGCGGATGATCCGGGCTGGGAGATCATCCGCCGCATCCCGATCATGGGCCCGGAAGAACACGGCGGGCATTGCGAGATCCGTTTCGACGGCCTGCGTATCCCGGATCGCAACCGGCTGATGGAAGTCGGTGACGGCTTGAAGGTCACCCAGATTCGTCTGGGCACCGCACGCCTGACCCACTGCATGCGCTGGCTGGGCCTGGCACGCCGTTCCATGGAAATCGCGGCCGACTACGTCGCCAACCGCGAATCCTTCGGCATCCGCCTGGCCGATCGCGAAGGCGTACAGAACATGCTCGGCGAGGCGGCCATGGCGATCCAGACCGGCCGGCTGCTCACCATGCACGCCGCCTGGCAGCTCGATCAGGGCAGCTTCGCGCGCAAGGAAGTGTCCATGGCCAAGGTCAACGTTTCCGAGACGCTGCACAAGGCAGTGGATACCGCCATCCAGCTCAACGGCGCGCGCGGCTATTCCAAGGACACGGTGCTGGAATGGATCTATCGCTACGCACGCCAGGCGCGGCTGGTCGACGGCGCCTCGGAAGTGCACAAGATGGTGTTCTCGCGCACGCTCATGAGCGAGGGCGCGGATTTCTGGCACTGGAACTGATACAAACCGTCAGAGCTTTAGAAGATAAGGTCGGCCAAGCGCGCTTAGAACGCGCGCCGACCAAGGCGGGTAATAAAACGCCCGCAGGAGGAGAACAACGTGGCGCAGGCTGATTACGCCGCACTCGATCGCAACCCGGCGAACCATTCGCCGCTGACGCCGATCGCCTTTCTCAAGCGCTCGGCCTATATCCACCCGGACAAGACCGCGGTAATCGACAGCGACATGACGCTGACCTACCGCGCCTTCGACGAGCGCTGTCGGCGCCTGGCCAGCGCGCTGGCCGATCGCGGCATCGGCCGCGGGGACACCGTCGCGGTGATCTGCCGCAACACGCACGAGATGCTGGAAGCGCGCTATGCGGTTCCGATGCTGGGTGCCGTGATGAACCCGATCAACACGCGGCTGGACGCGGGGACGATCGCGTTCATCCTCGAGCACGGCGACGCCAAGCTGATGATCTGCGATCACGCCTTCGGCAACGAGGCTGGCCCCGCGGTCGAACGCCTCGACACCCCGCCCGAGATGGTGGTGATCAGCAGCCACGCCGGCGCGACCGGCGAACTCTACGGCGAGCCGTATGAAGACCTGATCGAAGACGGCGACGCCGCCTTCGAATGGGAAAAAGTCGCCGACGAATGGGACGCGCTCACGCTGCTCTACACCTCCGGCACCACGGGCGATCCCAAGGGCGTGGTCTATCACCACCGCGGCGGCTATCTCGCGGCGATGAGCAATGCGATGGCGTTCAACATGACCGCCGACTCGGTCTATCTGTGGACGCTGCCGATGTTCCACTGCGACGGCTGGGGCTATGTCTGGTCGGTGACCGCCGCGGGCGCGACCCATGTCTGTCTCGATCGCATCGACGCCGAGCTCATCCACGAGCGCATCGAAGCGTATGGCGTGACTCACATGTGCGGCGCGCCCATCGTGCTCAATACGCTCATCGGGGATTTCGATGCCCGCGGCATCACGCTCAGCTCGCCCGCGACCTACGCACTCGGCGGCGCCGCGCCGCCGGCCGCGGTGATCCGCAAGGCCAAAGACATCGGCTTCGATATCACCCATCTCTACGGCCTGACCGAAACCTACGGCCCGTCCGCGCTATGCGTCTGGCAGCCGGAATGGGCCGATCTCGACGTCGATATGCTTGCCGCGCGCATGGCGCGTCAGGGCGTCGCCAATTTCGCCATCGACGACTTCACCGTGCTCGATGTCACCGACGGTACGCCCGTGCCCTTCGACGGCGAAACCCTCGGCGAGATCTGTATTCGCGGCAACACGGTGATGAAGGGCTATCTCAAGAACCCGTCCAAGACCGACGAATCCTTCGCCGACGGCTGGTTCCATTCCGGCGATCTGGCCGTCATCCATCCGGACAGCTATATCGAGATCAAGGACCGCGCCAAGGACATCATCATTTCCGGCGGCGAGAATATCTCCAGCCTCGAAATCGAGGACGTCCTCTACCGCCACGAGGCGGTGATCGAAGCCGCCGTCGTCGCCCAGCCCGACGACAAATGGGGCGAAATCCCCTGTGCTTTTGTCACGGTGAAACAAGAGGGCGCGGTCAGCGAAGCAGACCTCATCGCTTTCTGCCGTGACAACATGCCCCACTTCAAGGCGCCCAAGCGCGTGGTGTTTGGCGAACTGCCGAAGACCGCGACAGGGAAGATTCGAAAAAACGTGCTGCGTGATCGCACCGAATGACGCGAGCGGGCAAGGCGTTCGTGTCGGAAGGGCTCAAGCGACGTTTATCTCGCTCGTAAACGATGTCAATGGCGGGATTAAATCCAGCCAATCACGACGCCTTGTTTGTTGGCATACGATAGCTTGCAAGTGCCGCGAAAAGGCTATTCGGGTTGGTGGAAAATCCGCTGTCTTATTGGCTCTTTAAAGTTAATAGGCTAATTCTAGAGTTCCCCCGTGCACGAGGGGATGCACCGGCGAGAGCTCGTACGAGTGCGAGGAATGCGGGGTGTTCCCCGCAAGCGCGGGGGTGAACCGGGCAGTTGCCGCGAGATCACCCTATGGTTGAATGTCCTTCTTATAAGCCGGTACGAGGAGCTCATTGCGCCTGTATCTCGATGGTGCTTGATTTATCTTCTGCGGCCTTGGAGTGAGTTGAGCAACGCCAGAGCCTTGGCCCGCCCTTTCTATGCTGTGGCACATCTCCCCGCTTGCGAGTGTGACTCGATGCCGATCTGCATATGCCGATAAGCCGGCTTGCAACTATTGGACGACGTCGTATGATTTACACGTCAATCAAGGGGAGTGGCCCGATGAGTCGAATGATCAATTTCCGTGCCGACGACGAACTGGATGCGCGGTTGACTCGGCTCGCGCAACTGACCGGCCGGACGAAGACGTTCTACGTGCGCCAGGCCGTGGAAAGTCAGATTGAGGATCTGGAGGATATATATCTCGCCGATCAGGTTATGGATCGGGTGAATTCGGGGCGTGAGGCCGTTCACGACCTTTCCGAAATAGAGCGCGATCTTGGCCTGGCGGATTGAGCTAACCGACAGCGCGCGCAAGACGCTGAATAAGATCGACCCGCCAGTCGCACGGCGCATATCCACTTATCTGCGCGAGCGAATCGCGACTGCGGATGAGCCGCGAGATCTGGCGAAAAGCCTGCAGGGAGAACTGCGGCAATACTGGCGTTTTCGTGTCGGTGATTATCGCCTTGTATGCGATATTCAAGATGACGTTCTTCGGGTTCTGGTCATCCGTATTGCACATCGAAAGCATGTTTATCGCCGTCGGTAATCGCGCGAGCTGTGTTTCTGACTTGTCCTCGACGCATTCCGTTATAGGGTGAGTTCGCGTCGACACCGCCGGCTTGAGCGGGATTCGAGTGGTCGCGAGGGCCGAAGTTACAGCGGTTGGATATGGTTCGCTTCGTGATTGCCTAGTTGCGTTGAATCAAGGCCGGTCTCGCTTTCCCTGGGCTCTTGGGAGCGACGCGAGAGGGGTCGAAGTGCGCAGCAAAGCTCGGCTTATCAGTTGCCGTTTATTCGTAGGCCGCGCGAGACCCTGTTCCAGTGTTTGCCGCGTACGGTGAACGATTTAGATTTTCCACTGGGTCGCGATATGACCCACCGTGAATGCAAAGGTGCGTGTAATTAGAAAAACAAGGATGATTTCTCATGTTTTCTGGGGTGGGTGCTAAAAAGCAGACGACTGCTTTCTCTGCCTTGAGCCCTGCGGCGCGAGCGATATGGTCGAAGAGCGAAGCGGGCGACGGCGGCGGCCATGGCCTGCTCGCCCATATGTTGGATGTGGCCGCTGTCGCCGAAACGCTCCTCGAGCGGGAGCCGAAGGCGACGCTGGCTTGGGCGAGCGATCGATTAGGATTGCCGCACAGTGGCTGCCTGCGCTGGATCGCCGCGGTTGCGGGCCTGCACGACTTCGGCAAGGCGATTCCCGGTTTCAACTGCAAGTGGCCCGCGGGATATGCCAGAGCGCAGGTTGCCGGGCTTGTATTTTCGACCACCGCTTGTCGGGTTGATAACCACTCGCAGGCGACGGCGGGCTTGCTTGCCGAGGCGCTATGCGAAAAGACGCAGGCCCATCGGGGTTGGGTCCGGGGTGCAGTGCAGGCGATCGCAGCACACCACGGACGCCATTTCTCTGCGGACGAGCGAGCGCGCGGTAAGCCGTTAGGCGAGCCGGAGGGCTGGAAACAGGCGCGTCGTGAAATTCTTGATTTTTACTGGCGAACGCTTGCACCAGAAGATGAGCCCACCGGTGAAACACTGGACATGGTCGGCTTGAACTGGCTGGCTGGGCTTACGAGCATCGCTGACTGGATTGCCTCGAATACCGATTGGTTCGCGCTCGGCGAGCGTTGCGACGATTTGGCCGAGTATTACGAGCACGCGAAAGAACTCGCCGAGGAAGCGCTGAAGCAGGCCGGTTGGCGTGCCGCGCAACCGTTGCTGCGCGAAGAGGCCGATGCCGGCGATCTGCTATCGCGCATGTTCAAGCAAACGACCGTTCCCCGGCCTTTGCAGGCGGTGGGCGATGCGTTGCTGCGATCCGCGAGTGGGCCGAGTCTGATGCTGGTCGAAGCGCCCATGGGCGAGGGCAAGACCGAACTGGCCTATCTGGCGCACCTGCGGTTACAGGCAAGCAACGGACATCGTGGGCTGTATGTCGCCTTGCCCACGCAGGCCACGGGCAACGCGCTTTTTGGCCGGACGCAAAAGTTTCTCGAAGCATTCGCTCGCGGAGAGACCGACATCCAACTCGTGCATGGCGGTGCGGCCATGAACGAGCAGGTGCGCCACCTGCGCGGCATCGCGAACGACGCCGAAGAAAGTCTGTCGGCTTCGGCCTGGTTCTCCCAGCGCCGGCGGCCGTTGTTGTCGGCCTACGGCGTTGGAACGGTGGATCAGGCGCTGCTCGGTACGCTCAATGTAAAGCATCACTTTGTGCGCCTGTGGGGGCTGGCGAACCGCGTGGTCGTGCTCGACGAAGTTCACGCCTACGACACCTATACCGGCGTGCTTATCGAGGCGCTGGTCCGGTGGCTCAAGGCAATGGGAAGCTCGGTCATTCTCATGAGTGCGACGTTGCCGCAGAAAAAGCGCGATAGTTTAGTCCGCGCCTGGGGCGCCGAGCCGGCTTCACTGCCCAAGTTGGATTACCCGCGGTTGGCCGTAATCGATGCGCACGGCGCGCGCGGCGAATCGGTCGCGGCGCGCCCGCTGGCGTCAATTGCCCTGCACGGCCTGGATGAGTCGTTGGAGACGATGCGGGATCGGGCCGTCGCGTTATTGCAAGACGGGGGGTGTGGCGCGGTGATCGTCAACACCGTCGATCGGGCACAAACACTGTTTGGATTGCTGGAAGCGGCGGTCGCCAAGCAGGGCATCGAAATTGAACAAGTGCTGTTTCACGCGCGTTTCCCAGCCGATGAACGGGCCCGGCGAGAAAAGAGAGTCCTGGGCCTTTTCGGGAACACGCGCGACGAAGACAACGAGTGGCAACGGCCGTCCAGAGGCTTGCTGATCGCGACCCAGGTGGCCGAGCAATCGCTGGATTTGGATTTCGACTTCATGATCAGCGATCTCGCGCCGATCGATCTGCTGCTGCAGCGCGCTGGCCGCATGCATCGCCACGATCGCACACGGCCCGAGGCCCATACCGAAGCGCGGCTATGGGTCGCGGGGCTGCATCAGGACCGACTCCCGTCGCTCAAGGAGACGGCCTGGGAGTATGTCTACGACCCGTACATCCTTGGCCACACCTGGGCATGCCTGCGCGATGAACCGCGACTGGAGCTGCCCGCAGATATCGACCGCCTGGTCCAGCACGTCTATAGCGATCCGGAACTGCCCACGGATATCCATGAAAAGATTCGCGCTTTCATCGACATCGAATCTCTTGGTGCGCATCTGGGAACAGAGCAGGGCAAGCATCAGCAAGCGATCGATATTTCGCTGGATACGGAAGCCGAGCCGGCACGCGCGTATCAGAATAAGCCGTTCGGGAGTGACGATGAAGAGGGCATTCGTAACGTGACCCGCCTGGGGCCGGATTCTGTAAGCCTCGTGCCGATCCCTGTCATCGCCGATCAGTGGACGGTGGACGGAACGACCATCGATCCCGAACGCCCCGCGAGCGATTCGATAGCCCGCGACCTATACAAACGCCAACTACGCATATCGCGCAAGGCAGTGGTCGTGCACTGCCAGCAGACTGAATTGCCCGCCGCGTTTGCAGAACACCCGTTGCTCAAACACTTATACCCCATGCCGTTGATCGACGGCCGTTGCGCGCTGGGTGGTCAGGCCATGCGGTTGGATGAGGCGTTGGGGCTCGTCTACGAGGACCAGAAGAAATGAGGGGAAGATCGTGTCTTCCCCTCGTCGACCCCGCTTGCGTGGGGAGTATGTCGCTCATGCGTTGACTCGAAACGTCTACGCGGTTCATCTCTGCGTTTGCAGAGCAACACAATGATAAGTGCTTCGTATACATCGGAGGAGAGCTGCTCAAAAAGACTACGCTTGTAGTTTAGGAAGAACGAGTGCTAAATTCGATTTGGATCGGGGGAGAAAACGCGATGAACAGCGTGACTCATACAAGCGCAAAAGATGCGCAAAGCGCGACACCGCCTGCCTACAGCCTGTTGCACGAACCTTGGCTATCCGTGCGCTTGGCGAGCGGTACGGTGACAACGCTCGGATTGCTGGAGAGCTTCGAGCGCAGCCGAGAAATCGTCGCGCTGGCTGAAACCGTGCCGCCCAATCTGGTCGCCCAATATCGGTTGCTGCTGGCGATTACGCACCGTGCGTTGAGCCAGAAGTTCGGGCGTTGGACGGAAGCCGATCGCGCAAGCTGGTATCGCACCGGATTTCCGCACAATGCCGTCCGAGCCTATCTCGAGCAGTGGCAGGAACACTTCTGGCTGTTTCACCCCCAGCATCCGTTCATGCAGGTGGCCGTGCTCGAAAGCTCGGATAAGACCCGAGACAAGCAGAAGCCGTGGACCCAGATTTCGCTGGGCAGCAGTAACGGCAATACACCCGTGGTGTTCGATCACGCCTTCGATACGCAGCCGGCGGAAATTACCCCGGCCGAGGCCGTCAATACGTTGCTGGGGTTTCTACAGTTCACGCCCGGCGGACTCGTTAAGGTGTTTCGCGGTTCGGACAAGGCCGGCGCGCTCGCCAATACGGCGGCCGCGATTCCGCTAGGCAACAATCTGGCCGAAACGCTGGCGCTTTGCCTGCATCCGCCGGAAACGCGATCGGACGGTTGGGACGATCTGCCGAGCTGGGAGCGCGAGCCACTGACCGAAAGTCAGTTGTCCGGCGATCCCGTTTTTGCCAGTGGTCCGAATGATCGCTACACGCGCCAGAGCCGTGCGGTACTGCTTTTGCGCGAGAGCAACGGTAATGTGCGCTGGTTGCGTTTCGGCGCCGGCATGGCGCTGGCCGACAGCGAAGGACAACCCGACCCCATGGCCAGTTTTCGCGCCGGCCAGAAAGGGCCGGTACGTATCACCTTTAGCGAAGGCCGGGCGGCCTGGCGCGACCTGCCGGCCTTGGTGCCCGGCCCCACGGACGAAAACGTAAACCGCCGGCCGGCCGCCGTGATCAGCTACGCGGCGAGCCTGCATGACGAACTTGGCGTGGGGTCGGGCGACTATCAGCCTTTGCTCGTTGCCGGTGTGGCTGGCGAGCCGGGAAGGCCGGCTAAGCTTGTTCGGTGGCGCATGGAGCAGATCGCTTTGCCCGCGAATCTGCTCGGCGATCCCGACCGTTCTCAGTTGCTCAAGGCCATGGTTGGCGATGCGGATACCGTATTCCGCGATCTGCGTTGGCTGGCGCAACGGATGCTGACCGAGAGCCTGCCCGATCCCGGTCATCCGGATACCCGCGCGAAAGCGCAGGGTTTGCTGGCAGCCGGACCGCTGTCCCCAACGTATTTCGCCGTCGCAGAACGTGCCTTGCCCGATCTCATGTATCAGCTCGGCATGGGTGATTTTGATGCCGCGGAAGAACACTGGGCCGTGACATTGCGCGGGGCCGTGTTCGCGGCGTGGCGGAGCGTTGTCGCCGGTCTGGGCAGCACGCCCCGCGGCTTGCGCGCGGAGGCGCGTTATTTTCCGCGGCTGTTCGGGGTGCTCGATAAGCACGGACTCAAGACCGACGAAGCCGATAACCCGCCGCAAACCGGAGTGATGTCATGAGTTCTCACGCCCAGGCATTCATCGACTATTTGCAGCAGCTCCGAGAGGTCGATCGGGGCGCCATCGCGGCCCTACGTCATAGCGCGGCTTTCGAGCTGGGTCGCGATCCCAGTGTGTTTCCCTACGTTGAAGATTTTGCGGGTAAGAATCGCGCGTCCGACGATCCGTACCGGCTGGCGTTATACGAGGCGGCGGCGCTATATGCACGTCATCCGGCGCATCGACCGGTCACGTTTGCGAGCGCGTTCGGCGCGCTCCGGCGTGAACGCGATAACCCGAGTATCGAACAGCGCTTCGTGACGTTGCTCGCCGCCGACAAGGAGCAGGTTTTTCCGCGGCTGCGTCAGGCCGTCGATCTTCTCGCCGCGGACGATTACGGGTTGAATTATGTCCAGCTGATTAGCGATCTGGCGGATTGGCTCGCGTACGACGCGAACGCATTGCGGAAGCGTCGCTTATGCCAGACCTGGGGCCGCGATTTCTATCGCGCCGCATTGTCCGATCAAGCTCAGCATCGGCAGACCGGGCCCGAAGCATTTGTTGATTATCTCGAGGGGCTGGCAAGGGATAAATCGAACGCGAGCGCGATGGCGCGCTTGCGCCGCAGCCTGACATACCCGCCCGGTGAAGACCCGCAGGTATTCGCACTAGTCGAGCCGTTTATCGATCCCGATTGGTCCCACGCCGATTCGCGGCGCCGCGCCCGATATCTTTTGGCCGGTCTGTTCGCCATGCACCCGGAGCATTATCCAGGTCGCCGCTTCGCCTCGGCCTTGAACCGGTTGGCGCGCCAACACACTGCGGACAGCGAGGGCATCGAACGCCGATTCATCGCGCTGCTCGGGGCCTCGCCCGATACGGTGGATGGCCATCTGCGCCAGGCCATGTTTCGGCTGCAAGACACGCAGATTGGCTATGACGCAATTCAGCTACTCAAAGACTTATCGGTCTGGATACGACGCACACCGAACATCGCGCAACTCGACCGACTCCGGCAGCAGTGGGCGCGGGACTTCTACTGGATACCGCGCGCAGACGAACCGACATCCCAACCAAAACAAACCGAGGGGGCCTAGCCATGCGTGCATTCATCGAATTCCACATCATCCAGAATTTCGCGCCGTCGAATCTCAATCGCGACGATACGGGTGCACCCAAGGACGCTATCTTTGGCGGTCATCGGCGTGCGCGCATCAGTAGTCAGTGCTTCAAGCGTGCTACCCGCCTCGCGACCGCCGAATACGATCTGATTGATGCCGCCCACCGCGGCATACGAACCAAGCGACTCAAGGGGTTGTTGATCGAGCGCCTCGCCGAGCGCGATCCGGAGGAAGCTGCCGCAAAGATCGAAAGCGCGCTTGCGGCGGCCGGGCTGAGCCTGTCCAAGAAGGACGCCGAGAAGACCGAATATCTATTGTTTCTCGGCGAGAAAGAGGTCGCCGGTTTTGCCGCATTGATCGACGAGCATTGGGACGAGCTCGCCACGGTGGACGCCAGTCAGAACAAGAAGCAACGCAAGGCGGCGGCGCCGCCCGCAGTCGGCAAGAAGGCTAAGGCGCTGCTCGACGGCGGCAAGGCCGTCGATATCGCCCTGTTCGGACGGATGTTGGCGGATCTGCCGGCCGTCAACCAGGATGCGGCCTGTCAGGTTGCTCATGCGCTGAGCACGCACCGGGTCGAGCGTGAATTCGACTACTACACCGCGGTCGACGATCGCGGTGGCGAAGACGATACCGGCGCCGACATGATCGGCCAGATCGAATTCAACTCGGCGACGCTCTATCGCTACGCCGTGCTCGATCTTGCCAAGCTGACCGCCAACTTGCAGGGCGATCGAGAATTGGCGCTCTCGGCGGTCGAGGCATTTACCACGGCATTCGTGCGTGCCGTACCCAGCGGCAAACAGAACACGTTCGCGGCGCACAACGCGCCGGACTTCATCGGCGTCAGCTTACGGCATGTGGCGCCCATGAACCTCGCCAATGCGTTCGAAAAGCCGGTTGCCAGCGATATCAAGCACTCGCTCACCGAGCAGTCGGTGCAGCGATTGAAAGCGGCGGATGAAAAGCTTTCAGCCGTCTATAGCGACGGTAACGACGAGTGGCTTTACCTCGATCTCACCGGCCAGTGGGCACAAGACAGCGATAAAGGTGAAGCCCAGCCCAACCTGGTCGCGCTCGCCCAACGTGTGCGTGGGTTGGCGGAGACGGCGCTGGAGGCTTAGTCATGGCGACGTTATTGCTGCGCCTAGAAGGACCAATGCAATCCTGGGGTACGACCAGCCGCTTCGACGAGCGCGACACGCAGCTCGAGCCGTCCAAATCGGGGGTGCTGGGCCTGGTGTGCGCTGCCCTCGGGCGCGATCGCGCGGAAGCCGTAGACGATCTCGCTGCGTTGCGCATGGCAGTTCGAGTCGATCGTGAAGGCGTGCCGATGCGCGATTATCACACGGCAACCGGCGTGGTCGTGGCCTCCTCCGGCAAGCCCGATATGGGTCGTACCGTGGTCAGCCAGCGTTACTACCTATCGGACGCGGTCTTTCTCGTGGCGCTGGAAGGCGATCGGCAATTGCTGACCGAAATCCATGCTGCGCTGCGTTCGCCGCACTGGCCTCTGTGTTTGGGGCGCAAGAGTTTCACACCGTCGATGCCCGTCTATCTGCCGGATGGGCTCGTAGACGAAGATCTGTGGTCCGCGCTCGAAAACCGTGCGCCGCTCGTATCGTCGAATCGTGCCGAGTCCGGCGCTCGGTCGGTCACGCGCCGTGTCGTCATTGAAGACCCGGAAGAGGGCGCGGTTCGCCTGGACCAGCCGGTCGCGCCGTTCGCCGCACGCCGTTTCGGGCCGCGTTTCATCAAGACGTTCGATCTGGCATGGGAGGTCAGCGATGTACCTGACACGACTCACGCTTGATCTGCGCAATGCGGCCGTACGGCGCGATCTGTCCGATGCCTATGATATGCACCGATCTCTGGTACGCGCGTTCGTGTCGGATGACGAGCAGTCACCGCCGCGTTTCCTTTGGCGAGTTGAGCCCGAATCCGTCTGGCGCGATCCGATAGTTCTCGTGCAATCTCGGGCTGAACCCGATTGGTCGGTATTTTCGTCATCCGGTTATTTCAAGAAACCGCCGGCAACCAAGACGATTGATCTCGCGGCGTTGGTCGAGACCGGGCGACTTTACCGTTTTCGTTTGTTTGCGAACCCGACAGTGACGCAGCAAGGCAAGCGCTACGGCTTGTCGTCGGAAGACGAGCAGAATGCATGGCTCGAACGTAAAGGCGCCAAGTGTGGTTTTAGCATCGAGACTGCGTTGGTTACCTCCACCGATATCGTTCACTTGCGCGGAAACGACATCTGTCTGCAGCAAACCTGTTTCGAAGGCGTATTGCGCGCGACCGACGAGTCGGCGCTGGAAGATGCTGTGGAAAGCGGCATTGGTCCCGGCAAGGCGTTCGGACTGGGGATGCTGAGTCTCTCGCCGCGTTGACTATGACCATGATCTACTGCGTTTTGGCATGACCTTCGTTCCGCTCAAGCCGATTCCGGTCAAAGAGCGCCGCTCTATGATCTTCATCGGCCGCGGCCAGATCGACGTGCGCGACGGCGCGTTCGTCGTGATCGACGAGGTCAACGGCGAGCGCATGCATATTCCGGTCGGTACGACGACCTGCCTGCTGTTGGAACCGGGCACGCGCGTGTCGCATGCTGCGGTCAAACTCGCTTCCACCGTCGGTACGTTGTTGATCTGGGTCGGCGAAGCGGGCGTACGGCTTTACAGCGCCGGTCAGCCGGGTGGGGCGCGCTCCGACAAACTGCTCTATCAAGCCCGGCTCGCGTTGGAAGACGACCTGCGCTTAAAGGTCGTTCGAAAGATGTTTGAGCTGCGGTTCGGGGAGATGCCGCCGTCGCGTCGTAGCGTGGACCAATTGCGTGGTATCGAGGGCGCGCGCGTGCGCAAGCTTTATCAGCAGCTGGCCAAGCAGCACGGTTTGAAATGGCACGGTCGCCGCTACGATCCAAACGATTGGGACGCCTCGGATCCCGTCAATAAAGCCCTTTCGGCTGCCACCGCCTGTCTGTACGGCATTACCGAAGCCGCGATTCTCGCAGCCGGCTATGCCCCGGCCATCGGGTTTCTGCATACCGGCAAGCCGCAGAGTTTCGTCTACGACATCGCGGATATCGTGAAATTCGAAACCGTCGTACCGGCGGCATTTCGCGTCGCCGCCAAGGGCGCAAGCAAGCCCGACCGGGAAGTGCGCATTGCCTGTCGTGACGCGTTTATGAAAACGCGGTTGCTCGATCGGCTGATCCCGATGATCGAAGAGATACTCGCCGCCGGCGAGATTGAACCGCCGCCGCCCGCGCCCGATCAGGTGCCGCCGGCGATTCCCGTGCCGGAAAGTACCGGCGACGCCGGACACCGGAACCGTTGAGATGGCGATGGTCATGGTAGTCACAGAAGCGGTGCCGCCGCGCTTGCGCGGACGGCTCGCGGTCTGGCTACTCGAAGTTCGTGCCGGCGTGTATGTCGGCGATGTCAGCAAACGCGTCCGCGAAATGATCTGGGAACAAGTCAATGCCCTGGCCGAAGATGGCAATGCGGTTATCGCCTGGGCGAGCCGAAACGAATCCGGCTTCGAGTTCCAGACTTACGGTGCCAACCGACGCGTGCCCGTAGATCACGACGGACTACGCCTGGTGCGGTTTCTACCGGGAGACACTAAGTCTTTGTAATCCCTGGTCTTTAACAATCAGAATCTGATCAAATATTCGCCAAATATGCTGGTGCATTTTTGGCGTTCATATTTCCTTTTTATAAACAATTGTTTATATTTAGACCGTTCCCCGCGCACGCGGGGATGAACCGCTGGCAAGACAAGGAGAGGGCGGCGGTCATTGCCGTTCCCCGCGCACGCGGGGATGAACCGCCCTGCCGGGCATCGTCGCCGACCTATACGGGCCGTTCCCCGCGCACGCGGGGATGAACCGCCCATGTCCGCCAGGTCGCGGATCATCATCATCCGTTCCCCGCGCACGCGGGGATGAACCGTGTCGCCTGTGCCCGTTAACTTTGATCTGAGCCCGTTCCCCGCGCACGCGGGGATGAACCGCCAGCATTGAGGCTCGCAAGCGGCGCTCGATCCCGTTCCCCGCGCACGCGGGGATGAACCGGTTGGGCATAATCAAATGCCACAGAGTCAGGCCCGTTCCCCGCGCACGCGGGGATGAACCGGCGAAACGGTCACGTTCACCGGCAACCACGAGCCGTTCCCCGCGCACGCGGGGATGAACCGTACTAGAGTACTAATATGCGAGTAGGCACTGAACCGTTCCCCGCGCACGCGGGGATGAACCGCAAACGCGCTCGCTGAAAGCGGTGGAGACCAACCGTTCCCCGCGCACGCGGGGATGAACCGTGTTACGCCGGCGCCATGGTGTCGGGGATGATCCGTTCCCCGCGCACGCGGGGATGAACCGACAGGTTGAATGGATTGCCGGGCCATGGAACTCCGTTCCCCGCGCACGCGGGGATGAACCGGCTTCGGCCAGCGGGATCAACAGATCGGCCGGCCGTTCCCCGCGCACGCGGGGATGAACCGACCTCCGGGTAACGCCGCGCGATCTCGCGTAACCGTTCCCCGCGCACGCGGGGATGAACCGGCGGCGGGGGCGGTGGCCGCGTTGCCCAGGAACCGTTCCCCGCGCACGCGGGGATGAACCGCCGGCGGTGACGCATGAACGCCCACGTCATCACCGTTCCCCGCGCACGCGGGGATGAACCGTATTTTAGTACTTGGCAAAGCGGCCAATCCATCCGTTCCCCGCGCACGCGGGGATGAACCGTCCCGCACGGCGTCGGCCTTGTCGGCGTCGCTCCGTTCCCCGCGCACGCGGGGATGAACCGGACCGCGACACCGGCCAGAAGAAAGAGGCTGTCCGTTCCCCGCGCACGCGGGGATGAACCGTGCGTTAAGCGCAACGAAGACTGGCCGCCCAGCCGTTCCCCGCGCACGCGGGGATGAACCGGTCAATCCGGCGCACGTCACGCGCAACCAGCCCCGTTCCCCGCGCACGCGGGGATGAACCGACGGCGCGATCGTGCGCACGGTGAGCGACCTACCGTTCCCCGCGCACGCGGGGATGAACCGCCTGAAACCGTTCCCAGCTCCCAAGACCGTGGCCGTTCCCCGCGCACGCGGGGATGAACCGATATGAACCTTCGCAACCGCATCGCCGCCATGCCGTTCCCCGCGCACGCGGGGATGAACCGATATTCGTAGGTAAGCGGGTGCTCATGGCCTGCCGTTCCCCGCGCACGCGGGGATGAACCGGCGCCGTTCCGTTAAAGGTGGAGGCGACCGAGCCGTTCCCCGCGCACGCGGGGATGAACCAGCAAGACCAATGCGCCGCGCTGCTCGCAAACCCCGTTCCCCGCGCACGCGGGGATGAACCGGCTGAGACGGTGCCGCAATCCATCCTTGACGACCGTTCCCCGCGCACGCGGGGATGAACCAGGGCGTCACTTTGTAGTTCGAATGGTGGAACCACCGTTCCCCGCGCACGCGGGGATGAACCGCGGGCCAAACTCGGGGAATACCCGCGTAATTTCCGTTCCCCGCGCACGCGGGGATGAACCGTCGATCACACCAAGCTTGCGATCGCGATCGCGGCCGTTCCCCGCGCACGCGGGGATGAACCGGCTTTACAGAACGTCTCCGGCTCCGGCTCGTGCCGTTCCCCGCGCACGCGGGGATGAACCGGTAGGCTTACGATTTAGCCTGATTTTTGTTTACCGTTCCCCGCGCACGCGGGGATGAACCGAGTCGGGAATACGGGTTTTTCGTTCGAGTTTTCCGTTCCCCGCGCACGCGGGGATGAACCCTGTCGCCAGTGATCGAAGTTCTCGAGCTCCGGCCCGTTCCCCGCGCACGCGGGGATGAACCGTACGCGACGCCAACAACACGGAGGGCGATCTCCCGTTCCCCGCGCACGCGGGGATGAACCGCGCCACCCATTGCGCGTCGATGACGCGACCTCCCCGTTCCCCGCGCACGCGGGGATGAACCGCTGGACGAGATCTATCAGAAATACGAAAACGCCCGTTCCCCGCGCACGCGGGGATGAACCGTACGGCGGACTGGTGACACA
This sequence comes from Endozoicomonas sp. G2_2, assembly GCF_017744135.1. GTDB lineage: Bacteria > Pseudomonadota > Gammaproteobacteria > Nevskiales > Salinisphaeraceae > Salinisphaera. Next base: position 357,885 of record NZ_JAGHQU010000001.1, read on the forward strand.
GGTCTGCACGCACCGTTCCCCGCGCACGCGGGGATGAACCGCAGGAGCGTGGGCTGTGAAAGCGTACATGGGACCGTTCCCCGCGCACGCGGGGATGAACCGGCGCGCGAGCACGAGCGAGCCCGTGATTAGGTCCGTTCCCCGCGCACGCGGGGATGAACCGGCCATTGTCGCCATAGCTGCCGTAAGTACCGGCCGTTCCCCGCGCACGCGGGGATGAACCGGGTGCCGGCAATATCTTTCCCCGCTTCTCTGCCCGTTCCCCGCGCACGCGGGGATGAACCGAGCGCGCTAGAAGCCGAAGCGCTTGGTATATGCCCGTTCCCCGCGCACGCGGGGATGAACCGCCATTGGAGCATTGCACTTTCGCCTGGTCTACCCGTTCCCCGCGCACGCGGGGATGAACCGTTGGAACTGCAGCGTGGTGCGGTTGTGCTTGGCCGTTCCCCGCGCACGCGGGGATGAACCGCCTTCGCCGATGAATGCGAGAACTACGCCGATCCGTTCCCCGCGCACGCGGGGATGAACCGACAACGACCGCGTGCACTTCATGACGCTGGGCCCGTTCCCCGCGCACGCGGGGATGAACCGATCACCGGCTACAACAGCCCATTCGAGGTCACCCGTTCCCCGCGCACGCGGGGATGAACCGTCTTGGGCACGGTAAATGCTCCGGTTTGGGGTCCGTTCCCCGCGCACGCGGGGATGAACCGATGCACGGCGGCGGTCACGATGTCCTGGTGATCCGTTCCCCGCGCACGCGGGGATGAACCGCTGTATTACAGCTGCGGCTCGTGCGGGATGATCCGTTCCCCGCGCACGCGGGGATGAACCGATGAGCGGCGGAGAGGAGACGCCAGCTCGGGTCCGTTCCCCGCGCACGCGGGGATGAACCGGTGGTTCGTCCTTATCTACACTGAAGGTGTAGCCGTTCCCCGCGCACGCGGGGATGAACCGTACGACCCGCAGAAGTCGATCCGGGTCTCCGACCGTTCCCCGCGCACGCGGGGATGAACCGGACGCCAACGAAACGCTGGTCAAATACGGTAACCGTTCCCCGCGCACGCGGGGATGAACCGTTATCCGTATCCCTGCCGAGATCGGCGAAGGCCCGTTCCCCGCGCACGCGGGGATGAACCGACCTTTAGCGACAACGAGCAGATCAAATACGCCCGTTCCCCGCGCACGCGGGGATGAACCGCTACCGCTGTATCGCAGCCACAAGCTGGTTCGCCGTTCCCCGCGCACGCGGGGATGAACCGTAATGGTCACGGAATTCAGCTATGAACGCGACCCGTTCCCCGCGCACGCGGGGATGAACCGCTGATGCAGCTGCGTGATGATCGGCGGGCACTCCGTTCCCCGCGCACGCGGGGATGAACCGACATGGAAGGCCAGCTGGCCACGGCGGTGCCGCCGTTCCCCGCGCACGCGGGGATGAACCGTGATCATCCGAACGGTCGAAGGGGCCGTGATGCCGTTCCCCGCGCACGCGGGGATGAACCGCCACAAATCGCCGGGATAGATCGGGTAGTCATCCGTTCCCCGCGCACGCGGGGATGAACCGATCAAACTGGCCGAGCGACGCGGCTTCGACGTCCGTTCCCCGCGCACGCGGGGATGAACCGGCCGAAGGCATGGAAGCGATCGACATGCGCGGCCGTTCCCCGCGCACGCGGGGATGAACCGGGGCTTGATGTAGTGCTCCTTGGCGTAGGCGCCCGTTCCCCGCGCACGCGGGGATGAACCGTTGCAGCCGGAGCCGGACAGCACCGGCTTGGTCCGTTCCCCGCGCACGCGGGGATGAACCGGACGTATTTCGTCCTTTCGCAACGCTTACAGAACCGTTCCCCGCGCACGCGGGGATGAACCGTGGGCGACATCGGCCCCGAAAAGCCGGAAGGCCCGTTCCCCGCGCACGCGGGGATGAACCGCCCAGTTGGTCGCGGTAATGCGGCCAGAATCGCCCGTTCCCCGCGCACGCGGGGATGAACCGACCTGGCCGCCGAATGCCACTGGACCGCGCACCCGTTCCCCGCGCACGCGGGGATGAACCACACCCTGGGCTTTTCGACCGATGGCGCATTGCCCGTTCCCCGCGCACGCGGGGATGAACCGGACTAGCCAGGTTTTCGACGTTGCGCCGGTGTCCGTTACCCGCACCTGCGGAGACTGATTGTCCCAGCGGCCCGGCATCTTGGCGTGGCGAGAGCGCTCCTTGTGGCGTTGGGTGTCTACTCGGCTAGATCCCGCGATATCGCGCTCTGACTTTAGGCGTTGCGTTCCAGATAGCCTTCCAGAACCGCCCGCATCGTCTGCGCATACATCGTCACCGACGTCCCCTGATCACGATACTTGCCGCGCTTTAAATACCAGTCCTGCAGCATGGCTTTGATCAGCGAGGCGAGCAGGCGAGCGTCGATATCCCGGAATACGCCGGCTTCGATGCCTTCGGCGATGATGTCGCGGTAGACGGTTTCGGTTTCGCGCTCGATGGCGACGGCTTCGTGCTTGCGCGTTTCCGAAAGGTGGCGCGCTTCCATGTACGAGAAGTAGAACCAGGGCCGCATGAGTTCGCTGAGAAACAGGTGGCTTCTGATGGCGGCATCGAGTTTGTCGCGCGGGTCGGCGACATCGCGGGTGAAGTCGTCGAGCGTGCGGCGAGTGAGCATGAAGCCGTGGCTCTGGATGAGCCCGATGAGGTCGTCCTTGTTACGGATATAGGCATAGAGCCCACCCATGCTCAGCCCCGAGTCGTTGCACAGATCGCGCAGCGTCATCGCGGCGAAGCCCTTGGCGTTGGCCAGCCGCAGGGTGGAGTCGATGATGCGCACGAGGTTGCGCACCGCGACGTGTTCTTTCTTGATGCGGATCAGGTCGCGGTTCTGGCGGTAGAGCGTGGTGCAGATATCCGTTTTCGAGACGCTGACGATCTGCTTGAACCGTTCGTAATCCAGTGCCGTGACGTGTTCAGCGGGCTGGCTTTGCGTCGCGGCGATCGCCTGCTTTTTGTTATCCGTTCGCACGCATGGATTCTAACCCGTCAGGCGTTCACAGGCCCGAGCGCGCGCATGATGATGGACGGCTCGATATTCAGCGCGGCAGTTGCCACGCTTCGACGTGCCAGCGCCGGCTTCGCCAGCGGCGGCGCAGCATGACGCGGCGCCCCATCGACGCCACGAAACGGCGATGAATACCCGCGCTGCGCTGGGCGTTGTCCGGAAATTCGACCTGGTGGTGGGCAAGCACGAGCCGCGCGCCCGGCGCGAGAACGCCGGCCACGTCGCGCGCGAGACGACGCATGGCGCGCGGCGACAGGTAATACAGCAGCTCCGCGATCACAACTGCATCGTAACGGTCGCCGGGCAAAGCTGCGGGCAGGGCGATTTGCCAGGTGTGGGCATGGGAATGCCCGGCCAGGGCGCGACGCGTGAGCGCCGCGGCGCTGGCGCTGCCGTCGCAGGCGTCGAGTTTGAGCGCGCGCGTCGCCAGCCGCTGGCTGTTGGAGCCGTTGCCACTGGCCAGCTCCAGAAGACGCCCCACCGGACGGTTGCCGAGCGCGCGCACGATGCGTTCGCGCTTGATGGCTTCGTCGCGCGCGGTGAATGTCTGCCAGGGATCGCCCAGGGCGCGGAATTTGGCTTCGAAGCCCGCGAGGTCGATCGCACGCCGCGTCTTCATGTTCATGGCCGGCTGCCAAAGCGTTCGACAGGCCGGGCGAAGCGCACGAGCAGGTCGCGGTCGAGCAGAAAACCGTCCGGATCGTCGTCCACGTCACCGGTTTGGGTGCGATAGAGCCGAAGCGCGGCACGTTTCATCGCGCTACGACAGCCGAGCGGTAGATGGATTTGTCGCCCGCGCGGGCGCGGCCGATGCGGCACCTCACGCGGCCAGACGAGATACGACAGACGGCGTATCGAACCCGGCCAGGCGCGTACCACGGCACGCGCCACGGCACGGTGATCGGCGTGGTTGTCGTTCAGCGAGGGCGTGACGATCAGATCCGGGCGCGGGCGACGCGCCAGGTCGCGGGCCAGTTGTGCTTCTGCCCGCGCCCCGGCGAAACCGAACGCGCCGTCGGCGTAGCCCAGAAAACGCAAATCTTGCCGGCGGATGCCCGCACGGCTCATCACACGGCATGTTTCGGCATAGCGGGCGGCGGTGAGACGCGCGCGCGGCCAGGCCCTGCTGTTCGGGTGTGAGGCGCCGCCATCGGTCACGAGCGTTACATCCACGATCACGCCGCGCCGGCGCAATGCGACGATGAGGCCAAACGCGCCGATGGCTTCGTCGTCCGGGTGCGGGGCGACGACGTGCGCACGGGCCACACGATCGAGATTCAGAGCCGTCACAGCGACAAACCGAGCTGGCCGTGCGCTGCGGCGGCACCGACTTTCACCCGCTGGGCGTCGGGGGCCGGCTGGCGCAGGTAGACCATGAGATCGGCCATGTGCGCGCACAGCGGCTCCGTCTCGAAAAAAGCCGACAGACCCACCGATTGCTGCGCGAGAACGAGGGCCTGTTCGCCGGCGTCGAGCACCACGCTGCGCGCGTTGGCCACGCCCGCGGGGTGGCTGTCCGGCGGCGTATCGAACATTGCGGTCGCCGTGCGCCGACACACGGCCGCTGCGCTGTCGGCGAGACCATAGAGCCGCCCGAGGCGGGCCGCCTGATGCGGGTCGTCGGCGCGATTTCGGGCAACAAGATGCGCGCGCACGCCGTCGAACAGGCCGGCGATCCCGCCGGCCTGCGCCGCCACGAAGCGCAGGGCGCCGGCGCTGAGCCAGGGTTCGCGTTCGTAATCGCCGGGCGCGCCGATCAGCGCGTCGTTCTTACCCAGGGCGGCCTCGTCCCAGTGTACGAGATGGGTCTGCGAGCGTTGCATGCCAAGCACCTGCCACCACGCGCGGTCGATGGCGGGTGGCGTGTGCTGCAGGTCGATCACCGCGAGCTGCTTGTGGGTGCTGCCTGCGATCTGCGCGCTGACCAGCGCATGGCTGATCAGGCCCGCCCCGGAGGCAAACGCCTTGCCGCCGGTGAGCACGCCGTTTTGCAGGCGCAGCGGTTCGCCGGCCAGGGGCGCGTTCCAGACGCCGAAAGTCGCGCCGTTTCGCGCCTGATCGTGCAGCTGCTGCGCGGTTTCGGCATCGGCGTACCGGGCGATGATCTGGAGGGCGTCGATATGGCCCTCGAACAGGCGGGCGAGTGGCAGATCGTATCGGCCGACATCGTACAGCCGGCGCAGAAGCGCGAGGCAGGCGTCGAGGTCGGTCGGGTCGACGAGCGACAGCCCGTGCTGGAGTCGCGTGATGGCTTCGGGCAGGAACGCCGGGGCGGTTCGATCGCGCCCGGCCAAGTGATGAGCGGCGTCGGTCATCGGCAGGGGCAGCCGTAGGTGTGTTCGAGCCGTGCGACACGTCGTTCGGCCCGCTCGAGCGCGAGTTCTTCGGCGTTTTCTGGCTCGGGTACGAGATGCATGGTGAAGGCTTCGGCATTGCCGCAGTCGGCGGCGAGACGGCGCAGCTGCGGCGTCGGTAGCCGGGTGCGGGCGGCGAGTGCCTGTGCGACAGCATCGTCATCGAGACGAGCGAAGGCGGCCCGCACTTCGGCGCAGCGCAGATAGCGTGCCATCGCGGCGTCCGGATCCTGCACGCTCGGCGGTGCGGTGGCCGCCTGGCGTTGTCGCAGCGCGTAGGCCAGACCGCGACTGGCACGGCCGTCGGTGCGGGAGGAGGTTGCCACGCGTACATCGCGGTCGTGGCGCACGCGATAGCCGGCACGGCGGGCCGCTGTGACCAGCCCCACGTCTTCGTGGCTCGCGCAGGCCGGAAAACCGCCGAGCGCGTCGTAGACGTCGGCGCGAAAGCCCAGGCTCGCGCCGCCTTGCGAGGGGTGGGAGGGCGCCGGGTCGTGTTCGAGCGGGTCGACCGTGCGTTGCAGACAGCGCAGGCGCTCCCAGTAGCGCTCGATACGGCGGTGCACGTCGTGCGCAGGCGCGTCGGGGCGCTCGATATAGCCCGCCACTACATCCACGTCGGCGAGCACGCGCGCATTGGCTTCGATCCAGTCCGGTGCGGGCACGGAATCGGCGTCGGTGGTCAGCAGCAGTTTTGGCGGCCCTTCGCCACCCGGGGCGCGGGCAAGGACATTCTGCCCCAGCGCCATGGCGGCCCGACGTGCGCGCCCGGCGTTGGCCTGTGGCGCGCGCTCGATGCGGCGCACGGACACGGCAAAATTCAGCGCCGGCAGCCGTGCCGCGACGCGGGCTTCGCCGTCGTCGTTGCAGCCGTCGAACAGCAGGCAGAGCACGAAGCTGTCGGGCGCCGCGGTTTGAACGGCGAATGCGTCGAGCAGGTCGGTCAGGTATTCGCTTTCATCGCGTATCGGCACGCACACCGCGATGCGGGCACGCGCGGCCCGATGCTGATCCACAGGCAGCGCACCGAGCGCGGGCGGGCGCGTTTCGCGCGAGACGTGTCGTAGGCTTCGCATACGGCGTCATCCTAACCGCGGGTCGGGGGCACGATAATGCGTAGTTATGCGGTCGGCGCGGATTCGCGCTCGTGGGCTTTTGCAAGCAGGCGGCGATAGACCTGCACATAATTCCGGGCCATGCGTTCGGCGCTGAAGCGGGTCGCGAAGCGTGCGCGAATCGTGGCGCGATCGAGGGTGGGCAGGCGGTTCACGGCGTCGACGGCTTCGTCCATCGAGTCGACGATGAAGCCGGTCACGCCGTGCTCGACGATTTCCGGCACCGCGCCCCGACGCCATGCAATCACCGGCGTGCCGCAGGCCATGGCCTCGATCAGCACGAGGCCGAACGGCTCCGGCCAGTCGATGGGAAACAGCAGCGCCGGCGCATCGGTGAGCAATGCGCGCTTGGCTGCATCGTCGATGGCGCCGACGTGTTCGATGTGGCCACCCAGCCGTGGCGCCACGTGATGTTCGAAATAGTACGGATTTCCCGGGTCCACGCTTCCGGCTAGTTTGAGCGCATGTTGGCTGCGCCATGCAATCTCGATCGCCCGGTCCGGGCGCTTTTGATCGGTCATTCGTCCGATGAACAGCAGGGCGCCGCGGCCGGCCGTGGATACCGGCGCGTGCGGCGGCGTAAAGCGGGCGGGGTCGAGCCCGTGCGGGACCATCGCGGCCCGATTGGATGCCGGTATGGTCCGGGCCTGGCTGGCCGAAATGGCGGCGACCGGCAGATCGGGGAAGGCCTCGAAGAACCGCTGGCGGTCGAGTTCATCGGTGCGCCAGTGGATGGTCGTGAGGCTGCGTGCGCGGTGGGTGCCCAGCAGGGCGGCATGAAAGAATTCGCCGTGGCAGTGAATGATGTCGAAGTCGTCGATACGCTGGCGCAGCCGTTCCAGCAATGCGGCTTCGAGCACGGCGGGCAGGCCTGGCGGTACGACTTCGGCATGGGCTTCATGCCAGGCCAGACTGGGCAGGGCGCTCTCGCAGGGCAGATCGAGCGTGCTGTCGCCGGGAGCGAAGACCGTGACCTCGTGGCCGAGGTTCGCAAGAGCGACGCTCAGGTCGACGACGATACGTTCGGTGCCGCCGGCCTCGCGTGCCGGCAACGGCAGGATCACGGGAGAAACCTGGGCGATGCGTAGACGGTCACACGGTGGTTGCATGTCGGGTTTTCGATTTCCAGCAGGACAGGACTGAAGCGCTCATGTTTATCATGCACATCGCCCTGCAGGGCTGCCTGCGCGCGCACGACGTCGAATACGGCATCACCGCCGATACCGGCGGGCATATCCGCTATCTGCTCGAACTCGCGCAGGCCTCGGCCCGCGATCATGCGATCGAGCGCATCGATATCGTCACCCGCGCCTTCGATGCCGATTTCAGCGCGGGCGACTACCGCAAGCCCTGCGAGTGTCTGAACCCCAAGGTGCACATCGTGCGTCTGCCCACGCCGGACCCGGCTTACCGCGCCAAGGAGGCGTTGTGGGACCAGCTGCCGGCGTTCACCGACGCGCTGGTCGACTATATCGACGGCCTGGAACGCGCGCCCGATGTGTTGCATGCCCATTACGCCGACGCCGCAGACGTTGCCGCCGGCGTGAAGGCGCGGCGCGGTCTGCCGTTCGTGTTCACCGCCCACTCGCTGGGCCTGCCGAAGCGCCAGTGCGCGGCGCGCGCCGGGCAGGGTGGCCAAGGTAGCCATAGTGGCCATATCGACCACGGGGCCGTCGAGGCCCTGGATCGGCGGATCGGCTTCGAGAACGTGGCGCTGGCACAGGCGGATTTCGTGATCGCGAGCTCGCGTGACGAGGCCGAGATTCAATACGCCGATTATCCCGCCTACGAGCCGGGCCGTATTCGCGTGATCCGCCCGGCCAGCGATCTGCAGGTGTTCGAAAAGGCAGAGCCGACGCCGCGCGTGCAGCGCATGCTGGAACGCTTTCTGGTCGAGCCGGACAAGCCGGCGCTGCTTGCGATCGCGCGGCCGGTCACCCGCAAGAACCTGGCGAGCCTGATCCGAGCCTACGGCGAGTCGCCGGCGCTGCAGAAACGCGCCAATCTGGTGATTCTGGCCGGTGGGCGGCAGTCGCTTGACGCGCTCGAACCGGAAATTGCCGACAACCTGCGCGAGATGCTGCACCTGATCGACCACTACGATCTCTACGGTCGCGTGGCCTATCCCAAGCAGCATCGCGTGGCCGACGTGCCGGGCGTCTATGCCTGGGCGCGCGAACGCGCAGGCCTGTTCGCCAACGTTGCCTTCAACGAGCCGTTCGGGTTGACGTTGCTGGAAGCCGCTGCGGCCGGCCTGCCGGTGATCGCGACCGACAGCGGCGGGCCGAATGACATTATCGAGCAGTGCCACAACGGCGTGCTGGTCAACCCCTGTTCCACCGACGCCATCGCCGAGGCCGCGCTCGCGCTGTTCGAGGATGTGCCGCGTTGGCAGGCCTGCCAGCGTAACGGCCGCGACGCGATCCGGCTGTTCGACTGGCCGCGCCATGTCGACTACTACCATCGCCTGCTCGCTCGCCTGCGCGAACCGCAGCCGTCACGCCGCGGGCGCAACACGCCGTGCCAGCGCGATGCGCTGCTGGCATGCGATATCGACGGCACGCTGGTGGGCTGCGCGCCGGGTGTGCGCGCCTTCAACGGCTGGTACCACGGTCAGGCCCATATGATGTTCGGCGTGGCGACCGGGCGTAGTTTTCACAGCGCGCTGCAGATCCTGGAGCAGGCGGGCCTCCACTGGCCGGATTTCGTGGTGAGTTCGGTCGGCGCGGAGATTCACTGTCTCGATGCAAACGGCGTGACCTATCGTCGCGATGACGCCTGGCAGACACATATCGATGTGGGCTGGTCGCGCCAGGCGGTTGTGGACACGCTCGGCGATATGCCCGAGCTGGTCGCGCAATCGCCGCTCGAGCAGCGCGAGCACAAGATCAGCTATCTCTGCGAGGCCGGGTCGGACATCGCGCCGCGGCTGCGTGAGCGGCTTGCAGCGCAGGGCCTCGACGCGCGTGTGATTCACAGCAACGGTCGCTGCGTGGACGTATTGCCGGCACGCGCGTCCAAGGGCGCGGCCGTTGCCTGGCTGGCCGATCGCTACGGCGTGAACCGGGAGCGCGCGTACGTGGCCGGCGATTCGGCCAACGACGTGGACATGCTCAAGGCGCTGCCCTGCGCGATCATCGTGGCCAACTACTGCGACGGGCTGGTCGCCACGTCGGGCCTCGCCCATGCCTACCTTGCACGCGCCACCCACGCCCGCGGCGTGATCGAGGGCGTCGAGCATTTCCAGGCCCAGAGTCACGTGTCGTGAACATCAGCGTGCTTACCCTGGTGCGCGATCGCCGCGCACACCTGATCAATCTCATCCATGGCCTCAACGCGCAGCAGGAGCCGCCAGCAGAACTGGTGATCGCCTGCATGCAAGCCGATATCGAGCGCGACCTGCCGGACACCGTATTTCCGGTGCGCCAGCGGCGTGTGGCCGGCGACGCCTTGCCGCTGGCCCGCGCGCGCAACGAGGCCGCGGCCGCTGCCCGTCACGAGGGGCTGGTGTTTCTGGATGTCGACTGTATTCCTTCGCCGGAGCTCGTCGGCCGCTACCGTGCGGCACTGGCGCGCGAGGCGGCGCTCTACATGGGCGAGGTGCATTATCTGCCCGCCGGAGCGGTGCGCCTGAACGCGGCCGGCGCGCCGGATTTCGACCGCCTCGACGCGCTGGGCGTCGATCACCCGGCGCGCCCGACAATCGGCGCCGACCGGATCGTTGCCGAAGCCGACCCCGGCCGGCTCTGGGGGCTGTCGTTCGCGCTTACCCATGCGGATCACGACCGCGCGGGCGGATTCGACGAGATCTATGAAGGCTATGGCGGCGAAGAGACCGACTATGCCTGGCGGCTTGCCGCGGCCGGCATTCCGTTCTACTGGCTCGGCGGCGCGCGCGCCTGGCATCAGCATCATCCGCTGTATCGCCCGCCGTATCCGCATTTCGACGCCATCGTCGCCAACGCGCAGCGCTTTCACGCGCGCTGGCGTCGCTGGTGCATGGACTACTGGCTCGGCATGTTCCGGGACGCGGGGCTGATCGAGTGGTCGCCCGCGGCAAGCGAAATCCGCGTGCTGCGCCGACCCTGCGCGCAGGAGATCGAGCAGGCGCGCCTCAACGACGACGTCTGCTTCGGCTGAGCGGCGTCAGCGTGCGCTGCCGGTGGCGCTCAGTGCCGTGGCCGGCCGGGCCGGCTCGGCGCCGGTCCAGAGCCGGTTTGTCGTGGCCTCGAGCCAGTCGGCCGCATGCCGGGCCGCCTGCGGGTCGTGAAGAGGGCGCTGGGCCGATACGTCCAGTGCGCGCGCCTGGTCGAGCAGGCGCTGCCAGCCGGCCAGATCCCCGGGCCAGGTCTGCAGATGAATCGCCGCACCCAGTGCCGCCAGCGATTGCGCCTTGCGTTGCTGTTCGTCGAAATAGCGCCATTCGGGCGCGCAGATATAGGGGCGACCGGCGCGTGCGATCTCGTGCACGGTGTTGTCGCCGGCCGAGGCGAGCACGATGTCGGCGGCCGCGAGATAGTCGCCGGTGCGCTCGACCCAGCCGTGATTCACGAGATTGGCGAAATCGGTTTCGTGGCCTTCCCGGTGCAATGGGCCCACGGTGACGAACAGCGTATCGGGCGCGGCGCGTGCGGCCATGGTCAGCGGCGCGTACGGCGTGCCGGCACCGCCGCCGCCGGTCATCACGACTACGATCTCGCGATCCTGCGCCAGCCCGAGCGCGGCCCGTGCGGTGCGCCTGTCGTGCTTATCGTGTGTGCTGGTGCACAACCCGCCGGTGTAGAAGGTCTTGGCACGGGCCCAATGGGGGTAGTCGGCCTGCTCGAGGCGCGCGTCGTACGGCGCCAGCATGCCGGTGCAGGCATCGTAGGCCGCCAGGTGGCCCGGGTCGCAGCGGTTGCCGTGCATGCGGATCTTGATCGCCGGCACGCTGGCGATGCGCGCGAGCAGGGCCAGCTCGGCAGATACGTCGATCACGAACAGGCCGCTGTCGCGGTCGTCCAGATGGTCGAGGATACAGCGCATGGTCTGACGCATCGGCGCGAGGCCGAGCGGCACGCAATGCATGATCGAAGGCGTGGGCTGGTCGTGCAGGGCAGGCGTGGGCGCCGGGGCGCCGATCATGTTCGGCAGGGTGATGATTTCGATATCGCGCTCGAAGCCGTCGAACAGCGATGGATCGGCAGTGAGCACGCTCACCGGCCGCGACGGCGGCAGTTCGCGCACGATCGCCATCGTGCGGCGTGCGTGGCCGCGGCCCTGGTGATGAACGAAGAAGCTGATCGGTTTCGACATGCGCGCAGCCGCCATCGCGGGCGGCGTATCAATCGACGATCGCGAATCATCGCCGTGGCCGGTCACCGCGCAAACCGTAGTTTCCGGTAGAACCGGTGAAAATACGGAGGCGATGCAGCGCGCGGCGGGCGCGCGCCGCGCGCCGCGCGCATGAAAAAAGGCGTGCCGGAAACCCGACACGCCTTCATCCGTACGCCGTTGCAGTGGCGGTCTAGAAGACCTCGAACAGCCCGGCGGCACCAATGCCGCCGCCAACACACATCGTCACCACCACATACTTCGCGCCGCGGCGCTTGCCTTCGATCAGCGCGTGGCCAGTCATGCGCGCACCGGACATGCCATAGGGATGGCCGATGGCGATGGAACCGCCGTTGACGTTGTACTTGTCCGGATCGATGCCGAGATAGTCGCGGCAGTACAGGCACTGGCTGGCGAACGCTTCGTTGAGTTCCCACAGGCCGATGTCGTCGACCTTGAGGCCGTAGCGCTCGAGCAGTTTCGGCACGGCATAGATGGGGCCGATGCCCATCTCGTCCGGGTCGCAGCCGGCGACCGCCATGCCCACATAGGCGCCTAGCGGTTCCAGGCCGCGGCGCTCTGCCTCGGCGGCTTCCATGAGCACGCTGGCCGAAGCGCCGTCGGAAAGCTGCGAGGCGTTGCCGGCGGTGATGAAGCGGCCTTCAGCGATGTTCTGGCCGTTCTTGAATACCGGGTTCAGGCCTTGAAGGCCTTCGAGCGTGGTGCTCGGGCGATTGCCTTCGTCCTTGTCGAGGGTGACTTCGACGTCGCTGATTTCGCCGGTCTGCTTGTCCTGCTGCTTCTTGATGGTGGTCAGCGGCACGATTTCGTCGTCGAACTTGCCGGCTTCCTGAGCGGCGGCGGTACGCATCTGCGACTGATAAGCGTATTCGTCCTGGGCGTCGCGAGACACGTTGTAGCGGTCGGCGACGACCTCCGCAGTCTCGAGCATGGACATGTAGATGTCCGGCCGATGCTCGACCAGCCACGGGTCGCGCGCGCGGAACGTGTTCTGGTGCTCGTTCTGCACCAGCGACACGGACTCCAGACCGCCGCCGACGACGACGTTCATGCGGTCGTTGACGATCTGCTTGGCGGCGGTGGCGATGCCCATCAGCCCCGACGCGCACTGACGGTCGATGGTCATGCCCGGCACCGACGTCGGCAGGCCGGCACGGATGGCGCACTGGCGGGCGACGTTCTGGCCGGTCGAGCCCTGTTGCAGCGCGGCGCCCATGATCACGTCGTCGATGTTCTCGCCTTCGAGCTTGGCCCGCTTGAGCGCGTGCTCGATGGCATGGGCACCCAGCGCCTGGGCCTGGGTGTTGTTGAACGCGCCGCGATAGGCCTTGCCGATCGGTGTGCGGGCGGTGGAAACGATGACAGCTTGGCGCATGGGGCTCCTCATGGATTGGCTTGTATAGACGTTTTGTTGTGCTTGTACCGGTCGGCATGTCGCCGCGCGGCAGGCGCTCGCGCCTCGAGACGCAACGCGATCAAGGTTGTATTGCGCTTTTGCGAAACAGTCTTTCGAAAAAGCTCGTGCCGCAGTATGTTGAGCGGCCGGAAAAGCGTCAAGCGACAGCCGCCGACGGTCGGGGTCGGGACAAGCCGTGCGCGGATAAACGGTCGCCACGCATACCAAGGCGCTTCTTCGTGGGGTATCTTACACGCGGTGAACGATCGTTCGGTATCGTTTGCGAGGTTTGCGAAAACAACAGAGGAGTTTTCATGTCGCTGGTCGATCAACTCAAGGCAAGCATGCGCCTGCCGGTCATCGGGTCGCCGATGTTCATTCTGTCCAATCCCGACCTCGTGATCGCGCAGTGCATGAGCGGGGTGATCGGCTCGTTCCCCGCGCTCAATGCGCGGCCGGCCGAGGAACTGCCGGTCTGGCTCGAGCGCATCACGACGACGCTCGACGAGGCGCGCGCGGCCGACCCGCAGGCGCGCATTGCGCCGTTCGCCGTCAACCAGATCGTGCATGCCTCGAACGACCGGCTCGACCACGACCTGAAAGCCTGTGCCGACTTCAAGGTGCCGTTGATGATTACCAGCCTGCGGGCGCCGCATGCGGCGGTCGAGGTGGCGCACGACTACGGTGGTCATGTCTTTCACGACGTGATCAGCGTGCGTCACGCGGAGAAGGCGATCGAGGCCGGTGTCGACGGGTTGATTGTGGTCTGTGCCGGCGCGGGTGGCCATGCGGGTACGCTCAGCCCGTTCGCGCTGGTCTCCGAGATTCGCCGATTCTGGGACGGGCCACTGATCCTGTCCGGCTCGATCACGCGCGGCGAGCATATTCTCTCGGCCCAGGCCATGGGCGCGGACTTTGCCTATATGGGCACGCGCTTCATCGCCAGTGCCGAAGCCAACGCGGTCGACGACTACAAGGCGATGGTTACCGGGTCGAGCGCCAAGGATGTGATCTATTCCAACCTGTTCACGGGGGTGCACGGCAACTATCTGCGCGGCTCGATCGAGGCCGCCGGGCTGGATCCGAACGATCTGCCCGAATCCGGCAAGGATGCGATGACTTTCGGCAGCGACCGCGAGAAGAAGAAGGCCTGGAAGGATATCTGGGGCGCGGGCCAGGGCGTGGGCAGCATCGACAGTGTGCTGCCGACCGCCGAGATCGTCGATCGCCTGGAAAACGAATACCGGGCCGCACGGACGCGCATCGCCGGCTAGATGGAACGGGTCTGTCGGGCGCGTCGTGCCCGTCAGGTGACGCAAGCGCGCGGCGGGCACCCAAGCCCGTCGCGCCGACATGGGCGCTCATGAACGCGCCGACGACACCCTCCGTAGGACTGCCCATATACCTGGCGCATGGCTGCCGGTTTTCATCCTTCCCACAACGCCGAGCCCGTTCGGGTATTGGCGCCCGACACGATATGCCGCTCGGAACGAGCGGCCCATGGAAGGAGATAAGCCATGCAAGCACAAGCCATGCTCAAGACGCATCCGAATCCGCTGTCCGTGCAGGACGCTCTCGCCGAATGCGTGGAGGCCTGTTTCGACTGCGCGCTGCATTGCAGCAGCTGTGCCGATGCCTGTCTCGCGGAAGACGGCGTGGCCGACCTGCGCGGCTGCATTCGCACCGATCTCGACTGTGCCGATATCTGCAATGCCACGGCGCGGGTGTTGTCGCGCCAGACCGCGTTCGGTGAATCGCCGGCGGCGACGCAGGTCAAGGCCTGTCGTGACGCCTGCCAGAAATGCGCCGAACACTGCGAGGGCCATCGGGACCATCATCAGCATTGCGCGCTGTGTGCCGATGCCTGCAATGCCTGTGTCACGGCCTGCGACAACCTGCTCGGCCTGATCGATTGATGGGTCGCGCTGCGTAATGGGCCCGCCACACGGGCGGGCACGAAAAAGGCCGCTTCGATGCCGAAGCGGCCTTTTTTATGCTGCGGTTTGTGAGCGGCGCTATTTCGCGCGTTTGAGGAACTTGTTCATGATCGCCCGGACTTCGTCGGAAAACAGGCGCTCGCCGAAGCGCTCGGCTTCGCGCTCGATCTGGCCGTCCACGTCGTCGCTGCCGATGCCCTGACGCAGAAGCTGCTTGGTCTGGCGGACGGCTTCGGGCGCCTTGGCTGCGAGTCGGGCGGCGACCGCCTGGGCTTTTTCGGCAAGCGCTTCGTCGGGCACGCGATAGGCGATCAGGCCCATGCGCAATGCCTCGTCCGAGTCGAGCGTATCGCCGGCGAGCAACAGGCGCGCGGCGTTCTGGCGGCCGATCAGGCCCGGCAACAGCAGGCTGGAGCCGGCTTCGGGCACCAGGGCCAGGTCGATGAAGGCGGTGAAGAAGCGCGCGCTCTCGGCGCCGACCACGAGGTCCGCATGCAGCAGCATGGTGGTGCCGATGCCGGTGGCCTGGCCCTGCACGGCGATCACCACCGGTTTGTCCAGCGCGCGCAGCCGCTTGATGAAGCTCAGCGCCGGTCCGGCGCTGCCGGCTTCGCGGGTGTCCGGCGTGGCGGCGGCGAATTCGGCCACGTCGTTGCCGGCGCAGAACATGTCGCCTTCGCTGTCGATGAGCAGCGTACGCACGCTGTCGTCGGCGCCGGCATGCTCGACGCAGCGCGACATGTCTTCGTACATGTCGCGGGTGAGCGCGTTGCGCTTGTCTGCGCGGTCGATGGTCACGCGCAGGATGCCGTCGCGCGTTTCGGCACGGATGAAGCCGCTGGTGAGTTCGGGTTGGGCCATGAATGCTCCTTAGAAGATGATCAACGACAGCGATTCGGCGATGCACGCCGGCTTGTCGCCATTCTCGATTTCGATGGTGACCGTATTGCGCAGCATGTAGCGGTTGTCGCCGCGTGGCTCGACCGCTTCCAGCTTCTGGCGTGCGCGCACACGCGAACCCACGGGCACAGGCGCGATGAAGCGCACCTTGTCCAGGCCGTAGTTCACGGTGGTGGTCACGCCCTCGATACGCTTGATCTGGCTGGTGAGCTGCGGCAACAGCGACAGGGTGAGAAAACCGTGGGCAATCGGAGCGCCGAACGGCGATTCGCGCTTGGCACGCTCGACATCCACATGGATCCACTGGTGGTCCGCGGTGGCGTCGGCAAAGGTGTTGACGCGCTCCTGGTCGATCGTCATCCAGTCACTGGCGCCGATCTCTCGGCCGACCCAGCCCTGCAGCGCTTCAATGCTTTCTATGACTTGCACAGGCGACTCCTGTAATGGCGCCCGGGCACGCATGGCGGGCAGGGCGCGCAATAAAAAACCGGCACACGCGACGCTCGGCGAGGAGCGGCGCGTGGACCGGTCGAACAGCCATTGCCGGCGTCGCGATCAGCTGACGGCGGCGTCGAGTTCCGGAATGATGGTGAACAGATCGCCGACGAGGCCGATGTCGGCCACCTCGAAGATCGGCGCTTCCGGATCCTTGTTGATGGCCACGATGGTGCCGGCGTCCTTGATACCGGCCAGATGCTGGATCGCACCCGAGATGCCGAAGCACATGTACAGCTCGGGCGAGATGATCTTGCCGGTCTGGCCGACCTGCATGTCGTTGGGCACGAAGCCCGCGTCGACAGCGGCACGCGACGCACCCACGCCGGCGCCGATCTTGTCGGCGAAGTCGTAGATGATCTTGAAGTTTTCTTCGCTGCCGACGCCGCGGCCACCGGACACCACCTTGGGCGCGGTCTGCAGATCGGGACGATCGCTCTTGGCCTGCTCGAGGTTCACGAAGCGGGTGTGCGACGGCAGTTCCGCGTCCAGCGACAGCGTCTCGATCTCGGCGTTGCCGCCCTCGGCCGCAGCCGGGTAGGAGGCACAGCGCACCGAGGCGACCAGGGTCTGGTCTTCCGGCGCCTTGACCGTGATCACGGCGTTGCCGGCATAGATCGGGCGGTCGAACTCGTGCGCGGAATGCACGGCCATGATATCGGTGATCATGGCCACACCCAGCTTGGCGGCCACGCGCGGCATCAGGTCCTTGCCGTAGGTGGTGTTCGGACCGAGCACGTGGCTGTACTCGCCGTTCTGCGCGGCAGCCACGATCTGCGGGGTGAGCGTGGCGGCCATCGGATGCGCGTTGGCGGCGTTGTCGGCCTGCAGCACCTTGGTCACACCGTCGAGCTTGGCGGCCTGCGCGGCGATGTTGGCGCCGTCGTCACAGAGCACGAGCACGTCGATGGCGGTCGGGCTCATCTGCTGCGCACAGGTAACCGCGCGCGCCGTGGACTGGTTGAGTTCGCCGTTGAGATAGTCGGCGACGATCAGAATCTTGTTGCTCATAGCAGGCCCTTCTCCTTGAGTTTGCTCACCAGTGCGTCGACGGAATCGACCATCTCGCCGGATTCACGCTGCGGCGGGGCGGTCGTCTTGACGGTCTCGAGCATCGCGGCGCGCTCGACGCCGAGATCGTCGAGGCTGGTGTCTTCGATCGGTTTCTTCTTCGCCTTCATGATGTCCGGCAGCTTGAGATAGCGCGGCTCGTTCAGGCGCAGGTCGGCGGTGATCACGCCGGGCAGGTCGATATCCAGCGTTTCCAGGCCGGCGTCGATTTCACGCGTGACCTTGGCGGTGTCGCCGTCGAGTTCGATCTTCGAGGCGAATGTCGCCTGCGGCCATTCCAGCAGGGCCGAGGTCATCTGCCCGGTCTGGTTGGAGTCGTCATCGATCGCCTGCTTGCCCATCAAAAAGACCTTGGGCTCTTCCTTCTTGGCGATGGCTTCGAACACGCGTGCTGCGGTGAGCGGCTGAACCGGCTCGTCGGTCTTGACGTGGATGGCGCGGTCGCAACCGAAGGCCAACGCGCTGCGCAGCTGCTCCTTGGCGGCCTCGGGGCCGATGGTCACGGCCACGACTTCCTCGGCGTCACCGGACTCTTTCCATTTCATGGCCTGCTCGACCGCGATCTCGTCGAACGGGTTCATGCTGTGCTTGACGCCGTTCTCGACGACGCCGGAACCGTCCGGCTTGATCTGGATGCGCACGTTGTAGTCGATCGCGCGCTTTACGCTCACCAGTACTTTCATGTGTCGTTTCTCTTGTCGCTATTTCTTCGAAGAATATTCATCCGCTGATCGATGATTCGCTCGACCGGCGATGCGCACGGCTGTCGGCGCTACATCGCCGAGTATTTCGGCCCGCCGCCGCCCTCCGGCGGCACCCAGGTGATGTTCTGGGACGGGTCCTTGATATCGCAGGTCTTGCAGTGCACGCAGTTGGCGAAGTTGATCTGGAAACGCGGCTTGCCGGCGTCGTCCTCGACCACTTCGTAGACGCCGGCCGGACAGTAGCGCTGCGCCGGCTCGGCGTACTTGGGCAGATTGTGCTCGATCGGAATCGACGAGTCCGTGAGCTTGAGGTGACAGGGCTGGTCTTCCTCGTGGCCCGTGTTGGACAGATGCACCGAGGACAGGATGTCGAAGGACAGCTTGCCGTCGGGCTTGGGATATTCGATTTCCGTGCACTGGTCGGCCGGCTTGGTTGCGGCGTAGTCGGGCGTGGTGTCGTGCATGTTCCACGGCGCCTTGCCCTTGAACCAGTTCTGCTCGATGTAATTGAGCGCGCCGCCCTTGAACGTGCCGAACTTGTGCAGCGAGGCGCCGAAGTTGCGGCTCGCGTAGAGCTCTTCGTACACCCAGCTGTTCTTGAACGCCTCGGTATAGGCGGTGAGTTCATCGCCGCCTTCGCCACCGCTTGCCAGTGCATCCGCTGCGGCTTCGGCGGCGAGCATGCCCGACTTCATGGCCGTGTGGTTGCCCTTGATTTTGGCGAAGTTGAGCGTGCCGGCATCACAGCCGATCAGTACCGCGCCCGGCATGGTCATCTTCGGCAGCGAGTTCAGCCCGCCCTTGGCGATCGCGCGCGAGCCGTAGGAGACACGCTTGCCGCCTTCCAGATACTGCGCGATCTTCGGATGATGCTTGAAACGCTGGAATTCCTTGAACGGCGAGAGATAGGGGTTTTCGTAGTTCAGGTCCACGATCAGCCCGACGGCGACCTGGTTGTCCTCCAGGTGATAGAGGAAGGAGCCGCCGCTGCCGGAGAGGTTGAGCGGCCAGCCGGCACCGTGCACCACCAGGCCCGGCTCGTGTTTTTCCGGGTCGATCTCCCAGATTTCCTTGAGGCCGATGCCGTAGTGCTGCGGATCGACGCCCTTGTCGAGCTCGAATTCGCGGATCAGACGCTTGCCGATATGCCCGCGACAGCCTTCGCCGAAGAGGGTGTACTTGGCGCGCAGTTCCATGCCCGGCACATGGCTGTCCTTGGGTGTGCCGTCCTTGCCGACACCCATTTCGCCGGTGACGATGCCCTTCACGACGCCGTCCTCGACGATGGGCTCCTGGGCCGCGAAACCGGGGTAGATCTCCACGCCCAGCGCTTCGGCCTGCTCGCCGAGCCAGCGGCCGAGCTGACCGAGGGAGATGACGTAGTTGCCCTCGTTGTGCATCGGCGCCGGCACGAAGGCGTTCGGCATCTTGGTCGCCTTGCTCTCGCTAGTGAAGAAGTAGACGTCGTCGCGCGTGACCGGCACGTTCAGCGGTGCGCCGTTGTCTTTCCAGTCCGGGAACAGTTCGTCGAGAGCGCGCGGTTCGAATACCGCGCCGGAGAGCAGATGCGCTCCGACTTCGGCGCCTTTCTCGACGATGCAGACTTCCAGCTCTGCGTTCTTCTGCTTGAGACGACAGGCCGCGGACAGGCCGGCAGGGCCGGCGCCGACGATCAGCACGTCGTACTCCATTACGTCTCGTTCGATTTCTTCACTCATACGTCATCGCTCTCGGATGCTCTTCCAAAGAAGATGCGCACCGCGGGCCTGGCGTGGGCATGCCCGACGCGGGCTTCGCGGGCGCTGGTGATCGGCGCAATCATGTCACCGATGCATTCAAAACGCCATTTCGACAAGAACGCTTTCTGTATCGGGCGCGCCGGTCGAAAAAGGGGGCCGGGGGTGGTCAGACCTTCATGCCCGGCATGTTCAGCGAGGCGGTGTTGCCGCCATCCACAGGCAGGAACTGCCCGGTGATATAGCTGGCATCGTCGCTCGCCAGAAAGGTGATCGCAGCCGCGATCTCCTCGGGCCGGCCGAAGCGGCGCAGTTCACAGCGCGTGCCCAGTTTGTGGGTCTTGTCGTTGGCTTCGGCGTAGTCGAAAACGGGCTTCGTCATGCCGGTCTTGATCAGCCCCGGACAGACGGCGTTCACGCGTACGTTGTATTGCCCCAGATCGCAGGCGCTGGTCTGGGTGAGGTTGATTACCGCCGCCTTCGAGGCGCTGTAGGCATTGCCGCCCGCGCCGGAGCGCACGCCCGCGACCGAAGCCGTATTGACGATCGCGCCCGCGCCAGCGTCGCGCATGTGGCGGCCGGCGGCGCGGGTGAAATGCATGGTGCCGAACAGGTTCACGTCGACGATGTCGCGCCAGGTCTGCAGATCGTTCTCGGTGACCGGCGCATAGTCGCCACCGGCGATGCCGGCATTGTTGCAGACGACGTCGATGCGCCCGTGCGTATCCGCAACGCGATCGACCAGGGCAGTCACGGCCGGCTCGTCGCGGACATCGACCGCGGCGGCTTCATGACCGCTGCCGGCGAGGGTGGCGACGACGCTTTCGAGCGCGTCGGCCTCCCGGTCGACAAGCACCACCGTTGCGCCTTCTTCGGCGAAACGCGTCGCACAGGCGCGGCCGATGCCGCTGGCGGCGCCCGTCACTATCACTATCTTCTTGTCGAATCGTTTCATGGCGCCCGGTGTCCTTTTTATCTCCTGTTATCGCGCGTCGAATTCTACACAAGGGCGAAAAGCCGTCAATAAAACTGAAACGGCATTTCACGCTGACGCCCTGCTTGCGCACGGCGTGCCCGAACGAAGTCGCCAATGCTGCGGTACAGCATGATTTTTATGCAGAAAGCCGTATTGGACACATACTTTTGCTGCAATCCAGACACGGTGCTAGCTTCCGCTGACGGGTGCAGCGAGGGCGCCCCATAACAAGCGGCAAAAATGCCGCAACAAAACCGGAGGAGACGCGATGAAGGATTACAAGGGGCTTGTGCGCAAGGCCGTTGCCGGGGTGACGATGGCCGCTGCGCTGGCGGTACCCACCATGGCCAGTACGGCCGAGGACACGATCAAGATCGGCTTGATCGATCCGCTGTCAGGCCCGTTCGCGAACGTGGGGGACCTCGGCGTCAAGACGTTCGGTTACCTGGCCGAGCGCATCAACGCCGACGGCGGGGTGCTCGGGCGCGATATCGAGATCGTGCCGTTCGACAACAAGGGCAGCGCGCAGGAGTCCCTGCAGAACCTCAAGGAGGCGGCCGACGACGGTATTCACTACGTGACCCAGGGGCTGGGTTCGCATGTCGGTGGCGCGCTGATCGACGGCGTGGAAAAGCATAACCGTCGCAATCCGGACAACCGGATCATCTACCTCAACTTCGCTGCGGTGGACCCGGCGTTCACCAACGAGCAGTGTTCGTTCTGGCATTTCCGCTTCGACGCGAACAGCGCGATGAAGATGAAGGTGATCACCGATGTCATGGCCGAGCAGAAGGACATCAAGAAGGTGTTCCTGATCAATCAGGACTATTCGCACGGGCAGTACATCTCCAAGGCCGGCAAGGAGATGCTCGCCGAGAAGCGCCCGGATATCGAGATCGTGGGCGACGTGCTGCACCCGCTGGGCAAGGTCAAGGACTTCGCGCCCTACATCTCCGAGATCAAGTCCTCGGGCGCGGATGCGGTGATCTCCGGCAATTGGGGCAATGACCTTGCGCTGCTGGTCAAGGCCGGCGCACAGGCGGGCCTGGACGTCGACTACTACACCTACTACGCCGCGCTCGTGGGCGCGCCGAGAGCGCTGGGCAAGGCCGCCGCCGGCAAGGTCAAGATCGTCACCGAGTTCCAGGAGAATCTGGCCGTCGATCGCGATGCCGACGAGCTGACCGAGATCGTGGAAACCTTCGGCGATCGTTATGCGCCGTTCGATTTCACCGTGCTGCGCATCAAGACCGAGCTCGACATGCTGGTCAAGGCCATGGAGAAGGCCGGTTCCACCGACCCGCTGGCGGTCGCCAAAGCCATGGAAGGCATGAGTCTCGATACGGCCATGGGCACAGCCACCATGCGCGCGCAGGATCATCAGCTGATCCAGCCGCTGTTCATCTCGACCCTGTCCGAAAAATACAAGAAGTACGACGCCGAGGGCACGGGCCTGGGCTGGGTGATGGATAGCGAGATCCCGGCCGACGAAACCGCGGTCGCCTCGTCCTGCGAGATGGAACGGCCCTGAGATAGCCGGGCCGTCGATCGCAAGGCCCCGGGCGCGCGAAACGCCCCGGGGCCGCCGCGAAGATAGACAATCGAACAATCCAAGAAGAACCACCCGGCTTAGCGCAACGCAAGCCGGGCCACGCGAGCAGGGGAGATCACCATGAGCGAGCGTGAAGCCGCCCTGAAAGGGGCCGTTGCCGGCCTGATTCTGTCATCCGCGTCGGCGCTGGCGGTCATGCTGCCGACAGCGGCGATGGCCCAGGAAGAGCCGATCCGTATCGGTTATATCGATCCGTTGTCCGGGCCGTTCGCCAACGTGGGCGACGCGGGACTGAAGCAGTTTCGATATCTGGCCGAGAAGATGAACGCCGAGGGCGGCATCCTCGGGCGCGATATCGAAATCGTCGGCTTCGATAACAAGTCCAGCGCGCAGGAGTCGCTGCAGATTCTGCGCGAGGCCGCGGACGAGGGTATTCACTACGTGACCCAGGGCAACGGGTCGCACGTGGCCGGTGCGCTGGTGGACGGCGTCGAGAAGCACAACCGCCGCAACCCGGACAACCGCATCGTGTTCCTGAACTACGCCGCGGTAGATCCGACCCTGACGAACGAGAAATGCTCGTTCTGGCACTTCGGCTTCGACGCCAACAGCGCGATGAAGATGAAGGCGATCACCGACTACATGGCCGATCAGGACCAGATCAAGAAAGTGTTCCTGATCAACCAGGACTATTCGCACGGCCAGTTCATTTCCCAGGCGGGCAAGGATCTGCTGGGTGAAAAGCGTCTGGATATCGAGATCGTCGGTGACGTGCTGCACCCGGTCGGCAAGGTGAAGGACTTCTCGCCCTATATCTCGCGCATCAAGGCTTCCGGGGCCGACACCGTCATCACCGGCAACTGGGGCAACGACCTGTCGCTGCTGGTCAAGGCCGGCGATCAGGCCGGGCTCGATGTCGACTGGTACACCTATTACGCGGGTGGTCTGGGTACGCCGACGTCGCTGGGCAAGGCGGCCGCGGGCAAGGTCAAGATGATCACCGAATGGCAGGAAAACCTGGCCGTGCGCTACGAGGCGCCCGAACTGCGGTCCATGCTCGAGGAGTTCGAACAGCGCTATAGCGGCATCGAGTTCTACTACCTGCGCGTCAAGACCGAGATGGACATGCTCAAGAAGGCTATGGAAAAGGCCGGTTCGGCCGACCCGCAGGCAGTAGCCTTCGCGCTCGAGGACATGTCGATCGAGACGCCGTTCGGCACCGCCACCATGCGTGCCGCCGATCACCAGCTGATGCAGCCGCTGTTCATGTCCACCTTCGGCGAGGACTACCTCGAATACGATTCCGAGGGCACGGGGTTCGGCTGGAAGATGGACGCCGAAATTCCCGCGGACGAGACCCGCGTCGAGACCTCCTGTGAAATGAAGCGTCCCACGCGTGCCTCGTAGTTCGGGGACGCCTGCGAGCCGGCGCCCCGCGCCGGCGATGCGGCCAAAGCAAGGGGGAACTTTGCCGTCATGATTGAATCCGTCGTTTTCTCGCTGCTCAACGGCGTGCTGTACGGCATGTTGCTGTTCATGCTCGCCAGCGGGTTGACCCTGATCTTCGGGATGATGGGCGTGCTGAACTTCGCCCATGCCAGCTTCTACATGCTCGGCGCCTACTGCGCCTACTCGATCAGCCAGGTTCTGGGCTTCTGGGGGGCGCTGGTCATTGCGCCGATCATCGTGGGTCTGCTCGGCGCGCTCATCGAGCGGGTCGGGCTGCGCAACGTGCACAAGCACGGCCATGTGGCCGAGCTGCTGTTCACGTTCGGACTGGTCTACGTGATTGACGAGCTGGTGATTCTGGTCTGGGGCCAGTTGCCGGTCGACTACCGTATTCCCGAGGCGCTCGATTTCACCCTGTTCTCGCTCTACGGCAGCGACTTCCCGGCCTATCGCGGGTTCATCCTGTTCATGGCGGTAGCGATGTTCGTGGCGATCTACCTGCTTCTGGTGCGCACGCGCGTGGGCATGATCATTCGTGCCTCGTTGTCGCATCCGGACATGGTGGGCGCGCTCGGCCATAACGTGCCGCGCATCTTCACCTTCGTGTTCGCCTTCGGTACCGGCCTTGCCGGCCTGGCCGGGGTGATGGCCGGCAACTACTTCATCACCGAGCCGGGGATGGCGTTCGCGATGGGGCCGATCGTGTTCGTGGTGGTCGTGCTCGGCGGCCTCGGGTCGCTCGGGGGCGCGCTCGTTGCGTCGCTGATCATCGGACTGGTAACCACGTTCGCGGTCGGCATGAACTATTCGATCGCCGACATGCTGGCGTCGGCCGGTATCGCCTTCGGTCAGGACAGCGTGCTCGGGATCAACCTCTCGCGCTTCGGGCCGATGCTGCCGTATCTGCTGATGGTCCTGATCCTTATATTCCGTCCGCGCGGGCTGATGGGGTCACGCGAATCATGAGTACATCCAATTTTCCCGGCGGCGCTATCGTGCGTCATGCCGCAGTGTGGATCGCGGCAATCGTCGTGATCATCGTCATGCCCTATGTGTTCACGTCGAGCAGTTCGGTCTCGATGATGAGCCAGATGGGCGTGTTCATCGTGTTCGCGCTTTCGTACAACATGCTTCTCGGCGAGGCCGGGATGCTGTCGTTCGGCCATGCCGTCTATTTCGGTCTCGGCGGGTTTCTGACCCTGCACGCGATTCGGGCAGTCAACGACGATGTCTGGTCCTTTCCGCTCGAACTGATGCCGCTGGTCGGCGGTCTCGGCGGGCTGGCCTTCGGCGTGATATTCGGGTCGGTGTCCACCCGGCGGGCAGGGGTCACCTTTGCCATGATCACGCTGGGCATTGGTGCGATGGTCGAAGCCAGCGCGAACATGTTCACCAATTTCTTCGGTGGCGAGAGTGGCGTATCCGGCAACCGGGTCACCGAGGTGACCCTGCTGCCGTTCTCCTATGGCCCGCAGATCGAGGTGTATTACCTCATCGGCGCCTGGACGATCGTGGCTGCACTGCTCATGTTTCTGCTGACCAAGACGCCGCTCGGGCGTATGGCCAACGCGGTGCGCGACAACCCCGAACGCGCGCAGTTCGTTGGCTACAGCACCACCATTGCACGCTTCATCCAGTTCGCGTTGTCCGGCTTCTTCGCCGGTATCGCGGGTGGTCTGTTCGCGATCCTGTTCGAGATCATGACCGCGCCCAACGTGGGCCTGATCCAGTCCGGCGCGGTGCTGCTGATGACGTTCATCGGCGGACTCGGGGTCTTTTTCGGGCCGATCATCGGTGCGGTGCTCGTGACCTATATGCAGATCGCGCTGAGTGGTTTCTCGGAAGGCTGGATCCTGTATTTCGGTCTGCTGTTCGTGCTCATGGTGATGTACGTGCCCAACGGCATCGCCGGCGTGATCGTGAGCCATTTCGCGCCCTGGCAAGCCGGCCTCGCGCATCGTTTCGCGGTGCCTTATCTGTTGGCCATCGTGCCGGCACTGCTGGCGCTGGCGGGGTTGGTCACGATGATCGAAATGGGCTATCACCTGTCGCTTGCCTATGACCCGAGTCGCCCGATCGAGCTGTTCGGCATGGAGATCACGGCCACCAGCGTGGCCGCCTGGGTCGTCGCGGTGGCGTTGTTCGCGGCCGGGCTCGTGGCGCTGCGATGGGTCGCCGGGAGAATCCGCCAGCGTTGGGGCGAAGTGAATCAGGCCATGGATGCGCAGAGGGCGAAGCAATGACGGACGCACTGACGTTATCCCAGGTCAAGAAGCGTTTCGGGCCTGCGGAGATCATCCGCGGCGTGGATCTGGCGCTGGCGCCCGGCGAGCGGCACGCGATCATCGGGCCCAACGGGGCCGGCAAGTCCACGCTGTTCAATCTGATCAGCGGGCGGTATCCGCTCAGCAGCGGGCAGGTGCAGTTGCACGGCCGGCGCATCAGCGGGCTGGCGCCGCACCAGATCAACCGCCGAGGTCTGAGCCGCAGTTTTCAGATCACCAAC
This sequence comes from Endozoicomonas sp. G2_2, assembly GCF_017744135.1. Lineage (GTDB taxonomy): Bacteria > Pseudomonadota > Gammaproteobacteria > Nevskiales > Salinisphaeraceae > Salinisphaera. The sequence continues at coordinate 384,472 of NZ_JAGHQU010000001.1, forward strand.
CTGTTCCAGCGCATGACCGTGTTCGAGAACCTGCGTTGTGCACTGCTGTGGGCGCGTGGCTACGGGTATTCCTTCTGGCATCTCGTGGGGCGCCAGTCGGCGCTCAACGAGGAGGCGGAGCAGCATCTCGAGAAACTCGGGCTGCAGAAGCGACGCGACGTACCGGCATCGCTTCTGACCTATGCCGAACAGCGCACGCTCGAGATCGGCACGACGATCGCGGGCGGCGCCAACGTGATTCTGCTCGACGAGCCGACAGCCGGCATGAGCCTGTCCGAACGCGACCATGCGATCGAACTGATACGCAACGTCACGGTGGACAAGACGCTGCTGATCGTCGAGCACGACATGGGCGTGGTCTTCGACCTCGCCGATCGGATCAGCGTGCTTGTTTACGGACAGATCATCGCCAGCGACGAACCCGACCAGATTCGTGGCAATGCCGAGGTCCAGAACGCCTATCTTGGAACCTAGCGCCGTTCGGCCCGAAAAGGCGGCGCGCACACTGACACCAGAGATCGCTCCATGCTCGAAGTAGAGAACCTGCACGCGTATTACGGCAAGAGCCATATCCTCCAGGGCGTGGCATTCGACGTCGGCGAAGGCGAGATCGTGAGTCTGCTCGGTCGTAATGGCGTCGGGCGCTCGACGACTTGCAAGTCGATCATGGGGCTGGTGCCGCCGCGTGGCTCGATTCGTTTCAAGGGCGAGGAACTGGCCGGGATGAGTGCGCACCGCATCGCGCGCAAGGGCATCGGCTATGTACCGGAAGATCGCCTGACCTTCAGCGGGCTGAGCACCCGTGAAAACCTGGAAATGGGCGTGCAGAAGGTCGGCGCCGAATCGCGCTGGACGATCGACGACGCCTATCGACTGTTTCCGCGCCTGTCCGAGCGCGCCGACGTCAAGGCAGACCTGCTCTCCGGCGGCGAACAGCAGATGCTGAGCATGTGCCGCACCATGATGGGCAATCCGGCGCTGGTGATGATCGACGAGCCCACCGAAGGGCTGGCGCCGCAGATCGTCGAGCAGGTGGGTGACTTTCTGCTCGAGGTTGCGGCCAGCGGCGTGTCGATTCTGCTGGTCGAGCAGAAGCTGAGCATTGCCATGCGCGTGTCGCACCGGGTGTACGTAATGGGGCACGGCCAGATCGTGTTCGAAGGCACCCCGCAGGATCTCCAGGCCGACGATGCCGTGCGTCGGGAGTGGCTCGAAGTCTGACTTGGGCGCTCTTGCGCGGTGTCGGTCACGGGCTGCGGGGCGCGGTCGTCGCAGGGGCGTTGCCGTTCGGTCGCCCGGTATCCGGCATGCGTTTCAGGCGCGTATTTCGCGCGCCCGGCGCACTGGCGCCACGATCCGCGGGCGGTAATCGCGCGGCGCCTTGAGGCGTCTTCTGCTTTGGTCTTATAGCTCGATCAAGACGCTTTGCGTAATCGTCTGACGAACGTTCGATCGGTATCGCTTGTCGCGCATGGCTTTCGCCGTTCCGGCGCTTTCCGCCGTCGCCACAGAGCGCCCACGGTGCCTGCAGACTGCAAGTGAAATGTGGTTTCAAAATCCTGTTGACGCCGGTGTGGGGGCGTGGCAGCTTTGATCGCGAGAAATAAAAACGACGTCGACGGCCCAACCGACACAGATCGGAAAACACCCCGCCGCGACGCCAACACAGGATGAGGAGATACCCCGCATGGCTGATCGTCAGATCAGGTTGCGGTCGCTGGTCGGGCTGCGTCCGTCGGCCAAGGCCAGCGCCCACAGGCCCGCTGCCTTTCGCACGTCGTGTATTCGTCACCGGCCTGCCCGTCGTTCCTCCCTGTCGTTCCGCGCCACGCCGGCTCACGCGTGCGGCGTTGCGGACTCATTTGCCTGTCGTAACGCCGCTTTGCGCCGGCGCTGCGCCTGATCTAGCCACCGTTCTTTCAACTGGGGAGAGACCGTCTTGGATTTGTTCCTACAACAGGTGCTCAACGGCCTGACGCTCGGCAGCATCTACGGGCTCGTCGCCCTGGGGCTGACGCTGGTGTACGGCATCCTGCACGTGCCCAATTTCGCCCATGGCGCGCTCTACATGGTCGGCGCCTATGTCTGCTATTTCACGATGGTGGAACTGGGGCTGAACTATTGGTTCGCCATTGCGGCGGCGGCGATCGTGGTGGCGGCCCTTTCGGTGATCTGCGAACGCCTCGTGTTTCATCCGCTGCGCCACGCGCCGCCGATTCACGACAAGATCGCGGCCATCGGCATCCTGCTGTTCCTCGAGGCGGTGGTGCAGATGCACTGGGGCGCGGACTTCCGTCGTATACCCACGCCGTACAACGAGATTCTGCGCCTGGGTGACCTCACCCTGCCGGCCCAGCGCCTGCTGATCATCGTCGGCGCCTTCTCGCTGATGGGCGTGCTGCATCTGTACCTGAAAAAGACGATGACCGGCGCCACCATCGTGGCCATGGCGCAGAACCGCGAGGGCGCCTTTCTGGTCGGGATCGACGCCAACCGCGTGGCGATGATGACCTTTGCCATTGCCGGCGCGCTGGCCGCGGTCGCGGCCGGGCTGTTCGCGCCGATCAATCTGGTCTATCCGGCCATGGGTCACCTGGTGCTGCTCAAGGCCTTCGTGATCATCATTCTCGGCGGCATGGGCAGTATCCCGGGCGCGATCATCGGCGGGCTGATCATCGGCTTTTCCGAAGCGCTCGGCGGTTTCTATGTGTCGAGCACCTACAAGGACGTGATCGCGTTCGTGCTGCTGGTGGTGATTCTGTCGATCAAGCCCACCGGCCTGTTCACCAAGGGGGTTCGCTGATGAACCGCGCCATCGATTTCTTTCTCGGCTCGACCATGCGCTGGCTGCTGCTGGGTCTGGCCATCGTGTTTCCGCTGGTCACCAGCAGCGAATACCACATCTATGTCATGGCGCTGGCGTTCATCTGGGCCATCGCGGTCTATGGCATGAACATCATCACTGGCTATTGCGGCCAGTTGAATCTGGCCCACGGCGGCTTTTTCGCCATCGGCGCCTACGTGGTGGCGATTCTCACCGTGGATCACGGCTGGCCGTTCTGGCCGGCGTTTCTCGGGGCCGGACTGTTCGGCGCGGTGTTCGGGTTCTTCGTCGGTATCGTGTCGCTGCGGCTCAAGGAGCACTACTTCGCGATCTTCACCCTCTGCGTGGGCTACATCATTTATCTGATGATCGACAAGTGGGAGGCGCTGACCCACGGTTCGCTGGGCATCATCAACATCGCGCCGCCCGAGGGTTTCGGCCTGATCGACTTCACGCAGACGGTGCCGTTCTACTATCTGGTTCTGGCGTTTCTGGCCCTTGCGATCTGGCTCAGCCGGCGGATTTCCGAATCCCTGCTGGGACGCACATTCCGGGCCATTCGCATCAGCGACGACCTCGCGCAGTCACTCGGCATCAACCTGATGCGCAACAAGATTCTCGCGTTCGTGATCTCCACCGTTTACGCAGCGCTGGCCGGCGGTCTCTATGCCGGTGTGGTGCGCTTCATCGGTCCGGAGGAAGCCAACTTCATCCACACCTTCGACATGATCGCCTATCTGCTGGTCGGCGGTATCGGCACGCTCATGGGGCCTCTGCTGGGCACGTTGATCGTGACCTGGCTGACCCAGGCAGTGCAGTCGCTCGAGGAGTACCGGATGATCGTGTTCGGCCCGATGCTGGTGCTGCTGGTCATCTTCTTCCCGCGCGGACTGGTCGGCAGTTTCCTCGGCTGGCGCGGTCGGCGCCTGGCCCGTCAGGCGCCGCGCGCTGCACGCCAGGCCAAAGTCGACACCGCCAACGACGACGGTGTGGAAACGCAAGGAGCGCGCAACAATGCTTAATATCCGCAATCTCACCAAGCGCTTCGGGGGCCTGGCGGCGGTGAATGACGTGAGCGTCGAATTCCCGGCCAACCAGATCAACGCGATCATCGGCCCGAACGGCGCCGGCAAGACCACGTTCTTCAACCTCATCGCGGGCGCCATGCCGCCGACCGAGGGGGTGATCGAATACAAGGGCCAGGATCTGGCCGGCAAATCGCCGGATTCGATCGCCCGGCTGGGCGTGGCGCGTACTTTCCAGACCACGATGCTGTTCGAGGAGTCGACGGTGCTCGACAATCTCATCGTCGGCCATCGGCTGCGTACCGAGTCGCATCTGTGGGACGTGATCATCAACTCCAAGCGCCTCAAGGCAGACGAGAAGCGTTGTCGCGAGCGCGCGGCCGAGACGCTGGATTTCGTCGGCCTGTCGCATATCGCCAACCGTTATATCGCCGACACCAGCCAGGAGGAGCGCAAGCGCATTGCCTTCGCGCTCGCGCTGGCGACCGATCCGGAACTGGTACTGCTCGACGAGCCGGCCGGCGGCGTGAATCCGGAAGAGACCGACGGCCTGGTCGATCTCATTCACAAGATGGTCGAGCACGGCGTGACCGTGTGCCTGATTGAACACAAGATGGACATGATCATGCGCATCGCCGACAAGATCATCGTGCTCGATCATGGCGAGAAGATTTCCGAAGGCACGCCCGAGCAAGTCAAGAACGATCCGGTGGTGATCGAAGCCTATCTGGGGAAAGAAGATGCTGAAGCTTGAGGGCGTCGACGCGAAGTACGACAGTTTCAAGGCGCTCGATGGCGTCTCGATGGAGATCGACCGCGGCGAGCTGGTCGTTCTGCTGGGCGCCAACGGCGCCGGCAAGACCACGCTGTTCAACACCATCAGCGGGCTGATGAAGCCGGCTGCCGGGCGGATCAGCGTCGACGGCAAGGACGTCACCGGGCGTAAGCCCTCGGCGCTGGTAGCGGCCGGCGTCGTGCAATGTCCCGAAGGCCGCAAGCTGTTTCCCGGCATGTCGGTGCTGAAGAACCTGCGCCTGGGCGGCTATGTACACCGTCGCGATCGCGCGGGCATGAACGAAACACTCGAGCGCATTCTGGCGATGTTCCCGATTCTCGACGAGAAGAAGGATGAATCCGCAGGTTCGCTGTCCGGCGGCCAGCAGCAGATGGTGGCGGTCGGGCGTGCGCTGATGGGCCGGCCCAAACTGCTGATGCTCGACGAACCATCGCTTGGCCTGGCGCCACTGGTGGTCAAGCAGGTCTTCGAAACGGTGAAACAGATCAACGCCGAAGGCACCACTGTGCTGCTGGCCGAACAGAATGCCTACGCCGCGCTGAAGATCGCCACGCGTGCCTATGTGATCGAGAACGGCAAGCTGGTCATGCAGGGCAACCGCGACGAAATGCTCGGCAACGAAGCCGTGCGCAAGGCCTATATCGGCGCGTAACAGGCCGCTAACCGACAAAGAATCTCGTGACCCACGAGCTGTAGCAACCAACCCGAATAAAAGAGGGGAGATGTAGATGACGTTCAAGAAAACGGTACGCCGGGCAGCAGTTGCCACGGCTCTGGCCATGGGTATGGCCGGCGCGGTCCAGGCCGCGGAGAAGGTTAATATTGGTTTCACCGGGCCGCTGTCCGGTGGCGCCGCGCTCTACGGCGAGAACACCCTGGAAGGCCTGCGCATGGCCGCCGAGGAAATCAACGCGGGCGGCGGTATCGATGTCGACGGCACGAGCTACGAGATCAACATCGTCAGCCTCGACGACATGTATTCGCCCAGCCGCGCGGCCGTCAACGGCAAGCGTCTGGTCCAGCAGTACAGCACGCCGATCGTGTTCACGCCGCACTCCGGTGGCACGTTCGCGCTGCAGGCGTTCAACGAACGCGACGGCTTTCTGGTGATGTCGTATACCTCGATTCCGTCGGTCACCGAAAAGGGCAACGAGCTCACGGTCAAGATACCGCCGAACTTCACCGACTACGTGAAGCCGTTCACCAAGCTCACCATGGACCGCTACGGCAAGAAGCTGGGCGTGGCCAATGCCACCCACGACTATGCCAAGTACTGGACCAAGGCGTTCGTGCCTGCGTGGGAAGCGGCCGGCGGTGAAGTCGTGGCCAGCAACCCGATGGATTACAACAAGTCCGCGGACTTCTACACCGGCGTGAGCAAAGTACTCGCCTCGGATCCGGACGTGCTGTTCGTGGGCGGTGCTTCCGAGCCGACTGGTCTGGTCGTGCGTCAGGCGCGTGAACTCGGCTTCGAGGGCGGCTTCGTGATCATGGACCAGGCCAAGATCGACGAAGTGGCGAAGGTGGCCGGCGGCATGGAAGCCGTCGAGGGCGGCGTGGGCGTCACCCCGCTGGTCTACTCGGACAATCCGGGCGCGGCCGATTTCGTGGAGCTCTACAAGGAAGACCACGACGGCGTGCCGACCTCCGAGACCGCCTACAACTACTTCGCCATGTATCTGATCGCCCGCGCCATGGAGCAGGCCGGTACCGTGGAGGACGCCAAAGCCATTCGTGCGGCCATTCCCGACGCGCTGGGCAAGGTTGCCACCAACCACAACCCGTATGAGGTCAAGGACATCAGCGATTCCGGCAATCTCGCCGTGGATGTCGAGATCGCGGAAGTGATCGATGGCAAGGTCGAGCTGCGTAAGATCTCCGAGATCGGCGCCGAATAGAGTCCGAAGGGGACGCTCCCGCAATTTCAGGGGCACTTCGGTGCCCCTGTTTTCTTTGCAGCGTCCGATCATTCAGGCCGCGTGCGGCGCGGCGCCACGAACGACCCAGGAGCCTACCCGATGAGCGTCAATCGTCAGATCATCCTCGCCCAGCGCCCGCAGGGTATGCCGGACGAAACCCACCTGCAGTTGCAGAACGCCGAGATGCCGAGCCCCGGCCCGGGTGAAGTGCTCGTGAAAACCATCTACATGTCGCTCGACCCGTACATGCGGGGTCGCATGAGCGCAGCCAAATCCTATGCGGCGAGCGTCGCCGAAGGCGCGGTGATGGAAGGCGCGACCGTGGGCGAAGTCGTCGAATCCAACGACAACGGGTTTGCCGTGGGTGACTACGTCCTCGCCCATGGCGGCTGGCAGGAATACGCCGTGCAGCCGGCCAAGGGCATTCGCCGGCTCGACCCGGCGGCTGCGCCGATCAGCACCGCGGTCGGTGTTCTGGGGATGCCCGGTTTCACCGCCTATGTCGGCCTCGACGAGATCGGCGAGCCGAAATCCGGCGAGACGGTGGTGGTCTCCGCGGCGGCAGGGGCGGTCGGTCAGGTGGTGGGCCAGATCGCGAAGATCAAGGGCTGTCGCGTGGTGGGCGTGGCCGGCGCCGAGGACAAATGTCGGCACGTCGTGGACGCCTACGGCTTCGATGCCTGCGTGAACTACAAGGACGACGATTTCGCCGACCAGTTGGCCGGCGCCTGTCCGGACGGCATCGACGTCTATTTCGAGAATGTCGGCGGGGTGGTCTTCGACACCGTACGTGGTCTTCTCAACGATTTTGCACGCATGCCGGTCTGCGGGCGCATCGCCCACTATAACGACAGCGAAGCGCCCCGCGGCCCGGACCGGCTCGTGGCCTTCATGGGGCAGGTGCTGGTCAAGCGATTGCGCGTACAGGGCTTCATCCAGTTCGATTACCGCCACCGCTACGGCGATTTCCAGCGCGACATGAGCGCCTGGGTGCGTAACGGCGACGTGCGCTATCAGGAAGACATCGTCGAGGGGTTGGAGAATGCGGTCACCGCCTTCCAGGGGCTGCTCCAGGGGCGCAATCGCGGCAAGTTACTGGTACGGGTCGCGCCCGACCCGACGCGTGACTGATCTGCCCGGGTGAACGCAACGCCGGACAATCAGCGCACCATCGCCGGCCTGACCGAGCACTACGGCAGTGCCTACAAGTGGTACGTCACCGCGACCGTCATGCTGGGCACGTTCTCGGTGGTGCTGGCCGCCACCATCATCAACGTTGCCGTGCCGGCGATCATGGGCCGTTTCGACGTCGCCCAGGACGAGGTGCACTGGCTGGCCACGGGTTTTCTGGCCGCGATGACGGTCGGCATGTTGCTCAATGCCTGGGCGGTGGCACGCTTTGGTTCGCGGCACGGGTTCGCGCTGGCGATGGCCGGGTTCATCGTGGCGTCGCTGATTGGCGGCTTTAGCGGTGACTTCGGCGTGCTGGTGGGAGCGCGGGCGCTGCAAGGGCTTACCGCGGGCATGATCCAGCCGCATGCATTGATCGCGATCTTCCAGGTCTTTCCCGTGCATCGGCGCGGCCAGGCCATGGGCATCTACGGCATGGGCGTGATTCTCGGCCCCGCGATCGCGCCCGCGCTGGGGGGCGTGCTGGTCGATGGCATTTCCTGGCGCGCGACGTTTTTCGTCGTTTTGCCGGCCTGCGCGCTGGCGATGGGCATGGCCTGGCGGTTCCTGCCGGGCCGCAGCGAGAACCGTCGCGTGACGCTCGACTGGGCAGGGCTCGTGCTGCTGAGCGTATCGCTGGTGGCGTTGCTGTGGGCGGTGGCGTCGCTGCACCGGCGTGGCGTATTCGATCCCCTCCTGGATGCCGCACTTGCCCTGGGCCTCGTTCTGGCGGTGGTGTTCGTGCTCTGGCAGCGCCGCTGTCGCGAGCCACTGCTGGATCTGCGCCTGTTCCGGCGCCCGGGGTTTGCCGGCGGTTTCGCGTTGTCGATCGTGATGGGCGCGGGTCTTTTTGCCAGTACCTATCTGGCTCCGCTGTATTTCCAGCAGTCGGCGGGCATGAGTGCGTCTGCGGCCGGCATGATGCTGGTACCGGCGGGCCTCGCGATGGCTTTCGTGTTTCCGCTCGCCGGGCATTTGTCCGATCGCATGCCGATCGCCTGGATGGTCACCATCGGCCTCGGGTTCTTTATTGCCAGCATGGTGCTGCTCAGTCTGTCGCAGACCAGCACCGCGATCGCCTGGCTGGTGATCTGGACGCTGCTTGGCCGGCTCGGTGTCGGGCTGATGATGCCGCCGATCACCACGGCCAGCCTGACCGTGCTCTCCGAGGATCAGCTCGACCGGGGCTCGGGCATCATCAATTTCGGCCGTCAGATCGGCGGCGCGCTCGGGGTGAATCTGTGTGCGGTGCTGGCTCAGTACGCCAGCGATTTCGTGCGTATGCGGCATCCCGAGATGGATGCCGCGACCGTGTTCGAAGCCGGTTTCGACTATGCCTTCATGGCTTTGGCGATCCTGTTCGTGATCGCTTTCTGGCCGTTGAGCCGCCTGGCGCGTGCGCGGCGCGCACTGGCCTCCTGACGATGTGGGGCCCGTCCGATGCAGGGTGTCGGCGCGAACATGCGTTCGTGCGGCGAACGGGGTTTGCTTGAAGTTTGGCGCACGTAGACGCACTGCTGCGCGGAATATGGCGCAGATTGTTCTTTAGAGCGCGTGCACGCCGTTTAGATGGCCGAGTGCCGCGTATGAAGCGGATCATTTGTGTTTTTAAAAGCGTAATGAATACAGATTCTTGGCGTTCATAGGCTGCGACACAAACAGAATCTCGACGATATGCGACCTTTTCGGTATGGCATGTGCACGGAAAAATCCATAATGTTTCGTTTTGCCATCGGCTCGCCTGTACTATCCGAGCCCGGATAGTGCTTGCGACGGCACCTGTCGTATCGCTGGCATACCTTCTGGCCGACGGGCCATACCACGACAGAACAATAAAACCGGCGCGGCATCGTGGGTGCACGGCCGGCGCGACAGGGAAATAATGCTTCGGGGAGCAATCAGACCATGCGAAAGACAGAGTTGACCGACGGCCCAGATCAGAACAAGGGGCACAACTACGTCACCGCGCTGGCGCGTGGTCTGGAGCTGCTGCGCTGCTTTGGCGACGCCGCGGAATATCTGGGCAACGCCGAACTCGCCAAGCGCACGAACGTGCCGCGGCCGACGGTGTCGCGTCTCACCGCGACGCTCACCCAGCTCGGCTACCTGCTGTATATGCCGCATCTCGAAAAATACCGGCTCGGGCCGCGCGTGCTCGATCTGGGGTATCGCTATCTGGCCAGCGAGGGTGTCGGCGGCATTGCGCGGCCGTTCATGCAGGATCTGGCCGATGCGACCGATTGCATGGTCGCGCTGGGCGTACCCGAGGGCGCGCACCTGACCTACACACAGACGTGCCAGGGCAAGGGGCCGTTGATACTGCGGCTGCAGGTCGGGTCACGGGTGCCGATGGCGCTGTCCTCCATGGGGCTGGCTTTTCTGGCCGCGCACGACGAGGCCGACCGCGAGGTCTACTACGAAAAGATTCGCGCCGAATCACGCGCCGAATGGTCCGAGATCGAGCCGCTGCTCGAGCGCGCGTTTGCCGACTACGATCGCTACGGCTTCTGCATGACCGAGAGCACCTGGAGCCGCGATATCAGCGGTGTGGGTGTACCGCTCGTGCTCGAGAACGGCCAGCGCGTGATGTCGTTCAATTGCGGCGGCGCCTCGCAAAGACTCACGCGAGACGTCATGATCGAGAACCTCGGCCCGCGCCTCAAGCAGGTGGTGGAACAGGTTCGACAACTCGTGGTGGGTGGTGACTGACAACAACGCAGGCGACACGGCGTCGCCGCAGACCGGCAGCAACGAAGACGCGACGGCACAAGGCGCAGCATTCACGCTCGACCATGCCAACGCCCGCTACGACCGCGGCTTTGCCGCACATCTGGGGTTCGAGTTTCTCGAGTGGGAGCCGGATCGGGCGGTGCTCGGCCTGGAGATCCAAGACTGGCATCTGAATCTTGCGGGCGTTTTGCACGGCGGCATTCTCGCGTCGCTGCTCGACATCGCCGGCGCCGCCGCGGGCAGCTATTGCCCCTATCCCCGGCGCATCCGCGAGGCGATCACCCTGTCGATGACCACCACGTTCACCGGCCAGGCCAGCGGCGGCCACGTGCGCGCCATCGGCCGGCGCCGGGCCGGTGGTCGCCGTATCTTCAATTCCAGCGTCGATATCGTCGATGCGCACGATCGACTGCTCGCCATGGGCGAGGGCACCTATCGCTTGCGCAGTGGCTGTGAAGGCCCGGAAGGCATTCCGATCGACGCATAGCGCCGTGCCCGCCGAATCGGGCGAGCAAAATCACGTTCTCGAAACACCACGACGCGTGTCGCGCCGAGCGGAGCGCCTTGTGCAGATGCGGCTGCCACGGCGCGCGCCGCCGGCGTCGGCGCGTCCGTGCACCGAGGCGACGAATTTTCCTGCGACGAAAACAGTCGAATTACGCCGCGAATAGGCGTAGGCTTTCGAGCGGTGAACGATCGTTCGGTTTCGTGGCATCCTGCCGGACCGCAACGCGCCGAACCGAGTTCGGTGGCGTCGCGGGCATGACTGGACGAACCGCGCACCGGCAGTAAGTGAAACGCCGTTTCGGAAAATTGACGGCCTGTTGGCGCTATGTCAGTTTTCAGCTTCAACAACAACACGCTCGGGATCGATCGGCCCTGCCATCGCCCTTGAGTACGACAGCCCGACAAAGAGGAGATGCCATGCTGGCGCTATCCAAGCGTGCCGAGGACCTGCATTCCCGGCTACTTGCGTTCATGGACGCACACGTCTACCCGGCCGAAGCGGTCTACAAGCAGCAACACGACGACAGCGACGATCGCTGGTCCTGGCCGCCGATCATGGAAGAGCTCAAGGCCAAGGCCAAAGCCGAAGGGCTCTGGAACCTGTTCCTGCCGGAGAGCGAATACGGCGCGGGCCTGTCGAACTACGACTACGCCCATCTGTGTGAAGTCATGGGCCGCTCCTCGATCGCGCCGATCGTGTTCAACTGCAGCGCGCCCGACACCGGCAACATGGAAGTGCTGGCCCGCTACGGCAGCGAAGCGCAGCAGAAACAGTGGCTGGAGCCGCTGCTCGACGGCAAGATCAAGTCCTGCTTCTCGATGACCGAGCCGGACGTGGCCTCTTCGGACGCCACCAACATCGCCACCGAAATCAAGCGCGACGGCGACGAATATATCGTCAACGGCCGCAAGTGGTGGTCCTCGGGTGCGATGGCGCGCAACTGCAAGATCGCCATCGTCATGGGCAAGAACGACCCCACGGCCGAAAAACATCGTCAGCAGTCGATGATTCTCGTGCCGCTGGATACACCGGGGGTGAAGATCGAGCGTGACCTGCACGTGTTCGGCTACGACCACGCGCCCAAGGGCCATGCCGAAATCCACTACGACAACGTGCGCGTGCCGGCCGAAAACCTGATCCTCGGCGAAGGTCGCGGTTTCGAGATCGCCCAGGGGCGTCTGGGCCCGGGGCGTATCCATCACTGCATGCGCACCATCGGCCTGGCCGAGCGGGCGCTGGAAGCGATGTGCGCACGCGTGGAAAGCCGCGAAGCCTTCGGCCGCAAGATCTCCGAGTTCGACTCGATCCGCAAGAACATCGCGCGTTCGCGCATCGAGATCGAGCAGGCCCGTCTGCTCACGCTCAAGGCGGCGAAGATGATGGACGAGGTGGGCAACAAGGAAGCGCGTCAGGAGATCGCCATGATCAAGGTGATCGCCCCCGAGATGGCGCTCAACGTCATCGACCGCGCGATCCAGGCCCATGGCGCCATGGGCGTGTGTCAGGACACCTTCCTGGCCTCCGCCTGGGCGAATGTCCGCACCCTGCGGCTCGCCGACGGTCCGGACGAAGTGCATCTGGACAGCATCGCCAAGCTCGAGCTGCGTCGCCAGCGCGCGGCCCGCGGCTAATACTCTAAAAAAGAGCGTGCCGGGCCCAACGGTGCCGGCACGCGCCCGAATCGAGAGGAGCACCCATGTCGAATCTTTTTGATCTGACCGGCAAGGTCGCGGTCATCACCGGCTCGAGCCGCGGTATCGGCAAGGCGATCGCCGAACAGATGGCCGCCGCCGGCGCCAAGGTCGTGATCTCCAGCCGCAAGCCCGAGGCCTGCGAGCCGGTCGCCGAAGAATTGCGCAAGGCAGGTTATGAGGCGATGGCCATCGCCTGCCATGTCGGCAAGAAGGACGATCTGCAGAACCTGGTCGACAAGACCAAGCAAGCCTACGGCCAGATCGACGTGCTGGTCTGCAATGCCGCCACCAACCCGGTTTACGGCACCACGGCCGAGCTTTCCGACGAGGCTTGGGACAAGATCATGGAAACCAACGTGCGCGGCACGTTCTGGCTGTGCAACATGGTGCTGCCCGACATGGCCGCGCAGGGTGGCGGCAACGTGATCGTGCTCTCGTCGATCGCCGGCCTGCGTGGCAATACCGTGATCGGCGCCTACGGCGTATCCAAGGCCGCGGAAGCTGCGCTGGTGCGCAACCTCGCGGTCGAATGGGGCCCGAAGAACATTCGCGTGAACGCCATCGCGCCCGGCCTGGTCCGTACCGACTTCGCCAAGGCATTGGTCGAGGATCCGAAGCGTCTGGAACAGGCCGAGCAACGCACGCCGGTGCGGCGTATCGGCGAGCCGGTGGATATCGCCGGCGTGGCGATGTTCCTGGCCACCCCGGCCAGTGCCTATGTGACCGGCCAGACCCTCGTCGCCGACGGCGGCGAAACCATCTGCTGATATGGCGTCGGATGCCAACGCCGGGGCGCCGGAGATCGTGGCGGTGCGCGAGGCGCATCGCCTCGACCGCGCCGCGCTGGAAAGCTATCTGAGCGATCATGGTCTGCTGGACGGCGGGCTCGAGGTCAGCCAGTTCCAGGGCGGCCAGTCGAACCCGACGTATTTTCTGACGACCGGCAGCGCCGATGCGCCCACGCACTACGTGCTGCGCAAACAGCCGCCGGGCCAGATCCTGCCGTCGGCGCATCGGATCGATCGCGAATATCGGGTGATGTCGGCGCTGGCCGACGCGCCCGGCGTGCCGGTGCCGCGTATGCATGTCCATTGCGAGGATGCGGACGTGATCGGCACGCCGTTCTACGTGATGGACTATATTCCCGGCCGGGTGTTCGGCGATCCGGCGCTGCCCGAGCTGGCTGCCGCGGACCGCGGCGGCGTCTATCATTCGCTGGTGGATACGCTCGCCGCGCTGCACCGTGTCGATGTCGACGCGGTCGGTCTGAGCGATTTCGGCCGCCCGAGCGGGTATGTCGAGCGCCAGATCAAGCGCTGGCGCGGACAGTACGAAGCGTCGGCCACCGAAACCGATCCGGCCATGGATGCCCTTGGTCAGTGGCTCACCGACCATATCCCGGCCGATACCACGCCTGCGATCGCGCATGGCGATTTCCGTATCGGCAACCTGCTGCTGGCGCCGGATTCGACATCGGTGGCCGCGGTGCTCGACTGGGAGCTGGCCACCATCGGCCACCCGATCGCCGATCTGGCCTATGCCTGCATGCCGTATCACCTGCCATACGGCGTGAAAGGTGTGCGCGGTATCGAAGGGCTGGATCTGGCCGCCCATGGCATTCCCGGCGAATCGTCGCAGCTGGCCCGCTATTGCGAGCAGCGCGGTATCGGCGACATCGACGACTGGCCGGTATTCGTGGCCTTCTCGCTGTTTCGTACCGCGGCGATCCTGCAGGGGGTCTATGCGCGCGCGCTGCAGGGCAATGCCAGCAACAGCGATGCCCTGGACGTCGGGCGGCGCGCCGGCCTGATCGCGGAGCGCGGCTGGGCCGTGGCGCGGGCGCACGATTGAATACCCAGTGATCCGGTTCATCGATAGACGGCAATGTCCATGAAGAATCTCGGCCGCGTGCTCGTGACCAATGACGACGGTATTGACGCCCCCGGCCTGGCGGTCATCGAGCGCCTGGCCGCGCGCCTGGCCGAGGAGGTCTGGGTGGTCGCCCCCATGGCCGACCAGAGCGGTGTCGGCCAGGGCATTTCCATGCATCACCCGCTGCGGGTGACGGAATACGGGCCACGCCGCTATGCGCTGACCGGCACGCCGGCGGACTGCGTGATGGTGGCGATGGCCGATTGGCTGCGCGACAGCCCGCCGGATCTCGTCCTCTCCGGGGTGAACTGGGGCGCGAACCTGTCCGATTCGGTGATGTATTCCGGCACGGTGGGGGCAGTGCTCGCGGCCGATCATCTCGGCCTGCCGGCGGTCGCGCTGAGTCAGGCGTTCACCGACCGCAGTGCGGTGGATTTTTCCGCGACCGAGGCGTTTGCCATCGATACCATCGCGCGTCTGTGGGCAAGCCATGACCAAAGCGACGGCGCGTCCCGCTGTTGCTGGAACATCAACTTCCCGATGCGCGATCCGGCAGATATTCGCGGGCTGCGATTCACGCGCCAGTCCGGCGGCGCGATCGTGGCGCCGCAGCTTATCGACGGCGCCGACGGCCGCGGGCTGGCCTATCACTGGCTAAGCTTCGAGCGCGACACCAGCGCGGTGGTCGATCCGCAGGCGGATGTCGTCGCGTTGCGCGACGGGTATGTATCGGCCACGCCGCTACACGGCAGCCGCTGTGATGAACGATCGTTCGAACGCCATGCCGCGGGCGGCGAATGGCGACTGGACATCAGCGACCACGCGGAGTAAAAAAGCCGCTGCAAAAACGAAACAGCGTTTCAATCCATGAAAGCGTACGGGCGTGCGTAGCGCCTACGCCAACGCGTCGAGACGAGGCCGCGAGCCGCGCCGGCGTCCGGTTCAAGCAGTCGTCAATCGCACCGGCTAGAGTGCGAGCGCGGCGTCAGTCGTGAAAACGAGGAGATATTCGTCATGTTCGATCGGCATCACGCCGTCTGGCCCGCCAACCTGCCGCATTCGCTGGCGTTGCCGCAGACCAGTATCTATACCAATCTCGAGATCGCCGCGCGCCGTTATCCGGACCGCGCCGCGATCATCTATTACGACACGCCGCTGAGCTATCGCGAACTCGATGCCCAGGTCTGCGCACTGGCCGGCTACCTGCAGGCCCAGGGTGTGAAACGCGGCGACCGCGTGCTGCTATTCATGCAGAACGCGCCGCAGTTCGTGATCGGCTACTACGCCATTCTGCGGGCCGACGCCGCCGTGGTTCCGGTGAACCCGATGAACCGCAGCGTCGAACTCGAGCACTATGTCGAGGATACCGACGCCGCGATCTGCATCTGTGGTCAGGAGCGTTACGAGGCCGTCGCGCCGCTGCTCGAGGCCGGCAAGCTGGCGCATGCGATCGTCGCCAACTACGGCGATTACGTCACCGAAAGCACCGATCTCGATCTGCCCGCCGAAGTACAGGCCGAACCCCAGACCCTGAACAACGACAAGGCGATCACGTGGCGTGATGCGCTGGATGCCGGCCACACGCCGAGCGCGCACGAAGCCGGCCCCGACGATCTGTGCGTGCTGCCCTACAGTTCCGGCACCACGGGCGCGCCCAAGGGTTGTGTACACACCCATCGCAGCGTGATGGCGACCGCCGTGCACAGTGTCTACTGGAGCCGCAGCACGTCGGAAGGCAAGTCATTGGCTACGCTGCCGTATTTTCACGTGACCGGAATGCAGAACGGCATGAACGCGCCGATCTTCATCGGCTCCACCGTGGTGCTGATGACGCGCTGGGAGCGGCGAACGGCGGCGAAGCTCATCGAGCGCTACCGCATCACGCGCTGGACCAATATCGTGACCATGGCGATCGACATGCTTTCCGACCCGGAGATCGACCAGTTCGATCTGTCGAGCCTGGAAAACATCGGCGGTGGCGGGGCGGCGATGCCCGAAGCGGTCTCCGAGAAACTGTTCAAGCTGACCGGCCTGCGCTATATCGAAGGCTATGGGCTGTCCGAGACCATCGCCGGCACGCATATCAACCCGTTCGATCGGCCCAAGCCGCAGTGCCTGGGGATCCCGGTATTCGATGTGGACTCGCGCATCATCGACACCGAGTCGCTCGCCGAGCTGGGGCCAAATGAAGTCGGCGAGATCGTGTCGGCCGGGCCGCAGATCTTCACCGGCTACTGGCGCCGCCCGGAAGAAACCGAGGGGGCGTTCATCGAGCTCGACGGCAAGTCGTTCTTTCGCACTGGCGATATCGGCTACTACGACGACGAGGGTTATTTCTTCATCGTCGATCGGGTCAAGCGCATGATCAATGCATCCGGCTACAAGGTCTGGCCGGCCGAGGTCGAGAGCCTGATGTATCGTCACCCCGATATCCGTGAGGCCTGCGTGATCTCCACGCCGGATCCGCGCCGCGGCGAAACCGTGAAGGCCTGCGTGGTGCTCAACAACGAGGGTGCGGCCAGCGCCGACGAGATTCGCGACTGGTGTCGCGAAAACATGGCGGCCTACAAGGTGCCGCGGGTGGTGGAATTGTGCGAGACGCTGCCGCGTTCGCCCACCGGCAAGGTGATGTGGCGCGCGCTGCAGGAGCAGGAGTGGCCGGAGGCCGGCTGATCCGGTTCGCCGACAACGAACAAGTAGCGGCCTGCACTTCAAGCGTGTCGGGCCGGCAACCGTCAAAGAGAAGGAGTGGTTATGAGTGAAGTGGTTTCCTATGAACGCGACGGCGATGTCGGCGTCATCACGGTCGACAATCCGCCGGTCAACGCACTGGGCCATGCCGTGCGCCAGGGAATTGTGGATGCGCTGGACAAGGGTATCGCCGACGATGGCGCCAAGGCGCTGCTGATCATGGGCGGCGGCCGCACCTTCCCGGCCGGGGCCGATATCCGCGAGTTCGGCAAGCCGCCGCAGGAGCCCGGTCTGCCGGACGTCGTGCAGACGCTCGAGGACAGCGAGAAGCTGCTCGTGGCCGCGGTGCACGGCACCGCGCTCGGTGGCGGCATGGAAATCACCCTGGGCTGCGATTATCGCGTGGCCCTGGACTCGGCCAAGATGGGCCTTCCGGAAGTCAATCTCGGCCTGCTGCCGGGCGCCGGCGGCACCCAGCGTCTGCCGCGTCTGATCGGCGCCAAGGCGGCGATGCAGGCCATCGTCGAAGGCAAGCCGATGAAGGCCGCGCAGCTCGAGAAGATGGGCGTTGTCGACAAGGTTGTCTCCGGCGATCTCAAGGCCGAAGCGATTGCCTACGTCGAGCAGCTGATTGCCGAAAACGCGCCGCGTCGCAAGGTCAGCGAGCTGTCGGTCGAGAAGGAAAGCGACGACGTCTTCTCCGAGTTCGAGAAGTCCATCGCGCGCAAGAAGCGCGGCTTCCTGGCCCCGTTCCACTGCATCAAGGCGGTACAGGCTGCCGCCACCGAGTCCAGTTTCGAAGCGGGCATGAAACGCGAGCGTGAGCTGTTCACCGAACTGCTCAATTCGCCGGAATCCGCGGCCCAGCGCCATGTCTTCTTCGCCGAGCGTGAAGTGGGCAAGGTGCCCGGCATCTCGAAGGAAACGCCCAAGCGCGAGATCAAGCAGGTCGGCATCATCGGTGCGGGCACCATGGGTGGCGGCATCGCCATGAACTTCCTGTCCGCCGGGATTCCGGTGCGGATTCTGGAGATGAAGCAGGAAGCGCTCGATAAGGGCGTGGCGCTCATCCGCAAGAACTACGAAGCGACCGCCAAGAAAGGCCGCATGACCAGCGAACAGGTCGAGAAGTGCATGTCGCTGATCAGCACCACGCTGTCCTATGACGACCTGTCGGATGTGGATCTCGTGATCGAGGCCGTGTTCGAGAACATGAAGGTCAAAAAGCAGGTGTTCGGCGAGCTCGATCGCGTCTGCAAGGACGGCGCGATTCTGGCGACCAATACCTCGACGCTGGACGTCAACGAAATCGCCCAGTCCACCAAGCGCCCCGAAGACGTCATCGGCATGCACTTCTTCTCGCCGGCCAACGTCATGAAGCTGCTCGAGAACGTGCGCGGCGAGGCGACCTCCGATGAAGTCATCGCCACGGTCATGGACCTGTCCAAGCGCATCGGCAAGGTCGGCGTGCTGGTCGGCGTATGCAACGGCTTTGTGGGCAACCGCATCCTGCACAAGCGCCAGGCCCAGGCCGTGCAGCTGGTCAACGAAGGCGCCACACCGTCGCAGGTCGACAAAGTGCTGTTCGACTTCGGCCTGCCGATGGGCCCGTTCGCGATGGCCGATCTGGCCGGTCTGGACGTGGGCTGGCGTATCCGTGAAGGCCTGCGTGAGGACGATCCGGACAACGCCCCCGAGCGCGACTGGATGGACGCCCTGGCGGAGCAGGAGCGCTGGGGCCAGAAGACCGGCGGTGGTGTGTTCGACTATGCCGAAGGCGATCGCACCCCGCGCCCGTCGGACACGGCGATGGCCGAGATCGAGAAGTATCGCAAGGAAAAAGGCATCGAGACCCGCGACGTCAGCGATCAGGAAATCCTGGAGCGCTGCCTGTACGTGATGGTCAACGAAGGCGCCAAGATCCTCGAAGAAGGCATCGCCATGCGTCCGCTGGATGTGGATATCGTATGGATCTACGGCTACGGCTTCCCGGTCTATCGCGGCGGTCTGATGTTCTGGGCCGACCAGGTCGGGCTCGACACCATCCACGCCAAGGTCAAACAGTTCTACGACGAATCCGGCGAGGCGGCCTGGCAGCCGTCGGCGCTGCTCGAAAAGCTGGCCGGCGAAGGTCGCAAGTTCGGCGACCTGTAACGCTGCGCACTACGGAGTAATCAATGGATATTCAATACAACGAAGCCGAACTGGCATTCCGCGACGAGGTCCGTGCCTTCGTCGCCGAGAAGCTGCCCAAGAGCATTTCCGACAAGGTGAAATCCTCCGAGCATGTCTCGCCGGAGGACATGATCACCTGGCAGCGCGCGCTCTACGAAAAAGGCTGGCTGGCGATCAACTGGCCGGAAGAGCACGGCGGCCCGGGCTGGAGCCCGATCCAGAAGCATATCTTCGAGGAGGAAACCGCCGAGGCCGGCGCGCCGCGCATCCTGCCCTTCGGCCTGAACATGGTCGCCCCGGTGATCATCAAGTTCGGCACCCAGGAACAGAAGGACTACTACCTGCCGCGCATCCTCAAGAGCGAGGACTGGTGGGCCCAGGGCTATTCCGAGCCGGGTGCCGGTTCGGACCTGGCCGGGCTGAAATGTCGCGCCGAGCGCGACGGCGATCACTACATCGTCAACGGCCAGAAGACCTGGACCACGCTGGGCCAGCACGCGAACATGATTTTCGTGCTGGTGCGTACCGACACCACGGTCAAGAAGCAGGAAGGCATCTCGTTCCTGCTGGTGGACATGGAAAACACGCCCGGCGTGACCGTGCGCCCGTTGATCACCCTCGACGGTGCGCACGAAGTCAACGAAGTGTTCTTCGACAACGTGAAGGTGCCGGTCGAGAACCTCGTCGGTGAAGAGAACAAGGGCTGGACCTGTGCCAAGTACCTGCTCACCTTCGAGCGTACCGGCATTGCCGGCGTGGGTATTTCCAAGGCCGCGCTGGAGCATCTCAAGCAGATCGCGCGCACCGAGAAGGCCGAGGGCAAGCCGCTGATCGAGCACCCGCGGGTCGCCGAGCGCCTGGTCGAGCTGGAACTCGAACTCATGGCGGTCGAGATGACCAACCTGCGTGTGGTTTCGGCTGCGGAAGCCGGCGGCGTGCCGGGCGCGGAAAGCTCGTTTTTGAAGATCATGGGTACGGAAGTGCGCCAGAAGATCTCCGATCTGTATCGCGAGCTGGCCGGCCCCTACGCGCTGCCGTTCCCGGACGAGGACGTGGTCGAGGATGCGATCGGTCCCGAGTTCAGCGGTTCGGCTGCGACGACGTACTTCAATCTGCGCAAGCTGTCGATCTTCGGCGGCTCGAACGAGATTCAGAAGAACATCATTTCCAAGGCGATCCTCGGACTGTAGTCCGGTACGCAGGAAAAGGAATAGACAATGGATTTTTCCTATAGCGACGAGCAGCGGATGCTCAAGGACATGGTCGATCGCGTCGTGGCCGACCAGTACGGTTTCGAGCAGCGCGAGAAGATCATCAAGTCGGACGCCGGCTATTCGCCGGAGGTCTGGTCGCAGTTCGCCGAACTCGGCCTGCTGGCTGTGCCGTTCTCCGAAGCTGCCGGCGGCTTCGATGGCGGCGGCGCCGAGCTGATGGTGGTGGCCGAAGGCTTCGGCCGCGGGCTGGTGGTCGAGCCGTATCTGTCCAGCGTGGTGCTGGCCGGTACCTTCCTCGATGCAGCATTGGATGACGACACCAAGGCCGAAGCGCTGGAACCGATCATCGGCGGCGAGCAGCGTTATGCGCTGGCCTGCTACGAGCCGGCCGGCCGTTACGACGCGCACTGGATTGAAACCACCGCGAAGAAAGACGGCGACGGCTACGTGCTCAACGGCCAGAAGGCGGTCGTGCTCGGCGGCGACAGCGCCGATCGCCTGCTCGTGATCGCGCGCAGCAGCGGCGACAACCCGTCGGCTAGCGGTTTGAGCGCGTTCATCGTCGAAGGCGATGCCGAGGGCGTGTCCCGCGAGGGCTATACCACTTTCGACGGTCATCGTGCGGCCGAGATCACGCTCGATAACGTGAAGGTCGGCGCGGATGCGCTGGTCGGCGACGAGGGCAGTGCGGCGAAGCCGCTGCAGCATGCGCTGGATCGCGGCATCGTGGCGATGTGTGCCGAGGCCACGGGCGCCATGGAAATGGCCTGCGACCTGACGCTGGACTACATCAAGGAACGCAAGCAGTTCGGCGTGCCTATCGGCAGCTTCCAGGCGCTGCAGCACCGCATGGTCGACATGCGCATCTCGCTGGAGAAGGTGCGTTCCATGACGCTCTGGGCGGCCTGCTCGCTGGACGCCCCGGAAGCCGAGCGTCGCCAGCGTCTGGCCGCGGCCAAGTACATGGTCGGCAAGGCCGGTCGTCACGTGGCCGAGGAAGCGATCCAGCTGTTCGGCGGCATGGGCATGATGGACGAATCGTCGATCTCCCACTACGCCAAACGGATCGTGCTGATCGATCATTATCTGGGTGATCGCAACTATCACCTCGATCGGCTGATCGACCAGCTCACCGAGGAAAACGCGGCTGCCTGATCCCGTGATCGGGTCGCGACGGACAACGGGTTGTCGGTAGA
This sequence comes from Endozoicomonas sp. G2_2, assembly GCF_017744135.1. Taxonomy (GTDB): domain Bacteria; phylum Pseudomonadota; class Gammaproteobacteria; order Nevskiales; family Salinisphaeraceae; genus Salinisphaera. The sequence continues at coordinate 406,286 of NZ_JAGHQU010000001.1, forward strand.
TGCCGGCAGCCCGTTTTTTATGGATGCAACCCGGCGCACGATCAGGGCGATGCCGGGGATACGGCGGATTGCTGTAGTCTGCAGTCGGCCGTCTTGCGATGACGGCGGGCGGTGGCACGGCCCAGCGCTCGCCTGTGCAGGCTCAACAGGAAAAGGACGATGCGATGAGTGAAGTCACCCGAGTGGTCATGGTCGGTGCGGGCGCGATCGGCAGTTTCTACGGTGCGATTCTCAAGCGCGCCGGCTGTCATGTCAGCGTGGTGCTGCGCTCGGAATACGATGTGGTGCGCGAAAACGGCTTCGCGATCGACAGCCCGCTGGGCGATCTGTCCTATCAGCCGGATGCGGTCTACCGGGACGGCGACACGCCCGACCAGGCGCCGGACTACGTGATCTGTTGCGTGAAGGTGCTGCCGGATGTCGACCGCGGCGCGTTGCTCAAGCCCTGGGTGGGCGATAACACGCGCATCGTGCTGATCGAGAACGGGATCGATATCGAGCGTGCGGTGGCCGACGTCTTTCCGTCCAATCCGCTCATCAGCTGTTTGGCGTTCATCGCGGTCAGCCGTACCGAGCCGGGCCGGATCGAGCACAAGGCCTTCGGCCAGCTCACCATGGGCGCCTGGCCCGAGGGCATCAGCGACGACTGCCGCGAGATCGCCTCCAAGTTCGAGGCCGGCGGCATCAACATCAAGCTGTCGGAGTCGGTGGTGGCCGAACGCTGGCGCAAGAGCCTTTGGAATACCCCGTTCAATCCGTTGTCGGTGCTGGCCGGCGGTGCGGATACCGTCACCATGCTCGATACCGAGGGCGGCGAAGCGCTCGCGCGCGAGATGATGGCCGAGGTGATGGCGGTCGCTGCCGCCGACGGCCACCCCATGCCCGAGGACGCCATCGACAAGAACATTTCGGGTACGCGCAAGATGCCCGCCTACCGCAACAGCATGGCACTGGACTATCTCAACGGCCGGCCGATGGAGATCGACGCCATTCTCGGCAACGTGGTCGCCATCGCGCGCCGGCACGGGGTGCCCGTGCCGCGCCTGGAAACCATGCGCGCGGCGCTGGCCATGCGCGAGGTGCTGGCAAGCAAGTCAGCCTAGCCAGCGGCGGGCACAGGGACTCGGATGAAATATCCCGCCCTGCGGAATATTGACCTGCACCCGGCATGGGGCCGGGCTGCTACGCTTGCGTGATGTTTGCCAAGGAGCGGATGCCGTGGTGGGCGATCGTGATGTACTGGTGATCTATGACGAGCGGGTGCTGTCGCACCGGCCGGAAGCGGAAGAGGAATTCCTGCCGGGGCGCATGAACAAGCGTATCCGCGGCATTCTCGATGGCCTCGGGCTCGAAGCAAAGTGGAGCTATCCGGAGCATCCGGGGCGTGTCATCGCGGTCAACGATCTGCTCAAGGCGGAGCCCGTGCCGGGCGTGCGCATGGCGGCGGGCCAGGCCGCGACACGCGAGCAGCTCAATCGCGTACATACCAGCTCGTATCTGGAGAGTCTCTACGATCTCGAGGGCAAGCAGGCCTGGCTGGACGTCGACACCACCGCGATTTCCGCCGGCAGCCTCGATGCCGCGGAGGTGGCGGCCGGCTCGGCGATCGCCGCGGTGGACGCCGTGTTCGAGAAGAAGGCCCGGTCCGCGTTCGTCATCAGCCGCCCGCCGGGCCATCACGCCAATGCCGTACGGGCTCGCGGCTTCTGTCTGTTCAACAATATCGCAGTGGCCGCCGCCCACGCCCAGTTCCAGTGGGATATCGAACGCGTGCTGATCATCGACTGGGACGCGCATCACGGCAACGGGACGCAGGATATCTTCGCGGCCGACCCGAGCGTGATGTTCTTCGATACCCATCGCGCGGCGCCGTTCTATCCGGGTACCGGCGATCTCGAGGAAATCGGCGAAGGCCTCGGCGAGGGTACGACGGTGAACGTACCGCTGCCCGAGGATGCTGGCGACCTGGCGATCGTCAACGCCTTCGAGAATATCCTCGTGCCCGCGGTGGAATGGTTCGATCCGGAGTTGATCCTCGTCTCCGCCGGGATGGACGCGCATCGCACCGAGCTGTGTCTGAACATGAGCTACGACGGTTACAGCGCGTTGACCGGTATCGTCCAGCGCCTGGCCGATCAGTATTGCGACGGTCGGCTGGTGATGGTCCTGGAAGGCGGCTACAACCCGGATACGCTCGCCAAGTGCACGCGCCGGGTGCTCGAGGTCATGGCCGGCGGCGAACCGGCCGGGGTGCGAGAGCCCGGGGTCGCGGAAGTCGCCGAGATTGCCGAGTTTCACCGCTCGGCTTTCGCCGACATGGAATGACAAGACGCCGGACGCCCCATGAGCCTTAGCGACAAGCGCCCGATCCATCTGCAACCGGTCACGCTCGACAACTGGCAGCGCTGCATCCACCTGCGCCTGTCGCCGCAGCAGGCCAGGCGCGTTGCGTCGAATCTGTATTCCTTGGCGGAAGCCTATGTGCAACCGCGCTGCACGCCGCAGGCGGTCTATGCCGGTGAGCAGATGATCGGGTTCGTGATGACCGAATACATCGCCGCGACCGGCGCCTACAACATTCCGCGCTTCATGATCGACATCGACTGGCAGGGCGCGGGTTTCGGTGGCGCCGCGCTGCAGGCCGTCATCGACGCGCTCAAGAGCGAGCGTGAGGACGCCCCCATTCTCATCAGCCTCACCCCGGAGAACGAGGCCGCGCGCCGCCTCTACGAACGGTACGGGTTCGAGGATACCGGCCAGCGTTTTCACGGCGAAGACGTGCTGCGTCACCCCTGAAGCGCGGCGCGCATCGATAGCGCGTTGTTCTGACGCGGAAAATACGGGTTGCCGCATCGGATCCGGCGCGCCGTCACGTATAGCCGACGCATTTTCTGACTATGGTCGAGGAGAGTTTCGATGCGGTCCCGAATCTTCACGCTGTCGCTGCTGTTGGCCTTGCTGCTTGCCGGCTGCGCGAGTGCGCCACCGACGTTCGGTGATCGTGTCATGGCCGACGGCCAGGCACGCGTCGACATTGCGCAACAGTGGGAGCAAGGCAGCGCGGCGGCAACCCGCGGCGAGGCACAGGTCAAGCAGGGGCGTCGTCTGCTCGAAAAAGGCCGCGCGGAACTGCGCGAAGGCGAGGCATGGATCGCTGCCGGCAACGCTGCCGTCCAGAACAGCCGGCAGGCGTATCGGTCGCTATCGCAGATCGGCGAAGCGAACATGTCGGCGCGCGAAGCGGCGCGTCGCAACGACAAACTCGATCGGCTGGTCGATCAGTGGCGTGAGGGCGAAACGCGTATCAAACAGGGCAGAGAGCGCGTCGAACGGGGCAACGCCCATATCGAAAAAGGCGAGGCGCAACTACGCACCGGCCAGCAGCTGATCGATCGCGGGCGCAATCAGATGCAGGCCGCGCAGGAGCGCTATCAGCAACAGACGCAGTCCTGACCGGCATCCCGGCCTCGGGCGCCCGGCGCACGCACAGACGCGAGGCGACAAACGAACCCTGTCATGGCCCGAATGCGCAAGAAGGCGGATCTGCCGTCGAAGACCTGTCTTTACTGCGAGCGACCGTTTTCCTGGCGGCGAAAGTGGGCGCGTGACTGGCCGCAGGTCCGGTTCTGCAGTCAAGCCTGCAAGCGGGCGTACAAGCGCGGTGGTAACCTCGACCCGGACGTATAAAACCCGATAAAAAAGAGGAGAGTGCGATGCCTGTCGCTGCGGTCAACGGTCAGGAACTGTATTACGAGGACAGCGGCGGGCACGGCCCCGTGATCGTGTTCTCGCACGGTCTGCTCATGGATCGCGAGATGTTCGCGCCGCAGGTGGCGGCGCTGAGCGATCGGTATCGCTGCATCACGTGGGATGAGCGGGCGCATGGCGAAACCGCCGGCGATGAACCGCCCGCGCCGTTCAGCTACTACGACTCGGCCAACGATCTGGCGGCGCTCCTGGATCATCTGGGTATCGAGACGGCGATCCTGGCCGGCATGAGCCAGGGCGGGTTCCTGTCGCTGCGTTGCGCGTTGACCCACCCGCAGCGCGTGCGCGCGTTGATACTGCTCGACACCCAGGCCGGTCTCGAGAACCCGGACAACATGCCCGGCTACGAGCAGATGATCGAGACCTGGGCCACGCACGGCCTGCCCGACGAGATCGCGGACACCATCGCCGGCATCATTCTCGGCGATGGCTGGTCAGGCACGGGCGCATGGCAGGACAAGTGGCGTGCCTGGCAGGCGCACAATCTCATCGCTGCGTTCCAGACACTGGTTTCGCGTGACGACATCACCGAACAACTGTCGCGCATCTATCAGCCGTCTCTCGTGGTACACGGCGATGCCGACATGGCGATTCCCATGACACGCGCGGAACAGCTGGCGGACAACCTGCCGAACGCTGAGCTGGTGGTCGTACCCGGCGGTGGCCATGCCGCCAATCTCACCCATCCGGCGCCGGTCAACGCTGCGATCGAATCGTTTCTCGAGCGGCTCGGCTGAGCGGTGCATCATCCACGGCAGGCAAACACGCGCTGCGTGTCCCTGCGTTATCAGGATCTGTCATGACACTCGATCCCCAGGCCGCGCGTGTACTGGAAGCGGCCGAACAGAGCGGTCTGCCGCCGTTGGAGACGCTGCCGCCCGCCGAGGCACGTCGCCAGTACGAGAAAGGCGCCGTGATCGTGGGCGGCCAGCCGCCGGCGGTTTTTTCCGTGCGCGATATCGAAGCGCCCGGGCCGCTCGGCGCGATCCCGCTGCGCGTCTACGTGCCTCGTGATCCGGGTGACGAGGCATTGCCCTTGCTGATCTATATCCACGGTGGGGGCTATGTCATCGGCAGTCGTGACAGCCACGATGTGCCGTGTCGTTATCTGGCGCTCGGCGGCGACTGTATCGTGGTATCGGTCGACTATCGCATGGCGCCCGAGCATCCCTACCCGCAGCCGGTCGACGACTGCTGGGCGGCGGTGAACTGGATAGCGGAAAACGCAGTCTCGCTCGGTGCGCGCGCCGACCGCATCGCGATTGGCGGCGACAGCGCTGGCGGCAATCTGGCCACCGTCATGTGCCTGAAAGCCCGAGACGCGGGCGGGCCTGCGTTCGTCTACCAGCTGCTCATCTATCCGGGCACCGACAAGAGCCGCAGCCATGCGTCGCATGCCGAATTGGCCGAAGGTTACCGGCTCACGCGTTCGTTGCTGGCCTGGTTCATGGCGTATTACTTCAGCGGGGAGCCGGCCGATCCGGATGATCCATACGCCTCGCCGCTACATGCCAAGGATCTGTCCGGGCTGCCGCCTGCGCTGGTGGTTTCGGCCGGCTACGATCCGCTGCGTGACGAAGACATCGCCTATCACGAAAAGCTGCTGTCACACGGCACCGAATCCGAGCATCTGCATTATCCGGGCATGATTCACGGCTTCATCAATATGCCGGGGGTGCTCGACGTGGCCCGCGAGTGCCTTGATGAATGCGGTCATCGTCTTCGGCGGGTGTTTGCTGAGTAGACTCGAGAGCTTGAAGTTTTGAATCAACGTTTGGGGTGAATTTTCGCTTGGGGTTTCGCGCTGCTGCGCGACTTACTTTCTTTTGCTTGTCCAAAAGAAAGTAAGCAAACAAAAAGACACCCTGTCTTGCGTCGATGCTGCGCATCGATGCCCTGCGCGGCTCCGTCCGCAAGCGGGCCAGCCGGAAACTCGCTGCGCTCAGACATCCGGCTGTCTTAATCCGCTTGCGGCCTCCACTGCTCGGCGCTACGCCCAAGGGACCCAATACAGACAAGCTCGCTGTCGCTCGCTCAAGGTCGCGCTTCTTTATGTCGAATTATGCGTTCGCCTAATTCGACAAGAACGGAGCCGGAGGCTACGTGGCCACTAGCCAGGTTAAGTAACTCTCTCTGTAGGCCTGACGTTTGTATTCGGACCCGTTGCACGGCGACGCAGACACGGAGTGGCGACGGGTGTCCGGCGCACTGCGCCGGTGCGTACAGCATGTCTGAGGATCGCCAAAGCGATCCGAGTTCTGTACGCATCCCGTCGCCGCTGCGTGTCGGAGTGAACCGGCGCAGCCGGCGCTGTGCCCGGGTGTCCTTTTCCTTTGCTTACTTTCTTTTGGACAAGCAAAAGAAAGTGAGTCGCACTGCAGTGCGAAACCGTAGGTCCGACAAACTCGTGAGTGGAGCCCGCCTATAAAAGGGGACATTAACGACTACGGACCGCCACCGTTCGGCTTCATCGCGTGAACTGTTTTACTGCCATTTCCTGGCGAGCGAAAAAAGCCCCGATTCGTCGCCGAACCGGGGCGTGCGCTGTCCCACACCGTGGTGCCGAGCAATCAGGTCGCGTAGTCGCTACCCATGCGCTCGAGCTTGCGGATGAGGGCCGGCCAGGCCAGCTTGTGGGCCGCGCCCAGGCTCTGGGCCTGATCGGCCGTGGTATCCAGTGCCTGCTGAGACGGCACATGACCGGCGCCCATGGCCAGGGTGCGCACCTGAATCTGACAGGCCTTCATCAAGAAATACATGTAGATGAAGGCTTCGCCGACGTTCTTGCCCACGGTGAGCGTGCCGTGGTTGCGCAGCAGCATGATGTCGTGATCGCCGAGATCGGCGACCAGGCGCTCGCGCTCGTCGAGGTTGAGCGCCACGCCCTCATATTCATGAAAAGTGATATGCGGAATACACAGCATCGCGGTCTGGCTCAACGGCAGCAGGCCGTCGGGGTGTGCGCTCACGGCAACGCCGTCGGCCGCATGCAGATGCAATACCGCGCCGGCTTCCTCGCGGGCCATGTGCACGGCACTGTGAATGGTAAAGCCGGCGGGATTGACGCGGTTGGTCGCGCCCGGGTCGACGATCTGGCCGTCCTCATCGACCTTGACCAGCGAAGAGGCGGTGATTTCGTCGAACAGCCAACCGTAGGGGTTGATCAGAAAATGGTGTTCCGGTCCGGGCACGCGCGCGGACAAATGGGTGAACACCAGGTCATCCCAGCCATAGAGAGAGACGAGGCGATAAGCTGCGGCTAGATCCTTGCGGACCTCCCACTCGGCTTCGGACATCGTGGCGGAACGATCGGTTGCGGCAGTCGCCATGGCTACTCCTCCTTGGGGCGAACGATTGATTATCTGTGGAATTCAATTTCGTTGTGCAAGCAAATTAGACCCTGGCCGGGTTCGGGTCAATTCATCGCCGGGCGCGTCGCGCAGGCACCGCCGCGTGTTTGCTGCGACCCGGTTCGAATCCCGGCAGACTTAAGATCTAAGGTCGATAAAACACGGGCACGATGCTGCATTGCGGCATGCGCGACCCGCGCCAGGCAAGGAACGTACTGTGGTTGCGTTGGCCCGGGTCACCGCCTATTCTTGCCCGCAGATTTTTAAAACAGTATTTCGTTTGTCGCGCGAGTGCGGGGATAACGCCCAGCCGGCAGGCGAAACTCGAGGTGCGGATCGGAACGGCAGGCGGTGCGGCGCAGTCCAAATGACAGCGTTGCCGCGCGCGATCGGATCGGGCGTGACCCCGAATGCTGCGACCCCGATGGAGATTTCATGCTGGATGCCTATATCTACGACGGCCTGCGGACCGCTTTCGGCCGCCATGGCGGCGTGCTTGCGCCGGTACGTCCCGATGACATGCTCGCCGCAGTCATCCGCACGCTGGTCGAGCGCAACGCGTTCGACGCCGCCGATTACGAGGATGTGATCGCCGGCTGTACCAACCAGGCGGGCGAGGATGCGCGCAATGTCGCGCGCCACGCCGGCCTGCTGGCCGGGCTGCCGGTCTCGGTGGCGGGTCAGACCGTCAATCGACTGTGCGGCAGCGGCCTGGCCGCGACCGTCGACGCGGCGCGCGCGGTCACGGTCGACGAGGGCGCGCTGGTGATCGCCGGCGGTGTCGAATCCATGAGCCGCGCGCCTTTCGTGATGGCCAAGGCCGATAAGGCGTATTCGCGCAATGTTTCGGTGTTCGATTCGACCATCGGCGCGCGTTTTCCCAACCCGAAGGTGCTCGAGCAGTATGGTGCCGACGCCATGCCCGAGACCGCCCAGAACGTGGCCGATGATTTCGGCATCAGCCGCGAGGCCGCCGATGCCTATGCCGCCCAGTCGCAGGCGCGCTACGAGGCCGCGCGGGCCGACGGTTTCTTCGACGACGAGATCACGCCGATCGAGGTGCCGCAGGGTCGCAAGCAACCGCTCGTGTCGGTGGATGCCGACGAACATCCGCGCCCGACCAGCACCGTCGACAAGCTCGCCCAGCTGCCGCCGATCGTGCGTAACGGCATCATCACCGCGGGCAACGCATCGGGCGTGAACGACGGCGCCGGCGCGCTGATCATCGGTTCGAAAAAGGCCGGCGAGGCCGCCGGGGTCGCGCCACGAGCGCGTATCCTGGCTGGCGGCGTGATGGGCGTGCCGCCGCGGGTGATGGGCCTGGGTCCGGTCGGCGCCTGTCGGAAGGTGCTCGATCGCGCCGGGCTGACGCTGGATGACATGGACGTGATCGAGATCAACGAGGCGTTCGCGGCCCAGGTGCTGGGCTGCTGTCACGAACTCGGCCTGAAGGGCGACGATGCGCGTCTCAACCCGAACGGCGGCGCGATCGCGGTCGGTCACCCGCTGGGCGCCTCGGGCGCGCGGCTGGCACTGACCGGCCTGCGTCAGCTGGAACGTATCAATGGACGCTACGCGCTGATCAGCCTGTGCATCGGCATCGGGCAGGGCGTGGCCATGCTTATCGAGAGGACACCGGAATGATCGACTTCTCCTGGTCGGATGCGCTGAACCTGGACGGACAGCTCACCGAAGACGAACGCATGATTCGCGATGCGGGTCACGACTACTGCCAGAACAGCCTCATGCCGCGCGTGCTCGAGGCCAATCGCCACGAGATCTTTCATCGCGAGATCATGACCGAGCTCGGCGAGCTGGGCATGCTCGGCGCGACGATCCCGGAAGAATACGGCGGCGCCGGACTCAACCATGTCTGCTACGGCCTGCTTGCGCGCGAGGTCGAGTCGGTGGATTCGGGCTACCGCTCGGCGATGAGCGTACAGTCCTCGCTGGTCATGTTTCCGATCTACACCTTCGGCAGCGAAGCAGTGCGCAAGAAGTACCTGCCCAAGCTCGCCAGCGGGGAATGGGTCGGCTGTTTCGGCCTCACCGAGCCGGACCACGGTTCCGATCCGGGTTCGATGAGCACCAAGGCCAAGAAGGTCGACGGTGGCTACGTGCTCAACGGCGCCAAGACCTGGATCACCAATTCGCCGATCGCCGATGTGGCCGTCGTCTGGGCCAACCTGGACGGCAAGATCAACGGCTTCGTAATCGAACGCGATTTCGGCGGCATGGAGACGCCAAAGCTCGAAGGCAAGTTCTCGCTGCGCGCATCGGCCACCGGCCAGATCATGCTCGACGACTGCTTCGTGCCCGAAGAAAACCGCCTCGACGTGGAAGGCCTCAAGGGGCCGTTCTCCTGTCTCAACAAGGCGCGCTACGGCATCTCCTGGGGCGCCATGGGTGCTGCGGAGTTCTGTTGGCAGGCAGCCCGCGAATACACGCTCGAACGCAAGCAGTTCAAGCGTCCGCTCGCCGCGACCCAGCTGATCCAGAAAAAGCTTGCCGACATGCAGACCGAGATCACGCTCGGCCTGCAGGGCAGCCTGCGCCTTGGCCGTCTCATGGACGAGGGCAACTGGGCGCCTGAAATGGTCTCGCTGATGAAACGCAACAACTGCGGCAAGGCGCTGGATATCGCCCGGCAGGCGCGTGACATGCACGGTGGCAACGGCATTTCCGACGAGTACCACGTGATCCGCCACGTGATGAACCTGGAAGCCGTAAACACTTACGAAGGGACCCACGACGTGCACGCGCTGATCCTCGGCCGGGCGCAGACGGGAATCCAGGCCTTCGGCTAGCGTTCGCCCACGCGTGCCCGGTGCCAAGCCCGCTCGACGGTTTGTCGGGCGGGCTTTTTTATGGTCGAGCCGCGGCCGGGTGGCTGCGATTATTCACGCGCGATTAAGCGCTCCTGCGCTCCAATTCGCTTACGAACTGGCGCGCAGCGACCGTGTCTGCGCAGGATCGACGGGAGAGAAACAATGAAAAATCGCACACTCGGACACATCTGCATGGCCGGCGCGCTGGCGCTGAGCATGAGCATGCCGGCGATGGCTCTGGACGACGACACGGTCGACGCAGCCGTCGGCGGTGGTCTTGGCGGCGCGGCCGGTGCCGCCATCGGCAATGAAGTCGGTGGGCGTACCGGTGCCGTGCTGGGTGGCGCCGCCGGCGCCGCGGGCGGAGCCGCCATCACCACCGACGACGATGACCACGACCACCATGGTCGGCACGACTATCACGGTGGTGGCCATTGCCCGCCGGGTCAGGCTAAGAAAGGGCGCTGCTGAGGCAAACTGCATTCGCCCGGCCGCCGGGGCCGCGGCCGGGCCTGTTCTTACAGCTGGTTCTCGAGCCAGCGCTGCAGATGATGGCGTGCGCGGCGTTTGGCCATGCGCTTGGTGGTCGTGGCTACCGGGCGCATCAACTCGTTGTCGTCGCCGCGAACGATGAATTTGCGCTGTGCGCCGACCACGCCGCCTTCCGGGCCGTAACTGGCGATCGCGGTGATCTTGAAGTTCTCGACCTCGAGCGAGCGGATCGGCTTCTTGTCGTCGTGGTCGAGATTCTTGTGGCGCTTGCCGGTTTGCCGGATCAGCGAACGAAAGGTGCCCAGGTTGATCTGCTCACCCGCGCGTAGCGGCCCCTGGCGGGTGACTTCCTGCGGATGATCCTCGCTGTCGCTGGGTTGGGCGGTGTCGAAATCGGTGATCGATTCCGTGTACTCGCCACTCTGCGTGCGAATCGTCATTAGCAGGCTGTGTATGTAGATCGGCTCCTGGCTCATGTTGCTGATCAGGCACACGGAGTCGACCTGCTGGCCCCAGCCCTGATTGATCAGGATGCGGGCCTTGCGTTGTCGTTTGAATCCGGAAAACAGCAGGTGCGCGTAGAAGAGCCAGACGGCAAGCGTGCCGAGACTGGCGAAAAACGATAGCGCCTGCGCGTTCTGGTTAATCCACTGCCACATAGCGGTTCGGTTGCTGCATTGGAGAGGCGCGAAAGTCTGCGTAATTCGGTATTGCGGCACCATGGGTACATTCACCGAGCGCGCGCGCAGCACTGACTGCGTCTAGAGGTAGGCTCAGCCGAGTGTATTGGCGAGTTCCATAATTCGCTGGCGCAGTTCCATGGCGTCCGGTCGAGTAAGCTCGATCTGGCAGAGCATGGAATCCGAAACTTCGTTGGCCTTGGTGCGCAGGTTACGGCCCTCGTCGGTCAGCGAGATCAGCACGCGACGTTCGTCCTCGCTGTCGCGTTCGCGCAGCACCAGGCCGGATTTTTCCATGCGCTTGAGCAGGGGCGTCAACGTGCCGCTGTCCAGGTGCAGCTGCTGACCCAGGCCGCCCACGGAGCGCGGCGCGGACTCCCAGAGCACGAGCATCACGAGATACTGCACATAGGTCAGCCCCAGTGGTTCTAGCAGTGGCCGATAGGCGCGAATGATTCGATGTGTTGCCGTGTAAAGCGCGAAGCACAATTGCTCGTGCAGTACCGGCAGGCTTTCGGTTTCACGTTCTGGGGAGACGCCCATACGGTCGGGTCCGGTCAAATGTGCTGAATGGCATTGTGACGCTTTTAGGTCTTGAGCGCGAACCGAAAATGCAATTCGGGATTTAAATCCCTAAACTCGCGGCCGGGTTGGCGAATATTCAATAGTCTGGCGCCGGGACACTGTCATTACCTCATGGCCTGCGCGACGAGTTCGTAACTTTGCAGTCGCTTCGCCGGATCGTGGATGTTCGACACGATCATTATTTCGTCGGGTTCGCCGTCGGCGAAAAGCGCATGAAGCTGATCGCGAACGGTTTCCGGGCTGCCGATGACGTGGCGGTCGCGGTTTTCAAGAATCGCGCTGCGTTCCATGTCGGTGTATTCGTAGGCCAGCGCTTCTTCTGGCGAAGGCAGCGGCGAGAATTCGCCCTTGCGCAGCCTCAGCCACATCAGGTCCACCGTCGAAGCGAGATATTCCGCTTCCTCGTCGGTCGGTGCGCAGATCACCGATACGCCGAGGATGGCGTGCGGCTCGGGGAATGCCGGCGAGGGTGAGAACGCACCGCGATAGCGCCGTAGCGCAGGTTCGGCCGGTACCGGGCTGAAATGGCTGGCGAAGCTGTAGCCCATGCCGGCCGCGCCGGCGACATGCGCGCTGGCGCCGCTCGATCCGAGTATCCATATCGGCGGTAGGGCCACGTCGCTGGGGCTTACCGTGACACCGTGATACGGGTGGCCGCGCCGCAAGGTGCCGCGCGACAGCGCCAGCATTTCGTTGAGCAGATCGGCGAACTGTTCGCCGGAAGCCGCGCGCAGAGCGCGGCTGGCGCGTGCGTCGGAACCCGGCGCCCGACCGAGCCCGAGGTCGATGCGCTCCGGATAGAGCGCTTCCAGCGTCTGGAAGATTTCGGCGACGCGCAAGGGCACGTGGTTCGGCAGCATGATGCCGCCCGAGCCGACGCGGATGCGTTCCGTGAGAGCCGCGGCGCGCGACAGCAGCACCTCGGGTGCCGAACTGGCGATGCTCGGCATGCTGTGGTGCTCGGAAATCCAGTAGCGCTTGTAACCGCAACGCTCGGCAGTACGCGCGAGGTCGATACTCGCACGCACGGCCTGGGATGCGTCCGTGCCGCTGGGCACCGGAACCAGATCGAGTACGGAAAGGTCTGCCTTCATATGCCTTGGCTGCCGAGTTGCGCGTCGTGCCTGCCCATACGATGGGCACGAATGACGTGTTTTACAGCCCGCGGCTCATCGCCTGGCGATGATATAGACCGCGTGAACAATACCCGGGATATAGCCGAGCAGGGTGAGCAGGATGTTGATCCAGAAATGCAGGCCGATGCCCACCTGCAGGAACACGCCCACCGGCGGTAGCAGGATGGAAAGCAGGATGCGGATGAGATCCATGGCGATTCGATTGGTGAATGTCAGACCGACATCCTAGAGCATTTGTCGAATCCAGCCTGAATGAAATCGGCGGAATCCGGCCGCGGCATGACACCGCGGCCGGAAGGGCCGTGCTAGTCGGCGGCTTCGAGGTCCTGGAAGTCGGCCTTTCGGATCAACGCATGAATGCCCTTGGTCTTGTCGACCACCTGCGATACTTCGAAGTCGGTCGCGGCACTCAGATAGGCCAGCGCGAGCGCTTCGTCGATATCGTACTGCGCATGCAGGAAACGGATGGACTCGCGTACCGCGTCCTTCATTGCCAGATCCAGATCCTCGTCGAGACCGACCGTGATCCAGTAGTCGTTCGTCTCGCCGAGGAGTTTGTCGACCTGCTTGCCCGGCAGTTCCGCCTGGCCGCTCTCGAGCAGGGTGAGCTTGAGGGTGGCGCGCAGCGAGCCTTCCAGTGCGGTGAGTGCGACTTCGCCGTCACCCTGGGTGAAGTGGCTGTCGCCGGTATAGAACAGGCCGCCGTCGACCTCGATCGGGTAATACACGGTGCTGCCCGCGCCGAGGTCGTTGATATCAGCATTGCCGCCGATACGCGACGGCGGCACCGAATTCACCGGCTCGGCGGTGTCGGGGGCGACGCCCATGATGCCCATGAACGGATGCAGCGGGAACCGGATCTCGCGGTCGTTGCCGGCATCCAGCACGCCGTACCACTGATCGCCTTCCGCTTCGATCGGCGCGAAGGTCGACACGTTGGCATAGCGTTCCGGATAGGCGCTGCTCGGATTGTCCTTGGGTTCGGTCTTGGGGTACTCGCCGGGCAGTGCGCCCTTGCCGTGGCGGTTGGAAATCACGCCGTAGGGAACGCGCGGCTCGAGCTTGACGACCTCGACCTTGAGAACGTCACCCGGTTCGGCGCCTTCGATGGCGACCGGGCCGGTGACGATATGCGGTCCGTCGTTGAAGAAGTCGTGCTCGATGTCGGAGCCGGTGATCGCAATGGCGTCTGCCAGGACCTGATCCTTGGCGACATCCTTGGTTGCGAAGTAGGCCACGGGGTCGCGGCCCTGATCCTCGAGAATGCCCTCGTGCGAAACGGTGTCGAAGGTCACGGTGCTGCCGGACGGCACGGTCAGTACCGGCTTTGCACTGTTATTGGGCAGATACCCCCAGCGTACGGTGTCGACTGTGGACGGCACGTAGTAGTTGCCGCTGTAATCGCCCGTCGTCATTTTCTGGGGGGTTTCCGCCAGCGGCTGGAGAATGGCGAAGTCGTCGGTGGCGGCTTGTGCTGAAAGCGCGGTGCAGCACAGTGCTAGCGCGCCGGCGAGGTGGCGTTTCATCGTTGTCCTGTATGTCGATGGGTGAATATCGACGAGGCTTGCGCAAGAGTCGGGCCAGCCGTGCGCCGCGCAGGGCATACCCGCGAGTAATGCCGAATATCGTACGGCGGCCGCGGTGGGTGAAGGCGCACGCGCGGGGCAGTGCCCGGCGTGGGCGCCCGGTGCGTATACCGACAGGGCGGGCGACGACCCGGGCTGTCACCCCATCGAGCGCCGCGATCCGATGCCGAGGCGGGTTTGATCGCTTGCCGCGGTGATGGCGAATCGCGGCGATCCGGTGTCAGTGCAAGGCATGGCAAGCGTTTGCGGGTACTCGGGCTAAGTGCTAGTAATGTTGCATACGGCAGACGTATGTCGTCGGCCATCCTCTCTCGCCCCGTTGAGCTCGCGTTTGCTCCAGGGGGCGTCAATTCAAATACCGGGGGTTCCTTGAGTAATTTGCTAACGCGCAGCCAACGCGTCTATACCGGCTCCGCACTCGTGATCATCGCTCTGGTGATCGTCGGTGCTGCATTTCCCGAGGCCTTCGGCCGGTTTGCCAACAGTGCGTTGGACTCCGTCTCCCATGTGTTTGGCTGGCTCTATCTGATTTCGGTGTTCGGGTTCGTGATCTTTCTGGTGGGGCTGGCGTTCAGCCGTTACGGCAAGATCCGACTCGGCGAACCCTACAGCGAACCCGAGTACAGCTTTTTCTCCTGGGTCAGCATGTTGCTGGCGGCGGGCTTCGGCGTCGGGCTCGTGTTCTACGGTCTGGCCGAGCCGATACTGCATTATCTGAATCCGCCGTATAACGACATGCCGGGCTCCACCCCCGAGTCGGCGCGCTACGCAATCCAGTACAGCTTCTTTCACTGGGGCATCAGCCAGTGGGCAGGCTTTTCGATCGTGGGCCTGATCATTGCCTACTTTCAGTTTCGCAAGAAGAAGTCGGGGCTGGTTTCGACGGTCATGGAACCCATGACCGACAAGCTGCCCGCCGGCGCGCGTCAGCCCACCAGCGATGCGCTCAACATCTTCGCGGTCGTCGCCACGGTCATGGGTGTCGCCACTTCGCTCGGGCTGGGCGTACTGCAGATCAACGGCGGGCTCAATCAGATGTTCGGCGTGCCGGACACCACCCTGTGGAAATTCATCATCCTCGGCGTGATGTGTGCCTGCTACACGATGTCGAGCTACTCGGGCCTGGACAAGGGCATCCAGTGGTTGTCGAACATCAACCTGGCGCTGTGTCTCGGCCTGATGGGCTGGGTGCTTTCTACCGGGCCGACGATCTTCATTCTCAACACCATCGTGGTCGGTATTGGCGACTACATGGAAAACTTCATCGCCATGAGTCTGCGCATGAACCCGTTCGAGGATACCGGCGAGAACTGGATCTCGAGCTGGACGGTGTTCTACTGGGCGTGGGTGATCGCCTGGTCGCCGTTCGTGGGTACCTTCGTGGCGCGTATCTCGAAAGGGCGCACCATTCGCGAATACGTCATGGGCGTGCTGATCGTGCCGCCGCTGCTGGCCTGCGGCTTCATCGGTGTATTCGGCGGCGCCGCGCTGCATATGGAGCTGTTTGGCGATGCCGCCGGCACGCTGACCAGCGCCGTGGACGAAAACATCACGTCCGCGCTGTTCACCTTCTTCGAGATGATGCCGTTCACCAATGTGCTCTCGATCCTGGCGATGTGCCTGATCTTCGTGTTCCTGGTGACCTCGGCGGATTCGGCCTCCTATATCGTGGCCCAGATGACCGACGAAGGGTCGCTCGAGCCGCCGCTCTACAAGCGCCTGTCCTGGGGGCTGATGATCTCGGCGATCTGTCTCACGCTGATCGTGGCCGGCGGTCTCAAGGGCCTTCAGACCGGGTCGCTGCTGGCGGCGTTGCCGTTTTTGGTCATCCTGTACTTCATGGTCTTCGTGCTGACGCGCGAATTGCGTGACGACAGACGTCGCATGCTCATGGATCTCTATGAGAAGCATGAATCCATGCCCGTTGGCGCCGACGCGTTCGAGGCCCGGGACATTCTCAACGATGTCTGGGACGACGACGACTACGAAGACGCCGACGACGAAGGCAAGCGGTCGCGCTCCAGCGGCTGACGGTGGTTCCGGTTTGGCTGGCACGGGCCGCGTCGGGAAACCGGCGCGGCCTTTTTGTTGGTTCAGCGGTAGTTCACGCCCGATCGCTAGATTGAGCGCGTAACAACGACCCTGTCAGGAGCAGCACATGAAGAAGACCATCGCCATACTCGCCACCGGTACCGCACTGTCGTTCGCAAGCACGGCCGGCATGGCGGGCGACACGCTCAATTCGGCGATCGGCGGGGGCCTGGGCGGGGCGGCCGGCGCGGCGGTCGGCCAGGCGCTTTACGGCTCGACCGGGGCAGTCGTCGGCGGCGGTCTGGGCGGCGCGGGCGGCGCCGTACTCGCCAACGAATATAACGACCGGGGCCATGATCGCCATTACGACCGCGGCCGCCGTCACGGCAAGCACTATCGCAAGCACCACAAACACCACGGTAAGCATCACCGGCATCATTAATGAGTGCGTGCGATTGCACGCCTCGCTGATGCACAGCGGGCCCCGAACAAAAAAAGCCGGGTGGTGTGCCACCCGGCTTTTTTCATGAGCGTGCGTTCGCGAGCGCGGCGCCGGTCAGGCGTTGGTATCCGTGGACGCAACGCAGAATAGCTCGGCCAGTGAATGGCGCTTGCGCGTGTTCTCGGGCGCGAGCGCGAACGCTGCGTTCACGCTGCTGGCACGGGTACAGCCGTGTCGCGCGTCCACGCTTGCACTCGACGCGATCAGGGTATTCGGCATGTCCGGCACGTTGTCGAGCTTGGCGATCAGCGGCTGGATACGGTTGGTGAATGCGGCAAGCCGGTCCTGCGCCAGGGAATGGCCGTCAGGCAGCCGCATGGTCAGGGGATTGTGGGCCGTGCCGTTGCGCCGCACCTCGTAGTGCAGATGCGGGCCGGTGGCTTCGCCCGTGGCGCCCACATAGCCGATCACGTCGCCCTTGCGCACCCGATCGCCTTTCTTGAGATCGTCGACGAACTGATACATGTGTCCGTAGCGCGTGGTGTAGCCATCGAAGTGACGCAGCTGCACGATGCGACCGTAGCCGTGCTTGCGGCCGACGAACGTCACCACGCCGTCCCCGGCTGCGTGAATCGGCGTACCGCGTGCTGCGGCGAAGTCCACGCCCCAGTGCGGGCGTCGCACCCGCAATATGGGATGCAGGCGGTTCGGGTTGAACGGCGAACTCACGCGCTTGTAGTTCACCGGATGACGCGACAACGACGGTTCGTAGGGTTTGCCCGCGGCGTCGTAGTAGCGGGCTTCGCCGTCGTCGTTGACCGCACGGAATGCCTTGAGGTTCTGCCCGCCGGTGGTGATGCTCGCCGCGATCACCGGCCCGGCCGCCACGCGCTTGCCGTCGGCATACTCGGCGTCATAAACCACGCTGAAGGTGTCGCCGGGATGCATGTGGCGAGACAGGTTCGCGCGATAGCGGTAGATATGCGCCAGCTGGGTGGCGATGTTCGGGGGCACGCCCGCACTCGACAACGACTGCGCCAGCGAGCCGTCGACCACGCCGCGCGCACTCAGGCGCCGGGTATGGGTATCGAGATGCACGATCTCGGCCTCGAGGGCGCCGGGCGTGGCCGTGTCGCTGCCGAGCCCGGTGCGGCTGACAGACAGCGTATCGACCGCGTTGAGCTTGAAGCGCAATTCCGCGAGCCGTCCGCCGGTCGTCTTGCGCAGCTCGAGCGTATCGCCCGGGCGCAGTCTCTCCAGCGGTTTGACGGTCTCGCCGAGTGCCAGCAGATCGACCCATTCGCGCGCGGGCAGACCGGCTCGCGAGAAGATCTTGGACAGGGAATCGCCGGGTTCGACGGTGATCTGGCGCCAGGGCGTGATTTCCGGCGCGCTCTTGGCAAGCAGCGCCTGGCGCTCGTCCGGCGCGAGCTGGGCCGCGAGCAGGGGGCGGGACTCATGGGTGCCGAGGACGGCGGCGCTGTTGAAGCCGCTGGTGTGCAGGTTCGCGCTCGCACCGTGCGAGAACGGGTTTGCATGGGCGCTGCCCATACAAACGAACAAACCTATTCCCAGCGCGCCGTGCGAGCCGGCACGCAAAAAATCCAACCAACGCATCTATTGCCCTCGGTTCCTCGCGCTCTTGCAGCGAAAGCTTTTGCCCAACAGTCGCCTTCGACGGCGGCCAGCGGTAAAAGTTTCGTAACAGTCGCATGATCGTCTGCCCCGGTCCCCAACCGTGGCGTCGTGTTCTGCCGCAGCGAACTGCGGGTTATACAGTAACATCGAACAGATCGGCGTGAAGCTTGAGCCCGATCGCGATTCGTGTCGCTCCCGAGCGGGCGACATCGGCGCGGCCAGAGTTTTGCAGACGCGACAAGCGCTAGCGCGATACTTGTGCGGCATCGCCTGAATTGTGTGTTGTGCTGCGCCAATGCGTGTCGCCGGTAAAGCGGGCGGTGTGGATGCGCAAATCCAGCGCGAGTGACAGCGCAGCGGTTGCCGGTGGCGCGACCGGGCGGCGGGGGATCAGCCCCGCGGGCGCGAAAGCCAGACCAGGACGGTAAGCGACAGAAACACGCAGCCGGCAAGGAAATACATCTCGTTCAGGCCGAGCATGAACGACTGCTCCGAAATCGTGCGTGCCAGCGCGCCGTAGGCCTGATGTTCGGTCAGGCCCTGGGCCTGTGCCTGCGCGAGCCATTGCTGTGTCAGCGGGTCGGACATCGACGTGTGCGCACTCAGCACATGATCGTGGTAGGCCTGCCGTCGATCCCACATCGTCACCGAAAGCGAGGTGCCGAAACTCAGGGCGATCAGGCGCATGAAGTTGAACAGCCCGGAGGCGCTGGCCACCTTGCTGCTCGGCAGGCCGGTCAGCGACAGCGTGATCAGCGGGATGAAGAAACAGGCCAGCCCGATGCCCCACGGCAGGCGGGTGAGAAACAGCTGTTCGAAACTGATCTGCGTGTTGGCGTCGGCCTTGACGAACGACAGCCCCGCGAACAGCAGCATGCCGAAGGTGACGATCACCCGGATATCGATCTTGTCGGTCAACCGGCCGACGATGGGCGAGAAAATGGCGCCCATCAGGCCCAGCGAGGCGGTGGTGATACCGGCCCAGGTCGGCGTGTAGCCCTGCTCATTCTGCAGCCAGAGCGGCAGCAGCACCACGCCCGCGAAATAGGTCATGAAGCCGAGCGTCACGCACAACGTGGCGATGGTGAAATTGCGCCGGCCGAACAGTTTGAGGTCACCACTGGGTTGTCGTCGGTCAGCTCCCAAACCACGAAGAAGGCCAGGAACACGGTTGCCGTGATCGCGAGCGTGACGATGAACGGCGACTGGAACCAGGCCTCGTCGTTGCCCTTGTCGAGCATGATCTGCAGCGCACCGACACCGACGATCAGAAGCGCCAGGCCCACGAGGTCGATCGGCAGCTTCTGGGTTTCGGTTTCGCGGTTGCGCAGGATGAACCAGGTGCCGGCCGCGGCGAATATCCCCACCGGCACGTTGATATAGAAGATCCACGACCAGCTCACGTTGTCGGTGATCCAGCCGCCGAGAATGGGCCCGGCCACCGGCCCGACTACGGCGGTCATCCCCCAGATGCCGTTGGCGAAGCCGCGCTTTTCCGGCGAATAGTTGGCCAGTAGCAGGCTCTGGGACAGCGGGATCATGGGCCCGGCGACCACCCCCTGCGCGGCGCGCATCACCAGCAGCATCACGAACGATCCGGAAATGCCGCACAAAAACGAGAACAGGGTGAACAGCACCGTGCACCACACGAACAGCTTCACTTCGCCCACGCGCTTGGCCAGCCAGCCGGAGACCGGTACCGCAATCGCGTTGGCCACCGCGAACGACGTGATCACCCACGTCCCGTTGCTGGTGGACACGCCCAGGTTGCCGGCGATGGTCGGAATCGACACGTTGGCGATCGACACATCCAGCACGTTCATGAACACCGCCAGCGCCAGACTCAGGGTGACGAGTACCAGCGCGCCCGGCGGCAGCGGCGCCGGGGCGCTGTCGTCGGCGGTGGTGCTCATGACTGCGGCGAAAGCCGGCCGATGGTGTTCGCGGGTGCGGCGGCCGTCGTGGCGGGGTCGCCGTCGTTGACCGCGATGATGCGATCGATCAGCTGTGCGGCGCCGTCGTCACGCTGGCGATAGACATCGGTGCGCATGCGCGTGGATTCGGGGGCGTGTTCGGCCAGCGGTTTGCCGCTGGTGTCGTGCAGATCGACGCTGACATGCATGGACAGGCCGATACGCAGCGGATGACCCGAAAGATCGTCCTCGTCGATGACGATGCGGACCGGCACGCGGCGCACGATCTTGATCCAGTTGCCCGAGGCGTTCTGCGGCGGCAGCAGCTCGAAGGCCGCGCCGGTACCGGGGCTGATGCCGGCGACGTGGCCGTGGTAGTGGGTTTCGTCGCCGTAGAAATCCGAATATACGTCGGCGGGCTGACCGATGCGCATGGCCGCGAGCTGGGTCTCCTTGAAATTGGCGTTCACCCAGACCTGGTCGATGGGCACGATCGCCAGCATCGGCTTGCTCGGGTCGACGCGCTGGCCGAGTTGCACGTCGCGCTGTGCGACATAACCGGATACCGGCGCGGGCACACGGCTGCGGCGAACGTCGAGCCAGGCAGCGCGCAGGGTCGCCGCTGCCTGGCGCACTTCAGGATGACCGCGCAGGGTGGTGCCCTCGGTCTGGGCCTCGAGTTCGGTCAAGCGATGCCTTGCCGCGGCCAGCTGCGACTGTGCCTGCTGATAGGTCGCGCGGCTGTGTTCGAAAGCCTTCTGCGTCACGCCGTGGACCTTGACCAAGCGCTGGTCGCGATTGAAGTCGCGGCGCGCCTGCTCGAGCTGGGTGCTGTACATGGCCACGGTGGCGCGCTGGGCGTCCGCCTGGGCGAACAGCTGGTGGACATGACGCGCGGCCCGCGCGAGGCCGGCACTGGCGTTTTCCAGCGCGTTGTCGACATCGGTGTCGTCGAGCTCGACGACCGTATCACCGGCGTTCACGCGGTCGGTGTCGTCCGCATGGATCGCGGTGACGGTGCCGCCACGTTGCGGCGTGAGCATGATGCGGTTGCCGTGGACATAGGCGTCGTCCGTCTCGGCATAGAATTGCGCAACGAGCAGGTAATACGCGCCGTAGGCCACGCCGATGAGAAGGAACACGGCGGCCAGGCCGAGCAGGTACCACTTGCGTCGCGGGTTGCCCGTGCGGGCGGGGCGGTTCTCGCGGCGGGAGGGAGCGGGCGTGTTGGATTGATCGGCCATGGGCGTTCCTTTAATCGACGGATGCCGTGGTGGCGTCGTCCGGCGTGGCGAGCGGCGACGTGTCGGCATTCCACCAGCCGCCGCCGAGGGCGAGGAAGAGATCGGCGCTGTCGCTGTAGCGGGTAACACGCGCGCTTGCGACGTCGAGCAGCGTCTGCTGGTACTGCGCCTCGGCGGTGTAGAGCGAGATATGGCTGGCGGCGCCGTTGTTCACGCGGGCACGCACGGTTTTGAGATTACGGCGCGCCTGCTCGGCGGCATCCTGCTGGTCGCGCAGCGCGCGGGCGTCGGATTCGATCGAGCGCAGACTGTTGGAGACCTCGCCGAAGGCGGCCAGCGCGGTCGCCCGGTAGTCGGCCAGGGCCGCAACGTACTGCTGCTGGGCGGCGCGTTTCTGTGCGCGCAGCCGCCCGCCGGCAAACAGCGGCGCGCTCACCGAAGCACCCAGTTGCCAGAGCGCATTCATTGGATCGGTTAGATCGCCCAGGGCGAGCCCTTCGCGGCTGTAGGAACCGGTGATCGAGAAATCCGGCAGCAAGTTGGCACTGGCGATGCCGATCTGTGCACTGGCGGCATGTACCAGCGCTTCGGCGGCGAGGATGTCCGGTCGCTGGCGCACCAGCGCGCTCGGCACGCTCACCGGCAGCGTGTCGGGCAGCGTGAGTTCATCCATGACGAACTGCGGATCGTCGAAGTCGCCGGGCGCGGCGCCCACGAGCGTGGCCATGCGGTTGACCGCGATCGCGCGTTGCTTGCGCAACGGCTCGAGCGAGGCGCGCGTGCGCGCCAGACGCGTACGAATCTGGGAGGCGTCGGCATCGATGGCCGCGCCGTAGCGCACCTGCTCCTCGACGATGTCGAGCGTGCGCTGCTGGCTGTCGATGATCTGCCGGGTGGTGTCGATCGCCGCATTGAGACCGGCCTCGGCGACGGCCGTGGCGACGAGGTTGTTCACCAGCGTCACGTAGGTGTCGAGCACCTGGTAACGCGCGAAGTCGAGTTGCGCTTCGCTGCGCTCGATCCGGCGGCGGTTCTTGCCGAATACGTCGAGATCGTAGCTGGCACTGATCCGGCCGCTGTACAGGTTGAAGACGTTGATGAACATCGGGTCGTCGATGCCCAGTTCGATGCCGCTGGCGCGTTGACGCGACACGCCGGCCGACGCGCCGATTTGCGGGAACAGTGCCCCTGACTGGCGTTCACGGCCTCGCGTGCTGCATTGAGCCGTGCGCGTCCGGCGGCGAGCGTCGGACTGTCGGAGAGCGCCCGCTCGATCAGGCCGTCGAGCTTGTCCGAGCCGAATACGCGATACCAGTCCGCCCGTACCGCGCCGGCGCGATCGAACATCTGACGGGTGAGCGCCGCGGAGGCCTCGTGGCCTGCCGTGGCCTGCGGTATGTCGTAGGCGTCGTCGGGCGCCGCGGCGGGGCGCTCGTAGTCGGGCCCTGCGGCGCAGCCGGCAAGCAGGGCGATAACGAGTGCGCCCATGCAGGCGCGGCGTCGCACGGGCGCGAAGGCAATACGCGAGTGGCCCGAAGGCGTGGTCGTGGCGGGCATGGCAGGTGGCCGGCGGGTGAAACGGCTGAACTGTACGGTTCAGTTCAGTTCGGGTAATTTAGATGCATATGACAATAACTGTCAAATACACGCAAGCGCCGGCGCGGGCCGGTCCGCATCCAACGGGAGTCGAAGGTGAGTGAGCGCGACAACATAGAAGCCGAAACGCCGGCCAAGTCCGTGCTCGTGCTCGACGCCGCCCGTGCGTTGTTCATCGAGCACGGTTTCGGGGCCACCAGCATGGATGCCATCGCCGCCCGCGCCGGGGTGTCGAAGGCCACGGTCTATGCCCATTACGCGAGCAAGCAGGCCCTGTTTGCAGCCACCACCCAGCGGGAATGCCGGCGCGTGCACGAGCGCATGGCCCTGCCGCAGGACGTGGCCGGCCTGCCGCTCGCGCAGGCCCTGTCGACGATCGGTCATGCCTTTCTGCAGGCAATCCTGTCGGCACAGAATCTGACGCTGCTGCGCATGGTGGCGGCCGAACTGCCGCGGTTTCCCGAACTGGGAACGATTTTCTACGACAGCGCGCCGGGACGTACGCTGGCCAGTGTGCGCACTTATCTCGAGCAGGCACGCGCCCACGGCCTGATCGGCGATTGCGACTGCGCGCTGGTCGCCGCCCAGTTCCTCGGCGCCCTGCGCGGCGACCTGCAGATTCGCGCGCTTCTGGGGATCACGCCCGCGGTCGCGGACATGGATGCGGTGGTCGACGAGGCCGTGGCGGTGTTCGTCACCCGTTACGCGGTCGTTACACCGGCCGAAGGCGGGCGGTGATAGGCTGAGTTCAGGGAGAGAGCGCGAACATGCAACGGCCCGACGGGGCCGGGGGTAATCGATGACGATCAGCGGTGAGACACCACGGTTCGTGCGTGTTCTGGCCCGCAAGGATGTGCTGGCACTCGCCTTCGGCGCGATGATCGGCTGGGGCTGGATCGTGATGACCGGCACCTGGATTCTGTCCGCGGGTAGTCTGGGTGCGGTCAGCGCCTTTCTGATTGGCGGCGTGGCGATTGTCTTGGTCGGGCTCACCTACGCCGAGCTGGCGGCGGCCATGCCACAGGCGGGCGGCGAGCACGTGTACAGCTATCGGGGGCTGGGCCATCTGGCGTCGTTCGTATGCACCTGGGCGATCGTGCTCGGTTACATGACCGTGGTGTCGTTCGAGGCCGTGGCGCTGCCGACGGTGGTGGAGAATCTCGTACCGGGCTATAGCGTCGGCCATCTCTGGACCATCGCCGGCTGGAATGTCGAGGCGACATGGGTAGCGGTCGGCGTGGCCGGGTCGCTGCTGATGATGTGGATCAACTACATCGGCATCCGCACCGCGGCGCTGGTGCAGAAGCTGGTGACCGCGTTGATCGTGGTCGTCGGCCTGATGTTTCTCACCGGCGCGCTGTTCACCGGCGATGGCGGCAACCTGACCCCGCTGTTCACCGGCGACAACTCGGTGCCGGGCGGCATCATGAGCGTGCTCGTGATGGTGCCGTTCATGTTCGTCGGCTTCGACGTGATTCCGCAGGCCGCCGAGGAAATCGATCTGCCACAGCGTGATATCGGCCGCCTGCTGATGTTTTCGGTGTTGCTCGCGGTGTTATGGTACGCGGCGATCATCTTCGGGACGGCCCTGTCCCTTGGCCCGGACGCGATCGATCCGGACTCGCTGGCTGTGCCGGACGCGATGGCGGCGGCCTTTTCCAGCAACTGGGCTGGAAAGCTCATGGTGCTGGCGGGCATGGCCGGTATTCTCACCAGCTGGAATGCGTTCTATATCGGTGGCTCGCGCGCGATCTATGCGCTCGCCAAGGCCGACATGCTGCCGCGCATGTTTGCCGAGCTGCATCCGCGCTACAACACGCCGACGAACGCGATTCTGCTGATTGGCGCGGTCAGTTCGCTGGCGCCGCTGCTCGGCCGCAGCGCCATGGTCTGGCTTGTGGATGCCGGCGGGCTCGGCATCGTGCTCGCCTATCTGTTCGTCGCCGCGTCGTTCGTGGTGCTGCGCTACCGCGAACCGGAGATGCAGCGGCCGTTTCTCGTGCCGGGTGGCAAGGGCGTCGGTATAGTAGCCATCGCGCTGTCGCTTGCGCTTGTCGCACTGTATCTGCCGGGCAGCCCGTCGGCGCTGTTGCCGGTGGAATGGGTCATTTTCGGTGTCTGGATGATCGGCGGTGCGGCGATGTACGGCTGGGCTCGTGTACGCTACGGCGTGCACGCCCCGGATTCGGCGGCGGGGCCGTAGTTGCAGGGGGACAGACGCGCCGGCGCCGGCTATTTGACCGTGCGCTTCGGGTCTGGTTAAAAGCACTTTCAATGAGGGGTTCGCGGCCGTCAGAAGGCCGCAATGCAAGGATTGAGCATGAAAAAGACAGCGATCGCACGGCTCGCGGTTATAGCGTTCACCGCCTTCGCGAGCGTGACCAGCGCCGTGGCACAGGCGCCCAGCGAAGAAGAGGCCGCGGAAGTTCTCAAGACGGCTCGCCCGCTCGCCGACAACGGCAACGCCAATGCCCAGTACAACATGGGCGTGCTCTACGACGAGGGCTACGGCGTCGAGCAGGACTACGCCAAGGCGCGGCAATGGTACGAGAAGGCCGCCGCGCAGAACTACGCCAAGGCCGAACACAACCTCGGCATCATGTACCAGTCCGGACACGGGGTGGAAAAGAGCAGCGCCAAGGCCGCGGAATGGTTCAAGCGCGCCGCCGAACACGGCGAGCCCGCCGCCCAGAACAACCTCGCCGTGCTTTACGTGCGCGGGCAGGGGGTAAAGCAGGATCTTGGCGAGGCCGCGAAATGGGCGGCGAAGGCGGCCGAAGCCGGCAATAGCTCGGCCAAGAACAATCTGCCGCAGATCATGCAGAATCTGCCCCAGTCGCGTATCGACGGCGACAACGTCAACATCCGCAGCCAGCCGAGTACCCGCGGGCGCGTACTGCGCCAGGCCGATCGCAACACGCGTGTCGCGGTTCTGGACACGCGCAGCGACTGGGCACAGGTCGTGTTCCGCGACGACTACACGGTGGGCTGGGTCGCCGGTTTCCTGCTTGCCGGCAGCACGGCGCCGTTGCGCAATGCCGACGATGGCGGCGGCCAGCAGGCCGGCTCGGGTCAGCGCGGCGGTGGCCAGGACAGTGGCGAGGCCTTGCCGCAGGCGGTATCCGAAACCGGGCCGATCCGCTATATCGGTGGCGATGTGGTCAACGTGCGTTCCGGGCCCTCGACCGGGAACGGCGTCAAGTTTCAGGCCAAGCGTAACGAGCGCGTGATGGTCACCGGCCGTGAAAAGGACTGGCGCCGTATCCGGTTCGACGACGGCCGCACCGGCTGGATCGCCGCCTTCCTGCTCGTGGAATAGCCGCAACCGGCGAAACGGTGGGACAAAAAAACCCGGCGTTGCGAACAACGCCGGGTTTTTTCATGCCCGGTCTCGGCATAGCTATCGGGCGCTCGCGCGGTCAGTCTTCGATCTTCGGCGTCGGCCGTACGAGTATCTCGTTGACATCGACGCTCGCCGGACGCGACAGGGAGAACAGTATGGCCTCCGCGATGTCACGATCGGTGAGCGCATGTTCCGGCTTGTCGTCGAAGAACGGGGTATCGACCATGCCCGGCTCTATGAGCGTGACGCGTACACCGGTACCGCGCAGTTCCTCACGCACGCCATAGCCGATCGCGGAGACCGCCCATTTGGTCGCGCTGTACATGGAACCGGGGATCGTGGCACGACCGGCAGCCGAACCGGTGATCAACAGATGCCCGCGGCTTTGCTTGAGCGCATCGGCACAGGCCTGAATCGTCAGACCCACACCGTAGACGTTGGTCAGGATCATGTCCTTCCAGACATCGCTATCGGCCCCGCAGAAGCCGCCCGGCTTGCCGCCGATGCCGGCATTGGCGAACACGGCATCGATACGGCCGAAATGCGCGAGCGTGTTCGACACCATCTGCTGCTGAGAGGTCTTGTCGGTCACGTCGCAACTCACGGCCAGCGCCAAGTCGGCGCCGCCGAGCTCGTCGACCAATGCTTCGAGCTTGTCGGCCGAGCGCGCGGCGAGCGCCACGCGATAGCCCTGTTCCACCGCATGACGCGCGGTGGCGGCGCCGATCCCGCTGGAAGCGCCGGTAATCAGAAGAACCGGTTCACTCATGATCTGGTCTCCCGTGCGAAGACATTCCTTGGGGCTGCATCGACAGCGATCGGCGCAGGTAAGCAGCGCCCGCGCGCCATATCGCGCCCGGGCGCTGCCTCGCGCCGGTCACCGCATGCTAGCCGTGCGTCGAGCCATCGTGCACGTGGCCGTGCTCGATCTCTTCGCTGCTGGCTTCGCGGACTTCCGCGATGTTCACGGTAAAATCGAGCGTCTGGCCCGCAAGCACGTGGTTGCCGTCCACCGTGACTTCTTCGCCCTCGACTTCCTTGACGGTCACGATCATCGGACCGGCATCGGATTCGGCGCGAAAGCTCATGCCGGGTGCCAGTTCGTCGACGCCCTGGAACGCATCGCGGCTGACCTTCTGCACGAGTTCTTCACGGTAGGGGCCGTAGCCGTCTTCCGGCTCGATGGTCGCCTTGACCTCTTCGCCTTCGGCGTGGCCTTCGATCGCCTTCTCGAGACCCGGCACGATATTGCCGTGGCCGTGAAGATACGACAGCGGCTGTTCCTCGCCGGACTGATCGATGATTTCGCCCTCGGTGTCGCGCAGCACGTAATGAATGCTGACGACGCTGTCCTGCTTGGCTTGCATGCTTTTCTCGCTTGAATATTGGCGCGTATGAAAGACAAGACCTTGCGACGATAAGTGAAAAAACAATGCCCGCCGCGCCAAAATCATGGTTTTCGCCGCTCACCGGGCCCATGCGAGCGGGTGCGCTGTCGGTCGGCCGGCGTTCGGGCGCGACAAGCCGGCATAAAAAAGCCGGGCGCTGGGCCCGGCTATCATGAAGACACGCGTGACCGCGCGAAGGTGTTCAGCCTTCGAGCGCGGCGTCGAGCGTGATTTCAGCGCCCTTGTAGAGACGGGAAACCGGGCAGGCGTCCTTCGCCTTGGCCGCGATGTCCTTGAACTGCGCGTCGTCCATGCCGGGCACCTTGCCGCGGGTGATGAGCTCGATGCGCTCGATCGTGGGCGTATTCTCGACCGAGAAATGCACTTTTGCCTCGGTCTGGACCGAATCCGGCGCATGGCCTTCCTCGGCGAGCATGGCCGAGAACTGCATGGAAAAGCAGCCGGCGTGGGCAGCACCGACGAGTTCTTCCGGGTTGGTGCCGTTGCCTTCCTCGAAACGCGTCTTGAACGAGAACTGGCCTTCATAGGCCCCGCTGTCCAGCGCCATGTTGCCCTTGCCGGACTTCAGATCACCTTGCCACTGCGCATTTGCCTTGCGAACGGGCATACATCACTCCTTGTTTGTCAATGACATGTCTGACGGTAAGGCCGTTGGATGGCAAAGACAAGTATTGTGCACAATCGAAATGCGCGCTGGTGGCGGTGAATACCGGGATATCTTGGCCGGCTGACCGCGGGCCGAATGCCCGCGCGCAGGGTTGATCGGATCCGTGGCTCGTGATTTCTAGTGCTGGTAGATCATCTTGCGGGTCATGCCGCCGTCGGCGACCAGCGTCTGGCCGGTGATGAAACCGGCGTCCGGGCTGCAGAGGAAGGCCACCAGGCCCGAGATGTCGTCACCACCGCCGACACGGCCGCCCGGGTGTTGTGCATGGTCGACTGCGCGTAGTGGCGCCGGCGTGTCGTCGCCCGGCTGCTGGTCACGGACGTCGATCCAGCCGGGCGCGACCGCGTTCACGCGCACGTCCGGGCCGAGGCTTATCGACAACGCATGGGTGAGGGCGACGATGCCGCCCTTGCTGGCGGCATAGGCTTCGGTTTCGGCTTCGGACTGGTAGGCCCGGCTCGATGCCATGTTGACGATGCAGCCCCGGCGCCGACGCAGCAGCGGCGCGGCGTGTTTCGTGCACAGGAAATAGCCGGTGAGATTGGTGCCGATGACACGATTCCAGTCGGCGAGCGACAGCGACTCGATCGGGCCGTTGAACGGATCGGCGATCCCGGCATTATTGACCAGTACGTCGAGCTGGCCGTGCGTCGAAACCAGCTGCTCGATCGCACTCTGCACCGCCGACTCGTCGGCCACGTCGGCAACCAGCGTCTGACAGTGCGCGCGCAGACCCGCCGCGAGGCCGGTCTGCAGATCGGCCAGCGCGCTGGCGTCGTGGTCGAGCGCGCCCACGTGATAACCGTCGCCCAGCAACCGGCGCGTGACGGCGCGGCCGATGCCGCGTGCGGCGCCGGTCACCAGCGCGACCGGCGGGGTTAACGAAGCATCCTGATCGTTCGTCATTGAATCGACTCTCCCGATTGAGCGGGCCACGCCCACCCCATGGCGCCCATTAAAAAGGCCCGCCGCGGATCGCGACGGGCCTTCTGGCAATACGAGATTGCGCGGAAAAACAGCTTAGCTGTTGTCGTCGGCCGCGTCTTCCATCTCGTCACCGGCTTCTTCCATGCTGTCCTGCATGCTGTCGCCGGCTTCTTCCATGCTGTCCTGGGCATTGTCGGTGGCGTTGTCGATGCTTTCGCCCGCGTTCTCGGCCGGGCCGTCTTCTTCACAGGCGGCCAGGCTGAGGGTGCCCAGGCCAAGCAGCATGGCCAGGAGAATGGTGGTCAGTTTCTTTTGCATGATCGACTCCTTGAGTTCGGTAAATGAAGCTCTGTGTCGTGCGCGCGAGTATCGCGCCCCCTGTCAGAACTTGGACGAAAGTATAAAGGAAAGGCAGCTTTCCCGTATCTGAATCGAGCATAAGACCCTTGCTCGACATCAGGCTCGTCAATAGTCGATCTGGATCGCCGCCGCGCTCGTGCGCGCCTTGTCGCGTGCCTGCTCGACGTTTTCGCCGCGGGCGAGCGCGACGCCGAGCCTGCGTGCGCCGTCGATGGTCGGCTTGCCGAACAGGCGCAGTTCGGTATCCGGCGCGGTCAGCGCGTGTTCGAGCCCGTTGTAGCGCATCGACTCGCTCTGGCCTTCGCCCAGGATCACCGCGGACGCGGACGGCCCGCGCGGGTCGATCAGCGGCACCGGCAGCCCGAGAATGGCCCGCGCGTGGAGCGCGAACTCGGACAGGTTCTGGCTGATGAGCGTCACGAGCCCGGTGTCGTGCGGACGCGGCGAGACTTCGGAAAACCAGACCCGATCGCCGGCCACGAACAGCTCGACCCCGAACAACCCGTATCCGCCCAGCGCGTCGGTGATCGCCCGCGCCTGTCGCTGGGATTCGGCCAGCGCGGCATCGCTCATCGCCTGCGGCTGCCAGGATTCATGGTAGTCGCCGTCGACCTGGCGGTGGCCGATCGGCGCACAGAAGCTCGTGCCGCCGACGTGACGCACGGTCAACAGCGTGATCTCGTAATCGAATTCGACGAAACCCTCGACGATCACACGCGAGTTCTCGCCCCTGCGGCCGCGCCCGCCCGACTGTGAATACGCCCAGGCCGCGTCGATATCGGCGTCACCGCGTACCGTGCTCTGGCCCTTGCCCGACGAGGACATCACCGGCTTGACCACGCAGGGCAGGCCGATGGCCCGGATAGCGTCGCGATAGTCGGCCTCGGTTTCGGCGAAACGATAAGGCGATGTGGGCAGCCCCAGTTCCTCGGCCGCCAGCCGCCGGATGCCCTCGCGGTCCATGGTCAGCTGCGCCGCGCGCGCGGTGGGGACCACCTGAAACCCTTCGGATTCGAGTTCGACGAGGGTCGCCGTGGCGATGGCCTCGATTTCGGGCACGATGAGCGCGGGGCGTTCCTGTTCGACGATTGCGCGTATCGCGGCGCCATCGGTCATGTCGACGATGTGATGACGATGCGCCACCTGCATGGCCGGCGCGCGCGCATAGCGATCGACCGCGATCACCTCGCAGCCGAGCCGTGACAGTTCGATGGCGACTTCCTTGCCGAGTTCGCCGCTGCCCAGCAGCATGATGCGGGTAGCGGAATCCGAGCCTGGGGTGCCGAGCGTGGTCATGTCGATCCTTGATGGTGGGCGGGCGAACCTGGCCGGCTATTGTCGCCGCCCGGACGCACCGAGAAAAGCGTGCCGCTTTCGCGCCCCTTACGGCTCGCATTAAACTCTCGCGCATGAAACAACCGCTGTCCGGCTATCGCGTCATCGACCTTACGGCCATGGTTTCGGGCCCGCTTGCGACCATGCAGCTCGCCGACCAGGGCGCGGAAGTACTCAAGATCGAGCGTCCCGATGTGGGCGACTACACCCGGCTCGCGTCGAACCAGCGCCACGGCTTCTCGGCGAGCTATCTGAACAACAACCGGAACAAGCGCTCGGTCGCGCTCGACCTCAAGGCGCCGGCCGGCCGCGAGGCGCTGTTGCGGCTGTGCGAGA
Source organism: Endozoicomonas sp. G2_2 (assembly GCF_017744135.1). Classification (GTDB taxonomy): domain Bacteria; phylum Pseudomonadota; class Gammaproteobacteria; order Nevskiales; family Salinisphaeraceae; genus Salinisphaera. The sequence continues at coordinate 437,952 of NZ_JAGHQU010000001.1, forward strand.
ACGCCGACGTGTTCGTACAGAATTTCCGCCCGGGCGTAGTCGAGCGCATGGGCCTTGGCGAGGAGGCTATTCGGGCCGTGGCGCCGGACATCGTCTACTGCTCGATCAGCGGTTTCGGGGCCGCCGGCCCCTATGCGACCTATCCGGTGTACGACCCGCTTGTGCAGGCGCTGTCGAGCCTGGCGAGCATCCAGGGGGGCGCGGATACGGCGCGCCCGCGCCTGGTGCGTACGATCGTGCCGGACAAGCTCACCGGCTATGTCGCCGCCCAGGCCATCACCGCGGCCCTGCTGGCGCGCGCCAATGGCGCGCCCGGTCAGCATGTGCATGTCTCCATGCTCGATGCGGTGATCGATTTTCTCTGGCATTCGGACATGAACAGCCAGACCTTCGTCGGCGACGAGTTCGACCAGGCCAAGGCCGCCAGCTTCATCGATCTGATCTACGAAACAACCACGGGCTATATCAGCGTCGCGGTGCAGACCGACAAGGAATGGCAGGCGCTGCTCGCCGCGCTCGGCACACCGGAATGGAACGACGACCCGCGTTTCGCCACACCGGCCGCGCGTCAGGACAACATCAACGCACGGCTGGAGATGACCCAGGCACAGCTTGTTGAAAACAGCGCCGAGCACTGGCTCGAGCGGCTGACCGCGCATGGCGTGCCCTGTGCGCCGGTGCTGACCCGTACGGATCTGCTGTCGCACGAGCAGATCGCGGCCAACGCGATCCTCGTCGAAACCGATCACGAACAGGCCGGCCGCCTGCGTCAGGCGCGCCCGGCCGCACGCTTTTCGGCCATGCCGCAGCCGGACTTTCGTGGCGCGCCGCCGCTGGGCGCCGACACGGCCGCCGCGCTGCGCGAGAGCGGCTACGATGCCGATGCCATTCAGGCCTTGTTTGACGACGGGGCTGCCGCCGACGGCAAGGACGCGCCTACGCCATGATCGACTTCTACTACTGGCCGACACCCAACGGCTGGAAAATCTCGATTCTGCTCGAGGAACTGGGTCTGGACTACAAGCTGATCCCGGTGGATATCAATGCCGGCGATCAGTTCGAGCCGGCCTTTCTCGCCATATCGCCGAACAACCGCATGCCGGCCATCGTCGACCACGAGCCGGCGCCGGGTTACGGCGATCAACCGTTGCCGATCTTCGAGTCCGGCGCGATCGCGCGCTATCTCGCCGACAAGGCCGGCCAGTTCCTGCCCGCAGATCCGCGGCAGCGAAAGGAAGTCGACGAGTGGCTGTTCTGGCAGGTCGGCAATCTGGGCCCGATGGGCGGCCAGATGAGCCATTTCGTCAATTACGCGCCCGGCGACCATCCGTACTCCTACAAGCGTTACACCGGCGAATATCATCGCTGTCTGGGTGTGCTGGAACGCCGTCTGGAAGGGCGTGACTATCTGGTGGGCGGGGTCTACACCATCGCCGATATCGTCAACTGGCCCTGGGTGCTGATCGCGAAGGCCATGGGCCAGCCGCTGGACGATTTCCCGAATGTTGCCGCCTGGCGGCAGCGGGTCAAGACACGTCCGGCCGTACAGCGCGGCGTCGATCTGGGCAAGCAGTGGCGGGGCGGCCAGCCGAAAAGCGAGGAGGCCCGCCAGCGTCTGTTCAACCAGACCGCCGACACCGCACGCGGGCGCTAGACGCGCCGCATATCTCGTTCAATTCACACAAGGCTGTTCATGTTCGCGTACATCAAGGCATTCGTCGCCGGCTTCGTTTCCACGCTCACGTTTCACCAAGGCCTGCTCTGGGTGTTCGACAATGCCGGGCTGCGCGCGGCGAGCGTATGGAATATGGCGCCGGTGCCGCCGCTGGGCGTGCCGGCGGTGGTGTCGCTGGCGTTCTGGGGTGGTCTCTGGGGTGTGCTGCTGTGGCTGCTTATCCGGCGCGCGCTCGCTGCAGGCTACTACGTGGGCGCGTTCATTCTCGGCGCCGTCGGTCCGACGCTGGCGTATCTGTTCGTCGTTCAGTGGCTCAAGGGTCAGCCAATGCCCGCGATTCTCGACGGCCTGAGCCTGCACGGTGTGGGTCTTGGCCTGGCGCTCAACGGCACCTGGGGGCTCGGCGTGGCCATCCTGATGCGGGTGATGCACCCGCCGCGCTAGCCCGGAATGCGTTGCCCCGTGCGCGCGGTCCTCTAACCGCGCGGCAGGCGCAGTGCGAATGTCGTGCGCGCATCGCGGTCGTCGCTGTTGGCCGCGCGCCCGCGGTCGAGTAGCAGCAGATCGCCGCCGTGGCTGCGGGCCAGTGTTCGGCTCACGGCCAGCCCGAGACCGACGCCTTCGGACTTGGTGGTCATGAACGGTTCGAAGATTTCCACGTCTTCGGCGATGCCCGGCCCGTTGTCGCTGACTTCGATATCGACATACTCGTCGTGGTCGGCGTTCACGCGAACGAAGACCTCGTGCAGCTCGTCGTCGGCCTCGCTGTCGCCAAAGGCATCCATGGCATTGGTCACAAGATTGCGCAGGATCTGCTGCACGAAGATCTCGTCCACCGGCAATTCGAGATGCTCGACTGTGTCGATGGCGGGGCCGTTGTAGCGCACGTTGGCCCCGCGCAGCGCCGGGTCGAGCAGCTGATGCACGTCGTCGATGATCGGCTGCACTGACTGTGACTTGCAGGTGGGCTTGCCCTGGCGCGCGAAGTCGCGCAGATGATGAATCACCGAGACGGCGCGCGAGATCTCGTGATCGGCGCGCTCGAGCGTCGTTCGTACCTCGTCGCCGCTGGCGGTGAAGCCCATGCGCGCACGCGCGATGAAATTGCGTGCCGCGGTCAGCGGCTGGCTCAGGTCGTGCGCGAGACCGGTGCCCAGCGCGGCGAATACGCTGACCCGGTCGTGGGTATCGATGCTGGTATGCAGCTTGGCGATCCGATCGTTGAACTCGATGCGGTCGGTCACGTCGAGCGCAAAGCCCGCCAGGCGATAGAGCTCGCCTTCGTCGTCGAGCACCGGAAAGGCGCGATCCCGAATCCAGCGGATTTCGCCGTCCGGCCGGTTGATGCGGAAGGTCTTGTCGTACTCGCCGTCGGCGGCGTCGCGCTTGAAGGCCTTGAGGACTTCTTCACGATCGGCGTCGTGCACCCACGCCAGGCGCCGACCCGGATCGTCGTAAAGACTCTGGCAGGTCTGGCCCCAGATCTGCTCGTAGGCCGGGCTGATATAGACCAGTTCGTCGCCGAGCGGATTGGTCATCCAGAACACTTCGCGAATATGCTCGGCCAGCTCGCGAAAACAGCGCTCGTTGTTCTCGGCGCGACAGCGTAGTTCGTTTTCTTCAGCCAGTCGACGTTCGAGCTGTTCGATACGCGAGTGGGCTGCCTCCAGTGTCTCGGGGCGCGTGTTGTCGAGATTTTCTGGATCGCGGTCGCTCATTTGACGGGTCCTGGATCTTTGGGAAAGGCGGGCCACCGAAAGGTTATCGGCCAAAGCGCCTTGTCAAACAGAGTGCAATAAACTAAAAAGATGGGCGTTAAAGCCCTTTATGTGTCCTGCGAAGAGGAATCAGCGCCAGGTGCCTTTTGTCGTTCACGTTGTCGATGATGATCCTGCGATCCGCGAATCGCTAAAGGCGCTTTTGTGCGACGCGGGGTATGAGGTCGACTGCTACTCCAGCGCCGAGGCATTTCTGCAGGTCCGTGCGCCACGCCGCGGCTGTGCGTTGATCGATCTGTGGCTCAAGGGAACTGACGGTATCACGTTGCAGAAAGAGCTGATTGCCAGCAACGCCGCGCTCAGCGTGATCATGATGAGTGCCTATGGTGATATCGAACATGCCGTGACCGCGATGCGTCTCGGCGCGGTCGATTTCGTGCAGAAGCCGTTCTCGCCGGAGAACATGCTCGAAAAGATCGATCGCCTGGCCAAGGCCACCGACAGCGACGACACGTCGATGCGCGAGGCTCGGCAGCATGCGGCTCTGATCGAACTGCTTACGCCGCGTGAAAAGCAGGTTCTGTCGATGATTGTCGACGGCTTGGCCAACAAACAGGTCGCCGGCCAGCTCGGTATCAGCGCACGCACGGTGGAGACGCATCGGGTGCATATTATGCAAAAGCTCAATGCCGAGTCGCTGCCGCATCTCGTCAGAATCTGGATTTCAGCCGGTAATTTGATCGAAGTCCCGGAATACTGAAGCGAAAAAAGGCGCCGCCGGAAAAGGGGGAAACCGACGACGCCATCCAAAACTTCAGGTTGTCGGCACCCCGACGCTAGATTTTCGGGCCTCTGCCTCTGACCGCGTTCGAGACCAGTGCGATCACGAACAGCACGAGGAAGATGAAGAACAGTATCTTCGCGATACCCGCAGCGCCGGAGGCGATGCCGCCGAAGCCAAACAGCGCCGCGACGATTGCGACGATGAAAAACGTAATAGCCCAACCCAGCATGGCGTACTCCTTGTAGCGGTGTGCTCTGGTTCGCAACCTTATGCTTCAAGGCTATGGCAGGTACGTGACGCTGCCTATCCGTAGAAGCACTCAACTCGCTACCTGCAGTATGAACGGAAAATCGCGGGTGCCAATGCTGTGCTCGTCGCAGTCTCTGTTACAGCTGATTGTCCAGCTGTTTCTCGATCTGCTGCTGGTCGTGCTGCGCCCAGTTCTTGTCCAACGTCTTGCGCACCGTGTCCCGTAGCGGGTTGTCCATATGGTCACGAAGACGCCCCAGAAACGACGGGTCGGCCACAATGACCAGTTCCTTGAAGGCGTCGTCGTTGAGCCCGCTCTTGAGCCGTTCGGTCACCTGCTTGGCAAAGATGTCGGCGTGCTTTTCGCTGGTGGTGGTCTGCGGATCCGCCTGATGCTGACCCGAGCCGCCACTGTCGTGAATTTCGCCCTTGCCGCCGGTGCGCAGGTCGCCTTCATGGGCTTCGCTTTCACTGTGCTTGAGCGTATCGACGAGGGTCAGCTTGTGTTCGGCGTCTCGGGAGAACAGCCGCGCACGCGCGGCGTCGCTGACAACGATCCATTGATTGCTCATGACATTCTTCCTTTCGGGATGACCCGATCACTATGGATGACAGCCGTCGCGGCTCGAAAGGGCCGCGGGCTGACGAACGTGAGCTACGCCGATTTCGCGTACTGATACTCGGTGTACGGGTCGTGCATCTCCAGCGCCCGGGGTGTGTCCCGGTTAGCCAGAAACGACGGCCGCGGGTTATCGGCGGCGTAGGGCGCGCCGAGTGCGTTCTCGACACTGTTGTAGACGAAGAACAGGTTCGAGCGCGGCCACGGCGACATGTTCGAGTTGGATGCGTGCAGCACGTTGCACTCGAACAACAGCAGCGAGCCGGCCGGCCCCTTCGGCGCCTGGATGCCGCCCCGGTTGACCAGATCCTGCAGGTTCTTCTGGCTCGGTACGCCGGCTTCCTGGGCCTTGAGCGAGCTCTTCCAGTTGTCGTCCGGCGTGGCGCCCTGGCAGGGCACGAACTGATGGTGCGAGCCCGGAATCAACATCAACGGGCCGTTGAACTCGTTGTTGTCGGTGAGCATGATCGACGCGCTGATGGCGCGCATGCGCGGCATGCCGTCCTCGGCGTGCCAGGTCTCGAAGTCCGAGTGCCAGTCGAAGCCGGCGCCCTGGAAGCCGTACTTGTCGTTGATGCGTGACTGGTGGATATAGACATCGCCACCCAGCAGCTGGCGCACCATGCCGAGAATACGCGGATCACGCGTGAGCTCGGCGAAACGGCTCGAAATGCGGTGCATGTCGAACACCGAACGGATCGCGCCGGATTTCGGGTCGCGAATCACGCCGTCCTGCTTGAGCAGGTCCTGGTCATGACTCATGTCCTCGAGTTCCTCGAAGAACGGCGCCATGCGTTCCTGGGAGAAGAACCCCTCGAACCACAGGTAACCGTCGCGTTCGAAGTTGGAGAGGGCGACTTCGCCCAGCGGGCCGTTCCAGCGGTTGTCCGGTGCGGCATGCACCACCGGGTCGCGGCGCATGAAGCGTTCTGCAGGTTTGCTCGTACGCGTCACATAATCGTCGTGTCGCATATGACCTCCTCTGTCGGGTTCGCTCGTCCAGTCGCGAGTGCCCGGCGCCGCAATGGCGCCGGGCCGGTCGCGCTTTTAGAACTTGCGTTCGAAGTCCTTGAGTTTCTCTTCGGCGGCTTCCTTGGTGTCGCCGTATTTTTCCTGGATTTTCGCCAGCATGTTCTGGCGTTTGCCGTGGACCTGTTCAACATCGTCATCCGTCAGGCGGCCCCAGTGCTCGCGGACCTTGCCCTTCATGCGATCCCATTTGCCTTCGAATTGATCTTCGTTCATGACGTTCTGTCCTCTGTCGGTTTGTGTCGTGACAGTCGAGAACGTAAGCGCGACACGGGACGCCCTCAATACGGGCTAATACCTAAGCAGACGTCTCGCCTTGCCCGGCTTAACGTGTAAGCTCGCGGTCTGGCTCAAACCTTCACATTCGCGCATGACACAGTCCAAGACGATGAACAAGTCCGCACAGGCGCTATTCGAGGCCCATGTCGCGTTCGAGCTCGACCAGTGGCGCGGCAAGGGCGCGGCCAAACGTCTCAAGGCCGAAGTCGACGCGATCTGGCAGTGGGCCGGCGACACGACGCTCGAGTCGCTGGTTTCGGTGGATACGGTGCGGGGTGCGGCCGAACGCCTGGCCCTGGACATGCGCCTGCCGGACGATCTCGCCGGCGTGATCGGCAGCATCGCCGACGACCTCATCCGGCTGGAGCTGAACAAGAAGACCCGCGTACAGGACGTCATCGACGAGAGCCTGTTCGAGGAGGGCGTGAACCTGTTCGTGGAGCTCGAGGCGCTTCGGGCGCGCCTGATCGAGCGGCTGCTGGACAGCCCGGTCTATACCGCGCTCGCCTCGGACGTGCTCTATCAGGGCATCAAGGACTACATCTTCTCCGATACCGGCGCAATCAAATCGATTCCGGGCGTGTCGTCGCTGATCAAGGGCTCGAGCAGCGCGATCAGCAAACGCATGCCGGGCCTGGAAGCGCAGGTGGAAAAGCGCGTGCGTGCTTATATCGAGAACAACACGGCCAAGACGCTCGCGCGCAGCCAGGAGCTGCTGATCGAGTCGCTCGACGAGGAACGCATCCGCGCCATCGCCGCCGAGATCTGGGCCGAGGTGCACGACAAGAAGCTGTCGATCGACGACGTTGTCGACACGGACGAACTCCAGAAGCTCGTCGACTATGGCCTGCGTGTCTGGCAGGAACTGCGCGAGACCCAGTGCATCGGTGACCTGGTCGATGCCGCCGTGGTGTCCTATTTCGAGCGCAACGGCAGCCGCTCGCTCACCGACGTACTCGGCGACGTGGGCGTGGATCTCGATCTGCTGCACCAGGAGGCCGAGACGCTCGCGCCGGTGGTCATCGAGGGGCTGTCGGAAAGCGGGTTGCTGGAAGACCTGGTGCGTCGACGCCTGGCTGCGTTCTATTCGTCCAAGGTGTTCGAGAAGGCGCTGGGCGAAGCCACCGAGTAGCGATTGGCGTGCGCGGCGCCCGCGATCGGCGCCGCGCTACCCTTCCGGTGCCTTCAGCCGCCGAGAATACGGGCCATGAAGGCCGGCTGGGCGAAGGCCGCGTTGTGCATGGCCGGCGTGTAGTAGAAGGTTTCGAAATCCAGCTCGCCCTGCGGCGCATACAGCGTGCGCGTATCGCGCGCTGCCAGCGTGGCGGACCACCAGCCGGTCGGGTAGCTCGGCTGTGGGAAACTCAACAGCTGCGTATCGGCAAAACCGCTGTTGCGCAGGCCGTCGTGCATCTCGCCGATCAGTTCGCTGTGCACCAGCGGGGATTCGCTCTGCTGCACCAGCAGGCCGCCATTGCCGAGCACGCGGTGGCACTGCTTGTAGAACGCTTCGTTGAACAGCCCCTCGGCCGGGCCGATGGGGTCGGTACTGTCGATGATGATCAGGTCGACGCTGGCGTCCGGCGCATTCTTCATCCAGGCCACGCCGTCCTCGAAGGCCAGGGTCGCGCGCGGATCGTCGTTCGAATCGCACAGCGCCGGGAAGTATGCCTCGGCGATGCGGGTGACCCGTTCATCGATCTCGATCTGGGTGGCGGACTCGACGCTGTCATGCTTGAGCACTTCGCGCAGGGTGCCGCAATCGCCGCCGCCGATGATCACCACGTTCCTGGCTGCGCCGTGGGCGAACAGGGCAGGGTGGGTCATCATCTCGTGGTAGACGAAGTTGTCGCGGTCGGTGAGCATCACCAGCCCGTCGATGGTGAGCAGCCGGCCGAAGGTGTCGGTCTCGTAGACCGCGATCTCCTGGTAGGGCGAGGTTTCCTCGTGCAGCCTGGCCTTGATTCGGAGCGAAAAGCCCAGCCCCAGCGTGTCGCTTGCTTCGGTATACCAGTTGCCGTCGAGTACCATGCGTTTCCCTTGTGCGCGCTCAAGCGCAGCCGTCGAGCCAAACAGGCCACGCAGTATATCGCCCAGTCACGCAGTATAAATATCCATGTCGCAACACAATCAACGCACGGCCAGCGTGCCGGCCTGGCAGATCGACGATGCCCGCGCACTCTATCGTGTGAAGACCTGGGGCGAGGGTTATTTCGATATCAACGAGCGCGGCGCGGTCACGGTCATCCCGAAGGCTGGCGGCCCGGCCATCGATCTCGACGCGCTCACCGACGAGATTCAGCGCGCGGGCCTGCGGCTGCCGGTACTGGCGCGCTTCACCGATATCCTCGGTGATCGCATCAACCGGCTCTGCGATGCGTTCGAGGCCGCCCGCGAGCGCCACGACTACGGTGGGCGCTATACGGTCGTCTACCCGGTCAAGGTCAATCAGCAGCGGGCCGTGGTCGAACAACTGGTCGCTGTCGGCGGTGAGCGTGCGGGCCTGGAAGCCGGCAGCAAGCCGGAGCTGATGGCCGTGCTCGCACTCGCCGCGCCGGGCAGCATTATCGTGTGCAACGGCTACAAGGACCGCGCGTTCCTGCGGCTGGCGATGATCGGCCAGCAGCTCGGCCATCGCGTGCATATCGTGGTCGAGAAGCCTTCCGAGCTGGAGCCGATCGCCGAGATCGCCGACGATCTGGGGCTGCGCCCGAACATCGGGCTACGCGTGCGCCTGGCCAGTGTGGCCGCCGGCCACTGGCAGAACACCGGCGGCGAAAAATCCAAGTTCGGCCTGACCGCGTCGCAGGTGGTCGACGCGCTGGCGTGCCTGGAACGACTGGGCTTTGCCGACTGCGTGCAGATGCTGCACGTGCATGTCGGCTCGCAGGTAGCCGATCATGCGGCCCTGGCGCGCGCGATGGATGAAACCGCTCATCTCTATCGCGGCCTGCGCGCGCTTGGCGCGCCGGTGAGCGTGGTCGATGTCGGCGGCGGGCTGGCCGTGGACTATGAAGGCCGCGGCGCGCGTTCGTTCTGTTCCATGAACTACGGTGTGCCGGACTATGCCGACGTCGTGATCGGCGCACTGGCGCGGGTCTGTCGCAGCTTCGAGCTGCCCATGCCCGACGTGATCAGCGAATCTGGCCGGGCGCTGACTGCGCATCACGCCGTGCTGCTCACCCAGGTCATCGACAGCGAATCCGCGGGCGACGACAGCCTCGCCGCGCTGGAGGGCAGTATGTCGCCGAGCGCCACGCTGGACCGCGCCGAGCGGCATATGGCCGACGTGCAGGCGCGGTTTCTGGCGGGCGATGTCGGCCTGGCAGAACGTGCGGCCGCCGAGGCCGAGGTGTCGGCCATCTATCGCGCGCTCGCCGCCCACGCGCCCGACAACGACGACGAACGCGCGGCGATTGTCTTGGCGCAGGAAAAGCTCGCCTCGAAATATTTCGTGAATTTCTCGGTGTTTCAGTCGGTGCCGGATGTCTGGGCGCTGGACCAGATCTTTCCCGTCATGCCGCTGGCACGGCTCAACGAGCGGCCGGACGAACGCGCGCGCCTGTGCGACCTGACCTGCGACTCCGACGGGCGCCTGGACCGCTATGTCGACGAAAACGGCGTCGACAGCACGCTGCCGTTGCATGCGCTGCGCGCGGGCGAATCCTATCGACTGGGCATCTTCATGGTCGGCGCCTATCAGGAGAATCTGGGCGACATGCACAACCTGTTCGGCGATACCGACGTGGTCAACGTCGAGATCGACCACCGGGGCGGCTGGCGCCTGGCCGATGCCGAGCAGGGCGACCGCGCCGACGAACTGCTGCGCTATGTCCACTTCGAGCCGGATGACCTGCGCGCGGCCTATCGGCGCAAGCTGGCGGCATCGAAGCTCGATACCCGAACGAAGCGCGAGACCGAAACACTGCTCGAGGCCGGTCTGTCGGGCTATACCTACCTGCTGGAGTAGGCGCCTTTTACTTGCGTCGACGCTACTTGCCGGTGAGCGAAAACGTCGCCCGGGGCTGGGCATCGGCGGCACGGTCGATGACCGAATCGGCGAGGGTAATGCGATCCGGCGGCACATCGCGCGCGGCGAGATAGTCGCGCACCGCGGACGCGCGGCTGTCGGCGAGCTGGCGTAGCGCGGGGATATTGCCGTTGTCGATCGTGTCGCCGCCGAACAGCGACATCGCATCGGCATCCTGCGGCGTCGCGTTGGCCTGGACGGTCAGGCGCAGTCCCGGTTTCTCGCGCATGGATTGCGCGATGTTGCCCAGATAGCCGCGATCGTCGGGCTGGATGTAATGCTTGCCGGCGACGAACACCACCGGCTTGGACACCAGCGAGCGCCCCAGATTGAGCAGCGCGTTCTTGGCCTTGTTGAGCAGGCCGAGCGGCGAGTAATCGCTCATGATCGTGGTGCGCAGACCGGCAAGCACCGCCTCGCGTACGAGGTTGCGGATCGAGAAGTAGGGGTTGGTTACGTCGCCCAGGATGGCGGTCTCGAACTGGATGGTGTCGTCCTGGCCGCGCACCAGGCTTAACGCGGTATCCATGGAAATGCCGAATACGATTTCGGTCTCCTCGCCCGGCGTGTCCACCAGCCGGAAATTCGACAGCGTGGTATCTAGATTGCCATCGAGCTGGCCATCGGTGGCTTCCAGATTCAGCGTGCCGTCGGCCACGCCGCGTGCGATCCGCCGGCCCATGGCCGCGTTGAGATAGCCTGACATCGGCGCCAGCGCGAGTGAACGCATCCAGGCGTCCAGATCCATGTTCATGCCGCCGCTTGCCAGCGGCGCGATCGTGCCGCGGCTGTCCAGGTGGCCGTACTCGCCCACGTCCAGCGCCAGTCGATAGTTCGCGTCCTGTTCGGGGCTGGCCGTGTCGAGACCGTCGATCGTGAGTTCCAGCGCCGAGCCGCTGAGTTGCACGGGCGGGCGGACCGCGACATCCGTGAAGCCGATCGAGGGCCCGGTCAGGGTCAGATGATCGATGGCATAGGTCGACGGCGCACCGGCGGTGTCGGACGCCCCCGCCGCATCGGCGCCCGATGCGTTCTCGCCGCCGAAATAGAGTGCCATGACGCCCATGCCGGATGCGTCGCGCCGAACGTGAATGTCGGCGCCGTCGATATCGAGATTCGACAGCCGATAGGCGCGCAGGTCGTCTAGCGCAAAACCGCGCGCGGTCGCGTTGGTGGCGTCGAGCACAGCCGCGCTGGTGTCGTTGTCGCCCAGAAAGCGCACGCCGGTGGCCTGAAGTGTGTCGAAGGCGATGGCGTTCAGACCGTCGATGGCGAGATTGTCCAGTTCGGCGTCGCGCAGCGCGATCCAGGGCGCGCCGATCGCGGTATTTGTGAGCGCGAATGCCTGGCTGGCGATATCGCCGGCGACGCGCAACCGAAGGCCGGTGCCATCGACGGGCTGTTCGCTGTAATCGCCGTTGAACACGATGCGCTCCGACGACAGGGCGAGCGGTTGGCCGGGCAGGGCGAGGCGGGCATGGTTTGCGATGAGGCGCCCCTGCATGCGCCGGGCGAACCGGGCGCCGATGTCGAAAGCCATCGTGCCGTTGTAGCGTGCGGCGTCGGCCTCGAACGTGGCGGTGGCCGGCACGGCGAAGGTCAGCGCGCCGCTATCGAGGCCGCCGTCGCTGCGCACGCGAATACGCTGATTAGCCGTCACGTCGATCGCGCCGTTCCAGCTCAGAGGCGCCATATTCAGGCCGAGGCTGCCGGGCACGCGCAGATCGGCGTCGTCGGCTTTGAGCGTGCCGTCGCTATCGATCTGCAGGTCGTCGGCTGCGGTCGTGGTGACGGTACCCTGCCAGTCCAGCGCACGGGCCTGGAAACGGCTGTCGCCGGCCAGGGCGACGTCCAGCGTCTGCGCACGCAGGCGGCCATCGTTGTCGACGGCGACGGTATTGCCGAGCGTGGTTTCGTTTACGCCCTGCCAATGCAGATCGCGGCCGTCGATGCGCGTGTCGCCCGCGAGGCTCATCGTCAGGTGATCGGCGTCGAGCGCGCCGTCTCCCGTGATGGTGGTATCGCGGCTTGCGACGCGAACGTTCGTCTGCCCCTGCCAGTCGAGGCGCGGCGTCTGCAGCCGTGTTTCGCTGGCGTTGCTGTTCAGGTCAAGGTCTTTCGCGATCAGCGTGCCATCGGTGTCGATACGGGTGGCGTCGGCGGCGAGGGTAAGCGCGGTGCGCCCCTGCCAGTCGCCGCTGGCCTGGGTGAGGCTGAACGCATCGCCGTGCTTCAGCGCCATCGCGGTGGCCTGTAGCTGGCCATCGCTGGTGAGCGTGCCGGGTTGACCGTCGGGACGCAGCAGCGCGAATTGCAGGGCGCCCTGCCAGTTGAAGCGCTCGCCGGAAAGCGTCAGGCCGTTGGCCAGCGCCAGGGCGGATTGGCGCCAATCCGCCTTGCCGTCGATGGCGAGGGTCAGATCCCGGGCCGGGTCGTAACGCAGGTCGATCTGCTGCTTGCTGTCGACGGTGCCGGTCAGGCGCTGCAGGCCGCCGGCGCGCGTGATGGGCGAGAGCAGGTCGAGTTCGAAATTCGTGGTCTCGATCTCGAAGTGGCCCGAGACGGTATCGCCGAATGGCGTGATGCGGCCTTGGACGCGGAGATGGCTGTCGTCCACGCGCATGTCGGCGTCGAGCGGCACGTCGTTGTCCTTCTGCCAGGTCACCACGTCGCGCGCGCTGGATTCGTTGAGCACCAGTTCGCGATCGACCGCCGGCTGGTCGCCGTTGGCCGGCTGCCGGTAGTGCAGACGCAGCTTGCCGAGCGTGAGCTGCTGGAGTGCCAGCCCCCATTCAAGCGGCTGCGAATCGTCTGCGTCGTTCGGGGCCACCGGCACGCCGGCCACCCGCAGAGTGTTGTCGGCCGTGCGTCGTATGTCCGCGGCCGCGTCTTCGAGCACCAGGCGCGAGACATGCAGGCGCTTGGACAGCAGCGGGGCGTAGTCGATGGATACGAGCAGTCGGCCGACCGAAAAACCGTCGCCCGCTTCGCCCTGGCCTTCGGCATCCTCGAACACCACGGTGCCGCTGAATACGTCGACATCGACGTTGCCGAAAGAGGCCGTTACACCGGCTTGGGCGAGGTAGCGGCGCGTCAGCTGTCGGGCCGCCACTTCAGGAAGCCACAGCAGCGCGAGACCGACGAGCGCGGCCAGCACGCCGAGCGCCACGATTGCGCGTTTCGCGCGGCGGGAAAGATTCATAGCGACATACGACCGGCCACCCCAATAGGCCCGTTTTCCGCAACAGGCGTGCCCCGGCACCGTGCGGGCGCCATCGTGGCGTGCGCCGCCGCGGTGTGCGCCCATACGGCCGCGCCGTTCGGCGCTTCGCACGCGTATTTGGAAAACAGGCTCCAGACTTTATCATCGGGTCTTCGTTTCCCGACAAACGCACGACATGAAAACAGCATTCATCGGCCTCGGCGGCATGGGCCACGGCATGGCCGCCAACCTGCAGGCCGCCGGGCTGCTCACCGCGGTCTACAACCGCACGGCGGCAAAGGCCGAGGCCTTCGCCAGCGAGTACGGGGTCAAGGCCGTCGACTCGCCGGCGGCCACTGTTGCCGAAGCCGAGGCGATCGTGATTTGCGTGAGCGCCGACGAAGACGTGCTCGCGATGATCGACGCGATCACGCCGGAACTGACCGATCGTCATGTCGTGATCGATTGCTCCACCGTCGCCAGCGATACCGCACGCGAAGCGGCCAAGCGCGTTGGTGTAAAGGGTGCGGGCTTCGTGGATGCGCCGGTGTCCGGCGGCACGGAAGGCGCCAAGAACGGCACGCTCTCGATCATGGCCGGCGGTAGCGAGTCGGATTTCGAGCGGGCCGGGCCGGTACTCGATGCGATGGGCAAGAGCATCACCCATATGGGCGAGGTCGGCACCGGCCAGGCCACCAAGGCGGTCAACCAGATCCTGTGCGCCGGTATCAACCAGGCGGTTTGTGAGGGCATGCGCTTCGCGGCCGCGCTGGATCTGCCGCTGGACAAGGTGGTCGACGTGGTCGGTTCCGGTGCGGCCGGCAACTGGTTCGTCAATCACCGCGGCAAGACCATGGTGAAGGACATCTTCGATCCCGGCTTCAAGATGAAGCATCACCACAAGGATCTCGGCATCTGCCTGCATATGGCCGAGCTCAACGGCGGTAAGCTGCCGTTGTCGGCGCAGACGCGCGAGGAATACGAAACGCTCATGGCCGAAGGCCACGGCGAGGAGGATATTTCGGCGCTGTATCGCGCCCGGCGTGATCTGTTCGACCGCTGACACGCCCCGCGGCGTCCACAAAAAAGGCCGGCATCGATGCCGGCCTTTTTTATGCGCGATTCGGCGTGCGAAAGCGGCGCTGTCTGCAGGCCGCTACTTCTGCGCCTCGGTGCCCTCGATTTGCGTGTCGGGTGCCGCTTCGCGGATTACGCGCTCCATCTCGGCCACGCGTTCCGCCTCGGCATCGACCATCATGAGCACCTGACCCTGCTCGATCGCGTTTTCGTAGGCCTCGATCTGCGAGTTGTCGTGGCGGATACCGATCATGCTCGATGCCCAGGCACCAAAGCCGGCGCCGGCCACGCCGGTGGCCGCGACCAGCCCGCCGCCGATCGCGAGTCCCGCCGGCGGAAAAGCCATCGCCGCGAGGCCGGCCACCACGCCGGTCACGCCGCCCGCAGCCGCGCCGCGCTCCGCCGAACCGACCAGATCGGAGGTTTCGGTCACGCTCGGCTCCGGCAGATCGCGGGTCTGGGTTTCGTCGCGGGCGACGACAGACATGTCGTCTTCCGAGACCTTGTTTCGTTTAAGCGTGTCCACGACCTGATGGGCCGTATCGATATCCGGAAGCAGAAAGTAAAGACGACGTTGCATGATGACCTTTATTGTCAGTTACACGTTGTTGACTGTGACCGTCACGCGATGCCGATGTTCCGATACACGCCGGTGCCGCCGGGTTCGCGCGGCGCCTAGCCGAGCGCAGATCTAGCGCGGGCGGCCGCGGCGCGTACCTGGTTAGGCGCGGTGCCGCCGATGTGGTCACGCGCGGCGACAGAGCCTTCCAGCGTGAGCACCTCGTAGACATCCTCGCCGATCGCATCCGAAAACCCGCGCAGGGTGTCCAGATCGAGCTCGGCCAGATCACAGCCGGCGCCGATCGCGTGCTGCACGCTCTTGCCGACGATTTCATGGGCATCGCGAAACGCCACGTCATGACGTACGAGATAATCGGCGAGATCGGTTGCAGTGGAGAAGCCCTTGCGCGCCGCCTCGCGGCAGGTTTCGGCATGCACGGTCACGTGCGGCATCATGTCGGCATAGAGGGCGACGCTGTTCATAACCGTGTCGACCACGTCGAAGATCGGTTCCTTGTCTTCCTGATTGTCGCGGTTGTAGGCCAGCGGCTGGCCTTTCATGAGCGTGAGCAGCGATACCAGATGCCCGTTCACGCGCGCGGTCTTGCCGCGCACCAGTTCGGCCACGTCGGGGTTCTTCTTCTGCGGCATGATCGAGCTGCCGGTGCAGTAGCGATCGGGCAGGTCGACAAAGCCGAAGGCCGGGCTCATCCACAGCACCAGTTCCTCGGAATGGCGCGACAGATGCGTCATCACCAGTGCGGCCGCGGAGACGAACTCAATGGCGAAGTCGCGATCCGATACCGCATCGAGCGAGTTGTCGATCACGCTGTCGAAACCCAGTTCGGCGGCGACCATTTCGCGGTCGATGGGAAAGGTTGTGCCGGCAAGTGCGGCCGAGCCCAGCGGCAGGCGGTTCACGCGCCGGCGGATATCGCGCAGGCGCTCGGTATCGCGGGCGAGCATCGCCTCCCAAGCCAGCATGTGATGGCCGAAGGTCACCGGCTGGGCCACCTGCATGTGGGTGAAGCCGGGCATGATCGTGTCGGCCTCGCGCTCGGCGAGCCCGATCAGCGCGCCGCGCAGGCGTTCCAGCTCGCCGATCAGCGCGTCGATGGCATCCCGCAGCCACAGGCGGATATCGGTGGCGATCTGGTCGTTGCGGCTACGGCCCGTATGCAGCTTTTTGCCAAGCGCGCCGATGTCGTCGGTCAGGCGCGCCTCGATGTTCATGTGCACGTCTTCGAGCGCTTCGTCCCAGGCGAAATCACCCGCGGCGATACGCTCGCCGATGGCGGTCAGCCCGGCCTCGATCCGGGCGAACTCGTCGTTGCTGAGCACGCCGACCTTCGCCAGCATCCGGGCATGGGCGATCGAACCGCGGATGTCGTGGGCGTACAGACGCGCGTCGAAGGAAACGGATTCCGTAAAGGCGGCCACGCGTGCGTCCGGACCTTCGGAGAATCGGCCGCCCCAGGTCTGGTGGCCGGATGCGTTGCTGGCGTCGCTGCTCATGATGATCGCTCGTTGTTGCCTCGAAACCTGTGCGGTGGATGCCGCCCGGGCGCGCGAGTATAGCAACGCCCCGGCTCGTGCTTGCCGCGGGGCAGCTGGCCTCGAACACGAAGACCTCGTCGTTCATGAATCGTCGCTATTGTGTCGGCATGCGATCGGGGCGGCCGGCAACGAAGGGCGGGCGCGGCGTGCTTGTTGTACGGTAGCGAGGGCTGAGGCTGTCTTGGCCGGCGCCAGGCGTTGCTCCTTGTCGCTTTGCCGGAAGCGTTCGGCCGAACATGAGCGACGGTGATACCGGCTTCGAATCGGCGATGCGCCGGGCGCTTCACGCGGCGCCCGGTATCAACATCTTTGGGACAGGAACGCGATCCGCGAGGATTCACCATCAGAGATTCCCCGATGCAGCCCGAGCGCGAACCCGTCGAATTCCTGCCGGATTTCTGTACCGGCGCGCGGGTCTTGCGCGTGCTCGTGGTCTGCGAGGCGGTGGCCGTGGTGTTGGCCCTGGGCGGCTCGCTTACGACGGCACTGGGCGAGCGTTTCCTGTTGCTGTCGATCTATCTGCAGTGGATCGGCATCTGCAGCGCTGCGGCACTGTGCCTGATCAAGCGCTATGCCAGCCGGCTTTCGGCGCGCGGCGTGGCATTGCTGGCTTACCTGACGCTGCTGGCGGTCACCTTCGCCATTACCGAAATCACCTATGTGGCGGGCCGTTATTCCGGTTTCGCGCTGCTGCTCGAGGACGCGTCGCACGACGGCTTCGTGGCGCGCAGCCTGGGGATCTGTGCGGTGGTGTCCGCACTGGCCCTGCGCTATTTCTGGCTGCGCTCGGCCTGGCAGAACCAGGCGCAGGCCGAGATGCGCGCGCGTCTGGAAGCGCTCCAGGCGCGTATCGAACCGCACTTTTTATTCAATAGCCTCAACAGCATCGCTGCGCTGATCGCCGTTCGCCCCGACGATGCCGAAAACGCGCTCGAGGACCTGGCCGTGTTGCTGCGCGCGCGCCTGGCCACGAGCACGCCGGAAAGCGTGACGCTCGACGAGGAAATGACGATGGTCGACGCCTATGTGCGTATCGAATCGCTGCGCCTGGGCGAGCGTTTGCACGTGGACGTGCAGATCGAGGACGGCGCGCGTTCGTGTCGGCTGCCGGCGCTGTCGCTGCAGCCCTTGGTGGAGAACGCGATCGGTCATGGCGTTGCCCGCCTGCCGGAGGGGGGCACGGTAACGCTGCAGGCGCGCCGCGAGCGCGATGCGCTGGTGCTGCAGGTAGCCAATCCGCTGGCGGGAGACGCGCCGCCCGTTCCGGGCAATCGCCAGGCGTTGGCCAACATCCGCCATCGCCTGGCGCTGCGGTACGAGGGCGCGGCCGAGCTGCGGGTGCACGCGCAGACCGCGCGGTTCACGGTCGACATGGTCGTGCCGCAGCGGGCAGAGTCCGTTTCGTGAACGACCTGAACGTGAACGGTTTCAAGACGATGGCAGCACCGGCATGAAAATCGTGATCGTCGACGACGAGCCGCTGGCGCGCGAACGCCTGCGCCGCATGATCGAACCGTTTCCCGGCTACGAGGTGGTCGGCGAGGCGGGCGACGGCGAAAGCGCGTTGCGCTGCTTGCACAATACCGCCGCCGATACGGTGCTGCTCGACGTGCACATGCCCGGCATGGACGGGCTTCAGGTGGCGCGCGCTCTGGCCGAATCCGACGTGCCGCCGGCCGTGATCTTCATCACCGCACACAGCGAGCATGCGCTGTCGGCGCACAACAGCCACGCCGCGGGTTATCTGCTCAAGCCCGTGCGCCGCGACGATCTGGCGGCGGCGCTGTCGCGCGCGCGCCGACCGAGCCGCGCCCAGCTGGCCGCGCTCGAAGACAATGCCTCAACCGATCGCCCGGCGTTCGTCAGCGC
The DNA here is from genome assembly GCF_017744135.1 of Endozoicomonas sp. G2_2. Taxonomy (GTDB): domain Bacteria; phylum Pseudomonadota; class Gammaproteobacteria; order Nevskiales; family Salinisphaeraceae; genus Salinisphaera. The sequence continues at coordinate 456,601 of NZ_JAGHQU010000001.1, forward strand.
GCGGACCCGCGACGGCATCGAGCGCGTCGCGGTCGCCGACATTCTCTACTTCTGGGCCGACCAGAAATACACCACGGTCTATCATATGCAGGGCGAACTGCTGATCGAGCAGTCGTTGCTCACGCTGGAGCAATCGCTGGGCGGGGCGTTCATGCGCGTGCACCGCAAGGCGCTGGTTGCGTGCCGCCATATCACCGGCCTGCGCCTGGATGGCCCGGACGGCGCGAGCCTCACGCTGCGCCACGTGCGCGATGGTGTGCCGGTCAGCCGGCGACGGCTGGCCGACGTGCGCGCGCTGCTCGAAAAGTAGAATCGCGCCCGGCGCGACCGCACGCATCGACACCGCATCCGAATTACCGACACAAGGCTTCGTACATGTCCAAAACGCTTCGTATCGCCACCCGCCAGTCGCAGCTTGCGATGTGGCAGGCCGAGCATGTCCAGGTTCGCCTGCAGACGGCACTGCCGGAAGTCGAGGTGGTGTTGTTGCCGATCCGAACCCTGGGCGATCGCGTGCTCGACCGACCGCTCGCGGAGATCGGCGGCAAGGGCTTGTTTCTCAAGGAGTTGGAAGCGGCGATCGAAGCCGGCGAAGCCGATCTGGCCGTGCATTCGATGAAGGACGTGCCCGCCGAGCTGCCGCCGGGCTTTGCGCTGCCGACCGTGCTCGCCCCCGGCAGTCCGCTGGATGCCTTTGTATCCAACGATTACGACACCCTCGAATCCCTGCCCGATGGGGCGCGGGTCGGCACCTCCAGCCTGCGTCGGGCGGCAATGATCAAGCACCTGCGTCCGGACCTGGAAATCCTGAGTCTGCGCGGCAATGTGCAGACCCGGCTCGCCAAGCTCGATCGCGGCGATTTCGACGCCATCGTGCTCGCCTGTGCGGGCCTGGAACGGCTGGAACTGGCCTCGCGTATCGCCAGCGAGCTCACGGTAGAGCAGAGTCTGCCCGCGATCGGCCAGGGGGTGCTGGGCATCGAGATCCGTGCCGACGACGACGAGACCGCAGCACACATCGCCGCACTCGATGACGAGTACACGCATATTCGTATCGATGCGGAACGCGCCGTCAACGCTCGGCTGGAAGGCAGCTGCCACCTGCCGATCGCGGCCCATGCGACCCACGACGGCCAGACGCTGCGCCTGCGCGCCTGTGTCGGCAAGCCGGATGGCAGCGTCATGGTGCGCGACGAGATCTCGGGCCCGACCGGCGAGGCCGCCGAACTGGGTCATCGTCTGGCCGATCGGTTGCTGGCCGCCGGTGCCGACAAGATCCTCGCGGATCTGAGCTAGAGCCGGATGAGCGCGCCGCTGTCCGGCCGCTGCATCTGGCTCACGCGGGCGGCACACCAGGCCGAACCCTGGGCGCGTGCGCTGGAGAACGCGGGCGCGAAAGTCCTGCGTGAACCGCTCATGGCGATCGAGCCGCCTGCGGATCGCGATGCGGCCCGGCGTGGCCTGGCGGTGGCGGCCGATGCAGACATCGTTTTTGCAACCAGCAGCAACGCGGTGCAGGCCGCGTGGCGGCTCGACCCCGGCTTTGCGCCGACGGGGCATCTTTACGCGGTCGGCGCGGCCACGGGCGCGGCATTCGAGACCGCGAGCGGGCGGCCGGTCGCGCGTCCCCACGGTGGTTTTTCCACCGAAGGTCTGCTGGCAATGCCGTCGCTTTCGGACATCGCCGGTCGGCGGGTCGTGATTCTCGCAGGCGAGGGCGGGCGCACGACGCTTGCGGCCGCGTTGGCCGAGCGGGGCGCAGAAGTACACAAGGTCGCGCTTTATCGCCGCAAATGGTTGCAGATCGACCCTGAACGGCTGGCCGCGTCGATCGACGCCGTCGATGCAGTGATCGTGACCAGCGGCGAGGCGCTCACGCATCTGCTCGACCAGGTGTTTGCCACGAATGCAGACGCGCTCGCGGCGCGATTGGCCGAATGTCGGTTGGTGGCGCCGAGCGCCCGTGTGGTAAAACAGGCCAATCAGCGCCTGAGCTGGACCCACACGCCAGTAATCGTCGAGAGAATCGGTGGCGACGCCATCGTCGCCTCGCTTGCGCGGGTCTGGAAGGGCGACCGACAATAGCGGCTATCGGTACCGGGGGAATCCGCCATCACATGAGCGAAGAAAAGCGTAACGACGCGCCGTCCAGAACGGGCGCCGACAAGGACAAGAGCGCGGCATCCGCCTCGAAACCGGACCAGACCAGCGGCACGCCGAGCAAGACGTCATCCGCGGCATCGTCGGGTGCGGCATCCGCGCCGGCGACCGATCCCGCGCCGGCCAAGGCGGCCGACAAGAACGCGGCCGCGGGCGGCAAGTCCAAGAACGGGTCGAGCAAGAATGCAGCCGGCTCGGGCAAGGGCGGTGCGAAGCCGGCCTCGACTGGCGGAACCGGCAAGCCGGCATCGAAGCCGGCCGACAAGTCGTCGGCCTCGGAAACCGACAAGAGCACGGGCGCTGCCGCGTCCGCGTCGCGGGCATCCAGCGGCGGCAGTGCCGGCACGCCGAACCGGGCCGCGCCGTCGACCGGCGGTGGCAATGGCGGCAGCGGCGCGAGCAAGATCATAGCTATCGTCGCCGTGGTGATCGCGATCATCGCGCTGATCCTGTCGGGCTGGCTGTTTTCGCGCGGCCAGAGCCGCCTGGCGTCACTGGATTCGCGCCTGAACACGGTGGAAAACGGCATGGAATCGAACGTGCAGGACGTGGTCATGCCGCGTCTGAAGCGTTTCGACTCCCGCCTGCAATCGGTCAGCGGCGACGTGGCGCAACAGAGCGACACCCTGTCGTCGCTGCAGCAGTCGGTGCAGCAGACTCAGACCCAGATGGCCGACGTGGCCGACAAGGTCGCGGGCAGCAATAACCGTTGGGATCTCAATCAGATCGAGTCGCTGCTGCGCGCTGCGAATCAGCGTCTGCAGCTGTACGACGATCCGGAAGGTGCGCGCCAGGCGCTCGAACTCGCCAGCGACGCGATCCGGCGCAAGAACGACCCGCGTCTGTTCGATCTGCGTGGCGAGATCGTCAACGAAATCGCCGCGCTCGATGCGCTGCCGAACCCCGATGTCGAAGGCATGTCGCTCACGCTCGCGGCGATGATCGAACAGGTGCCCAAGCTGCCGCTGGCGTCCAACGTGCCCGGCGAGTTCCAGCCCGACGGCGAAGCGGCCGGTGACGAGTCGTCGCCAGAAGGCGGTGACGACTCCGGCATGTCCATGGCGCAGTTCCAGGCCGAGTTCAGCCAGGGCTGGGATCACTTCGTGGACTCGGTCGGCGAGGCCATGTCGGGCATGTTCACGATCCGCCGCGCCGATGGCACACAGCGCGCGCTGCTGCCGCCGGATCAGGCGTTCTTCCTGAATCAGAACCTCCAGCTGGAGCTGCGCGCGGCGCGCCTGGCGCTGCTCGAGCGCGATACGCAGAACTATCGCGACAGCCTCGCGAATGCCCGGCAGTGGCTCGAGGACTATTACGATACCGGTGCCGCGCCGGTCTCCAACATGGCCGAGCGTCTGGATCAGATGAGCAACGTCAAGCTCGACTGGGACGCACCCGACATCACGGCGAGCCTCGTGAACCTGCGCGAAATGATGTCGCAGCGTACGGGTAGCGCGAGCGCCGGCAACGGCGCCCAGGCGAATGAACAGAACACGAGCGACGGCGAGGCAGCCGCGCAGGACGGTCAGTGATGCGACGTCTGCTGCTGGTCTTCTCGCTGTTCGTCATCGTCGGGATCACCGTCGCGCTGGTCTTTCGCGACCAGCAGGGCTATCTGCTGCTGTCTTTCGGCGGCTGGCAGATTGAAACCTCGCTGCTGTTCGCGGTCGGTGTGCTGCTGGTCGCGCTGTGGGTGGCGATCACGGTCTGGAAGCTGATCGTGGCCGGCGTGTTGCTGCCCAGTTCCCTGCGCAACCGGCTTGCAGCCCGGCGCGAGCGCAAGGCGCGCAACTCGCTTTACGACGGCCTGCTGCTGTTGATGGAAGGCCGCTGGTCGCGAGCCGAAACAGAGCTCGCGCGTCTGGCCGACCGCCACGAAGCGCCGGGTCTGAACTACCTGCTGGCCTCGCGTGCCGCCCAGTTCCAGGGCCATGTCTCGGATCGCGATCGCTATCTGGAAATGGCCTCGTCCAAGCGTGGTGCGAGTGAACTCGCCGTGCTGCTGACCCAGGCCCAGATGCAGATCCAGCAGGGCCAGAGTGCCGAGGCGATGGCCAGTCTGGCGCGTCTCTATCAGATGGAACCCACGCATCCGCAGGTGCTGCAGCTCTACAGCGCGCAGGCCGCGAGCGTGGGCGACTACAAGCAGCTGCGCGCGCTGGTGCCCGCGCTCTACAAGCATGGCGACATGCCCACCGAGAACATCGACCGGCTGGCTGTGGACGCCTGGAACGACGAACTCGCGAATCACCAGCAAAAGGATGCGATCGCGCTGAGCACCGCCTGGAAACGGGTGCCCAAGCGCCTGCGTTCCCAGCCGGGCATGGTCGAGCGCTATGCCAAGCTGCTCAAGCGTGCCGGCGCCGACGATCAGGCCGCCGACGTGATCCGTGATGCGCTCAAGCACGAATGGAGCGCGTCGCTGGTGCTGCTGTTCGGTGATCTGCAGTGCAACGATCGGACCGCGCAGCTGGCCACGGCGGAAGGCTGGCTCAAGCAGTACGGCGAAGAGCCGGAGCTGCTGCTGGTTGCCGGTCGGCTGTGTCTGCGCAACCGTCTCTGGGGGCGTGCGCGCAGCTACTTCGAGGCCAGCCAGAAGAATCAGTCGCGCCCGGATGCGCTGCTCGAACTCGGCCGTCTGTTCGAAGAGATCAACGAAAAGGAAGAGGCCCGGTCGGCCTATCGTCAGGGCCTGGAGTTGCGCGGCAACGACAGCTGATCGTTGCGCATCATGCAGACCCTGATCATCGGTTGCGGGGATACCGGCGTGCGCGTCGCGGCGCGCGCCGTGGCGGCGGGCGACACGGTCACCGGCGTGGTCCGCAGCGACGCCAGTGCTGCGCGCGTACGCGCCGTGGGCGCCCATGCCCGCGTTCTCGATCTGGACAACGACCCGCTCGACGACCTGCCACAGGTGGATCGCCTGTTCTACTTCGCGCCGCCGCCGCGCGAGGGCACGGCCGATACCCGCATGGCAGGCGTGCTCGATGCGCTGGCCGATTCGATGCCGCAGCGCGCCGTCTATATCAGCACCAGCGGCGTGTACGGCGATTGTGGTGGCGCCTGGGTCGATGAAAATCGCCGGGTGAATGCCGAAAGCGAGCGCGCCAAGCGTCGCGTCGACGCCGAGACGCGCATGCTCGCCTACTGCGGCCACGCCTGCATACTGCGTGCGCCGGGCATCTACGGGCCGAACCGGCTACCGATCCAGCGCGTGCTCGATGGCACGCCGATCCTGGACGATGCCGACGGCGGCTGGAGCAACCGGATTCATATCGACGATCTGGCCGGGATCGCATGGCTGGCGGGTACGCGCGCGATGCCGCACAGCGTCTACAACGCCTGCGACGGTAACCCCACCGGCCTCGGCGTCTACTACGACACGCTCGCCCACATGCTGGGTGCAGCACCGCCACCGCGTATTTCCTGGACTCAGGCGCAAGCGCGCTTTTCGGCCATGCGGTTGTCGTTTCTGCGCGAATCGCGTCGACTGACCAATCAGCGGCTGCTCGCCGATACCGATTACGTCTTCAGTTTCGCGGATTTTCGCGACGGCCTTGCGGCCAGCCTGCGTGCCGAACCGCCTCTGGACTGACCGCGGCTAACCCCCGGCGCCGACTGTCGGGATGACCAGCGCCTTGCGATCCAGCCCCTCGGCAAACCGGGTGACGGTGGTATCGAGACAGTTCGCGCCGGTGAGGCCGAGCTGGACATCGCCGGTGGCGTTCTCGATCACGGCGATGTTGTACAGGAAACTGGGCGTGCCGCCCCGGCAGTTGCCGATCCGATCGCCCGAAAGCGTGAGCCGGTACTTCGCTTGACGGGCAAGCCCGGCGTAGCCGCGGTTTCGTGCCAGCGCGTCGGCGTCGTATTCCAGCAAAGACCAGCCGCGCTCGCGCAGTTCGTCGCGCAGCCCGCGCGCGAGCATGCCGTCGTCCTGCGGTATGGCCATGGCCCGCGATGCGCCGTTGTCTGCCGGGGGCAGCGGCGCACCTGCACAGGCGGTCAGCATCCCGTAGAGCAGGATCGCGACGGCGGAATGGGCAATCTGGCGAAGCTTCATCGGTTTCTTGGCGCGCAGGGCACTACAGCATAACCGCTGACGGGCAGGGTCCGCAGGCAAAGCGCAATCCGCCGGCGTGGGTTTACGCCGTGTCGGGTGTTTCGACGAGCGCCCGCGGCAGCAGGCGGCTGCGCAGATCCTCGACGATCACATAGAAACAGGGCACCAGCACCAGCGTGATGCCGGTCGCGAACAGGATGCCGAAGCCCAGGGAAATGGCCATCGGGATCATGAAGCGCGCCTGCAGCGATGTCTCGAAGATCATCGGGGCCAGACCGCCGAAAGTCGTGAGCGTGGTCAGCAGGATGGGCCGGAAACGGCGCACGGCGGCCAAGCGTACCGCGTCTGCCGCGTTTTCGCCGCGCTGACGCAGCGTGTTGGCGTAGTGGATGAGCACCAGCGAGTCGTTCACCACCACGCCGGCCAGGGCGAGCATGCCCATGAGGCTGATCACCGACAGTGAATAGCCCATGATTTCGTGGCCGATGATGGCGCCGACCACGGCAAACGGAATGGCGACCATCACGATGACCGGCTGCAGATAGCTCGCGAACGGAATCGCGAGCAGCATGTAGATGCCGGCCAGCGAGAGCACGAACCCCACGAACAGCGCGTGCAGCGAATCGGCCGTGTCTTCCTGGCGCCCGGAATAGCCGTAGGTCAGGCCCGGGTAGTCCTCGGCCAGTTGCGGCAGCGTCTGCGCATTCAGCGTCTGGGTAATGCGGCTGGTGGCATCGAAGGGTGTGACGTTGGCGGTGACTTCGACGCTGCGTCGGCCGTTGCGGCGCGTGATCTGGGTGAAGGCGCGGCTGTAGTCGATATCGGCGACCTGATGCAGCGGCACATAGGTCGCATCCGGCGTGCGGATGAGCAGGTTGCGAATCGCCGCCGCGCTGTCGCGCTGCGCTTCGGGCAGCGTCACCATGATCTTCACCTCGTTGCGCCCCTGCAGCTGGCGCAGCGCCTCCGCGCCGTAGAAGGCCGCGCGCACCTGCGACCCCACGTCCGCATTGGTCAGGCCCAGCGAACGCCCGGCGTCGTTGAGCGTGAAACTGACCTGGTTCTTGCCCTGGGCCACGCCGCTGTCGATATCGGTGGCGCCGGCGAATTCTCCCAGCCGCGCGGCCAGCGATTCCGCGGCGCGATCCAGCGTATCGGTATCGCGATGCGACAGCTCGACGGTGATCGCCTTGCCGGCGCCCGGCCCGCCCGCATCGGACTGGAACTGGGCCGACTGCAGACCGGCGACCTCGCCGAGCTGCTCGCGCCAGGCCTGGACGAAGGCAGCGGTGCTGATCGGCCGCACGTCGGCCGGCTGCAGATAGACGCGCATCTCGATCGTGTTTTCCTCGATGGTGGCGAACACGCCGGTGGCGAGATTGTCGCCGCCGTTGTCTGCGATCACCTGCTCGGCTGCGGCTTCGAGGCGGTCGCGGGTTTCGGTCATGCGCGGCATCGGGCTGCCGTAGGGCAGCGTGAGCGTGGCCTGCGCGCGATCGGATTCCACCTTCGGCATAAGCGTGAAACCCATGCGCCCCGACATTGCCCAGGCGAGCACGACGAGCAGTACCGCGACGCCGAACGCCGAGGTGACATAGCGGTGGACGACCAGCTTCGAAGCAAACGGTGCGTAATAGTCGGACACCAGCCGCGAAAAGCCGCGCGAAAACGCCTGCTGGCGCCGGTGAATGGCGGCCGACAGCCGGTTGCGCTGGCGCGGCCGGCCGTGGGCCAGATGCGCCGGCATAATGAACAGCGCTTCCACCCACGACACCAGGAACACGGTGATCACCACCAGCGGGATCACGCCGAACAGCTTGCCAAGAAACCCCGGGACCAGCAGCAGGGGCAGGAAGGCCACGATGTTGGTCAGAATGGAGAAGGAGATGGGCATCGCCACATCGCGCGCGCCGGCCATCGCCGCTTCGAGCACGCCGGCGCCACGTTCGCGATGTTCATAGATGTTCTCGCCGGCCACGATCGCGTCATCGACCACGATGCCCAGCGCGATGATGAAGGCGAACATGGAGATCATGTTGATGGTCACGCCCATCAACGGCAGGAACAGGAATGCGCCCAGGAACGCGGTGGGAATGCCCATCGTCACCCAGAACGCCAGGCGCATTTCCAGGAACAGGCTGAGTACGACGAGCACGAGCACCAGGCCCATGAACGCGTTCTTGAGCAACAGTTCGAGGCGCTGCTGATAGATCTCGGAGCTGTCGCCGTTGATTGCGTACTGCAGCGACGGCGGCAGGTCGGCTTCGAGATCATCCATGACCTCGCGCGTGGCCTCCGATACCGAGATCGGCGTCTGCTTGCCGACCCGGAATACCTCGATCCCGATCGAGCGCGCGCCGTCGTAGGTGGCCTCGGTCTTACTGTCCTCGAACCCGTTTTCGACATCCGCCACGTCGCCCAGACGTACCACCGTGCCCTCGGGCGTGGTGAGCAGCGGGATGCGCTCGAACTCGCGTGCGGCGTCGCGCCGGCCTTCCAGGCGCAGCAGCACCTCGCCCGACGCGGTATCGGCGCTGCCGCCGGCCACGTCCACGGCGGATGCGGCGACGGTATCGGCCACCTCGCCGAGCGTCAGGCCATAGCTGCGCAGGCGCTCCTGCGCGATGGCGATGCGGATCACGTAGTCGCGCACGCCCTCGAGTTCCACCTGGGTGATGTCCGGCGACTGCAGCAGCCGGTCGCGCACCTCTTCGGCGTAGGCACGCAGCGCCGTCTCGCTCACATCGCCATAAATCTGGATATCGAGCACGTCGCGCTGGTGATCCGACAACGAGATCACCGGCTGTTCGGCATCGTCCGGGAAAGTCGTGATCTGGCTGATCGCCTGCTGCACGTCCTGAAATACGGCCTGGCCGTCGGCGGACTCCGATAGCTCCAGTGTGACCGTACCGCTGCCTTCCGAGGCGGTCGCGGTCATCTCGTCGATGCCGGAGACATCGCGCACCTTCTCCTCGATGGCGAGCACGATGTTCTGTTCCACCTGCTCGGGCGTCGCGCCCGGATACGACACGGACACCGTGACCATGTCCAGGCTGAACTCGGGAAAGACTTCCTGCTTGATCAGCGTCGTCATCAGCAGGCCGCCGGCCAGCAGCGCGAGCATCAGCAGGTTCGGGGTGACCCGGTTGGCCACCATCCAGGCCATCGGTCCGCGACGGTTGGCATCGCTCACGAGCGCGGCTCCGTGGCGTGGGCCCGGGCACGCGCCTGGCGGCTGCCATCGACGGCATCCCCGGCGTCGGCCGGCGGACCGGTCAGGCGCAGTGAACGCGCTACGCCTTCAACTGCGTGGTCGGCCTCGTTGCCCGTTTGGTCGGCCAGCGACGTGGCTTCGCGGTCGGGCGCGTCATCCGGCGCCTGCTCGTCGACCGTGGCGGATTCAACCCGGATCGGCAGCCCCTGGATCGGCGCGGTCAGTTCGCTGGTGATCACGGCGTCGCCCGGCGCCAGTCCGCTGGCGATGACGGTCTGGTTGGCATCGCGGTAGAGGATATCGACGCTGCGGATATCCAGCCGGTTCTCGTCGGTCATCACCCAGACGTTGTTGTTCTCGTGCACGAACGCCGAATCGACGAGCACGCTGCCGGTCGGAATCCGGGCCTCGAGGGCGGCGCGCACATAGGCGCCGATCAGCAGGCGGCTGTCTGCCGGCGTGTTGTCGCCGAGCGGGTCGGGCACCTGCAGCAGCACCCGTGCCATGCGCCCGGAGGTTTCCAGCGCCGGCTGGATGCGCAGCACCTCGGCGGGCAGGAACGCATCGTCGCCCCAGGCGTCGGGGTAATAGATCTGTGCCGGCGTGCCGGCGCGGTCGCTACCGGCGGCATGAATGAAGCGCAGCTGATCGACGGGCAGCGAGACGTTGACCCAGTACGCCTCGGTGGCGGCGAGCGTGGCGAGGGTGTCGCTGGTGGCAACCACGTCGCCGAGCGAGGCGCTGCGTTCGGTCACGATGCCGGTGAACGGCGCGCGTACCGTGGTGCGATCGAGATCCAGCTGCGCCTGCTCGACGGCGGTACGGGCGGCCTCGACGTCTGCCTTGGCCTGTTCCAGCTGCGGGCCGCGCAGGGCCAGGTCGCGCTCGTCGGCGCTGACCTCGGTGCCGACCAGAGACAGTTCGCGTTCGGCGACCGCCTGCTGGCCCTGTTCCACGCGCAGTGCGGCCCGGGCGTTGGCGAGATCGGTGCGCGTGCTGTTGAGCGCGAGCCGGTAGTCGGCATCGTCGATGCGCGCGAGCACCTCGTCTTTTTCAAAGCGCGTGCCCGGAGCGAGCTTGTCGGTGAGGGCCACGATCTGGCCGGAGACGCGAGCGCGCAGGGTGGTGGCATCCGCGGCTTCGACCGTGCCGTTGGCATCGAAATCCAGCGTGGCCGGCGCGGCCTCGGCCGGCGTGACCGTCACCAGCCGGGCCTGGCGCTGCTGCGCCTTGGCGCGCGGCGCGCTCGGCTGGCTTTCGAGCAGCCACAGGGCCGCGATCACGCCGACGGCGAGAATCAGCAGCGGCAGCGCGAGCCAGACCGTGCGGCGCGTAAGGCGGGAAACATTGCGCGAGGTGTTCATAAGGCGTTGTCGCTGGAGGAACGGGCAAGCGGCACGGCCGGCGCGTCGATATCGGGGCGCGGGCCGCTTTCGATATCACCCGCAAGGGCACGATAGAGATTGATGCGGTAGTCGAGCAGCTGACGGCGAGCGGTCAGGTATTCGACCTGCAGGTCCTGGCGCGTGAGCAGAGCGTCGAGTACGTCGAGGTAGTCGGTCGCGCCGCGCAGATAGCGCAGACGCAGGTTGTCGACGGTCTCGCGCGAAAGACGCAGCTGCTCGTCGAGACGTTCGAGGTAACGCTGCTGGCGGTATTCGTTGGTGAGCGCGTCCTCGGTCTCCTGCAACGCTTCGAGAAGCGTCTGCTGGTAGTCGGCGACCGCCTCGGCGACCACGGCCTCGGTGCGGTCGACCTCGGCCGCGCGCGAGCCGGCATCGAAGATCGGCTGGGTGATATTCGCGGCAAGCTGGGTAATCCAGTTGCTGAACAGCGCCGCCGAATCGGTGGTGGTCGACAGGCTGGCCGACAGCGACAGCTGCGGATACCGATCGGCCACGGCCACGGCCACGCGGCGATCCGCCGCGGCGAGCGCATAGAACTGCTGGCGGACATCCGGGCGGCGCATGAGCACGCCCGCCGGCACGCCGGTGTTGGGGATTGCGGGCAGGTCCACGAGCTCACCCTCGGGGGCGTTGAAATCGTTGGCCGGTACGCCCACCAGCGTGGCCAGTGCATTTTCCACCACGGCCGCGCTGGCCTGGGTCTGTTCGAACTGGCCGCGTACCGACTCGACGGCCTGACGCTGGCGCAGCACGTCGGCGGCCTGGGCCTGGCCGTGCGTGAAGGCATAGGTGGTCAGGTCGAGCACGTCGCGATTGGTCTGGATCTGGCTGCGCAGCAGCGCGATGCGTGCCTCGAGCTCCTGGAGCTGATACCAGTTGCTGGCGATATCGCCGGCCAGCGTGATTGCGGCGGCCTGCAGATCGGCCGCGCTGGCGCTGGCCTCGAACGCGGCAGCGTCACGCGCGTTGCGCAATCGCCCCCAGAGATCGAGCTCGTAGGCGGCCGAGAACTGGAACGTGCGCGTGTCGCTCCAGTTGCCGTTGTCCTGATCGATGCTGAACCCGTTGTTGCCGGTGGTAGTGGCGAGATCGGAGTCGCCGTTGGCGCGGCGAGTCGCGCTCTGCTCGAAGCTGGCGTCGACACTCGGGAACAGGTCGGCGCGCGCGCTGCCCAGCGTCGCCCGGGCCTGTTCGACCCGGGCATAGGCCGAAGCGAGGGTGAAATTGTGCGCCAGTGCACGGTTCACCAGATGGTCGAGTTCCGGATCGTCGAAGGCTTGCCACCAGTCGGCGCGCATGTCGGCGCTGCCGGTCTGGGCGAAGCGCGCCGGCATCTCGAACCGCGGCCGGGCGAGCTCGTTCAGCGGCGTCGTCGCGCAGCCGGCGGCGAGCAGTACAAGCGCGCTGGCGCATGCAACACGAACGACGCCGGCGCGTGTGCGCCGGCGTCGCGGGGCGAAGGTCTCGCGCACGTTTACTGTGCGTCCTTCATCTCTTCGCGGCGCTCATGGTGGCGCGCCATCGCGCTGTCCCACTCGGCCTTGGACACGCTGCCGTTGCCGTCGCTGTCCATGCGCTCGAGCATCTTGTCGTGGCGCTTGCTCTTGGCATGGTCGCGCTTGTCGCTCTTGGCATGGTCGCCGTGGCCCTTGTCGCCATGATGCTTGCCGTGGTGTTTGCCGTGACGGGGCGGCTGGGCCTCGTCGGCATCGAGCGTGCCGTTCTCGTCGGCGTCCATATGCTTGAACATGCGCGCGGCGCGCTCCTCGGCCTTGGCCATGAACTCGTCCTTGTCGATCTGGCCGTCGCTGTTGGTGTCGGCGGCGTCGAAGCGCATTTTCGCCATGGTCTCGCGCATGTTGGACAGTTCCTGCTGGCTTAGCTCGCCGTTTTTGTCGGCGTCGAGGGCGGTGAACATCTCGCCCTTGTCGTGCATGGGCTTGGCCTGGGCGGTCGTCATGCCGATCAGCCCGGCCGTGATCGCCGTCATCAGTACCCGATATTTCATGGTCATCTCCTTTGAGGGGTGTCGTTCGTGGGCCGTTCGACCACACGTCGAGGGTTATTAACGCGCAGAAATGTCGTGGAAATCTGTCGGCGGGCGACGATTTTGTCGCAAAGTGTGTCAGAGCGCGGTACGCGCCAGAATCCGATACACACCCAGCCGAAACGCGGATGCGGCGCGCGTTATATTGACGCCGTCACCCGTGTAGGCACGCATTCATGGCCGATCCCCAGCCGCATGTTCTCGTGGTCGATGACCACCGCGACATCCGCGAATCGCTCACGCGGTATCTGCGTGATCACGGCTTTCGTCTGTCCGCGGCGCCGGATGCGGCGGCCGCACGGCGGGTGATTCGCGACGGCGCGCCGGATCTGGTGGTGCTGGATATCATGATGCCCGGTGAGGACGGTCTGAGCCTGTGTCGCTGGCTGCGCGAAACCACGAACGTACCCGTGGTGCTGCTCACCGCAGTCGCCGACGAGACCGATCGCATCATCGGTCTGGAAATGGGCGCCGACGACTACGTCACCAAACCGTTTTCGCCGCGCGAACTGCTGGCCCGCATTCGCGCCGTGCTGCGGCGGGCGAGCGCGCTGCCCGCGCAGCGCAACCAGCCCGAGAGCGCGGCCGTGTGTTTCGACCGCTGGACGTTCAATACCGCCCAGCAGGAACTCGTCGATGAGGATGGTGTGGCGGTGGCGCTGTCGACCGGCGAGTACCGGCTGCTGCTGGCGTTCGTGAATCATCCCAACCATGTGCTTTCGCGCGAGCAGCTGCTCGATCTCACCCAGGGGCGCGATGCCGAGGTCTTCGACCGCAGTGTGGACAATCAGGTCAGCCGGCTGCGCCGCAAGATCGAGTCGGACCCGGCCAACCCCCGCCTGATCATGACCGTCTGGGGCGGCGGCTATCGTTTCACCGCCACCTGCGAGCCGGCCTGATGCGCCTCTGGCCGCGCAGTCTGTCGGGACGGATCGTGCTGCTCACGCTGCTGGCGCTCGTGGTGTCGCAGCTGGTGAGTTTTGCGATCTGGACACACGAACGCGATCGATTTCTCGAACGCGTGATCGTCGGCAACATGAGCGAGAGCGTGGCCAGCGCCATACGCACCATCGACTTCGTGCCGATGGCCGATCGCGGGCAGGCACTCGCCGCGATGTCGACCGACGACCTGCGTTACCGGCTGGCGCCCGGCCCGGGGCGCGGGTTCACCAACGAGGACAACGACAACCGCGATCAGGCGCGCGGCTTCGAGCAGGAGTTCGCGCGCCGGGTCGGTGTGGATGTCGAGCGCGTACGGGTCGCGATCGGCCCCGGGCTGGCGCATGGGCCGAGCCGGCGCGCGGGCGATGCGCTGCGCGTGGCCGTGCAGCTCGACGATGGCGCCTGGCTGCGGGCGCGCCAGCGTCTGTTCGACCCGACCCGGCGCTGGGCGCGTTTTTCGCTGATCACGCTGGTCGTCAGCGGTCTGTTGATGGCCGGCATCGTGATCGTGACCAGCCGGCGGATGACCCGGCCATTGCGCGATCTCGCGCGGGCTGCCGAGCGCTTCGGCCGGGGCGAAGCCGTGGCACCCTTGCCGGAGACGGGCGCCGAGGAAATCCGGCGTTCGGTCGCCGCCTTCAATCGCATGCGCGAACGCCTGGCCCGTTTCGTGGCCGAGCGCACCCGTATGGTTGCCGCCCTGGCGCACGATCTGCGCACGCCGATCACCGCGCTGCGTCTGCGCCTGGAGTTTCTGCCCGACGACGACAATACTCGCGCCATGGCCGCCACGCTCGACGACATGGCCAACATGAGCGAGGCGTCGCTGACCTTCATGCGCGAGGAAGCGGCCAACGAAGCCACGCGCAACGTGGATCTGTCGGCACTGATCGATGCGCTCTGCGAGGATTACCGCGCCAGCGGGGCGACCGTAACCTTCGAACCCGAGACGCGTATCGCACTGGTCTGTCGCCCGGTCGCCATCCGGCGCGCACTGCGCAACATCATCGACAACGCGCTCGCCTATGGCGACGAAGCGCGCATCGTGCTGGCCGATGGCGACCAGGCGATCACGGTGGACATCGTCGATGCCGGACCGGGCATCAAGGAGGCGGACATGAAACGGGTGTTCGATCCGTTCGTGCGTCTGGAGTCGTCACGCAGCCGAGACACGGGCGGCACTGGCCTGGGGCTTTCGATCGCGCGTTCGGTCATCCAGGGCCACGGCGGCGAGATCGTGCTGATCAATCATCAAAAAGGCGGCCTGCGCGTTCAGATCCGCTTGCCGCGAGACGGGCTGGCCTGACCGCGGCTTGATTTGGCGGTCGATCGGCACCATCGATCGCTGCATGGCGCAGTAATCGTTGCGCCGAGCGTATCGATTTATTTCCCCGTTCGATCGTATCGCGCGGCGTACGACTCTCATCAAGACTGCGGCAGCAATGGCGCCGCGGAAGGAACCCACATGACCCAGGCAATTCGTTTCCACGAGACCGGCGGCCCGGACGTGCTCAAGTTCGAGGACGTCGAGGTCGGCAACCCCTGCGAGGGTGAAGTACGCGTACGCGTCGAGGCGATCGGCCTCAATCGCGCCGAGGTGATGTTTCGCTACGGTGAGTATTTGGAAGACCCGAAGCTACCCGCGGGCCTCGGCTATGAGGGCGCGGGCGTCGTCGAGGCCGTCGGATCCGGCGTCGACGGTATCGCCGAAGGCGATGAAGTCAGCGTCATGCCGGCGTTCTCGATGAACGATTACCACTTCTATGCCGAACAGGCCGTTGTGCCGGCCTACGCGGTCACCCCGCGCCCGAATGGTCTGGATGCGGTGCAGGCATCGGCGGTTTGGATGCCGTATCTGACTGCCTATGGCGCGCTGGTGGATATCGGTGGCCTGTCGAAGGGTGAGGCCGTGCTCATCCCGGCGGCCTCCAGCAGTGTCGGTCTGGCAGCGATCCAGATCGCCAACCATATCGGCGCGATCTCGATCGCGGCCACGCGCACCGCGGCCAAAGCGGACGCCC
Organism: Endozoicomonas sp. G2_2; assembly: GCF_017744135.1. Taxonomy (GTDB): domain Bacteria; phylum Pseudomonadota; class Gammaproteobacteria; order Nevskiales; family Salinisphaeraceae; genus Salinisphaera. The sequence continues at coordinate 472,454 of NZ_JAGHQU010000001.1, forward strand.
TACGCAAGGCGGGCGCGGCGTATGTGATCGTTACCGAAGAGCAGGATCTGGCCGCCGAGGTGATGAGAATCACTGGTGACGCTGGCGCGCGCCTGGCCTTCGACCCCGTGGCCGGACCGATGGTCGATACCCTGGCCAACGCCATGGGCCCGGGCGGTACGATCTTCGAATACGGTGCGCTCAGCGGTGATGCCACGCCGTTCCCGCTGTTTGCCGCGCTCGGCAAGGGCCTGTCGGTCCGCGGCTATACCCTGTTCGAAGTAATCGGCGACGCCGAGCGTCTGGAACGCGCCAAGGGCTTCATCTACGAGGGCGTTGAGGCCGGCGATCTGGTGCCTACCGTGGATCGTACGTTCGACTTCGCCGAGATGGTCGACGCGCACAGGTATATGGAATCCAACCAGCAGCTCGGCAAGATTGTGGTGACGGTCGGTTAGCCGGATCTCGCCCGCCCTACAGATCGCGTTGGTCGGCGGCTCGGTGCGGCCGGCATGGCAACGCCGAGGTTCGACGGGCCTGGCCGAAACGACGCCGGCACGGATTGCGTGGGCGTTTGTTCGAAGCCTCAAATAAATGCTTGCCTTTAGCGATGGGCGGCCGCATTTAACGCCTGTCAATCAAAGCCCGAGTGCGCTCATGAAGATTCTGATGGTACTCACCTCGCACGACACGCTCGGCGATACCGGCAAGCCCACCGGGTTCTGGCTGGAGGAGTTCGCCGCGCCTTATTATGTGTTCGTCGACGGCGGTGCCGACGTGGTGCTGGCGTCTCCGGCCGGCGGGGCGCCGCCGCTGGATCCGGCCAGCGACGGCGACGACGCCCAGACCGACGCGACCCGGCGCTTCAAGGCCGATACAGCAGCCCGGCAGGCACTCGCGAATACGCACGAGCTCGCTGCGGTCTCTGGGCAGCGATTCGATGCGGTGTTCTATCCGGGCGGCCACGGCCCGCTCTGGGATCTCGCCGAAAATCGCGACTCCATCGCGCTGATCGAACGCAGCCATGCGCAGGGCACGCCGCTCGGGCTCGTTTGCCATGCGCCGGGCGTGCTGCGGCATGCAAAGAACGCCAGCGGCGGGCCGCTGGTGCACGGCTTGAAGGTGACCGGGTTCACCAACAGCGAGGAGCAGGCCGTGGGGCTGTCCGATGTGGTGCCGTTCCGCGTCGAGGACATGCTGACCGACAACGGCGGCCAGTTCACCCGCGGCAAGGACTGGGCATCGCATGTGGCGATCGCGGGCAATCTGGTCACCGGCCAGAATCCGGCATCGTCCGCCGCGGCCGCGCGTATGCTGCTGAGTCAGCTGCAGCCGAAGTAGGCGCCCCCCCCCGCGCGCGTATTTGCAGCGCCTGAAAATCCGTTTGCGGCGCATGCGCCCGGCGTATACTCAAGCCAATGGCAGCGCATGATGACTGTGTGATCCGGCCGGCGACTCTCGCCGACCTCGACGGCGTGCATGCGCTCGAAAAAGCCTGTTTCGATATCGACGCGCAAAGCCGCCGCAGCCTGCGCTATCTAGCCTCTCGCGCTCAGGCGGACTTTCTTGTCGCGCTCGATGGTGCGTGCATCGTCGCGGATGCGGTCGTGCTCTATCGCCGCAACAGCGGCGTCGCCCGCCTGTATTCGATCGCGGTCGGCGCGTCGGCACGCGGGCGCGGCGTGGCGAGCGCGCTGCTTCGCGAATGCGAGACGGGCGCGCAGCGGCGGGGATGTCGCGTAATGCGCGCCGAGGCGCGGCTGTCCAACCTGGCATCGCGCGGTCTGTTCCAGCGCGCGGGCTATCGCGAAAACGCCAGCCTGCCAAGCTATTACGCGGGCCGCGATGGCCGGCGTGAAGACGGCGTGCGTCTGGAAAAACCTCTTACCTGAACCCGAGAACACCGAGCCCATGGCAGAACCGATCGTGGTCGTTGAATCGCTGCGCGACTGGAAGGCCCCGCTGCCCGCCATGCGACTGGTGCTGGCGGACGATTACCTGAGCGACCCGGCTTTTGCCGAGGCCGAGCTGCACGTGATCAATCTCTGCCGCAGCACCCGTTACCAAAGTCTGGGTTATTACTGTTCGTTGCTGGCCGAGGCGCGCGGCCATCGCGTGCTCGCATCCGTGGCCACGCTGCAGGATCTGTCGCGCAAGATTCTCTACGGCAGCGAGATTCCGGCGCTGGCCCAGTATCTCGATACGCTCGACGACGCCCAGCGCGCGGCCCTGCCGCGCGAGTTCAATGTGTATCTCGGCCAGTGCGCGGAACCGCTGCTTGCGCCGCTGGCACGTCGATTGTTCGAGCAGTTTGCCGTGCCGCTGCTGCATGTCGAACTACGCCACCGGCAGGGCCGTGTGGCGGTCGCGGGTCTGCGTACGCTGTCGATGCGGTCGCTCGAGGCCGACCAGGTGGATTTTCTGAGTCAGGCGCTGGAGGCGCACGTCGCCCAGGGCTGGCGCAGCGCACGCAAGCGCCGCCCGGCGCGTTTCGATGTCGCCATGCTCGTGGACCCGGATGACCCGCAGCCGCCGTCGAACAACGAAGCGCTGGATAAATTCGTCGCGGCCGGGCGGCGACTCGGCCTTGAAGTGGAAACCGTTACCCGCCGCGACTTCGGCCGGCTGGCGGAGTTCGATGCGCTGTTCATTCGCGAAACCACGCGGCTGGGTCACCATACCTACGCGTTCTCGCGTCGTGCCGAGCGCGAAGGCCTGGTCGTCATGGACGACCCGACCTCGATTCTGCGATGCACCAACAAGGTCTATCTCGCCGAATTGCTCACGCGCTACAAGGTGGCCGCGCCGAAGGCCTGTATCTTCGGCGAGCGCGAGGTCCACCGGCTGCCCGATCTGCTCGGTTTCCCGATGGTGCTCAAGGCACCCGAAGGCGCGTTCTCGAAGGGCGTATTCAAGGCGGCCAATCACGCCGAACTGGTCGAGATCGCGGCACGTCTGCTGGACGACTCCGAGCTCGCGCTGGCCCAGGAGTTCATGCCCACCGAGTTCGACTGGCGGGTTGGCGTGCTTGGCGGAAAGGCGCTGTATGTGTGCCAGTACGCCATGGCGGGCGGGCACTGGCAGATCGTCAAGCACGGCGAGGACGGTGACTTCAGCGAGGGCGATTCGGCCACACTGGCCGTCGAGGATGCGCCGGCCGACGTGGTCGAGACCGCCGTGCGTGCCGCGAATCTGATCGGCGACGGTCTCTACGGCGTCGATCTCAAGCAGACGGCCGACGGCATTCGCGTGATCGAGGTCAACGACAATCCGAGCATCGATGCCGGTATCGAGGACGCGGTGCTCGGTGATGCCCTGTATGACCGCATCATGGATGAATTCCTGCAGCGGCTGCGACGCCGCACCCGTAAACGCGCACGCCGCAGCGCCTAGCGGCACGCCCGCAAGCGCTGCGCACCTTGCTCCACGGGGCTTTGTTATGATGCGCGTCTGTTGAATCTGCGTAGCCGACGGCGAACGCGGCTGCGATTGGCACAAGTGAAAGGCGTTTTATGACTGACCGTATCGAAAAAGCGGGCCTGCAGATCGGCAAGCCCCTGCATGATCTGATCGAGAAGGCCCTGCCGGGCACCGGTGTCGATCCCGACACGTTCTGGCAGACGCTGGCTTCGCTGGTTGCCGATTTCGGCCCGCGCAACGCGCAACTGCTGCGTCACCGCGAAGACATTCAGGAAACCCTCGACAAGTGGCACCGCGAACACCGCGGCGATGCCTTCGACGCGGGTGAGTACCGCAAGCTGCTGGAAGAGCTCGATTATCTGGTCGGCGATGTCGAAGACTTCAAGGTGTCCACCGACAATGTCGATCCGGAAATCGCCACCGTGCCGGGCCCGCAGCTGGTCGTACCGATCACCAACGCGCGTTTCTCGCTCAACGCCGCAAACGCGCGCTGGGGCAGCCTCTATGACGCGCTTTACGGCGCCGACATCATTCCCGAGGACAACGGCGCCGAGAAGGGCACGAGCTACAATCCCAAGCGTGGCGCGAAGGTGGTCGAATGGGCGGCCAAGTTCCTCGACGATACCTTCCCGCTGGCCGACGGTTCGCACGCGGATGCGACCGCGTATCGCATCGACAACAACACGCTGGCCGTGGACGTGGGCGACAGCCACACCACGCTCAAGGACAGCAAGCAGTTCGCCGGTTATCAGGGCGATCCGTCCGCGCCCAAGGCCGTGCTGCTGACCCATAACGGCCTGCACGCCGAGATCCAGATCGACTCGGAACACCCGATCGGCAAGGACCACGCCGCCGGTGTGAAGGACGTGCTCATGGAAGCCGCCGTCACCGCGATCCAGGACTGCGAGGACTCGGTCGCTGCGGTCGACGCCGAAGACAAGGCACTGGTCTACGGCAACTGGCTCGGCCTGATGAAGGGCGATCTCGAAGAGAAGCTCGAGAAGGGCGGCAAGACGATCACCCGCAAGCTCAACGACGACCGCGAGTACACCGGCGCCGATGGCTCCAAGCTGACCTTGCCGGGCCGCAGCCTCATGCTGGTACGCAATGTCGGCCATCTGATGACCACGCCGGCGGTGCTGGACGCCGACGGCAACGAGATTCCGGAAGGCATTCTCGACGCCCTGTGCACCGGCACCATCGCGCTGCACGACCTCAAGCGCAACGGCCCGCGTACCAACAGCCGCGCCGGCAGCGTGTATATCGTCAAGCCGAAGATGCACGGCCCGGCCGAAGTCAATTTCACGGTCGAGCTGTTCGAAGCCGTCGAAAAGGCGATCGGCATGGCGCCGAACACGCTCAAGATGGGCATCATGGACGAGGAGCGGCGCACCACCGTCAACCTCAAGGCCTGCATCAGGGAAGCGCGCGAGCGCACCATCTTCATCAACACCGGCTTCCTCGATCGCACCGGCGACGAGATGCACACGTCGATGGAAGCCGGCCCGATGCTGCCCAAGGGCGAGATGAAGTCGCAGCCCTGGCTCAAGGCTTATGAGGACAACAACGTCGATACCGGTCTGAAGGTCGGCCTGCGTGGCAAGGCGCAGATCGGCAAGGGCATGTGGCCCGCGCCGGACAACATGGCCGACATGATGGAAGCCAAGATCGGCCACCCGAACGCCGGTGCCAACTGTGCCTGGGTGCCGTCGCCCACCGCCGCGACACTGCACGCCATTCACTATCATCGCTGTGACGTGCTGGCCCGGCAGGCCGAGCTGGAATCGCGCAACGAGGATTACATCAGCGATCTGCTTACGATTCCGCTGCTGGAACGCGAGCTGTCGGCCGACGAAATCCAGAAGGAACTCGACAACAACTGCCAGGGCATCTTGGGCTATGTCGTGCGCTGGGTGGATCACGGCGTGGGCTGCTCGAAGGTGCCGGACATCAGCGACACCCAGCTCATGGAAGATCGGGCGACCTGCCGGATCTCGTCGCAGCATGTGGCCAACTGGCTGCATCACGGCGTGACCAACGAAAAGCAGGTGCGCGAAACGCTGGAGCGCATGGCTGAAGTGGTGGACCGCCAGAACGAGGGCGATTCGAGCTATCAGAACATGGCGCCGAACTTCGACGATTCGGTCGCCTTCCAGGCCGCTTCCGACCTGATCTTCAAGGGTCTTGAACAGCCCTCTGGCTACACCGAGCCGGTTCTGCATGCGCGTCGCCGCGAGCTCAAGGCCAAGCGCGCCGGCTGATCGACTCCGCGATCGTCGATGCGAAAAAGCCCGGCTTCGGCCGGGCTTTTTTTTTGTGCCCGTGGTCTGCAAAAAGTGGCACCGCGTGGACGGCGAATCGTCCCGCGCCTTAGCCAGTAGGGCCGAGTTGGTCGAGCTCGCTGCACTGTGCACTAAAATTGATAAACAGACCCTCAATCTGGCTGCTTGCACAAATGGTTGAATAGCCGAAAGTCTCATTGCCGCTTACCGGCTGCTGAACGAGGATGATCGCGGACAATTCATAACAACGGAGGGGGATATGTCCGAACAGTCGTCCGGTGCGGCGGCTGCCTATTGGCAGGCCAATATCCGGTTATTGCTCAAGCTCCTCGTCGTCTGGTTCGTCGTCTCCTACGGCTGCGGGATTCTGCTCGTGGACGTGTTGAACAACTTTCAGATCGGCGGCTACCCACTGGGCTATTTCTTTGCTCAGCAGGGGGCAATCTACGTCTTCCTGTTCCTGATCTTTTTCTATGCCTGGCGCATGAACAAGATCGACCGGGAATTCGGCGTCGAAGAAAAAGAATAGGGAAGGGGCATGGATACACAAACCTGGATTTACCTGATGGTGGGCGGCAGTTTTCTGCTGTACTTCATCATCGCAATCGCGTCTCGTGCGGGGAGCACGGACGAGTTCTATGTCGCCGGCGGCGGCGTGGGCCCGGTCGCCAACGGCATGGCCACCGCCGCGGACTGGATGAGCGCGGCGTCGTTCATCTCGATGGCTGGCCTGATCGCCTTCCTCGGCTATAACGCATCGCCGTACCTGATGGGCTGGACCGGTGGCTTCGTGCTGCTGGCGCTGCTGCTTGCGCCGTATCTGCGCAAGTTCGGCAGCTTCACGGTTCCGGCCTTCGTCGGTGCCCGCTACTACTCGAACGTCGCACGTACCGTGGCGGTGATCTGCCTGATCGTGGCCTCCATCACCTATGTGATCGGCCAGATGAAGGGCGTGGGCGTGGCCTTCGGCCGCTTCCTTGAAGTCGAGTTCGAGACCGGCGTGCTGATCGGCATGTTCGTGGTCTTCGTCTATGCCGTGCTGGGCGGCATGAAGGGCATTACCTACACCCAGATCGCGCAGTACATCGTGCTGATCTTCGCGTTCACGGTGCCGGCGGTGTTCATCTCCATTCAGCTCACGGGCGTGCCGCTGCCGCAGATCGGCCTCGGTTCGACCATGGCCGACGGTTCCGGCGTCTATCTGCTGGAAAAACTCGACGGGGTGATAACGGAGCTCGGCTTCGACAAGTTCACGTCGCCAGAGCATTCGACGCTGAACGTGTTCATGCTCACGCTGTCGCTGATGATCGGTACCGCGGGTCTGCCGCACGTGATCATCCGCTTCTTCACCGTGCGCAAGGTCACCGACGCGCGCAAGTCGGTGGGCTGGGCGCTGTTCTTCATCGCCATCCTCTACACCACGGCCCCGGCTGTGGGCGCCATGGCGCGTCTCAACCTGATGGAAACGGTGCAGACCGGTCCGGTCGGTGAACAGACCGCCAACCTGCGTTACGAAGACCGTCCGCAGTGGTTCAAGACCTGGGAAGGCACGGGCCTGCTCGGCTTCGAGGACAAGAACGGCGACGGCCGGATTCAGTACTACAACGACAAGAATCCGGAATTCCAGGCCACGGCCGACAGCTACGGCTGGGAAGGCAACGAAATGGTCAACGTCGACCGCGACATCATGGTGCTCGCCAATCCGGAGATCGCACAGTTGCCGGCATGGGTGATCGCGCTCGTGGCTGCGGGCGGTGTGGCCGCCGCGTTGTCGACGGCCGCCGGTCTGTTGCTCGCGATCTCGTCGGCGATATCGCATGACCTGCTCAAGAGCATGCTCAAGCCGGATATTTCCGAGAAGGGCGAACTCATGGCCGGACGTATCGCCATGACGGGGTCGATTCTGGTCGCGGGCTATCTGGGGATCAATCCACCAGGCTTCGCGGCCGAGGTGGTGGCACTGGCCTTCGGCCTGGCCGCTTCCTCGATCTTCCCGGCGCTGCTGATGGGTGTGTTCTCCAAGCGCATGAACCGTGAGGGCGCCATTGCCGGCATGCTCGCGGGTCTGCTGGCGACGATCACCTATATCTTCATCTTCAAGGGCTTCTTCTTCATCCCGGGCACCAACGTGTTCCCGGATGACGCGAGTGCCTGGTTCATGGGGATCCAGCCGGAGTCCTTCGGCGCGCTCGGTGCGCTGATCAACTTCGTGGTGGCTTTCCTGGTCTCGCGCGCGACGGCACCGCCGCCCGCCGATGTCCAGGCGCTGATCGAGGACGTCCGCGTGCCGGGCGCCCTGCGCCACAGCTGAAACGCCACGCCCTAGGTTGGCATCAAGGCCCCGCTCCGGCGGGGCCTTTTTTTGTGGCCGTCCCCTGCTTCGGCGCGGTCCGAGCAGCGAACGAATGCACGGGACAGCGGCGGTCGATCACTGTATGTTGATCCGAAACGCGATCTTTTCGATCAGCCGCGCGGTCGATCGGTCGCCACAAAGAAAATGCCCGCATAGCGCACACTGGAGGAGACGGGCCGCATGATCGATCTGGCATTTCTCGGAACGGCCACGTTCTGGAAGTATGCGTCCATGCCGTTTATCAGCGCGATAATCGGCTATATCACCAACCGCGTCGCGATCTGGATGATGTTTCATCCGATCGAGTTCTTCGGCGTCTGGAAACCGTTTCTCGGCTGGCAGGGCATCGTCCCGCGCAAGGCGGCGAAGATGTCGGCGATCGCGACCGACACCATCACCCAGAACCTCATCGACAGCGAAGAGATCTTCTCGCGTCTGGACCCGGAGGAGGTGGCCGAAAAGCTCAAGGTGCCGCTGAACGAAATGACCGAGGATCTCGTCGCTGAGGTCATGCGCAGCCACCACTCGGATGTCTGGGAGCGTACGCCGCTCGCCGCCCGCGAAACCATAGTCGCGCGCGTACAGGCCGCGGTACCGCAGGCCATTGCGGATACGGTGCGCGACCTGCGTACGGACGTGAATCAGGTCTTCGACCTCAAGGATATGGTGGTCACCAACCTGGTGCATCACAAGGAGCTGATGAACCGGATATTTCTCGAGACGGGCAAGGAGGAGTTCAAGTTCATCGCGCGCTCGGGGGCGTATTTCGGTTTTCCGCTCGGCATGATCCAGATGTTCGTGTGGATGTTCTTTCAGCCCTGGTGGCTGTTGCCGCTGTTCGGAATGCTCGTGGGCTGGCTCACCAACTGGGCCGCGCTGAAGATGATCTTCAACCCGAAGGAAAAATACCGCGTGGGGCCATTCACGCTGCACGGGTTGTTTTTCAAGCGCCAGGAAGACGTCGCACGCGCCTATGGCGATCTCGTCGCCAACGAGGTGCTCGCGCCGGCGAACATTCTTCAGCAGGTGCTCAAGGGGCCGTATTCCGATCGCATCTTCGCGATCATCGCCCATCACGTCGGCGAGGCGATCGACGAAAGCGCGGGGCCGATACGGTCGTTCGTGAGCTGGACGGTCGGCGACGTGAACTATATTCGTCTCAAGCAGACCGCCGTGGACCGGCTGATCGAGTACACGCCCGACGCGCAGGGCAGCGCCTCGCCTGCCATGCAGGAATTCATCCGCTATACGAACGAGACCATGGCGATCGAGGAAACCCTCGTGGACCGCATGCGCCAGCTTCCGCCGCGCAAGTTCGAAGGTATGCTGCGGCCGGCGTTCGAAGAGGATGAATGGATCCTGATCGCCGTCGGCGCGGCGCTCGGTTTCGCGGTCGGCGTGTTCCAGTTCATCGTGCTTTTCGGCGGCGGTTCCTAACCGCGTCCAGTTCATCAAGGAGTTCGACAACGTGGCATCGAGGGATTACGAAAAGCAGCGTTACGACGCCTTCGCGCCCGAGTTCCAGGCCGAGGACAAACCGCCGCTGCCGCTTCATCTGTTGCGACGCACCGCGCTCTGGCTCGGTCGACGGCCGGTCGCGGGCATCGGGATTCGTGCCCTGCGGCGCGCCGAGTACATGGCCCTCAAGGGACTGGGCGAACGCCTGGACCGCGCCGGCGTGACGCCGGCGGATCCGCTCGGCAACGTGCCGGCCAGCGACAGTTCGAGCCTGCCGGCCCAGATATTCGCCGAGTTGCTCGACGCCTCTCGCGGCACCGACCAGGAGGCTATCGAGCAGGATTTCTATGTCCGCCTGCTGCGCCAGCTCAATCCTTCGCAGGCGCGCATCCTGGTGCTCATGGCCGACGGCAGCGTGTGGCCCATGGTCCACGTCAACGCCGGCATGCTGCCCGGCGTGGGCTCGCACCGGGTTCTGTCGTATGCGTCGAGCGTCGGCAAGGAAGCCGGCGTGCTTCTGCGTGCGCAGGTGCCGAACTTCATCGCGCACATGTTCGCGCTCGGCCTGATCTCGGTGGGCGGCGAGGACAGCGACCTGGAGCCCGACTACGAGATTCTCGAGGCCGATACCCTCGTGCGCGATGCCATGGCGCAGGTCGAAACAGACCTGAATCAGTATCCGAACATCGAGCGCTGCACCATCCGGCTCAGCGAATTCGGCGAGGCACTGTGCAATGTGGCACTGCCCCATGCAGAGCCCTGATCGGGGCCGACATGGGCCTGTCCCTATAAACACGATAGAATCTGCGTAACGAACGGAAGCTGGACTCCGTGCAGGATTGGCGTCTGCCGCAGCGACCCGGCGTTGTGCCGCTGCCGGCACGCGCGCGTGTTCGCCGCCACGCGATGCGATCTGCACGCCTCGACCGGCAGGTAAAGGTAACGCATGCATCAGGTCGGAATCGAAGTGCTCGAACGCCACGCACGTGGCGGGACCTGGTGGTACGACACCGAAACCGGCGTGATCTACTGGTCGGACGGGATCTACACGCTGCATGGGCTGACCCGCGAGGAATACACCCCGGATCTCGAATCGGCGCTGTCGTTCTATACCGAAGCGTCTCGCACGCAGTTGGAGGCGGCGCTGGAACGCGCCACGTCCGAGGGGTCGGGATACAGCGTAACCGCCGAGATCTGTCGCAGTAATGGCACGCGCCGCTACGTGCAGGCGATCGGCCAGGTTGAGGTTCGCGAAGGCCGGCCGCCACTGATTGCCGGTGCGTTGCTGGACGTCCATGACCAGGTCGTCAGCCAGAACGAGAGCACCGAGCGCGAGCGCCGCTTGCTCGAAGAAACCGCGCGGTGGCGTACGGCCGGCGAGAACGCCGGTCTCGGGCTGATCGATATCGACATGGATCGCGATATTTACCGTATCTACGGACGGTTCAATTCGCGTGCAGGGCTCAGCGAGGCGGCCGAGGCCACGCTTGCCCGCGACCAGTGGCTGGCCTGGATTCACGAAGACGACCGGGCCGAGCGCAAGCGCCAGATCGATGCGCACCTGGCCGGCAACTCGCCGTCCTATCTCACGGAATACCGCCTCAACGTCCCGGATCGCGACGAGATATGGATCAAGGAGGCTGGCCAGAAGCTCGATGACGCCGCCGACCGAAGGATTGTCGGCACGTTATCCGACATCACCGCGCGTAAACGCAGCCAGGCGGCATTGCACCAGTCACAGCGTCGCCTCAAGGAAACGATCAGCCACGCCCCGACCGGCATTGCGCTGGTATCGCCGGATGGCCGTTGGCTGTCGGTCAACCGCGCGCTGTGCGAAATCGTCGGCTATGGCGAAGTCGAACTGCTGCGCACGACGTTTCAGGAGATCACCCATCCGGACGATCTCGAGACCGACCTGACCTATGTCCAGGAACTGCTCGACGGTCGCCGTGTCGGCTATCGGATGGAAAAGCGGTACTTCCACAAACAGGGTCACGTCGTCGACATTCAGCTCGATGTCTCGCTGCTGCGCGACGAGCAGGGCGAGCCGCTGTATTTCATATCCCATATCCAGGACATCTCCGAGCGCAAGCGCGCGCATCGCGAGTTGTTCGAAGCCAAGGAGCTGGCCGACGTCACCTTCGAGGCTATCGGTGAAGGCGTGATCCGGGTCGATGCGAACGCGATCGTCTCCGAACTCAACAGCGCGGCGGCCCAGCTGCTGGGCGTGCCGCGTTCGCAGATCATCGGCAAGCCGTTCGGCGAAACGGTTCGTTTTTTCGATGCCGATGAGGATCGCCAGCTGCCCGATCCCTTGCCCGGTGTGCTGAGTATCGGCGACCGCGTGCGGGTGCCGATCTTCACGCGGCTCCAGCGCGCCGACGGCGACTATATTTCGATCGTGGACTCGATCTCGCCCATCCACGACGACACCGGCGAGATTCAGGGCGCAGTGTTCGTGTTCCAGGACATCAGCGAAGCGCGTCGCATGACCGACGAGCTGGTCCACCAGGCCAGCCACGATGCGCTGACCGGACTGCCGAATCGGCGCGGGTTCCAGGAGGCGCTGGACCATACCTGGGCGCGCGTGAAGCAGGGCGCGTTGCGTGCCTTCGTGCTGTATCTGGATCTGGATCACTTCAAGACCATCAACGACACCGGCGGTCACTCGGCGGGCGACGAACTGCTGCGCCAGATCGGGCTGCGCCTGCGCGCGCTGCTGCGTGGGAGTGACGTGCTTGCCCGACTGGGCGGTGATGAATTTGCAGCCATCGTGCACAGCGAGGACGCCGAAGGCGCGCGTATCGTGGCCGACAAGATCGTCGATACGGTCTCGTCGCTCGATTTTGTGCATGAAGGGCGAGGCTACGCGGTGGGCGTGAGCATCGGTATCGCCGCCCTGGATCGGCGGCTGGCGTCGACCGAAGTCGCGCTCATCCACGCCGACGCTGCGCTTTACGTATCCAAGGATACGGGGCGCAATCGTTACCATGTCTATAGCGACAGCAACGAAGCCGGCGCCGAAGCGTCGCGCTATGTCGATACGGCGGAACTGCTGCGAAGCGGCCTGGAACAGGACCGGTTCACCCTTTACCTTCAGGCGATTGTCGACGAACACGGCAAGCGGCTAGGTTACGAGGCACTGCTGCGATTCAACGCCGACGACGGCGTAATCGGGCCGGATGCCTTTCTGCCGACAGCGAAGCGTCTGGGTTTGATGAGCCGTATTGATCGCTGGGTGATCACGCAGGCGATCGCGTTGATCAAGCACTACGAGCGCCGCGGCCTCTGGCCAAAGCATTGCGTTCTCAGCGTCAATCTCAGCCCTGTCAGTGTGGCCGATCCGAAATTCCATGCAGAGCTGATGGTGTTGCTCGAACAACAGCACGCGAGCGCGAGTCAGCTCATCTTCGAGATTACGGAGAGCGAGGCCCTCTATGGGGAGCACTACCCGCAGCTGATCCAGAGCCTGCGGGACCGCGGCTACGGCGTCTGGCTCGACGACTTCGCGAGCGGCTACAACAGCTTCGACATGCTCAAGCGGGCCTCGGTCGATGGCATAAAGATCGACCGTTCATTCGTCGGGGGTCTTGAGAAGGATCCGATCGATCGAGCCGTTGTGCGCTCCATAGGCGCGGTGTCGCGTGCCCTCGATATTGGCGTTACGGCAGAAGGCGTAGAGACCGAAGCCGTGCTCGCCCTGCTGCGGCGCGCCGGCATGCGCCGCTTCCAGGGCTATCTCTTTCATCGCCCTGAGCCTGCCGAGCGCGCGCTCGGCGGTGACGATGATCTCGACGGGCTCGCGAACGGCTGATTGCGCGACGCGTCTCTCTGAACGATATCGACACTGCCGATACCGGCGGATTCCTGTTGCGCCACGCCAATAACCCGAGGGGTTGAAGCGCGTTTGATTATCCGGCCGAGTCATCATGCGGCGTCGATACTCATGTGCCGGATTACCGCCACGCGGCGCGTATCATCGCGCTATACAACTCCCTCCACGACCTAAACGCCACTGATGATCGAATCAAAAGCCCTGTATCGGCGCCGCTGCCGTTCGTTTTTCATAACGTGTCTCGGCGCCGTGTTGTCTTTCGCCGGCACGGCCCTTGCTGCAACCGACGAGGTGGTCCTCCCGGCGCATGTGCAGCAGGGCGCGATGGTAATTGGCAAGGTCCCGGCCGGCAGCCGTGTGGTCTACGACGGCCGTACGCTGGACGTCACCGACTACGGCACCATCGTGTTCGGCGTCGGGCGCGATGCCCGGGGAAGCGCCCGCGTGGCGGTAACCCCGCCCAATGGCCAACCCCGCCGGGTCGCGGTCGAGATACGCCCCCGGGATTTTCCGGTCGAACGTATCAATGGCGTGCCGCCCAAGACCGTCTCGCCGCCACCGGCCATCGCCGAACGCATCGCTCGCGAACAGCAGGCCGTGAGTCGCGCGCGGGCGACGAGCAATAATGGCCTGGGTTTTGCCCAGCATTTCATCTGGCCGGTTGAAGGTCGTATCAGCGGCCGGTTCGGCAACCAGCGCATATACAACGGCACACCTGGCTCGGCTCATTCCGGCATGGATATCGCCGCGGCGACCGGTACGCCGGTCAAGGCGCCGGCCTCGGGTGAAGTCGTGCTCGCCGAGCCTGATCTGTATCTCACCGGCGGCACCGTGCTCATCGACCACGGCTACGGTATCGGGTCGAATTTCCTGCACCTGTCGCGGCTCGACGTGGCTGTGGGCGATACCGTGGAGCAGGGTGAAATCATCGGCGCGGTCGGCGCCACCGGACGTGCCACCGGCCCGCATCTGCACTGGGGCATGACCTGGTTCAGTACCCGGATCGATCCGCTGCTCGTGCTGCAGCGATAGGCGGCGCGAGGCCCGGGCGGTGAGGCCTTCAGCCGGCCGTGGTCCGCAGCGTACCCAACGGTACGCTAGGATTACCGCCGAGCCAGCGCACGCAGCCGCGCCCGTCGGATTTGGCGGTGTAGAGTGCCTCGTCGGCACGGGCGATCACGGTCTCGATGGCCTCTTCGCCGCTGGAGATGGTCACGCCGATACTGACGCTCAGCGCAACGCTCTCGCCGCCGTCCGTTTCGAGCGTGGCTTCGCCAATTCGGTCGGCCAGGCGTTGCGCGATCGTGAGTGCGCCTTCCATCGTGGTATTGGGCAGTAGGATCAGAAATTCTTCGCCGCCCCAGCGCCCGGCCGTATCCACGGCGCGCAGGAGCTTCTTCGCGATGCCGGCGAACTCGACAAGTGCGGCGTCGCCCGTGGCATGGCCGTACTGATCATTGAGCTTCTTGAAGTGGTCGAAATCGACCAGCGCCACCGCGAAGCTGCCGCCATAACGGTTCATGCGCTGGCGCTCGGCCTGAAGGCGATCGCCGAGCAGACGGCGGTTGGCGAGCCCAGTGAGTTCGTCGGTCGTGGCGGCACGGCGTAGCAGCAGTTGCGCGGCCTGAAGCGCCTGAAGATCGGCCTCTCGCGCAAGCTCATGGCCGAGCCATTGCGCGAACAGGCCGATGAGTTCCAGATCCTGTCGATTGAAGGGGCGGGTCGGTGCCGGGCTCGAAAAATTGAGCGTGCCGTAAAGCTCGCCGTCGACCGTGATCGGGCTGCCGAGATAGCTTTCCAACTGGAAGCCCTTGTAGCAGGGATGGTCGCGAATTTCGCTGCGCCCGGCGTGATGAAATCCGATCGGCTGGTCGGCCGCCAGGGTATGGCAGCAATAGGTCTCGCCGAGTTCGAATGTCGCCCCCGGCGGAATCGCGTCTTCCGGATGAATCGCTTCGAGGACTTCGTAGCGATCCCCGTCGATATGGCTCACGATGCCGATCGGCAGGCCGAAATGACGACAGCCGAGACGCAGGATTTCGGTGCGACGGGCGTCGAACTCCAGCGAGCGGTCCGATGTGACCCGGTGCAACTGGTTGAGTACCGTTTCGGCAGACAGTCGCGTCGTGACGTCGCGCACGATGCCGAGATAGAGCACGCGCCCCGTGCCCGGCTCGTGAATGGGGCCGCCGGTGGTTTCGCCGTCGAAGACCGTGCCGTCCTTGCGTCGATAGCGGGTGACGTAGGTCTGGTGGTCGTCAGACGCGGTCGGGTTGAAACGCTTCGCACCCTGCACGGCGAACTCATCGCTGTTCGCGTACAGCGTACTGGTGCTCTGGCCCACGAGTTCGGCCTCGCCGTAGCCGAACATCTGGTCGGTGGCCTCGTTGGTGAAGATGATGCGCCGGTTCTCGTCAGTCAGGACCACGCCGTCGGCGATGTTGGCAAAGATCTGCGTGGCCGCGGCATCAAGCGCGCGGCCGCTGATCACATCGGAAACGCGTGCGTTATGGTCACTCATGAGCCCGCTCCCCTGGGGGTGAACGTTTGTCCAGCTCTCCGAGCGTCGGCTGTGGCCAGCGCTCGGACAGGCTCTGACATTATCGGCCGTCGTGCGCGTTACCGTAGGAGATCTTTGGCCAGTCGACCGCGTGCGCTGTGGCAGTTGAACCGTAAAACGATTGTGCGCCTGCTGGTACCACGCGGTTCGCAGCGAACGACTGCTAGTAGGTCAAAATAGGGCGAAGAAATCTGATTCAGCCCACAGGGGGTTTCGACAGCAGCGCCGTTCGCGAGGCCAACAGCTATCCGCTTAACTATTGGTCGTCAGCTCTATTATTGTCGACAGTCGCACAGAGCAGGGGATTGTTCCGCTAAGAACTGGCCCATTTGCGAATGTGAGGCGATCAAATGGCTTAATTCTCAAACCAGGGGCTCGATGCCTGCGCCGCATTGTCAACAGGCGTTCAAATTCTGGCTACATCGGAAACGGCGTCTCTCCTGCCGATATGATAATTCGGCGGCGTGGTCGAAGATCCACTAATGCTGAGTGTGCCCGTTTGGTTGTGCCATCAGAGTATCGGCCGCCTACTGGACAAGAAATGCGAAAAACTCTCGGGTGAACATTTCAGTCCATGCCGATTCCGTTGGCAGTCAAAGCGCGCCGCTCTATTGGTGCTGGCGGGTAGGTTGGACGACGGCTGCCTCAATCGGCCACGTGGTGACGAAGCCGGCTTGGAGTCTCGCCGAACATGCGTTTGAATGCCGTGGTGAAGTTGGCGGCATTTGTATAGCCTGCAATCTCAGCGGCCGTAGCCACGCTGCAGTCAGTGTCCGCCAGCGCTCGTCGGGCCCGCTGCAAGCGCTGGTGGCGGGCGTACTGCTGTACGCTCATGTCATAGCAGCGGCGGAAATGACGCTGCAGGCTTGCGCGGCTCATGCCGGTCTCACGCGCGATTTCATCCAGCGTCATTCGTTCCATGCGTCCGCTGTCGGCTAGATCGCGCATGCGTCGCGTGCGCCGATTGTCGATCGCCGTCTCCGGTTTGACCGGGACCGGCGTATCGATCAATGCCGGCCAGGCTGCGGCCGCCATCGCCAAGGCGAGGCTTTCGCAATGGAGCAGCCAAGCCGCGTCGATCACGGCCGGGCGCTGGTCGAATAGCGTCTGCGCGAGTGCGCACAGTGTGTCGCTCGGCTGCCACGGCGCCATTGCGAGATGGGCCAGTCCGCAGCCCAAGCGCGGCACGGCGCGACTCAGGCGTGCCGCGCGCCGTTCTAGCCAGTCGCCGGGCAACGTGAGCGTCAGGCTTTTTTCATGGGTGCCGGCTCGCGCGCGGCGCTCGAAATCGGTGGGTTGGGTCAGGTTTACGACGACCCCGAAGCAACACTGCCGCCCGTCGGTCGGTAAGGGTTGACCGCCGAAGCGCACGTCGACCTCGCCGTCGAGTACCAGCACGATCTTGATCCCGGGGCTGAGCCGGGCGAAACACCGCATGTCCTGGGTGTTGTGTACTTGGGCGCGGCGCAGCAAAAGACCGCCCGCCAAAGCATCGACCCCGACATCGCCTTCCAGTGGGGCGGCGGCGCGGCCGGCAGATGTCTGCGTTCGGTAGCTATGGCCCAACTGGGCGGCATGGTGAGACAACTCGGCCTCACGGATCGCTCGGCCGCCAGCAAGGGTAGAAGGCTCGTGGCCGGCGGTAACTTGCGCCGAGGTATCCGATTGCAAAAACATTTGATCCGAGGGCAAAGGTGCGAGTGCAAAACGTCTGAAATAATGCAGCGCTGACGCTGCAAATGCAAAAGATTCGCATTTGCGATCACGCCGAATGCCTACGCCCGACTTACGGCTGAGGGCCTTGCACAAGGGGACTCGCTGCACATGACGCAAATGCTTCGCCATATCGCTACGACCGGACTGACCAGTTGTCTGCTGTGGGCCGGTTGTTCGGCCCATGCCCAGGACAATGAGGCCGACGCGCTGACGCTCGAAATGGTCACGGTGGAAGGCAACCTTCTCTACGACATGCTGCCCTCCGAACAAACCCGCGGTTATGCGGTGGACGCCGCCACCGTGGGCACGAAGACGCCGGCGGCGCTGCGTGACATCCCGCAGTCGGTTACGGTGGTGACGCGCGACGCGATCGAGGATCGCAACCTCGACACCCTCGACGAACTCGCCCGGCGCACGCCAGGCCTGCGGGTCTTGACCAACGACGCTGGACGCTCATCTATTTACGCGCGCGGCTACGAGTACGATGAATACAACATCGACGGTCTGCCCGCGCCGATGGCCAGTATCAACGGCACGCTGCCCAATCTCGCCGCCTTTGATCGCGTCGAGGTCATGCGCGGGCCTTCGGGTCTGTTCAACAGCACCAGCGAAATGGGCGGCATCGTCAATCTCGTGCGCAAGCGCCCGACCGATACCTTCCAGGGCCACATCACCGGCCGCTATGGACGTTGGAACCAGCATTATCTGGAAGCCGACGTCGGCGGGCCGATCACCGAAGACGGGCGGCTGCGTGGACGCGCAGTGGCCGCCGACAGCGACACCGACGGCTTCGTCGATCACAACGACAACGCCAGCCAGACCTTCTACGGCACGCTCGAGTACGACATCGACCCGGACACTACCGTGTCGCTGGCCTATCTGCGTCAGGAGCGCGATATTACCGTCAACAACGGCCTGGCCACCGACGCCGACGGCAATCTGTTGGACATCGACCGTTCCACGTTCTTCGGCGCCGACTGGAACGATTTTTCCATGGACAGCGACGACGTCATTGGCGAACTCACCCACCGTTTCGAAAATGGCGGCTACGGGCGCGTCGCCGCGCGCTATTCCGACCGCAACGCCGACTACAACTACGCCTTCGGCGGCGGGCCGCTCGGCGACGACGGGACCGTCACTGTGGCCGGAACGGCCGGCGACATCGACGAAACCGCGTTTTCCGCCGACGCGAGCTACAGCCAGCCGTTCGAGGCGCTCGGACAGGTTAGCGAATTCGTGATTGGCTCGGACTACAAGCACTACGACACCGATTCGATCCGTGCGCGCGCGCGGTTGCCCGCCACCCAGCTGGAGGATTTCGACGAGATCGCTTACGTCGATTTTCTCGAAACCGGCGCGTTATCCGCCAATAACCAGAAACTCGAGGAGATCGGCGTCTATTCCAAGCTGACCTTCCGCCCGATCGAGCGCCTGGCTCTGATCGGCGGCGCGCGTGTGAGTGATTACAAGGTCGAACTCACCGATCTCGAGACAGGTGCCACCAGCGAGCGTGACCGCAATGGCAAGCTCACCCCCTACGGCGGCCTCGTGTTTGACCTGGATGCCCACCACTCGCTTTACGCGAGCTATTCGGAGGTTTTCAAACCGCAGACGGCGAACGACGAGAACAACGATCTGATCGAGCCGCGCGAGGGCACCCAATACGAAGCGGGCATCAAGGGCAGCTATTTCGCAGGCAACCTGAACGCGCGGGTCAGCGCCTTCAATCTCACCGATCGAAACTACGCCGCCGGCGTGCCGGGCGAAACCTATTCCGCGGCTATCGGCAAGCGTACGATCAAGGGGGCTGAAGTCGAGATCAGCGGTTCGCCGATCGAGCAGTTCGATCTGATCGCCGGTTATACCTATATGGATACCGAGGTCGAGCGCGGCGACCCGGACGCCACCTTCCTGCTCATGCCCGATCACATCCTCAACCTATGGGCGCAATACGGTTTCGAAGGCGGGACCCTCGACGGCTTCAGCGTTGGCGGCGGCGTGACCGCGCTTAGCGACTTCAGCTCGTCGCAGGGGGTCGAGGCGCCCGGCTATGCGGTGGTCGACGCCATGCTCGGCTACGAATTCACCGATCAGCTGTCCGGCCAGCTCAACGTCAACAACCTGCTAGACAAGGCGTATTACAACCGCGTCGGCAGCACCGGCACGTTCAACTTCTACGGCGCGCCGCGCAGTCTGGTGGCGTCGCTGCGCTACGACTTCTGATCGCGCGTGGCCGGTCGCAAGCGGCAAGCTCTGGTGGCGATCATGCGTGTGGCTTCGGTCGGCCTGGCGCTGGGTGTCGTGGGCAGCGTCCAGGCGCGGACGCCCGCGGGCTTCGATATCACGAACGTGGTCGATCGGGTTGGCGGCGAGACCTATCAGCTGCTCGTCTCGCGGCCGACCGCGCCGCCGCCGCCCGCCGGTTATCCGGCAATCTATCTGCTCGATGGCAATGCCACCGCGCCGCTGGCGCGACAGTGGCTGGCCGATCACGGACTCGCGGGCCGTGTGTTGGTCGTGGGCATCGGTTATCCGGATACGGACAACTTCAATATCCCGCGTCGTTTCGTCGATCTCACCCCGGTTTCGGGGGCCGAACACGCCGGCAGTGGTCGGGCGGATGCGTTTCTCGATTTTGTTGCCCGACAGGTGCGCCGGCGCATCGCCGAACGCTTTGCCCTCGACGAAGCGCGTCAGGCGTTGTACGGGCATTCGCTCGGCGGGTTGACGGTGCTGGCCCAGCTGGTGCGCGACCCAACGGCGTTTTCTGCCTACTTCGCCGCGAGCCCCTCGCTTTGGTGGGGAGAGGGGGCCTTCAAGCCCCGGCTGGCGGCGTTCGCGGCGGGCGGCTGTGGCGAAGCAGCGCAGTCACAACAGGTCACACTCACGGTCGGTCGTAACGAGCAGCCCGTGGATCGTGACGTCCGTGCGCGGCTGGGAAAAGCGCGTGTTGAGCGTCTGGCAACACGTCGGATGGTGGACAATACGCGCTGGGCGGCACGCGAGCTGCGTCGCTGCGGTGGACTGGACGTGGCCCAGCGCGTGCTCGCCCAGGCCGGCCATCGCGACGCCCTGCGCGCGGGGCTATTCGCCGCTCTCGACCGTTGGCTGGGTGATGCGCCCCGCGGTACGAACGGAAACTGAGGAAGCAGGGATGGTCGACGAAGCACGCAAAGAGGTTGGCCGCTCGCGGCTCGAGCCGACATTGTTGACCGTGACCGCGGTTATGCGCGTGAGCCCGAGGATGGCCCGCGTGCGTCTAACCGGCGGACCATTGGTCGCGCTGCCGCAAGACTGCGCCGGTGCCCACATCAAGCTGTTCTTTGCGCGCGCGGGCCAGCGCGTGCCGTGTCTGCCCGAATTGGGGCCGAATGGGCTGGTCTGGCCGGGTGCCGACGCAAGGCCGATCACGCGGACTTATTCGATCCGCCGCTTCGATGCTGCCGCGCCCGCCGTCGAGGTCGATTTCGTGCTTCACGGCGACGATGGCCCCGCCTCGGCCTGGGCCGCGCGGGCGGCGCCCGGCGATGTCATCGGCTTCGCCGGCCCCGGCGGGCCTTACCCGCTGCTCGCGGCGACGAATGACGTGCTGCTGGCCGGCGACATGAGCGCGCTACCGGCGATCAGTGCGCTGCTGGAATCGTTGCCGGCCAGCGCGACCGGCCGGGCTTTCATCGAAATTCCCCACGCTGACGATCGGCAGTCGCTGGTTTACGAGGCCGATGTGCCGATCACCTGGTTGGTGTCGGATACGCTCCCGGGTGCGTTGGATACCGCACTTATACGCGCGGTGCGTGCCGACGTCGCCCCGGTCGGCAGCGCAGCGTGGGTGGCGGGGGAAAACGCGACAGTGTTAGCGCTGCGCGATCATTTGCTCCGCGTGCGTGGCTACGATCGGCGCTGTATCTACACCGTGCCGTACTGGAAGGCCGCGGCGGCCGAGGAGCACTACCACGGCGAGCGTCATCGCGTGATGGACGCGTTCAACGCGGCGGACTGAATACCTTGGCGCGGGCGGTTAGCCCAGCTCGTCGCCCTTTGTCATGCGCGCGATCAGCGGCTCTTTCCACGCGTAGGTGTGCATGAACGCCATCGCGATGTGCCCAGCGATGAGCGCGAACAGGGTCCAGCCGAGGAAGCCGTGCCAGGCGCCGCCGAGATCGGTCATCCATGCGATCTCGTTTGCGCGGCTCGCGAAGATGTCGATGCCCAGCGCCGAGAAGGGGCGGGTGGAACCGTAGGCGCGGATTATCGCGACCACGGGGACGGCGATCAGCAGCAAATACATCGCGACATGACCGAGAGCGGCGAGCCTGTTGAGCGCGCCCGCGTGTGACGGGCGGCGGGAAAGATTGAGTAGGCCCCAGGCACCGCGCAGCACGGCAAGGACCAGAATCAGTACGCCGTTGGAAAAATGAAAGCCAAAGAAGAAGTCCGTAATCGCCGTGTCGTCTAGAGCGTAGTGCAGTACCGCCGAGGTGATCTGCCAGAGCAGCAGCAAAAACATCGACCAGTGGAAAAAACGGCTGGCGAGCCCGTAGCCGTGTTCGTGGTCCATTACGCGCGTGTCCATCGTCTTTTTCCGTTCTTGACCTCGCGATCAGGCGCGGGGTCGTGTTGAAGCAGTCGTTATTTCGTTCTAGCGCAGATTTTGGTTCGGTTCGTTTGCGTTGCACAACCGACGCAGACGCAACGGCGCGTTGTAAAATCCGCAACATGCGGCTACCGCGACAGCGCGGCCGACCGCTCAGGCCGATGCGAGACGGCTGACTTCGAGTCCGGAGCCCACCGGCAGCAATACGCTGTCGATGCCCGCCTTGGCGCGCACGGCCTGGCCATAGCGCTGCACGTTCTCGCCACCCGGCCGCAGCATGTTGTCCGCCACGACGATCGCGCCGGGCGCCAGCTTCGGATAGAAGGCCTTCAGGCAGGGCATGTAGAGATCCTTCCAGAGATCCAGCAGCACGAAATCGATCGGATCGGTCAGCTCGTCGATCATCTCGACCGCATCGCCGACCTGGAAGTCGATATGGCTGTCCAGTCCGGCGCGTGCTGCCATATCGCGGGCGTATCGCGATTTGTAGTCCTGCATTTCCATGGTCGTCACGCGGCCGCCGGCGGCGCGTGCCGCCTCGCCGAGCCAGATCGTGGAGTAGCCGTAGGAGGTGCCCAGCTCGAGAATATGCGGGGCGTCGAGGCTGCGCGCGAGCACGTTGATCAGCCGGCCGGTATGCGGACCGACGGCGAGCAGACGGCGGTCGCGGTCGGTATGTCGGTCGCGTTGTACCGCGGGATCGTCGCGGTGGGCACGCTCTTCGCGCAGCAGTTCGTCGTAGTGTGCGAGCACGTCCTCAATGCGTTCGCCCATGGTCACCTCGCGTAACAATGAAGTCGGATACGGCGGTCAGATGGTCGGCGTTCGATACCTGACCATTCATCGACTTACGGCGCACGCGGGTGCAGGTTCGCGCGTGCGCCGAAGGTTCGTGAGCACGGGCGAGCCGGTGCCCGGGTCGGCGAGCAGCGTGCAGTCGATACCGTAGAGTTCGCGCACGAGATCAGTTGTCACAACCTCGCTCGGTGCGCCGGCGGCGATGATCTCGCCGGCGCGCATCGCGATCAGGTGATCGGCGTAGCGGCAGGCGTTGACCAGGTCGTGCAGTACCATGACGACGGTCTTGCCGGCCGCTGCGAGCTCGCGGATCAGTTCGAAGACCTCGATGGCATGGCCGAGATCGAGCGCGGTCGTAGGCTCGTCGAGCAGCAGCAGCGGTGTCTGCTGGGCAACGGTCATGGCGATCCAGGCCCGCTGGCGCTGACCACCCGACATGGCGTCCAGCGGACGATCGGCCAGCGCCTCGAGATCGGCGGCGGCCAGTGCTGCTGAGACCACGCGCGCGTCCTCGGCTGACCAGTGGCGCAGCCAACCCTGATGCGGCTGCCGGCCGAAGCGGATGAGCTCTGCGGCGGTCAACCCCTCCGGCGCGCTCACGCTCTGCGGCAGCAGGGCGAGCGCGCGGGCCAGCTCACGCCCGCCGAATTCGCGTATATCCCGCCCGTCAAGCGTCACGTGGCCCGTTTCGGGCGTATGCAGGCGCGCGAGACCCGCGAGCAGCGTCGACTTGCCGCAGCCGTTTGGGCCGACGATCGCGGTCACGCGCCGCGCGGGCAGGGCCAGATCCAGGTTCCGGATGACGGCGCGCTTGCCGTAGGCCAGCGTCAGGCCCTGCGCACCGAGCGGGCTCGACGCGAGCGCCGACGAGTCGAAGGCTGGATCGTTCATGGCGCTATTCTGTGGCCCGGACGCAGGAGTATCCAGAGCAGGAACGGCCCGCCCACCACCGCCGTGACCAGCCCCACGGGAATCTCGATCGGCGCGAGCAGCAGGCGCCCGGCCAAGTCTGCCGCGGTCATGATCGCAGCCCCCGCGAGCGCGGCGCCGACCAGCGGCACGCCACGATGCGAGGACAGGTGCCGCGCGATCTCCGGGCCCATGAGCGCGACCAGCGCGACCGGACCGGCTACCGCCACCGCCAGCGCGCTGAGCACGACCGCAATCGCAAGTGCGGCGAGCCGGCAGCCGCGCACGTTGATACCCAGCGTCTGCGCCGTCGCGTCGGAAAAACGCAGCACGGCCAGCGAGCGTGCCAGCATGAGCGCCGCGACCATTCCGACGACCAGCCCAGCAGCGAGCAGCGCGATCGAGCCGGCCTCGGGCGCGTTCAGGCTGCCGACCGTCCAGGCGTAGGCCGCGTTGGCATCATCAATGGGCGCGCGGGCGAGCATGAGATGGGTGACCGCGCGAAAGGCCGCACCAACGCCCAGGCCGGCAACGATGAAGCGATAGCCGCGCGTGCCGATGCCGCCGGCCAGGGAGAACGTGACGGCGGTGGCGGTCGCCGCCCCGGCCAGTGCCATTACCGCCGGCGCGAAATGCGCGCTCACGCCGGTGACTGTGGCTACGGCGAAGGCGGTCGCCCCGTTATCGATGCCGATGATGCCCGGGGTGGCGAGTCGGTTGCGCGCCAGCGTCTGAGTCAAACAGCCTGCCAGCGAAAATGCCGCGCCGGTCAGCAGCGCGGCCTCCACACGGGCGAGCCGCAGTTCCTGGATCACGAACACGTCCATCGCATCGCCCTGGCCGAAAATCGCCCGCAGCGCAGCCTGCGGTGCGATCGGCACGCTGCCGAGACATAGCGAGGCCAGCGCGACAGCGGCCAGAAGCAGGGCGAGCAGCCCGTTTGCGGCGACGGTTCGCCGGTCGATCAGTACCGCGCGCTGGGTCGGACCGCGCGAAAGGCCAATCCGCCATGTCCCGGCCGGTGGCGCGACGGGGTCGCGCGCGTTAGAGAGCGTTCGCACCGTGCTCACAGGCTTGGCAGCCGCCGCAGCCGCACTACCGCAACAAGAACGGGCGCGCCGATGAGTGCGGTCAGCACACCGATCGGTAGCTCCGAAGGGCGCACCACCAGGCGCGAGACGATATCGGCGGTCACAACCATGAGCGCGCCCGCGGGCAGGCACAGCCAGAGCGTACGGCGCACGTCGGGGCCGGCGAGCGCGCGGGCGGCGAACGGGGCGACCAGACCCACGAACGCGATCAGCCCGGCGATGGCAGTGGCCGACCCCACCAGCAATGCAACCGCGATCACGACCATGAAGCGCACGAGGCGTGGTCGGTGGCCAAGCCCTGTGGCCACGCGTTCGCCGAGCGCGAGTGCGGCCAGCGGACGGGCGATCGCAACCACGATCGCAGCCGCGATCGCGAGTCCCGGCAGCAGCGCCGTGACATCTGTCAGGCGACGGCCCGCCAGACTGCCGACGATCCAGAAGCGGATCTCGTCGGCGGTGCGCTCGTCGACGAGCAGAATCATGTAGGTCAGCGCATCGAGCACGCCCGAAAGCACTGCGCCGGCCAGCACCAGCCGGACCGGGTCGTTGCCCACGCCGCGCAATCGAGCCGCGGCGAGCACCGCCATGCAGCCGGCGAGCGCGCCGAGCTGGGCGACGGGCACCCGCAGCGTGGCCGCGCTTTCGCCGAAGGCCAGGGCCAGGGCGACCGCGAGCACGCTGCCCGCGCTTACCCCGAGCAGCCCGGGCTCGGCCAGCGGGTTGCGCGTGACGGCCTGTAGCAGGGCCCCGGCAACACCAAGCGCTGCGCCGACCAGCACGCCGACGATCGTGCGCGGCCCACGCAGGGATTCGATGACGAAACGCGCTTCACCGCTCGACGCCCAGCCGCCATCGCCGGCCGGGGCATGCAGCAGCGTGGCCAGGGATGTGATCGGGCCGGTCGAGCCGGCGCCGAACATCAGACTGGCGATACAGACCAGGGCGAGCGCTGCGGTCAGCAGCGCGAACCAAAGGCCCGGCCGCCGGCGCGTGTGGGTGCGTGCGGCCGGCGGCCTGCTCAACGCGGCGCGTCGACGCCCAGCGCGCCGGCGATATCGTCGAGGATGGCTTCGGCGGCGATCGGGCCCGATGCGCTGGTCCATAACTGGCCGTCTACAGGCACGACCTGGTCACGCTTGACGACGTTCAGGCGGGTGAAGGCCGGTGACGTGCGAGCGGTTTCCAGCGCCTTCTCGCCATCGGCGTTCAGCGTGGCGAGAAACAGCCAGTCGCTGTCGATGCGGTCGACATTCTCCAGGCTCAGCGGATCACTGTGCGGACGGCCTTGCGGCACCAGTGCGTCATCGTCGACGTCGAAGCCGGCATCGGCCAGTACGCGCGAGGAGAAAATGATATCGGCCATAACGAGCGGCCCCTGTGGCATCCAGCGCACGAGCTTAGCGCTGGTGTCGTCGGAAACACGCGCGCGGATCGCCGCAGCGCGTGCTTCGTATTGCGCGATCAACGATTCGGCCTGTTCGCCTCGACCGAGCGCTGCGCCGTAAAGCCGGGTCTCCTGCTGCCAGGCATCGGACGCAAACGTATCGTTTGCGGGTACGATCGTGTGCGCGATCTTCGACAGCAGCGCGTACTGTTTTTGCGTGAGTCGGGACGAAGCCAGGATGAGATCCGGCCGCTGGGCGACGACGGCTTCGATGTTGGTCTCGCGCGCGGTGCCGACGATGTCGATGGCGCCCACGCGGTCGCTCATATAGCGCGCCACCCCGTCGCCGCCGCGCGTGGCGATGGCCGCGACCGGTGTCGCGCCGAGCGCGACGGCCGCATCGAGCGCACCTTCGTAGAGGGTGACCACGCGTTCCGGGGTGCCATCGACCTCGACATCGCCGTATTTCGTATCGAGGGTGCGTGCCGCGCCGACGGTACTGACGACAAGCAGCGCGACGCCGCACAACAGGGCGATGCCCGATACGCGGGGCGGGCGGGATCGATTAAAAAACATGGTTCGAACTCCGTGAAAAACGCGGGCGCTGCGGCGACCGCGCATGGATAAAAGCGCGCGGTGCCGGTCTAGAACTCCAGGTTCAGCCCCAACCAGTAGCGCCGGCCGTCCTCGACGTAGCCGTATTCGTCGTAGGTGACGTCTTCGTCGAACATATTGTAGACGCCAAGATTGACGGTGGTGCCTTCGGCCAAAAGGTAGCTCGTGCCGACATCGACGAAGGTGTAGGAAGGCGCAATCAGCGCGTTCTGTGAGGGTCCCGTCGTGGGTTGGCTTTCCTCGCCTCGGTAGGTCAGGCGCGCCCACGGCGAGAGCCGCACGGTGGGCCGCCAGTTCAGCGTAGCCGTGGCCAGATGCTTGGGCAGTTGAGTGAGTGGCTCGCCTTCGTACTCGCCGGATTTCTGTTCGGAATCGGTGTAGGTGTAGCTGGCGGTGAAGTTCAGGCTGTCGCCCAAAGGCGCCGAGACGCTGGCTTCCACGCCTTGCGTGACGGCCTCGTCGACGTTGATGCGATAAGTTGGATCCGAGCCGAACTGGTTGGGGCCCGCGGCGCAGATCTCGATCGGGCAGGCGACGCGGGTGATCTTGTCCTTGAAGTCGGTATGAAAGATGGTCACGCTCGCGTTGGCACCCCAGCCGGCCGCGTAGAGCAGTCCGAGCTCCTTATTGACCGAGGTTTCAGGCTCGAGGTCGGGGTTGCCGTACACATTGCCGCCGCGACTGACCTGGCCGAAGTCCGGCGTGATTTCACGCAGATCCGGGGCCCGGAAGCCGGTTGATACGCCGCCCTTGAGGGTCCAGTTCTCTAGCGCGTTCCAGACACCATACAGACGCGGACTCACGTGGCTGTCGAAGTTTTCGTCCTCGTCCAGACGTACGCCGCCGGTCAGCGCGAAGGTCTGCGTGATCATCCACTCGTCTTCCGCGAACACCGCCCATTTGGTGTTATCGATATTCGTGCGATCGGATATCTGATTCGACGTGCCGTCATAGAGTTCTTCTTTTTCGAACATGCCGCCGAGCGTGACGATATGCATGCCCATCGGCATGACCAGGCTGGATTTGGCCACCGTGTTTGTGATTTCCATTTCACGGCTGCGGTTTTCCGCCACCTCGCGCTGGATGTAAGAGTCGGTGGTGCCGAACGACCAGCGGCCCATATGGCTTAACGAATAGTGTTCGCGCTGATAGCGGCCGAAGGAATCCGTGCAGCCGCCGCGACAGCCGGTCACTTGCCCGGAACGGCCGACGTTCTGCTCGCGGGTCTGTTCTTCAGCGCCTGCTTCCAGAATGAGGTCGTGGTTATCGCTAGGTGTGAAGGCAAGCTTGGCCGTGAGATTACGCAGCTCCTTGCCTTCATAGCCGTTGATGATCTCGTCCTCCTCGCGGCGGCTGACCTGGCCGTACAGCTGTAGCCCGACGAGATCCTCGACCAGCGGTCCGCCGGTGTAGAAATTAGCCTGCTGCCGGTCGCCGGAATCACCGTTTTCCTGAATAAAGGTATCCAGCTGTACTGCGCCGCCCCAGTCATCCGGTACCTTGCGGGTGATGATGTTGATCACGCCGCCGATCGCGTCCGAGCCGTAGAGCGTGGACATCGGGCCGCGAATGACCTCGATGCGCTCGATTGCCTGTAGTGGCGGGAGAAAATCCTGTTCGAATCCGGCACTGCCATTCGGGCGCGTCTCGCGCGTGTTCTGACGCCTGCCGTCGACCAGGATCAGCGTGTACTGGGCGGGCAGGCCGCGAATGCTGATGTCGCGGCCATTGTCGCCTGCGCCGCCGCCGGTCACGATCACGCCCGGAATTTCGCGCAGTGCATCGGTGACATTGCGGTAGTAGCGCTTTTCAAGCGTCTCACGGTCCACCGTGCT
Source organism: Endozoicomonas sp. G2_2 (assembly GCF_017744135.1). GTDB lineage: Bacteria > Pseudomonadota > Gammaproteobacteria > Nevskiales > Salinisphaeraceae > Salinisphaera. Next base: position 501,283 of record NZ_JAGHQU010000001.1, read on the forward strand.
AATGGATGCCGGCGCGTTTTCGACCGCCTGCTCGTAGCCGGCGGCTGTTACCACGACCTCGCTCAGCGCCATATCGTTCTGGGCATGGGCAGTTCCGCATGAAGCCGCCACCGCGGCCAGAGACAGGCCGCTACGCTGTACCAAACGCATGTATCCCCCTCGTCTAATGAATACGAATCATTCTCATTAATATTGTGCTATAAAGCCGTCTGCAGCAGAGGCAACGCCCGGTTTCAGAAAACGCAACGCAGCGTGGCTGTCTGCACCTACACGAAAGGAATGTGCATGCATCATCTCGACGAGCTCGCGGTATTCGTGGCGGTACTAGAGGCTCAGAGCCTGTCTGCCAGCGCTCGCGCCATGGGGGTGGCGAAATCAACGTTGAGCCGGCGTTTGAGTCGTCTTGAACGGCGGCTCGGCCAGCCGTTGCTGCGCCGTCAGTCAAACCGGTTAGTGCCGACTGAAGCGGGCGATACGTTCGCCGACTACTGTCAGCGCATGCTCGATCTGAACCGCGAAAGCCGACTCGCGCTCGATAACCTGCGCGAGCGTGTGCGCGGCGGGATCACCGTGCACGCGCATCCTCTGTTTATGCGCAGCTGGTTTGCGCATCGCATCGAGGATTTTCTGGCACGGTTTGTCGAGATGGAACTGACCCTTTCCACGCTGACTACGCCACCGCAGCACGACGCCGGCGTGTCCATTTGCCTGTGGCCCGGTGCCCTCGGCGACTGCGGGCTGCGCGTCGAGCAGGTCGGGGCACTCACTCGCGGAATTTATGCGGCGCCGTCGTATATTCACGCGCGCGGCGCCCCGAGCCATCCGCGTGATCTTGCAGACCACGCCTGGGTAGACATGCTCGGCGTGCTCGACGACGGGCTGACGCTGGAACATGTCGACGGCGAGCCTTACCGCATGGCGCCGGTGCATACGCGGTCGCGCGCGGACCAGGTCGTGCTCCAGGCCGACGCAATCGTACGCGGCAAGGGCCTGGGCGTGCTTTACGACTGGACGGCCGAACGTCGTTCGCGGGCGCATCCCGGAGAGCTGCTGCGTTGCCTGCACGACTGGCGCCTGCCCGCCGTGCCTGTATCGCTGGCCTATCCGTTCGGTCAGCTGCCGCGCAAGACAAAATGCCTGCTCGACTACCTGCGCACAGCCATTCCGGAGGCATGGACGACAGCGTGAACAGTTTTGACGCCGTGACAGACACAGCCTCCGCCATGTTCACCTAGCGATCCCGCGACTCATGGCCAGTCTTTTCGACGGTGGCGGTGTGCGAATCGAAACCGCACTGGCATATACGTAGATCTCCGACGACATCACCCCGCAGCTGGTTCGGCCGGATCGCAGGCGATTTCTTGCTCGGTGTCAACGGTCCCGATGCGTAGGTCTAACGATCAGTTGTTAACGCTATTTCCTCAGAAATCGCGCGCGGGGCAGGGTATTGGCGCTACTCAGATGCAAACCAATTACGTGCATTCGAAACACTTAATTGGTTAACGACTTAGTAGCGGAGGGCTGCAGCAAATATGGTGGGCCCGGCAGGACTCGAACCTGCGACCAAGGGATTATGAGTTCTGCAGCAATAGGTGATTATAAGGCAAATCAACAACATACGACGGCACTCTATAAAACACGATTGCTCTTTATAAACAGCTAATTACGGTGTTTTACGCATTGTTGGCGCAACTTGCGGATGTACCTCTATTGCACCTGCCAGATGAGCCGGTTCAGCTGGCGAGAAGAACCCAGCTGTCGATCAGGCTGCGCGTTGATCAACTGTGGATAACCCTCTGGATAGCCCAACTTATCCACGCATAAACGGTCACCAAATTTTGCCGGTTTTACGCATAAACGGTCACAAAATTACGCATAAACGGTCACCAAGACCGCTTGAAACCATTGCGCCCCAATGGCTTCAGAGCCCCTCCTATAGTACCTATAGGAGGAGTCCTATAGTAGGCGGCCAAAAACTGTGGAAAAGTCGAAATCGCAGCAGTCGGAGCGCGAAATTCAGCAGCTTTGCGCAAGCATCTCTTGTTGGAGATAAGCACCGAGTCGGCAGCTCAAGACGGATTGATGCGACGATAAGAAAAACGGTAAGCGGACAACGAGGTGCCTGCTATGGCGAGCCTAATACCACTGTTCTGCGTGTTGGCGTTCCTTTTAGTCGCCGGCATAGCGGTGGCCGTTCTTCAGCATCGCTACGAGGAACGCAAAGAACGAGAAGCAGCCGAATCTCGTGCGAAGACGTTGGAGCGCGAAGTGGATCTAGTACGCAGTCGATAACCGATGTGCGGAAGTTATGGGCGAACCACTGCTGCCGAGGCCTACGCGAAAATCATCGGCGCTACGGTCTCGCCAAAACTAGACGATACGGCGAGCTATAACCGGCCGCCGGGTACGTTCCAGCTCTGCGCGCTGAAGAATCCGGATACTGGCGAGCTGACACTTGGCCCCGGATGGTGGGGCTTCATACCGAACTGGGCGGCCGGCACTAAATTGGCTCCTATCAACGCCAGGTCAGAGACAGCCCACGAGAAAAAGCTCTTCGCCAAGTCATTTCGACACCAGCGATGCTTGATCGCAGCGGACTGGTGGTACGAATGGCAGCGCGCCGGCGATCGCAAGCAGCCCTACGCTATCCAACCAAAAACCCAGCAGCCATTCTTCTTCGCCGGCATCTGGTCCAAAGCATCCCGACTACCTGACGATCATGCGGCTAGTGGGCAAGTCACGTTCGCAATCCTGACGGGCCCGGCGAACGATGACATCGCGCATATCCACGATCGCCAGCCTCAAGCACTCACGGCCGAGGCTGCACGAAAATGGCTTAGCCCCGATAAGGACATCTCGGCACTAAACGGGTTACTGCGCGAGGGTCGTTATCCGGCTTACGAGAGTTGGGTCATTAGCGAAAGCATCGGCAACCGTGCGAATGACGATTACTCAATATAGTTGAGCAGCTCACTCTTGCGGAATGCTAAAGGCCCCATGCCTGACGCCGATACCGATCTTGAGGTATCGAGGAACATTAATGAGGCAAGACAATGAGAAAGGTAACCACCGGGCTCGCTCTCGTCGCTGTCGCCACGTCGGCTCACGCGTTCGATACTAGTGACGCGTCGAAAAAAGTGCAGCAATACAGCGAACTCATTGCGTGCCAGTTACCTGATCCAAGTGACTATCCGCCGAATCAATACAAGGCGGTACAGATCAAGGAGGGAATGGAAGCCGGCTTAAGCACTTTCGGCGCTGTTTGGGTTGTTCACTGGAACGGTGATTATGGTTGTAGCGGCGGGAATGGCACGTCCCTTCCGCACTTCACTGTTGTCGAACACAGCGGATTCGGCTCGGCCGAGCCAGTGATTAAAGCGGATTTCACCATCCCGAACCTGGAGCTGGTAAAACTCCGCAGTATGTCTGCAAGAGATGAAATACTTCATCTAGAGGGCATCGCTTATGGCCCGGACGACCGTCAGCATCAGCCTTCCCAGAGGGTGTCATACGATCTAAAGCTCGAATATGACCAGTTTGTACTTATGGAATAACAGCCAACGCAGATAGCCTCTGCAACGCGAGTGGCGAAATGCCCCAAGGGGGATAGCGGTCGCGCCTATTGATCGCTCGCTGGCCACGAAACAGACCTGCCGCTCACGACACCGCGTCATTGTGGGTCGAAAGGCCGCTGTTTCAGGGAATCGGTCGTCGTCGAGCCTTGGGGGGATAGCGGTCGCGGCTGCATGACGCAGGCCAAGATGGCCGACGTATCGACGCGCATTGCGCCTCAGTGTGGTTGAGTTTTAACCAGAGGTATCCGAGACCTTTAAACGTACCCTTGCACATGGACATACCCACGGGCTTATCCACAAGTACTGTGTACTACTAAGCGTCATGGTGCCTGGCGAAAATCGGGCTACTGGAACTTAGCGACCGAACCCCATACTGGCCTCTGCAGGGCTTCTAGGCTCAATGGTGGAGGCTATTTCGGTGTTTCTTTTGAGCGTATGCGAGACCGCCGATGACTACGGCAACCGTAGCCAGGACGCCGACGATGCCTAGAATGTTGATCATGATTCCTCCACTTCAGAAGTGTCTCAATTCAGAGCATTGCACCGGCAGCGTACAAGGTAAATGCATCGATGCTGACCCTGAGCTCGTCGCTGATTGGTAATGTCGCCGAGCGAAGCCGGACGGCCGGGCGGCAGATTTCTCAAGCGATCTAAAACCCATCTAAGAATGGCGGATCTTAGACCTCGTTCTTAGCGTCATCTCCGCAAATTACGTGAGACGCAAACTGCGCTGCGTCGGCCCGGGCCGACAGGTCGCCCCCACGAAGGGTCTATTTATTAGGCACCCCACCCCATGAGTGGGATCGCCCACGAAATCCACAGCTCTCGCCGCCAATGCGATGGAGGGCCGTTCATTGAGCCCGAAACCGCATCGGTGGTGGCCGCGAAGCGGACAGGCAGTGAGTCTTCGTGGGCGACCGTCGCCTAGACTTCGCTAAGCCACTTGGCGAAACGCTGCGTCGCACCGTTGATCACCGTCGGCCTTTGCTCCCGGGACAACATCTGTCGGAACGTTCCGACGAATGGGATAGGTAGGAAGAGAGTGCGGGGCAACATCTGTCGGAACGTTCCGACGAATGGGATAGGTAGGAAGAGAGTGTGGGGCCGACCATACCCCGGTTTCAGTAGCGTTTCGATCCAGAGCCCCAGGGTTTAAATGGCCGCTTCTGCGGCCATCCGCGCAGCGTAGTCAGCGGGCGTCAGCCCGCTGAGTTCTTTCTTCGGTCGTTCT